>JBFWSN010000004.1:0-350116 GCA_050248355.1 Dehalococcoidia bacterium
GTTCATCTCCGGCACTTCGCGCGTCGCCAGCGCGACCGCGCGCACGAACAGCGCCGCGGGCAGCACCCGCTCCGCGACCCCGCGTTGCTGGTTGGTGCGCTCGAGCCATGACAGCGTCGAGGACAGGTCCACCACCATCGAGAGGTAGTAGTGCGGGATGTCGCGGTTGGACAGCGACATTGCCGCCGCGATCGCGCGCCGCAGCGTCGCCGCACGCGGCTCCTCCTGCTCGCCCGCCGTCGCGACGGTCTCGACCATCGCGCTCTCGGGCGGCTGCTCGACGGCGGCGGCCGGCGTGCGCGCCCCCGCTGTCGAGACCGCCGCGGGCTCGCCTTCCCCCGCGCGCTCGACGTCGGCCTGCGTGATCGCCCCGTCGGGGCCCGTCCCCCGCACCTCCGACAAGTTCACACCGAGCTCCTCGGCCCGCACCCGAGCGAGCGGTGTGACGCGCAACCGCGCTCCTGAGGGCGTTTCGGCGGCAGCCGGCGGTGGCACTGCCGCCGCTGGCGATGGCGCAGATGGCGCAGATGGCGCTGGTGGCGGCGGCGGTGCCGTGACCTCACTCGGGTTCGCCGGCGGCTCGGCGAGCGCCGCGGGCGCCGTGTCTACCGGATGTGCCTGATCGGGCGCCGCCGGCGCGGCAGCTGCAGGCGCGGCCGCCGCGATACGCGCGAGCGGCGTGCCAACCGGCACCCGCGTCCCTTCCTCCACCAGCAGCGCATCGACGGTCCCGGTCTCCCAAACCTCGACGTCGATCGCCGCCTTGTCGGTCTCAATGGTCGCGATGATGTCGCCGCGCTCGACGTGGTCGCCCGGCCGCACGCGCCACTCGACGAGCCGCCCCGCCTCCATGTCCGCCCCCAGCGATGGCATCAGGAAGTCAGCCATCGAGCGGCCTCCCCTCCACCAGCGCCCGCGCCACGCGCTCCACGTCCGCGGCTCGAGGGCGCGCCGCCTCCTCCAACTGCTGCGCGTACGGCACCGGCACCTCCGCCGAACAGACGCGCTGCACGGGCGCGTCGAGGTCGAAGAACGCATGCTCCATGATGCGCGCCGAGATCTCCGCGGACAGGCTGCCGCTGCGCCACCCCTCGTCCACCACCACGACCCGGTGCGTGCGCGCGACCGACTCGAGGATCGCCCGCTCGTCGAGCGGACGCAGCACACGCAGGTCGATGACCTCCGCCTCGATACCGTCCGCGGCGAGAGCCTCGGCAGCCTCGAGCACCAGCGGCAGGCTGCCGCCGTACGTGATCAGCGAGACATGACGCCCGGCCCGCCGTACGGCGGCTGAGGTGATGTCGACCGCTGCCGGCTCGGCCGCAACTTCCTCCTCGACGTTGTAGAGCAGCACGTGCTCGAAGATGAGCACCGGGTTGGGGTCCGCGAGCGCGGGCGCGAGCATGCCTCGCGCGTCCTCCACGGTGGCGGGCGCAAGCACCCGCAGTCCCGGGATGTGCGCGAACCATCCCTCGAGGCTGTGCGAATGCTGAGCCGCGAGCTGGCGTCCCCCGCCGGTAGGGATGCGGATCACCAGCGGGATCGCGAACTGGCCGCCCGACATATGCGAGAGCGTCGCCGCGTTGTTGAGAATCTGATCGAGCGCCAGCAGGCTGAAGTTCACCGTCATGATCTCGACGATCGGGCGCAGCCCGCCGAGCGCCGCGCCGATGCCCGCCCCTACGAACGCCAGCTCCGACAGCGGCGTGTCGCGGATTCGCTCCGGCCCGAACTCCTCGAACAGCCCGAGGCTCACCGCGAAGCAGCCGCCGTAGGCGCCCACGTCCTCGCCCATCAAAAACACACGCTCGTCCGCGAGCATTGCCTCGCGCATCGCCTCGCGGACCGCGAGGCGGTACTGCAGCTGCCGCGTCTCGCTCGCGGTCACGGCGCGACCTCGTCCATCGTCACGAACCGCTCGAGGTCAGCCACCGCCTCGAGGCTGCCCGCCTCGGCGAACGCGATCGCTCTCGCGATCTCGGCCGCGACCTCCTGCTCGATGCCGGCGACCGTCGCCTCGTCGAACACCTCGGGCATCGAGGCCATGAACGCGGGCAGCGGGTCGCGCTCGCGCCAGTGCTCGATCTCCTCGCGCTCGCGGTACCGGTCGGGGTCGTACATGGAGTGCGCTCGGAAGCGGTACGTCCGCAGCTCGAGGAATACCGGCCCGCCGCCCGCGCGCACCATCGTCACGGCGCGCTGCGCGTGCTCCTCGACCGCCAGCACGTCCATCCCATCCACCGGCCACGCCGCGATGTCGAACGCCGCCGCCTTCAGCACCAGGTCGGTCTCCGACTCGGACCGCGCGAGCGCCGTCCCCATCGCGTACAGGTTGTTCTCGCAGCAGAACAGCACCGGCAGGTTCCACACCGCCGCGAGGTTCATCGACTCGTGGAAGGCGCCTTCGGCGACCGCCCCCTCGCCGAAGAAGCAGGCCGTAACTCGCCGCCGGCCCTGCATCCGGTCCGCCAGCGCCAGGCCGACGGCCAGCGGCAGCCCGCCGCCGACGATAGCGTTGCCGCCGTAGAACCTCGTCGCCGCGTCGAAGACGTGCATCGAGCCGCCCCGTCCGCGGCTCACCCCTTCAAGGCGTCCATACATCTCCGCCATCAGCGCGTCCATCGCGATCCCCCGCGCGAGCGCGTGCCCGTGTTCGCGGTAGGTCGCGACGATCGCGTCGTCCCCTTCGAGGGCCTGCATCACCCCCGTGGCGATGGCTTCCTCGCCGACGTACAGGTGCAGGAATCCGCGGATCTTCCCCGCGCTGTACAGCTCGGCGCACTTCTCCTCAAAGCGCCGGATGCGCGTCATCTCGCGCAACAGGTGCATCGCGTGTGCGCGGTCAACGGGAGCAGCGCTCACGAGGCCGTCCCGCCGTCGTGCTCCGTCTGCTCGAGCGTCGAGAGGTCGCCCTCGGGCAGTCCGAGTTCGCGTGCCCGTAGCAGTCGCCGCATCACCTTGCCGCTGCGCGTGTGCGGCAGGCTCTCCACGAAGCGCACCGTCCGAGGCGAGACCTGCGCCCCGAGCCGCTGCCTCGCGTGCGCGAGCAGGTCGCGTTCGAGCTCGGGTGTGGCCTCGAACCCGGTCCGCAGCACGACGAATGCGGCCACCGCGTCTCCGAGGATTGGATCCGGCAGGCCGATCACCGCGGCCTCGGCAATAGCCGGGTACTCTGTCAACGCGCTCTCCACCTCGAAGGGCCCGATGAGGTGGCCCGCCGACTTGATGACGTCGTCCGCGCGGCCCACGAACCAGAAGTAGCCGTCGGCGTCCCTCGTCGCGAGGTCGCCGCTGAGGTACCAGCCGTCAGCGAAACAGCGCTCGGTGCGCTCCGGGTCGCCGAAGTAGCCGCGAAACATCGAGGGCCATCCCGCGCGCAGCGCGATCTCGCCCCGCTCGTCAGCGGCCTCGATCATGCGCACCCCGCCATCCTCCGTACGCTCCACCAGCGCGGCCTCGATGCCGGGGATCGGCCGCCCCATCGAGCCCGGCCGCACCGGCATAGCGACATAATTCGAGATCATGATGCCGCCGGTCTCGGTCTGCCACCAGTTGTCAAGCACCGGGGTGCCCCACGCCTCCTGAGCCCACGCCACCGCGTCCGGCGCGAGTGGCTCGCCGACGCTCGCCACCAGCCGCAGCCGGCTCAGGTCGTACGCCCGCGCGAGGTCGGCGCCGGCCCGCATCAACAGGCGGATCGCGGTCGGGGCGGTGTACCAGACGCTCACGCCCTCATCCTGCAGCAACTGATACCAGCCGGCCGCGTCGAACTCGGCCTCCTCGACCACGCTCGTGACCCCGTGGGTGAGCGGCGCGATGATCCCGTACGAGGTGCCCGTGACCCACCCCGGGTCGGCGGTGCACCAGAAGACATCGTCGGCATGCAGATCGAGGGCGTACCGCGCCGTGGCGTGGTGCGCGACGACTGCTTCGTGCACGTGCAGCGCGCCCTTCGGCCGCCCGGTGGTCCCGCTGGTGAAGTGCAGCAGTGCCGGGTCCTCCGGCGCCGTCGGCCCGATGACGAACTCGTCCGAGGCAGTTTCGAGGAGCTGCCGCAGGTCGAGTGTGCCTTCGGGCACCACGTCTGCTTCCCCGATCACCAGCACGTGACGCAGCGACGGCACCTCGTCGCGGATGGGCGCCACTCGCCGCCGGTACAGTGATTCCGTCGTCACGAGGACGACGCCACCGCCGCGCTGGAGGCGTTCCCGGATCGGCTCCGGTCCGAACGCCGGGAACAGCGGCGAGTACACCGCCCGCTGCTTCAGCGTCCCCAAGGCCGTCATGTAGAGCTCGGGTACCCGCGGACACAGGCTGAAGACTCGGTCGCCCGCCTCCACGCCCAGCCCGGCGAGGACGTTCGCGAACCGGTTACTCAGGCGGGACAGATCCCGGTAGCTGATCTCGCGGCGGTCTCCTCGCCGGCCCCGCCATCGGATCGCCGTGTGGTCGCCGCGCGCGCCGGACGCGTGCCGGTCCACCGCCTCGTGCGCGATGTTCAATCCCCCGGCTGGCAGCCCGTCGAGCCACCCGCGGGCCGTCGCCCAGTCGAATGCGGCCGCCGTCGAAGCGTAATCCACGAGGTTCGGCGAGACGTCACGGCTCACAGCGTTCCTCCTCGCGTCGAGGATGACACGGCGAGCAGGATACCTCGGTGGGTCGAACGTCCCCCAGCGCCGGGGACTAGAGTCAGCGCTCCCGCGCGCCGGGCCTCCCCTGCGTCCGCACGTCCCGGAGGCCGCGACGCTGGACCGTGACCGGATGCAGCGCGATTGAGGGCTGCGCCACGTCGCCGCGTTCGATCGCGGCGTCCCGCGCCGCGAGATCCGCCAGCGTCGTACGGTCGAGGCGTCGCTCGAGCGCGGCCCGCCCTTCGGTCCATGCCTCGTGCGCGGGGCACACCCCCGCCCAGTCGCACGGCCCCCCTCCGAACACGCATTCGGGCGACTCGAGCGGCCCCTCGGCCAGCTCAACGATCCGCAGCAGGCTGATGGCGGCCGGCGGGATGGCTAGTTCGTAACCGCCGTCGGGGCCAGCCGTCGCGATCAGCAGGCCGGCGTGCACCAGCGGCGCCAGCAGTTGTGGCAGGTACCGCTCGGGGATGTCCATCGTCCGCGCGATCTCGCGCGCCTTACGGCGTCGCTCCTGGTAGTGACGCGCGATGTCGATCATCGCCCGCACGGAGTAGTCGCCCTTGCGACTCAGCGCGATTTGCATGCGGCGGCCCTTACGAATCGTTAAGTTGGCAGCTAGACGTTACTTCGGCGGGGGTGGAAGATACAGCATATGCGTACCGCGCCCGTCCGCGAGGCTCAATCGGGCGGGTCACGGTTTGCACCCGCGAAAGGAGCCTGCTCATGGATCGCCCCACCGAGGGCCCAAAGCTGGTCCTCGACGCCCTTCCCGTCCACCCGGCCCCTGATGTCGATGCCTCCCGCCACCTCCTCCACATCGGCGGGGCCGTAGCGCATCCCGCGATGTTGAGTCCCGCCGACCTCCGCGCCCGCCACCAGACGACCGTCGTCCGCGACTTCGACTGCGAGGAGGGGTGGACCGTCCCCGGCCTCTCCTGGAGCGGCGTCCGCCTCACCAGCCTGGTGGAGGCTGCCCGGCCGCTTGAGGGCGCGCGCTGGGTCACGCTCGCCGCCGGCGACTTCGCCACGACCCTCGCGATCGAGGACCTGGCCGACGCGCTCGTCGTGCTCGACCTCGATGATGCCCCCTTACCCGCCGAACACGGCGGTCCGATGCGTATCCTGGTCCCCGGCGGCGCCTGCTTCACGAGCATCAAGTGGCTCGACCGTATCGAGCTCACGGCCGGCCCCGCTGACGACTCCGCGCGGCGGATCGCCCTGCAGCGCATCGGCCGCGAGCCGGCCGACCCGAGCGCCGCCTGACGCGCTCCGCTGGCCTGGGCCGTACCTTCGAGGCGCCGCCTCCGTCCGGAGCCCCGGTCGAGCACCCCCCGCACGAGGACTCACACGTCCCGTTCCTGCTCGCCGCGCTGGCGTTCGGCGTCCTCGGTGGATTCACCCTCGCTGTGTCGCTGCCCATCGAGGCGGCGCTCGGACGTGCCGACGTTGGCTGGCTCGCGCACGCGCAGGTGCATGGCCACCTGCAGGTCGTCGGCTTCGCGGGCTTGTTCGTGCTCGGCGTCGCGACGCGCCTCGCTCCCCGCTTCACAAGCCGGCCGCCGCATATCGCGTCTCTCCGCGTGGCATGCTGGCTGCTCGTCTCAGGACTGCTCCTGCGCGCGGTGGGCCAGCCGCTCGCCGAACATGCTCTGTTCGCCGCGGTGATGCTCGTCGGCGCCGCGCTCGAGGCCGCGGGCGCGCTCGTCGCGCTGGCCTCGCTGTTCCGTACGCTCCAGCCCTGGGCCCCGCCGCGTTCGCCGTCCGCCGCCCTCCTCGCCGCCAGCGTCTGCTGGCTCACGCTGCAGGCCGTCCTCGGTCTGTGGTGGCTGCGCGACCTCGCCTCCGAGGGACAGCCGGTGCTCCCCGCGGACCGCAACGCATTGCTGCTTACCGCCCAGACGTTCGGCGTGCTGCTCTCGGCGCTCGCGGGCGTCGGCCTGCGCTCCTTCCCGACGTTCTTCGGCGCGCCGCCGCCGCCGTCGAGGTATGCGTGGACGTTCGCCGCCGCCCTCCAGGCCGGCCTCCTGCTCTGGCTCGTGGGCCTCACACTGCGGCTCGACGGCGCCGAGGCGTGGGGCGTCCGTCTCACCTCCACCGGGCAACTGCTGCTGGGCTTCGCGGTGGCGGCGGTGGCGCTTGCGGTGGGCTGGTGGCGCCGGGGCGCGCGGCTCGCGCCGGCGTCTCGCCACTTCATCTGGGCCCTGCGCGCGCTCGCCGCTTCGCTCACGCTTACGGGCGCGCTGCTCGCGCTTACGGCGGCCCGTGCACTGGTCAACGGCTCCGAGGTCGCGCCGGCGACGCTCGACGCCATCCGGCACGTGTTCCTGCTCGGCGTGATCACGCTGGCCATCGTCGTGATGGGCCAGCTCATCCTCCCCGAGTTCGCCAGCGAACGTCTCGTCCGCCCACCGGCCCGCTGGCGGGGCGTCGCCTTTGCCGTCGCCATTCCGCTCGCCGCCGTCGTTCGCGGCCTCGTCCCGCTGGCGGGTGTGAGCGGGGAAGCGCGCTACTGGAGCATGGCCGTCGGTGGCATCCTCGGCCTCGCCTCGGTCGCGGTCTTCACGTGGCTGTACTTGCGTGCCCGGCGGAGCCACCGCGCCTACCTGACGCGCGTCGCCGCCTGGCGCGGACGGGAAGTACCCCTCGCCTAGTCCGGCCGCGTGGCCGCGACCAGCAGCACGTCTGCCGCCGCCAAGAGCGACTCGGGCAGCCTCGGCGCCGCGATGCCCTCCGCGGCCGGTCCGCTGACCGCGGGACCGCCAACGAACACACGAGCGTCCGTCCGCGCTTCCAGCAGCACCCGCGCCGCCTCCGCCAGCATCGGCGTCGAGGTGGCCGCAACGCCTGTGATGCAGACCGCGCCGGGGTGGAATGCCTGCGTCGCGGTGACGACCGCCCGCGCCGGGACATCCGCGCCGAGACAGACGACGCGCGCCCCCCGCTCGCGCAACAGCAGCCACAGGGCGATGGCGCCCATGTCGTGGAAGTCGTCCTGAGCGCACGCCAGCAGAAGCCTCGGCGCTGCCGAGGTTGCCTCCGGCAGCGCCGCCACTGCCGCCATCAGCTCACGGTGCACCAGCAACGACAGGAAGTGTTCCGCGGCGAGCGAGACCTCGCCGCGCTCCCAGCGCAGTCCGACTTCGCGCAGCGCGGGCATGACGACCGCCTCGAGGGCCTCCGCCCACCCGACCTCCCTCGCGCTCGCCAGCGTTTCGAGGCAGCCGTGTTCGTCGAACACGGCTGCGGCGTCGACAAGCAGCGCCACACGTTCGTCGAGCACCGCCGGAGCGACACCGGCAGCAGGGGTGTCCTCCTCGCGGCGGATCGCCTCCGCCGCGTGCGAGGCCGATAGCCCCTGGTCGACCAGCGCAGCCATCCGCCGCAGCACCGCCAGGTCCGCCTCGGTGTACGTGCGCCGGCCTCCAGCGTCCCGCGCGGGAGCGGGGACTCCATAGCGCCGCTCCCAGGTACGGATCCGCCAGGGTGAGATACCGGTCGCGCGGCCGGCAGCATGAACGGTGTATTCCATGCCGCAAGTCTGTCACTTGTGCAAAAGTTTGCCAAGACCCTTGACACGCTGGGCGCAGTTTGGTCAAATCAGGGTGCGGTGACCAAAGAAGACATCGCCGATGGAAAAGAAGCGACAAATGAAAGGAGGCCGCGAGACGACTGACATCGCCTCACGCGACGTCGCAGCCATCGATGATCCATCGACGCTCGCGATGCGGAATGCAGCACCTCACGAAATGGACGGCAGCGGTCGTCCGCTTCTGCAACTCATCCAGGACACATAGACCGATACGTCACGACAGCAGAAAGGCAATGCACATGAAGAAGCTCCTCGCCCCATTCGCGGGCATCGCGGCGGCCCTCGCGCTCGTGGCCTCCGTGGGCGCCGCCGGCATCTCCGGCGGCCCCGTCACAGACACGCGTGTGCCCGAGCAGGCAACAGCGGACATCGTCGACACGGCGACGGCCAACGGGAACTTCAAGACGCTGCTCGCCGCGGTCGAGGCCGCGGGGCTGACCTCGACCCTCAAGGGCGCGGGCCCGTTCACCGTCTTCGCCCCCACGGACGCAGCCTTCGCGGCGCTGCCGGCCGGCACGGTCGACAGCCTGCTCAAGGACCCGGCGAAGCTCAAGGAGATCCTGCTCTACCACGTGGTGTCGGGACAGGTCCTGGCGGCTGACGCCGCGAAACTCACCGAGGCGAAGACCGTGCAGGGCAGCAGCCTGCCGATCGTGGCCTCGGGCGGCTCGGTGACCGTCGGCGGCGCGAAGGTCGTGACCGCTGACGTCCGCGCCAGCAACGGCGTGATCCACGTCATCGACAAGGTGCTCATTCCGCCCGCGGCCCCCGCGACGGCGGCCACCCCGCAGGCTCCCCGCACCGGCAACGCCGGCGTGGTCTCCGGGAACGGCGCGAGCATCCTCTGGATCGGTGCCCTGGTCCTGACTGCGGCTGCGCTGCCTCTGGCGGCCCGCCGCTTCGCGACCACCCGGGCTCGGTAGTCCCCCGGGCAGCGCCGCCGCCGACCTCCTTCCGGCGGCGGCGCTGCCCTCCCGCAGACACAGGCCACCCATCGCAGTGCAGAATCGAGGTACACACCATGCGCGTCGCAATCACCGGAGCCAGCGGCTACATCGGCTCCGCGCTCACTGACTGGCTGCAGTCGCGCGGCCACGAGGTGCGGCAGATCGCCCGCGGTCCGGCGTCCGACGTCGCGGCGCAATGGGACCCGGCCAGCAACTGGGTCCGTGCCGACGCTTTCGAGGGCGTCGACGCCGTCCTCCACCTGTCGGGCGTCTCCATCGCCGGGAAGCGCTGGACGAGCGCCAGGCGCGCCCTCTTGCGCTCCAGCCGCATCGACTCGACAGCAGTCCTCGCGGGTCACCTCGCAGCCATGCCCGAGCCACCGAAGGTCCTCGTCACGATGTCGGCCGTCGGCTACTACGGCGACGCCGGGGAGGCTCCGTTGTCCGAGGACAGCTTCAGTGGCTCCGGCTTCCTCGCCGACCTCGTCGCCGACTGGGAAGCCGCCGCCGGTCCCGCCCGCCCCGCCGGCATCCGCGTCGTGCACGCGCGCACCGCGCCCGTGATCGGGCCCGACTCCGAGTTGCTGCGCCGGCTCCTGCTTCCGTTCCGCCTCGGCGTCGGTGGACGACTCGGCAGCGGGCGCCAGTGGTTCTCCTGGATCAGTACGCGGGACCTCGTGCGCGCCCTCGAGTTCGCGCTCGCGACGCCGGCCATCGATGGGCCCGTGAACGTCGCGGCGCCCGGCCCCGTGCGCAACAGCGAGTTTACGAAGGCACTCGGCCGCCAGCTCCGCCGGCCCACGGTCTTCCCGGTCCCGGCTTTAGCGCTCCGCCTCCTCTTCGGACGCGACCTGGCCTCCGAAACGCTGCTGGTCAGCCAGCGCGCGGTCCCTGCGGCCCTCCAGGCCCACGGCTTCGTCTTCGAGCAGCCGTCGATCGAGGACGCGCTCGCGGTCGCTCTCGGCCGCCGCCCGGCCGCGGACTTCCAGCGAGGACTCGTGCGATGACGCTCCACCGCTTCGAGACCACGCAGCTCATCGACGCACCGCTCGATGAGGCCTGGACGTTCTTCTCCGACCCGCGCAACCTCGCCGCGATCACGCCGCCCGAAATGGGCTTCGAGATCACCACGCCCTTGCCGGAGCATGTCTACCCGGGCCTTTTCGTCGCGTACCGGGTGAAGCCGCTGCTCGGCGTCCCGGTCGAATGGGTCACCGAGATCACGCACGTCGTCGAGCGCGTGATGTTCGTTGACGAGCAGCGGATGGGCCCGTACCGCCTGTGGCACCACGAGCACACGTTCCGTCCCGTGGGTGGGATGACCGAGATGCGCGACCTCGTCTACTACGCCCTGTCGTTCGGCCGCATCGGGTCGCTCGCGCACCCGGTGGTCCGACCGCGGATCGAGCGCATCTTCGAGTACCGGGGCGACGTCCTCGACCGGCGTTTCAACTCTCGCGCGCGAACGGACGGCTCGGCGCCGTCCCCGAGCCTTCGTTCCGTCTCCGCGTACGTCTGATGCGCATCTGGGACGTCCCGTGCGAGCGGCTCTCGCGCTCCCACCTCCTCGGGGAGCACCGCGAGCTCCACGCCCTCTGGAACATCCTCCGCCGCATCGAGGACGGCGAGTCGCGAGTCGGCTATGCGCGCCATCCGGAGACCCTGCGCTGGCTCGGCCACGGCGAGGCCCTCCGCCTCCGCCACGACGAGCAGGCAGCGGAGATGGCGCGCCGCGGCTGGCAGCACCACTCGCCACTCGAGGGCTCGCTCCGCGGCGTCGCCGGCTGGCCGGACGTCCGACTCCCCGGCTCGGTCCCCCTGTACCTTCGCGAAGCCTGACGCCGCGGCCCGACGTCGGGGCCGTCCTCACCCTCCGTACAATCGAGGAGACACGAGGAGGAGCCATGCTGCAGCCCAGGCGGGCCGTCATCGTGGGCGCGGCCGGCCGCGACTTCCACAACTTCAACACCGTGTTCCGCGACGACCCGTCGACGGAGGTCGTCGCCTTCACCGCCGCCCAGATCCCCGGGATCGCCGGCCGTACCTATCCTCCGGCCCTCGCCGGACCGAAGTACCCGCGGGGCATCCCGATCGTCGACGAGGCCGCGCTCGAGGCGGTGATCGCAGAGCAGGAGGCAGACCTCGTCGTCTTCGCCTACAGCGACGTGCGCCACGAGGACGTGATGCACCGAGCCTCACGCGCGCTCGCGGCGGGCGCCGACTTCGTGCTGCTCGGTCCAGCTCGCACGATGATCGACGCCGGTGTCCCCGTCGTCGCCGTCTCTGCCGTCCGCACCGGCGCGGGCAAGTCGCAACTGTCTCGCTGGCTCGGACGCCGGCTCCGTGACGCCGGGCTCCGCGTCGCGGTCCTCCGGCACCCGATGCCGTATGGCGACCTCGAACGCCAGCGCGTCCAGCGTTTCGCCTCCCGCCCCGACCTCGACGCCGCCGGCTGCACGATCGAGGAACGCGAGGAGTACGAGCCGCACCTCGCCGCTGGCAATGTCGTTTACGCCGGCGTCGACTACGCCACAATCGCCGCCGAGGCCGCGCGCGAGGCGGACGTCATCGTCTGGGACGGCGGCAACAATGACTTCCCGTTCCTGCGCCCGGACCTCCACTTCTGCGTCGTCGACGCCCTCCGGCCCGACCACGCCACCGCCTACCACCCCGGCGAGGCGGTCCTCCGCATGGCGGACGCCATCATCGTGAACAAGGTCGACGCGGCGCCGCCCGAAGACGTCGAGCGTCTCGAGGCCGCTGTCCGGGCCGCGAACCCCCGTGCCCGCATCATCCGCACCGCCTCACCTGTCACGCTCGACAATGTGGCTGCGGTCACGGGCCGCCGCGTCGTCGTCGTCGAGGATGGCCCCACGATCACGCACGGCGGCATGCCACACGG
This sequence comes from Dehalococcoidia bacterium, assembly GCA_050248355.1. GTDB lineage: Bacteria > Chloroflexota > Dehalococcoidia > UBA2979 > UBA2979 > JAIBBD01. Next base: position 12,073 of record JBFWSN010000004.1, read on the forward strand.
CGCCGGCTACGCTGCCGCCCTCGATGCACGTCCCTCGGCTGTCGTCGACCCGCGCGAAGTCGCCACCCCTGCCATCCGGGAGGTCTACGAGCAGTACCCGCACATCGGCGCCGTCCTCCCAGCGATGGGCTACGGCGGGGCGCAGCTCGAAGCTCTGCGCGCCACGCTCGATGCGGCGCCGGCAGACGTCATCGTGAGCGGCACGCCGATCGACCTCGGAGCCCTGATCCCGCTGCGGCTGCCCGTCGTCCGTGCCCGCTACGAGCTCCGCGAGGTGCGCGACGCTGAGCTGGCTTCCGTCGTCGACGCGTTCGTCCGCGAACTCGATGCGACATAAGAATCGGGCATGCCGTGACGGTCCGCGGTGCGGACTGGATGGCAAATGTGGTGAAGTTCAGGTTTAATACGCAGCGTCAGAGCATCGTCGCGTCGGACCGGCGCGGTCTGCACTTGCGGCGAGGGGACACCCCGCCGACGGAAAAGAAGGGTGGAAGCATGGCAACTCCGGTAGCTGGCCCCGAGATGTACCGCATGGAGGAAGGTCTCGGGATCTGGGAGCACCGAGGCAAGGTCGCTGCGGTCGGCATCGGTCACTCGCAGACGGGCCGCCGCTGGGACGGCACCGCCGAGAACACGATCGGCGCGTGGACCATCCAGGCCATGCGCAAGGCGATGACGGACGCTGGCGTCACCGGCGACCAGGTGGACGGCATCGTCCTCGACAACGGCACGACGACCGGCGCCCACTGGCCCGCCGGCCGCCCGATCCCGGAAGACGTCGTTAACGCCTACAACCCGACCGATGACCCCCTCGACGGGATCGCTCAGCTGAGCGCCGAGTGGCTCATCAAGAACATGCCGGAGCTGACCAACATCAAGTTCACGATGATCGGTCCTATCTGCATGTCCAACGCGCTGGTCGTGGCCGCGCAGGCGGTTGGCAACGGTCAGACGAACACCTGCCTCGTCGTGAAGGCATGGCACAACCTCGACGGCCGTTACTACCAGGGCGGCGCGAACGCGCAGGACACGATCTCGGGCTACGGGAAGTGGCACAACTGGGCGGGTCCCGCCTCCTTCGACACCGCCACGCAGTTCCAGCGCTACATGCACAAGTACGGCAAGACGCACGACATGATGGCGCCGTTCATGACCAACTCGCGCGAGAACGGCCTCAAGTTCCCCGAGGGGTACTGGTACCAGCACCGCCCGGAGCACCTCACCTACGAGGACTACGTGAACGCCCGCTGGGTCGCCAAGCCCGCGAACCTGTACGACAACGACATCCCGATCATGAACGCCTGCGCCTACCTGCTCACCACCGCCGAGCGCGCGCGCAGCATGGCCCAGAAGCCGGTCTACATCCTCAATCACGCCTCGGACCGCTACAAGATCCGCTCCAGCGTGCCCACGCTCGAGGAGTGCGAGGACTCCACCGCGCGAAACGCCCGCATGCTCTACGAGGGCGCCGGCATCAGCGCCGCTGACCTGGACTTCGAGAACATGTACGACGGCTTCAGCCTCTTCCACGTCTTCCACCTCGAGGGGCTGGGCTTCGCCGGCATCAAGCGCGGCGAGGCGCTGGACTACTTCGCCTCGCAGGACATCAGCATCAACGGCCCCGCACCCATCTCGCCCAGTGGCGGCAACGTAGGTAGCGGGCGCACCCGTTACTGGATGCACACCGACAGCATCCAGCAGATCCAGGGCCGCGCCGGCGAGCGCCAGATCACCGGCAAGCACGATGTCGGTGTCTCCGGCGGCCCGATGCCCGTAGCACTGGCCGATTTCCTGGTCTGGAGCGCCAACCCCGACTAGCTTCGCCTGCTGGCGACCGCACGAACGCGGAGGAACGGACGTTCCTCCGCGTTCGCTTTCGTCGCTTTGGATGCGCCCGCGACGCCTCGGCTACCCGCGGACCAGGTCCGGTCTCAGCCGTCCGTCCTCCATCCAGTACGTCTCGTCCGCGAACTCCAGCACCCGCGTGTCGTGCGTTACCACTACCAGCGCCTGCGCCGCGCCGTCACGCACGAGCCTCGACAGCAGCTGCATCACCCGCTGCCCCGTCCCGGAGTCGAGGTTGGCCGTCGGCTCGTCCGCCAGTACCAGCGCCGGCTCGTTCGCCAGCGCCCGCGCGATCGCGACGCGCTGGCGTTCGCCCGCGCTCAGCTCGCCGGGCTTGCTGCGCAACCGGTGCTCCAGCCCGAGCTCGGAGAGCAATTCGTGCGCCCGCGCCCGCGCCGCCGCATCGCCGCGTCCCGCGAGGTTCATCGGCATGAGCACGTTCTCGAGGGCCGTCAGCGGGTCGAGCAGGTTGAACGTCTGGAACACGAACCCGATGTGGTGCAGTCGCACGGCCGGCAGCGCCCGCTCGGACATCGAGGTCACATCTTCGCCGACGATCCGCACCGTCCCTGCCGTCGGTCGCAGCAGGCATCCTGCGATCGACAGCAACGTCGTCTTCCCGCTCCCGGACGGGCCGAGCACGACGACTACCCGCCCCTCCGGGACGGTGAGTGTCACCTCGTCGACCGCGATGACCTCGGACGGGGCGCGCCCGTACACCTTCCGCACGCCGGTCAGCTCGAGTGGCGCTGTCACGTCTTGAACACTTCCTTCGGGTCGACGCCAGCGATGCGGTACACCGGTAGCAGCGCCGCGAGCAGGCTCATCGCGGCCGCCATCCCGAAGACGGCCGCGATGAACGGCGGCCGGTAGGCGATCCCCAGGTCGGGCACGAAGTACTCCACCAGTGGCTTCACGAGATACCCTGCCCCCAGCCCCACAGCGAACCCGAACAAGGCCACAAGCAACCCCAGCCGCAGGATCACGAGGTACACGTACCGGTTCGATGCCCCGATCGCCTTCAGCACCCCGAAATCCCGCAAACGCTCCGAAGCCACCGTGTAGATCGTCAGCCCGACTACCATGATCCCCACGAGCACGCCGATGACCGCCATCACGTTCACCGGCGTGACGAACAGCGCGCTCAGCAGGTCGCGCTCGTTTCGCGAGAACTCTGCTCGCGTCATGACCGACGCGCCCGGTAACGCCGTCTGCAGCCGCTCCGCCACATCGGCAGCGTTCGCTCCCGCCCCGATCTGGACGAGCAGATAGCTGTAGGCCGCCTCGAGTCCCACGATGCGCGCCGCGGTGTCGCGAGTGATGAACACCACCTTTCCCGCGAGCGCGTTCGTCCCCGTCGACAGCCCCTCCACCACGAACTTCTGGCCCGCCAGCGTGATCGCATCCCCCGTGTCGATGCCCGAGCTTCGTGCCAGCGTGGAGTCGACGATGATCCCCTGCTCACCGATGGAGGACGTGCCGTCCGCCATCGCCCACGGCCCGCCCAGGCCGGCCTCCGGGTCGAACCCCACCAGGCGCACCGCCGACTCCTCGCCGCCGATCCGAGCGACAATGGGCACGCTCACGATGCCGTGCGCCGCCCGTACACCCGGCACGCCGCGTGCCGCGGTCTCTGCACTCGCCGGAATCACGGACGAGGACAGCGCGAAGTGCTGCACTCCTCCCTGGGCGACGAACACGTCCGCTCCCACGCGGTCCACGTACGCTGTCGACTTCGCCACGGTTCCATCGAGGATCCCGCGCAGGACGAGCATGAGCAGGATGGCGAACGCGACCCCGCCCACGGCGATGAAAAACCGCAGCCGGTCGTAGAGCAACGTCCGCAACGCGAAGTGCACCATGCCCCGAGCCTACTCCGGAGCGGCGTCGTGCGGCGGGGTCTCACGGTCGTTCCTCCGGGACGAGGTGCCCCCCGCCGCCGGGACGTTCGGCCCTCCTCTCGTCTCCCCTCGGGGCGCACGCTGGGAGTGAATCGGAGGGATTCTCATGCACGTTCTCGTCGCCGTTGACGCAAGCGATCAGGCCGAGCGGGTGGTAGCCGCCGCAGCCGCGTTGCTGCGTTCGATCCAGGACCCGCAGATCAGGCTCCTCACCGTCGTCGACGATGCCGATATCCACGAGTCGACGGCATCAACCCTGCCGCAGGGTACGCCGACGCCGCTGGGCTCCTGGAGCGGCAGCAGCTACAACATCCCCACCCCAACCTCGCCTCAGCTCATGGAGGACCGCAGCCAGGCACTCGCGCGCGTGCACGGCGAACTCGAGGCGCGCGACGCCTCGCTCGCCAGCCACCACTTGCCCGGTCTCGCCATCGAGTCGCGCGTCGTCTCCGGGGCCAAGCCGGCTGCCGCCATCCTCGAGGCCGCGAAGGACTACGGGGCGGAGCTCATCGTCATGGGCACGCGCGGCCGGCGCGGCATCACTCGTATCCTCATGGGCAGCACTGCCGAGGCCATCGTCCGCGAGTCGCCCGTGCCCGTGGTCGTCATCGGCGACGCCGTCAGGGCCAACGCGTAGCGCGCATCCGCCCGCGAGGCACGGGAGGGTCCCATCCCACGTCAGGCTGACCGTCCCGTGCTTCGCTTCCTGGGTGCGGCCGGAAACGTCACCGGCTCACGCTTCCTCCTCGAGTCCGGCGGTCGCCGTGTGCTCGTCGAGTGCGGGCTGAACCAGGAGCGCGAGTTCGCGGGCCGCAACTGGGACCCGTTCCCCGTCGACCCGCGGTCGATCGACGCGGTCATCCTCACCCACGCCCACCTCGATCATTCCGGCTACCTGCCGAGGCTTGTCCGTGACGGCTTCTCCGGACCCGCCTGGTGCACTCCCGCCACTGCCGACCTCGCTGCGATTGTCCTCGCCGATGCCGCCCGCATCGCCGTCGAAGACGCCGACTTCAAGCGCCGCCGTCATCAGCGCGAGGGCCGCCGCGGACCGCATCCCGAAGTGCCTCTGTACACGCCTGTGGACGCCCGGCGCGCCGTGGCCCTCCTCCGTACCGCGGGGTATCACGCGCCGTGGGAGGTCGTCCCGGGCATCCGCGCCGAGTTCCGCGACGCCGGTCACATCCTCGGCTCAGCTGTGCTGACGCTGCATGTCACCACGCCGGCCGGCGAGCGCGTCATCACGTTCTCCGGCGACCTCGGGCGTGGCGCGAACCCGATGCTTCGCGACCCCGAGCCGCCGCCGAGGTCCGACTACCTCGTCGTCGAGTCCACGTACGGCGACCGTGAGCACCCGGACGAGGATGTCGCCTCCCAGCTCGCCGATGTTATCAACGCCGCCGCCGAGGCGCGCGGGAACGTCGTCATCCCCGCCTTCGCCATCGGGCGGACCCAGGACGTGTTGTTTCACCTTCGCCATCTCCTGCGGGATCGCCGCATCCCGCGCCTGCTCGTCTTCGTCGACAGTCCCATGGCCACGTCTGTCACCCAGCTCCATCGCCGGCACCTGGAGGCGCTGGCACCCGCCTTCGCTCAGGAGTTCCGAGGCCGCAGCTCCCCGTTCGAATTTCCCGGCCTGACCTACATCCGCTCCGTCGAGGCGTCGAAGGCGATCAACCGCGTGGCGGGCACGGCCGTCATCATCGCGGGCGCCGGCATGTGTAACGGCGGCCGTGTCAAGCACCACCTCGCTGCGAACATCACAAGGCCCGAGAGCACCATCCTTTTCGTTGGCTACCAGGCCCACGGCACGCTTGGCCGTCGCATCGTCGATGGCGACGACCCCGTCCGCATCCTGGGGCAGGAGTGGCCCGTCCGCGCGCGGGTCGCCAGCATCGAAGGCTTCTCCGCCCACGCCGGCAGGCGCGAGCTGCTGCGCTGGGTGCAGTCGGCCCCTGCGCCGGCGCCGCGCGTGCTGGTGGTCCATGGCGAGGACGCGGCATCCGCGGCGCTCGCGGCCGCGCTCCGAAGGCGGCGCGTCAAGGCGTCCGTCCCCGCGTACGGTGAGCGCGTCACGCTCGCCTGACCCACCCGTCCCCTGAGAGGCGCGGGCGGCCTCATTCGTCCCGGTGAGCCGTCCATCGTGTCGACGAGGTGTCGGCTGCTGCGCCGCGTTCGCGACTACCACGGCCGATCCTGGCACACGGATCGGGCCGCAGAGGCGAGCGGACGGATGTTCTCGCGCGTGTGGCCCTGACCGAGGCGGCTCCTCGCCAGTTGCGAGCGAGATGCAACGGACGCGACTCCTCCCTGACGGACATGCGAGTGCCCCGTTCGTAGTTTGGCACTCGGCGTCCGCCGTCGCGCCTCCGTCGCGCGGCGACGCCACAGCCGCCATCCGGCCTGCAAGGAGGAGCCGTGCACCGCCGCCCGCCAGTTCGCCATCGATGGGCGGGCCCCACCGAGGCCGCCCCGGTGGTCGCAGAGATGTTGCGGACGAGCAACGCTGCTTCTGCGACCTCCCCTTTGCGCGACCGGCGAGCGGTGCGCCGCGCGGCGCGTTCATGACCTGGCGCGTCGATCTCGCCCGCATCCTGCTCGTCCGGCTGGACAACCTGGGTGACGTGGTATTGCTCGCTCCGGCGGTCGCGGCCGTGCGCTCTCGCTATCCGCGCGCCCGGCTCACCCTGCTGGCCTCGCCCGGTGGGGCGGGTGCGGCGCCCCTGCTTCCCGGCATCGACGAGGTCATCGCGCACCGGCCGGTCTGGCAGGAGCTCACGCCGGGTCGCGAGTCCGCGCCGCCGGAGCACGCCTTGATCGAGGATCTCCGTGCCCGTCAGTTCGACGCAGCTGTCGTCTTCACCTCGTTCGCGCAGTCAGCGCTCCCCGCGGCGTTCGTGTGTTTTCTCGCAGGCATCCCGCTCCGCGCCGGGTACGGCGACCGCTTCGCCGGCCGCGTCCTGACAGACGAGGTCGTACCGCCGTCGGCCCCGTTGCACGAGGCCGCAGCTGGTTCAAGCCATTGGCATCAGTCCGTCCGAGCGCGCGCTGCGCATCGAAGTGCCCGATGCCGCACAGGCGGCGGCCGATGCCGCCCTGGCCTCGCTTTGCATGAGTAGACCGTTCGTGCTGCTCGCGCCCGGCGCTTCAGCGCCTGCACGGCGGTACCCCGCCCGCCACTTCGCCGAGGTCGCCCGCGCCACCGCCGAGGCCGGCCTCAGCGTCCTCGTGACCGGGAGCCAGGGGGAGCGCGGCCTGCTGGAGTCCGTCGTCGACGGCGCCGGCCATCCCGACGCCTGCGGCATCGTCCCCGCCGACATCCCCATGCTCGCCGGGCTCGTCCGGCGGGCCGGCGCCATCATCGCGAACAACTCGCTCCCGATGCACCTCGCGGACGCCTTCCGGGTGCCGGCCGTCATCCTCTACGCCGGCACCGACCTCGAGGCGCACTGGCGTCCCCGCTTCGCCGCCGCCCGCCTCCTCTGCCGTCCTGTCGACTGTGCCCCCTGCCACGGCATCGAGTGCGCCCACGCCCTCGAATGCCTGGATGTTCCGCCCGCCGGCGTCGTCGCGGCGCTCCACGAGCTGCTGCGCCAGGCGGCGACGCCAGCGGTGTCCGCATGATCGGAGTCGCGCGTCCCGGCAGCGGATCGATGCCCCGCGTGCTGACGTGGCACGTCCACGGCAGTTATCTGTACTACCTCTCCCGGGCCCGCTGCCAGTTCATCCTCCCGACCCGCCCCGGCCCCGCCGAGGGGTACGGCGGACGCAGCGGCGACTTCGACTGGCCCGACAACGTCATCGAGGTGCCCGCCGAAGCGGTCCGGGACATGGACTTCGACGTTGTTCTCACCCAGTCGCGTCGCAATTATCTCGAGGACCGCTTCGACCTGCTCACGGTCGACCAGCTCCGACGCCCGCTCGTGCACCTCGAGCACGACCCGCCCCGCGAGTCACCCGCCGAGACACGCCACTTCGTCGAGGACGAGCGCGCCCTCCTTGTCCACGTCACGCCGTTCAACGCTCTGATGTGGGACAGCGGTGCCGTGCCCGCCCGTGTCATCGAGCACGGCGTGGAGGTCCCCGCCCACCTCGCCTTCCGAGGCGACCGACCCCGCGCGATCACGGCCGTGAACAACCTCGCGCGGCGGGGACGCCGCCTCGGCCCGGACGTTTTCGACCGAGTCGCGTCCCGCGTCCCGGTCGATCTCGTGGGGATGAACGCGAAGGACCGCGACGGCATCGAGGGTCTCCGGCGGCGTGCCCTCTTCGCCCTCGAGGTGCGGTACCGCTGCTTCTTCTACCCGGTGCGCTACACGAGCCTCGGCCTCGCGGTGCTCGAGGCGATGATGCTCGGCCTGCCCGTCGTCGGCCTCGCGACCACCGAGCTGGCTACCGTCATCCAGAACGGGCGCTCGGGGTACATCGACACGGACATCGACCGCCTGACCGGGCACGTCCGTCGCCTCGTCCACAACCGCGAGGAGGCCGCGCGCCTCGGGGCGGGCGCCCGCGCCGCCGCGCTCAACCGCTTCTCCATCGAGCGGTTCGCCGACGAGTGGACGACCGTCCTGGAAGACGTCGCGAGTCGGCCGCAGCCAGGCTTGTCCAGCCGGCGCGTGGCCTGACGCCGCGACGGTAGGAGGAAGCCAGATGTCCGTACGCACCGCGCCTCTCGCCATCGCCATCATCAGCGAACATGCGTCTCCGCTCGGCCTCGTCGGTGGCGTCGACGCTGGCGGGCAAAACGTCTACGTCGCGCGCATCGCCCGCGCGCTCGCGGCCCGCGGACACCGCGTCGATGTGTTCACCCGCCGCGACGCGCCTGACCTGCCGCGCGTCGTCGAGGCCGACGGCTATCGCGTCTTCCACGTCGAGGCCGGTCCGGCCCGCTTCGTCCGCAAGGAGGACTTCCTGGACCTGATGCCGGACTTCACCGAGGATGTGGCGCGGCTCGTGACCGAGCACGGCCCCTACGACCTCGTCCACGCGAACTTCTGGCTCTCTGGCGTGACGGCTGACGAGCTGAAGCGCCGCTTCGGCATCCCGTTCGCGATCACGTTCCACGCCCTGGGAAAAGTGCGGCGGCAGCACCAGGGCGCCGACGACCAGTTCCCCGACGCTCGCCTCGCGGTCGAGGCGGAACTCGTCCGCGCGGCCGACCGCATCATCGCCGAATGCCCCCAGGACGAGTTCGACCTCGTCACACTGTACGGCGCCGACCGCCGCCGGCTGATCTTGGTCCCCTGCGGCTACGACCCCGACGAGTGCGCGCCCGTCGACCGCGCCGAGGCGCGCGCGCGCCTCGGTCTCGATCCGGACGCGCCCATCGTCCTGCAGCTCGGCCGCCTAGTGCCGAGGAAGGGCGTCGATATCGTCGTCCGTGCGACCGCGATCGTCGCCGGCGAGCTGCCCGATACCCGCCTCGTGGTCGTTGGAGGCGACTCCGACGTCCCCGATCCGGAGGCGACTCCCGAGCTCGGACGCCTCTTCCAGCTTGCCCGCCAGCTCCGTATCGAGGACCGCTGCCAGTTCGTCGGGCGCCGCCCGCGGTCCGAGATCCGCCACTGGTACTCGGCCGCCGACGTCTTCGCCACGGCGCCCTGGTACGAGCCGTTCGGCATCACCCCCGTCGAGGCGATGGCATGCGGCACGCCCGTCGTCGGCACCCGTGTCGGCGGCATCCAGTACACCGTCGATCACGAGGGCACCGGCCTGCTCGTCCCGCCGCACGACGAGTTCGCGTTCGCTCAGGCCCTGGGCCGCATCCTCGCCGACCGCGGGCTGCGCGACCGTCTCGCCGCGGGCGGGCGCGAGCGCGTCGCCCGGTTGTTCACGTGGGACCGCGTGGCCCGCGACCTCGAGTCGACGTTCCTCGCCATGGTGGCGCACCGTCCCGGCGCGCCGCCGGCGCGGCCCGCTGGTTCCCGCGCAGTCGACGCCGGCTTCGATGCCCTGATCGAGACACTGACCAGGGGCCGCCGCGAGCTCGCTCGTGAGGTCAGGGCCGCGGCGGATGTCGTCACCGCCGGCCTGGCCGAGGGCAGCAAGCTGCTGCTGTGCGGGAACGGAGGCAGCGCCTCGGACGCCGTCCACCTCGCGGGCGAGCTCGTCGGGCGCTACCGCTCCCCCGACCGCCCGGCCCTCCCTGCCGTCGTCCTGGGCGGCGACCTCGCCTCGCTTACGGCGTGGGCGAACGACGTCTCGTACGAGTCGGCCTTCGCCCGCCAGGTCGAGGCGTTCGGCCGTGACGGCGACGTGCTCATCGCCTTCAGCACGAGCGGCCGCTCGCCGAGCGTCGTCCAGGCATGCGAGGCCGCGCGTGCCGCCGGAATGCCGGTCGTCGCCTTTCTGGGCCGCGACGGAGGCCGCGTCGCCGCGCTCGCCGACGCCGCGGTCGTCGTGCGCTCGCACGACACGCAACGCATCCAGGAGGTGCACGGCCTCCTCCTTCACCTCCTGTGCGACCTCGTCGAGGAAGGTATGGGGTACGGCGTCGACCACGCCGAGGCTGCCGGGGCTGGCGCAGCATGACCACGGCCTTCCTCGACAAGGACGGCACTCTTGTGGAGGACGTCCCGTACAACGTCGACCCCGCCCGCATCGAGCTCGTGGCAGCCGCTCCACGCGCCCTGCGTCTGCTCGGCGACGCAGGCTGCCGCATCGTCGTCGTCACCAACCAGTCTGGCGTCGCCCGCGGGCTCTTCCCCGAGTCCGCGCTCGAGGCAGTCCGGGAGCGCCTCTCATTGCTGCTCGCCTTACATGGCGCGCGCCTCGATGGCTTCTACTATTGCCCGCATCTCCCGCACGCCCCCGTCGCGAGGTACGCGCGTGTCTGCCCGTGCCGCAAGCCCGCCGATGGCATGCTCCGCGCCGCCGCCTCCGACCTCTCCATCGACCTGGCGGACGCATGGCTCATCGGTGACATCCTCGACGACATCGAGGCCGGCCGCCGCGCAGGTTGCCGCACCGTGCTCGTCGACGCCGGCCACGAGACCGAATGGCACCTGAGCCCCCGCCGTGTGCCCGAGTTCACCGTCTCCGACCTCGAGCAGGCCGCCGAGACCGTACTCAGCGGGGCCCGCCGCGCTCCTGCAGCTCCCCCGCGGGGGCCTGCTCGATGACCGCCGACTTCACGGGCCTCCTCGATCGGATGTCGTCGCTGAGCGTCCTGGTGGTGGGTGACGCGATCCTCGACTCGTATCTCCATGGACGCAGCACACGGCTGTCCCGCGAGGCGCCGGCGCCCGTCGTCGACCTCGACGCACGCGTGGACGCCCCCGGCGGCGCCGCCAATGCTGCCGCCAGCGTGCGCGCCCTCGGCGCCCGCACCATATTGCTGTCCGCCTTTGGCTCCGACGACGGCGGCGATCGCCTCACCGCCGCCCTCGAGGGATGCGGCGTCGACGCCAACAACTCCCTGCGCATCTCGTCCCGCGCGACCCTCACCAAGCAGCGCGTCGTCGTGCCGCCGCAGGTGCTGGTGCGTCTCGATGCCGGCACGACCGCGCCCCTGGACGACCTCGCCGAGGCTGAGCTCGTCCGGCGCCTGGAGCGGCTCGTGCCGGCCGTCGATGCCATCGTCGTGTCCGACTATGGGTACGGCGTGCTCTCGGACCGCGTGATCGCCGCCCTTGCGGCGCTCCAGCGCGCCGCGCCCCGCACCCTCGTCGTCGATGCGAAGGAGCTGCCCCGCTACCGCGACGCGGGAGTCACGGCAGCGAAACCGAATTACGAGGAGGCGCGCGCGCTCCTTGGGGGCGGGCTCGATGCCGCCCTTCCGCGCATCGAGGCGGTCGTCGAGCGCCGCCTCGACCTGCTCGAACGTACGGGCGCCGAGCGCCTGGCGGTGACCGCCGATATCGACGGCGCCCTCCTCGTCGAGCGCGATGGCAGCTGGCACCGCACCTACGCGCGCCCCGCGCCGAACAGCCGCGCCGCCGGCGCGGGCGATACCTTCGCCGCCGCGCTGACGCTCGGCCTCGCCGCGGGCGCGTCGCCGCCGGTGGCCATGGAACTCGCCTCCGCCGCCGCTCAGGTCGTCGTCACGCGTGATGGCACGACGACGTGCTCCCTCGGTGAACTGCGCAGCGCCCTCCACGGCGGCCCCAAAGTCGTCGAGGGCGAGGACCTCGCTTCCGCCATCGCCGCTCATCGCGCCGCCGGCCGCCGCATCGTGTTCACCAACGGTTGCTTCGACATCGTCCATCGAGGCCACGTCACCTATCTCAGCCAGGCGAAGGCGGAGGGCGATGTTCTGGTCGTCGGTCTGAACTCAGACGCCAGCACCCGCCGGCTCAAGGGGCCGGGCCGCCCCGTGAACACGTTCGATGACCGCGCCCAGGTGGTCGCGGCTCTGAGCTGCGTCGACCACGTCGTGGGCTTTGAGGACGACACCCCCGAGCAGCTGCTCCGCCTGATCGCCCCCGACGTCGTGGTCAAGGGCGGCGACTATACTCGCGAGACGCTGCCGGAGGCCGCGCTCATCGAGTCGCTCGGCGGCGAGGTGCGCTTCATGCCGTACCTCGACGGTACATCGACCACGCGGCTCATCGAGCAGATCCGCGCCCACGCCGAGGCGTCGTGACCCCCGCGGACTGGTCAGCGGCGCGACGGATCCTCGCCGTCCGCCTGGATGCGGCTGGCGATGTGCTGATGACCTCACCGGCGTTGCGCGCGCTCCACGACGGCGGGCCGCCAGGGACCGAGGTGACCCTGCTGACCTCGCGGGGCGGCGCGCACGCCGGCCGCCTCATCCCCGAGGTCGCCCGCGTCGTCACGTACGACGCCCCGTGGATGAAGCCGCCCGCTCCCCTCGACGCGGCGCCGCACCTCGATCTGGTCGAGCGCCTGCGCGCCGCCCGCTACGACGGCGCGGTGATCTTCACCGTGTACAGCCAGAGCACCCTCCCGGCGGCGCTGCTCTGTTTCCTCGCCGCCATTCCTCTCCGCCTCGCATACGTCCGCGAGAACCCGTACCACCTCCTTACCGACTGGGTGCCCGAGATCGAACCCCACGAGGTCGTCCGCCACGAGGTCCGACGCCAGCTCGACCTCGTCGCCACGATCGGCCGCCGACCGCTCGACGAGCATCTCCGTCTGTCCGTCCCGGCGGAGGCGAGGCGGTGGGCAGACGCGTTCCTCGCGACGCACGGCCTCGGCACTGCGCCATGGTGTGTCCTCCACGTCGGCGCGAGCGCCCCTTCGCGGCGCTATCCACCCGAGCGCTTCGCCGCGGTGGCCCGTGCCCTGCATGGGCGCGGCTGGCGGCTCGTGTTCACGGGCGGCGAGGAGGAGCGCCCGCTCGTCGATGCGGTGCGGGACTTCGCCGCGGTCGACTCGCTGTCGCTGTGCGGCATCCTCGACTTCCCGCGGCTGGCGGCCCTCATCGAGGCCGCCCCGTTATTGATCTCGAACAACACGGCCCCCGCGCACATCGCCGCGGCCGTCCAGACGCCCGTCGTCGACCTGTACGCGCTGACGAATCCGCAGCACACCCCGTGGCGGGTCCCCGCTCGCGTGTTGTCGCACGACGTCCCCTGTCGCAATTGCTACCGGAGCGTCTGCCCCCTCGGACACCACCTCTGCCTGGCCGGCGTGCCGCCCGAAGCGGTCGTCGACGCGGCGCTCGAGCTCGCGTCGGCTGCGGGTTCGGACGGCGCTCCCGCGTCCTAGGCGGCGCTCGCCTCGCTTACGGCCAGGACGTCTCGCCCATCGGCAGCACCGTCAGCTCAGGGATCACCGTGCCCGCAGGCTGCGCGAGCGCAAACGCAATCGTCCTCGCCACGCACTCGGGGTCCTGCAGCACGGCGGGGTCGAGGTCCGGGAACCGATCGAAGAGGAAGGGCGTGCGCATGCCGCCCGCGACGATCGCGGTTACCTTAACCCCGTACGCTCGCGCCTCGACGTGCAGCGCGTGGCTCAGCCCCAGCAGCCCCCACTTGCTCGCGTGGTAAGCCGCCGCGTTCGACCAGGCACGCTTCGCAGCCGTCGAGGCGACGTTGACGATGTGCCCCGAGCCTTGCTCGCGCATGACGGGCAGCACCGCTCGGCTCATCCAGAACGGTCCGTCGAGGTTCACGCCGAGGACCTGTCGCCACTCAGCCGCCGTCAGCGTCTCGGCCGCCTTCGTCACGTCGACCCCCGCGGCGTTCACGAGCGCGTCCAGACGTCCCTGCAACGCGACGGCGTCGCGCACCGCCTGCTCCGCAGCCGCCGCCGAGGACACGTCCACCTGGCTCGCCCACGCCTCCCCGCCCGCGCCCCGCACCTCCTGCGCCACCGTCTCCGCTGCGGCCTGCCGCACGTCCGCCACGATGACGCGCCAACCCTCGCTCGCCAGGAGGCGGCAGGTGGCCGCCCCGAGGCCGCTCGCGCCGCCGGTCACGAGCGCGACCCGGCGCTTCTCGCTGCTGTCAGCCTGCATAGCATCGCCTTCCTGAACTTGGCGGCCATCGTGGCGCGCGTATGCCAGCATCGGGGCCGATACATGGAGTCCGCGCATCACCTCGCGGCCGGGCGCTGCCGATTGGCTTCCATCTCGCCGGCTCCGCTCGACGCGGCTGAGCGTCGGCCGCCCCGAGGCGCCGGTGGCCGCGCCGTCAACCCGAACGCCGCCCGATCACGCCTCACGAGAACAGCGTGCTCGAAACCTAACATTCGCAGCACCGCGGGAGATAGAGACATAACTGCGGGGCGGCGGGCTAGCTCGTCGCTGGCCGAGTGAACCCGGGGCTCACGTCCCGCAGGCTCACGAGCGCGCCGAGCGATCCGCCCCAGACGACGTGCGCGCCAATCATCAGCGCGTTCCGCCGCCACGGATGCAGGTTCGCCGGTGCAAGCAGCTCGAGGGCGGGCAGCAGTCCGAGGTAGCTCACATCCCACACCACAAGGCCGAACAGGGCGCCGTCCGCGGCCGCGATCGGCGTCCTCTTCGGCAGCGCCGCTGGCGGGCGTATCCCGTAGAGGGCGCCCGTCGCCGCCCCGTACGCGAAGTGGGCCAGGAGCGTCACCGCCAGCGTGCGCCCCTCAGAACGGGGCAGTTCCACCCCGCTGCGCTCGCTCGCCCGCTCAGTCACCTGGCGGGGCGGCAGGGGGTACCGGTCCGCCGACGGCAACGCCCGGTGCGCAAGCGCCATGAACAGCGTCATGGGCACGGTGGCCGCCGCCCCCGCCGCCGCTCCCCGCACCATGCCTCGTATGTTCATCGAGCTGCCTGCGGTCGGAGGACGACCTTCAGGACGTCCCCCTCCTTCTTCTGGAACGCTTCGTATGCCCGAGGCGCTTGCTCGAGCGGCAGGTGGTGCGTCGCGAACGTGTCGAGGCCGAGCGGGTCATCGTCAGCGTTCACGTACGGCATGAGATCGTCGATCCAGCGCCGCACGTGCGCCTGTCCCATCCGGACCTGCACACCCTTGTCGAAGAGCTGCAGCATCGCCAGCGGGTCGAGCATCCCGCCATACACCCCGATGATCGAGACCGTACCGCCCCGCCGCACCGCATCGAAGCACTGGCTGAGCACGGACAGGCGGTCGACCCCCAGCCGTCGCATCGCCGGCGCCGCCACGAAGCTCGGCAGCGAGCCCAGGAGGCGCTGCGCGGTCTCGACGACCGGCGCGCCATGCGCTTCCATCCCTACCGCATCGATCACCGAGTCCGCACCTCGGCCGGCCGTCGCCTCGCGGATCGCCTCGACCGGGTCCGTCGAGGTGGCGTCGACCACCTCCATGCCGGCTACCCGCGCCGCTTCGAGGCGCGCGCGTACGCGGTCGACGCCGATCACCCGCGCCCCTCGCTGCAGCGCGATGCGCCCGCTCATCTGCCCGATCGGCCCGAGCCCGAAGACAGCGAGCATCCCGTCCGCCGGTATGTCGGCGTACTCCACGGCCTGCCACGCCGTCGGCAGCACGTCCGAGAGGTACAGGTAGCGGTCGTCTGGCAGGCCGTCCGGCACCGGAATCGGTCCGAACTGGGCCTGGGGCACGCGAAGATACTCCGCTTGCCCGCCCGGCACTGATCCGTACAGTCGCGTATAACCGAAGAGCGCCGCGCCCGATTGCTGCTCGCGCACCTAGGTCGTCTCGCACTGCGCGTACAGCTCGCGCTCGCACATGAAACAGTGCCCGCACGAGATGTTGAACGGCACCACCACCCGGTCGCCTGGGCGGATGTGCGTCACCTCGCTGCCCACCTCTTCGACGATCCCCATCGGCTCGTGACCGAGGATGTCCCCTGCGTCGAGGAACGGCCCGAGCAGTTCGTACAGGTGCAGGTCCGAACCGCAGATCGCCGTCGACGTGACCCGCACGATCGCGTCCGTCGCCGCTTCGATTTGCGGGTCAGGTACTTCCTCCACACGCACATCTCGGCGCCCATGCCACACGACAGCCTTCACCGGACACCTCCGCGGTCGCCCGGCCACGGTGCCACCCGCCCGGTTGCCGCCACCTCAATCCGCCGCGTCGCCCGTTACGGTTCGCGCACGGTCTGCGGCTGCTCCTCCGTGCCCGCGCGCAGCGGGGACTGCCCCACTCCCGCGCGGCTCACCGCCCGAGGGCCGTCAGGAACGACCGGGTGACCGCGGTCTCGCTCTGCCAGCCGCGCGCCCGCCGCCTGTTGGCGGTCGCCCCTGTCCCGCGCTACCGTCCCTCCGATCGCCACCCAGGGCCGTCTACCGCGCGAAGGAGTCGAGGCATGGTCGCTCCGCTCGAGGGCATCCGCGTGATCGAGGTCGCCAACTGGCTCGCCGCCCCCAGTGCCGCCGCGCTCATGGCCGACCTCGGCGCGGACGTGGTCAAGGTCGAGCCCCCCGGCGGCGATGCCTATCGCGCGTTCAACCTCGGCGCGGACGCGATCGGTACGGGCGGCCCCGCCGTCAACCACGCGTTCGAACTCGACAACCGCGGCAAGCGCTCCATCACGGTCGCGCTGGGACAGCCCGGCGCGTCCGACCTCGTCCGCCGTCTCGCCGCGACCGCGGACGTCTTCATCACGAACCTGCTCCAGCCTCGGCGTGAACGCTACGGCCTGACCATCGAGGAGGTGCGCGCCGCCAGCCCGCGCATCGTCTACGTCTCGTTCAGCGGCTACGGCACCGAGGGCCCCGACGCCGCCCGCGCCGGCTTCGACTACGCTGCCTTCTGGGCCCGCTCGGGCGTCATGAACCTCCTCGGCGAGCCGGACGAGCCGCCGGTCCTCTGCCGGCCCGGACAGGGCGATCACACCGCCGCCCTCAACCTCCTCGCCTCGACCCTCGCCGCCCTGCGACTCCGCGACCTCACCGGCGAAGGACAGGTCGTCGATGTCACCCTCGTGGGCACCGGCCTCTGGACCGTGGGCACTGACTTCTCCGGCGCCCTCGCCTCGAGGCGTCAGCCGCCCCGGCACAGCCGCGCCCACCCCCGCAACCCGCTCTGGAACGCCTACCGCTGCGCGGACGGCCGCTGGCTCCTCCTCGTCATGGTGCAGCCGGACGCCTACTGGCCCGGCTTCTGTGCTGCCCTCGGCCACCCCGAATGGGAGCGTGACCCCCGCTTCGACACCCTCCAGCATCGCGCCGAGCACACCCAGGACCTCACCGCCCGCATTGCCGCCGCCTTCGCCTCTCGCCCCTCCGTCGAGTGGCCCGCGGTCCTGGACGCGCACGGTCTGATCTGGGCGCCGGTCGCCGAACTCCCGGAGGTCGCAGCCGACGAGACGGTGCGCGGCCTCGGGAGCTTCGAGGCGGTGGCGTCGGTTGAGGGCGAAGGCTACGAGACCCTTGCTGCCCCCTTCACCATCCGCGGCGCTGACGTCGCCGTCCGAGGGCCGGCGCCCGCCCCCGGCGCCGATACCCAGCGTGTCCTCGAGGAGTCGGGGCTCACCTCCGAGGAGATCGCGGGCCTCGCGGCCGGCGGGGTCTTCGGCTGAGGGTCGTCCGCTTCAGTCGACGTCGAGGACGATCTTCCCCTGCACTTGCCGCGCGAACAGCGCGTCGCTCGCCTCGGTGATGCGCATCCACGATCCGCGCCAGCCGACCTCGATGCGCAGCTCGCCACGCTGCAGCAACCGGAGCAGGTAGTCGAGGTCCGCGCCCGAGCTGCCGCCCTTGGTGAACGCCTCGAGCCGCCGGTACATCCCGATCAGCGACGGGAACGACGCGTTCTCCCGCGAAGCGTTGCCGATGCACTGCACGACGCCGCCTTCGCCGAGTAGAGGCCAGATCGCCGCCAGCTGCGACCCGCCCACGTTGTCGATCACGACGTGGACCGGCCGCTCCACTCCTTCGAGGCCCACTACGACCTCGTCGGCGCCGAGTTCGCGCAGCCCCTCGCCGCGCGCCTCGGACCCCACGCTCGCGATGACGTGCGCCCCCGCCAGCGCCGCCAACTGCACCGCGAAGTGACCGACACCACCCGACGCCCGGTCACGAGCACGCGCCGCCCGAGCAGCGCGCCCGAGCGCCGCAACGCCCGCAGCGCGGTCACCCCCGCCACGGGCAGCGTCGCCGCCTCCCCCAGGTCGATGTCGTCCGGCACCACGGCCAGCTCATCGAAGTCCACGGCGCGCCGCTCCGCCCAGCCGCCCTGCGACAGCATCGTCGTTACGACTCGCGCGCCCGCGGGCGGCGACCCCTCCACCTCGGCTGCCCGCAGCACGATGCCGGACGCGTCCCAGCCCGGGATGAACCTGTCGGGCCGCGTCCGAGCCCCGTTCAGGTCACCGAAGTTCAGGCTGAGGTGTCGCACTTCGACCAGCGCCTGGTTCGGCGCGGGGGCAGGTTCCGCCGCCTCGCCGATCCGAAGGCCTCCCGCCGCGTTCGAGTCCACCAGTACCGCACGCACGGCCCCGCTCCTTCCCGCGCCGTCCCCCGGCGATGCCCGATCCTACGGACGCGCCAACGAGTCGCTCAATCCCCCGTTTGACCAGGCCGCGTCGCTTCGACTCGCACCATCGTGTGCCATTCGTTCTAATGACCGCGTGGACGACCACCTCCCGCTGAACCTGTACGAGTACGAGGACCGCGCCCGCCGACGCCTCTCGCCGATGGCCTGGGACTACTACTCCTCGGGCGCCCTCGACGAGATCACGCTCCGCGCCAACCGCGAGGCCTTCGACCGTCTCGAGCTCCGCTACCGTGTCCTCCGGGGAGCGGCGGGACTCGACGCGTCGACGACGCTCCTCGGCCGCAACCACGAGTGGCCGCTGCTCATCGCACCGATGGCATTCGCCCGCCTCGCGGACCCGGAGGGCGAACTCGCCGTCGCGCGCGCGGCCGAGGCGAACGGCGTGGCGATGACGCTCTCCACCCTCTCCACCACCGCCCTCGAGGAGGTCGCCGCCGCCTCGGCTCATCCGAAGTGGTTCCAGCTCTACGTCTTCCGCGACCGCGATCTCACCGCCGAGCTCGTCCGCCGCGCCGAGGCCGCCGGCTACGAGGCGCTCGTCCTCACGGTCGACGCCCCCCAGCTCGGCCGGCGCGAGCGTGACGCCCGCAACCGCTTCGCCCTCCCGCCCGGCCTCGATGCCGCGAATATCGCCGCGCACCTCCCGCCGGTAGACGCCGGCGACGAGGGCTCGGGGCTCGCTCACTTCTTCGCCACGCAGATCGACCCCACGCTCACGTGGTCCGATGTCGACTGGCTCCGCTCACTCACCCGGCTCCCGGTGCTTCTGAAGGGTGTCGTCCACCCCGAGGACGCCCGGCTGGCCGTCGCGCATGGCGCCGCCGGCGTGATCGTCTCGAACCACGGCGGACGCCAGCTTGACACCGCTGTCGCCGCCGTGCGCGCGTTGCCCGATGTCGCCGCCGCCATCGAGGGCCGCGCCGCCGTTCTGCTCGATGGTGGCGTCCGCCGCGGTACCGACATCGTGAAGGCGCTCGCCCTCGGTGCGGACGCCGTCCTCCTCGGACGCCCCGTCCTCTGGGGCCTCGCCGTCGAGGGCGAAGCGGGGGTGGATCACGTCCTTCGCCTCCTCCGCGCCGAGTTCGAGCACGCGATGCTCCTGTGCGGCGCAAGCTCGCGCGCCGGCCTGGATGTCGACCTGCTCCTTTAGCCGACGGACTTCCCGCGTCTCACCGGATCTGGCACACTCGCCCGCAATTGCCCTCGAGGAGTGCCTGTGCAGTGGGTCGTACTGATCGCGGTGGTGCTGCTCGCGGCTCTCACGGTGGTGGCGCTCCTCAACATTTACAACCTCATCCTCCAGAACGGTCGCCTGCTCATCCGACTCGACAACATGGAGGAGGCCCTGTTCCCGCCCCCGGGCCCCGAAGCCCTCGTCGAGGAGTATCTGGCCACGATGCCCCCGGGGCGCGAAGCGCCGCCCTTCGCGTTGCCCGACCTCAACGGTGTGGTCCGTCGCATCGACGAATGGCGCGGGCAGCGGGTCCTGCTGGTGTTCGTCGACCCTGAGTGCGCCTTCTCCCGGCGCCTTGTGCCCTGGCTGGTCGGCGCGACGCGCGATGTCGTGCCCGGCCGTCCCCTCCCCGTCATCGTGTCGACCGGAAGCGTCGAGGCCAACCGCGCCCTGTTCGATGAAGCCGGCTTTACCGGGGCGGTGCTTCTGCAACGCGACACCGAAATCGCCGCCGCCTACCGCGTCGATGGCACGCCGATGAGCTACCTGATCGAGGCGGATGGGGTCGTTGCCGCAGACGCCGCCATCGGAGTGCAGTCGATCCTGCTTCAGGCCGGCGAGATCGCCGTGGTCGAGGACGCGCTGCCGGGCGAGCCGGTCGGGCTCCGCGATGACGGATTCGGCGCCCGCCTCGATGCGCCCGCCGCGAGGCAGGACGGCCTCCGGCGCGGTGAGACCGCCCCGCTGTTTCGTCTCCCGGGTGTCAATGTGCAGGAGGTGTCGCTCCTCGACTTTCGGGGACGCCCCACGGTCGTCGTCTTCACGGACCCGGAGTGTGACGCCTGCGAGCAGGTTGGCCCCACCCTCGAGGCAGCCCATCGATCACACCCCGAACTGGGCATCGTTCTCGTGAGTCGGGGCGACCCGGTCCTCACGAGAGACCAGGTCGCTGCTCAGGGCCTGACGTTCCCTGTTGCGGTCCAGCGACACTGGGAAGTCTCGCGCCGCTATGGTATGTTCGCCGCGCCTGTCGCGTTCTTGCTCGACGAATGGGGCGTCGTGAGCTTGGACATGGCGGTGGGCGCGGCCGGTATCGCCCAGCTCTTGGAGGCGGGAGCTGACCCGGCCGTGAACAACTGAGAGCAGCGGGGCACAGTGCCTCGCTCTCACGCGGAAGGGAGTGACCAATGACTGGGCGCACACGGACGATGGGCAAGGCCCGCAGGAACGTACGCCGCGGGCGGACGCGTCTCATCGGTGCAGGCGTATTCGGCGTGGTCGCCGCTGCCCTGCCGACCTTCGCGAGTGCCACGGAGTTGTGGGGCCGCGAGAGCTCGCTGTGGTTCGTCAACATCAACGGGCAGAACTTCAACGTCATCCAGCCGCTCTGGCACCTGATCTGTCGCGGCAGCTAGCAGCGCGCGTTCCAGCCCCTCACGAGGGGTGACATCGGGGCCCGCTGGCCCGGCGCCGCAGGCCCGGGCCGCGAGCAAAGAACAGCAGGGAGCAACGGGGCCGATGGTGCCTCGCGCTCATGCAGAAAGGGAGTTACGAAGGATGCAAATGGACAAGGCCCGTAAGCACGTACGCCGCGGGCGGACCCGCCTCGTCGGTGCGGGCGTATTCGGCGTTCTCGCCGCTGCACTGCCGAGCTTCGCGGGTGCCACGGAGTTGTGGGGTCGCGAAAGCTCGACGTGGTTCGTCCACATCAACGGGCAGGCCTTCAACGTGATCCAGGTGCTCTACCACCGCTGCGGCGGCTAGCACGCGCGTCCCACCCCTTACGGTGGGCGAATCAGGGCTCGCGGTCCCGGCGAACCACGCCGGCTCCGCGGGCCTTGAGCTTCCTCGCTGACCGCGAGCAGCGGGTCGTGCTCGTCGACCCGGTTCCCTCGACTTCATTCACGCAACGGGTGCCCCCGCACGTGGCCCGCAGAACCGGACGTGGGTGCGCGCACGATTACGATCTTGTGCTATGTTCCTACCGCGTGATGGGTTCGGCAGCGGATCGCGTCGGCAGTCCGATACGAGTCACAGGAGGAGCAGAGGTGACCGAGAAGTTCGACGACATGAGCAAGCACATGGCCCGCAAGCATTCCCGTCGGGGGCTGATCCGAGCCCTCGGGGCGGGCGTCCTCGGCGCCACCGCGGCAGCCGCGCTGCCGACCGTGGCGAGCGCGGACTGGGGTGCGTTCCGCCGAGGATCGTACCTCCGCAACACGTACGGTCCGCAGTGGTACACCGTGGACAATGGGCAGAACCAGAACGTCATCGGGCAGATCCGGTGGAACCAGTCGCTGCCCAACCCCGGGGCCGACTAGCATCGTAGGGTGCTGAACCGCGGCCGTCGTCATCGTCGGTAGCACGGGCGATCGTCGACGGATGTGTCAGCCTCAGTGAGGAGCGAAAGTGACCGAGAAGTTCGACGACATGAGCAAGCACATGGCCCGCAAGCACTCGCGTCGAGGGCTCATCCGCGCCCTCGGGGCGGGCGTCCTCGGCGCCACCGCGGCAGCCGTGCTGCCGACCGTCGCGAGCGCGGACTGGGGTGCGTTCCGCCGGGGATCGCAGCTCCGCGACACGTACGGTCCGCAGTGGTACACCGTGGACAATGGCCAGAATCAGAACGTCCTCGGACCGATCCGCTGGAACCAGATGCGTACGGAACCGTAGTTCGTCAGTGACCGACCAGGGCGGGCCCGAGACTGGCTTTCAGGGCCAGGGCGTCTCGGGCCCGCTCGTGTCCGTCGTCCTCACCACCCGCGATCGCCCTCATCTCTTGCCGATCGCGTTCCGCTGCTTCGAGCTCCAGAGCTACCCCAACCGCGAACTGATCGTCGTGGACGATGGTCTCGAATATCCAGCTGACGTCTCGTCACTCCCGGCCGACGCCGTCCGCGTCGTCCGCGTCCCGCCCGGAACCCCCCTCGGTGTCAAGCTGAACCACGGCGTCGATGCTGCCCGTGGCCGCCTCTGCATGAAGATGGACGACGACGACTGGTACGCCCCGGAGTACCTCGCGACATCCGTCGATGCACTCATCGAGAGCGAGCGCCGGTTCTGCCGTCCGACCCTCGTCTTCCACCTGGGCTTTCTGTTCTTCGAACTGAGGACGTGGCGCATCCACCTGTCCGTGCAGGACAACGCCCCCGGCGCGACGCTTCTCTTCGCGAAGAGCGACTGGCGCCGCCGCCCCTTCCGTCCGGTCCCCACCGACGAGGACGCCTGGTTCTACCGCGACCAGGTCCTCGCCGGCGCCCTGCCCCTCCCCATCGACTCGATCGACACGTTCGTCGCCATTCGCCATCGGGGCCATCGAGGGACGTTCGGCCACACGTGGACCTACCAGCTCGACGGCAGATCGCTGGAGGACTATCTCGCCAGGCGCCCCGTCTACACCCGCACCCCCGAGCAGATGTTCCCCGACTGGGCCCTGCGGACCTACCGCCGCATCCACGAAGACCTCGTCGCCCAGGAGCGCGAGGAGGAGCCCGCGGCTCCGATCGATGCGACTCCGGCTCCCGCGTAGCCGGCGGCGCTACCCCGAGGAGAACGCGCCGCCTCCGCCCCGAGTCCTCATCCTCACCCCGATGAAGGACGCGCGTCGCACGTTGCCCGTCTACTGGTCGCTCCTCCGACGCGTGACGTACCCGCGCGGCCGCATCTCGCTGGGCTTCCTCGAGAGCGACAGCTCAGACGGCACCTGGGACGAGGTGCAGGCCTGCCTTCCGGTGCTGCAGCGTGAGTTCCGGCGCGCCCTCGCCTGGAAGCGTGACTTCGGCTACCGCATCCCCCCCGGCCTCCCCCGCTGGGAGGACTCCATCCAGCTCGCCCGCCGCGCCGTCCTCGCGCGCAGCCGCAACCACCTCCTCTTCCATGCCCTCGACGACGAGGACTGGGTGCTCTGGATGGACGCCGACCTCCTCGACTACCCGCCGGACGTCATCGAGCGCCTACTCGCTGTCGGTCGCGACGTCGTCCAGCCCCACTGCGTTCTCCAGTACGGCGGGCCGACGTACGACCGGAACGCATGGGTCGATCAGGGACGCTCGCACATGGACCGTCTCCGCGATCACGACCTCGTGCGGCTCGACTCGGTCGGCGGCACCATGCTCCTCGTGAAGGCCGACCTCCACCGCGACGGGCTCATCTTCCCGCCCTTCCTCTACGGCCTCGACAACCCCCTCGTGCGACGCGGCCGAGGCGAGATCGAGACGGAGGGCCTCGGCTCGCTCGCCCACGACATGGGCATCGAATGCTGGGGCCTCCCGAACCTGGAGGTCCTTCATCACCCCTTCTAGTTCACCGCGGGGCACGGCCCCGAGGCTGTTGTTCATCACCCCTGCATCCCCCGCGGCGGGGGGGAACGGCCTCGCGATGCGTGCCGGTATGTGGCTGGAGGCGCTCGCGCAGCGCTACGAGGTCGACCTGCTCGTCGTCCCGGTCTACGGTGCGGGTCGCCCGGACGCCGACGCGTTCGCGCGCCAGTACTGCCGCTCCGTTACCGTCGTGCCGCGCGAGGCGCTCACACGCGCCCTGGCTGCCGGGATGGCCGAAGCGGGCGGGCCGCTCGACGTCCTGCGCGCGTTCGAGGCGTCCATTCCCGCCTGCCTCGAGGCCGTGGACACCCTCGATCTCGACATCGACGTCATCCACGCCTTTCGGCTCTACACCACCCCCGTCGCCCTCGCGCTCGCAGCGCGCGCCCCGCAAGCGCGCCTCCACGTCGATCTCGACGACATCGAGTCGGTCACGCGCTCACGCATCGCTGCCATGCACCGCCTCAACGGCCGGCTCGACCCCGCTCGCGCAGAGGACGCCGAGGCGGGCCGCTTCGCCGAGGCCGAGCGCGACCTGCTCCCTCGCTTCCAGCGCCTGTACGTCTGCTCCGACCTCGACGCCGCCCGCCTGCGCGAGCTGCTTCCCGGCCTCACTGCTGAGGTACGCGTCGTCCCGAACGCCGTCCGGCTTCCCGTGCCGCCCCCCTCCCCGCGCACGACGCACCCCTTCACGTTCCTCTTTGTCGGCACGATGGGCTACGCCCCTAACCTCGATGCCGTCCGTTGGTTCACGCGCCGCATCTGGCCGCGCGTCCACGCTCGCGCCGGTCGTCCGGTCCTGTTTCGCGTCGTCGGTCCCCCTCCCGAGACGGACCTCTCAGCCGTCGCGCGCCTCCCCGGCGTCCGAGTGGCCGGTCCGGTGCCCGACGTAACTCCCGAGTACGGCGACGCTGACGCGGTGGTCGTCCCGCTGCGCGCCGGCGGCGGCACCCGCATCAAGGCACTCGAGGCGTTCGCGCACGGCCGCCCGGTCGTGAGCACCACTATCGGCGTCGAGGGCATCGAGGCGACTCCGGGCCGCGATCTCCTCGTCGCCGATGACCCCGATGCCTTCGCTGACGCCTGCCTCCGTCTCATCGACGACCCGGCGCTTGGCGCGGCCATCGCGACGAGCGCCGCGCGGCTCGTCACCTTGAGGTATTCACAGGACATCGTCGCCCCGCTCATCGGCGGACCGGCATGACCTCGCACTCCTCGATGATCGCGAGGAGCCGTCGCGCCGCGTGGTCCCATGTGAACCGCTCGACCATGCGCGCCCGCGCAGAGGCTGCCGGGGCGTCCTCGCCCGCAATCGCCCGCCGCACGTACTCGACCGCCTGATCCTCGTCCGGCGCCCACCAGCGCGCGCCGTCGAACAGCTCCGCCGACCACGCGTCCGAGGTCGACACGGCGGCCACCTCGCGTGATTCGATCATCGACGCGACCGAGTCGTCCAGGTAGTCGAGGTACGCGCTGTGCCGTGGGGCAATCAGCCGCAGCCCGGACGCCGCCGCCTGCGACATCGGCAGGTCCCACCCCTCCCCGAACGACAGGCTGATGTAGTGCGTGCCGGCGGCGAACAGCCGCGGCAGGTCGGCGTCCGGCAGCACCAGGTCGACGAACGCGACCGGCGCCGCCTCACGCAGTCGCTTCCCGACTGCGTCCTCCGCGTCGCGCACCGTCCGCCCGAAGTGCGCGAGCGCGCCGGTCATCGTCGTGCCGCGTTTCACGACCAGCACCGCGTCGTCGTCGGCGCGCGTCGCCCGCAGCCAGACTCGCAGCAACCCCTCGAGGTTCTTGCGCCCACTGACCGCCGACACGTTGAGAAACCGCGTCGCATACGAGCCGATCGGCCGGTCGCTGGCGTCTGCGAGGTCGAGGGAGGGCACGCCTGGTCGGAACAGGTCCGTCCGCACGCCGAGCGGGCACAGCCGCAGCTTCTCCTCGGGCACGCCGCTATTGATCCACGCGCGACGTGAGTGCTCCGTCGGCAGCACGATGAGGTCCGCCCGCGAGTGCGCGCGCGCCCACGATTCGGGGATGCGCGTCGCCTCGAACATCGTGTAGTTGAGGTGGGGCGTCCACGGCGCCGGCCGCACCTGCGTCGGAAACGCGATGTGGAGGTTCGCCCGCACCGAGGCCGGACGCCGCAGGCGTTCGAACCACGGCTCTCGCAACTCGTACGGCAGCCCCGCCGGGCCCCACTCCCCGAGCTGTTCCAGCGCGACCTCGATGCCCCGCCGGACGAGCGCGCGCGCAAGCTCACGCGTGTGGTAGTCGTACCCCGTCTGCCCGAGATACGGCCCGCGGATGCGCACCCCGGCTGCCATCTGCCGAGTATCGTCGCCCGCGTCGTTCGAGGCCACGCGGCCTTCCGTGCGCTGCCCCCGGTGATACAGTACGTCCGCGCGTACGCACGTAATCGCTCGTGACGCGACCACCGACGAGAGGACTTCGACATGGACTGGAATGACAGCCCCGAGCAGGCCGCCTTCCGCGAAGAGGTGCGGGCGTTTGTCAGGGACCGCCTTCCCGAGTACTACGACCGCACCCGCATCGAGCGCGGGTTCGTCGAGGAGGCCGAGCGCGACTGGCAGTGGGACATGTTCCACGGCGACGACGAGCGGCGCGGCGCCGCCGAGGAGTGGGCCGCAGCCCTCGCTGAGCGCGGCTGGGGCGCGCCGCACTGGCCCACCGAGTACGGCGGCGCTGGCCTCTCCAGCATCGAGCAGTTCATCCTCCGGTGGGAGTTCGCTCTCCTCGACGCGCCGATCATCGGCGGCGGCGGCATTTCCCTCCTCGGTCCCACCCTCCTCGTCCACGGTACCGAGGAGCAGAAGCAGCGCTTCCTGGAGCCCACCCTTCGAGGCGAGATCCTCTGGGCGCAGGGCTACTCGGAGCCAGGCGCGGGCTCGGACCTCGCCTCCCTTCAGACCCGCGCCGTCCGCGACGGTGACGAGTGGGTCATCAACGGCCAGAAGCTATGGACTTCCGCGGGCCACAAGGCCAATTGGGTCTTCATGCTCGTCCGCACCGATCCCGACGCGCCCAAGCATCGAGGCATCAGCTTCATGCTCGTCGACATGCGCACGCCTGGCGTCAGCGTCCGCCCCATCATCTCCATGAGCTGGCGGCACGCCACCAACGAAACCTTCTACGAGGACGTCCGCGTCCCCGCGAACCAGGTCGTCGGCGAGGTCAACCGCGGCTGGTACGTCGGCATGACCCTCCTCGACTACGAGCGCTCGTCCATCGCCAGCGCCGTCGCGCAGCGCCAGCAGCTCGATGACCTCCTCGAGCACGTCGCCGCGGACCGCAGCCCGCACCGCGCCGACCTCATCCGCGGCGAGATGGCCGACCGCCGCATCGAGGCCGAGGTGCTTTTCAACCTCTCCCTCCGCATCGCCTCGATGCAGGCCGCGGGTGTCCTCCCGAACTACGAGGCCTCTATGGGCAAAGTCTTTTCTACTGAGCTCACCCAGCGCATCGCCCGTACCGGCACCAAGGTCTTCGGCCTCTACGCGAACCTTTGGTCCACCAGCGAGCCGCTCTCGCCGATGCACGCGCAGTGCACGCAGACCTACGTCGACCGCACGGTCGGCACCGTCACGGGCGGAGCCAGCGAGATCCAGCGCAACATCATCGCCACGCGCGGCCTCGGACTCCCCCGCGGCTAGGGTGAACCGACTGCCGGTCGTGCTCCCACGAAGGGAGCACCGACCGGCAATGAGCCGTCCGTAGCCCGCGCGCCTCCACGCGGCGATCCACTCGTCCGAGCCCGGCTTGGGCTCGCTGCCGTTCGGCCGTGCTCGTGCGTGACGCAGCGCGTCATGCCCCTCGCATTCCCCGGTAGACCGTTCATCCACACTTCACGATCGTGATGTATCATTAACGTGATATGAGGCGCGTCAGCTGCGGCTCGTACGGGGCAGCGCTCAGAGGGAGTTCGCCATGTCCGCGGAAACCGAGCAACGGAACGCACACCTGGTCTTGGATCGCCGTCTCTTCTTGCGAGGCGGGTCGTTCGCCCTTGGAGGCATCGCCGCCGCGGCGCTGGTCGGCTGCGGGGGCGACGATGACGACACCGGTGCGCCTGCCGCTACCTCGACCGGAACAGCCACCACCGTCATTCCCAAGAACCAGAACCCGGCGCAGGTGAAGACGGACCCAAATCTGCCGTTCCCCCTTGGCATCGCTGAACCGGATCGGCCCGCGAAGGATGGCGGAACGCTGAACGTCGCCGTCAGCTGGGACGTCTCGACGATGGACCCGAGCAAGTCCGCCGCGGGTGGCACCATTACTGTGCCCAACGTTGGCTACGACCGGCTCATTGGCTTCGTCAGCGGCATTCATTACGACCCGTTGAAGCTCGAACTCAAGCCGGAGCTGGCGACCTCATGGGAACGAAGCCCTGACGGCCTCGTCTATACCTTCAAGATCCGCTCTGGCACGAAGTGGCAGAACCTCCCGCCCCTGAATGGCCGTGCCTTCGTCGCTGACGACGCCGCATTCGCGCTTGGTCGCTACAAGACCGAGGGCGTCCATCAATCCATTCACAGCGAGGTCGACCGATTCGAGGCTCCCGACCCCGCCACCCTCAAGATCACGATGAAGAAGCCGCTCGCGGACTACATCAACAACCTCGGTGGGCGCTATCAGACGATCTTCCCGAAGGAGCTCGTGGACGATGGCTCTATCGACAGGACCGTCGTCGGCACCGGCCCGATGATCCTCCGCGAGGCGAAGGCACAGCAGCAGGTCACGTTCGAGAAGAACCCTGATTACTGGCAGGGAAAGATCCACCTCGATGGTCTGATCTTCAAGATCATGCCCGATAACACCGCACGCACGGCCGCGTTTCGTGCCGGTCAGATCGAGTACGCGTACGCACTTGCCGCCAAGCTCAGCGACGTGAAAAACATCCAGCGGACGAACCCGGACGTTCAGGTGTTCATGGCCGGCGGCACCGCCGGCGGCTACGGCTTTGGGATGAACCTTCAGCATTCGAAGTTCCGTGACGAACGCGTACGACGCGCCATCTCCCTGTCCAACGACCACGAACAGACCGTGGCGCTGCTCTTCGAGAATTACGGCGTGGCCGCTCCCGACCAGCCCTGGTCATTCGTGCTCGACCGTCTGCCGGACTACAAGACCGGCGACCAGGGGCAGTGGGTGCAGCCCAATGGCGACCCCACTCAGGCGAAGCAACTCCTCGACGCCGCCGGCGCAGCGAACCTCACGATCAACGCCGTCTATTACACGTACGGTCAGTACGATGCTGACCGCCCGCAGGTCCTCACGGACCAGTTCCGCAAGTCCGGCATTACGCTCAACGCCCGTCGCGTCGAGTACACCGAGTTCAACTCCCAGTGGGTGCCCGGGAAACTCGAAGAAGCGACGACAAGTGGTTGGTCCGCCGGCGGGTTCGACGCTGACAACTACTTCTACAATCAGATCTACTCGAAGTCGCCCGGCAACCGTCACCACCTCGAAGACCCACAGGTGGACCAGTGGGCCGATCAGCAGCGCACTGAACTTGATCCGGCGAAACGCAAGGAAATCCACAGAAAGATCTGGGACCGCATCTGGGTCGATCAGATGTATCGCATTCCGCAGGCGGGCTTCTACGGCTACGAGGTCATGCAGCCCTGGCTGAGAGGATGGCGCGGCGCTGGCGGCCCGCTCGGCTCCAGCAGTTACTTCTACGACTGGGGCGAGCAACTCATCGACATCTGGCTCGACAAGTAGCGCTCCCCGCCACGGCTCCCTTCCCGAATGGCCCTCGGATCCCCCCTTCCGAGGGCCATTCGTCACCCGGGCTCGCGTCGCTCGCGCCTTGCCGCATCCGGCCCATCGTGCAGAATGGGGCCACTCGGCTCGCTCCCAGTCCCGAGAACGCACCACCGCTCACCCGTCAGGAGGCTCGATGACCGCGCACAGAACCACGATCGGACTCGCCCTCGCCGGCGTCCTCATGCTTGCTCTCGGGGTCTTCAATCCCACCGGCGCACTCGCCCAGAACCCGCCCGCCGTCCTCTATGGCAAGGGCCTCACGCCCGGCCAGACCGTCTCCGCCTGGATCGGCGGCAAGCTCTGCGCCTCGACCGTCGTCGACGGCGCCGGGGAGTGGGCGATGCAGATCAGCGACACCAACGCCTGCGGTCCGACCGGCGGCGCGGCCATCGCCTTCCAGCTCGACGGCACGGACGTGACCGCCACGCCGTCCGCCACCTTCGCCATCGGCGGCGTGCCGTCCAACATCGCGAACGGCTACACCTTCTCGGCCGCTGAGCCGACCGCTACTGCGACGGCGACCGCTACGGCAACCACGACCGCGACGGCCACCGCAACGGCGGCCGCGGCCACGCCGACGCCTGCCGGCACCAGCCTGGCGACGACCGCCACGCCGAAGCCCACCGTCGTCCCGTTGCCCCCGAAGACCGGCGGCGCCGGTCTCCTCGAAGGCTCGCCCGACCGAGGCGCGACCTGGCTGCTGCTGACCGGCGCCCTCGTCGCCGTCGCCGGCGTCGCCGCCCGCGCTACGTACGCGCGCCGCGCTCCGTAACGGCGGCACCAGGCTCAAACAACCATCGAGGCGGCCCACGGCCGCCTCGATGCATCTCTCCCCAGGAGGATGGACGTTACCCGGCTGCTTCCTGCTCCAGCACCGCGTCATACAGGCCGATGACCGGGGGCCCCGCGAGGATCCCCATCAGCGACCCCTGCGCGTGTCCGCGCCGGAACGCCTCGCTGTTCGTCCAGTCCACGAACGCATCCCGCGACGCCCACGTTGAGTGCGACACGTACTCACCGCCGTCGCCGCGCAGCAGAGCGAACCGCACGAACCCGGGCACGCCGTCGAGGTACGTCTCGCGCTCTCGCCAGATTCGCTCGAACTCGTCGCCCTGGCCCGGCACGACCTGGAACCGGTTCATCGCGATGAACATCGACATCCCTCTCCACCGCATCGAGGCGGCTGTCCGCTAGTTGCCCTCGCGCTCGTGCGCCGTACGGTAGTCCCCGAACTGCGCGTCGCGCTGCTGCAGCGCCTCGGTCAGCCGCGCGCCGCCCGCCGTCCGCCCGATGAACTCAGCCATCGTCGCCGTGTGGATCCCGAGGGTGCACAGCTCAGTCCCCGCCCGGATCCCGTTGCGGAACCCCATGATCTCCATCTGCCGGTGGACGGTTCGTTTGTTCAGCTGCAGCACGTCCTGGGGCATCTTCGCGATTCGCTCCGCGATCTCGAGGACGCTCGCTTCGAGATCCGCTGCCGGGAACGCCCGCGTCGCCCAGCCGCGCTTCTCCGCCTCGATCCCGTCGATCGAGTCGCCGGTGAGCATCATCTCCATGCCCTTGCGCATACCCACGAGCCACGCGTGGAAGTGCATGTCCGGTACTCCGAAGCGCACCGCCGGATAGCCCATCTGCGCGTCCTCGGCCATGTACACGAGGTCGCAGCCCGTCGCGAGCTCGCTCCCGCCCGCGAGGCAGTACCCGTGCACCTGCGCGATCACCGGCTTCGCGAGGTCCCAGATGCTCATCCAGCTCTCGGTTACATGCCGCGGCCACTGCCCGTCGCCCGCGGCAGTGAAGAACGGGTAGTCCAGCCCCTCGTTCCCCCCGCCGAGGTCATACCCCGCCGAGAACGAGGTGCCCGCGCCGCGCAGGATCTGCACGTGCACGTCCGGGTCCATGTCCCCCGTCCGCAACGCGTGCAGTACCTCGCCGCGCAGCGCGTGGTTGAGTGCGTTTCGCTTTTCCGGCCGGTTCATCGTCACCCGCCGCACGTGCGGCGCCGGCATGTCCACCAGCACCACCGTGTACCCCGTGTCGCCCCGTAGGTAGTCCGGCCGAGGCGCCCCGTTGGCCTGCATCTCGCGTCCCGTCGTCATCTCGTGGGTCCCCTTCCTGCTCGGTCTTGGCTTCCGGAGTATGAGGCTGTGGACGCCGGTCGTCCCGAGCGCGCCAGCTCCATCCGCTCCTGCAGCGAGAACCTCCCAATTCTATGAACGTCCGATCTGTGAGCCCGCTGCAAGAAGGAGCACCGGGGACGCCGTCGCGCCTGTGTGCCCCGAACCGATTCCCTCGATGAGGGATACGAAAGCAGGGGTACACCATGTCTGACTTCAACATCGACCGCTTCCGCGAGTTCCGCCTCGGACGCCGGGCCGCGCTGCGAGGCGGCGCACTGGCCCTCGGTGGCGTCTCGCTTGCCGCCCTCGTGGGCTGCGGCGGCGACGAGGACGGCGGCGACGACCCCGTCCCCGGCGTCCGAGGTGAGACGACGGCCGTCGCGACGGTCGCGCCCGGCGTCGACCAGAACCCGGCTCAGCTCGTACAGCAGGAGGGGCTGCCGTACCCGTTCGGCTACCCCGAGCCATCGACGACGCCGAAGGACGGCGGCACCGCCACCGTCGCCGTGAGCTGGGACATCTCCACGATGGACCCGACACGGTCCGCCGCCGGTGGCACGATCACCGTGCCCAATACCTCGTACGACCGCCTCATCGGCTTTGTGAGCGGCATCCACTACCACCCCTTGAACCTCGAGCTGAAGCCCGAGCTGGCCGAGTCGTGGGAGCGCAGCCCGGACGGCCTCATGCTCACCTTCAAGCTGCGTCCCGGCGTCCAGTGGCACAACGTGGCTCCGCTCAACGGCCGCCCCTTCGTTGCCGAGGACGTCGTATCGGCCTACCGGCGCTACCAGTCGGAAGGCGTGCACCAGTCGATCTGGATCGAGGTCGACAACATCGAGGCGCCGGACGACGCCACCGTCCGCATCACGCTGAAGACGCCGCTCGCCGACTTCATCAACAACCTGGCCGGCCGTTACCAGACCATCTTCCCCAGGGAGCTGGTCGACGACGGCTCGATTGAACGCACGGTCGTCGGCACCGGGCCGCTCATCTTCCGTGACGCACAGCAGACGCAGGCGGTGAACTTCGACCGCAACCCCGACTACTGGGGCGGCCCGATCCACGTCGACAGCTTCGTGTACCGCATCATCCCGGACCTCAACGCCCGCACGGCCGCGTTCCGCGCCGGCCAGGTCGAGTACGCCTATGCCATCGCCGGCCGCGCCAGTGAGGTCGAGGTGATTCGAGGCACGAACCCGGACGTGAACGTGCACATGACCGGCGGCACCGCCGGCGGCTACGGCTTCGGCATGAACCTGCAGAACCCGAAGTTCGCGGACGAGCGCGTCCGCCGCGCCATCTCCCTGGCGAACGACCATCGCACGACCATCGCGCTCCTCTACGAGAACTACGGCCTTGCCGCGCCGGACATGCCTTGGCCCTTCCTCTACCAGGACGCTCCAGACCTGCAGAGCGGCGTGCTCGGCGAATGGGTCAGGCCCTCCGGCGACCCCGAGCAGGCGCGCCAGCTCCTCGAGGCTGCCGGCGCTGGCGGCCTCACGATCAATGCCTCCTACTACACGTACGGCCCCTACGACGCGACGCGTCCCGAGCTGCTGGCCGACCAGTTCCGGCGGGCGGGGATCACGCTCAACGCCCGCCGCGCGGACTACACCGAGTTCAACTCGCAGTGGGTGCCCGGCAACCTCGAGGAGGCCACCACCAGCGGCTGGGCAGCCCCCGGCTTCGACGCCGATAGCTACTTCTACAACCAGGTGCACTCCGCCTCGCCGGGGAACCGCCACAAGCTCCAGGACTCGCAGATCGACGCCTGGGCCGAACGGCAGCGCGTCCAGCTCGATCCCGCCGCGAGGGCCGAGCTCCAGCAACAGATCTGGGATCGCATCTGGCTCGACCAGATGTACCGCATCCCCCAGGCCGGCGGGTACTCCTACGAGATCCACCAGCCATGGTTCCGGGGCTTCCGCAGCGGCGGCCCGCTCGGCACCAGCAGCTACTTCTACGACTGGGGCGAGCAGATTCCGGACATTTGGCTGGACCGCTGACGACCGTCCGTGCCCTCCGAACGGGGACGGCCCACGCGGGCCGTCCCCGCTTCGTGCCCACCTGAGGTGCGCGCCACAAGCCGTCCCGGCGTGGCTGGCTCCTCGGCGCCGGGCTCGCGCGACCGGCTACTCGCGTTCGCGCGCTGTGCGGGATGTCAAGCGCGCCGTCGGCTCAGGACCGTTGAGCAACTCCCAGGCCGATCGCAGGTCGTCGCCCGGCGGCGGCTTGGCGCGACGATCGGGTGTACGCAGCGTGAGTGCCCACGCCTCGAAGTCCGAGCGTGGATCGTGAAGCCCCTCGAGCGCGCGCACGAGCGACATTAGCTCGGCATCCTCGACGGGGAGGATCATCGCGCCGGCGCCGGCCGCCGCGGCCAGAGCGACATACACCATGCGCAGCGGCCGGCGCCGCTCACGGGCGGCCCCATGCCCCAGATTGCCGACCGCCACGAGCGGCTCGATCCTCGCCGGCCCCGATTCCCGCAGCGCGGCCACCCACCGTAAGGAACGGCGACAGCGTTCGAGGTTCGTCGCTGGCGGATAGGTGAGGCAGTCGAGGTAGGCCGGGCCGGTCCCGTCAGAGCCAGCCATCATGTCCGCCGCCGTCTGCGCCGCCTCGAGAATCGCCCCGTCGTCGTCGCTTCGGTCGGCACGCCGAGGAGAGAACACCACGCCCGCCCCGGCGCTGGCCGACGCCTCGATCAACGCTGGGTCCGCCGCGGGGACGGGAATGGCGTTGACGACGATCGGCCCGTGGATCGAAGGCGCCGCCTCGACAAGTGCGTCGTGGTCACTGCAGTCGAGAAAGAGCGTCACCTCCGGCAGTACGGCCCGCAGCGCGCTCGCCGCCCACACGAGGTCTGCAACAAGCCCGGGACGCCCTATCGCCCCAAAGTTCACGTCGAGGGCCGCGGCACCTGCATCCACCTGCTTCCTGCCGCGCGCGACCAGCGGCGCCGCGTCGCGTCGGGCGACGGCATCCGCGAGTGGCGGGCGCCAGCACTCGATCGACTGTCCGATGACGAGCATCCCGGCCCCCACATCCGTCGCCTGCGAAGCGTAGCATCGAGGTATGACCACACCTGTTCCGAGGGGTGCCCGCCCGTGACCATGGGCCGCCCGATGCGCCACCAGCGCCCCCAGACCTCCTCGCGCGTTCTTGCGAGGCGCGCCGTCGGCCTCTTCCGCCCCTACCGCGCCGCCTTCGCGCTGCTCTTCACCCTCCTCGTCGCCAGCACCGCGCTCGACCTCATTGGCGTCCGCCTGCTTGGCGCGATGGTCGACGAGATGACGGCAGACGGCGACCGAAGCGTCCTCAACCGTCTGCTCGCAATCTTCGTGGTCCTCGTGCTCACCTCGGCCTTGCTCGGCGTCGGCCAGTCCTACGTGAACCAGGTCATCGGCCAGGGCGTCATGCTCCGCCTGCGCACCGCGCTGCACGACCACCTACAGCGCCTCTCCCTCCGCTTCTACACGCAGACCCGCACCGGCGAGATCCTTTCGAGGATCTCCACCGACGTGAACGCCGTGCAGCAGGCCGTCACCGGCACCTTCACCGAGTTTCTGCAGAACGTCCTCACGCTCGCCATCGCCTTCGGCATCATGTTCACGATCGAGTGGCGGCTCGCCCTCGCGACGCTCCTTGTGCTGCCGCTCTGGGTCTACCCGACGATGCGCGTCGGCCGCCACATGCGAGACCTCATGCGCGCCTGGCACCAGGAAACCGCCTCGATGTCCTCGCACCTCGAGGAGACGCTGTCCGTCTCCGGCTCCATGGTCGTCCGCTCCTTTGGCCGCGAGTCCCTCGAACGCGACCGCTTCGAGGCGTCCAACCAGGAGCTCTACCGCCTCTCGATCCGGCGCATGATGGCCGGCCGCTGGTTCAACATGGGCACCGGCCTCTTTGGCGCCCTCATTCCCGGCCTCGTCTACTGGTATGGCGGGCGGGCCGTCATCGGCCAGTCGCTCTCGCCCGGCGACGTGGTCGCCTTCGCAATGCTGGTGCAGCGCGTCTTCGGCCCCTTCGCCTCCATCGCCCGCATCAACACCACGCTGCTCTCCTCACTCGCCGTCTTCGAGCGCATCTTCGAGTACCTCGACATGCCCGTGGAGGTCGAGGAACGCCTCGGCGCCCGCCGCCTCGAGCGCGTCCGCGGCGCCATCGAGTTCGACCATGTCTCCTTCGGCTACGCCGGCCCTGACCGCCTCGCCCTAAACCATGTCACCTTCGAGGCGGCCCCCGGCACGATGGTCGCGCTCGTCGGCCCCTCGGGCGCCGGCAAGACGACGATGACCTACCTCCTCCAGCGCTTCTACGACCCGCTCGCCGGCGCAGTCCGCATCGACGGTCACGACCTGCGCGACCTCACGCTCGACTCCATCAGCGACGCCGTCGGCGCCGTCATGCAGAGCACGCACCTGTTCCACGCATCGCTCGCCGATAACATTCGCTACGGGCGCCTCGCCGCCACCGACGCCGAGGTGCGCGCCGCCGCGGCCGCCGCCGGCCTCGACGAGATGATCGCCCGCCTCCCCGAGGGCCTCGACACCCTCGTCGGCGAGCGCGGCTATCGCCTCTCCGGCGGCGAGCAGCAGCGCGTCGCCATCGCCCGCGCCGTGCTGAAGGACGCCCCCATCCTCGTCCTCGACGAGGCTACCGCCTCCCTCGACTCCCGACTCGAGCGCGAGATCCGCGAGGCCACCGCCCGCCTCTCCGAGGGCCGCACCACCGTCGTCATCGCCCACCGCCTCTCCACCGTCGTCGCAGCCGACCTCATCCTCGTCTTTGACCACGGCCGCGTGGTCGAGCGCGGCCGCCACGAGGACCTGCTCCGCCACGAAGGCCTCTACGCCCTCCTCTACCGTGAGCAGTTCCGTGAGGGGGCTCACGCGGATGACGCCCGCGTCTCGCTCGCGTGACTGCCGGAGATCGAGGAGAGAACGCACATGGCTGACCCGCGCACCGTGATCGTCACCGGGGCGGCCGGCGCGCTCGGAGGCGCCGTCCTTGCCGCCCTCCAGGGCGCCGGCTGGAGCGTCGTCGCCTTCGCCCGCGAAGGGTCACTGGGCGGCCTCGCTCCCGCCACGCACGTCGTCGCGCTCCCCGTCGATCTCCTCGACGCCGAAGCCGTCCGGGCCGCCACCGCCGAGGCAGCCTCCGGCACGGGCCGCATCGATGCCCTTGTCTGCCTCACCGGTGGCTACTTCGGCGGAGTGCCTCTCGCCGAAACGCCCCCCGAGCGTCTGCAGCAGCAGCTCTCGCTCAACCTCGTGACGGCCTTCAACGCCGTGCGCGCCGCCCTCCCGCACCTCGTCGCGGGCGGAGGCGGCTCCATCGTCGGCGTCAGCTCCCGCCCCGCCCTCGAGGCCGGCGCCGGCGCCGCCGCATACGCGATCGCCAAGCTCGGCGTGGTCAAGCTGATGCAGGAAGTCGCCGCGGAGTATCGCGACGAAGGCGTCCGCGCCAACGTCGTCGTCCCCTCGACCATCGATACGCCCGCGAACCGCGCCGGCATGCCCGCCGCGCGCACCGACCGCTGGGTGCGCCCGGAAGCGATCGCAGCCGTCGTCCGCTTCCTCGTGAGCGACGACGCCTCCGTCATCTCTGGCGCTACGATTCCGGTCTACGGGCGGGCGTGAGCGCCGGCCGCTCCCAGCCCAGCCCGTCGAGGTCTACCGCGGGCCCGCCTCGACTTCCCCCTCCGCATGGTCCTCGACCTGCGCCTGCCGCGCCGGCACGAGCGCTTCCATGAGCAGCGTGTGCAGGATCACGGCCAGCGGCAGCGCCACCAGCGCCCCGAGCACGCCCATCAGCGCTCCTCCCGTGAGGACTGCGATCAGGATGAGCAGCTCCGGCATCCCCGTGCCCTGCCGGTGGAACACCGGCACGACCACGTAGCTCTCGACCTGCTGCACGCCCAGGTACAGCACCGACACCAGCAGCGCCGTCTGCCACCCTTCCGTCAGGGCGATCGCCAGTGCCGGGATGAAGGCGAGCCACGGCCCGAGGATCGGCAGGATCTCGAGGGCGAACGCGATCGCTGCCAGCACGAACGCGTACGGCACCCCGATGATGCTCAGCCCGATGTACGTGATCACCCCGATCGCCACCATCCCCGCGAGTTCCGCCAGCAGGTAGTGCCGCAGCCGCCGCCCGAGCAGCTCGAGGATCTGATGGGTCTGCGCGTGGTAGCGGACATCGACGAGCGAGAGGAACAACGCGCTCGCCGGGCCTCGCGAGACCGTCCAGAACAGCCCCACGACGAACACCGTGAGCGTGTACACGATGCTCGTCGCGACGGTCCCCGCCTGCGCCGCGAGCGCCGCCGCCACCGAGTCCAGCCGTCCTTCGATCCACGGCTGGATCTCGTCCCACTCCGGGAGCAACGCTCTGTCGCCGATCTCCTCGTAGTCCGCACGAAACTCGTCCATGCGGTCGCCCAGCTCCGACACCTCGTTCGCCAGTTGTGGAATGGCATAGGCGAGAAAGGCCGCGATGGTCCCCGCCACCACGAGGTACACCGCCAGCCCTGACAGGATGCGAGGCACGTGATATCGAGCGAGCGCGTCCACCTGCGGCCCGAGCGTCGTCCCCACTACGATTCCCAGTAGCACCACCGCGATCAGCTGCCGCAGCAGGAAGGCGAGCCACAGCAGCGCGACCGCCCCGACCAGTGTCAGCGCGCCGATTACCGCCGCACGCGCGAGGTCCGTGCCGGTCGGCGGTGGAGGCTGTGGTGCTCGCACTGCGGTCATCGGCATCCGCTCGTCGCAGTTGGAGCGTATCACCGCCTCCTCGCGCCACCGGCCCGAAGTCCGCGTGTCTCTGTAACCGCGCTGCGAGGTGAGGTGCTCCCTCGTAACCGTCCCGGATGGTGTCCATCACTAGCGTGGATGACAGGCATAGGACACAGGACGTGTCAGAAGGGCGGCCAACGATGGATGACGCCAGGCACGACGCCGCGGAGGCGGGAGCTGGAGCGGGCCGCCCTGCCCTCCCGCGCCTGAGCCGGCGACGGCTGATGACCTCGGCCGCCACGCTGGCCGGGCTCTACGCCTTCCAGCGCACCGTGGGCACCACCTTCGCGCAGAGTGACACCGGCAGTCCCGGCTGCCCGCTCCCCGGCCTCGAGGTGAACGTCCCCGACGACCCCACGAAGGAGCAGGGCCTCCGCTTCACGGAGGTCGGGATCCGCTCTCCCTTTGTGAACGACCTCCAGCGCCGTTGGAGCGACGGCGGTCCGAATACCGCAGGCTCCAGCTGGACGCCCCACCAGGATCTCGACGGCATCATCACCCCCGCCGACCTGCACTTTCAGCGCAATCACGCGGGCACTGCCATCATCGACCCCAGCAGGCACCGGCTGGTCATCCATGGCATGGTCGACCGTCCCAAGGTCTATACGGTCGAAGACATTCAGCGCTTCCCACGCGAGAGCCACATCTATTTCGTCGAGTGCTCGGGCAACAGCGGCAGCGGCTACGGCGGCGCCGCCGATGACGCCACCGCGCAGTCCATCCACGGCCTCACCAGCACGAGCGAATGGGTGGGCGTCCCCGTGCGCACCCTCCTGGAGGACGTCGGGGCCCAGTCCGACGCCTCATGGGCCCTCTTCGAGGGCTCGGACGCCGCCGTCATGGACCGCAGCGTCCCGGTCGAGAAGCTGATGGACGACGCGCTCATCGCCTACATGCAGAACGGCGAGCCGATCCGGCCGGAGCAGGGCTACCCCATGCGCCTCGTCCTCCCCGGCTGGGAGGGCAACGCCCAGATCAAATGGCTCCGCCGCATCGAGCTGGGCTCCGCCCCATTCCAGACCAAGGAGGAGACGAGGCACTACACCGACTCGATGCCGGATGGGACTTCCCGTCAGTTCACCTTCGTCATGGAGGCGAAGTCGATCATCACCTGGCCCTCCGGCGGCCAGCGCATCGCCGGCCCCGGCTTCTGGGAAATCAAGGGCATCGCGTGGAGCGGCCGCGGCCGCATCCGCGCCGTCGAGGTCAGCACCGACAACGGCTCCACCTGGAACGAGGCGCGCCTCGACACCGTCTTCCCGATCGCCCACACCCGGTTCCGCTATCCCTGGCAATGGGACGGCGAGCGGACCACCATCATGAGCCGCGCCATCGATGAGACCGGGTACGTACAGCCGACCCGCGAGGAACTCGTCAACGTCCGCGGCACCGACTACGTCTATCACTTCAACGGGATCCAACCATGGGTCGTCGCGAACGATGGGAGCGTGACCAATGGCCTCACTGCGTGACGTTCCCTGGTACTGGCTCTCGGTCGGGGTCCTCGCGGCGCTCGTCCTCACCGCCGCCTGCTCCGACGATGACGGCGACTCCTCCACCTCAACCAGTACCCCGACGACTTCGAGGACTGCGACGTCTGGTGACGGTGGATCTGGTGGCGACTCCCCGGGCGGAGGCACGCCGAGCGCCGCTGTCCGCATGGCGCTCGATCAGGACATTGGCAGCGAGGCCGCCGAGAGTGACATCCAGCCGATCGACATCGACGTGCACCCCGACGGTGAAGGGCTCCCGGATGGCAGTGGTACCGTCTCCCGCGGCGCCGATGTGTATGCCGCTCGCTGCGCGGCCTGTCACGGCCAGGACGGCCGCAACCCCACCGTCGGGCCGCAGCTCGTGAGCGAACCCGGCCCCTGGCAGCCCGGCATGCCGAAAACCATCGGCTCCTACTGGCCCTACGCCACCACCCTGTATGACTACATCCACCGCGCGATGCCGTTCAACGAACCGGGCTCCCTCTCCGCGGACGAGG
Source organism: Dehalococcoidia bacterium (assembly GCA_050248355.1). Taxonomy (GTDB): domain Bacteria; phylum Chloroflexota; class Dehalococcoidia; order UBA2979; family UBA2979; genus JAIBBD01. The sequence goes on from JBFWSN010000004.1 coordinate 52,906, forward strand.
TCTACGCGGTCGTCGCCTGGCTCCTGAACCAGAACCAGATCGTCCCCGACGACGCCGAGATGAACCGCGACACGCTGCCCGCCGTTGAGATGCCCAACCGCGACAACTTCGAAGCCTGCTGGCCCGACGCCTGTCGCCCAGACGTCGAGTAGCCCGAAAGGCCCCTTCATGAAGTCCCTGTTGCTTGCGCTCGTTCTGCTCCTGCCGCTCGCAGTGGTCGCCTGTGGCGATGACGACGATGGCGATACGAACGGTGGTGGCGATGCGACGTCGACCGTTACGCGCGTCGTGACTCAGACCGCGACCCCCACTCGCACCGCTACCGCGACGGCCACCGCGACACGCACCGCCACCGCCGCCCCCGGCGGGGCGGGCGACATCGATGTCACCGAAGACGAGTTCACGATCGACCTGAGTGACGACACCGCCGACGCTGGCGAGGTGACCTTCTCCATCGAGAACGAAGGCGCCATCGTCCACAACTTCGTCATCATCGACACCGACGAGGCGGCTGACGCCCTGCCGCTCGATGGAGCCCAGGTGAACCTCGACGACCTGACGGTCGTCGAGCGTACCGAGGACATCCCCGCTGGCGAGTCCGCCGACCTCACCGCCGACCTCTCGCCCGGACGCTACGTCCTGATCTGCAATGTCATCGGCCACTACCAGGCCGGCATGCACACAGAGTTCGAGGTCGAGTAGCGGCCGATCCTCGGGTTCGGCGAGCACCAGGACGCGCGACGGCTACTGCACCGTCGCGCGTTCGCGTCCCCGCAGCAGCACCGTCCACGCCTCCTGCACGATTAGGATCCCCACGCTGACGAGGACGACGCCCGCGATCACCTCGGAGTGCAGCTCCTCCCCCAGCACCACCCAGCTGCTGAGGATGCCGAACAGCGGCTGGCTGCTGTACACCACCGAGATGCGCGACGGCGGGTACGTCTTCAACAGCCACGCGTTCGCGATGAACGCGAAGCCGCCGATGAGCACACCCTGGTACAGCAACGACCATAGCAACGGCCACGCCAGCTCGTAGTCCGTCCCCTCGATGGGCACGCTCACGAGGAAGAGCAGGACGCCCGCGGTGAACGCCTGCGTCAGCACGATCTTCGCCAGCTCGATCCGCTGCGAGAGGATCGAGATCAACACCTGGCTCCCGCCGAGCAGGAACGAGGACACGAAGATGAGCGCATCCCCTTGCAACATGCTCCCGCCCGCGCTGAGCCCCGGTCCGAACGTCACCACCACGCCCGCGTAGCTCACCACGATCCCCGCCACCTGCGCCCGTCCGATGCGGTCGCCGCTCACGAACAGGTGCGACAGGATCGCCGTCCAGATCGGGAAGGTCGTCAGGATGACCACCGTGTGCGCGACGCTCGTGCGCTCCTGACCGAGGTTGGTCGTGGCGATCGTCGCCACGAACAGGACCGCGAGCATCCCGAGTGGCGCGAGCTCACTGCGGACGGGCAAGATGCGCCGCTTCGACAACAGCGCCCACGCCAGCAGCGCGCACCCCGCGAGGAGGAAACGCGCCGAACCGATCTGCAACGGCTCCAGATAGCGCAGCCCGAACTTGATCGCCGTCGGGTTCGCCCCGAAGAGCACTGACAGCCCGAGCGTGAACAGCGCGGCGCCCGCCGTCACCGGCCGCCGCTCGAGGGGTGCTGGTCGAGAGGTCATCCGAGGAGTCTATGCGCTCGCTGCCGCCAGATCTGTCGCTCCCGTGCTCGCCCCCGCCTCGAACGTCTCGAAGATCGCCCGCGCCTCGCCAATCGACGTGGCCCCGAAGATCCGCCCTCGGATTGGCCCCGCCCCCACACGCCCCGTCGTATAGAGCGACAGCTGCCGCCGCGTGTGCACCAGCGCCTCGCGAGGCGGCAGGCTCGCTTCGATCAGTTCGAGGTGGGTCGCGATCACTCGCGCCTCGTGCGCCCGCCGCGCCTCGTGCGTCCGCCGCTCATGCTCCGCGTCGAACATCCACGGCCGCCCGAGCGCTCCGCGCCCTACCATCACCCCGAGGCAGCCCGTGGCGTCCATCATTCGGCGCGCCTCCGCGAGCGAACGCACGTCGCCGTTCCCCGTCACCGGGATGTCCACCGCCTGCACGACGTCCGCGATGACGTCCCATGGCGCACGCCCCGCGTACTGCTGCGACCGCGTCCGAGGGTGTACCGTGATCGCGTCGACGCCCACGTCCTGCGCCATCCGCGCCACCTCGACCGCGTTGATGCAGGTGTCGTCCCACCCACCGCGGATCTTGATCGTCAGCGGCACGTCGACCGCCGTCAGCTCCCGCCGCAATGCTTCGAGGATGCGCGCCGTCCGCGGGATGTCTCGCATCAGCGCCGCGCCCTTCCCCTTCGTCACGGCCTTCTTCGCCGGGCACCCCATGTTGAGGTCGATCACGCTCGCCCCCGCCTCGACCAGGCGCCCCGCCGCCGGCACCAGCGTCTCTTCCGAGGCGCCCAGCAGCTGCATCGCAACCGGCCCCTCGCGCTGGTCGACCGCCGTCCATACCGCGGCCTTGCGCGGCCCCATCCCGAGCAGCGCCGCCGCGTCGATCTCCTCGTTCGTCGAGAACCCCGCCCCGCACTCCCGCGCCACCAGCCGGTACGGCGCGTTCGTGTAACTCGCCATCGGCGCCAGCCGCACCGGCCCCGCCGCAATCAACTCGCGCATTGACAGCATCGGACGAGTATCGGCGCTGTGCTGGCGCCGCACGAGTGGTCTCGCTCGCCTCGTTTCGTTGCCCGGCTCGTTAACACGCACTGAACAACTGAGAGGCAACGTTCGCCGTGCGAAACCTGAAGGGAGCCTGCCGGCATGGTCTCGTCCACGCCCACCGTTACGCCTGAGTCCACGGAGCAGCATCGCCGCCGCGTCATTCTCGATCGGCTGGCGGACCACATCGCCACGCGGCTCCCCCAGTCGGAGGCCGAGCTGTTGCAGCGCTTCGCGCGCGTCTACTACGCGCGCGTCCCTATCGAGGACCTCGAGGGCACCGACATCGTGGATCAGTTCGGTGCGGCTCTCTCGCACTGGACGTTCGGGCAGCGCCGCGAACCCGGGGCCGCTCGCGTCCGCGCGTTCACGCCCGACCCCGAGCGGTCTGGCTGGCGCAGCCACCACGATGTCGTCGAGATCGTGGTCGACGACATGCCGTTCATCATCGATTCGGTCACGGGCGTGCTGCAACGGCGGGGGCTCGATGTTCACCTCGTGATCTCCCCGACGCTCGCCGTGGTCCGCGACGCCGACGGGATCGCCACCGCCGTGACCGACGACCGCGCCGACGAAGCCGGCCACCGCGAGACCTTCATCCACGTCGAGTTGGATCGCGTTCCCCTTCCCGAGGCGCTCCGCGAGATCGAGCAGGACCTGACGGCGGCGATTGAGGATGTGGCCGCCGCGGTCGGCGACTGGGCGGCGATGCGCGCGCGTGTCGGCGACATCGCGGCAAGCCTCGAAGGAGAGGCGCTCGCCTTCGTCGAATGGCTCCTTGGCGACCACTTCACCCTGCTCGGATGCGCCCGCTTCGACACACCGGCGGCCGAGGAGCCCGCGCAGCCCGTCGCCGGCACCGCGCTTGGCATCCTCCGCCGTCCCGGCCGGCTGGACCGCATCGAGCCCCCGGCTGATACCGCTGAGGAACTCCACGTCTCCAAGGGCCGCGAACGGTCGTCCGTCTCGCGGCCCGTCCACCTCGATGAAATATGGGTGCCCCGCCGTGACGCGCCGTCCGGCGCCCAGGGGTGGGATCTGGTCACCGGTCTCTTCGGCGCGGCGGCCTACACCGGCAGCGTCACTGCCGTGCCACTCCTCCGCCAGAAGGTAGCCGCCGTCCTCGATCGCTCGGGCGCCGCTCCAGGCGGGCACGCGTACAACCGGCTGCAGACCGCGCTCGAGCAGTACCCCCGCGACGAGGTATTCCAGTCTTCCGTCGACCTCCTCGAGGTGCACGCCGCCGCCATCACCGAGCTCCGCGACGCAAGCCGCGTGCGAGTCCTGGTCAGACAGGACGGGCGCGGACGCTACTACTCGTGCCTCGTGTTCCTCCCGCGCGACCAGTACACCACCGAGCTCAGGTTGCGCGTCCAGGCCATCCTTGCCGAGGAGTTCGGCACCGACGACTTCGAGTACACCGCGCTGGTATCTGAGTCGCCGCACGCCCGGCTCCACTACGTACTCCACGGTCCCGATCCCGCCCTGACGCCGACGCGCGCCGTGCTCGAGGAGCGCATCCGCCTGGTCGCCCGCGACTGGTCGGTCGCCCTTCGTGGCGAGCTGATCGAGGTCGATGGTGAAGCTCGCGGCATCGAGGAGTTCGCCGTCTTCGCGCGCGCGTTCTCCCGCGGCTACCGCGAGCAGTACTCCGCGCGCACCGCCGTCGTCGACATCAAGCGCGTGCTCGCCCTCCCTGCCGACGACGGGATGGCCGTCCAGTTGCGGCAGCGCCCCGAGGATCCGCCGGACCTGCGCCGCTTCAAGCTCTACGCCACCGGCGCCGAGATCTCGCTCTCGCGGGTCATGCCAATCCTGCAGAACCTGGGTGTCGACGTCCTCGACGAGCGTCCCCATCGCGTCGAGCCTGCGGACCGCGCGCCCGTGTGGATCTACGACTTCACGTTGCGGCTCCCCGCCCTCGCGCTGGCGAGGGAGGACGACACCGCGCACGATCGGTTCGAGGAGGCCTTCTCCGCGGTCTGGCGAGGCGAGGCCGACGACGACCCGCTCAACCGGCTCATCGTCGTCGCGGGCTTCCGCAACCGCGAGGTCGTCCTGATGCGCGCGTTCGTGCATTACCTCCGCCAGATCGGCCTCCGCTTCAGCGACGATTACATCGCCGAGATGCTGGTCGAGCACGTCCCGGTCACGGCCGCGCTCATCCGCCTGTTCGAGCGCAGGCACCACCCCGAGCACGGCGACGCATCGCTCGACCTCGCCGCCGACATCCTCGCCCACATCGCCGAGGTCGAGAGCCTCGAGCACGACCGCCTGCTGCGCGCCCTCCTCTCCGTCATCATGGCGTCCGTCCGCACGAACTACTTTCAACGCGGTTCGGACGGCAGCGCGCGCGAGGTCATCGCTTTCAAGCTCGCGTCGCGCTCCATTCCGGAAGCGCCCGAGCCCCGCCCGCTCTTCGAGGTGTTCGTCTTCGCCAGCCGTGTCGAGGGCGTCCACCTGCGCTCCGGACCGGTCAGCCGGGGTGGCATCCGCTGGTCGGATCGCCGCGAGGACTTCCGTACCGAGATCCTCGGGCTCATGCATACGCAGACGGCGAAGAACGCCTTCATTGTCCCCACCGGCGCCAAGGGCGGCTTCATCGTGCGTCGCCCGCCCGCAGACCGCCCCGCCTTCCTGCAGGAGGGCGGGGCCTGCTACCGCATGCTCATCAACGCGCTGCTCGACATAACCGACAACATCGTGGCGGGAAAGGTGATCGCGCCGCCCCACACCATCCGCTACGACGGCGACGACCCGTACCTCGTGGTCGCAGCCGACAAGGGGACGGCCTCCTTCTCCGATATCGCCGATGAGATCAGCGTCCAGCGCGGATTCTGGCTGGGTGACGCCTTCGCCTCCGGTGGCTCCGTCGGATACGACCACAAGGCGATGGGCATCACTGCTCGCGGCGCCTGGGAATCGGTCCAGCGCCACTTCCGCGAGCTCGGCGTCGACGTGCAGACCGAGCCGATCACCGCCGTCGGCGTTGGCGACATGTCCGGCGACGTCTTCGGCAACGGGATGCTCCTCTCGCGCAGCCTGAAGCTCATCGCCGCGTTCGACCACCGCCACATCTTCGTGGACCCCGACCCGGATGCCGCTGTGTCATTCGAGGAGCGGACTCGACTCTTCGCGCTGCCCGCTTCGTCGTGGGCGGACTACAACGCCGCTCTCATTTCGCCCGGGGGCCTCGTGGTTCCGCGCAACGCGAAGTCCGTGATCCTGTCGCCCGAGGCCCGGCGGGCGCTCGACGTCGCCGGCGAGGAGGTCACGCCGGACGAACTCATCACGGCGATCCTCAAGGCGCCCGTCGACCTGCTCTGGAACGGCGGCATCGGCACCTTCGTCAAGTCGAGGTTCGAGGCGCATGCGGACACCGGAGACCGCTCCAACGATGCCATTCGCGTCGACGCCGATGCGCTCCGCTGCCGGGTCGTCGGGGAAGGCGGCAACCTCGGCTTCACCCAGGCCGCTCGCATCGAGTACGCCCTTGCGGGCGGGCGCATCTACACGGACTTCATCGACAACTCCGGTGGTGTCGACACCTCGGACCGTGAGGTCAACATCAAGATCGTTCTCGACCGCGCCGTCGCCGAGGGCGACCTCACCGAGAAGCAGCGTGTCGACCTCCTGCGCGCCATGACCGATGAGATCGCGGCAGCCGTCGTCCTCGACAACTACGCCCAGACCGGAGCGCTCACGAACGCGTTCTCGCAGGCGCACCTGATGGTCGATGTACACGCGCGGCAGCTCGCTCGCCTCGAGTCGCAGATCGGCCTCAACCGCGCCCTCGAGGGTCTCCCCCCGGACGATGTCCTCGCCGACCGCCGCGCTGCCGGGAAGGGACTCCAGCTCCCTGAGCTCTCCGTGTTGCTCGCCTACACCAAGCTATTCGTTCGCGGTGCGCTCATCGACTCCGAACTCACGGACGACCCCTGGTTCGCCGAGGAGATCGCAGGTTACTTCCCCTCGCTGCTCCGCGAGCGCTTCCCGCGCCAGATCGCCGACCACCCGCTGCGCCGAGAACTGGTCGCCGCGCAGGCCGCCAACCACGTCGTGAACTACGCGGGCATCTCGATGGTGCACCGCATGATCGATGAGACATCGGCCACGGTCGCCGACATCGTGCGCGCGCACTACGCCGCATGGCACCTCTTCGACATGGCGCCGCTGTGGGACGAGATCGCTGCGCTCGACCTCCGTGTGCCCGCGCGCGTCCAGACCGAGATGTTCCTCGAATGCCGCCGCCTCGCCGAGCGGAGCACGCGCTGGCTTCTCCGGCACCGCCGTTCGCCGCTCGAGGTAGCGCCGACCATCGAGACCTTTCGCCCGACGGCCCGCGCCGTCCGGGAGGCGCTCCCCACGCTGCTTCAAGGCTCTGCCGCCGAGAAGCGCGTCGGCCTGATCGCCTCGCTCGTCGCCGAAGGGGTTCCCGAAGCCACCGCGACGCGAGTCGGCGACCTGGGCGAGATCGTCGCGGTGCTCGACATCGTTGATCAGGCACTCCGCACCGACACGCCTCCCGAGCGGGTCGCCGAGGTGTACTTCGTGCTCGAAACCCGCCTCGGGTTCGCATGGCTCGTCGAGCGGATCAACGCGCTTCCGCGGGACGACCGCTGGCAGTCGCTCGCCCGCTCGGCGCTGCGCGACGACCTGCTCGCCGAGCTCGCGCGTGTCACCGGCGATGTAGCGACCGCGCGGTCATCCGAGGAGTCGGCGGAGATGGTCTACGAGCGCTGGGCGACGCACAACGCGGAACCCAGGGCGCGCGCGCAGCTGGTGCTCGACGCCGTTCGCGGCCTCGGCCATGCCGGGCTCGCCCCGCTCAACGTCGCTCTGCTCGAAGTGCGAAACCTCCTCCACCAGTCGTCCCTGCCAGCTGCGGGCGGCTCCTGAGGCTCACAGGGGGCACCGTCGCGCGACGGTGCCCCTGTGAAACACCCCGCGTAGAATGACGGACGTGTTCGTCGACAGGGAGGAGTGGGGCATGACGCTGTACATCGGCTTCTACACGATCGACCCGCATTTCCAGCGGGAGTCCGGCGAGCGCGCTCGGTCGGGCGATAACACGATGGATGAGCGGTTCGGGCGCAAGGTCGTCGAGCTTCGCGATCGGCTGCCTGCCTCGCTGAAGCTCCTCGGCTCCTACGCCACCCAGAGCGCAGAGCGCCCGAACATCTGGCTCTGCGAGACGGACAACCAGGCCGACCTGCAGTTCGTGAGTAACTACTACGAGGGCTACCTGCGCTTCGACTGGGTCCCGGCGACTGTCATTGGCGCTAACGCCGCCGAGACCGAAGCGCGTCGACAGGCCTCTGCCGCCAACCGCTGAGGCGGCCGGCCCGGCTCGAGACGCGCAACAACGAGGCGGCCGGTGACAGCCGGCCGCCTCTTCCGAGCATCGATATCGCGGCGCTCGAGACGCTACTCGGTCAGCGCCTGTCGCGCCCGCAGGATCGAGTCGCGCTCCTCCAGCAGCAGCGCGCGCTGCCGCAGGTCCCACAGCGTCGTCCACTTCGCCTGCTCGTGCGACGGGTGCGAGGTGTTCACCACCTGGTCGCTCAGCACCGGCGCCCGCGCGTCCAGCCGCGAGATCTCTGAGTCCACGTCCGCGAGCCGCTCGAGGAGCCATCGCTCCTCTGCCGACTCGGGTTCGGCCTCGGCCTCGGTCGTGATCTCGCCCTCCGGCGTGATCTCCCACGCCTCCTGGATGCGGATCATGAACACCGGGCATGGCGCCGTCATCAGCACCTTCAGCGCCACGCTCCCGAGGGCGTACCGCCCGCTCGCACCCAGACCGTGCGTGCTCATCACGATCACATCGCTGTTCTGCTCGGTCGCCCGCTCGACGACACGTTCCGCAGTGTCCCCGCTCTCGATGACCTCCGCCTCGACGTTGACGCCCTTCGCGCGCAACGCCTCGACTTCCTTCTCCAGGTACTCCCGCGCCCGCTGCGGGCGCTGCGCCTGCAGCCGGCCGATCGCGTCGGTCGCCTCGCCGGGCGGCGGCGCATGCACCACCGTCAGCAGCGTCAGCACCCCCCCGTCGGGGTCCAGCACGCTCTGGGCGTACGAAAGCGCACGCTCCGAGTAGGACGATTCATCGAGCGGCACCAGGACACGCTTGAACATGGCAACTCCTCAATTCGTCAGTGGTCGGCGCCCGCAGTCTGCCAGACCCACCCTGCCGCTTCAATGACCAATGGCCCTCGCCGCAAGGGCCCTTCGGCCACCGTAGTCCCCATCCGCGCCCCGCACCCGCCTCCCGAGGCGATCACTCGCCGAGCGCATCCCGAAACTCGTAGTAGCTCAGCACCTTCCGCATCGCCGTCGCCGCCCGCTCGTACGTCGGGTAGGCCGCCACGCCGATCTCACGCAGCCGCGCGTCGAGGTCCGCGACCGCCGGCCCGTCCTCGAGCGGCGTCGAGGAGGAGACGAGCGCCGCCACTGGCTTCCCGCTCCGCTCGCGCAGCCGCGCGAGCGCCGCCAGCTGCCCGTCGAGCCGCTCCTGGTCCGCCGCGTCCCCCGACCACGGCCGCACCTGCATCACCAGTGAGTCGATCGCCGGGTCCTCCGCCAGCACGTCGAGGATCGTGTCCATCTCGCTCCGGTTCGACCCCATGTCCACCGGGTTGTTGAAGCTCGCCCCCACGAGGCTGAACCAGCTCGCGAGGCGCTCCCGCGACGCCTCCGACAGCGCCGGCACCCGCATCCCCGCCCGCGAGAACACGTCCGCCATCGCCACAGACTGCCCGCCCGAGCCGCCCGTCAGCCCCACCCCGTTGCCGCTGAAGCGCGGCCACAACCGCAGCCCCTTCAGCACGTCCACCATCTCCAGCACCGAGGTCACCGGGATCGCCCCCGTCTGCCGGAACACCGCGTCCCACACCTCGGCCGCCCCCGCCAGCGACGCCGTGTGTGACGAGGTGGCCCGCCCGCCCGCGTCCGTCAGCCCGCCCTTCCACAGCACCACCGGCTTCCGCCGCGCCGCCTCCCGCAGCGCCGCGAAGAACCGAGGCCCGTCGCGCAGCCCCTCCACGTACATCGCGATGTACCGCGTCGCCTCGTCCGCCCCGAAGTACTCGAGGTAGTCCGCGTTCTCGAGGATGACCCCGTTCCCGAAGCTGATCGCCATTCGCACCGGCACCCCTGAGGCGTGCGCCGCCATCGAGAAGTCCACTGCGTGCCCGCCGCTCTGCGAGAGGAACGTGACGTCCCCCTCGAACCCCGCCGGCTGGTTCTCCATGAACCGCACTCCGAGGCCGGGGTGGTACAGCCCCATGCAGTTCGGCCCGATCAGCGGCAGCCGCGCCTCGCGCGCCATCTCCGTGATCCGCTGCTGCTGCGCCCGCCCCTCATCGGTGTCCGTCTCCGCGAACCCCGAGGTGAACATCCCCACCCCGCCCACGCCCTTGGCGATGCAGTCGCGCAGCACCACCGCCGCCGCAACCCGCGGCACCGCCACCAGCGCGTAGTCGATCTCGTCCGGCACATCGAGGAGGCTCGTGTAGTTCGGCACCCCCAGCTCCTCGATCCCCGGAATCTCCTTCGGATCGATCTGCACCGAATACACCTTGCCCGTGAACGTGCTCAACGACCGGATCCACCGGTAGTTCCGCACCTTCGCATCCCCGATCACCGCCACCGTCCGAGGATGCAGCATCCGCTCGAGGTCATACCCCACCGCCATCGCACCCCTCCCTCACGCCTTCGCACGCGGCTCGCGAGCGGATGATACGTCGAGGTATCACGATTGGCCTAGAGAAGACGGAAGCCGATCGATTCACCTCCGGCGTCTTCCGATCCCTCCCCCGTTCCGGGCGGAGGGTGAGGGTGGGGGTTCCCTCCGGCGTCCGTCCGTGCGCCTTCTCAGCCCCCGGCGGCGACCACCAGCGCCGCCCGCCGCTCCGCCGCCAGCTGCCGCGAGTCATACACCGAGGTCGCCCGCGTCACCATCCCGTCCGCGTCGAGCTCCAGCGCCGTGATCCCGACGAGCCCGTCCGCGGCCGTCCACTCGAACCCGCCGCCCGAGGCGCCCCCCACCACGTGCCGCAGCCGGCTGCCCGCGCCGTACGGCGCACCGCCCAGCACCCGCCCGAGGTATCGCGTTGCCTCCGCGCGCCCGACCAGCTGCGCCCGCAACGCCATGTCCTCGAACAGCACATCCGGATGCAGCAACGCCGCCACCGCCGCCGCGTCCCCCGCTGCGAGGCCCCGCTGCATCGTCGTCGCGATCTCGACCAGCTCCGCCGCAGCCTGCGAGGGCACCCGCGACTCCTTCAGGTCGCGCGGGAACGACTCCTCAGGCGTCCGCATCGACTCGTACGCCGCCGTGTCGAAGAAGAAGCTGTCCCAGTAGTCCACCCACCGCACGATCTTCCCGTCGACGAAGTCGACCGCGCCGAGGATGCGCAGCTCCCCGCCGAACAGCTCCGGCGTGTCCACCATCCGCACCAGCGCGCTCGACTCCCCCGCGAGCACCCCCGTCTGATACGACCGCGCCGTCGGCGGCCACGTCGGCATGTACTGCGCGAACAACCCCCGCAACGCCTCGAACCCATCGAGGCCCCACCCCAGCGTCGCGTCCGTATACGTCACCAGCCCCGAGGAGAAGAACCCCATCGTCCCCTCAACATCCGCCGCGCTCTTGACGCGAAAGAACCGCTCAAACGTCTCGATCAGCGGTGATGACGCGGCTTCCGAGTCCGAAGTCATCGAGCCGTTGCACAATCCCGCGCCGTCGCCCGCCACGCCGTATCAACCACCTTCGCGTCCCCGATCACCGCCACCGTCCGAGGATGCACCATCCACTCGAGGTCATACCCCACCGCCATCGCACCCCTCCATCCCACCCACGACGCCACGCCACCCGCGCGGATGATACGTCTCCGCCCCATCACAATCGCGTGGAGAGGCCGAGGTTCGGATCGCTAGTCGAACCGGAAACCAAACAATCCCCCCTCCTCCGTCTCGTCCGTCAGGACGACCGGCAGACGGTAATCATCTATGGAGAAGCTCCGGCTGAAATCCGCAATGGGAACGTCGTCGGAGTTCATCGTGACGATGTACTGGAAATCGAATTCCTCCGCACGCGCCGCAGCCAACTCCAGAGCAGTCGCGACTTGCCGGTCGTCAACACCATCAAACAAGTGTGAGTCATGAATCAAGAACCCCGGCCCTAAGTTGCGTCGAGCGAGGAGAACTGCGATCATCATATCGAACGTAAAGATTTGCATGTTGTTGATCCCGCGACTCTGACTTCCAGGGGCCTCAACCCGCACCTCGAGACCGTTCGCCGTCGCGTCGATAGTGAGGTTCCCCGAACGCTCTGAGAGTGCCGAGGAGATTTCTTCGAACGTAACAATTGCCTCGTTCACTACACCGCGACGTTCCTCTATGTCCTGCTGTTGTCTGAGTTGTAGCCTGGCTCGATCCACGCCTAGCTCGACTCGGTTGTTGTCCAGCTGCTGGACTGACGCTAACCGTTGCCGTAAACTCTCCGCTTGCGCCTCGAGCCGTGATATCTCCTGCTGCAACATAAGGAATTGGTCAAGAGCGCCACGTGAGCGCAAGATTGACCAGAGTTCTCGACGTCGTCGATCCAGCTCGGCCATCCGCATCTCTCTTGCTGCGATGCGTCGGAGTGCTGCCTGCTCCTCGGCCGCGAGATATGATCTCCTGTTCTGAAGAATCGCACTATGAAATTCGGCTGCCTCTTCAAAACGACGACGCACACTCCCGGGCAGGGAAATGCCTACTTCACCGTATAGTTCGGTTAGACGATCAACTCCCGGTGCCTGCTCTCCTTCTGATCCAAGATCGCCCGCGAGATCGGAGAGCAACTGCCTGTCGATTGTGTTTTCATCCGATAGGAAGGCGATTTCGCGTGTGACAAAGGACGCCTCTTCCTCCCGTTCCCGGTACTCTGGAAGAACCTCAAAAGCCGCAGCGCGTCCATGTGCTAAGCGCACGCGTTCCTCCGCAAGCGCTAGCTGCGAACGCAGTTCAGCAGCACTGCCTAGAGCATCGCCGATTACGCCACGGGAGGTCGCACGGCGAAGAGCGGCGAGTTCCTTCTCCTTGTCCCGGATCGAATCAAGCTCGGCTGGAATAGTCCAATCGAGACCGAGCAAGAATGCCAGCGCGACCTGCTGGTCACCAGTAGATTGCTGTGAGTTCTGCTTCACTGGGGTGGCGAATGCGCCCGATTGAACGCGACGCGCCGCGTACGAAAAGAGCTGCCTAAACGTAGGTGCATGGGGAACCTGGTCATCCGGATTGACTCCGTAGAACTGAGTCCCTAGCAACGTCCGCCATCGGGGAATTGAGTACCGCTCCTCGGTGTGGCGTTGCGCATCGATGAAAGAATCCCGGCTTACAATGACGGTCCCGAAGTCCGTCCCAGACCTGCTGGCCACCAGTGACCCGTCGGGCAGGTCGAAGTCAGCGGAGAACGTGTACGGTGCCAGAACGGGATTTCGTAGAAAGTGATCTGTCCGTGCGTCCGCGCCGAAGAGAAAGTGAATGACCTCGACAAGACTCGATTTTCCAGCGGCGTTGCGGGTTTGCCGATCCGACGACTCCGGGAGACGTTCTGCTGTAAGGAGGTTCAGCCCTGCATGCAACTCGATGGTCTTGAATGACGAAAGAGAGCTGTAGATTCGACGAATCATGGTGACGTACGTGCCAACAGTCCGTCTGTCAGGATGACGGAGCCGATGATAAAGAGGAAGTCGAGGGCCAGGATAAACCAGTCATAACTGATTCGCCGGGTGGCATCTTCCCCCATTCGGAGACGGGTGTCCTCCCACAACCGAGAAACGGTCTTAGGAACGTCAAGGTGGGACAGCAGTTCTCCACCCACGAAGATCAGCGATCGATTCGCCGGGAGATGTTTAGTTGGCAGCAACACCGCTTGCCGCCTCGGACTCGAATATGTCACACCGTTCGAACAGGTAGGCCACGATGGCTAGCGCGGCGTGTAGGTCGGCGGGTTTTGCCGAGCTTCCCCCAGCAAATTCGACCAGGGATCCAAAAATACTGTCAGGGCTTTGGCGTTCACTGCGGAGCGCGCGATATTGGTCTGTGAATGAGCGCGCGACATCGTCGCCGTAGGTGGGATCGGCGACGCGGCCGAGGTAGTGAGCGACGACATCGGACTTCTGCATCCCCATTCGAAGGAATTCGCTCACCGCGTCGGAAAGCTGGTTAATGGCGATCTTGTCCGCTGGCGGCGGTCGCAGCTGACTGGCGACGGTGCCCGCACTCGAACGCAATACCTCGAGGAGCGGCGCGATTTCACTGGCGGAAACGGTACGCATCCCCGACGGCGTCGGCGGCAGCCCAAAGATCGCCTCTAGATCGCCCGCAGACAACTCCAGAGTAACGGTTAGCAGCTCCTCAAAGCCCCAGGACCGGACGAGTAGCGGCGGATTCTGCTTCTCGAGTCGGAGGAGCCGGTCGACGACTTGATACGATAAGCCAGTGCGGTCGTTGTGCACAAAAACCCAAGTGTCGAAGTACTCGCTCCAGTAGGGCAAGCACCCGGCGAAGTCTTTATTGATCTTCCCCACCGCGGCGGCGGCACGCATCTCCCGGGGAGCATACACTTGGAAGAGGCGACGTTCGGATCGCAAATACCCGTCGCTCTTGCGGTCGCCGATGGCTCCCCAGGGGCGCATGCGGATGAAGTCCTCCCGGTGGCGTCGCGACATCAGATCCGCGAAGAGATCTTGAAAGGCCTCGCCGTGTCTTCGGGCGAAAGCGACCTCGAGTTTCATTTCGTACCACGACCGCGTTGGCTCGGGGTGTTGCGGACTAGCCATATCTCGCCGATCAATCGCGGAGACAGCCTAACAGAATACAATTGGAGTAGGTAGGCACCAATCGGCTCGGAGGTCGGGCGTTCGGCACATCGGGCGTTGGCGAGCAGTGCGCAGCGTGAGGCCACCCGCGCGCGCTATGCAGGCCGCTGAGGGTGTAAGGGGTTGGTAGCAGGGGGCGGATTTGAACCGCCGACCAAGGGCTTATGAGTCCCCTGCTCTACCACTGAGCTACCCTGCCACGTCCTCCGATTCTACCGCCGCCCCACTTCCCGGGCGAGTCCGCCGAGGCCTCCCCACCCCATGGAGGCCGCCCCGCTGTGCTACCGTAACCCCATGTGCCGCAGCATCCAGACCCTCAGACGACCCGACGCCCCCGCCACCGACGACGAAGTCCGCGCCGCTGCCCTCCAGTACGTCCGCAAGCTCAGCGGCTACCGCGCCCCCTCGCGCGCCAACGCCGAGGCCTTCGAGGCCGCCGTCGACGAAGTCGCCGCCGCCACCCGCCGCATGCTCGACTCGCTCGCGCCCGCCGGGACACGCAAAGCCGCCGGCTAGCCCCGGACCTACCGAGGCGTCAGCCCCACCTCGAACCCCGCCGCGCCCAGCGGAGTGACCAGCGCGCTCAGCGCCTCCGCATCCGAGGCCCGCACCGTCACGTGCCCCAGCTTCCGCCCCTCGCGTGGCGTCTTCCCGTACAGGTGCGCGTGCGCGTCCGGCATCCGGTACACCGCGTCGAGGTCGGGGAGCGACCCGATCAGGTTCAGCATCGCGGAGCACCCCACCGCCGCCGTCGATCCGAGCGGCATCCCGAGGACCGCGCGCAGGTGGTTCTCGAACTGGCTCGTCGCCGCCCCCTCGATCGTCCAGTGCCCCGAGTTGTGCACCCGCGGCGCCATCTCGTTCGCCAGCAGCCGCCCGCCCTCCACGAAGAACTCGATCGCCAGCACCCCCACGTACTCCAGCGCCTCCAGCACCGCCCGCGCGTGCCCCTCCGCCTCCGCCTGCAAGCCCGCATCGAGGTGCGGGCCGGGCGCCACCGACAGCCGCAGGATGCCCTCGCGGTGCCGGTTCTCCACCAGTGGGTAGCACGCCACGTCCCCGTCGCGTCCCCGCACCGCGAGGATCGATGCCTCCCGCTCGAATGGCACGAACCGCTCGAGGATCGACGGCGCGCCGCCGACCGCCTCCCACGCCCCCTCGAGGTCTCCCGCCGCGCGCAGCACCACCTGCCCCTTGCCGTCGTACCCGAAGCGCCGCGTCTTCAGCACCGCCGGCACCCCGAGGCGTGCCGCCGCCTCGCGCAGCTCCGCCTCCGAGCTCACCGCCGCGGACGGCGGGCACGGTACCCCCTGCGCCTCGAGGAACGTCTTCTCCTGCAGCCGGTCCTGCGCCACCGCGAGCGCCCCTACCGGCGGATACACGTGCGGCACGAGCGTCCCGAGGAACTCGACCGCCGCCACCGGCACGTTCTCGAACTCGTACGTCACCACGTCGAGCCCGTCGGCGAACCGCGCCAGCGCAACGAGGTCGTCGTACTCCGCCCGCACCCGCTCGCCGATGCCGTCGACGCAGGAGTCCTCGGCCGGCTCGAAGAAGCGGAACCGCAGCCCGAGCGGGATGCCCGCCAGCGCGAGCATCTGCCCCAGCTGCCCCCCACCGAGGACGCCGACGATCATCCCTCGACCCGCGGGTCCGGCTGCTCCAGCACGCTCTGCGTCTGCTGCGCCCGGTACTTGTGCAGCGCCAGCTTGATATCCGGATACGAGTTCCCGAGGATCGCGGCCGCCAGCAGGGCCGCGTTCACCGCCCCCGCCCGCCCGATCGCCAGCGTCGCCACCGGGATCCCCGCCGGCATCTGCACGATCGAAAGCAGCGAGTCCATCCCCTTGAGCGCGCGCGACTCCACCGGCACGCCGAGGACCGGCAGCGTCGTCTTGGCCGCCGTCATCCCCGGCAGGTGCGCCGCGCCTCCCGCCCCCGCGATGATCACCCGCAGCCCCCGCCCCTCCGCCGAGGCCGCGTACTCGAACAGCAGGTCCGGAGTGCGGTGCGCCGACACCACGCGCACCTCGTACGGCACGGCGAGGGTGTCCAGCGTCTCCGCCGCGTGCGACATCGTCTCCCAGTCCGACTTCGACCCCATGATGATGCCGGCCAGGGGTTGCTCCATGCCGCCTCCACGCCTCGATCCACCGTCCGCGCCGAGGCCCCATCTTACCGAGGCGCGCCCCTCCGTGCCCCCGTCCGCCACCCGTCCCGCCCCATTGACGCGCCCGCGCTCCGCCGGGTGAAATGCCGGGGTAACAACGTTTCGAGGGGAGAGAGATACATATGCCCGATACCGCATACGCATGGCAGGACGGCTGGGAGTCCGCCTGGCAGCCGCTCATGGATCTCGTCGGCGAGGACTTCTCCGAGGGCGAGACCCAGCCCGCCATCGATGTCGTCGAGAAGACCTCCATCCGCCGCTACCTCGAGCCGCTCGAGTTCGGCTGCCCGCTCCACTTCGATGAGGCTGCCGCGAAGGCGAACGGCTACAGGAACATCCTCGCGCCCTACAGCGGCATCTCGCAGACCTGGACCGACCAGGGCCAGTGGAACCCCGGCGACCCCACCAACTACCCGAACGCCGACCCGAACTTCAACAGCGTCCGCCGTCAGGCCGCCTCCGCCGGCCGTCCCGTCCCCCAGCCCGACACCACCGCGGGCTTCGCCACCGACATCGAGATCGAGTACTTCGAGCCCGTTTGCGTCGGCGACCACCTCACCTACAGCGGCCGCAAGCTCATCTCCGTCGTCCCGCGCGAGACGAGCGTCGGCCGCGGCGCCTTCACCGTCTGGCAGCGCGAGGTCCACAACCAGCGAGGCGAACTCGTGGCCCAGCTCCGCAACGGCGGCTACGGCTACGTCCCGAAGCCCCGTGACGGCAGCGCGGCCGCCTCGACGAGCGCGCCGGCCGCCGCCGGCCCCTCCGGCCCGATCATGGATCCAGCCCCGGCCCCGCACGCCGCCGGCATCGCCAGCCGCGAGGTCGACTGGAGCCAGCAGCGCTACTGGGAGGACGTCAATGAGGGCGACGAGGTGCCCCCCGTCGTCTTCACGATGACCGTCTTCCGCCTCGTCGTGGAGGCCGGCGCCAACCGCGACTTCAACCAGATCCACCACAACACGCCGGTCACCCAGGCCCAGGGCGCACCGGACATGTACGCCAACAACGTCTTCATCCAGGGCATGTGGGAGCGCACCGTCCGCGAGTACATCGGACTCCAGGGCCGCTTCAAGAAGACCGGCCCCTTCCGCATGAAGATCTTCAACAACGTCGGCGAGACCGTCGTCACGAAGGGCACCGTGAAGCGCAAGTGGGTCGAGGGCGGCGAGCACCTCGTCGAGCTCGAGATCATCTCCGAGCACTCGCGCGGCATCTCCGTCGGCCCCGGCCCCGTCGTCGTGACCCTGCCGTCGCGCGGCTGATTCCGCGCACGCGCCGCCAGCCATAGGGAGAGGCGGGCCGTCAGGCCCGCCTCTCCTCATTCCCCCCGCCCTCGACTCCTCTCGGCCTCGACTCGTCCGGCATCGAGGTGGTTCGCCACACCTCGCCCGTTACACCGTGCTGAATAGTTCAGTGAGGCGTATATTCTACGTACGCCGTGCGCGGATGCTCGCGCGCAAGTCGGCCATATCGAGGCAGCATGAGCACCAACCGCTACATCCTCTTCGGCGTCGTCAGCCTCGGGATGCTCCTTGCCTCTATGCAGGGCTCGATGATCGGCGTCGCCTTCGCCGATATCGGCGAGGGCCTCAACGCCCCGGACCGCTGGGTCGGCTGGGTGATCGCCATTTTCACGCTCGCCCAGGCCGTCTCGATGCCCACCGCCGGCAAGCTCAGCGACGAGCTCGGGCGCCGCACCGTCTTCGTCGGGGGCGTCTGCATCTTCCTCGCCGCCTCCGTCGTCTGCGCAGCCGCCCCGAACGTCTACGTCCTCATCGCCGCGAGGGCGGTGCAGGGCCTCGCCGGCGGCAGCCTCCTCCCCTCCGCCTACGGCGTCCTCGGCGATGCGTTCGACGCGGAGAGCCGCGCCCGCGCCATCGGCATGCTTTCCTCGGTCTTCCCCATCGGCGGCATCCTCGGCCCCAACGTGGGCGGCTTCATCGTCGAGCACCTCGGGTGGCGCTGGACGTTCCTCGTCAACCTGCCGCTCGGCATCGTCGTCGTCGTGGCGGCGCTCGTGCTCATGCCCGCCGCCACGAACCGCCAGCGCCGCCCGATCGACTTCATGGGCGTCGCATTCCTTTCCCTCGCGGTCACCGGCGTGGTGTACGCCCTCACCGAGCTCTCGCAGCCCAGCGGCGGCGCTCACCCCGTCGTCGTGATCTCCGCGTTCGCCGTCGCCCTCCTGGCAGGCGTGCTGTTCCTCCGCCATGAGTCGAGGACACCCGAGCCGATCCTCGAGCTGCAACTTCTGCGCCGCCGTGAGTTCGCCTTCATGAACGCGCTCAACTTCTTCTACGGCTTCGTCATCTTCGGCCTCTTCTCGTTCATCCCCCTCTACGCCCAGACCGCCTACGAGATGTCGAGGAGTACGAGCGGCGTCCTCCTCACCCCCCGCGCCATCGCGATGATCGTCGCGTCCTCCCTGGGCGCTTTCCTGCTGCCGAAGACCGGCTATCGCAAGCCGATCATGGTCGGCATGGTCGGCATGGGCGCGACCCTCATCGTCATGTCCCGCGGCATCCACGATCCCGTGATCGCCGGCGTCGAGGTCTCCAACTTCACCTACCTCGGCACGCTCGCCGCCCTCTCAGGCTTCTTCTTCGGCGTCTCCGGCCCCGCCGCCAACAACGCCGCCATCGAACTCGCACCGGACCGCATCGCCGCCATCACAGGCCTCCGAGGCATGTTCCGCTCCGTTGGCGGCTCCATCGGCACGTCGCTCGTCGTCCTCGTCATGAGCCATGCCGCCACCCGCGAAGAGGGACTCGAGCAGGCGTTCCTCGGTCTCGCCGTCGCAGCGGTGCTCGTCTCGTTCCTCGTCCTCGGTATCCCAGACCGCGCTGTACAGCGCTCCTCCGCCCGCGCCCCGTCTGCCGGCGCCGCTTCCCCCGGCGCCGCCGGCGACGGCTGACCCCGACCGCTCCCCCGGGGTTACGAGGGGTCGCGGGCACAACGAAGGAGGGGGGCCACTGGCCCCCCTCCTTCGTTTGCTCGAGCAGTATGCGGGTCGCGGGCTTACTTGCCCGGGACCTGCCACTCCGGACCCTCGGACGGCTCGTCCGAGAGCTCCCACTCAGGGAAGCCGTAGCCGTCCCCGAGGTCCATCATGTGCAGCTTCACGCGCTTGTTGATCGCCACCTTGTCGGGGTCCTCGAACGAGCCGTCTGCCTTCACGATGTTGCCGACTAGGCGCAGCGCGCGCAGCTCCTGCGGCTGGATGCTGTCGAAGGCCATGCCCTCGCCACGCTGCTCGTCCAGCTCGATCAGTGCGATCGCCGTGTCCGGGTGCGGGTGGAACGCCGGGTGGATCGGCTCGGACAGGATGAAGTACGAGTAGATGCGGCCCTTGCCGGATACCGTCTTGTACTCGATGTTCGTGCTCCGGCACTCCGGGCACATCGTCCGGATCGGGTAGTGCATCAGGTTGCAGTCCTGGCAGTGCGGCAGCCGCAGCCCCTCACCCTTGCCCTGCTCCTCGAAGTACCGCCGGTTCTGGTGGTCGTTCTCGGGAATCACCACCTGGGCGTTCAGCCAGCTTGGCATCGAACTTCCTTTCCTTCTCGTTCCGGCGCCGCTAGATGTCGTTCGTCAGAATCATGGCGGAAGCGGTCGCAGGCTGCGCCCAGCCCATGTTCATCGTGTGCACGGGGTTCTTCAGCGCCCGGCACTTGCCCTCCGAGTAGTCGTGGCTGTGCTCCCCGTTCTGCCAGCCGGGGCAGTAGTCGTCCACCTCGCCGCGCAGCTGGCGCACGTTCTCCGTGACCATGTTCATCCCGTGCGTGTACGTCTCGCACAGGTGCCCGCCCGACGTGTTGTTCGGCCGCTTACCGCCGAGGAAGATCGTGCCGTCGGAGATGTAGTCCCCGCCCTCGCCGAACTTGCAGAACCCGAAGCCCTCGAGCTGCAGCATCGCCGTGAACGTGAACGCGTCGTACGAACCCGTCGCGTCGATGTCCTCCGGGCCGATGCCCGCGTTCGCGAACACAATCGGGCCTGCGTAGATGCCGCCCGACCGCGGCACGGGGCCGTGGTTCCAGTGGTAGTCAGGCGCCCAGCGGTGCGAGCGGCCGGCGTTCCCCTTGATCGCCACCGGCTTGTGCTTTAGCGACTTCGCCCGCTCGGTGTCGGTGATGACCACCGCCACGGCGTTGTCGGTCTCTACGCAGCAGTCGAGGAGGTGGAACGGCCGCGCGATGTACCGGCTGTTCATCACGTCGTCCACGGTCAGACGCTGCTTGTAGTACGCCTTCGGGTTGTTCGACGCGTGGTAGCTGTGCGCCACTTTCACGTGCGCCAGCTGCTCGCTCGTGGTCCCGTACTCGTGCATGTGCCGCACCGCCGCCAGCGAGAACATGTTCAGCGGGCTCGCGATGCCGTACATCTGCATCGAGTTGACGTTGCCGCCCTGCATCGCCACCCACGGCGCCAGCTCGCGCACACCGGTCGGCGGGTTGCCGCCCATGCGCAGACCGGTCCGGCCGTTCATCGTCCGGTACAGGATCATCGCGTCGACCGCGCCGCTCTCGAGGACGCCCAGCGCGACCGCGATCAGCGTCTCCGTGGACGAACCGCCGCCCATGGTGTCCGCCTGCCAGTCGAGCCGGATCCCGACGTCAGCGGCAATCGTCTCCGAACCCGCCGCGTCGCCACCAGCCGCGTAGCAGGTGATGCCCCAGCTCGTGTTCGCGTAGTCGAGGCCCGAGTCGTCGATCGCCTTCTTGATCGCCTCGCTGCCCATCGCACGCGTCGTGCGTCCCGAGTTCCGCGAGAACTCGGTCTCGCCGATCCCGACGATCGAGTACTTGTTGCGGAGCAGTCCAGAACCTTTGGTCATGATCCACCCTTCTACTGGCTCAACCCACGAGCCCTGCCATCAGACCGTCTTTGGCTGCGCCGCATCATACCCACCGCTCAGGTGCTGATGTCTAGGGGCGAGCGGCTACAACGATCGTGGACGCATCGGCTGCTCCCGCACCTGGCTGCAGGCATGAAGAAGAGCCGGCCCGCAGGCCGGCTCTCCGGGATACCTCATCCCAGGGACGCGATCAGTACCAGCCGCGTCCGCGTCCGCCGTACACACCTCCACCCAGCGCCAGCACCAGCACCACCACCAGCAGGATGAAGAACAGCGGGCTCACCGAGACCCCGAGCACCCCGAACAGCAGCAGCAACAGCACCGCGAGTAGCAACAGACCCAGCATCCTCGATCTCCTCTCCCGGCCACCCTCCCTCGGCGGCTTCCACGCACCATCCCACGTCGGAGGCCCCGCGCCGCTAACGCCCACGCCGTCGGTATCACGCCAGGCTTGCGACTTGCTCGCCGGCCGCGAGGTGTAACGAATCCGCGATGAGAGGTCTTCTGTGTAGAACGGGCCGCGACGCGGTAGGAACCGCGGCCACGACCGCGGAGTTGGGCGCCAGGTCTCCGAGGCGCACGAAACGGGCCCCCGGCACTGCCGGGGGCCCGTTCCTGGGTGCCGTTTCAGCCCTCTTAGCCGATGAACATGCCGCCGTTCACGTCGATCACTGCGCCCGTCATGTACGTCCCCTCGCACACGATGAACCGCACGACCGCCGCGATCTCCTGCGCGTTCCCGAGCCGCCCGATCAGCGTCTCACCCTCGAGGCGCTTCCGCGCCTCCTCGTCGAGGCTGCTGATCATGTCCGTGTCGATGAAGCCCGGTGCGATCGCGTTGACCTGGATCTTCGTCCGCGCGCCTTCGCGTGCCGCCGCCCGGGTGAACCCGATCGCCGCCGCCTTCGACGTACCGTAGTTCACCAGCCCGACGCGGCCCGTCTGACCGACGATCGAGGACAGGTTCACCACGTGACCGCCGCCCGCCTCGCCCATCGAGCGCCACACGCTGCTCGTCATGTTGTAGAGGCTGTCCACGTTCGTCGCGATCGGCTTCCGCCACTCTTCGGGCGTCATCCGCGCGAGCGTCCGGTCGGCCGTCGCGCCGGCGTTGTTGACCAGGATCCGCACCGGCCCGAGGTCAGCGATGATCTGCTCGACCATCGCCTTCGACTGGTCGTAGTCGGAGACGTCCGCCTGGTACGCCTTCGCCTTCCCCCCGGCCGCCTCGATCTCGCTCACCACCGCGTTCGCGGCGTCCGCGTTCGAGTGGTAGTTCACGGCCACCGTCGCGCCCTGCTTCGCCAGCTCGATCGAAATCGCCCGGCCGATGCCGCGCGACCCGCCGGTCACAATCGCCACCGGCCCGTCCAGCACCCCGGCCACTCTTGTCCTCCCTCCGTGCGTTTCGACTGTCCGCTCGCCCGGTACACGCGGGCGACGGCATACACGGCGCTTACGGTACCGTCGGCGCGCTCCTCTGTACCGGAGCGCGCCGGCGCCGTTCGAGGCGATTATCGGCCCTTGAAGTTCGGCTTCCGTTTCTCCATGAACGCCTTGGGTCCCTCGACCGCGTCCTCGCTCCCGAAGGCGCGCGTCGCGAGGACGGACTCCAGCGCGAAGCCCTGCTCCCACGACATCCCCATCGAGGCGCGCACCGCGATCTCCTTCGCCGTGCGGACCGCGAGCGGCCCGTTGTCGCAGATCATGTCCGCAAACCGCTCCGTCTCCGCCATCAGCTGGTCTGGCGCCACCACTCGGTTCACCAGCCCGCAGTTGTACGCCTGCTGCGCCGTGATTCGCTGCCCCGTCATCAGCAGCTCCATCGCCCACGCCCACGGGATCTGCCGCGGCAGCCGCACGTGCGACCCGCCCGAGGGCACGATGCCCCAGCGCACCTCGCCGAGGCCGAACGTCGCGTTCTCCGAAGCAATGCGGATGTCCATCCCCTGCATCATCTCGAGCCCGCCCGCGATGCAGAACCCGTTCACCGCCGCCAGGATCGGCTTGAACACCCGGTCGAACGACCGGTGCTCGTTCACCTGCAGCGGCTCCGACCGCGCATTGGCCGTCGCGTTCGGGATCGTGCTGCCGAGGTCCGCGCCCGCACAGAACGCGCGCTCCCCTGCGCCCGTGAAGATGACGATCCACATCTCCGGGTCGTTGTTGAAGTCCTCCATGGCCTCGCTGATGCCACGGTTCATTTCCATGCTGATCGCGTTCATCCGCTCCGGCCGGTTGAACGTGATGTACGCTCGCTTCTTCTCCGCGTCCTTCTCATAGATCAGGTGGTCCGTCGACAGCGTGACCTGCGTCCGCACGTGCTCGCTCCTTCTATGCCCCGTCGAGGTGAGTTGCGCGGGAGTATGCCACGTCCCAACGCCGTCGCGGCGCTCACGCGCGTACGAGGCAAACGACGAGGGCGGCCCCGGGCCGCCCTCGCGCCGGTCACACCCGTCCGGGCGCTACGCGACCGCCCCCACAGCCCGCAGCGACGCCACCTGCTCCGCCCCCAGCCCGAGTTCGCCGAGGACCTCGTCGCTGTGCCGCCCCAGCACCGGCGCCGGCAGCGGCGACCCCGTCGGGTTGTTGCGAGCCAGCACCACGGGCCCGACGTTCAGCTCCGGCCCTGTGGCCTCGTGCTCCAGCTCGAACATGTACCCCATCGCCTGCACCTGCGGGTCGTCCGGCAGGTCCTCCGGCAGGCTGACCTTCGAGATCGGCGCGCCTTCCTGATCGAACAGCGCCACCCACTCGTCCATCGTCTTCGTCAGCATGATCTGCCGAATTCGCTCGCCCATCGCCTCCACCTGCCGGATGGACTCCGGGTCGAGGGCGTTGAAGTTCGGGTCGGCGCTCGGGTCGTCCGTGATCCCCATCGCCCGCCGCATCTGTTCCTGGTTCGCCGGCGTCAGCGCGCCGAGGATCACCGCGCCGTCCTTGACCCGGTACCCGTTGTAGTAGAGCCGGAACGCCTGCCCCGTTGCCGAGTTGCTCCCGTTCCGGATGTTGATGATCTCCTCGTACGTGGCGCCACGCGCCCGCGCGTCCGCGATCGCATCGAGCATCGGCCGCCGCAGCAGCTCGTCAGACACCGGCAGCCGCGCCACCGATCCGGCCTGAATCGACAGCGCCGACTGCAGCAGCGAGGTCTGCAGGAACTCGCCCTCGCCGCTGACTGAGCGTCGGTACAGCGCCGCACAGATTCCCATCGCGGCCGCCAGCCCGGTCGCGAAGTCCGCCACCGCCGTGCACGAGATCGACTTCGGCGCCCCGAACTCGTCGAGCTTCCCCTCGCCCGCCATCAACCCCGAGTACCCCTGCGCCACGATGTCCGAGCCCGCGCGCGTCGCGCTCGGCCCTTCCGCGCCGTACCCCGTGCTGTCGAGGTAGATGAGGTCCGGCCGGAACTGCCGCAGCGTGTCGTAATCCAGCCGCAGCCGCTTCGCCACACCGGCTCGCGAGTTGATCACGAACACGTCGAACTGCGGGATGACCTGGTGGATCAGCTCCTGCGCCTCCGGGCGCTTGAGGTCCAGCGTCAGGCTGCGCTTCCCCCGGTTCAGCGTGTGGAACCCCTTGCTCTCCCCCGGCGCGAACCCGCCGATGCGCCGCATCCCCTCGCCCTCCGGCGGCTCGATCTTCACCACGTCCGCCCCGAGGTCAGCGAGGTTCATACCGCAGTACGGCCCCGCCACGATCTGTGTGATCTCCAGTACCTTGACTCCGGCCAGCGGCCCACCCACGGCTGCGCTCCCCTCAGCTCATCGGCCCGTTTCGTTCCCGGTGTGGTACAGCGTTCCCACCCGAGTCCGCAACACTTCGGCTCCGCTACACCATCAGGATGCTCGCCGACAGCGCCGCTCCGCCGTAGCATGTCGAAGCCGCTGAGGGCTCGCCCGACGCACCGGCGCTTGCCTCGACCGTCCCGGACGAAAGGCCACCCGTGCAGGCCACGACCGCACCGACACGTCGCTCGCGTGGCCTCTTTTACGGCTGGTACATCGCCCTCGCGGGCGCGCTCTCCAACTTCCTCAGCGCCGGTATCGCCGTCTGGGGCTTCGGCATCTTCATCGACCCGCTGAAGGACGAGATGGGCTGGAGCACCGCCGCCATCGCCCTCGGCTTCTCCATCCGCAGCTTCGAGCAGGGACTCCTCGCACCCCTCACCGGCGTCCTTGTCGACCGCCTCGGTCCGAGGAAGATGGCGATCTCAGGCACTGTCATCCTGGTCGTCGGCATCCTGATCTTCTCCCAGGCGCGCTCGCTGTGGATGTACTACACCGCCAGCATCGTCATGGCCGTCGGCCAGAGCGTCGGCTCCTTCCTCCCCTACTCTGCCGTCCTCATGCGCTGGTTCGAGCGCAAGCGAGGCCGCGCGATGGGCATCCTCAACGCCGGCAATGGCTCCGGCTACTTCGTCGTCCCGGCGCTCGCGTTCCTCATTGGCGCGGTCGGCTGGCGAGAGACCCTAGTGGTCGGCGCCGTTGCCGTCGCCGTCGTCTCCCTGCCGCTCGCCGCCACGGTCGTCCGCGACCACCCCGCCGAGAAGAACGAGTTCCCCGATGGCATCCCCGTTCCCCGCCCCGCCGCGGGCACGGCCGCTGCCGTCCTTCCCGGACTAACCGTCTCCGAGGCGCTCCACACCCCGACCTTCTACCTGCTCGCCCTCGCCTCCGCCGGGAATGGCGCCACCATCCTCGGCTGGATCGTCCACCAGATCCCCCATCTCAAGGACGTTGGCTTCTCACTGGGCTGGGCCACCGGGATCGGCGTGATCTATGCCGTCTGTCAGATCACCATTCGGCCCGCTGCCGGCATTCTCGGCGACCGCATCGGCCGCAAGCGCCTCTTCGCCTCGTCCTTCGTCCTGCAGTCCCTCGGCATGGTCGTCTTCGCATTCCTGTCGGACGACCGCCTGTGGCTCCTGCCGCTGTACTACGTGACCTTCGCCTTCGGCCAGGCCGCGTGGGTCGTCCTCCAGCAGGCCGTCGTCGCCGACTACTTCGGGCCGAGGCGGTTCGGCACGATCGCCGGCCTCGTCAACGCCGTCCAGATGCCCATCGGCGTCGGCTCGCCCGTCATCGCGGGCCTCGTCTTCGACTCCACCGGCACGTATGTCCCCGTCTTCATCGCCTACGCCTGCACCTCGATGCTCGCCGCGGTCTCCATCATGCTCATCCGCCGCCCCACCCTCGCCGCCGAGGCAAACGCCGCCCTGAGCACCGCCGGCGCCCACTAGCGCTCCCCGCTGACGCGATTCTTCCCCCCACCGCTCGAGGGGAGGGCGGGGGAGGGGATCCCCTGCACCCCGCCGACGCCCTTACTCCGCGGTCAAGAACTCAGCCGGCACATCTCCGAGCCCCGCAGCCTTGAACTCCTGCCCGTTCCGGGCGTACCCCTCGGCGATCCCGCGGATCATCTGGTGATGCCGCTCAGAGGTCTCACGCAGCACCTTCGCCGGCGACCCCGTGACGAAGGAGTGCGGCGGAATCTGCACCCGCTCGAGGATCATCGAACCGCTCGCCACGACCGAGTACTCACCGATCTCCGCGTCGCCGTTGACCACCGCCCCGTTGCCGATCAGGCAGTGCGTCGACACCGTCTTCGCGTGGCAGATCACATGGTGTCCGAGCGTGACATAATCCCCGTACACGGCATCACTGTCGGTGTGCACCACGCAGTTGTCCTGGATATCCACGTACGACCCGATCACGATCTTGTGGTGGTCGCCACGGATGATCGTGCCGGGCCACACGCTCGAGTACGGACCGATCTCCACGTCGCCGACGACATACGCCGCCTCGCTCACGAACGCGGTCGGGTGAATGCGCGGCGACTTGCCGTTGAACGAACGAATCACGAGAGACCCTCCACTCCAGCTCGAACACTTCGAGGTGATTCGCTGCCGTCGAGGTCAGAACGACGGCCAGCGCGACGTCAGTCTGCGTGCGGGTGCGTGTGCTCCGCCCCCGGCGGTCGGTCCCAGATCTCCACGAGCGTCCCCACGCACGTCTTCGGGTGGAACCACGCGACGAGGATCTGGTTCGGGTTGGCCGGGTCGGGCTCGGCCACCGGTCCGATGAGCTGCAGCCCCGCCGCCGTCCCCATCTGCGCTGCGCGGCGCACGTCCGGCGCGAACGGCGCGATGTGATGGTAGGTTGCGCCGAGGGGCGCGCGGTTGGCCACCAGGCGCGCGGTCCCCGTGCCCTCCGCCGTCGGCACGCTGATCTCGATCACCGTCCCGCCGATGGGGAACTCGATCAGGTGCACCGGGTCCGAGGCTGGCCGCGACGGGTCGAAGTCCTCCGATGGCTCACCCCCGCGCTCCGCCGAGTGGTCCTCGTGCAGCCCGAACGCGCCCCCGAACAGCTCGCGCATCTCCTCGATGCTCCGCGCCGCGACGCCGATGTGTCCCATTCCGGTGATCGTCCCGTCGCCCTTGTAGTAGGGGTGCACGTAGTAATGCTCCTCCGGGACGATCTTGATCCGCAGCCCGAACGTCGTCGTCGGGTCGAGGAACACTCCGCCCGGGCCCCACTCGCCCGTCAACCGCAGGCCGTGATCCTGCAGCCGCCGCACGTCGCTGCGGATGTCGTCCGAGGCGATCGCGATGTGGTACATCCCCGCCCGGTGCTGCGCCACGAAATGCGCCGCGTCGCTCGTCGAATCGTTCGGCCGGCTGATCTCGAGGAACATCTCCCCCATCGGGATCTCGATGCTCGTCACGCCGTCGTACGTCCCGGCGCGCCCCTCCGGCCACGGGGAGCGATGCAGGTCGATCGCCAGCCCCCACCCGTCGCAGAAGACGTGCCTCCCCACCTCGAGGTCATCGACCAACATCGCCACGTGGTCGACCTTCGTGAACGCCATCCACCGCCCCCCGTCCACATGCGAGTCAAAGCGTCCGCGATTCTACATGACTGCGCCGCCGCCCCGCGCGAGCGGCAAGTGAGCGGCGCTCTCCTGCCCCCGCCCCGCTTCGCGGGGGACAGTAGGGGAGGAGATTCCGATGCCGCCTCTAGCCGATCGCCCCCGCCTCTCGCAGTCGTGCGATCTCGCCGTCCTCAATCCCGTGCTCCCGCAGGATCTCCTCCGTGTGCCGCCCCAGCGGTGGCGACGGCATCGAGGAGCCCGTCGGCGTCTCCGACATGAACACGATCGGCCCCGTCGTGCGCTCGGGCCCCGTCAACTCGTGCTCGAGTTCGATCATGTACCCCATCGCCTCCACCTGCGGGTCGTCCGCCATCTCCTCCGGGTAGTTCACCTTCGAGATCGGCGCGCCCACCGCAGCGAACGCCTCCACCCACTCGTCCATCGTCTTCGTCAACATGATCCCTCGCACCCGCTCGAGCATCATGTCGACCAGCTTCCTGTTCTCGGGGTCCAGCGAGTTGAACTCCGGGTCCGCCGTCGGGTCGTCTTCGATCCCGATCGCCTTGCGCATCTGCTGCCGGTTCAGCGGCGTCAGCGCTCCGAGGATCACCCCGCCGTCCTTCACGGCGTACCCGCCGTAGAACAGCCGCGCCGCCGCTCGCCCCGACTGGTCGAACATGCTCCCTCGTGCCGCGATCTGCTCCCGGTACGACCCCCCCTCCGACTGCACCTTCCGCACGCGCTCCATCATCACGTCGGTCGTCGCCACGTCGATCACCGGCAGTCGCCCGATGCGCGTCGCCTGCAGCGCCAGTCCTGCCTGCAGCAAGGACGTCTCGATGAACTGCCCCTGCCCCGTCCGTGCTCGGTGATACAGCGCCGCCGAGATCGCCATCGCGCCCGCGAGGCCCGCGTGGAAGTCCGCCGGGGCCGTCGCCGTGATGATCTCCGGCGCGCCGTACTCATCGACCTTCCCGTCTCCCGCCAGGAGCCCCGAGTACGCCTGCGCGACGGCGTCCGACCCCGAGGCCCTGGCGTACGGCCCTCGCCGCCCGAAGCCCGTGTTCTCGAAATAGATGAGGTCCGGCCGGAACTTCCGCAGCGTTTCATAGTCGACCTGCAGCCGCTCCGGCACTCCCACCCGCGCGTTGATGATGAACACGTCGAAGTTCGGGATGATCCGATGCACCAGCGCCTGCGCGTCCGGAGACTGCAGGTCGAGCACGAGCGACCGTTTCCCGCGGTTCAGCGCGTGGAACCCCTTGCTCTCCCCCGGGATGAACCCGCCCGAGGCGCGGATGCCCTCTCCCGCCGGTGGCTCCACCTTCACCACGTCCGCCCCGAGGTCCACCAGGTTCAGGCCGCAGTACGGCCCCGCCACGATCTGCGACACCTCGAACACCTTGATCCCGTGCAACGGCCCTGGCATCTCCGCCTCCCCTCGAGGACCACACTGGGCCACCGTTATATCACACGCGTTGATGTCGCCTGCCTGGCGACCACCTGCCCGTCACAGCAAGGGGCCCCGGTCGTACGACCGGGGCCCTCCCCGCAACTCCGTCGAGGAATCGCGCTACTTATCCAGCCAGCCGGAATGCACCTGGTCACCCCAGTTGTAGTAGGAGGAGTTGTCGCCCGGCGCGGAGCCCGTCCAACGGACACCCCGCATCCACGGCTGGTACACCTCGGGCGTGAACCCGTTCACCAGCGGCGGCCGGTACATCATGTCCAGCTCCTTGTCCCAGATCTTGCGCCAGATCTCCTTGCGCTTGTCCGGGTTCAGCTCCACCTGCTGCGCGTCCGCCCACGTGTCGATGTCCGGGTCCGCGAACTGCGAGCGGTTACCCGTCGACTTCGAGTGCACCTGGCCGTGGAAGTAGTTGTCCGCGTCGAACCCCGTCGTCAGCCACCCCGAGGTCGAGAACTCGGGCAGCTTCCGTCCCGTCCACTGCGAGTTGAACGTGGTGTAGTCCACCTTCCCGCCCGTCATCGTGATGCCGGACTCGCGGAACATCGGCACGAGCACCTCGGCCAGCTTCTCGTACGCCAGCGTGTAGTTGTAGAACATGTTGTTGAAGGTCAGGTCCGGCACCCCCGCCGCCGACAGCAGGGCCTTCGCCTCCGTCGGAGAGTACCCCGCCCACTTGCCAAGGTTGCCCGACTCGGCCGTCGGTACTTCATTGAACAGGTACGTCCACGGGATCGCGTGGCCCTTCGTCCCGAATCCCTCGTAGATGAGCTGCAGCAGCGTGTCCCGGTTGATCGCCAGCGACACAGCCCGCCGCACGCGGGGATCCGTGAACTTCGGGTTCGAGTTGTTGAACGCCACGGCCAGCGTCGCGAACGCCGGCAGCAGGTTCACCTGGATGTCCGGGTTCGTCTTCTTCAGGCTGTCGATGTCCGAGAACGTCGACACCACCGCATAGGCGTACTCGATCTGCCCCGCCCGGAACGCCGCCAGCCGCGATGCGTGGTCCGGCATGATCCGGAACTCGAACCCGTCGAGGAGCACCTGCTTCTCCCAGTAGTCCGGGTTCTTGTCGAACGCCACCCGCGTCCCCGGGATCATCTCCTTCAGGATCATCGGCCCTGTGCCGATGCCCCGCTTGCTGATCGTCCCGTCGTCGACCAGCTCCTTCGGGAAGATCGTCTGCTTGTTGCTGCCCAGCGGGTTCAGGAAGTCGACCACGGGCCGCTTCATGTTCACCTTGAACGTGAGGTTGTCGACGACCTCGAACCCCGCGACGTTCGCGTAGTACTGCTGGTGCGCCCCCGTCTTCGAGTACCGCTCGAGCGCGTACGCGGCGTCGGCCGCCACGAACGGCCGGCCGTTCAGCGGCGCGAGGTTCTGCCACTTGATCCCGTCCTGGATCTTGAACGTGAACGTCAGCCCATCGGGCGTCCGCTCCCAGGACTTCGCCAGCTCCGGCTCCAGGATCGGCGCATCGAAGACATCCGCCGCCGGTCCTCGTTTGATGCCGATCAGGCGGTTGTAGAACATGTTCGGGATCGTCACCGTCCCGCCCGCCGCCGAGATCGTCGGGTCGATGTCCGCGACGTCCCATGTGGCGGCCACCCGCATCACCCCGCCGGGCTTCGGCTCCGTTGCCGGGTCGGGGAAGTTGAACGGGTAGGGCAGGGTCGAGTCCTGGACCAGCTCGCCCGGTCCCGTCTGCGCACTCGCCGCCGTTGTCGGTTCCGCGCCCGCTGGCTCGTCCCCCTCATCGTCACTGCCGCACCCGATCAGCGCCGCCGTCGCCAGCCCCGCGCCCGCCAGCACCGACCCGCGAAGCAACGTCCGTCGCCCCAGCAATGCCGACGCTCCCCACTCCCGCAGCTCGTTCTCCATCCCGTCTCGCTCCCTCCCTGTGCCCTCGTTCCCGACCCCTCGAACCCCCCGAGGCGGTCGATGACGATCATGGTACGAACAAAATTCGTGATTGGATGCCCGCTCGGCACGGATTCTGTCCTCCGCCGCGACCTCCTCCGGCGGCACGTGCGGATTACTGGCGTGATGGGATATCGTGCCCGAATGAGTTCCGCCGAAGCCACGTCGCCCGCCTCTGAGGCGCCGGCACACCGCTCACCGTTCTTCTATGGCTGGTGGCTGGTCGTCGGCGGCTTCAGCGCCATGGCCCTCAATGGCGCGCTGCTCTTCCACGCCTTCGGCTCCTACGTCGTGCTCCTCAAGGACGACTTCGGGTGGAGCGGCACCGCGTTCGCCGTCGCCTTCGCCCTTCAGCGCGTGGAGACCGGCCTCCTCGGGCCGGTCGATGGCTGGTTCGTCGACCGTTTCGGCCCTCGTCGGATGATGATCATCGGGCTCACCGTCCACGGCCTCGGGTTCCTCATGCTCAGCCAGGTGAACAGTCTCGCGATGTTCTACGTCGCCTTCCTCGTCATCGCCCTCGGCGGCGCGATGGGCTCCTTCCTCCCCGCCTCCGTCGCCGTCGTGAACTGGTTCTCACGTCGCCGCGCCACGGCCCTCGCTGTCATGATGCTCGGCCTCGCCGCCGGCGGCCTCGTCCAGCCCCTCGTCGTCCTCGGCCTCGAGGAGCTCGGCTGGCGAGGCATGGCGTTCCTGTCCGGCGTGATCGTCATCCTCGCGGGCGCGCCCATCGGTCTGCTCTTCCGCCACCACCCCGAGCCCTACGGCTGGGAAGTCGACGGCGCCGCCCCTCAGCCACGCCCCGCTCCCCCCGCCAGCTCGGCGTCCGCTCCCGCCGAGGTCACGCGGCTCTCAGCCGAGGTCAACTTCACCGCCCGGCAGGCCCTGCGCACCCGGGCGTTCTGGCTCATCGGTGTGGGCCACGGGCTCTCGTTGCTCGTCACGGGCGCCGTGATGGTCCACTTCCAGGCCCACGTCCGCGATAGCCTCGGTTACTCCCTCGGCACCGCCGCCGGGATGATCACGCTGATGACCGTCATGCAGGTGCTCGGGCAGGTCGCCGGCGGCTACTTCGGCGACCGCCTCAGCAAGCGGCTGCTCATCGTCGTTGCCATGGTGCTCAGCTCTGCGGGCCTGATCATGCTCGCCGCCGCCTCGGCCCTCTGGATGGTCGCCGCCTTCGCCGTCCTGAACGGCCTCGGCTTCGGCGCTCGCATCCCCCTCACCACCGCCATCCGAGCCGACTACTTCGGTGGCCGCAACTACGGCGTCATCTCAGGCTTCAACTCGATGGTCGTGACTGTCGGCATCATCGCCGGCCCGGTGATCGCCGGCGCGGCCTTCGATGCGACCGGCAGCTATGTGCGTGCCTTCACCGGCCTCGCCATCGTCGCCGGCCTCGGCTCGCTCTGCTTCATCTTCCTCCGCAAGCCCGACCCACCCGACGAGACCGAGGGCACGCGCCACCGCGTGCCCCAGGCCGTCGTCGCCCCCAGCTCCGGCTCGTAGCCGCCGAGGCGTCCCCCTACTCGCGAGGCTTGCTCCGGGGGCCGCCCGGCTCTGGGATGAACGGCCCATCCCGCTTCTGCAGGAACGCCCGCAGCCCCTGCTCCCGCTGCACCGCGTACAGCTCCTCGACGTCCTCGGCGTCTGTCATCGAGTGCACCGCCGTCGAAATGAACCCGCCGACGTTCAGCCCGTTGCGCAGCCCCATCGCCTGCAGCCCGTGGATCGTCAGCGCCTTGTTCATCCGCACCGAGTCCGGCGGCACCTGCGCCAGCCGTCGCGCCAGCTCGTTCGCCCGCTCCAGCAGCCGCTCGTGAGGCACCACCTCATTGATGCATCCCATCCGCAGCGCTTCCTCAGGCCCGAAGTGGTCGCCCGTCAGCGCGTACCGGTGCGCGTTCTTCCACCCCACGAGCGCCGGGAACAGGAACGAGGAGTTCGAGATCATCCGCACCTCGGGCTGCCCGAATGTCGCCTGCTCCGAGGCGATCGTGATGTCGCACGCCAGCGAGTACCAGAACCCCCCGCCGAGGCACCACCCGTTCACCGCCGCGATCACCGGCTTCGACAGCTCCATGATGTGCATCATCTGCTGTCCGTGACGCCAGTCCGTCTCCACCCAGCGGTTCAGCACGTCGCGGTGCCGCTGCACCTCGGGCCGGTCCCCTCCGAGGTCATACCCCGCCGAGAACGCCGGCCCGTTCCCCGTCAGGATGATCGCCCGCACCTGCGGGTCCCCCGCCGCCTCGTCCAGCGCCTGGTGGATCTCCGCCTCCAGCGGCCGCGACAGCGCATTCATCTGCGCCGGCCGGTTGAGCGTGATCGTCGCCACCGGCGCGTCCGCCTCGTAGATCACATGCTCGTAGGCGCCCACTGCACACTCCTTTGCGCTCGACTCTCAGTCGGCGAGCAATCTATCACAGCAGTGATGCCTGCGAGGCGCGGACTGCCAGCCACCGATCCAGTCAGAGCCCCCGCGCATGTCCCCCTCGCCCACAGCGTGGGAGAGGGGACAGGGGTGAGGGAGCAAGGGCGCGGTTTGGCGGGGAAGCACGGGCAGCCGAGCGCGTCAGTTCACACCCCACGCACCCGCGGCACCCGCTGCTCTTGACGCATGTCGATATCGGAATATAAACTCGCGGCCATGGCTCGCACAGCTACCACCGCCGACGTCTTCAATGCCATCTCCGAGGTGGCGCGTCGCAATCTCCTCGATGCTATCGGCCTCGAGGAATGCACCGTCGGCGACCTCGTCCAGCGGTCGGGCCTCTCCCAGCCTCAGGTCTCGAAACATCTCGGCGTGCTCCGGGCGGTAGGCCTCGTCCGCGTGCGCTCCGAGGGCCGCAGGCGCTGGTACCGCGTCCACGGCCCCGCCCTGAGGCCGGTGCACGACTGGGTGCGCGCGTACGAACGCACCTGGAACGCTCGCCTCGACCGTCTGGACGACCTGCTCGCCGAGCTGCAGTCAGCATCACCGCAATCGGATCGCACCGAGGAGGATTCACCATGACCAACGCCATCGACCGCCGCGGCTCCGCCGTCGTCACTCTCCCCTCAGACCGCGAGATCGTCATCACCCGTCAGTTCGACGCTCCCGCCTCGCTCATCTTCCAGGCCCACACCACGCCCGAACTCGTGAAGCGCTGGTGGGGCTTCGAGACCTCCGAGTGGCTCGTGTGCGAGATCGACCTCCGCGTCGGCGGACGCTGGCGCTACATGACCCGTGAAGCCGAGGGCTTCGAGGTCGCCTTCCACGGCGAGTTCCGCGAGATCGACCCGCCCGGCCGCCTCGTCTACACCGAGGTCTACGAAGGCTTCGAGGACGGCGACCCCGAGGCCGCAGCCGCTCTCAACACCATCACCCTCGAGGAGCGCGACGGCGTCACCACCATGACCGCCGTCTCCGTCTACGCCGAGAAGGCGCACCGCGACATAGTGATCGCCTCTGGCATGGAGCAGGGCATGCAGGTCTCCCTCGACCGCCTCGAGGTCGTCGCGAAGGGCCTCCGCTAACCTCGCACGCATCCGCTTCCCCGCCCGCACGCGCTACCGTCGGCACGCGCGGGCAGGGAGGTTCCAGTGAGCGCCACCAGCCGCCATGGCGCGCGTGTCGCGGGCCCGGCTCGCGGTCGTCCCGCTAACCGCGCCGCATGCTACTGTCAGCCGCGTGTGTGCCCATTCGTCCAGGGTTGTCCTCTCCGTGAAGGCGTCAACGGTTGGCGCTTTCGGTCAATGGTTGCTCCTGCTGGCGGTGGGATGCTTGCTGCTCCAGTCGACGCTGCTGCCCGTGATTCCGGGCGCCCCGCAGGCACCGGACCACCGGCATCTCACGCTTGGGGGAGTCGTCCCTCCCCACACCCACTCCTGGGACACGGGTAGCGGGCAATCGCAGGGTCCGTCCTGTCAGCCGTCCGCGCAGGACATCGCCGATGCTGCCCGCCCGGTGGTCGTGTGTACCGGCAGCGACTCGGCCGGTGTCGGGTCAGCGGTTCCGCACGTGATGCTGCAGTCGCGCTTCTCGATGGCGGTGGCGTGCGGGTGCGAGTCCGCATCCGACTGCGGACTGTGCGGCAACTGGTCCGGCCGCGTCGTGGCTCCACTCACCCCGCCCCCGCGCTCCGCCTCCTGACGCCGCGGGGGACGATCCCCCGCGAGCCCCTGACACTCGCCCGGCGCGCTGAGCAACCGCCAGCGCCGCCTCTTGAGGCGGTCGCCGGCGCTGAGTGCGTGCGCGCCTCGACCATGGAGGAACATGTGAGCGTTGCGGGCCCGGGAGGGCCGCTACCTGAACAACCAGCCGGCAGTGAAGCCGAGGGTGCCGACCGGGGCGCCGTCGAGGGCCGCTCCGCGCTCTACCGCGCGGTGTGGCGTTGGCATTTCTATATCGGGATCTTCGTGATCCCCGTGCTCATCCTGCTGTCCCTCAGCGGCCTCGTGTATCTGCTGAAACCGCAGATCGATGGCCTGGTCTACGGAGATACGAGGACCGTGCAACCTGCGGACTCCGTCGTGTCCTACCAGGAACAGCTTGAGCATGTGCAGGCACGTTTCCCGGACGAGCCCGTCGTCGCGGTGGTGCCGCCCGTCGCCGAGGATCGGGCGACCGAGTTCTACCTCGACAACGGCGGGACCGGGGGGTTTCTCCCGGCCGGTCGGACCGTGTACGTCGACCCGTATAGCGGCGACATCGTCGGCTCGAAGAACAACGCGTTCGACCCCTCGCAGATCGCTGTCCAGGTACACGGCTCCCTCATCAGTGCCGCGTGGTTGGGTGACGAGAAGTGGGGCGATCGGCTCGTCGAACTCGTGGCGTCGTTTACCGTCCTCCTGCTGGTCACCGGCGTCTTTCTCTGGTGGCCTCGCGGGCGTGCTGGACGGTCCCTTCGAGGCACGCTCATCCCCCGCCTCGACGTGAAGACACGCGTGCGCTGGCGCGACATGCATGCCATCACTGGCATCGTGTTCGTGCCGGTCCTCGCGTTCTTCCTGCTCACCGGGCTCGCGTGGGCCGGGGTCTGGGGGCCGTCGTATGGCAAGGTCATCAATGCCATCGGCGCGAGCTATCCCGCGGAGATCTTCGACGGCGTGCCTTCGCAGACGGTCGGCGACGTGAACGGCGAAGGCGGGCGCTCCTGGGCCCAGAGCGCGCTACCCGCATTGCCCTCCGGTGGACACGCGAACCACTCGCAGGGACTCGCCTGGAACGCGGCGGACGGCGCGCCGCTCGATGCAATCGTCGCGTCGGTGGAAACGATGGGATTCCAGCCCGGATATACCATCTTCTTCCCGGCAGACGAGACCGATAGCTACAACGCCGCTCAGTTCCCGGACGGTCCGCGCCCGAACCAGAGCGCATTCGACGAGCGCTACGCGTACATCGATCAGTACACCGCCGAGCCGCTCGCGGACGCCCCGTTCTCGCAGTTCGGCCTGATGGCGAAAGCCACCGACTGGGGCATCTCCCTCCACGAGGGAAGGGAGTGGGGCGTTCTGAGCCAGATCCTCATGGGCGTCGCCACGCTGTCGCTCCTCGTGTCGATAGGCACTGCGGTGGTGATGTGGGTGAAACGTCGGCCTGCTGGACTCGGCGCGCCCCGCCGCGTCTACTCGCGCTCCGCGCTCATCGGGTTGCTCACCATCACGGCAACGCTGGGGATGCTGTTCCCGCTGATGGGGATGGCCCTCATCGGCATCATCGCGTTTGACTACGCCGTGCTCCGGCGGCTGCCTCCGCTGGCACGGGCACTGGGGGTGGCGCCGTGACCGCTCTGCGTCTGCTTCGGCTGGCCGCGACCAGCCTCGCCTTCCTGATCATTTCGTTCGGCGCGATCTGGGTCGCCGAGCAATTGGTGCTCCAGCACCTGAGCTGGATCGGCTAGCGCGCAGTCGATCCGCGGCGCCCGCGGTTCGGAGAGGGAGGCACGGTCTCCGTGCCTCCCTCAACATCCCAGGCCCGCGAGCCTTGCCCGCTCCCGCCTCTCGGCCCTCGCGCGCTACCATCGGCACGCGCGGGCTGGGAGGTTCCAATGAGCGCCGCTGACGAGGTCAACGCCTGGCTGTCGAACTTCGGCGGCGCACTCGCCCGCCGCAATGTCGGCGCCGCCCTCGACTGCCTCACCGACGACTGCCACTGGCGCGACCTCGTCGCCTTCAGCTGGAACATCGCCACCTTCGAGGGCCCCGACGCCATCCGCGCGATGCTCGACGCCCGCCTCCCCGACGTCGTCCCCGCGGACTGGTCCCTCGACGGCGAACCCACCGAGACAAGCGGCCTCGTCGAAGCCTGGCTCCGCTTCGAGACCGCCGTCGGCCGCGGCCGCGCCTGCGTCCGCCTCCGCGACGGCAAGGCCTGGACCCTCTTCACCACCCTCGAGGAACTCACCGGCTTCGAGGAGCGCCGCGGCGCCAGCCGCGAGCTCGGCGTCCAGCTCGGCGCGACGAAGGAGCGCGTCACCTGGGCCCAGCGCCGCGCCCGCGAGCGCGAGGAGCTCGGGCGCACCGTCCAGCCATACGTCGTGGTCATCGGTGGCGGCCAGGGCGGCCTCGGCCTCGGCGCGCGCCTCCGACGCCTCGGCGTCCCCACCCTCATCGTCGAGCGCAACGCCCGCGCAGGCGACTCGTGGCGCAACCGCTACGACTCGCTCACCCTCCATGACCCCGTCTGGTACGACCACATGCCGTACCTCCCCTTCCCCGACCACTGGCCCGTCTACACGCCGAAGGACCAGATGGGCGACTGGCTCGAGGCGTACGCCACCATCATGGAACTCAACGTGTGGTGCTCCACCGAGTGCCTTAACGCCCGCTACGATCCCGAAGGCGGCGAGTGGTCGGTGGTCGTGGACCGCGAGGGCGAACGCATCGTCCTCCGACCCCGCCACCTCGTCCTCGCCACCGGCATGTCCGGCATGCCGAACATGCCCGCCATCCCCGGCGTCGACACCTTCGAGGGCGACGCCTTCCACTCCAGCCAGTACCGCACCGGCGCCCCCTACCGAGGTAAGCACGCCGTCATCCTCGGCGCGAACAACTCCGCCCACGACATTGCCCAGGACCTCTGGGAGCACGACGCCGCCAGCATCACCATGGTCCAGCGCTCCGGCACCACCGTCGTCCCCGGCGGGCGAGGTGGCACTGGCCTCTACTCCCAGGACGCCGTCGACCGAGGCGTCTCCACCGACCAGGCCGACCTCATCGCCGCCTCGATGCCCTACGCCCTCGCCGTCGCCCCCGCCATCGAGAACACGAAGCGCCTCCGCGCCGCCGAGGCCGCCTACTACGCCCGCCTCGAGGCCGCCGGCTTCCTCCTCGACTGGGGCGAGGACGAAAGCGGCATCGGCATGAAGTACGCCCGCCGCGGCTCCGGCTACTACATCGATGTCGGCGGCTCCGACCTCGTCATCCGCGGCGAGGTCAAACTCCGCACCCACGTCGGCATCGAGCGCCTCAACCAGCGCTCGGTCACCCTCACCGACCACACCGAGCTGCCCGCCGACCTCGTCGTCTACGCCACCGGCTACGGCTCGATGAACGGCTGGGCCGCGAAGCTCATCTCACAGGACGTCGCCGACCGCGTCGGCAAGGTCTGGGGCCTCGGCTCAGGCACCGCCTACGACCCCGGCCCCTGGGAAGGCGAACTCCGCAACATGTGGAAACCCACTCAACAGCCCGGCCTCTGGTTCCACGGCGGCAACCTCGCCCAGTCCCGCCTCTACTCCAAATACCTCGCCCTCCAGCTCAAAGCCCGCTTCGAGGGCCTCCCAACCCCCGTCTACGCGCTGCCGAAAGTGCACCATCCGAGGTAGTGCGACATGCGCCCATAGGCCGCAAGCAGACCGAAGGAGTACAAGGGGGATCGCACGACGCTCTTAAGCGACAAACGGGCGAATGTCCGCGCTGCCATACGCCTCTATCGGAAGAACCACCTGCCGACAGCTCAGCAGGAGACCGCGTTCTTTGGCAATCGACGCAGGCGAACCCTGCGCGATGCCATCACTGACGCAGCCCACAGCAACACACCGAGCGGAAAGAGACATAACCATCAACGTCGGATCCCCGGGGCCGTGTTAGCGGAGTTCGCCAAGGGGCTATTGGAGCAGGAGGCTCTAATACAGCGAGCGAAGTCATTCGATGAACTTCACGCTCTCGTTTCGAACTCGCGTATTTCGGGGGTTGGGGATCTAACGTGTTACGACGTTGCCCATCGCATCGGCGCCTACCTGCGCCTTAAGCCCACGATGGTCTACCTACATGCCGGGGCCGATGGCGGAGCCAAGGTATTGGGACTTGCGCGCCGCCGCGGTCGTTTGCTTGTCGAGGGACTTCCTCTTGAGTTCCAAGACCTCTCGCCCGAGGAGGTGGAGGACATCCTCTGTATCTTCAAATCGTTCTTCGTGACGGGCGAACTGAACGGCCGCGGATGCGGCTGCGGACCAAAGGCAATCTGCTGACTGGACCAGTGTCGTGAGACCGACCCGACAAACGCGCCGAGTCCGAGACGCGACGCAGCCTGGTCCTAGTGTTCACCAGAGGTGTCGCCGTCCACGATCGCGCTGTCGGAGGCGTTCGTGATACGCAGCGCGCGTAGCCTGCCTCGACGGTCACCAAGCTTCGAAAGGCCAACATGAACGCCATCGCCTACATCACCACCCAGGCCGAAGCGCTCCCCGCCCACCTCCACCGCCGCCTCGACGGCCTCACCGAGGAGCAACTCGTCTGGCGCCCCGCCCCCCGCGCCAACCACATAGGCTTCATCGTCTGGCACTGCCTCCGCGCCTGCGACTGGCAACTCGGCCGCGTCCGAGGCGTCACCCCCGACCTCGAGGTCTGGCATACCGCCGGCTTCCGCGACCGCACCGGCTACGACCCCCGCGGCCTCGGCTCCCGCGGCATCGGCATTGGCACTGGCTACACCCTCGCCATGGTCGACGCCGTCCCCGCCGACGCGCAGCTCCTCGAGGACTACGCCGCCGCCATCTCGCAGGCCTACGTCGCTCACCTCGCGACCATGACCGACGACGGCCTCGACGCCCCGCTCCCCGTCCCCGAGGGCGCACCGCCCCAGCACGCCTTCAACGCCATCGACACCGCCATCCGCCAGTTCCACCAGCACATGGGCGAATGCGACTACCTCCGAGGCCTCCTGGGCATCCCCGACCCCACCATGCCCCGCGACGAGGAATAACTCCCCCTGGACCACGACGACCACGTCGCCCTTCTCCGCGGCGCCATCCCCGCCGAGGACCGCCCCTCCGAGGAGCCCCCCGTCTGGGCTGACTTCGGCGCCGGCTGGGGCGCCTTCACCCTTGCCCTCGCCGACCTCCTCGGCCCCGGCGCGCCCATCCACGCCATCGACCGCGACGCCGGCGCCCTCCGCCGCAACGCCGAGGCCATGCGCATCCGCTTCCCCGAGGTCCACGCCACCCACCATCTCGCCGACTTCACTCGCCCCGCCGACCTCGAACGCCTCGCCCTTCCACCCCTCGCCGGCTTCGTCGCCGCCAACTCACTCCACTTCCACCCCGACCCCCTCGAAGTCCTCCGCCTTCTCCGCACCACCCTCCGACCCGGCGGCCGCGCCGCCGTCATCGAATACAACATCCACCGAGGCAACCCCGCCGTCCCCCACCCCATCCCCTACGACCGATGGCGCGACCTCGCCACCGCCGCCGGCTTCGCCCACACCCAACTCCTCGCCACCCGCCCGAGCCGCTTCCTCCGCGAAATCTACTCAGCCGTCAGCTGGTAGGACCACCGTCCACGTCCCCCTCGCCCGCGAAGTGGGAGAGGGGCCAGGGGTGAGGGAACAGCGCACCGCCCCCGCGACCAACCCTCCGAGGCGTGAGGGGGATTCAAAGGGGGACGAAGTCCCCCTTTCCGGGGCGGGAGGGTGGGTCTTCCGAAAAGGACAGCCGGGCCGCGGAGCGGCCCGCCCACCACGGCCCGCGCAGCGGGCCGCTCCGGCGTCGGCGCCAGCCGCCGCCTCCGGCCAGCGCGCAAGCGCGTCCGGGCGCGCCCTACGAAGCCTCCCCCTCCACCTCGCCCACCAACGACAACAACCGCTCGAGGTCCGCCAGCCGCTCCCCGTTGTTCGCCCCCCGCAGCCCCACCCGCAGCGAGTCGATGCCCGCGTCGCGGTACGCCCGCAGCCGCTCCTTCACCGTTGAGTCCGTCCCGAGGAGATTCGTCCGCCACGCCAGCTCCGGTGGCACCAGGTCTTGCGCCTCCTCGCGCCGCCCCTCCAGCCACAGCCGGTGCACCTCCCGCACCACCTCGTACCCCTGCCGCGCGAACGCCGCTACATAGAAGTTCCGCTCCGGCGCGCCCATCGCCCCGAATGTGAACGCGTACCCCCTCGCGTGCCGCTTCGTCACCGCCTCGAGGTCGTCATCGAACTCCAGCGACACCGGCGCCTGCAGTTCCAGCTCCGACAGCGCCCGACCCGCCCGCTCTGCCCCCGCGCGGAGGTGGTCGAAGAATGCCGCCCCGGTCTCCGGTACGAAGCAATTCCCGATCCACCCGTCCGCGATCTCCCCCGTCAGCCGCAGGTTCCGCGGCCCCACCGCCGCGATATAGATCGGCACCCGTCGAGGCGGCGCGCTCGACCGCATCGGCCGGGCGTCTCCTGGCAGCGGCGCCTGGTACACCCGCCCCGAATACGCCACCCGCTGACCGCTCGTCATCTGCCGCACCAGCTCCACCAGCTCGCGCGTCCGGCGCAGCGGCGCCTCGAACGGCACCCCGTCCCACCCCTCCATGATCTGCGGCGTGCTCGTCCCCAGCCCCAGCACGAACCGGTCCCCCGACATCGAGGCCAGCGACAGCGCCGTCATCGCCGTCAGCGCCGGCGTCCGCGCCCCGATCTTCAGGATGCTCGTCCCCAGTCGCACCCTCGAGGTCTGCCCCGCGACGTACGCCAGCGGCGTCGCCCCGTCCCACCCCCACGCCTCCCCCGTCCAGATCGAGTCAGCCCCCAGCCGTTCCGCCTCCACGGCGAACCGCGCCGCGCTCGCCCAGTCGTCCGGCGCATCCCAGTTCAGGTGCACCCCGATCTTCATCGAAGCCTCCTAGACCGACCCGCGATGTGGCCGGCATCATACCCCGCCCTCGTCGCCCCTCGGCCGTTTGGAGTCGGGTACCATCGCCCTGAGCAGCGGAGGAGACGAAATGGCCCTCAGAAGGTCGGGTTACGGTGTCGCCGTGCTGGCTGGCGCCCTGGCGCTCGCGGTGCTCGTCGCGGGCGTCACGTTCGCCCGAGCACAGACCGCGAATAGCACCTCGATCACCGCTTGCGTGAATCGCTACACCGGGTTCGTCCGGATCGTCAATTCGGGTTCCTGCTGGGCCCCGCTCGAGAACACGCTGACGTGGGACCGGCAAGGGCCGTCCGGCCCCACGGGCCCCACCGGCGTCGTGGGCCCCAGCGGACTGCAGGGGCCGCCAGGCACTCCCCTCCCCGGGTCACTCTCCG
This sequence comes from Dehalococcoidia bacterium, assembly GCA_050248355.1. Lineage (GTDB taxonomy): Bacteria > Chloroflexota > Dehalococcoidia > UBA2979 > UBA2979 > JAIBBD01. The sequence continues at coordinate 96,262 of JBFWSN010000004.1, forward strand.
GGTTCGAGGTCGTGCGCGCCATCAAAACCTACGAGGACGCGACCTACGCGACCGTCCCCCAGGTGGACGCCTCCGCCACGTGCCCCGAGGGCAAGATGGCCATCGGCGGCGGGGTCTCCATCGACGTCAGCAACGGGCCCAGTCTTGACGACTTCAAGCGCGTCCACGTCCGCTACGCGTTCGCGGTGCCCGCCGTTCCCCCGGACCCCCCGATGTCCGGCATTCCCTCGTCGTTCCAGGTCGGCGGCGCGCTGGACGAGACGTTCGTCGGTCCTGCCACCATCACCGTCAGTGCCTGGGCCCATTGCGCCATCGTCGCGCCGTAGAGGCGGCTCGCCCCCGACGGCCGCCTCGCCTTGACCGTACTTCCCACGCCTGTCGAAGTGAGACCGGCGCTCGCCACACGGGCCGGCCTCCGCTATCTCTGGCTCCTGCCCTCTTCCCTTGAGGGGAGAGAGCGGGCGAGGAGGGTGGCGCGGTAGAGCGCTGTAACGAGGCAATCGCGACGAGGGATTGACCACCCGTGCCCGACGAACTCCTCCCCGGACTCTGGTGGCTCGACCGCACCCGAGGCTGCAACGTCTACCTCCAGCGCACCCTCGATGACGGCGCGGTCATCGTCGACACCGGATTCGGCTCCAACGGCCGTGTCATTCGGGACCAGGTGCGCGCGCTCGGCTTCGAGGGCAGCGTGCGCGCCATCCTCCTCACCCACCGTCACGTCGACCACACCGGCGCCGCCGCCTCCCTCGTCCAGTCGCTCGGCGCCCCCGTCGTCGCCGGACTCGGCGACTGCCACACCAGCGCTGAGGGCGTAACGACGCTCGCCCGTGACTGGTCCCCGCCCGCACTCATCCGCCGCCCCATCGGCATGCTGCTCGGCATCGGCGGCTCGCATCGCCCCGTCCCCATCGCCCGCCCCATCGACGCCGAGACCGAGGTTGCCCCGGGCATCCTCGCCATCCCCGCCCCCGGCCACACCGAGGGGACCCTCTGCTACATCGCCGCCGAGACCGGCGCCACCTTCGTCGGCGACCTCTGCATCAGCTACCACGACCGCCTCGTCCGCAGCATGCGCCTCGCCAACGACAGCCATCGAGGCTACATGCGGTCGCTCCGCCAGCTCTCCCCGCGGGTCGGCGACGTCGGCCTCCCCGGCCACGGCTACCCCGTCCTCAGCGGCTTCCGCGACCGCTTCCGTGCCCTCCCTGCCGTCGCCGCCGACCTCGCGAGCCCCCGCCCGTCCCCGCTGCGGCGCGTTCGCACCTTTCTCACCTTCGCCGGCTTCGTCCTCCGCCCGCGCCGCAGCGGCCGCCCCTGAGTGCCAGTTGCCCCTTGACACGTCCGGGCCGGCCCCTGTGACCGGATAGGCGCGAAAATTCGCCTCGAAACGCTCGAAGCAACCACGGATGTTTCACGTGAAACATCACTAAGAGACATAACGATATATCGAGGTAGGTCAGGCCACCGAGGCAGGTCGGCCCATCGAGGACGGGCGCGCGCCTACGGGTTCAGCCGCCGTGAGATCACCGAAATCAGCTCCTCGAGCTGCTGCACGATCGCCTGCCGGTCCATCGGCTCCAGCCGGTCAATCGCGTCGACCCGCCGGATCGCCTCGCGCGCCTCGCCGATCGCCGCCTCGAGGCGGATCCGCCGCTGCGCCGACCCGCGCTCCCGCGCCGACGGTGGGGGAGCCGCCGAGGCCTCCGCCGACGTTCTCTGCTGCTGCGCGTACCGCTGCGCCTCCAGCGCCCGCCGCGGCGATGGCAACCGAATATCGAGGTACCGCGCCAGCGGCATCTCGTGGCCGCCCTGACGTCGCGCCTGCGCTTCCCACTCCCCCTCGAGCAGCGTCGCGGCCCGCATCCACGCCATCGCCAGTTGCTGCTGCTCCTCGTCCCCCGCGTCGAGGAGCTCGCGCAGGTGCTCCTCCCGCAGCAGGCCCATGTGCCGCACGAGCCCCTCGAACTCCCCCCCGAATCGCTCGCCGAGCTGCGCCGCCAGGCTCTCCGCCCCGCCCCCCCGCGAGGTCTCCGCAGCCCCCTGTGGCCGGTCGCTCATACGGTGCCCTGCCTCAAATGCCCATCCCCGCCTCTCGACGCGATCGGAACGATAACGTATGAGCGCAGTGAGGGCATGCGTAGTCAAGGTCGGCGGTTTGAGGAAGTGACGGTCTGAAGCAGAAGTCCCGCGCTGAGCGGGTCATGGCGACCCCGATCGGATTCGAACCGACGATCTCCACCGTGACAGGGTGGCGTGTTAGGCCGCTACACTACGGGGCCGCGTGGAGCGAACTGGATCGTATCCACCACCGCCCGAGGGGTCAAACAACCCCGCGATTCCGCGTGAGCCACCGCCTCGGTACACTGTCCTCGGAGGAACACATGCCGAGGCGTCCCACGACCCGAGGCCCGCTGGGCCGCCGTTCGCTCCCCCCCAGTCCTACCTACGCGCACGCTGCCGGCGCCGCGACCGCCCCCACCGCGAGCGAGCGCCGTCCGGCCCAGAGCCGCCCTGCGCGCATCGTCGAGCGCGAGGCGCCGTACCTCCTCGCCGAGCTGCGCCGCATCGCCCTCGTCACGGGTACCTGTGTGGGGATGCTCGTCATGCTGGTCGTCGTCGACCGCCTTCAGTAGCTGCCGTCTAGCGCAGCCGCCCCCACGCCACCGCGGCCGCGATACCGAATGCGAACAGCCCGATCAGGTCCTGCGCTACCAGGTCGAACTGGCCGCTGACCGCCAGGCGCACGACCGCCCCGACCACGACGCCGCCCAGCGCAACCGATTGCACGGACGTCCCGCGCTTGCCTCTGGTCGCTCGCGTGATTGCCTCGGCCATCAGGCTCCCGATTCCAGAGCCGGCGAACAGCGCCAGGAACAGTCCGAACAGCGGCACCCGCGCCGTTGGAGGCAGCAGCAGCCCCCCGATGATGCCCACGACCACTCCGACACCCACGGCCGCGCCAGCCGCCCTCAGGTAGTGCGTCGTCGACAGCTCGTACATCACCGGCCGGCGCAGCTGCGCGCAGTCCCGACACCGCACCCCGCCCGGCGTGTACACCAGGCATCGAGGGCAGATCAGCTTCTCGCAGCGTCCGCACCGCAGCTCACTCTCGACATCCGGGTGCGTCTCGCAGTACGTCGTGATCGGATCTTGCATCGTCACGCTGGCGTCGGCTCCGGTACGTTGCATCCGAGGGCTCGCACCCGCTCCAGGAACGCCTCGACGACCTCGTCGGGCAGGGGGATGTCGCCTGGCTCCCGCTCGTCGTTCCGCTCGATGCCGTGGAAGTCCGACCCACCCGTCGGGAACAGCGCGAGTCGCTCGGCCAGCGCTCGCAGCGACTCCACGAGCTCCGGCGGATACGCCCGATAGTACGTCTCGAGGCCGAACAGACCCTGCGCGGCCAGTTGGGCCGCGACTTGCTCGTAGTCCGTGGTGAACGAGGGGTGTGCGAACACCGCCACCCCCCGAGCCGCTCGGATCATCGCGATCGCGTCTCCCGGCGCTAGCTTCTCGCGCTCGAAGTACGCCGGGCCGTTTCGCCCGAGGAAGCGCTGGAACGCCTCGTCGAACGTCTGCACGTGCCCGCGCTCCAGCAGTGCGTGCGCCACATGCGGGCGGCCCACGGAGGCCTCGCCGGCGATCTCCTGCACGCGCGACCATTCGATTGGCGCGCCCAGCCGAGCAAGCGCCTCAACCATCTTCTCCGCCCGCTCGACCCTTCCGCGCCGGAACCGTTCGAGGTTCGCGAGGAGCGCCCCGTGATGCGGATCGATGCACAGCCCGAGCATGTGTACCTCGGTCCCGGGCACGTCGCACGACAGCTCCACTGCCGGCAGCAGGAGGAACCCCCCGTGCCTTGAGGCCGCGTCGCGCGCCTCCTCGTAGCCGTCCAATGTGTCGTGGTCGGACAGCGCGAGGACTCGCACACCCCGCGAGGCGGCCAGATCGACCAGTTCGGTCGGGGACAACCGCCCGTCGGAGCGCGTGGAGTGGGTGTGGAAGTCGCCGATGCTCATAGAGACAGTGTCGCCGTGCTCAGTCCAACAGGCACTCGCGGTCCACCCGCTCTATGCTCCGCGCCCGTCTCGTGTGCTCGTCGACATCGATCAGCACCGAGTTGAACGTCACCTCGGCGCCCTCCGCGACGGGCAGGCGCGTTGGCATGCCGGTGAGGAACCGGTCGAGGACGGCGTTCACGTCGTCGCCGATTACTGAGTCGCGTACGCCGACCATCCCGAGGTCGGTCACCGTCGCCGTCCCGCCGGGGAGCACCCGCGGGTCAGCCGTCGGCACGTGCGTGTGGGTGCCGACCACTGCCGCCACCCGACCGTCGAGGTACCACGCGAGGGCCTGCTTCTCACTGGTCGCCTCGGCGTGGAAGTCCACGAACACCACTGCGTCCTCGCCGAGGCCGTCGAGGAGCGCGTCGGCCGTCCGGAAGGGGTCGTCGACCTGCACGGGCATGAAGGTCCGCCCCATGACGCTGATCACGGTGAAGGCGCCCACCCTGCACAATCCGCGACCCGGCGTGGATGGTGGGTAGTTGGCCGGTCGTAGCACCGGCCAGTCTCGATCGAGTGCGGCCACGAACTCCCGCACATCAAAGATGTGGTTACCCGATGTGATGACATCGACCCCCGCGGACAACAGCTCCCGGGCGGTCTTCTCGGTGAGTCCGCGTCCGGCGGCCGCGTTCTCGCCGTTCAGGACGACGCGATCAATCCCGAGCGAGGAGCGGAGCTGCGGCAGCAACTGGGTGACTGCCTCGCGACCCGGCCGGCCAACCACGTCGCCGACCATGAGTACCCGCATCGCTACCTGGCGACGGCCGAAGACCGAGTCTCGCGCACGACCGTGACGCGGATCTCACCGGGGTACTGCAATGTCTCCTCGATCTTCTTGGACACGTCGCGCGCCAGACGGGCTGCCGCCAGGTCGTCGATCTCGTCGGGGCGCACGATCACGCGCACCTCGCGCCCTGCCTGGATCGCGAATGACTGGTCCACGCCGTCGAACGAATTGGCAATCGTCTCGAGCGCCTCCAGGCGCTTCACGTACTGGTCGGCGGACTCGCGGCGCGCGCCTGGTCGGCTCCCTGACATCGCGTCCGCGATCATGACGATGAGCGCTTCCGTGGTCTCGGGCTTCACTTCTTCATGATGCGCCGCGATGCAGTGGACGACCTCGCGCGGTACAGCGAACCGCTTCGCGATGTCCGCCCCGATCATCGCGTGTGTACCTTCGAGTTCGCGGTCAACGGCCTTCCCGAGGTCGTGCAGCAGTCCGCCGACACGAGCAACCTCGATGTCGGCTCCGATCTCTGCGGCCACGGCCGCCGCCAGCCACGAGGTCTCCACGCAGTGGCGGAGCTGGTTCTGACCGTATGAGTAGCGGAACCGCAACCGGCCGAGCGTCTTCACGACCTCGGGGTGCAGCCCCGTGACCTCGGCGTCGATGAGCGCCTGCTCGCCCGCCTCGACGATGGACTTCTCCACCTCGGCGCGAGCTCGCTCGACCGCCTCTTCGATACGTGTCGGCTGAATCCGGCCGTCCTGGATCAGGCGGCTCAGCGCAACACGCGCGATCTCGCGCCGGACCGGGTCAAACCCGGAGACGGTCACCACCTCGGGCGTATCGTCGATGATGAGATCACACCCCGTCGCGGCCTCGAACGCGCGGATGTTGCGGCCTTCACGGCCAATGATGCGGCCCTTGATCTCGTCGGACGGGATGGGCACCACAGAGACCGTCGTCTCGGCCGTGATCTCGGAGGTCATCCGCTGCATGACCGTGGCGAGCACCTTTCGAGCCCGGACGTCGGCCTCGGCCTTCGCGGACGTCTCCATCGAACGCACTCGCCGCGCGGCCTCGTCACGAAGCTCCGTGTCAAGCCGTTCGAGGAGCGTGTTGCGTGCCTCATCGACGCTCATGCCTGCGATGCGCTCGAGCTCGGTATCCGCGGCCGCGCGCGCCGTTGCGAGATCCCGCTCAGTCCGGTCCAGCTGCGCCATGCGGTCGCGGAGCGACTGCTCGCCACGATCGAGGCCCTCGGAACGGCGTTCCAGGGCCTCTTCGCGCTGCTCCAGCCGCCGCTCGACGCGGCCGACTTCCCGGCGCTGTTCTCGAATCTCGTCCTCGACCTTTCGCCGGTACCTGATCGCGTCCTCTTGGGCCTCGATCTCGATGGCACGGCGGCTGCTTTCCGCTTCTTCGCGGATACGGGTGGCGCGCTCCTCGGCGTCGGTAATCAAGCCTCGCGCCCCTACGCGGGCCGCGAGCAACGTACTCCCAACTCCAACGAAGAAGGAGATCACGACAATCGCGAGTGAGAGGGCGTCCATGGGGCTCCGGTCCTAAGGAAAGCGTCGCGATTTCCGCGCCGCCTGAATGAATCACGTAGAGATATGTCTACGTTCGTATCGTAGCACCGGGCGACGGACGGCGGGGAGTGCGTACGAGAAGCGCCGAACACAAACGCCAAGCGGCCGTCGGGATCGATCGGCGTCCGGGCACACAGCCCGTGCGAGCCGCGGTAGGCGCCCCGGCGCCTACCGCGGCTCGCAGTGAGGCCTAGAGGTCGAGCGGCAATTCAGAGCCGCCGCCCGCGGAGGCGAACTCGAGGTCGTCGGCGTCTGTCTCATCGTCCGCGACCGCAACGGGAGCAGTTGTTGAGGTTGCCACCCCCGCCGCCGCCCGTACTCGAGCCTCGATCTCACTGGCCATGCTCTGGTGCTCGCGCAGATAAGCTTTCGCCGCCTCGCGGCCCTGACCGATCCGCTGCTCTCCGTACGAGTAGAAGGCGCCCAGCTTCTTCACAACCTCGTGCTGCACCGCCAGATCGAGGATGTCGCCTTCACGGCTGATGCCGTGCTCGTCGGCCGTGAACATGATGTCGAACTCGGCCTGGCGAAACGGCGGCGCGGTCTTGTTCTTCACGACCTTGCAGCGCACTCGGTTGCCGATGATGGTCGTGTTCTGCTTGAGCGACTCGACGCGGCGAATCTCGATGCGGACCGATGAGTAGAACTTCAGTGCGCGCCCGCCAGGCGTGACTTCAGGGTTGCCGAACACCACCCCGACCTTCTCACGCAGCTGGTTGATGAAGACGAGGGCAGTGTTCGAGCGCGCAACTGCGCCGGTGAGCTTCCGGAGTGCCTGTGACATGAGTCGGGCCTGGATGCCCGGCAGGGAGTCGCCCATGTCTCCCTCGATCTCGGCGCGCGGGACGAGGGCGGCCACCGAGTCGACGATGACGATGTCGACGGCGTTGGAGCGCACGAGCGCTTCGCAGATCTCGAGCGCCTGCTCGCCGGTGTCCGGTTGCGACACGAGCAGCTCGTCGATGTCGATCCCGCATTTCGCGGCGTACTCCGGATCGAGTGCGTGCTCTACGTCGATGTATGCTGCGGTACCGCCGCCGCGCTGCGCCTGAGCGATTACGTGTTGCGCAAGCGTGGACTTACCGGCTGACTCAGGTCCGTAGATCTCGGTGATCCGTCCACGAGGAATGCCTCCGATGCCGAGGGCGATGTCCAGCGACAGAGAGCCGGTCGGGATCGCGGAGACGTTCAGCTTCGCTTCCGGATCCCCGAGGCGCATGATCGCGCCCTTGCCGAAGTCTTTTGTGATCTGGTCGATCGCCTTCGTCAGGCCGTCGCGTCGATCGTCGGTCGATGATTGCTTTGCTGCCGCCATTCGTGTCGCTCCCGTTCCTGTCGCGCCGCATCCTGACGTTTGGGTGGAGACTAGAACGAACGTTCTTCAATGTCAAGGAGGTGAGCATAGGGAGTCCGGCACCCGACAATCGGGATATGGAGACGGCACGGTTGCGCGTCCGGCTCACGCCTCGGGCGGCGCGTTCCGAGGTCGGCGAGTTCCGGGATGACACTCTCTACGTCCGTGTGACCGCCCCGCCTGTCGATGGGAAGGCGAACGAGGCGCTCGTGCGCCTGCTTGCCGATCGCCTGCGACTGCCGAGGGGTGCGGTCCGCATCGTCGCCGGACACGCGGCGCGCGAGAAGTTGCTGGCCCTCGATGGCATCAACGTCGAGGAGGTCCACCGTCGCCTTCATGCGTGAGCTGCGCGTGCGGGTGAGTCACTGACTCGACAATGACTGTCCGAGTGCGTACGAGATGGCGTACAGCAAGAAGATTGCCACCATTGGGGTGATATCGATCATCCCGATCAGAGGCACGATCCGGCGCAGCGGTTGGAGAATCGGCTCCGTAATCGCATCGAGCGCCTGGAACACCGGGCCACCGCGGTCAATCGGGAACCACGTCAGGATCGAGCGCGCGAAGATCGCGAAGATCAGCACGTTCACGAAGAGTTGCACGATCTGTACCAGCGTGGTCACGATATGTCTCCGAGATCCTGCGCCCGCAGGTACGCGGCCTCGATTGCATCGTCGAACGCCGACCGCAGACCGGCGGCTTCGAGCTCGCGGAGCGCCGCGGCGGTCGTACCTCCCGGGGAGGTGACGGCGTTCTTGAGTTCGGCGGGATGTGTTCCTGTCTCCATCGCATAGCGCGCCGACCCGGCGACCGTCGCGAGGACAAGTGAGGAGGCGTCCGCTCGCTTCATACCGAGGCGGACAGCGGCGTCGATCATCGATTCGATAACTAGGAAGACGTAGGCAGGCCCCGACCCGTGGATCGCCGTCGCAAGGTCAACGGCTTCGTCGTCGTGCACCTCGATGACCGCCGTGCAGACGCCCTGCAGCAAGTGCTCGACGGTCCGACGCTGCTCGGCGGATACGTCGGGCGACGCGAGGTATACGGCGGCCCCCTCGCCGACCGCGACGGGGGTGTTGGGCATCACGCGGACCGCCGCGCGGTGGCCGCTGAAGCGCTGCAGGTCCTCGAGCGGCAGTCCCGCCGCGATCGACACGAGCACACTTCCCGCAGGAAGTCCGCCGCGAAGGCTCTCAGCCACCGCGCCGAGGTCCTGGGGTTTCACCGCAAGCAGCACGATGTCTGCGCCGATGCACGCGCTCTGGGTGTCATCGGTCACACGTACGCCGTGCTCGCTCAACGCCAGGTGTCTGCCCGGCACTTTCTCCGCGACGGCGATGTCGCCGGGGGTGGCGAATCCTGAGCGGACGATACCTCGCAGGAACGCCTCACCCATGAAGCCACCGCCAATGATGCCGACCCGCACTCGACGCCTCCCGCCCTGCTCCGGATGTGTCAGGACCGCGCGCCGAAGAGGGCACGGCCGACACGCACGGCTGTGGCCCCCTCTTCGACTGCTACCGTGTAGTCCTCGGACATGCCCATCGACAGGCCCGCCAGGCCGTGCGCGTGTGCCAGTGCGCGCAGCGAACGGAATACCGGCCTCACCTGCTCGGGGTCGTTGACCTGAGGGGCGACGGTCATGAGCCCGACGACCGACACCTGTCGCATCGCTCCGAGAGCATCAAGGAGTGCCGGCAGCGCCGACGGCGCGATGCCCTCCTTGGAGGTCTCACCGCCCACGTTCACTTCGATGTAGCAGGGGAGTTCCGCGAGCGTATGGCGCTCCCGCTCCTCGTTGACCGTGGTCGCCAGCCGAATGGAATCGAGCGAGTGAAGCGCCGCGATGTGAGGTAGGACTTCGCGCACTTTGTTGCGCTGCAGGTGGCCGATGAAGTGCCAGCGAGGCTGGAGCCCTCGTGCGGTAGCGTCTTCTGCCTTCGGGAGCAGTTCCTGTACTCGATTCTCGCCGAAATCGCGCAGGCCAGCGGCCATTGCTTCCGCGATCGAGTCGACGCTGAAGGTCTTCGTGACCCCGATGAGTGTCACGTCACCCGGGTCGCGGCCCGATTGCTCGCACGCACGTCCGATCGCGGCGCGGATCTCCGCCAGGCGGCCCGCAACGGTGGAGGTGTCGACTGAGGACATGGCAAGAGCGTACGCCGTGTCGGGAGCGAGCGACTAGTCGGCGCTGTGGATCGCTCGAGGCGACGTCAGGAGGAAAGCGACGCCAGATCCACAGCGCCTTACATAAGTATACGCATCGCGGAGCACCACGGATCGCCATCTACCCCGGTCTTCCACGGATCGCAGGCGCTGCCGTGGGAACCGATCGCGGGGCACGTGCGTCTGGAATGGCATCGGCGAGAGGAGCATGTCATGTGGTCCGGGAAGTTGATCGGGCTCAACCTGCTGTCCGGCCTGATGCTGCTGATGGCGATGAGTTGCTCGGAGGCTGACGAGCGGAGTGGCGCAGGCGAGTCGGGCTCGGCGGCGGCGTCAGAGGCCATCGCCCGGGATGAGGGTGCCGTACCGCTCTCCGAGCCGGTTGCATCCCGCGCCGCCGTCAGCGACGGAGCGGCGACTGCCGCAGCGGTCACAGACCTCCTCGGCCGGAAGATCATCCGCAATGGCGACCTGACGCTTGAGGTCGAGTCCGTCACCGCTGCCTACGACGAGGTGGGAGCGGTTGCAGTACGACTCGGTGGCTACGTGGCGGAAGGCTCGTATGCAGGCGTTGATGAGCGACGTACGGGCCGACTGATCGTCCGGGTGCCCGCAGACAACTACGACCAGGCCGTCCGTGAGCTGCGCGGGCTCGCGAGGCACGTATCTTCGGCGTCGAGTTCAACTCAGGACGTGACCGGCGAGGTCACCGACCTCGAAGCGGCGCTCCGCAACCTCCGAGCGGTCGAGGCGCAGTACGTCACCTTGATCACGCAAGCGAAGACCATCCAGGACACGCTGCAGGTGCAGGAGCGTCTGCAGGCCGTCCGAGGCGACATCGAACAGACGGAGGCGCGACTGGCCCTCCTCAACCGGCTATCGGATCTCGCGACGATCTCGGTGCAGCTGACGCCCGTCGTGGTGGCAGTCGAATCCCAGAGTACGCGGCCCTCGCCTGCGGGCGCGGCCTCGGCGGCGTGGGAGGCATCGATCGAGACGCTGCGCAACGTCGCCGTCATCGGAGTCGCGGTGCTCGTGTACTCGTGGTGGCTGGCGCCTCTTATCGCGGCCGCGGCCTACCTCGGACGGCGGCAATTCCGGCAGCGACGCTCGGCAGCCGACGCGACGGCGTCGTAGTCCGTCGCTGTCTGGCGTCTCCGGGCGATATTGGCCGGCGCTCTACGATGGCGTGGGAATCGAGGGGCCACATGCTGAAGCGACTGATGTACCGGTATTACGAGCGCCAGCTTGAAGCCGAGGTGCGGCGAGGCCCGCTGCCGACACATGTAGGAGTCGTTCTCGATGGGAACCGTCGATTCGCAATGAAGCACCGGCTCGCGCATGCCGCCGATGGCCACCGCCGTGGCGCGGACAACGTTGACCGCCTCGTCACGTGGTGTGACAACTTGCGCATCCCGGTCGTCACCCTGTGGGCGCTCTCAACCGACAATCTCCGCCGCGCGCCTGAGGAGCTCGAAGCGATCTACGGCATCGTCGAGGACAAGGTCGAGCAGTTGGCGGAGATGCAAGAGCAGTCGTCATTCCCGAGGCGTGTGCGTGCGGTCGGCAGGCGGGCGCTGCTCCCCGCATCCACGCGCGATGCAATCGAGCGGGTTGAGCGGAGCACGGCCGCGAACACCCCGAACGAGCTGATCATCGCCGTGGGGTACGGCGGCCGCGAGGAGATCACTGACGCCGTCCGCAGGATGATCGCGGACCGCCTTCTGCGCGGTGACTCGCTCGAGGGCATCGCGAGCGGCCTCGACCCGGACGCCATCGGCCGCTACCTGTACGCGCCCGATGTCCCCGACCCTGACCTGATTATCAGGACATCCGGCGAATTGCGACTCTCGGGGTTCCTGCTCTGGCAGAGCGCATATAGCGAGTACTACTTTTGCGACGTGTTCTGGCCCGAGTTCCGACGGATCGATTTCCTTCGCGCCCTCCGCTCCTATGAGCGCCGCGAGCGTCGCCGAGGCGCTTGACCGCCCAGATCACCCTCAGCAGACGCCGCAGAGTTTGCAGCCGACCTCGGGGGGCGGGCAAGGAATCGTGCGCCGAATGCGCTCGTGCTTGTCCATCTCCCGGAGCAGGAAGCGCTCCGTCATCCCCACGTCGACGATGAACCAGGGCGGCCGCTCTCCGTCCCACGGCAGTGGGCCGTCGAGGCCATGCTCCGCGATCGCGCGCCGGTAGGAGCCGAGCGAGTTATCGGTCATCGATTCGAGCATCGGCGCGAGGCGAGCGTCCGCACGCGAGAGTACATCGTCCACGCGCGCCGTCACCGGCGAATCCGTACGCAGGTCGATTCCCGAGGTGAGGTGCTGCTTGAGGATTCCCTGACGGCGTTTGAGTGTTTGAGGGGTCGCCTGCACCTCGTACTGGTAGGCCGTCCATGGCTTCGGAATGGTCGGGCTGACGGAGAGTACCAGCCGCGTGCCGTTCCCCGCGCGGTCGAGGCGGTCCTTGATTTTGTTGCCCAGCGCAGCCATTGCGTAGACGTCGTCGTCTTCCTCGCCCGGCAGCCCGATCATGAAGTAGAGCTTGAAGCGGGACGCTCCCGCCTCGCCGACCCGTGAGGCACCTTCGAGAATCTGCTCCTCGGTGACGCCCTTGTTGATCGCGAGACGCATGCGCTCGGATCCCGCTTCGGGAGCGACCGTGACGGTCTTCGTCCCGCCGGCGGCCAGCGCGCGCAACACGCGGGGGTCGAGGTTGTCGACGCGCATCGAGGAGACAGACACCCGCGCCCCGAGCTCATGGGCACCTACGACCAGGTCCGCGAGCTCGGGGTGGTCCGCGACCGCCGCGCCGAGCAGTCCGACGCGAGGCGTATGTGCGAGCGAGTGCTCGACGATGGCCAGCAGTTGCTCCTTCGACCGGTATCTCGGGGGCCGAAAGACGTAGCCGGCGATGCAGAATCTACAGCCGCGTCCGCAGCCACGCGCCACTTCGATGAGCGTCATGTCCGAGAGCTCGGTGTCTGCGGTCAGCACCGTCGAGTACGCCTCAGTGGTGCCGATGTCGTGGACCCATTGCCGTTCCACGGCGCCCGCGATGGGGGGGCGTGTCGGCACGTACAGCCCGGGAATGTCGGCCAGCTCGTTCAGTAGCTCATCACGCGAGCCGTACAAGCCCTCGCGCCACGCGGTCACGAGCGAGGGGATGATCTCCTCCCCCTCGCCGATCACGGCTACGTCGAGGAACGGTGCGACCCCGGCGGGGTTTGTGAGCATGCACGCTCCGCCGGCGATGACAAGCGGGTGACGCTCGTCACGTTCCTGGGCGTACAGCGGGATGCCCGCGCTCCGCAGCGCTTGCACCATGTTGAAGTAGTCGAACTCGTACGAGAGGGTGAACGCGAGAACCGCGAAGTCGGAAAGCGGCCGTTGTGACTCCATCGACACCACAGGGTAGGGATGTCGGGCCTCGCGCGAAGGCGGGTCGTAGAACGCGCGCTCGCAAACGAAGTCGGGGTACGCGTTGAACAGGCTGTAGACGGTCTGCAGCGCGAGGTTGGACATACCGATGTAGTAGGAGTTGGGGTAGACGATCGCGACGGCGATTCGTCCGCCCCAGTCCTTGACCGTGACGCCTTGCTCCTTCGCGAGGCGTTCGCGGGCGATCATTCGTACGTCTGGCATTTAGACAGTCTACCGCAGCTAAACCGCAACGGCCCGACTCACCGTCGATTCGCCTCCGACCCATGCTCGAGACTCTCCTCGAGGCGACGCTGGTTCCGGCGGTCGATGAGGATGAAGGCGCCGAAGCCAGCCGCGACGACCGCGACAGGGATGAGTGACAGCAGAGGATGGATCGATAGCAGCACGAAGAACGACGTGACCACCAGCATGACGAGCAAGACCAGCCCGACCACCGGAAGCACGATGCTCATCGCGATCCAGCTGAACTGGGCGATCTCGCGCCAGCTCCCTTTCGGCTCGGGCGGTGGTGGCTCGGACCGGTACATAGAACCAGTGTAGCGCTGGGATCTCGTCAGTCCGCCGTCTCGCCGCCGAGCCAGGCGTCAAGGCGACGAAGAAACGATCGACGGCGCTCCGCGGCGTCACCAACGATCCGGCTGACGAGCAACTCGTAGAACTCCGTTGGATCGGTCGAGTCCGGGACATGGAAGAGCTCATCCGGATCGCACGCGAGTGTCATGTCGCGCCCGGGTTCGAAGCGGTCGTTGGTAGGTACGCCATGCGATGCCGTGCGCGCCGGCCAGGTCGCGTCGATGGCCATCCACTCGGCTCCGATGTTCAAGCGCAGGAACGCGTGGACGTCCGGGATGGGGTCGCTCACGGTCTCATCGATGAGTTCCGACGGCAGCCATGGCCGGAGCGACGGCGTCACCTCCTGCGCGGCGTAGATGAGCACGCAGTCGAGCCCGAAGTCCCGATACAGCTGGTACAGGAGTATGTGTTTCGTCGCCTGCGAGGCCCGCCAGTCCTCGATCGCCGGGCCTATACCTGCGTCGTCGGCCGTCAGCGGCATGTCGCGGACGAGCGCGAACAGCGACGCCGGGCTGAGACGCTGGTCGTCTGGGAGTTGCAGGCGCGCAACGGCGGCGGATCGGAAGTCAGCGAGGAGACCCACGCGCGTATCTTACGGTCCTCGTCTCAACTGCACTTCGAGTAGCCGCACGCCTGGCACAGCAGGCACCGCTCGATAAAGGCGAGCTGCATGCCGCAGTCGGGACAGGTCAGTCCTGAGACCGTGTCGGCCGCAGCGGCGGCGTCCTGCCCGGCGGGGTCGCCGAAGTGCAATCGGAGCCACCGGAAGATGTAGTCAAGCACGCTCGTGGCGAACGGGACGTCAGCGTTCCCCGTCATGCCATAGGGTTCAAAGCGAGTCTGTTCGAGCTTCGCGGCGAGCTTGTCGATCCCGACGCCGTACTGAAGCGCGATCGACGTGAGCAGCGCGACCGCATCGATGAGGCCCGAGACCGTCGACCCTTCCTTCGCCATCTTGATGAACACTTCGCCGGGACGTCCGTCCTCAAAGAGGCCGACGGTGACGTAGCCTTCTTGCTCGCCTACTCGGAACTTGTGGGTGACCGCCGGCCGCTCGTCCGGAAGATGCCGTCGATATGGCTCGATGCCGGTCCGTACAGGGGTGCTCTCGTGAGCCAGCACCTGGACCGCGCGCGACCCGTCGCGGTACACCGTGATCCCCTTGCACCCCAGTTCATGGGCAAGGACGTAGGCGCTCCGGACATCGTCGACCGACGCCGTCCTCGGCAGGTTGATGGTCTTCGAGACGGCGAGATCCGTGTGTGCCTGGAACGCGGCCTGCATGCGCACGTGCCACTGCCATGGCACCTCGTGCGCCGTTACAAAGCGGCGTCGCACCTCGAGCGGGACCGAGGCGCGGTCGGCAAGGCTGCCTCCCCGCGCGAGGTCATCCATCAGTTCCGTGCTGAAGAAACTGCCGTCCCGCGCGGCCTGCGCGAAGGCCTCCGACACCTCGGGCAGTACCGTCCCGTCTCCCATGCGCCTGTGGTGCGCGAGCGAGAAGAGCGGCTCGATGCCCGATGATGCTCCGGCGATGATGGCGATGGTCCCAGTCGGTGCGATGCACGTCCGCGTCGCGTTGCGGTAGGGCACCCCGCCTACGTAGATGGAGCGTGCCCAGCTGGGGAAGGGTCCGCGTTCGGCGCCGAGTTGTGCCGAAGCGGCGTCCGCCTCCTCCGAGATGCAGCGCGCCAGCCGCCCCGCGAGCGTCAGCGCCTCATCCGAGTCGTATGGTGTCTCTGCAGCGATCAGCAGGTCCGCGAATCCCATGATGCCAAGGCCGATCTTCCGGTTTCCCCGGACGGCCGCGGCGATCTCTTCGAGCGGGAACGTGTTCGCTTCGACGACGTCATCGAGGAAGCGAACGCCGAGGCGGACGGTCTCACGGAGCCGCTCCCAGTCGAGGTCTGCGTTCGCCGGATCCCAGAAGCGCGCGACGTTGATGGAACCGAGCGTGCAGGCCTCCCAGGGCAGCAGCGGCACCTCTCCGCACGGGTTCGTGGCTTCGATCGCCCCCAGTTCCGGCGTCGGATTGCTCCTGTTGATGGCATCGAGAAACACGAGGCCGGGATCTCCGGTAGTCCACGCCGAACGCGCGATGTCGTCCAGCAGGGCGGCTGCGTCTGCTTCTCCGCGCGACGAGCCATCGCGCGGGTCTCGAAGGACGATGGTGTCGCCGGTAGATGCGGCACGCATGAAGTCGTCAGTCACGGCGACCGAGATGTTGAACCGCTGCGCTGACACGCCGTCGTCCTTGGCATGGACGAAGGAGCGGATGTCCGGGTGGTCGACGCGCAGCACGCCCATGTTCGCGCCGTCGCGTTTGCCACCCTGTGTCACCAGGCGCGACACATCGTCGTAGTGGTGCAGCACGGACACGGGTCCGCATGCGGCGCCGTGAGTGGTGGCAATGGGCTCCCCCGCGCCGCGGAGTCGCGAGAACGAGAAGCCCGTCCCGCCCCCATACTTCTGTACCATCGCGGCCGCCTGGGCCGTCGCCATGATCGACTCCAGCGTGTCCTCGACCGGCAGTACAAAGCAGGCGGCGAGGGTGCCTCGGCCAGTCCCGGCGTTCATCAAGGTCGGCGAGTTCGGCAGGAACTCGAGCGCCGCCATTGCGTCGTAGTACCGCTGAGCCCAGGACACGCGCGTCTCGTCGTCGCTTTCGACCGATGCGATCGCCTGAGCGACCCGCGCGAACATCCCCTCGGGCGACTCGACGACTGCGCCGGAATCGTCGCGCAGCAGGTACCGGCGCTCGAGGACCGTGCGGGCATTCGGGGAGAGCGTCACGGGGCGCGTGCTGATCGTGGGCTTGGCGACCATCGGCTCCTCCGCGGGCGCGCCGTACGTCCGCGGATCGATCTTACGCTGTATGCCCCCACTGCCGCGTCTGCCGTGGCACGACCACGTCGGTGGCCCTACATTCGCGCGAGGATCGACGGAGCGTGTTCGATTGGCGTCGGCGCCGGAAGCACCACGTCTTCGCCGTCAACGAGTTCGCTCAGCTCATCCTCGAAGAGACGGGGCTGGTCTGCCGCCGGAGGCGGGCTCTGGGCCAATTGCGTGAGTTCACTCAGCAGTTCATCCACGGAGACGAACTTGTGGTACACCGACGCAAACCGGATGTACGCGATCGGGTCGAGGGCCTTGAGGTGCTTGATCACCATCTCGCCGATTGCCCGGCTGGGAACTTCGTTCCACCCCGACGTCATCAGGCGGTGCTCAATGCTCTCGACGATCGCATCGATCGAACCCGTCGGAAGCGGTCGCTTCTGGACGGCCGACCGGAGGCCGTGGAGGAGCTTCTCGCGCTGGAACTCCTCGCGCCGCCCATCCTTCTTGATCACCATGACGACGCTACGCTGGAACTGCTCGTACGTGGTGTAGCGTTCGCTACAGGCCTGGCACTCGCGTCGGCGCCGTACGCCGTCGTCTGAAGTGCGCGAGTCGATCACCTTGCTGGCCATGTGGCCGCAGTATGGGCATTTCATCGGGTGGTCAGGACCTCTGCCGGGGGAGGACATCCGGTTGTCTGGGGTCACTGCAGTGAAGCACCGCGCCTGCTGAGTCACAAGCACGCGCATCCACAGAGGTGTGCGAACTAGCCCGAAATTGTCCACGCCCCTCGATTCGGCCGGGCGACACAGGAGAGGGCCCTCGCTAGAGGGCCCTCGCAGCTGCGATTGAACCGACCGGAGCTTAGCGGGTGGGGAACGTCCGTCGCAGGAACGTGGGGAGATCCGCTTCCGTGAGCTGATCCAGGCTCGGCTCCGGCTGGACGTCTGCGAGACGAATCGGCTTGGGTTCGGCAGTCAGTGGCTCGTCGCGGGATGGACGCATCGCCGCCGGGCGTACCCCGGTGAAGCCCGTCCCGATCACCGTGATACGCACCTCGTCCTGCAGCGACTCGTCGACGGCGGTGCCGAAGATGATCTCGGCTTCCGGGTCAACGACATCTGCGATGACTCGCGCCGCAGCGTTCAGTTCGTGGAGCCCGAGGTTGGCCGGGCCGGTGACGTTGAACAGCACGCCGGTAGCGCCGGTGATGTCCACCTCGAGCAGCGGGCTTGTGATCGCCATCTTCGCCGCGTCGACCGCACGATGCTCGCCCCGTCCGGTGCCGATAGCCATCAGCGCTGGCCCCGCCTCGGACATGATCTTGCGAACGTCCGCGAAGTCGAGGTTCACGATGCCCGGCACCGTGATGAGCTCGGAGATGCCCTGGATCCCCTGCCGGAGCACGTCATCCGCGATTCGGAAGGCGTCTTGCATCGACACCTTCTCGTCGCAGATCTGTAGGAGCCGGTCGTTCGGGATCACGATGAGGGTGTCCACTTTCTCCTGAAGGTCACGGACGCCCTCTTCGGCCTGCTGCCTCCGCTTCGCACCCTCGAAGGTGAACGGCTTTGTCACCACACCGATGGTGAGCGCCCCGAGCTCGCGTGCCACCTCGGCCACGATCGGGGCAGCCCCCGTCCCGGTGCCACCGCCGAGACACGCCGTCACGAAGACCATCTCCGCGCCCGCCAGCGCCTCCGCGATGGCTTCCCGTGACTCCTCCGCCGCGCGTGCGCCGCGAAGCGGCTCGGAGCCGGCACCCAGTCCCTTTGTCAGGCGGTCGCCGATACGTACCTTGATCTCTGCCGCACAATGCGAGAGCGCCTGCATGTCCGTGTTCAGCGCGACGTACTGGACGCCGGGCAGGCGTGCGGAAATCATCCGGTTCACGGCGTTTGAGCCGCCGCCCCCAACCCCGACGACCTTGATCGGCGGCAGCGCGTCGAAGTTCTCCGTCATCAATTCACTCTCCATTTCGAGAGGGCTCGTAACGTCGTGACGCTGCCCCTCGGCCCGCGGTGTGTCGTCCGGCGACCGGTCTTCGCGGCCGACATCGCTCGAGGTGGGCGCGTGCGACCGCTGCGGCCCGTCAGGACTTCGACCAAGGGATACCTCAGTGCGGTCGTCCATCTGAACCGTCTTTCCCGGCGTGACAGCGCGCAGTCGCACAGGTTGTGCGCGCTCTGTTCGTTCTTCCGTCGCCGCCCCCTCTGGCTCGGAGGCCCGACCGAAGCCCAGGTCGAGTTCACGTCCGCCCCGATCCTCGCCGTCCGAGCGGTTCAGCGCGGCGGACGACGGCGGAGGGGCTCCCCGGTCGTACTCCGAAGCCGTCCCAGGTGGCGGCGTCGTCGCGGATAAGTCTAACCCGCCAGCGGGGGCGGTGCGTACCTTCGCTGCCACCCCCTCGCCCCGCGCCGCCGTCGAGGCGAAGACTTGAGCCCGGTCGGACGACACATCCACGCTCCCCGCGCGGCTGAACGGCGCTCCGGGTGCAGGCGCACGGCCGCTCTCAGAGCGCGCCGCGGCGAGGTAGTCGAATAGCGTCTCGGCAGCCAGTTGGATCGACTGCCGTTCTGTCCCGCGGTCGCTCCCTGCGTCCCTCGGCCCGGTCATTGCGGCAACACCACGCGCATGAGATTCGCCACCTTTCTGAGCAGGCCGCCGACCGACGCCGTCGGCACGCTGGGGGAGGAACGCAACATGATTTCCCGCTCCTTCAACGACCAGCGGAGCAGTCCCACGGAGGTCGCGTAGGCCGGGTCATTCAACAGGTCCGAGAGCCCCGCGAGGTGACGAGGCCTGCCGACTCGTGCGGGGAGTCCAAGGACGTCCTCGGCCAGCATCTCGATGCCCGGGAGCGAGGCAGCGCCGCCGGCGAGGACGATCCCGGCCGACAGCACGTCCTGGTCGACGCCTCGGCGGATCTCTGCCTGCACCATCTCAAAGAGCTCTTCCGTCCGAGCCTGCAGGACTTCCGCGATCAGGCGGCGGGACACCGTCTTCCGGCCCTCCGACCCGAACGCATCGACCTCCACGTCCTCGTCCTCGTCGACGAGTGACGGAATGGCGTGCCCATATCGACGCTTCGCCAGCTCGGCCGCCGGCTGTGGCACCCGCAGGGCGACGACGAGGTCGCGGGTCATGTGGGCGCCACCGACGGGGAGCACGGCCGTGTGCACGACCGCCCCCTGGACGAACACCGCGAGGTCAGTGGTCCCGCCTCCGATGTCGCAGATCACGGCGCCCTGGTCCAACTCCTCGCGGTCGACCACGGCCTCGGCCGAAGCGAGCGGCTCGAGGATGATCGAGTCCACCCGGACCCCGGCGCCTTCGACGCACTGCATCAGGTTGTGCATGGCGGACGATCCGGCGGTCACGACGTGGGTCTCCACGTCCAACCGGGAACCGAACATCCCGAGCGGGTCGACGACATGCTCCTGCCCGTCCACGACGTAGTACCGCGGGACCACGTGAATGACCTCGCGGTTGTTCGGGACGTTGACGATACGCGCGCTCTCGAGGGCGCGCGCTACGTCGCCCTCCGTAATGGGATGCCGCGGGTCGGCGATGGCGACGATGCCCCGGGAGTTCATCGAGGACACGTGGGGTCCTGCGATACCAACGTGCGCGGAGAGGATGCGCGTCCCGGATGCCCGCTCCGCCTTCTCGACAGAGGAGGCGATCGCCTCGATAGCCGCATGGATATTGTCCACCATGCCCTTCGTCAGGCCCGCCGATGGGCCGACGCCAACGCCAAGAATGCGAAGGTCGCCGACCGTCGATACCTCAGCGACAACGGTGCAGACCTTCGTCGTTCCGACGTCGATGGCAGCAAAGGTCGGATTGGCCATCAGCGCACCACCAGTTCCCGTCCGAATCGCAAATCGATTTCCCCCGCCGGGATCTGTTCCGTCTTGACGCGGTCGAGGATCGCGGCCCAGGCAGCGACCTTGAACTCGTAGTCGTGCGAGTCACCAAACACGGCCGCAGGCGCGCCCTCGAGGCGCACCGTCAAGCCGCGCTGGCGGTCGAACTCGAAGCGAAGCGGCGTGGCACCGAGCCGCTCGAACGTCCCGTCGCCGAGCAGTCGCGTCACCAATGCGACGGTGGCCGGATCGGCGGTCTCTCCGGCCTGCAGGGGCGAGCCTCCGGCCTCGTAGATCGTGGGAGCGTCATCACGCGGCAGTCGTGCTTTCTCGAGGACCCGGCCGTTCACGTCGATGAGCGCACGGATCCCGGCGGCCTGCCAGTAGCCCCAGCCTTGCATCTCCCGGATCTGGATCACGGCTGTGCGGGGCCAGTCCCGATCGACCTTGACCTCCGCAACCCCCGGGATCGCGAGGATGCGGCTCTCCACCGCCGTCGTGTCCAGCGTGAGGAGTGACTGCCCCTGGACAGCCGCCGCCGCGACGATGGCATTTGCGTCCACGACCTCCGTCCCGATGACGATGACAGTCCCCACCCGAAGCGTGCTCCCGCTCCAGAGCCACCAGCCACCGAAGCCGAGGACGGCGACGCCGAGCACCGCCATGGCGTAGGTGCGAAGGGTGTTCCAGGGCAGCTCTGGCAGCCGCGGACCACGAGTCGGCGGCGCTACTCCGAGCGTGAAACGGGGCAGGCGCCGACGGGGCGGACGGTGCTGAATCGGCCTACGCATGTCGCTGGGCCTCCGCGCGCCGTTCAAGAGCCAGATCGACCAACTTTGAGATGAGCTCGGCGTAGGACATCCCGGCGAACTGCCAGAGGCGTGGGTACATCGAGATGGGTGTGAAACCTGGCAGCGTGTTGACTTCGATGATCCGGAAGTCGCCTTCCGGCGTGACGAAGAAGTCGACGCGGGCCATGCCCGCGCAGTCGATGGCGACGTATGCCGCGATCGCGGCCTTCTGCACACGCGTGGCGGTTGCCGCATCGACCGTCGCCGGCACGATGAGTTCCGTACTCTCGTCGGCGTACTTCGCCTCGTATGTGTAGAACTCGGCCTGAGGCCGGATCTCGCCCAGCGGCGACGCGGAAGGGTGCGCGTTCCCGAGCACCGCGCACTCGATCTCGCGGCCGGCGACCGCCTCCTCGATCAAGACCTTGCGGTCGTAGCGGGCGGCGTCCGTAACCGCGTCGAGAAGGTCTTCGCGTGTACGCGCCTTCGCCACGCCGAGCGAAGACCCACCGTTGGCTGGCTTCACGAAGCAGGGGTATCCGATGTCACTCTCGATGTCGCGCAGCATCTCGGCGCGCGGGTCCGCGACATCGCCGTCGCGCAGCACGATGTACCGCGGCTGAGCGAGTCCGGCTGCGGCAAATGCCGCGCGCATCAGCGCCTTGTCCATTCCGACCGCGCTTGCCGCGACACCCGAGCCGACACAGGGCTTACCGGCCAGTTCACAGAGGCCCTGCAATGTGCCGTCCTCCCCGTGCCGGCCGTGCACAATTGGGAACACCACGTCTACGTCGGAGAGCGCCAGGAGCACATCAGGTGAATGCAGCAGCCCGCTGCCGATATCGTCACCGAGCGTATCGGTCTCGCCGCGCTCGACGCTCTCGAGGCGCGAACGCGTCTCGTTCGGCGTCAGCCACCGTCCGCCTCGGGTGATGCCGAACGGGACGGTCTCGAATCGCTCGGCGTCGGCCTCGCGGAGGATGGACCGCGCGGACACCACGGATACGGCATGCTCCGGAGACTGCCCCCCGCAGATCACGGCCAGCCGCTGACGGCCGGTCACGGCCGTGCCTCCAACAACGCACGCACCATCGGCCCAAGCCGGTCGACATCTCCAGCGCCGATGGTGAAGAACACGTCACCGGGCCGGAGCCGATCGGCGATCTGTCGTGCGGCGTCGTCGAACGTCTCGACGAAGTCCGGCGC
This sequence comes from Dehalococcoidia bacterium, assembly GCA_050248355.1. Classification (GTDB taxonomy): domain Bacteria; phylum Chloroflexota; class Dehalococcoidia; order UBA2979; family UBA2979; genus JAIBBD01. The sequence continues at coordinate 118,888 of JBFWSN010000004.1, forward strand.
GGGGGAGGTGATCTCGCGGACGAGCTCCTGCGCCGACAAACCGGCGTCAGGCGCCTCGCGCGCTGCGTACGTACCGAGTACGAAGAGGTGGTCGAGCGCCTCGAAGCACGTGCGGAAGCCAGCGAGGAGATAGCGAGATCTGGAGTAAGTGTGTGGCTGGAAGCACGCCACCAGCCGACGGCCTGGGAAGCGTGCTCTGGCGCTTTGCAGCGTCGCCCGCACCTCGGTCGGGTGGTGCGCATAGTCGTCCATGATCGTCACACCGCGGACGTCGGCGACGTGCTCGAACCGGCGGTGCGCGCCAGTGAATTCAGAGGCAGCTTGTGCGGCCCGATGGAAGTCGACGCCCGCTCGCATGGCCATGGCCAACGCGCCCAGAGCGTTGGAGACGTTGTGCCTCCCCGGCACCTGCAGGGAGACTCGCCCCACCTCGCTGCCGTCGAGTTGCACGACGAAGTCGATGCCACCGCGGTCGTTGCCGCGGAGCTGGACGGCCCGCCATTCGGCCTCCACGTCGGCGAGCGCGAACCGCTCAACACGTGCACCGTCCCGGGCGCGCTGCGTCGCGATCTCTGCGGCGTGTGGCGAGTCCGCGCACACGAACAGCGTGCCCCCTGGCTGGACGCGACTGGAGAAGCTGCGGAAAGCCTCGATGAACCGCTCTTCTGTACCGTAGTAGTCGAGGTGATCGGCCTCCACGTTGAGGATCACCGCGTAGCGGGGTTCGTATTGCAGGAACGCCTCGGCGTACTCGTCTGCTTCTACGACTGCGACGCGGCCGGCACCCTCGCGGGCGTTACTGCCAAGCTCGCGGGAGTCGCCCCCCGCGAGCACCAGCGGGTCCAGTCCTCCGCGCACAGCCATGAGGGCGAGGAGCGTCGTCGTGGTCGTCTTCCCGTGCGTTCCCGCGACCGCGAGTACGTCGCGATCCGCGATCAGCCGCTGCACCATCTCGGCCCGTACGAGCACCGGAATCCCCAACGACAGCGCGGCCAACAGCTCCGGGTTATCGTCTTTCGCCGCGACTGTCGTCACGACGAGCTCGGCGCGACCGAGGTTCGACGCGGCGTGGCCCTGGTAGATGACCGCGCCCATCGCGCGGAGCCGCTCCACCTGCTCCGATGGCGCGATGTCGGACCCGGTCACGACGTGCCCTCGCGCGAGGAGGATCTGCCCGATCGCTGACATATGCATCCCGCCGGCGCCGATCAGGTGCACGCGGTGGGGGATAGCGAATCCGCCCTGGTCGGCGCGGGACTTAAGCCGGACCATCAGGCCGCCATCGCTTCCATGAGATCCGCGAGCTTCGATGCCGCCTCCGGGCGGGCGAGGCCGCGCATCGCGCCTGCCATCCGCCGTCGCTCGGCGTCGTCATCGAGTAGTCGAGCGATGACCGGTTCGAGGTCGGCCAGCCGGTCATTCGCCAACGCGATCGCCGCGCCTCGTTCCTCGAGGTAGGTTGCGTTCAACCGCTGATCCGAGAACGTGCCTGGCACGACGATCGCGGGCAGGCCGGCCATGGGCAGTTCACCCAGCGTCGAAGCGCCTGCGCGGGTTACCGCGAGATCCGCGGCTGCCATAGCCCATGCCATCGCTTCCGTGTACGCGACGACGTGGTAGCGAGGACACATCTCCGGCACGAGCCGTGCGCGCTCCTGAAGTAGCCAGCGTTCCTCCTGTCGTCCGCAGACATGGAGGACCTGTGCGCGCTGGAGCAACCGCGGCAGCGCCGCAGCAATCGCCTGGTTGATCGCGTGGGCGCCGAGTGACCCGCCGGTGACGAGGAGCGTCGGCAGCGCGGGATCCAGACCGAATCGCCGCTGACCCTCGTCGCGGGTGGCCTGATGGAACTGCGGGCGCACCGGGTAGCCGGTGACCACGGTCTTCCGCCTCGGGAGCGAGGGGAGCGCCCCGTCGACCGAACAGGCGACGGCGGTGGCGAACCGGTTGAGGAACCGCACCGCCCAGCCAGGATGCACATCCGGCAGGAATACGAGCAGCGGAACGCTCCGGCGCCGTGCCGCCAGCCCCGCGGGCGCCGCCGCATAGCCGCCGGTAGCGAAGAGCGCCGCTGGGCGGGTCGCTCGCATGTGTGCGGAGACGTCGCACGTGCCTCGGACGAGGTTCAGTCCGCCGCGTGCCATTCGTCGAGGCCCGCCTCGCACCTGGGAGGCAGCCATCCCGTGAAAGGGAATGTTCGCCGCTTCGGCGAGCGCGTGTTCTGGCCCGTTGTCCGTGCCGTAGTACGCCAGCGTGTTTCCTCGGCGTCGCAATTCTTCGCCCACGGTGATCGAGGGGTAGGTGTGGCCCCCGGTGCCTCCGCCGGCCAACGCGTACATCATGGACCGGCCTCGGGGGCCGGACTTGGACGCACGACGCCACGAGTCGGCTCGAATCGCTCCGTGTCGTCGATCGCCGCGTATCGCGATACCGACAGCAGGACGCCAACTGCGATGAGGAGCGCCATGATGGAGGACCCACCGTACGAGAGAAACGGTAAGGGGATTCCCGTGAGCGGGATCGACCGTGTGACCCCACCGACGTTGATCAGCAACTGCAGCGCGATCCACGCGATCACACCGGTTGCGATCAGTGAGCCGAATCGATCAGGCGCCCGCATCGCGATTCGCAACCCGCGCGCGAGAAACACGACGAACAACAAGAGCACGACCACGACGCCGACAAAGCCGAGTTCCTCCCCGACGATCGCCAGCACACCGTCGGTGTGCGACCCCGGTATGTAGAAGAACTTCTGCCTCGAGACGCCGAGTCCGAGCCCGCCGATCCCTCCCGAGCCAAACGCGACCAGCATCTGCAGAGCGTGGAAGCCGACGCCCGTTGGATCGCTCTCGGCCGAGGTGAACGCGGTCAGGCGGTCGGCTCGATACCCGTGACTGAGAATGAGGATCACGGCCATCACGAGCCCGCTGCCGACCAGCGCGACCAGATGAGTCAGCTTCGCTCCGGCTACGAAGAAGAGGGTGCCCGTGATGAGAGCCACCATCATCGCGGTGCCCATATCGGGCTCCATCATGATCAAGGCTCCGATGAGCCCCACCATACTCACAAACGGCAGCACGCCAAGTGACAGGTCTCTGACCGTGTCGCCCTTGGCGGCCAACCATGCGGCCATATAGATCAGCACCGCGACCTTCGCGAACTCGCTCGGCTGCAATGGCGGCAGTGGCCCGAGCGCGATCCAGCGACGGGCACCGTTCTGCTCAAGGCCGATGCCGGGGAGCAGCGCTGCGGCGAGCCCGATGAGCGCGCCGAGCATCAGCAGCGGGCTGAGACGCATCAGGATCCGATAGTCGACGTTCATCGCGATGAACATCCCGAGGAGACCCAGCGCTGTGAAGAAGACCTGCTTCTTGATGAAGTAGTTGGGGTCGTCATACTCGGCGTAGCCGAGCGCGTACGACGACGAGTACACGGCGATCAAGCCGATGACGAGCAGCACCGTGAGGACGGCGAGCAGCAAGTAGTCGGGCCCGTGCCGTCGCACGGTGTATTCGGCGACCCGACGTGCCATCAGGCGTCGCCTTCCAGCCGCCGCACGGCCTCGCGAAACGCCTCGCCGCGGCGCTCGAAGTTCGGATAGAGGTCGAACGAGCTACCGGCCGGCGCGAAAAGCACTGCATCCCCTGCATGGGCGTAGCGTCTGGCGGCGGACACCGCTGCGCGTACGTCCTGCACCTGCTCGACTGGGAGCGACGCGGATCCCGCGGCGTCCCGCACGGCCGAGGCGAACATCTCCCCCGCCTCGCCGAAGGCGATCACGGCGCGGCAGCGGCGAACCGCCTCCCCCGCGAGTTCGCCCACCGGCAGGTACTTGTGTCGGCCGCCGAGGATCAACACGAGCGGCTGCTCGAACGAGCGCATGCCGGCCAGCGTCCGCTCAGGCGTCGTGGCGATGGAGTCGTTCACGTAGTCGACGCCATCGACTGTGCCGACTGGTTCGAGCCGGTGAGGAACCCCGGTAAACGCCCGGATCGCGGTTGCCGCCTCGACATCGGACACACCGAGGCGGTTGGCGAGAGCGACGGCTGAGAGCACGTTCTCGACGTTGTGCGAGCCACGCAGCCGGATGTCACCACGAGGCAGCACGGGAAACGCCTCACCGGCGTCAAATCGCGTGACCGTGTCCTCTAGCAGCGCGACTCCATCGCCCGGGAGCGCCCGGGTTGCTGACGTGTAGGCCGCCTGACCAGGCGTCTCACGCGAAAAGGCCGCCGATACTTCGTTGTCCAGGTTGAAGATGCACGTGTCGTCGGCCGTTTGAAACTGGAAGATGCGGCGCTTGAGCGCCACGTAGGCGGTCCATGAGTAGCGATCGAGGTGGTTCGGCGTGACGTTCGTCACGCAGGCGAGGTGGGGGCTGCGTGTCACTGACTCCAGTTGCGTGTGAGACAGCTCGATCATGACTTTCGTCTCGGGCTCGATCCGCTCCAGCAATCCGAGTAGCCCCACGCCGATGTTTCCGCCAACGACATAATCGGAACCCGACACGCCGAGCATCGCACCAACGAGTGCCGTCGTCGTCGTCTTTCCGGACGAGCCGGTCACTGCCGCGACCGGTGCGGGGCACAGGTCGAAGAAGAGCTGGGCCATCGAGGAGAGCGGCACGCCTGCGGCCTTCGCGGCGTCGATCGCGGGCAGGTCGCGCGGGACTCCCTGCGAGATGAACACGCAGTCGGCCTCGCGCGCGTCCTCGGGACGGTTCGCGCCGAGCGAGAGCGTGGCGTCGACATCCGCGATGGCGGCGATGGCGTCGCTGAGGGCCTCGGCCGGCCGCGCGTCGGACACGGTGACGCGTGCACCTTGCGCTGCAAGGAAGTGCACGAGATCGATGCCTTCGATGCCCAGCCCGATCACGGTGACGCGCGCTCCTCCGAAGTTCGGCTTATAGGAGAAAGCAGTTGAGCCATTCTTATCCACAGCGCATCACACCGCAAGTGCCAGGGCGACGCCGGCCAGTGCCGCTGCCCCCCCGAGCAGCCAGAAACGCGTCACCACCTGCGGCTCACTCCACCCGATCAGCTCGAAGTGGTGATGTACTGGCGTCATGCGGAACAGCCGCCGGCCGCCAGTCGCCTTGAAGTGCGCGATCTGAATCACCGTCGACGCTGCCTCGATGACGAAGACGAGACCAATCAGGGGAAGGATGAGCCAGTGCTCCGTCATCAGGGCGGCGGTCGCGAGCACGGCCCCAACCGGCAGCGCCCCGGCATCCCCCATGAACACCGCGGCCGGATGGGCGTTGTACCAGAGGAACCCGAGCAGCGCCCCGACCATCGCGAACAGGAATCCTCCGAGGTAGTAGTCACCCTGCATCAGCGCGAGCGCGCCGTACGCCGCATATGCCACCGCGGCTGTTCCACCCAGCAGGCCGTCGAGCCCGTCTGTGATGGCGGTCGCGGGCGTCATCAGGAAGACGATGGCGATCGCGATGGGCAGGTACGCGTATCCGATGTCGTGGACGCCCGCCCACGGGATATGCATGCTCCCTCGGTCCATCCCGAAGTAGAGGACGCAGGCGACCGCAACGGAGAGCCCAAACAGCAGCACGAACTTCACGCGCCAGCTGAGCTTGCGCTGCGGACCGCCTACCAGCGTACCGAGGTCGTCGTATGCGCCGATGGCCAACGCCACGGCGGCGACGCCCAGCGGAAGAAAGACGGCCGGATGTTCGAATGGATCCGAGAGCAACGAGACGAGCACAACCGTGCCGAAGATGAGGAGCCCGCCCATGGTTGGCGTCCCGGCCTTCGTGAGATGAGACGATGGGCCCTCTTCCGAGATCGCTTTGCCGAGTTTGCGGCGCCTGAGCCACGGCACGACCTGTGTCCCGGCGACGAGGGCGATCAGGAACGCGGCGGCACCCGAAAGCAGCGCGTGTGTCACGTCGACGCTGTCCCCTCGCTCGCGTTTGGAGCGAGCAATTCGGCGACCACCGACTCGAGTGCGAGTGCCCGCGACGCCTTCACCAGGACGACATCGCCCGGGGCCACGAGCGCGCGGACGGCCGCTCCTATTTCCTCCTTGCTCGCGAAGTGATGGGTGTCGGCGAGCCCCGCTCGCGACGCCGCCTCGTTCATCGTGCTCGCGTGCGATCCGACTGTGAGCAGGACATCGGCAACCTCGGCGGCACGTCGCCCAACGCGTTCGTGCTCCACCGCGGACAAATCCCCTAGCTCGAGCATGTCGCCGAGAACCGCGATACGGCGTCCCGGCGTCTCTCCGAGCAGGTCGAGTGCCGCGAGCGTTGCCACCGGGCTTGCGTTGTACGTATCGTCGAGCACTGTGAAGCCTCGAACGCTTCGTCGGATCGTGAGCCGCGTGGGCACGTCGAGCCGTTCGATGGACTCGCAGACGGTGTCGAACTCGACTCCATCCGCGAGCGCTGCCGCTGCTGAGGCCAGGACGTTCGTCACGAGGTGAGCGCCCGGCAACGCCACACGTACCCGCCGAGAACGACCCAGGGCGTGCAACGTGAAGAGGAATCCATCCGCACCGCGGCTCTCGAGATCAGAGGATCGCACATCGAGCTCGGGAGAGGTACCTACGGTCCAGACCTGCGCTCGCGTGTGACTCGCCATTGCCCGGACCCTTGGGTCGTCGACGTTCAGAATCGCGTGCCCGTCTGGCGGCAGCGATTCGACCAGCTCGCGCTTCGCGCGCGCGATCACGTCAAGTGACCCTGCACGTTCGAGGTGGACTGGCCCTACGTTGAGGACAATGCCAATCTGAGGTCGCGTCCATTCGCACAGCAACGCGATCTCGCCCGTGGTGTACATTCCCATCTCGATGACCGCGCGTTCGGTTTCGGGGCGCAGCCGCAGCAGGCAGAGTGGGACCCCGATTTCGTTGTTGTAGTTCTGCGCCTCGGCCTGCACGCGGTAGCGACTCTGAAGCAGCGCAGCCGTGATCAGCTTCGTTGTCGACTTTCCGACGTTGCCGGTCACCCCGACGACCTGGAGTCGGTCGAGGCTACTCCGCCACGCGACCGCGATGCGCTGCAGGGCGGCCAGCGGGTCCGAAACGATGAACATGGCGATCTCCGGGCGGAGGTCGACTGGCTCCCGCACCAGAACGCCGTGCGCGCCGTGCTCCACCGCAGCGGTGGCGTATTGATGCCCGTCCACGCGCGTGCCCTCAAGCGCGACAAACAGGTCGCCGTCCGCTGCTTCTCGCGAGTCGATCACGGCGCGGCGGAACTCCACATGCGGCCCGGTGTGCTCGATAAGCAAATCCCCGAGCGAGGCCGCGACGAACGATGTGTCGAAGGCGGGCACGTTGGTCACTGAGCAGCCGCCTGGAGCTCACCCGGCCGGCTGGCGGGTACACGAAGGTACTTCATGATGTCGCCCGCCACCCCTGCAAAGACAGGCGCGGCCACTTGCCCACCGAGGTTGAGTCCGCCGCTCGGCTGGTCGATCTTCACGAGAATGGACACGCGCGGCTGCTCGTACGGCAGGAATCCGGCGAACGACGCAATCGTGCTGTCAAGATCGTACCCCGTCGGGATTGAGACGAGCGTTGTGCCGGTCTTCCCCGCGACGTTGTAGCCAGGCACGCGCGCTCCGTGGTACTCGACGCCTTCCACGACGTCGTACATCAGCCTGCCCATGGTCTCCGCCGTCGCTTCCGAGACCGGTCGCCGCACTTCGACGGGCTCGAAGTGCCGCACGCCGTCCTCGTTCGCTACCTGGGAGACGATGTAGGGCCGCATCAGGCGTCCCCCGTTCGCGAACACGTTCACGGCGGTGAGCACCTGGATCGGCGTGGCGGCGAACCCCTGGCCGTACGAGTTCGTCGCGAGGTCTACGGGGTACCAGTCCTCATCGCTGGGCAGACGGATCAGGCCTTCGGCCTCGCCGGAGAGCCCCACGTGCGTTGCTTCGCCGAGTCCGAACGCCTGCAGATACCGATAGAAATCCCTGGCGCCGACCAACTGCGACAGCCAGACGGAGCCGGTGTTCAACGACTTCTGCAGGTACTCACGGACGTTCGTCGGGCCGTTCGCTGAGAAGTCCCAGTTCTTGATTGTCGCGTCACCGATCTGGACCTCGCCCGTATCAACGTACGTTGACTCCGGGGTCACCCGTCCGAGGTCGAGGGCGCTCGCCGTCGTCAGCGTCTTGATGACAGAACCCGGCTCGTACAGATCCGCGATCGCCCGGTTGCGGACCTCGTCGAGCAGGCGCGGGTTATCGAGGTCGATTCCTGACTGGCCGACGGATGGGACCGAAGCCATCGCCAGTATGGCCCCCGTGTTGGGGTCCATCACCACGATGCTCCCGCCGCGGGCGTTGTACCGGCCAACTGCCTCCTTCAGCCGCTGCTCCGCAATCGACTGGATGAAGCGGTCGATGGTGAGCGTCACATCGCCGCCCGGGACGGGGTCGCGTTCCGTGCGGCCCCCGAATGAGATCGGCCGGCCCAGCGCATCGCGCTCCGAACCAATCAGCCCTGGCGTGCCCTGCAGGAGACCGTCGAAGTCCGCCTCCACGCCCCAGAGGCCCCGGCCCTCCAGGCCCACGAATCCGACGATCGAGCTCGCAAGTCCTCCCTCGGGGTACACTCGCCGCGCCGATGGCAGGAGTCGTACGCCCCACAGGTCTCTCGACTCCAGCTCAATCCCGGCCTCATACGGAAGCTGCCTCTCGACGACCACATCGCCGGCGCCGCCGTCCATGCCAAGCTCGATCAGTGCCTGCTCATCCCTTCCGAGTGCTGCCGCCAGGCCGTTTGCCGCGGCGGTCGCCTGTGCTGGATCCTGTCCCCACAGGAACCGGTCGATATACACGTCCCACGTGTCCTCGGAAGTCGCGAGCGGGAAGCCAGATGCGTCGAGAATCGCTCCACGAGGGGCCGGTAGATCCGCGACCCCCAGGTGAGTGGCGGCGGCTTCTTCGACGTAGCGCTCGTGGTTGACGATCTGGATCATCGCGAGGCGCACCACGAGTGCGAGCATGGCCACGCCGACGAGGCAAGTGAGCGCAATCAGGCGCCAGGTCAGGTGGTTCGGCCTGGACTCGGGCACGCGGCTCTCCTGACGCCTGGCCGCGAGCGGCCGTCCTAGTTGAAGCCCGGAAGCCTCCGCAGGAAGCGCTCCCAGATGGACAGCGGCGGTGTCTGAATCCGCTGGGGCTGCACCACGTAGCGCTCCGGCAACGGGACGGACGATGGGGCAGTGACGCCCACCGCGATGTGGATTGTGCGTTGAGGCGGCACCATCCCGAGCCGGTCGATCGCCGTGCGGCGCACCTGCTCAACCCTGGTCTGCCGCGCGATTTCCGCCTCGAGCAGCCGCACCTCCGCGCTCAGTCCCTGCCGTTCGTTTTCCAGCGCACGCAGTTCATACCCGGCGGTGGCGGCACGGCTGGTCTGCAGCACCTGGAGCAGTCCTACACCCGCCACAACGAGCACGGCGATCCCTGCAAGCAGCGTCCCGGAGATGTGGCGAGGCCGGGCAAACCTCGGTGCGACGCGCTGACTATGAGGCGGACGAACCTGGGGGAGCGTGGCCATCAGGCGGCTACCTGCTGGTGCAGGGACTCAGCCACTCGAAGCCGGGCGGAGCGGGCACGGGGGTTCCGCGCCACTTCCGCCTGAGTCGCCTGGACGGCTCGCCGCCCGATCATGCGCACACTCGGTTCTGCCCCACATATACACACTGGCGTCCGCGGTGGACAGACGCAAGTGCTTGACTCCTTAATCATATAGCGTTTCACGATACGATCCTCGAGCGAGTGAAATGAGATCACGACGAGGCGGGAGCCAACGCCAGCGAGCAGGCCGCGGGCACCATCAAGCGCGTCCACAAGCGAGACGAGCTCGCCGTTGACGGCTATCCGCAAGGCCTGGAACGTCAGAGTGGCGGGGTGGATTTGACGTTCCCGACCCCGTCCCACGGCCTGCTCGATCGCGTTGACCAGTTCTCCAGTCGTCGTTATCGGACGACGCGCCACGATCGACCGCGCGATGGCGCGGCTCCGACGCTCCTCTCCGTACCGCCAGATGAGGTCCGCCAGATCGTGCTCGTCGTACGTGTTCACGATCTGCGCCGCACTCACCGGCGCATCCGGGCCCATCCGCATGTCGAGGGGTTCGTCGCGCTGGAAGGAAAACCCGCGGCCCGGCGTATCCAGTTGCATCGACGACACGCCTAGGTCGAAGAGCACCCCGTCAACTGCATCGAAGCCGTGGTCCCGCGCGATGGCGGCGACGGCTTCATGGTTGCCCTGCTGCAGGACTGCTCGCTTCCCGAAGCGCTTCAGGCGCTGTCCGGCGACTTCGATGGCCTCCGGATCGCGATCGATCCCCAGCAACCGGCCGGCGGGCTCCGCTGCCTCGAGGATGGCCTCCGCATGGCCTCCCAGCCCCACCGTGGCGTCGACGTAGGACCCTCCCGGATGCACGGCAAGCGCGGCCAGCGTCTCAGTGAGCAAGACCGGTTCGTGCCTGCGGCGGTCGTCCGCGCGGTTCATACGCCGGTGTCCTCCGGGACCGTTCCCGCCTCTGCCTCGGCGGCCTTGAAGGCGGCCTGCTCGAGGTTCCAGTTCTCTCGTTCCCAGATCTCAAGGTAGTCGCCGCAACCGACGATCGATGCGCGTCCGTTGAGGCGGGCCATCGCGCGGACCGGCTGTGGCAGCAGGATCCGCCCCTGCTTATCGAGGTCGACCGGGTAGGCGCCCGCCAGGAAGCTGCGACGAGTACGCCGGGCGCTGAGCGAGCGCGTGCTCTCTTCGATTTGGATACGGCGCTGCGCCTCCTCCTCGAACCCGCGATGGGTATAGAGCTCGATGCACCCCTCCGCGTTGACGCGCACAACGCCTCCGTCGGCGAACTCCTGACGGTACCCGGCCGGCACCGCAATGCGCCCGCGTTCGTCAATCGCGTGCTCGTACGTTCCGTAGAAGTACACCCGCGCCGCCTCGCTGCAGGGTGGAGTGCGGACGCTGTCCCCACTTTCCCCCATCTGCCCCCCGAGGCTACCACAATCCCCCAGACGGCGACAATCCGCCGTCCGGAGCACGCTGATAACATCGTTTCGGGAGGGAACGCAGTTGGAATACGTTGTACGTGCCGCGGTCCTGACGGTCAGCGATGCCGGCTCACGCGGGGAACGTGTCGACACGGCCGGCCCGGCCCTCGTCCGGATGCTGAGCGACGCCGGGTTTGCCGTCGCCGAGACGGCGATGTGCCCGGACGAGCCCGAGCAGATATCGGCGTTCCTGCGTCGCTGGGCCGACGACGATGACTATGCGATCATCCTGACTGCGGGCGGGACAGGACTGAGCCCGCGCGACCGCACCCCCGAGGCCACGGCCGACGTGCTGGACTTCCGCGTGGATGGGATGGCGGAGTCCATGCGCGCGGCGGGCCTGGCGTCGACGCCACGCGCGATGCTCTCGCGGGGTCTCGCCGGCGTGCGGGGGCGCACTCTGATCGTCAATCTCCCCGGCAGCGAACGAGGGGCGACTGAGAACCTCGCGACGATCCTGCCCGTGCTGCGACACGCCACCGACCTGCTGCGCGGCGACGCCGCGCACCCCCAGTGAAGGCGGAGGCCCCCAGCCGGCTAGCGGCCCTGGAACTCCGGTTCTCGCCGCTCGCGGAACGAGTTCACGCCTTCGACTCCGTCTTCGGTACGGAACAGGTGCTGGACGAACTGGCCCGTGAGGTCCTGTACGCGCGCAAGCTCGTCGAATTCATTCTGATATGCCAGCCGCTTCGTCGCTGCGAGTCCCAGCGGCGCGCTGCGGGCGATGAGGTGCGCCATCTCGAATGCGCGGTCCATCAACTCGGCAGCCGGCACGACGTCGAGCACGATGCCGTATTCCTTCGCCTCTTCGGCGCTGAAGCGGCGGCCGGTCATCATCAGCTCCATCGCACGGTGCATGCCTACCGCGCGCGGCAGCAGGTACGGTACTCCGTAGTCGGCGACGATCCCGCGTTTGATTTGCGCCACCTGGAACTGCGCATCATCGGCGCAGATGCGGACATCGGTGCCGAGCGCGAGACCGAGGCCCATGCCCAGACAGAACCCGTTGATCGCGCCGATGACCGGTACGTCGCAGTAGCGCAAGCGGCTCACGGTGTACGCCTCGTGATGGCTTGGCCGCCAGGGCGGCCTTTGCTGTGAAAGGTCGTTCCCCGGGAACGACTTCACGTTGCCGCCGGCGCAGAACGCACGGCCCTCGCCGGTGAGGATGATCGCCCGGATCCGGTAGTCACCCGAGTTCAACCCGTGCAGGTATGCGTTGATCTCTTCGGTCATCTCGTCGCCGAACGCGTTGAGGCGTTCGGGACGGTTCAGCTTGACCACAGCGACCGGGCCGTGCTCCTCGATTCGGGTCCCTTCACCCTCGATCACCCTGTCTGGCACATTCGCCTCCGTCGCTTGCGCTCAACTCGCTCCGATGGATAACAGATGATATGCACGCTGGCAACAGCGCCGACGCGCAACCGGCGCTACCGAAGCCAGACGCGGCTCAGGTCGACCTTCCCGATCGGTGCGACCGCATAATCCGCTGGTCCCGCGGGCCAGCCGGCCACGCCGTCCTGCACGAGGTCGATCCGCGCCTGTGGGACACCGGTGGGGATGACGAAGGGGTTCTCGACCATGAGGCGGTTGAGCTGTGCGTAAACGTCGCGTGCCTCTACCGAGTCCGGAGCAAGCGCCTCGAGGCGGCGCACGAGCGCTGCGTACTCGGAATCCTCGAACGAGCTGAGGTTCGCGGCGATGCGAAACTCGAAGGTCTGCTGAAACAGCGTCAGCGGCGTCAGGTCGCCGGTGGTGTGCGCGGCGATCCAGAAGTCCGGCACCTCGCCGGCGCGCAGCCGCTGGCCGTATCGTGCCCCTTCGACCGCTTCGAGGCGCGTTTCAACCCCCACCGCCTTGAGGTCTGCCTGCAGCAGCTGCGCCTGCAGATCCTGGGCGGTCACGCCGCCGGCATACTCGATCGTCAGTGGCGCGCTCTGGCTCCATCCGGCCTGCGCCAGCAGGTCGCGGGAACGCTGTGGTTCGAAGAGCGGCGCGTCGCGCGCCGGGTCGAACGCTGGCGACGATGGCGCCCACGGCTGCGTGGTGACCGTCCCGAACCCCTGGTTCGCGTCGCGCAACATACGTTCCCGGTCGACTGCGTAGAAGATCGCCTGCCGCACGCGCGGATCACGTAACTGCGGGTTACTCACCCGTATGCCGAGGTAGTACATGCCGCTCTTGCCGGCATCTCGTGTCTTGCCGTCATTGCGCAGCGGAGCCGCGTTCGCGGCGCTCATTGCGAGATACGCGTCGAGGTTCCCGCCCCTGAACGCGATCGTCGCGGTCGTCTGGTCGGCGAACAGGGACACATCGATCGCATCGAGGTACGGCCGGCCGTCGGTTCCCGCGTTGTGCCAGTTTGGAAATCGCTCGAGACGGAAGCCGCGGCCACGGTCCCACGACGCGAGCTGGAACGGCCCGGTGCCGACGACCTTGCCCTGCGCGACCTCCCCGTACGTCGCCTCGTGGGCGATCTGCAGCTGGGTAAAGAAGTCGGCGAGGTTTGGGCGCGGCTGGTCGAACGTGAAATCTATCGTCCGCGAGTCGACGACCTTGGCATCGGTGATCAGCCGAGCGAAGGCGCCAAGCTCGATCGTCGCGGAGGAAGGGAGTCCGGCCGACGTGGGATCCTGGGCCGTACGCACGCTGAACAGGACATCGTCAGCGGTTACGGGAGCGCCGTTGTGGAACTCGAGGTCGGGCTTCAATGTGACGGAGACGCGGCGGAAGTCATTGCTGACCTCGAACCGCTCGGCCAGTACCGGCTCCGGGGTGAGGCCGGCGCGATATTCGATGAGCGTCTCGTGCGCCGCATAGAGGAGCAGCCGGTTCTGCGGGACGATCGCGAACGGATGGCCCGCCGCGAGGATGAGATCGGCGCCCTGGCCCATCCGGAGCGTCCCGCCGCGCCGGATGGGCTCGGCGGTCGCAGTTGCCGTCGGGGTGGGGTCTTCAGAATCGCCACCGAAGCACGAGGTGGAAACCAGCGCCGCCCCGATCGCCGCTGTTCCCGCGAGTCTGAGGAACCCGCGGCGATCCGCGTGCCACGCTGGTGGCCGAGGGGAGACGAAGGCTGTCACGTCATGATGGGAATCGAAACCGACGGCTGTCGGCTGTGCCACTCGTCCCTCAATCCCAGTCGAGACGACCCGCTGGTCTACAGGCGCGTGTGGCGTGCCCGGATGGCTACGCCAGTTGAAGCGAAGACGAGTGTCGGAGCGCCGCGAGCGCCCGTCAAGGGACCTTCCGGGAGCCCCCGCGGGGACGGTCGCCCTTGGCTGGGCGCCTGGGAATGAAGAAAGGCCGGAGGAGGCGCCCTCCGGCCTTTCTAGCTGAGGCGCTGCCGGCGCTACGCGACGGTAGCGGCGGCCGGCTTGAACCAGTCAGCGTGGCGACCGTGCACGTGGCTCACGTACATCGTGACGCCGTGCACGTCGTGCTCGAGGCGGAAGCCCACGCGGCCGTTGCGCGCGAACTCAAGTGGCCGCGCCGGCGGCTCGGAGGCCAGCACGAAGGGCAGGCCCTGCTCGTTGGCCATGTACCACGCGTCCATGAAGGTGCCGACGAACGACCGCGGCAGCTCGGAGAACTCGGCCCGCATCAGGTCACCCTCGGTGGCCGTGCAGTGCTGCGTGAAGGCGTCGACGATTTCCGCGGACGCGGCGTTCCCGTCCATGAGCGCACGGAACTCAGCCGCGCCCCCCTCAGAGTTGAGAACCTGCGTGACGATGGCGGTGATCCGCCGACATTCGAATGCCATATCAAACTCCCGTCGTAGTCTGCCCGTATTCGTATTCTTGTTGCCGACGCGTGACAGAACATCTAAGATTTGCCATATTCATCGGTATATGTCACGAGGCCCGCGTGGACAGAGCAGTGCCGTCTGCCGAACCGGTTCCCGTTGAACCCACTGGGGACCTCGTGTCGTTCGTCGATGAGGTGCGCCAGGCGCTACGGACGATCGATCCCGCCGATGCAGAGCTATGGCGGCGCGCGTATGAAAGCGGACTCCGGGAGGCCTATCGCCGAAAGGATGTGGAAGGCCTTGTTTCAATTGCGGGCTTCGCCGCAGCTTGCCTGGATGTCCAGGGTCATCATCAGGAGACGCTTGATCAGCTAGACTTCGCTGTGTCGATGGCACAAGGTAGCCCAGATGTCACGGTCTACCTTCTCAGTCTGAAATCAGGGTACGCGGCCCTCATGGGCGATCCGGTGCTGGCCGAGGGTGCGTTGGCTGACGCGCGGAAGTGCCTGAATGAGCCTCTGTCGGCACGTTCTCGTCTCGCTTTCGCTGCACATTCAGCTGCTGTTTCGTGCATAACTCTGCTGGGACGACCGACGTCCGATTTAGCGGCGCCCATCCCGGCATGCGAGCGCGAGGGTCTCGATTGGTTAGCCAGTGCCCTGCGATGCTGGTTTATCGCCTACCTCTTCGCAGTTGGGCAGCGGCATCCCGCGCGTCCGTGGATTCAGACCCTTCGGCTGCAAGCGGAGGCAGTCGGGCACCCAGCGCGGATCGCGGACGCGGATGTCTTTAACGCGGCATGGGATGCAGTCGCGAAGATTGAGTTCGACGAGGATCTTCCGGACCTCGCGCGCTCGACGATGAACCTGATAGCGCTCTGGCGGCTGGCGCTCCTCGGATTCAGGCGCAGCACGCTGACTGCCGAAGCAATTGATGGATCCCATTGGCTGGACGTACTCGACGATGCCGGCCGGACGCTCCATCCCGCCTTCGTCGACGGCATGGATGCGTTCCGCGCTCTCGCCGGGGCATACCGGGGCGAGCCCGTGGAGGGCTTGAAGCCTCCCCGGCAGCCGAGCCTTGTGAATTGCGCCGCCGCGCTCGCCGGGGGCGAGGCGATCGCGATCGCCGGCAGCCAGGAGGCCGCCGCCACCTGGAAGGCATGGTTCGACGCCAGCTTCCCCTCGATCGTGAAGACTACAGCCGAGTGGCCCGTGGCCACCGCCCGGGTGAAGGGACTGCTGCACGTGCGGGCGGGCGCGGTCAAGAGCGGCATCCAGCTCCTCCAGGAGGCGGCGCGATGGGCCGACGAGGCCGGCTATCCCATCGAGGCCGCGCTCTCGAGGTTGCAACTCGCGGAGGTCCTCACTCACGCCAGCGTGCCGACGAGCCGCAAGCTCGACGCACGGAAGCTCAGGCGCGCGGGGTGGAGCGCGCTGCAAGAACTCGGCATCCCACCTCAGAGCCATGCGTACGCAGCCACCGCGGCCGTTGCACTCAGTCAGGATGACCGATCGCTCTCGCCACTCACCCCACGCGAGATCGAGGTACTCGGCCTCCTCGCGGACGGACTGACCTACAAGGAGATCGGACTCAAGCTCGGAATGAGCTGGCGTACCGCTCAGCTCCATGCCAGCCGCATCTACGAGAAGCTCGACGTCCACGGCAAGATGCAGGCATTCGAGGTCGCCCGAGAGTTGAAGATCCTCTAGGCGGTCTGCCCGGACTCCCCCTCGCCTGCCGCATCAATGACAATGGGTCACCCGGAGGGGTGCCTGAGCGGTTTAAAGGAGCGGTCTTGAAAACCGTCGTGGCGCAAGCCACCGTGGGTTCGAATCCCACCCCCTCCGCCACTGCCTCGGCAGGATGCAGATAGACGGCCGGCGTGGGTCGCACGGCCGACGGCGCCGGGTACTGGCCTTCCTCGACGCGGGGTCGGCTGAGCCGAGGCCCTAGACCGGCGCCGCGCCGTCCTCGCCCGACGCCGGAAGACCTTGCTGCGGTTGCACGATCAGCGTCGCCGTGCCGTGTGGGTGGCCCTGCGGGCCCGACGCCGTGATGATGTAGTCGCCCGCGTCGAAGTCCACGACGGCCTCCGCTGAGTCTCCGGGGTGTATCTCGCGGAGATGCACGACGGTCGAGTCGGGGCCATCTTGCGTGGCGATACGCAGGTCCACGGCTTCCTGTCCGCGGTTCATTGCGACCAATCGGACATCCCCTGCCGGGGCCACTGTGAGTCCGACTTCCACTTGCCCCTCGACGATCTCGATGAGGACGACTTCGACCCCATCGCGCTCTTCCTCTGACGTTATCGCCCCAGCCAGCCGGCGACCCTCACGAGCATCATCCTGACTCATATGGCTCCTCGCCTTCGCCCCCAACCTACGCCCGGGCTCGTCAACCGCGAGCGCTGCACAGGCCAGAGGCGTGTCAGGTGTGAGACAGCCGGAAGGGCAGCTATGTCCGGCGCAGCGCCCTGGCTCCGGGGGACAGCCGCCACGCGGTTGTAAGCCGGACTCGTCGTGACCGGCAGCTTCCGTAACGCGTGGTCACGCATCCTGCTTCTCACGAAAGGAGCGTGACATGGCTGAGGAACGCGAGAAGCTCGAGGGCAAGGGACAGGAAGCGCTCGGCGCCGCGCGCGAGAAGATCGGCGACATGACCGGGAACGAGCGCATGCAGGCGGAAGGCCAGGACGAGCAGGCCGAGGGCAAGGGCAAGCAGATGGCAGCGGACGTCAAGGGCAAGGCCCAGGACGCCGCTGACGCAGTGAAGGACAAGGCGGGCGAGTTGGGCGAGAAGCTCGGCCGCTAAGTACCGACGCTCGAAGCGAAGGAGGCTCCCACTGGGAGCCTCCTTTCTTGTTGTCTCGGGAGCCCGCGGATCAGACACGGCGCCCTGAACGGCCGATCGTGACTCCGCCGAGGAGAGCGAGGATCAGCACGACCAGTAGGCCGAACAGGAACGCCTTCGCGACAAAGACGCCGAGCCCGCCGAACAGCAATGCCAGGAGCAGCAGGACCAGGATCAGGGCGAGCACAGTATACCTCCTCCATACCGGCCGCTTGCCGGACGCCGTATAGCGTTCCCTCGCAGCCATCCCCGCAGGGTGACCGGCTGCATTCGAGACGTAACGAACACCTTCCAACCGACGGGCGCCCATGGAAATGACATAGTGCTGCTGGTACGTCAAAATCCAGATGTCCCGTTGCATCGAGGCGCCGAAACTGCGTCTCGTACCCGGAGGGTGTCTGCCCCCACTCCCGTAATCCTCCGAGTACACACGGTCCTTCGGTTGCAGAGTGGTCAAACGACTCTCGTCGGTTGGCCGAGGAGCGCCTCCCTCGGCCAACCGAGGACCGTGCCCTTTCTGACGGCGCTCGCGCTCAGTCGCGGCTGTTTCCCGCGCACCGTATCAGCACCGGGAGTGACGCCGACTCGGCCGGCAACAGCCCGGTTCGCGACTCCCGGCAGACTGCCACGGCGAGCGCCCTCGATCCGCTACTGAAGCGCTCGGCGTCGCGAACCTTCGCTGGCCTCCACGGTCGCAGGGGTCGCCGACGGAGGCTCATCTCATGCCGCACTCCGCCTCGCACTCGAGCCCATGCGCCGGGGTATCGCGAGCGCAAGTTGGGCGCGGGCATGACGCGCGGCCCATGCGCTGTTACTTCCGTGAGTGATTCAGTGGAAGAGCAGCGACGGGATGTCGGCTGCCGTAACCTCGACCTGCTGGCCTTCGCCCGCAAGTGGTTTGAGCTGCATCACGCCCCTCGAGGCTTCGCTATCTCCGACGATGGCGATGTGGGTGTATGCAAGCGAGTCGGCTGCCCTGAAATGCGCCCTGAGACTGCGGCCCGCCTGCCCCGCTCGGGCAGCGACACCGACCGATCGGATCGCATGCGCCGTCACCAGGGCCGCTTGGAGGTTGTCTCCGAGCGGCGCGACGTAGACCGCTGGACGAGAGTAGGTCCCGTCGGCGCCGGCCTGCAGCAGATTGAGCATGATTCGTTCGATGCCGGTCGCCATTCCCGTCCCTGGCGTGGGCGCGCCACCGAGCAACTCGATCAAGCCGTCGTACCGTCCACCCGCACCCAACGTTGACTGCCCCCCCGCATCAGCGGGCTCGAACTCCCACACCGTCCGCGCGTAGTAGTCGAGGCCGCGCACGATCCTCGGGTCGACTTCGTAGGGAATGCCGAGGCCATCGAGGAACGCCCGTACGTCGGCGAAGTGCGCCGCGTCGGATGGGTCCAGGTAGTCGAGGATGCTCGGAGCCTCGACCACGGCGGGATGAGCCGCATCCTCCTTCGAGTCGAGTACCCGCAGTACGTTCGTCTCGAAACGGCGCTGTGAGTCGCGAGAGAGCGTCGCGATGTGCGGTCGCAGATGCTCGCGGAGTGCCTCGATATACCTGTGTCTGGTGTCGGCCGTGCCGATCGAGTTGATGCGCAGAATGAGCCCGTCGAGGCCGAGCTGCTCGTATAGGGTGCGCTGCAGATCGATAACCTCGACATCGGCGGCGGCCGCCCCGTCTCCGATGCATTCCACGCCGAACTGCCAGAGCTGTCGATAGCGTCCGGCCTGCGGCCGGTCGTAACGGAACATCGGGCCGAAGTAGTACAGCCGGACCGGCTGCGGACGGCTGGCCATCCCGTGTTCGATGTAGGCGCGGCAGACGGCGGCGGTCCCCTCGGGACGGAGCGCAAGGCGCTCGCCGCCCCGGTCGTCGAAGACGTACATCTCCTTCGACACGATGTCGCTCTCGTCCCCTACAGTCCGCAGGAAGACCGAGGCATCCTCGACGAGCGGCGTGCCGATCAGCCCGTAGCCGAAGAGGTGGGCCACGCGCTCTGCCGTGTCGCGGACGTGGCGCCAGAGCGCCTCCTGCTCAGGCAGGAGATCGTGCATGCCGCGGGGGGCCCGGATGTCCGGCATGGCCCGAGTGTAGGCGGGCGTCGCCGGGTGCGCGAGCAGCGGCTGCGACCCTTCCGCCCTGACGTCCTCTGCCCTGCGTGATACTTTGAGCACAGGATGGTCCTCATCGAGCACGTCCCTTTCGGCGTCGACGAGCTCTTCGCCACGCTCGGTTCTTATCTGCCTGCGGAGCGGGTCGACTCGATCCGCGACGTGTATGCCTTCGCGCGCGACGCGCATGCGGAGCAGAAACGTCTCTCGGGCGAGCCGTACATCACGCATCCGGTCGCCGTCGCTCGCCTGGTCGCCGAGCTGCACATGGACGTGCCGACGGTCAAGGCCGCGTTGCTCCATGACGTCGTCGAGGACTGCGATGTCACCTCGGATCAGCTGGCGCGGCGGTTCAGCCCGGATGTCGCGAGGCTGGTCGATGGCGCGACGAAGATCGACCAGATTGGCCCGCAGACCGCGACGAGCGCATCGGCGGCCGATGCGGAAACGCTCCGCAAGATGTTCGTCGCGATGGCTGAAGATGTCCGAGTCGTGATCATCAAGATCGCGGACCGCCTCCACAACATGCGGACGCTCCAGCACCTCCCGGCGCACCGGCAGCAGGCGATCGCGCAGGAGACGATGGACATCTACGCTCCCCTCGCCGCGCGGTTGGGCATCTGGCAGTTCAAGTGGGAACTCGAGGACCTTGCTTTTCGCTATCTGGACCCTCCGGAGTACAAGCGCATCTCCGAGATGGTGGCGTCGAGGCGCGCCGAGCGGGAGCGGTTCGTTCGCCGCGTGGAGCGAGAGTTGCGGCAGCAGCTCGAGGCGGCAGGAGTGCCGGCTGAGGTAAGCGGGCGCGTGAAGCACCTCTACTCGATTCGCTCGAAAATGCGCCGCTATGCCGCCGAAGGGAAGTCGTTCGACCAGATTTACGACCTGTTGGCACTGCGCGTGCTCGTCGACACGATCGGCGACTGCTACAACGCCCTTGGCGTGGTCCACCAGACTTGGCATCCCATCCCCGGCGGATTCGACGACTACATCGCGAACCCGAAAGAGTCGCTGTATCAGTCGCTCCACACCAACGTGATGGGGCCCGGCGCGAGGCCCTTCGAGGTGCAGATCCGCACCCACGAAATGCACGAACTGGCTGAGTACGGCGTGGCCGCGCACTGGCAGTACAAGGACGAGCCTCGCAAGCGCGACCACCAGTACGAGGAGCGATTGGCCTGGCTCCGCCACCTCATCGAGTGGCAGCAGGAGGCCTCCGGCACGGAGGACTTCCTCGAGTCGGTCAAGACGGATGTCTTCCGGGATCAGGTGTTCGTGTACACGCCGCGCGGCGACGTCCGCGTCCTGCCCGCCGGGTCCACACCCATCGACTTCGCCTACCGCATCCATACCGACCTCGGACACCACTGCGTGGGTGCGAGGGTAAATGGCCGCATCGCTCCGCTCACGACCCGGCTCCGCAATGGAGACGTCGTGGAGGTCATCCGCGGGCGAGGCGACAAGGGTCCGTCGCGCGACTGGCTGATTCCGGCCCTCGGTTACCTCGGATCCAGCCATTCGAGGCAGAAGGTCCGCCACTGGTTCCGCCGCTCTCAGAGAGATGACAACATCGAGCGCGGCCGAGACCTCCTCGACCGTGAACGCAAGCGCCTGGGCGTGAGCGAGGTACCCGCGACGCTCGCCACTCAGCTGGGATATGAGTCACTCGACGACATGCTCGCCGCGATTGGCTATGGCGATGTCTCCTTGCAGCTGTTGGCGATGCGGCTCGCCGAGTTCGCGCCGCCGCCCCCGGAGCCGCTTGAGGTCCTGACGAAGAAGCCTCGCAAGGCGGGCACGCCGGGCGTGCGTGTACTGGGCGAGGGTGGGATGCACGTCACCATCGCCCGCTGCTGCCATCCCCTCCCCGGCGAGCTGATCATCGGTTTCGTCACCCGCTCGCGAGGCGTCACCGTGCACCGTCGCGATTGCCGGAACGCCTCTCACGCCGCCGAACCCGAACGGCTAGTTGAGTGCGACTGGGGGCCCTCCGGCAGCCTCTATGCGGCGGCGGTGTACGTCCACGCGTGGGACCGCGTCGGTCTGCTGCGTGACATCAGCACGATTGTGGCGGCCGAGGACGTGAATATGGTCGGCGTCCGCACGCAAGAGAACGACGACCGCACCACGACGGTGCACCTTACCCTCGAAACGCAGGGCTTACCGCAGGTGTCGCGGCTGATGGGACGACTCGAGTCGGTGCGGGGCGTCATCTCCGTGAGCCGTGCCGAGGTGTAGCGGCCAGGCCGCGTGACCACGCTCGACCCGGCGGCATTCGCCGCCGCCGATGAACACCGAGAGAAGGTACTCGTGACCGCAACTCAGCCGATCGGCGCTCATGTGTCGTCGTCGGGCGGCATCTGGAAGGCCGTTGAGCGCGGAGAAGCGATCGAGGCGGAGGCCATCCAGATCTTCGGCAGCGCTCCTCAGACCTGGCGAACGACGAAGCATACCCCCGACGCGTACGAGCGGTTCCGCGCCGCTCGATCGGTGTCCGGGCTGCGTGCGGTGTGGCTGCACTGCCCCTATCTTCCGAACCTCGCGGCGGACGACGACGAGATGTGGGAGAAATCAGTCGAATCCGTCATCAACGCGCTCACGGTCGCAGAGAGCGCGGGTGCGGAGGGAGTCGTGCTCCACACCGGTTCCCATCGAGGCAAAGGGATCGACGCCGTGCTGCCGAGGGTAGCGGCTGCCCTGGAGCGCATCCTCGAAGCCGCTCCCGGAGCAGCCTTGCTCGCGCTCGAGAACGCGGCCGGGCAGGGGGGCACCATCGGGAAGGACTTCGTAGAGCTCGGTGCGATTCTACGAGCCGTCTCCAGTCCACGGCTGGCAGTTTGCCTCGACACCTGTCACGCGTACGCCGCCGGCTACGACCTGACAACGTCCGAAGGCATGCGTGCGATGCTCGCCGAGGTGGACGGTGAGGTCGGCGTCGACCGTCTCGCCGTCATGCACGCGAACGACTCAAAGATGGAACTCGGCAGCACCCGCGATCGGCACGAGAACATCGGGGATGGTCACATCGGCGCCGCCGGCTTCCGCAATATCCTCGCGACGGCGGAGTTTCAGCAGCTGCCCATGCTGCTCGAGGTCCCTGGGATCGACGGGAAGGGGCCGGACCTGGAGAACATCCGCCGCCTGAAGGCGCTGCGGGACGAGGTGCGAAACGGGTAGGGGCGCGGTCTAGCGGATATCCCTCGGATGTCCCGCCATCGCGAGGAACTCGTCCTCCAGGTGCAGGATCTCCTGAAGCAGCACCTCGTTCACCCCGCCCCAGACTCCAACGGGAGCCCCCTCGGCGGCGAGCCGCTCCAGGAGGTGTGCTGCCATCACCGCGTGAGGAAGCTGCGGGTCGCCCGTCTCCCGCCGGATCTCGACCTCGAACTCCATGATCGCGTCGATCACTTCCGACGAGATGAAGCCGCCATACTCCTCAGTCAACTGCTCGGCAATCCAGTCCGCCCCCTCAGCGGCGAGACGCTCGTCGATCGGCATGCTTCCCCCCTGAATGGTCGCAGTGCTGCCAGGCCACGATATTCGACCCGGTCAGCCGCGGGCAAGATGGGTGCAGGTTCCCGTTAGTAGGGTTCGCTTTCGCTGAGCTGCTCGGACTCGATGACCTGGTAGTCCGGGTCACGCAGATCGTCGAGCTGTCCTTGCTGCGAGCGAGCATACAGCTCGAACAACGTCGACTTGTGCGGGCGCTTGCGGCCGATCGGGCAGCCTTCCCAATCCGCATACGACTCGTCACAGTACCCGAGGCGGAACTCCCCACACTTCGGCTGCATGTAGCGCGCGAGCTCAGGGAAGCGCCGCTTGACCTCGGCGCGCATCAACGACACCACTTTGCGGAACTCCCACTGCGCGCGCGTGCATAGCCGCTGGTCCGCGATGTGCAGCAACTCGAGGTAGTTCACGCTCACCTTGAAGTTTGTGCTGGTCGCGTTGGGCAGGAGGAACCGCGCGTCCTCGGCGGGCACTCCAGCGTCGATGAGTTCCTGGTACGCGCGGCCCGCGGCGTCCACGGCGCGTTCGAACGTCTCCGACTTCCCCGCGCGGCGGATGGAGTCGGGCAGCGTGTATGGAAACGTACCATCCTTGTAGGTGACATAACGCTGAGACTGCTGTTCAAACGATATACCGATGTGGTGGCGGACAAACTGGTGCGAGAACGCACGGCTTACCCCGGAGATGCCGAATTCGAACCAGACCTGCTGGAGCGGGGACGTGTGGCCAGTCGCCAGGCGGGCCTCGACAAACTCTCGCATCTGGTCATGTGTGATGCGTTCGTCTTCGATCCGGGCCTCGATCTCGGCCGGGGTGAACGCGGAGTAGCAGACCCGGAACGCAGTGTAGAGCGATCGGATGGGGTCAGTCGTGTGGTCGGTCAGGCGAACGTCGATGGGCATAGGCCTCGCAAGCCATCGCCTCGAGAAGACCGGGGTGCTCTATTGTACCGGTCAGCGAGGCCAACCGTCCGGGGTTCAGTCCGGTTTTACACTGCGGCAACACCTGCTCAACAGTCACGTCATGAGTTCCCTCCATGATCGTCACAGGCGACGAACGGAGGACTGACGTGCTGTTGATCAAGGCCTGCCCGCGCTGTCAGGGGGATGTGACCCCGATCGTCGACTTTGAGGGTGACCTGCAGCTGTCCTGTGTCCAGTGTGGCTTCTCGAAGTACGTGCCCCGCGCACAGCGCTCAGGAGCAGGCGACGAGAAGCCCGTCATCGGCACACTCCGGAAGGCGTCGTGATCCGGCGGACACCTACGCCTCGTATCGGCGGAAGACCGCGGCGGCGTTCTGTCCTCCGAGACCGAACGAGTTCGACATCACGACGTTGAGCGCGGCTTCCCGAGCCACGTTCGGCACGATATCCAGGTCGCACGCGGAGTCGGGCGTGACGTGGTTAATCGTCGGCGGGATGCAGCCGTAGTGGAGCGTGAGGATAGCGGCCACGGCCTCGATCCCGCCCGCGCCGGCGGCGAGATGTCCGGTCATCGACTTCGTTGAAGACACGGGGATGCTCCTCGCATGCGCCTCGCCCAGTGCCAGCTTGATCGCGGCGGTTTCCGTCCGGTCGTTGTACGGCGTGCTGGTGCCGTGACAGTTGATGTAGTCGACCGCAGTTACCGGTAGGTCCGCGTCGCGGAGCGCTCGGATCATCGCCAGCGATTGGCCTTCCGCATCCGGCGCCGTGTCGTCCGTGGCATCGAAGGACCATCCGACGCCCGCGAGTTCGCAGTACACGCGGGCGCCCCGCGCCCTGGCGGACTCCTCGGACTCAAGGAGGAGCACTCCTGCCCCCTCGCCGAGGACGAAGCCATCTCGGTTCAGGTCGAACGGGCGTGAGGCGTGCTCGGGGTCCTCGTTGTTGTGCGACAGAGCCCCCATACGGCCCATCGAGGACAGCGCGAGCGGCGTGATGATTGCCTCCGCCCCCCCGGCGAGCAGGCACCGTGCGTGGCCGAGCCGGATCATGTTCAGCGCATGCCCTAGCGCGTCCGTTCCGGACGCGCAGGCCGTATTGATGGTGGTGTTCGGCCCGCGAATCCCGATCTCACGGCCGACCCGCCCGGCCCCCATGTGCTGGCCCTCGCGCGTGATGACGAACGGGTCCGCGCGGTGGGCACCCTTCGTCTGCATCTCCACCCACGGCTCGCCCATGTTGAACGCGCCGCCCGAGGTCGCCATGACGACGCCGATATCGTCGCGGTTCGAGTCATCAACCGTGATGCCGGCGTCCTGGAGCGCCTGCACGGACGCCCCCAGGGCGAACTGCGCGAACCGGCCCGTCCGTCGCGCGGTCTTGCGTTCGAGGTATTGCTCCGGATCCCAGTGCTTCACTTCGCCGGCAATCTGCACTGGCAGCGGGTCCGGATCGCACAGCGTGACTCGTCCGATACCGTTGCGTCCGGAACGCAGCCCCTCCCAGAACGAGGCCAGGTCGTTCCCGATCGGCGTCACCGCCCCCATGCCTGTGACCACAACGCGGTGAATCGTGCGCGGCATCGCCTTGGCTCCTCGGGACGGGCGGCGTTGAGACTAGATCGGGCTACTGGACAGGCTCTGGAGAAACTCGCGGATGTGCTGGGCGAGCGCCGCCGGCTGGTCCGTCGGTACGGCATGACCAGCTTCCTCGATCAAGGAGCGCCGCGAACCGAGGATCCGCCGGTGCAGCCGCTGAATCGCCTCGGGTGTGACCATATCAGTCTCGGAACCGCTGACGATCATGACGGGGCACTGCACGTGTTCGACGCAGTCCCAGAGGTTCGAGAGGCGCCGCTGGCCGGGATCCTGTTCGGGCGGTCGTGCGGTCGGATCGCGGAACACCGGGTCAAACGCCCAGGTGTAGGTGCCGTCCGCCGTCACGGTCACCACCGACCGCGCCCGCCGGTCGAGTTGCTCCGTGGTTGCGTACGGGTAGTAACGCCGGTACACCTCGGACACCTCGTCGAGGGTGCTGAACTCGTCGCCGGCCGCGAGGACGCGTCGCATCGTCTCGATGCCGCTGCGGAGCACTTCGGGTGCCGCTTCGATCACGATGAGAGCGCTGACGACATCGGGGTGCTCGGCAGCGTAGCAGATCGCGTTCGCACCCCCCATCCCGTGCCCGACGACGGTCACCATGCGCAGGCCGAGCGCCTCCACGACCGCCGCGATGTCTTCCACCTGTGAGGCTCGGCTGTAATCGTGATCCTGTGCGCGGTCCGAACGGCCGTGCCCGCGCTGGTCGAGCGCGATCACGCGGTACTCGCGCGAAAGGTCGACCGCCACGTCTTCCCAGGCGGCCGCCGACTCGGCATAGTCGTGCAATAGCACTAACGCGTGCTTCGTGCGGCTATCACCCCATTCGTGGACGTGAAGACGGAGGCCGTTCACCTCGACGATCTGGTCCTGCGTTCGGTTCGCCATGGACATCAAGTATCCAATCCCCTTTCGTCCAGGCGGACATAGCACGAGCGGGTGGAGCCAGGACGATGAATCTGAACGTCGATCGTAGCACTGGCGGCGGTTCTGCGCCTCGGCTACCACTCTCCAACGGCGGCGAGGAAGCACTGTGCTTCCGGAAGCCCATCCGCCATCGGGATCCAGCGTTCGCCACGGTCATGCGATCCCCATACCTCGCCGCCCGCGAGGATGAAGAGTGCGTCGACGGGACTGGTAAGGCTTGTGACCAGGGGAGGTTGCGGCCATTCGTCCCGGTCACCGAGCAGGAAGCGTGTCCAGGACACGGCACCGTCCACCGAACGAAACAGCGCCGCCTCGCTGCGGTCAGACGATCTCGCGGCCGTCAGGAGTAGCGTGTCGGGCACCCCCGGCAGCACGGCCACATCGCTGGCCCACGAACGGTCGAGCCCATGCAGCGACTGCACCCACGAATAGCCGCCGTCCTCGGAGCGATAAAACCCGCTCGGCGCCGCCGCATACAGGCGCTCGCTTCGCTCCGGGTGCTCCCACAGCCCGTGCACCCGGCGGTCGAGACCTTCAGAGTGCAGCGCCCAGGTGCGGCCGTCGTCGAGCGTGAGAAACGCGCCGATTCCGGTAAACGCGACGATGATCCCCGATGCGAATGCGACGCCCGCGACCGGCGCCGCTGTCCCACGGATCCCCATTCGCTGCCCGTGGTAACGCACGAGATTCTGCAGCGTGCCCCATTCGCGCCAGGTTTCCCCCCGGTCCTCTGAGGCCAGCACGTTCGATGGGGCCACGCCGGCCACGAGCACGCCGTCCGGGCTCACTCGGACGCACCGCACGTCCGCCTCAAGCACCTGCTCCCACTTGCCCTTCCGGTGTAGCCACGCTCCATCGGCCGAACCAGCGAGGGCCACGTCGCCGCGAGCGTCGAGGGCACGCACGTCACGCGTCGCGACGACGCGCCGAGCCTGGTCGCCGGGCAGCAGGGACCAGAGGCCGTCGGCCGCGCCGGCGAGCAAGGCGAGGTTGAGCGAAGGGCTCATCGGTGCCCGATTCGTTCGCGGACGGCTCGAAGCAGGAGCGGCAACATCTCGCCGGCAGGCCCGCGCAACGTGACCGTGGCCAGTTCGCTCAATGCTGTCGGTTCCGGATCGACCTCGATCAACCGAGCGCCGCGCTGATGGGCGAGTTGCGGGAACATCGCTGCGGGATACACCACGGCCGAGGTCCCGGCGAGGAGAAACGCGTCCGCCATCGCTGTCTCGGCATAACAGCGTTCGAGAGCATCCGGGGGAATGGGCTCGCCGAACATGACCCCGTCACCTTTCACAACCCCCGCGCACCCCGGCTCCGGGCAGCGTGGCGGAAGGTCCTCGAGGTTGACTTCGACGTCATCTTCCGGCCAGCGGGTATGGCAGTCGGTACACCGCAGCCAGCGGACATTGCCGTGAATCTCCGTAATGGACTGCTGGCCTGCCCGCCGGTGAAGGTTATCGACGTTCTGCGTGATGACGTGGTGCAGCACTCCCAGGACTTCGAGCTCCGCGAGCGCATAGTGCGCGTCGTTCGGCTCGCTCGCGCGCAGCGAGAGCGCGAACTCGTCGGGGCTGGCTTGCTGATCGAGACGTCGCACCCACCATGCCTTCGGGTCGCGCCGGAACTCCTCGAACTGGTTCAGTGGGGGCTCGCCGCGGACGGTCCAGAGGCCATCCTTCCCCCGAAACGTCGGAATCCCGGACTCCTTGGATACGCCCGCCCCGGTGAGCGCGACCACATGGCGCGCGCCGACGAGGATCGCCGCGGCCTCGGCGATGGATTCGAGCTCGGAAGCTGCGGACACGCGACCATCCTAGCGAGCGGCGATCGAGGTGCAACCCCGGCCACGGTTACCAATGACCGCTGCGACGCGTGACAATGGAAGCGTGACACCCCTTGCGACGCTCGACCGACGAGTCCGGTACGCCATCGCTGGGGCCATCCTCCTCGCGCTGCTGGCACTGTTCGTGCAGCGCGAGTTCTCGGATGCCGACGAGGAACAGGGGGGAGCGACGGCCGATCTGGGGCTGCGCGACGATGCCGCCGCGACCATCGGAGCGCCGGCACCAGACTTCGCCCTGCGTTCGGTCGAGGGGGAGGTGGTGCGCCTGTCCGAATTCCGGGGCCGCACGGTCGTGGTGAACTTCTGGGCCAGTTGGTGCGTGCCATGCCGTCGCGAGATGACGGAATTCGAGGAGCTGTACCGAGAGCGCATGGAGGCGGAGGACTTCGTGGTGATCGCAGTCGATTACCGTCCACTCGACAGTGAGTCTGAAGTGGAGCGTTTCCTCGCGTCGTTCGCGGGCCGCGACGGACATCCCATTGAGTTCCCCGTCGTGTTTGACACCCTTGATGGCGCGGTTGCGGAGCGTTACGGCGTGGCGCCACGCAACGCGAGTCAGGCAACGCTGCCAGTCAGCTACTTCATTGACCGCGATGGAGTGTTGCGAGCGAAGGTCCTGGGGCCGGTCTTCGGCGGGCTGCTTCCGGAGAAGGTGGCTGAAACCGAGGCCGCGGCCGCCCCCTAGGCGCGAATGTCAGCTGCACACCTCGCGGACTGTCGAGAACAGGACCTGGATCGCGAGGCGCAATGATTCAATGGACACGCGTTCGTCGTGCCCATGGATTCGGGACGCATCCTCCGGTTCGAGAAGCAGGGGTACGAAGCCGTAGGCAGGAATACCGCGTCTTCGGAAGACGCGTAGATCCGTGAATCCCGTGGAGACACTCGGCACCACCACTGCGTCCTCAACGTGATGTCGCACAGCCGCCCGAATCGCCTCGTACAGCTCCGTCGCCGTGGATGACGAGGGCGTCGACGAGCTGAAGACGACTTCAATCGAGACAAGCGGATCGTCGATCTGCTCCCGCAGCTCCTCGAGGAACGGCTCGGGATCCTGCCCCGACATCAGGCGGATATCGAGCGTCGCCTCAGCCGAGGCGGGGATCACGTTGTGTTTCACGCCCGCCGTCAGCGACGTGAGGCTGATCGAGTTCGTCTGCAGCGAATGCACGCGAGGATGCTCGACGGCGAGCGTCTCGAGGTAGGCGGGGGTTGGGGCCTGCGGGAGGATGCCAGCGTCATGCAGCGCTCCGAAGTAAGTGAGTACCTCGGGCGAGAGATGCAGTGGACGCTCCCAGCGGCGCACTCGGTCGAGCGCCCGGACGAGTCGCTCGAGCGCGTTGTTGCCGTGAGGGACGGCCCCGTGGCCGGGGGTCCCCGTCGTACGGAGGCGCAGCCACAGAGGGCCCTTTTCCGCGACCCCGACGTGGAACACGGGCCGCCGCACTCCGAAGACCTCCTGCGCCCCCGTACCGCCTTCGTTGATCACGAAATCCGAGTCGAAGAGCTCCGGATGCTCCTCAGCGAGGAACTCTGCGCCGTAGCGACTGCCGCACTCCTCGTCGGCGACGGCCATGAACGTCAGGTCGCGTTCGAGCGCAAGGCCGAGCCGGCGGTGCAGCAGGAAGACCATCAACTCGACGATGGCCATTCCCTTCATGTCGACCGCACCCCGCCCCCACAGATAGCCGTCGCGAATCGCCCCACCGAGTGGATCCTCCGCCCAGTAGGTTTCTTCAGCGGGGACGACGTCGGTGTGGTTCAGGAGGATGAGCGATCGGCCCCGCCGGCCCGTACCGGGCAGTGTCGCGACGAGCGAGGCCCGTGCGGCATCACGTGCGTATGTCCGGTAAGGAACGCCATCGGCGTCCAGAACGCGCCCGATCCACTCGCACGCGAGCGTTTCGTTCCCCGGCGGGTTCACCGTATTCACGCGCAGGTAGTCACTGAGGAGTTCGACTGCCTCCTCGGTGACGGCGTCCCAGTCGATCGCAAGCGCTGGCTTCATGTCGTCCGGCCCCCACGGACGGCCACCGCTGCCCTGCGGTGGTGCCGCGCATCATTCTCATCGCGGTCGGGGTTGTCAACGCCTCAACGGTTCGCGGCTCATCACGCCGTACCGAATTCGATAGGTGGACGGCTCGGAGCATGGTCCCGCCGTCATCCGGCCCGGCGGTATCATGGAAGCTCATCTCGGGAATAACGGAGGCCGCCACGATGCCGAACGTCCAGATCAATCCACTCGCGCGTACCCACGAGTCTCTGCGATTCGTCGGGGCGTCCGGACCGGCGATCCGTCGGTTCGCCTCGCGACGCACGCACGAACGTCCGCTGCTCGTCGCCGGCTCACTGCTGGCGCTCGGGCTGATTCCCGTCGCGGCATTCGCCTCCCGGCGCGCATTCGTGCGCCTGCACGGCCCGGTCGTGTCCGAGGCCGCGCTGCCGCGAAATATGGAGTGGTACCCCTTCGAGTAAATCTCCGTCTGGAGCGGGCCTGTGGGCCGCCGGTGAACGCCGGCGGCCTTTATGCTGCCGAAGTTCACTATCCATAGCCACAGAACGGACGGTCCGGCATGACGACAGCCCCTCCTCGCATCTTGAAGGCGGATGGGCCACTCGCGGGTCTCCGTGTGCTCGACTTGTCGTGGGTGCTCGCCGGTCCGTACTGCACGATGACCCTCTGCGACCTCGGCGCCGAGGTCGTGAAGTGCGAGCGCCCGCCATTCGGCGACGTAGCGAGGACGACAGGACCCCTCATCGACGGCGAGTCGGGCTACTTCTTCAGCGTGAACCGCGGCAAGAGGAGCATCGCTATCGACCTCAAGCAGGAGGACGGGAAGGCGCTGTTCCGGCGGCTGGTGCGGGAGTTCGACATCCTCGTTGAGAACTTCCGCCCGGGTACCCTCGACGAACTCGGGGTCGGATACGAGGCGCTTTCGAAGGAGCACCCCGGCCTCATCTACGTGGCTATCTCCGGGTTCGGTCAGACCGGCCCGATGCGCGAGCAACCCGCTCTGGACGTCGTCGTCCAGGGCGCGGGTGGGATCATGTCGGTGACTGGTGAGCCCGGCGGACCGCCCATCAAGCCGGGTGTTTCGCTCGGTGACATCACGGGTGGCCTGTACGGCGCGATTGGAGTGCTCGCGGCCGTGTATGAGCGTGAGCGCTCGGGCAAGGGGCAGCTCGTCGATATCTCGATGTTGGACTGTCAGGTGGCGATTCTCGAGAACGCCTTTCTGCGCTACTTCCTGACCGGCGAGCCGCCGGAGCCTCTTGGGACGCGACACTCCTGGGCCGTGCCGTTCCAGGCGTTTCCGACCGCGGACGGGTACTTCGTGCTCGCGCTCGCCTGGGGCGTCCCGAACCAGTGGGCTCTCCTCTGCTCGGAGATCGAGCGCGTCGACCTTATCGACGATCCCCGATTTGCGACGAGTACGGCCCGTGCCGCGCATCACGCCGAGCTCGAACCGATCCTCAACGAGGCGTTCCGCACGCGACCGAGCGCCGATTGGGTCGCACGGCTCGAACGGTTCGGCATCCCGTGCGGACCGCTTAACTCGATCCCGGAAGTCGCGCGGATGCCACAGTTGGAGGCTCGCGAGATGTTCGTCCCGATCGAGCACAGGCGGCTAGGCACGTTGCCCCTCGTCAACAGCCCGATCAAGCTCTCGCGCACCCCGGCGGGCATTCGCGGCAGCTCACCGGATATGGGCGAAGACACCCGCAGCGTGTTGCGCGAGCGCCTGGGGATGACTAACGACGAGATCGACGCGCTGGCCGCACGCAAGGTTGTCTGGGAGGAACGACCGCTGGTCGACCTCGGCTAGACGCCCGGGGAATCTGGCAGACGATCTCTCGAAATCAATACTGCACATGGGGCGCGCTCGAGCACTTGCCGCGGGATGCCACCCATCCCCCGCGCTTCTGCGTCGGGCGAATGGATCCCTCGCGCGCCGATAACCACGAGATCGACGCCACGCTCGCGGACCGTTCGGAGCACGGAGTCACCCGGATGCCCCGTCCCGATGTGGGAAGAGGCGTTCCATCCGTTCGCACGCAGCTTGCGCGCTGCCGCCTGGGCGTTGCGGCGGGCCGAAGTCCGACGCCACCGCTCGAGTTCGTCCGTCGAGTCCGGTACCCAGTCGGGCGGCGCGTCGAGGGGCGGCATTGCCGGCTCAGCCACTGCGGTCACGATGACCTCAGCGCCTTTCGGCGGCGCGAGCGAGGCGAGCAACTCCAACCCCGCCTGCGCGTCTGGCGACGCGTCATATGCCAGCAATATCCTGGCCGGTCGTTTCCGCCCTCGGACCACGAGGACTGAGCACTCCGCATTCGTCGCGACCTGCTGTGACACCGACCCCAGGAGCATCTCCGAAGCTGCGGTGTGCCCGCGGGCACCCGTGATCACGAGGTCTGCACCCTCATCGCGCGCGAGCAGGATGATCTCGGATGGCGCTGAGCCGAGCCGAACTTCACTTGAGACGGCGGCGCGAGACCTCGCGAGCAGGGCGACCTGCCGGATCACGAGGTCCGTCACTTCGCTTGACACTCGCTCGCGATAGCCGGGGACGAGGTGCCACAACAACATCGCGGGGTCGGGCCGAGCGGCGCTGATCAGTGGCGCGGGGGCGACCGCAGTGACGACGATGCTGTTCTCTCTCCGGTTGAACAGTCCGTTCAGATAGGGCAGCGCCCCCTCGGAGCCTGCTGAGCCATCGGTCGCCCACACGATCCTCATGCGGCCCACTATAGGCCGTTCCACCGCAGGGGCGAGCCCGAAGAGGGCGCAAGCTGTCCCACTTGCGAGTTTGTGACGGAACGCGCAATATGGCCGCTCATCCTGATCGGTCCCGGTGGGAATCAGGATCGCGTATGATCGTCGTTCACTTCTCGGCGATGGATTGTCATCGACGGTCAGGACCATCACACGCGGCCACGACGGCGGGAAGTCAGTCGGCGCAGCAGCGCCGGCCCGGCGCGATGATCGTCATCCGCGAGCTGGAGGAGGGAGCGAGATGGGCGCGCCCGGAATGCCACTAGCTCAGGGTCTTTACGACCCGGCCCACGAGCACGACAGCTGCGGCGTCGGCTTCGTCGTCCACCTCAAGGGTAAGCGGTCGCACCAGATCGTCCGCGATGGCCTGACCGCGCTCGAGAACCTCAACCATCGTGGCGCCTGCGGTTGCGAGGTGAACACGGGAGACGGCGCGGGCATCCTCATTCAGGTTCCCGATGAGTTCTTCCGCCACGAGTGCGCCCGGCTTGGCATTCGGCTTCCGGACATCGGCCACTACGGCGTCGGGCTGCTCTTTGCATCCAAGGACGAACACGCCCGCCGCGAGGCGATGAACCTCTTCGCCGCGATCGTCGAGGAGGAGGGCCAGCACCTTCTGGGGTGGCGTGACGTACCCACGGACGCGAAGCGCGCGGACATCGGTCCGTCTGCCCTGGCGGTGGAACCGCATATGCTGCACGCCTTCGTCGGCCGCGGTGCGGACATCGAGGACGACGACGCGTTCGAGCGCCGCCTTTACGTGATCCGCAAGCGATTCGAGAAAGCCGTGGACCGCGCCGACATTCGAGACGCGGAGTACTTCTACTTCGCGAGTCTCTCCTCGCGCACCCTCGTCTACAAGGGGATGCTGACGGCAACGCAGATGCCGCACTACTTCCCGGACCTCGCTAGTCCGCGGCTCGTCAGTGCGCTTGCGATGTTCCATTCGCGCTTCAGCACGAACACCTTCCCGAGTTGGAAGCTCGCCCACCCGTACCGGATGATCTCGCATAACGGCGAGATCAACACGCTGCGAGGCAATCGGAATTGGATGGCCGCGCGCGAGGCGCTCTTCGAGTCGCCGCTCTTCGATGAGGTGGGGAAGATCACGCCGGTAATCGATGAGGCGGGGAGCGACACCGCTTCGCTCGATAACGCCGTCGAGCTGCTCTTCCAGAGCGGTCGCCCGCTCGCGCACTCGATGATGATGCTCATCCCGGAGGCGTGGAGCGGACACGAGTCAATGCCCGCCGACAAGCAAGCGTTCTACGAGTATCACAGCACGGTCATGGAGCCGTGGGACGGTCCCGCGTCGGTGGCGTTCACCGATGGCCGTTCAATCGGTGCGGTCCTCGACCGGAACGGGCTGCGTCCATCTCGCTTCTACGTGACCAAGGATGACCTCGTCATCATGGCCTCCGAGGTCGGCGTGCTCCCCGTCGATCCCGAGCGCGTCCTCACTAAGGGCCGTCTTCAGCCCGGCAAGATGTTCCTCGTCAGCCTCGACGAGGGCCGGATCATCGACGACACCGAGCTGAAAATGGGCCTTGCCATGCAGCGGCCGTATGCAGACTGGCTGCGCGAGCATCTGCACCCGCTGTCTGAGCTTCCCGCCGGCGAGCCGGCGCCCGGGTTCAGCGGTGACGATCTGCTCAAGCAGCAAATGGCATTCGGCTACACCATCGAGGACCTCAAGTTCATCCTCGGGCCGATGGTGACCAACTCCGAGGAAGCCATCGGCTCGATGGGCACCGACACACCGTTGGCCGTCCTCTCGAATCGCGCACAGCCGCTGTACAACTACTTCCAGCAGCTGTTTGCGCAGGTCACGAATCCACCGCTTGACGCGATCCGTGAGGAACTTGTGACCTCGGTGGATACGGTTATCGGCCCGGAGGGAAACCTCCTCGACAGTGGCCTCTCGGATATCCACCTCGTCAAGCTCGAGTCGCCGTTCCTCGACAACGAGGAGCTGGCGCGGATGAAGGCGCTGGCGGACGACCCGCGGTTCCGCACCGCGGTCCTGTCGACGCTCTTCCCCGTCGAGGACGGCCCACGTGCGATCGAGAGCGCGCTCGAGGCGCTGTTCGAACAGGCGGACGCCGCCATCGAGGCCGGCTCGAAGATCCTCGTGCTCTCCGACCGGGGCGTCGATGCCGGCCACGCCGCCATCCCCGCGCTCCTCGCCGTCGCCGGCCTCCACAACCACCTCGTGCGCCAGAAGAGGCGCACCCAGGTCGGCCTCGTCCTCGAGACCGGTGAGCCCCGCGAGGTGCACCACTTCGCCCTGCTCGTCGGCTACGGCGCCGGTGCCGTGAACCCCTACCTCGCCCTCGACAGCCTGTCGAGGCTCCAGGAGGACGGCTTCGTCGACCCCGCCCTGGATGTCCACGAGGCGCACAAGCACTACCTCAAGGCCCTCAAGAAGGGCGTTGTCAAGGTCATGTCCAAGATGGGCATCTCGACCGTCCAGTCCTACCGTGGCGCGCAGATCTTCGAGGCCATCGGCCTCTCCCAGGAGTTCGTCGACCGCTACTTCACCAAGACCGTCTCCCGCATCGAGGGCGTTGGCCTGAACGAGATCGCCGAGGAGACCCTCACCCACCACGAACACGCCTTCCCGAGGCGTGACGGCGGCCTCCACGAACTTGACTGGGGCGGCCAGTACCAGTGGCGTCGTGACGGCGAGTTCCACCTCTTCAACCCGGACACGGTCTTCCGCCTCCAGCACGCAACGCGCACGGGCCGCGAGGAGATCTACCGCGAGTACACGGACCTCGTGAACGAGCAGAGCCGCAATCTCGCGACGCTCCGCGGGTTGTTCGAACTGAAGCCCGTGGGTCCCCCAGTCCCCCTCGAAGAGGTGGAGCCTGCGGAGAACCTGTTCAAGCGCTTCAAGACCGGCGCGATGTCCTTCGGCTCCATCTCCGCCGAGGCGCACGAGACGCTCGCGATTGCCATGAATCGCATCGGCGGTAAGAGCAACACCGGCGAGGGCGGCGAGGATCGTCGCCGCTTCACCCCCGACGCGAACGGCGACTCACGCCGCAGCGCTATCAAGCAGGTCGCCTCGGGCCGCTTCGGCGTCACCAGCGAGTACCTCGTGAACGCCGACGAGATCCAGATCAAGATGGCCCAGGGCGCCAAGCCCGGCGAGGGCGGCCAGCTCCCCGGCCATAAGGTCTACCCCTGGATCGCCGAGGTTCGTCACTCGACCCCCGGTGTGGGCCTCATCAGCCCGCCGCCCCACCACGACATCTACTCCATCGAGGACCTGGCGCAGCTCATCCACGACCTCAAGAACGCGAACCCGCGCGCCCGCATCAGCGTGAAGCTCGTCGCCGAGGTGGGCGTGGGCACGGTCGCCGCCGGCGTCGCCAAAGCGAAGTCGGACGTCGTCCTTATCAGCGGACACGATGGCGGGACGGGTGCGAGCCCCCTTACCTCGCTGAAGCATGCTGGCATCCCCTGGGAGCTGGGGCTGGCTGAGACCCAGCAGACCCTCGTCCTCAACAAGCTCCGCGACCGCATCGTCGTCGAGGTCGACGGCCAGATGAAGACCGGCCGCGACGTTGTCATCGGCGCGCTCCTCGGCGCCGAAGAGTTTGGATTCGCTACCGCCCCCCTCGTCGTCATGGGCTGCATCATGATGCGTGTCTGCCACCTCGACACCTGTCCGGTCGGCATTGCCACACAGAACCCGCTCCTGCGCGAGAAGTTCGAGGGGCGGGCAGAGCACGTCGTGAACTACTTCCGGTTCCTCGCTGAGGAGGTGCGCCAGCACATGGCGCAGCTGGGTTTCCGCACGCTCGACGAGATGGTTGGGCGCACCGACGCGATCGACATGCGCCTCGCGATCGACCACTGGAAGGCGCAGGGCCTCGACTACTCCGCCATCCTCTACCGCCCTGAGGTCGGCCCCGACATCGCCACCCACTGCGTGACGACCCAGGATCACGGCCTCGAGGAGGCGCTGGACCAGCAGCTTCTGCCCCTCGCCGCCCCCGCTCTCGAGCGCGGTGAGCGCGTCCATATCGACATGCCGATCCGCAACGTGAACCGCACGGTGGGCACGATCCTCGGCAGCGAGCTCACCCGCCGCTACCAGAACACCGGCCTCCCGGACGACACGATCGAGATCCAGTTCCAGGGCTCGGCCGGCCAGAGCTTCGGCGCCTTCGTGCCCGCGGGCATGACGCTCCGTCTCGAGGGGGACAGCAACGACTACACCGGCAAGGGCCTCTCCGGAGGCAAGCTCATCGTCTACCCGCCGAAGGTGGCGACGTTCGTCCCGGAGGAGAACATCGTCGTCGGCAACGTCGCCCTGTACGGCGCGACCAGTGGCTACGCGTTCTTCCGCGGCGTCGCCGGCGAGCGCTTCGCCGTCCGCAACAGCGGCGCCAACACCGTCGCCGAGGGCACCGGCGACCACGCCTGCGAGTACATGACCGGCGGTCGCGTCGTCGTGATCGGCCGCACCGGCCGCAACTTCGGCGCTGGCATGAGCGGCGGCATCGCGTTCGTCTGGGACCCCGAAGGCGACTTCGGGACACGCTGCAACCTCGAGATGATCGATCTCGAAGCGCTCGATGAGCCCGAGGATCTGAACCTCGTCCGCGGTCTGCTCGAGCGGCACGTCGAGTACACCGGCAGCACCGTCGCCCAGCGCCTCCTCGACCGCTGGCCCTCCGCCGCCGGCGAGTTCGTGAAGGTCATGCCGAAGGAATACCGCCGCGTGCTCAACGAGCGCGCGCGCGAGCTCGAAGAGAAGGCACGAGGCGCGGCGATGGCGGTTGGCGATGGCTAAGCCTACGGGCTTTCTGGAGTTCGACCGTGAGACGCCGCAGCGGCGTCCCGTCGGCGCGCGTGTGCACGACTGGCTCGAGGTCTACGAGGACTTCCCCACCGAGGCGCTTCGCAACCAGGCCGCCCGTTGCATGGACTGCGGCATCCCCTTCTGCCATCAGGGCTGTCCGCTCGGCAACATCATTCCGGACTGGAACGACCTCGTGTACCGCGACAAATGGCGCGAGGCGATCGAGCGTCTGCACGCCACGAACAACTTCCCCGAGTTCACCGGCCGTCTGTGCCCCGCTCCCTGCGAGGCTGCCTGCGTCCTGGGCATCAACAACGACCCCGTCACCATCAAGCAGGTCGAGCTCACCATCATCGAGCACGCCTACCGCGAGGGCTGGATCGTGCCCGAGCCTCCGCGTCAGCGCACGGGCAAGAGCGTCGCGGTCATCGGCTCCGGCCCCGCCGGCCTCGCCGCCGCCCAGCAGCTCGCCCGCGCCGGTCATGCGGTCACCGTCTTCGAGCGGGACGACCGCATCGGAGGCCTGCTGCGCTACGGGATCCCGGACTTCAAGATGCAGAAGGAGTTCATCGACCGCCGTCTCCAGCAGATGGAGGCGGAAGGCGTCGAGTTCCGCACCTCCGTGAACATCGGCGACGACGTCGACGCCCGCGACCTGCTTCAGCAGTTCGACGCCGTCTGCCTGACCGGCGGCGCTACCCACGCCCGCGACCTCGACGTGCCCGGCCGCGACCTCCGCGGCGTCTACCTCGCGATGGAGTACCTCCCGATGCAGAACCGGCGCAACGCCGGCGATGAGATCCCGGAGGACCAGTTCATCAGCGCGAAGGACAAGCGCGTCGTCATCCTCGGCGGTGGTGACACCGGCGCCGACTGCCTGGGCACCGCCATCCGCCAGGGCGCCGCCGAGGTCAGCCAGTTCGAGCTGCTCCCCCGCCCCCCCGACGCGCGCCCCTCCGAGACGCCGTGGCCGACCTGGCCCAACATCTACCGCGTCTCCTCGGCTCACGAGGAAGGCGGCGTGCGCGACTACAGCATCCTGACGAAGAGCCTGTCCGGTGAAGACGGCGTCCTCAAGAAGCTCCACGCCGTCCGCGTCGAGTTCGTCCCCGAGGAGGGCCGCCAGGTCATGCGTGAGGTCCCCGGCTCCGAGTTCGAGGTCGAGGTCGACCTCCTCCTCC
Source organism: Dehalococcoidia bacterium (assembly GCA_050248355.1). Taxonomy (GTDB): domain Bacteria; phylum Chloroflexota; class Dehalococcoidia; order UBA2979; family UBA2979; genus JAIBBD01. The sequence goes on from JBFWSN010000004.1 coordinate 158,220, forward strand.
TCGCGATGGGCTTCGTCGGACCGGAACGGCCTGGCATGGTCGAGCAGCTCGGTGTCCGCCTCACCGACCGCGGCAACGTCTGGTCCGACGAGAACCGCATGACGAGCGTCCCCGGCGTCTTTACCGCCGGCGACATGACCCGGGGCCAGTCCCTCATCGTCTGGGCCATCGCCGAGGGCCGAACTGCCGCCCGCGGCATCGATGCCTATCTGATGGGGTCGAGCGCGCTGCCCTCACCGCTATAGAGCCCGCTCGACGGCGAGCCAGTTGTCGACCCGACGCGAACCGACCTGGCCCGCGTCGCCAGATGCTCTGCGCGTTACTATGGCGCGCCCAGCAACGCGACGCACACGATCGCGTTGAGGCCGTTCCCATCGACGCCTGTTGCGCATCCGACCCCGAGGCCGGTGAACAGGTAGTCTCTCCCGAGGATGATCGCGCGATGAGGGGGGCTCTCCATCCACGCAGTGACCAGCTCAGGGCCGTCGCCCGCGATACTCAACTCGAGCGACGTGCTCCGGGAGACGATGACCTCGCCGACGTACTGGCTGGGATACCCTGCCTTCTGTGCTCGCTCCCACGGCTGACCGTCGAAGCTGTGACTCAGTTCCCCTCGTTCAAGCAGCAGCCGGGCGTACGACTCCGACGCGCTGCGCAGTCGCGCATCGAGGTTCAACACCGTGTGCCCGTCCGTCTCCCGGGCCTGATTGATGCCCTCGAACACGACTGCCGCGAACTGCTCATCGAAGGAGGACGGCGTGTCGGAGGAGGCGGACGTCGGCACCGATGCGACGAATGGACTGCACATGAGCACGAGCGCGGTCGAGGAGGCTAGCATCCCCCCCGGAAAGAGTTCCATGAATGCGGCATTTGCCACATCGGGTGCGCCGTAAACGTACACGGCGAGACGGCCGCTATCCGTAATCCACAGGATGTCGGCGTGGCACCCGTGTCCCTCGGCCGCCCGACTCAGATCGGAGGTGGTCCCGCCGCTCCAGACGACGAGTCCCGCGCCGTTCGCAGGCACGTCGCCGATGAGGTCGCCCGCCGCCGTGGCGGACGAAGGCCCGCGCGCGAGCAGCACGATTGCGACCGCGGATACGATCAAGAACCCGACCAGCGGGTGTGTGGGCTCGAGGCGCATGAGCTCACCGTGTTCCAGTAGTAGTGGCGTCCTATCTTGACGCCTTGTGCGGAGCCCGTCTAGGGGCTTACTGGGCCTGGCAGACGATGATCACGGGCGTGCCACCCGGCAGGGATCCTCCGTCGAATCGCCCGACGAAGCCCTCGTTCACGAAGGCGGGAGCACCGACCACATAGGGGACGAACTGGCCTTGAGCCGTGATCCAGATCGAAGCGGGCGAGCAGCCCTTGTTCGTCGCTGCCTGCACGAGCGCGTCCGGCGTCCCGCCGCCCCAGACCACAATCGCGTAGCCACCGTTCTGTGGGAGATTGCCGCTGATTTCGCCGGCGGCCTGCGCTGACACCAGCGACGTCTGTGTGGCCGCCAGTACCAAGACCAGGACGGCGGCGGCGGCCGCACGCGTGAGGGGGTTCGACATAAGTGCTCCTCTCGTCAGCGAGCGGTAGGGTAACGCGTTTTCGCTAAGGCGTACATACCTTTTCTTGTTATTCGTACCGGAGCGCCTCCGCCACCGCAACCCGCGAGGCCGCCCGCGCCGGGATGAGGGTCATCAGCGCGCTCGCTCCGTACGCGATTCCGCAGATAACCAGAATGCGTACCCACGGCACCTGGAAGTCAATCGCCGCGCCGTCGGTGAATGTCGGACTCGTCAGCAGGTTGTAGGAGAGCGCCGTCCCGAGGATGAGTCCCATCGCGACGCCCGCCAGCGCGATGAACGAGGACTCGAAGAAGAAGGAGAGGGCGATCAGGCGTCTTGAGTAGCCAATCGCCCGCAGCATGCCGATCTGCTGCCGTCGTTCGACGACCGTCCGGAAGCCGATCACGCCCAGGGCCGCGATTCCGACGATCAGGCCCAGCCCCATGAACCCCTCGAAGAGGTACTGGAACGCCGTCGACTGCGCCGACGCGTCGTCGATGCGCTCCTGGATCGAACTCGCCTGAACGCCACGCTCGAGGAGCGTTGACTCGATCGCGTTCGCCGCTTCCAGCGTCCGCTCCTTGGAGGGCGTGCCGTCGAGTTGGATAAAGAACGTCTCGACGTCCCCGCCGCCGAAGAGCCGGTCGATGTTCTGGCGATTCGTGTGCAGTCCCACGAGCTGCCCGAGGATGCCCGTAACCTGGGGTTCGAGAGAACCGATCACCCTCAAGTGCAGGTCCTCACCCCCACGTGGATTCTGCACGGTAACGGCCACCGGCTCGAATCCGTCGGCAGCGATGGCGCGACGGAGAGAGAATTGGTCGGATGCGGCGGGTCCACCAAACTCGTTCACGCCCGCGATAAGCGAGTCATCAACGATGGCCACACTCGGGTCGGTGAGGAGCGCTTCGATCACCGCTTGATCGGTCTCATAGCCCGCCGCGCGGTACTTCATGGGCAGGTCCGCGACTCGGAGGAACTCGTCGTCGTCGCCCACGACGCGAATCGGTTGGATGTCGTCCTTCGGGTTGGCGTCGTGCTGGACGACCGTCCCGAACGAGGAGGCGAGCACCTGAGTCCCGACCGCCGCGAGCGGCGGGCCATCGTAGCCGGCGTCGCTGAGCGCGGCCCGGAGGTCGGGGATACGGTTCGACGGGTTCGCATCGACTACGACGTCGAAGCCGGCCGTTGCCTCCTCGCCGGCGAACAGCTGAGTGAAGTTGGAGTTGAGCGTCGCCATCACCACGAGACTGAAGACGACGAGCCCAAACATCGCGAGGGTGATGCCGGTGCGGAACTTGGAGGCGAGCGGATACGCAATGGCGGTCTTTAATGCCGGTGCGATCCCGCCCAGTAGCCGCCCGAACGCCGACACGAGCGCCAGCAGTGCAGCAGCGTTGAAGATCACCAGCAGTGTCGCCGAGGCGGTGATGCAGATACCCGATACGAAGAACATCTCGATGTTGCCCGTCGAGCTCGGCTGCGGGAGCCCGAGGATCTTCGTGAGTCCCTCCAGCGGGCCGAAGTTCTCCAGCGGGTCGCTGGTGAACAGCGAGAACGGCAGGGGCAGCAGCCAGTACCACACGAGTGCGAGGCTCGCGACGGTGAAGGCCGGCCGCGCGGGGATGCCGAAGTATACCGAGAGCATGGCGATGGCGAGCACGGCGAGCGTCGTGCCGCCGGTGTAGGCGAATTGCTGGTGCCACACCCAGCCGCCGAAGTACGTGAGCGTCACGCCGACGATGAGCATCCAGAGGGCCCAGCCGCCCGCATGACGATGCCGCGCTGCCCAGGCGCGCGTCCTTAGCAACCACCAGGTCAGAGGCGCCAACAGGCCGAGCGCGGTGAAGACGACCCACCAGAGCACCAGCACGGCCCAACCGCGGAACGTGCGTCCGCGACTACTGCGGTTCGCCGACCGTGCCCCAGCCCAGAAGAGGGCAATCAGCAACGCCGCAATGAGGAAGCCCAGGCCGTAGGTGCTGAGACCGAGGAAGAACAGTGCGGTGACGCCAAGGCCTAGGACCGCCAGGAGGGACAGCCATGCGACGTACCACAGCACACCGACGGCCGACTTGAAGAGGCTCCCGATCGAGCGGCTGTTTCCACCCAGCATTTGCGGCTCATCGATGTCACGAATGGCTCGGACGATGTTCAGGTTCGCGGCGCGGTAGGCCGAGAACGTAACGGTGATGAACGTGAGGACGACGCCCAGGCTGTAGGCGATCACGAATGCACGAGGATTGAAGTGGAACGTGATATTCAGACCGGTCTCGCCGAATACGCGGCCGAGGATGAAGACCAGCAGCGCCGCCACTCCGACGCCAAGGACAGCGCCCACTGCCGCAGAACCGATGTTGTACGCCATCCCCTCCGCAAGGAAGCTCTCGGTGAGGTTGAGCCGGCTCATGCCAACCGCCCGCGCCATCCCCATCTCCGAACGGCGCTCCGCCGCCAGCATGATGAAGATCAGGAAGATGAGCATGATCCCCGCCGCGATCGAGAACAGGCCGAACACGATGAAGAAGGTGACGAACACCGAGCCAATCAGCTCCGCTATGCCAACGAGCTGGTCCTTCGCGGCGAAGACGGTGGCGCGGCTCTCCGGGTTTGCGTCGATGAAGTCCTCGAGCTTCTGCTCGACGCGGTCGTCGTCGAGTGCGAGCGCGTCTCGGACACCGCCGCTCGTCGAGATGCCGATGAACGAGATTCGGCCGGCACGATCGAGCGTCTCCTGCGCAACCTCAAGGTTCACGATCATGCCGCCCGGCGGCTCGGTGGTGCCGTCGCCCTCAAGCGCGCTCCGCGAGGTGAGCGACGTATCACGGACCACGCCGATGACCTCGAACGTCGTGGGGCGGTTCTCGATGAAGACCGTGAGCGTGTCTCCGGTCTCGGCGTCGACCTGCTGCGCCAGACGCTCGCTGATGTAGGTGCGGTTTCCCGTCAGGTCAGCGGCGCCGATCGCTCGGTCGTTGAGGTCACGGAGCGCCTGGAACGGCTCGACCGATGCCGGATCGATGCCGATGAAGGCGCCCTGCGGCTGGGAGAGACGCTCCGCCTCATTCAGGATCGGCAGCTGCTCGAGCAGCACTGGCGTGATGCCGTCGATGTCGGGGTCGTCGGCGAACTCGTCGCGGACCGACTGCAGGAAGTCCGTCGTGAGGTAGGCCTGGTCGCGCTCGACACCGTTGTTCTCGGAGTCGAAGCCCACCAGGTAGTCCACGCCCCGCAGCGAGTTGTAGATCACATTGGTGACGGAGTAGCCGACGGTGTCTCCCGTCGAGAACGCGGCGCTGATGATCAGGGTCGAGAGCATCAGACCGACGACGATGAGCGCGGTCTGTGCGGGTCGACGGATGGCATTCCGGAAACCCATACGCACGAGCAAGGGCCGACGCAGCGCAATCCAGATGACCACCGCGAAGGCGACGGCGAGCAGGATCAACAGCGCCACCATGATGCTGTTCAGGGGGATGCCGAAGAGCTTATCCACCGGTGGCCCCCTGGTTCACGACTTCGCGCTCGATGCGCCCGTCCTGCATGTGGATGATGCGGTGGCACCGCGCCGCGATACTCGCGTCGTGAGTCACGATGACGAACGTGAGTGACTGCTCGCGGTTGAGCTGTTGCATCAGACTCATGATGTCGTCGGCGGTCGCTGAGTCGAGGTCGCCGGTGGGTTCGTCCGCCCAGACGATGGCCGGTTGGTTGACCAGCGCTCGCGCGATCGTCACGCGCTGCCGCTGACCGCCCGAGAGCTGGCCCGGCTTGTGTTGAGCCCAGCCCTCGAGGCCGACACGTCGCAGGGCCTCGGTCGCCCGATCGCGAGACTCCTTCGGCGAGGTGCCCGACACGAGGAGTGGCAACTCGACGTTTTCGACCGCCGTCAGCACGGGCAGGAGGTTATAGAACTGGAAGATGAAGCCCATACGCCGGGCTCGGTACGAGGTCTTTGTGTTGTCGTCCAGCGTGCTGATATCCGTCCCTTCGATCAGGACGCGGCCGCTGGTCACATCGTCGATACCGGAAAGGCAGTTGAGCAGAGTCGTCTTGCCGCAGCCAGACGGCCCCATGACGGCGACCATCTCGCCACGACGGACGGCGAGCGACACGCCTCGGAGGGCCTGCACCTGGACCACGCCGGAGTCGTAGTTCTTCACGAGGTCGGAGACCTGGATGATCTGGTTGCTGGTCGCGGAGGAGGCGTTGTTGGTCATCGAGTCCCCGTTCCGTGCATGCGACTGGTTGAGCGGCAACTCGGAATATGAGGAAGCGCGGAGGGGCGCCGGACGTCCGAGCGCTGAGCGGTAGGGGTTCAACGAACGCCGAGCCGGTTCGGCGAACAAGTCCAAGGTACACACGGCCCTGTAAACGTACAATCAAGCGTGTCAGTGACCGTGGACTACGGGGGGATCCTTGGCGATCGGCGTCGTCCTGATGGTGATCGGAGTGATTTTCCTCCTGGAGTCACTCGACGTGATCGATGCGGGAATCAATGAGCTGTGGCCGCTGATCCTCATCGCCGTAGGCCTCGTCATCGTCTACGAGCGGATGCGGCGATACTACCGCCGACGATGACGGCTCAGGCTCCATGAGCTGGCGCGCAAAAGACGTCCTGCCCCTGTCCGTCGCGGCATATCTCGCGGCGCTGGGTGCGCTCTTCCTGCTGGATAGCCTGGGGATTCGGTCGTACGGCGTCGCGGGCTCGATCGGCGTCGCGGTCGGCCTCGCGTTCGTCTGGGCCGGCGCGCTGGCGTTCATCGCGGCGTGGCGTGTGCGGCGGTTCACGCGCCGCCTGCGCCGCGCGATTGGGCACGTGCGGTCCGACCTCTCGGGCTGGACGGTGGATGACGCGGTCATCTCGACGGTACTGGGCGACATCTCGCTGGACCTCGGGAGGGCTGACCTGCCCGAGGGCGAGACCGAACTCACCCTGCTCTGCTGGCTCGGCGCGATTCACGTCAGAGTGCCGTCGGACGTTGCCGTCGACGTGACGGCGCAGACGATGGTGGGCTCGGTTGAGCTGCTGGGGCGGCGCGAAGAGGGGTTCGTGCGGGACATCCACGTCCGCAGCGATGCGTACGACCAGCAGCCGAAGCGGCTTCGCATGCGCCTCTCGACGTTCGTCGGGGAGCTGATGGTCGTCCGGGGCTGAGCGCAGCTACGCCTGTAGCGGGCAGTCACGACAACGGTCGTACGCGGGGGGCTGCGCCTCGACACGAGCAGCATCCCGAAGCAGGCGGCGCGTGGTGAACAGCGGCAGTCCGATTACCGAGCACATGCAGCCCTCGTACGAGACGACCGGTGCGAAGACCGCATCCTGGATCGCGTACGCGCCGGACTTGTCGAGTGGCGAGCCGGTGGCGACGTAGCGGTCGATGTCGTCATCGCTGTAGGGACGCATCGTCACGCGGGTGACCACGGCGGTCACCTCCGTCCCCTGCGGGCCGACCACCGCCACTCCGCTGACGACCTGGTGGGTGCGGCCTCTCAGCGCACGCAGTGTCTCCGTGGCCTGTGCGGCGTCCACGGGTTTCCCGTAGAAGCGTCCATCGAGGGTGACGAGCGTGTCCGCTCCAATGACCACCGCCCGTGGCTCCCGTGCAGCGACCGCCGACGCCTTCCGCAGCGCGAGTTCGCAGGCGAGTCGCTCGGGGTCGCGTTCTGTAGATGACTCGTCGACGCCGGCGGGCTGCACCTCGAAGAGTACGCCCAGCGACGCAAGGAGCTCCGGCCGACGCGCGGAGCCGGAGGCGAGGATGAGCCGCATCAGTCGGCGTGGCGGTCGAGCACCGTCACACACTCGATGTGCTGCGTGTGCGGGAACATGTCGAGGGGCTGCACCTCGACGAGGTCGAGGCCTCCGTCGACGAAGAGGCGGAGATCGCGCGAGAGCGTCGAGGGATCGCAGGAGACGTACACGAGGCGCCTGGTCTTCGAAGCGAGGATCGTGTCGACGACCGAGCGCTGCAGGCCGATGCGCGGTGGGTCGACCACCACGACGTCAGGGCCGGGGTCGAGCGTTGGCAGAACGTCCTCGACGCTGCCGACGAGGCGGGTGACGTTCGGGAAGCGGGCGAGGTTGACCTCGCCGTCATCGCCGGCGGCCGCCGACCACTCGATGGTCACAACTCGGTCGACGTGGTCGGCCAGCATCGCCGCGAACGTACCGACGCCCGCGTAAGCGTCGACCGCCACACGGGGCCGGGCTTCCACGACTCGGCTCACGACGAGGTCGACGAGCACCTCGGCCTGCCGCGTGTTGACCTGGAAGAACGCGGGTGAGGACACGCGGTACGTCACGTCGCGCAGTTGCTCGGTGTAGTGCTGCTGACCGCTGGCGAGCGGGGCGCCACGGGATGGACGCCAGCGGAGCTTCGGCTGGACGAGGACGTCTCCGGTGTGCTCACCGACGCGGACGCTGAGCTGCGCGGTCTGCATCGTCCGGTCCTGGACGTGGCGGAGCACCTCGTTCACCTTCGGGTGGGCGATGTCGCAGTGGTCGATGCGCAGGAAGCGGTGCGTGCCGCGCTGCATGAAGCCGACCTGGCCGTCTCGGCGGACCGTGAAGCGCATGTGGTTGCGGTAGCCCCACGGGTCGCCCATCCCGAGCGCCCCGAGGACGGGGGGATCCTCGAAGCCACCGATGCGGCGGAGCTGGTCGCGGACCAGGTCGGTCTTCAACGTGAGCTGCGCCTCGTAGTCGATGTGCTGCAGCTGGCAGCCGCCGCAGCGACCGAAATACTCGCAGCGGGGCTCGACACGGGAGGGAGCGGCTTCGAGGACCATCACGGTGCTGGCCTCGACGTACGACGGTTCCTCGCGGGTGATCTCGGCGATGACGCGCTCGCCAGGGATCGCGAATTCCACGAAGGCGACGCGACCGTCAGGGGCGCGACCCAGGGCGCGGCCGCCGGCGGCGAACCCGGTCAGTTCGACCTCGATGGGGGTCCGGGGGCGGTCGACAGGGCGGTTCTTGCGGCGCCGTCCGCGTTGCCCCGATATGCTGATGGCCTCGATGGTCATACGGGCAGCGTACGTGGCCGGGCGACCGCGGGCCAGCGCCGCCTCGGAGGAGACAGCCTGATGGCCGAGCACCCCCGGTCCGAGGACGGTCCGCGACCACTCGAGCGGTTGTTGCGTGACATCGTATCGATCCCGACCGCGTCGTATGTCGAGTGGGGGGTGCGGGCCTTCATCCGGGAGTTCGCGGACCAGACCGGCCTCGAATATGGCGAGGATGTCTACGGGAACGCGTACGTGCGGTATCAACGGGGACGGTCACGGCGTCCGCTCGTCCTCGGGGCGCACATGGACCACCCGGGGTTCGTGGTAAGCGAGGTGCGAGGACGCGCCGTCGAACTGGAGTTTCGTGGCGGGCTCGGGTCGCAGTTCGGCGCTGGCGAGCGGCTCCGGCTGTATGGAGCGGGAGACCTCGAAGCCCGCGGCCGCGCACGCGTGACGGATATCCGGGAGGCCACCGGCCGGATCGCCGGCGCGGTGGCGGAAACCGACTCGGATGTGTCGGTCGGTGTGGGTGACCTCGCGCTGTGGGACGTGCCGGCGTTCGACTTGAGGGGGACGCTGGTGCGGGCGCGGGCCTGCGACGATCTCGCGGGGGCCGCGGCGATCCTCGCCGTGCTGGAGCGAGTAGCTCAGGCGAGGACACAGGGAACGTTGATCGGGTTGTTCACGCGGGCCGAAGAAGTCGGGCTGCGCGGGGCCTCGGCGGCGGCGCGGGCGCGGCTGCTGCCCGAAGACGCGCTCGTCGTGGCGGTGGAAACGTCCTCGATGGCCGGAGGGCGCGCGGAGCAGGGCGGTGGACCGATCATCCGCGTCGGCGACGCGCTGCACGTGTTCTCGCCGGCCATGACGCAGTGGATGACCTCGACGGCACAGGGACTGGCGGCGCTCGGGGACGGGTTCCGCTATCAGCGGAAGCTCATGGACGGCGGCGTGACCGAGGCAACGGCGTATGACCTGTACGGGTATGAGACGGGCGCCGCATGCATCGCACTGGGCAACTACCACAACGCCGGCGCGCGGGGACGCGTAGCCCCGGAGACGGTCGACCTGGTCGACCTCGAGGGACTCGTGCGGCTGTTCGTCCGCATGTTCGAGACGGTGCCCGCGTACCGCCGCGCGCTGCCGGCGCTCAAGAGCCGCTATGACCGCCTGGCGAGGGAGGCGGGGCCGCTGCTCAAGCGCAGGCGCTGACGCCGCCCTGCGGATGCGAGGTGGAGCCACCGCGAGCCCCAGGCAGATGGCGCTGCCGGAGGCGCGACGCGTCGAGGCCACAACGGGAGCGCAGCTATCCCGCTTTTCGCTCGAGGACGGCCCAGACGGCCTCCTCGGTGGCCGATTCGACGCGGCCTTCGCGCAGGAGGCGGGTGAGCAGGCGGCCGTCGAACCCGCGCTCGAGCAGGCGGTCGCGGAGCGCCGAGATGCGGGCCGGGGAGTCGAGGACGACGGCGAGGAGCAGTTCCCACTCGAGGGGTGTGGCGAGCACGGTGGCGCGGTCCACCTCGACCCGAGCGCGGGCGTCCCAGAGTGACGGGATGTCCATCGGGGAGAGGGACTCGTAGCGCCCGTGGAAGACAGGGTTAGCGAAGACGAAGACAGGGACGTGGCCGCGCATGAAGTGGAGGCGACGCGCGGCGAGGTGCGCGCCGCGCCCCCAGGTCGATGGCATATCGAGCATCTCAGCGAGGGTGGTGAGGGCGGCGTCGGTGGTGATGAACTCAAGGTTCGGGGAGTGCGTATCGGCACCCTGCAGCCGGCAGGAAGCAGCGCCGACCAGCGCCCACACGCCGTCCCCAGCCGCCTCCTCGACCACCCGCACCAGCGGAGCGAGGACGGCTTCGTGCCTTGCCGGGGGTTCGCTCAGTTCTTCCGTGCTGACGTCTGTGCCCTCTGCGACCGGTGGCGAAGCGAAGCGCCGGGCGCATCATACGGTGGGGGGCGGCTATGCGCTCCCGTTCCGGTTGCCGTAAGCGGCGGCCGGATGGACTATCGGGCCGGAGGAGACAGGTGCCAAAGCAGGTCACGAACGTTGCGTCCGACGATGCGCTGACGACGATCTACCGGCTGTCCCACGACGAGCACGAAGAGGTGATCGCGGCACGGGTCGCGGACCGGCTCGGGATCCGGCCGGCCTCGATCGCGGGGATGTTGTCGCGGTTGCGCCGGGACCGCCTCGTGAGCGTTGACGAGCGGAAGCGGATCGCGCTGACGAAGACGGGATTCCAGCGGGCGGAGCAGATGGTGCGCCGGCACCGGCTAGCGGAATGCCTGCTGGTGGAGACGCTGGGCCTCGAGTGGTGGCGCGCCTACGAAGAGGCGCACCTCATGGAGCACTCCATCTCGGACGTGACGGAGCCGCTGATCGTGGAGAAGCTCGGGGACCCGACGCTGTCGCCGTTCGGGTACCCGATCCCGGGTTCGCCGCACCGTCACCCGCTGTCGCGGCTGCGGCTCTCGGATCTGCCGGCCGGGGCACAGACCGTGGTTGAGCGGGTGTACGAAGAGGACGAGGAGCTGCTGCGGTTCTTCGACCTCGAGGGGATCCGGCCGGGCACGGTCATCGAGGTAGTGGAGACGGCGCCGTACCGGGGGACGGTCACGGTGCACCTCGAGGGGCGGGACCTGGTGCTTGGCCTGCAGGCGGCGCGGCGCATCTGGGTGCCGGACTAGCCGCTCGCACTCCCTCTCAAGCGACGAGAACGACCCCATTCGCCTCGAAGCTCGCGGATGTGACGCGTGGCACGATGTGTTTCACGTGAAACATATGTTCTTCTGTGCGAGCCGACCGAGGAATTTCGCGGCGGTCACAAATAGTAATGTGCATATGCCGTTGTTCTTTACTTCTGTGCGGGTGCCTCGGAGGGTCGTCCCGCGCGGGCGGTATCAGGGCTGGATCATGCCGTTCTCGAGGTGGAGGGGGTCGAACTCGAAGACGATGGCGGGGTCGGGCCTAAGTAACGTGTCGTCCTTCTCCTCGTAGTCGAGGCGGGAGAGGAGGTCCTGGATCAGCTGGACGCGGGCGGTCTTCTTGTGGTCGGCGCGGACGACGATCCAGGGGACGATGGGGTCGCGCGTGCGTATGAGCATGTCGTTGCGGGCCTCGGAGTAGGCGTCCCAGAGGTCGAGGGCCTTCTCGTCGAGGGAGCTCACTTTCCACTGGGTCAGCGGGCTTTTGCGCCGGTCCTCGAGACGCTCTTGTTGCTCGTCCTTCGAGATGTCGAGGTAGTACTTGAGCAGGCGAATGCCCGAGCGGACGAGCATGTGCTCGAAGTCGAGGACCGAGGTCATGAACTCCTCGTACTGGTCGTCTGTGCAGAACCCCATTACCCGCTCGACGCCGGCGCGGTTGTACCAGGAGCGGTTGAAGAGGACGAGCTCGCTGGCGGCGGGCAGGTGGGGGACGTAGCGCTGGAAGTACCAGGTCGTCTGGTCGCGGTCGGAGGGTTTGCCGAGGGCGACGACGCGCGTCTCGCGGGGGCTGAGGTGTTGTGTGATGCGCTTGATGGTGCCGTCTTTGCCGGCGGCGTCACGGCCCTCGAGGATGACGAGAGTGCGTTCGCCGTCGCGGATGAAGTCGCGCTGGAGTTTGACGAGTTCGATCTGGAGGTCGAGGAGCAGTGGGTCGTAGGCCTTCGTGCTGATGCGCTTGTAGGGCGGGGGCTGGTGGTCGGCCATGGGCGGTACTTCCTCGATGGGTCCGAAGCGGGCGACGTTGTCGATGGTGGGCGGATTCAGTCTGCCAGACCAGGACAGGTGGCCGCGAGGGTGACGTCGACCTGGTCGCCGGGGAGGACGAGATTGCGGGCCATGCCGGAGACCGTGAGGGTGGTCCCGGCTGAAGCGGCGTCTGGCTCGTCGACGATGAAGGAGCCGCGTCCGTCCGTCTGGATGATCAGGACCGACGCGAGCGCGACGTTCGCATCGCCGTCGCCCACGAGGTAGTACTGGCCACTGATCCCGTGGCAGGTGCGCACTGTGAACGCGTAGCTGTTTCCCGCCAGGGTGAGCGTCCCACCGCCGGCCGTGGGGGAGGCGGGGGCGGTCGACGAAGCGGGGGCGGGGGAGGTGCTTTCGGTCGCCGTTGCTCCGGGAGGAGTCCGAGCCGCGGTCGTGGCGGCCCGCGGCGTGAAGAAGGGCGTAGGGGCGCCCGTTGAGGCGCGGGGGTTGTCGCCGCAAGCGAGGAGGGTTGTGACGAAGAGAAGGAGTGCGAGGGCGATGAGGCGGCGCCGGCAAGGCTGGCTGTGCAAGCGGGTGCCCTTCGGGCGGGGTGCGGAGGTGGCGGGGACGAGCGCCGGCGCGGGGCTCGCTGCCGCGACAGCCTCGCGGAACCGGAGCGCGCCGCCGCGCGGCCGGCTGTTGTTGGAAGGCCCGCTCGCCCCAAGCGGGGGCTTCGGCGGGTGTTACCGGCGGGCTCGGGCGGGGCGTGGCATCAGTTGAGATCGGAGCAGGTCGCCTCGAGGGTTACGGGCACGCGATCGTTGGCGACGGCCATGTCGCTGGCGGTGCCGGATGCGGTGATGTTCTTGCCCTGCACCGCGGTCACGGTGTCGCGCACGGAGAAGGTCGTCCCGCCGGGGATCTGCAGGAGCAACCCGGCACCGAGGGCGACGTTGATGGCACCTTCGCCGCCCAGGTACGGCTGGCCGTTGACGACCGCACACGAGAAGACGGCGAATTCGTACTCCTTGCCGTCGAGGGAGACGGTGCCGGAGCCTCGTCCGCTGGAAGCGGCAGCCTGGCCGGTGGAGGGGCCAGCGGGGGACGTGGCGCCGGACGCGCCCTGGCTCGCGCCGGCGGCGCCCACCGGCTCGGAGTCCGAGTCCTCGGAACCACCGCCGCAGGCCAGGAGGGCCGCGGCGATGCCGACCAGCACTCCGAGCGCCATCCGCTGCATGAACATCGGCTGCCTCCCGCCGCGCGGGGACAGCCTAGCAGAACCGGCGAGCGCGCGTCCGCATGCGCGAGATCAGGCGCGCATGGCCTTCGCGGCGGCGACGAGGTGCTGGAGGGCGGGCACCACTTCCTCCTCGCGGCGGGTCTTGAGGCCACAGTCGGGGTTCACCCAGACGAGGTCGCGGGGGAGGACGGCCGTGGCCTGGCGGAGGCGCTGCGCCATCTCCTCGGTGGGGGGGACGCGGGGGGAGTGGATGTCGTAAACGCCGGGGCCGATCTCCTTGTCATAACGGAAGTCACGGAAGACCTCGAGGAGTTCGGCGTCGGAGCGTGAGTTCTCGATGGAGATGACGTCGGCATCGAGGTCGGAGATGGCCTCGATGATCTCGTTGAACTCGGCGTAGCACATGTGGGTGTGGATCTGGGTGTCGTCGCGGACGGAGGCGGTGGCGAGGCGGAAGCAGGGGACGGCCCAGGCGAGGTAGCTGGTCCAGTCGGAGCGGCGGAGCGGGAGGCCTTCGCGGAGGGCGGGCTCGTCGATCTGGATGACGCCGATGCCGGCGGCCTCGAGGTCGGTGACCTCGTCGCGGATGGCGAGGGCGATCTGGCGGCAGGTCTCGCCTCGGGGCTGGTCGTCGCGGACGAAGGACCAGTTGAGGATGGTGACGGGGCCGGTGAGCATGCCCTTCATGGGCCTCGAGGTGAGGGACTGGGCGAAGGTGCTCCAGCGGACGGTCATGGGGTGGGGGCGGGAGACGTCGCCGTAGATGATGGGCGGCTTGACGTTCCTCGAACCGTAGGACTGGACCCAGCCGAAGCGGGTGAAGGTGAAGCCGGCGAGCTGTTCGCCGAAGTACTCGACCATGTCGTTGCGCTCGGGTTCGCCGTGGACGAGGACGTCCAGGTCGAGGTCTTCCTGAAGCTTCACGACCTTGCGGATCTCGTCCTCGATGACGGCCTCGTAGCCGGCTTCGTCGAGTTCGCCGTCGGTGAGGCGGCGGCGGGCGCGACGGAGCTCGTTGGTCTGCGGGAAGGAACCGATCGTGGTGGTGGGGAAGGCGGGGAGGCCGAGACGGGCGCGCTGGGCGCGGCGGCGCTCCTCGACGGTGCCGGGGCGGCGGTAGTCGGCCTCGGTGACGGAGGCGAGGCGCTGCTCGGTGGCGGCGTCGTGGACGCGGGGGGAGGTGCGGCGGGACTCGAGGGCGGCGCGGTTGGCGGCGAGCTGGTCGGCGACGGCCTCGGGGTCGTCGAGGGCGGTGGCGAGGGCGGCGACTTCGTCGACCTTCTGGTGGGCGAAGGCGAGCCAGCTCTTGATTTCGGGGTCGAGGGCGGTCTCGCGCTCGAGGGCGAGGGGGACGTGCATGAGGCTGCAGGAGGAGGAGACGACGACGCGGTCCTCGCCGACACGGGCGCGGAGCTCTTTGAGGAGGGCGAGGGACGCCTCGAGGTCGTTGATCCAGACGTTGCGGCCGTCGACGACGCCGGCCATGAGGTACTTGCCGCCGGGGAGGCCGTGCTGGCGGACGAGGTCGGCGTTGCGGCGGCCGCGGCGGAAGTCGAGGCCGATGGCGGCGACGGGGAGGGCGGCGAGGGTGTGGTAGGCCTGGTCGACGTCGCCGAAGTAGGTCTGGATCAGGAGCTTGGTGTCACCGGACTCGCTCGCGAGCGCCTCGTAGGCGGTGCGGAGGGCGGCGAGGTCCTCGGGGGTGCGGTCCTGGACGAGGGTGGGTTCGTCGAACTGGACCCACTGCGCGCCGGCGTCGCGGAGGGAGGCGAGGACCTTCTTGTAGACCTCGAGGAGGTTGGGGAGGAGGGCCAGGCGGTCGTCGCCGGGGACGGCGTCGGCGTCCTCATCCGGGTTGGGGGCGACGCCGGTCGGGGAGTAGGCCGAGGCGACCTGCATCTTGCCGAGGAGGAGGTAGGAGAGGGGGCCGAGGAGGACGGGGACGGTCTCGATGCCGTTGGCGCGGGCCTCGAGGTATTCGTCGAGGGCCTTGGTGGAGGCGAGCTGGAAGGTCATGCCGGGTGTGAACTCGGGGACGAGGTAGTGGTAGTTGGTGTCGAACCACTTGGTCATTTCGAGGGCGGTGAGGCCGGTGTCGGTGGCGTCGTGAGGGTTGTCGTCGCCGGCGCCTCGGGCCATGGCGAAGTAGGTGTCGAGGTCGAGGGGGCCGCCGTGCCAGTCGTAGCGGGCGGGGATGGCGCCGACCATGGCGGAGGTGTCGAGGACCTGGTCGTAGAAGCTGAAGGTGTTGGAGGGGATGAGGTCGATGCCGGCGTCGCGCATGCGCGTCCAGGCTTCGAGGCGGAGGGCGGCGGCGGTGTGCTGGAGTTCGTCGCGGGTCTGTTTGCCGTCCCAGTAGGCCTCGGTGGCGCGCTTGAGTTCGCGGCGGGTGCCGATGCGGGGGTAGCCGACGATCGCGGAGAGTGCCATGGCTGTGGCTCCGAGTGTGTGCGTGAGGGTGGGTGCGGCCTCGGGCGGTCGGGGTGGCGTCGCCGGGCGTGGGGTCAAGTATAGGGGGAGTTGGGGGTAGGGAGGATGGGGTGGCGGGGGTGGGGGGTGGGGACGGCGGGGGAGTGGGTGGGCTTATGGCGACCGCGCGCGCCGCTGCGCGGCCGTGGACGCAGACCCGATCCCGCGGTTACGCACCGGCTGGACGGCACTGAAATTACGACTGGATGGCCACCTTTTCATGAGGTCGAATACAGCTCCCTGCGCGTGAGACATCAGATTGTTGAATTCGCCGAGCGTGACAGGCTTGTTGATCTCGCCGCGCCTGGTTCCCGATGACTGCCTGAAGTGCGCAGAAGCGGTTCGAGCTCGATGCACGTCCACTAGCCAGGCGTGCGTGCGCGCCGTGATGCTCGACTTCAGTGAAGTGTTTTGAAGCCATAGACCGTAATCCGGGTGAGAGCGGCGGTTCCCGGCAAGCTGCCTAAAGGAGGCCTCCAATGCTGGTGTCGACTTGGCATGAGACTGCAAGATACCGTCCAAGAAAGTGTCGAACTTGATCAGCTTCGAGGAAGCATCATCCGGCCGGCTTTTCTCGATCTGAAAGCGGGCGCAGGCGGCCTCCAACTCCGCGAAATCGGTCCCCAATACTTTTCTCCACGAGAATGTGAGATCGATCCTCAATGACCGAACCCAACGGTCAATCACGCCCAGATGCCGCGGTCGTCGCTTGCGCAAGCCCTTACCATAGAGGAGCAATCTGACGCTGTCGCGGGCCGTTCGCTTAAGCCGGTACTGGTCGGTTAGGAACGTGGGCCAGTTCGCAGCCAGTACTGCTGCCGCGTATCGAGCTAGATCCTCATCAGGATCCGAGAGTGTGTCCTCAAGAAACTCTCTTGCGTGGTCGATCTTGTGGGTGGCGGCTGGATGGTCGCCAAACAGCTGCTCGAACGCGTAGCCACGCCCAATCGCGCTCGGCTCAGTGCGGATGAGTTCAAGGGCTGCGATCGGCCCGACACGATTCCCTCGAAAAGCGAGGAGGGACGTGCAAAACCGCAGGTCGGCCGGCTCCATCGATCTAAAGGCTGCAGTATCCACTGCGGTGCGCAGTCCGGCGTGGGTCCCTTTCGGCTCCGTTAACGCCGCTGCATCGATGAAGGCGGCCGTGCTGGCGGCATATGGCGGATCCCCCAGAATCGCGGCCACCAGTATGTCGGTGGCTTCATGGTCACCGGGAAAGCGGGAAGCGTACCGCGAAAGAACGGGTGCGAGGTCCGGTCGGCTCAGGAACAGAGGTGCAATTCGCCGCAACGTCCGCTTCGTGGGGTTCAGGCGGCCAATTGCGAACTTGAAGTACGTATCGTTGATGACAGCAAGCGCCTTGTTCTCACGGGTGAGGCTCGACGTCAGTAACTGACCGAGCTCGCGTTGCGAGTGCTGTCGCGGAGGCGTACGAGGATCAGGATCTGATTCAAAGGTACTCGGCAAGCGTTTGATGATGTCATCAACTGAGGCGACTGAACGAACAGCCATCTTGGCGCCTTGGGGGACGAGACCGACAGACTTTGCCGCGAGGTCGAGCGCGAGCAGCCCGCGGCGAACGACTTGTTGGTTTGTGCCGAGCAAGAGTACATCGTCGATATAGCGAAGATATGTCGCGTCACCGAAGTCGATTTCATCAAAATGGAATAACATAGCCTCAGCTAGGAGTGCCGACGCTTCGGGCCCTTGCGGGAGTCCATGGCCGCGCTGGAGCAGCGGATCGGGATTTGTCCATGCCGGGAGGCATGACTCAAATAGGATAGTGAGGGCCAATTCGTCGCAGCCCATCGACTCAAGGCGACTTCGGAGGACCCGGTGGTCGATGAGATCATAGAACGAAGTCAAGTCGAATTCTCCTGCGATCTTGCGACCGCTTGCAATGGCGTGTTCTGCCGAGAAAACAAATGCGTCGTAGCCCTCTTGCCAAGGTCGCAAGAAGTAGGGACTATGTGTGCCTGCAGAGATCGCCCCGAATCGACGCGTATGCGCGCGGCGATGCTGCTCAGGATGTACTCGAGCAGCAATAACGTTCGCAAGCGCCTGGTAAACTAGCAGATCCTTGAACGATATGATCGCGCGTGGTCTGAGAATCAGGGTACGCTTTGGCTGATGTATGATGGTAGGAGGGGACGGAGCATATCCGCCGGATGATATCTCGCCAATGAGATATTCAATGTTGTCGTCTAACGCTACTTCGTACGCAGGCATGAGATGCCGATAAAAGGCCTTGTAGTCGAGGTCCATCATCGACCGTTGCAGGCGCGTGAATGCGAGCTTGAAATTGTTGGCCGAAAGAAATGGCGTCTGCGTGCTTGGCATGGTGTATGGATATTACGATGGCGGCGAGGACGGGCAACCCTAGCGGCGCGTGACATCGGCCAGTTGGGCGGCGATGACGCGTGCGGTAGGCAGTTTTTGAGATGCGGCGGGGCTGGGAGGCGCAGAGTGCGGGTGCGGCGGCGCTGGGTGATGCCGTTAAGGCGGATGTGAATTGAGCGATGGCCGAGGAGCCTCGTATGCGGCACCGTTGGAGGTAGAGTATCCGGAGCGGCCGAACCGGGTGTCCTCGGCGTTTCGGTTGCTGTGGGAGGCGCCGGTCGGGGGAGGACGTCCTGGGGATTGGAGGCGTTCGGGGATCGCGCGGATGGGTGAACGAGTAACGGCCTGGGCGAGGCCGCGGGCGCGCCGGCTGATGCGCGGAACTGAGGTGAGTGATGAACGAGCAGTCCTCATATGCGGCGCGGTTGGAGGTGGAGTATCCGGAGCGGCTGGACCGGGTGTCCTCGGCGTTTCGGTTGCTGTGGGTGGTGCCGATCCTTGTGATCCTGGCGCTGGTGAGCAGCGGCGGGGGCGGGGCGGTGAGCATCGGGGATGGTGGGGAGTCGGCGCGGAACTCGGGTGGGACGATCGTGGGCGGGATCGGGTTCGCGCTGGCGCTGATGATCCTGTTCCGGCAGCGGTATCCGCGCTGGTGGTTCGACTTTCTGCTGGCGCTGACTCGCTTCTCCTCGAGGGTGGTGGCGTACCTCGCGCTGCTGCGCGATGAGTATCCGTCGACGGAGGATGAGCAGGCGGTGCACGTGGAGCTGGACTATCCGGATGCGCGTGCGCTGAACCGGTGGTTGCCCCTCGTGAAGTGGTTGCTGGCGATCCCGCATTACATCGTGCTGTTCTTCCTGGCGATCGGGGCGGTGGTGGCGGTGATCGCGGCGTGGTTCGCGATTCTGTTCACGGGGCGGTATCCGCGCGGGTTGTTCGACTATGTGGTGGGTGTGGGGCGGTGGGGGCTGCGGGTGCAGGCGTATGCGTTCCTGATGCTGACGGACCGGTATCCGCCGTTCAGTCTGCGCTGACCTCGGAGGGCCGAGTGGTGGAGGGGCGCCGCTGCGCGGCGCGATGAGGACGGCCGCTGCGCGGCCGGCAGCTGTTGTCCGGAGGGCCCGCCCACCCGCCCTTGCGGGGGCTGCCGCCCCCTCGACTCCCCCGCCTGCGCGGCCGGGCTGCGCCCTGCGCGGGTCGAGGTCGGTGGGTGGCCTCGGCAGTTGTTTGGGGCTCGGGGGGTTAGTTGTAGGAGCCGGCGGCGGCTTCGGCGGCGAGGAGGTCGCGCTGGTAGAAGATGCTGACGGGCTGGAGGCCGTTGTCGATGATGACGGTGTAGAGGAGCTGGAAGTCCTGGGCGGGGGTGGTGGGGAGGGTGACGGGGATGGAGTGTGACTCGTAGCCCTCATGGAGGGTGCGGGTGTCCTCGGTGGCGGTGGCCTTGAGGGTGGCCTGGCATTGCTCGGCGGTAGTGCAGCCGGCGCGTTTGCCGAAGACCTGGACGCGGCCGAGGGGGAGCGGGGTGGACGTGCTGATGGCGTCCCAGGTGGCAGTGCCCTCGTAGGGGGCGGTCCACGTGAATTCGGGGGTGAAGCCGGGGGCGCGGCCGAAGTACTGGGTGCCGACGATGACGTTGCCGTACTCGAGGATGGCACCGGCTTTGTAGCCGTTGCGGTCGGTGACGGTGACGCTGATGGCGACAGGCGTGCCGAGCGCGAGCGGCGTGCTGATGGTGTGCTCTTTCGCGAAGGTGGAGTCGGTCTGGGCCTCGATGCCGGTGGGCTCGCCGGGACTGCCGAAGACGGTGAGCGTGGCGACGGTGTCGACGTTGGTGGCGAAGCGGACGACCGCGACGTTGGTGCCGCCGTGGTCGCGGATCATCCAGAGGACGCGCGCTCTCTCGGCGGGCGGAGTGGGCGTGGGGCCGGCGGGGGTGGCGGATGGGGTCGGGGTTGGCGTGGGTGAGGGGGGGGGGGTCGGCGTGGCGGTCGCGGTCCTCGTAGCGGTGGGGGTGAGGGTGGCCGTCGTCGCGACGAGCGGTGTCGAGGTCGCGGTGGGAGTGGGGCTGTCGTCGCCGCCCCCGCAGGCGGACACGAGGGCGACGACGAGAACGATCAGTGCGAGCGTGGCCGGGCGGAGGCGCTGGTGCATCGGCGGACCGCTTTCTCCTCGGGCGTATGGGAAGTGAGCGGACTGCGCCGAATGGTAGCGGAAGCGCGGGTTACGGGGCGGGAGTGTAGGCGAGGAGCTCCTCGCGGACGGTGCCGTCGGGGTCGGTGACGAGGACGAGTCCGACGCCTCGGGCGTAGTGCTTGTGCTCCTGGGCGTTGAGGTCGAGGGGGGTGAAGTCCCAGGTCTGGAGGACGCCGTCGAAGGAGCCGTAGGGGACGCCGGCGCCGGCGGTAAGGCTGAGGACTTTCGCGGCGTCCTCGGCGTGGCCGGCGTAGTACTCCTGACGGTAGACATCGTCGACGCCTGGCGTGGCGAGCATGACGATGCCGGGAATGGCGCCGTCGACCCCGGCCTCCCATGAGCCCTCGGTGCTCACGACCTCGCCGTCCTCGTACTCCTTCGTGTCCTCGCCGAGGTACCAAACGTTGCCGTCGCGGTCCTGCGCGTACCAGTCGTGGGTGTCCTCGATGACGGCGCCGTCCTGGGCGAGGACGATGTCGTGAACGACGGTGGCGGCGATGCCGAGGATGAGGCGGGTGTCCTTGGTGACGGTCACCTCGACGCGCTGTGCGGCGCCGTCGGCGTCGGTCTCGCGGTAGACCCAGCGCGAGCCGGGGGTCATGGGCCAGTACGGGTTGTCGATGGTGGCGACGAAGCGGGCGGGATCGAGGCCGGCGGGAGTCGGGGACGGGAGCGGGGGGAGCGCGTCGTCGGAGTGGTCATCGTTGCCGCATGCGGCGACGAGCAGCAGCAGGGGCAGCGCGACGGCGGCGGCGATGGGCGCGAATCGAAGTCGGGGCATCTGTCTTCTCCTCGTGTCCGTGGGCGGGATCAGTCGTCGCTAGACTCGTCGCCGGGGCTGTCGTCGTCGGCCTCATGACCGATGACGGCGAAGGCGGAATCGAGGCGCACCTCGACGGTGGCGCCATCGGGGCGGCGGACTTCGACGTCGTAGGCCGCGCCGTCGTCGCCGGTCTCCGTTTCGACGACCTGGCCGCCGCCGGTGTAGGCGAGGGCGGCGGCGGACGCGCGTTCGAGTGTGGCGCCGGTGAGGGGCTGATCGCCGTCACCACCTCGAGCGGCTGCGACGCCGAGGCCGAGGCCAGCGAGGGCGAGCACGGGGATGGCGATGGCGATGAAGCGTTGCTTGCGTTCCACGGGTGTGTCTCCTTCTGCAGGGCCGGTGATGCCGTGACCGTAACGGGCAGAGATGAGACGGCCGTGAGAGCGGGCGTGCGCGCTCTCATCGGATTCTCATGATTCGGCCACAATGTTGACGCGATGCGGGTGCTGGTGGTCGAGGACGAGGTCAAGCTGGCGGGGCTGCTGCGGCGCGGCCTCGTCGAGGAAGGGCATGTCGTCGACGTCGTGCACCGCGGAGATGACGGCGTGTGGATGGCGGAGGAGTATGCGTACGACGCGGTCCTGCTCGACGTGATGTTGCCGGGCCTCGATGGATTCGAGGCGTGCCGGCGCATGCGCGCGGCGGGAGTGTGGGCGCCGGTGATCATGCTGACGGCGCGGGACGCGGTGGACGACCGCGTGGCCGGGCTCGACGCGGGGGCAGACGACTACCTCGCGAAGCCGTTCGCGTTCGCGGAGCTGCTGGCGCGGATGCGGGCGCTGGCCCGGCGCGGGCCGGCGGAACGCCCGACGCTCCTCGAGGCGGGAGGGTTGCGACTGGACCCGGCGTCGCGGCGGGTGTGGCGGGGCGGCGCGGAGATCGCGCTGTCAACGAAGGAGTTCGCGCTCCTCGAGGTACTGATGCGCCGGCCGGGGCAGGTGCTGACGCGGGAGCAGTTGTTGGACCGCGTGTGGGACACCGAGTACGGGCGGCGTTCGAACGTGGTGGACGTGTACGTGCGGTACCTGCGGGAGAAGGTGGACCGACCGTTCGGCTTCGAGACGATCGAAACGGTGCGAGGCGTAGGGTACCGGCTACGCGACGCCGGAGCGCGATGAGCCGGCTGCCGATCCGGGCGCGCCTCACGCTGACGTTCGCGGCGGCGATGGCGCTGGTGCTCGTGGCGGTGGGGGCGGTGCTGTATGCACGCACGAGCGCGGCGCTACTGGAACAGGTGGACAACGGCCTCGAGGCGCACGCCGACACGGTGGTGGCGCTGGTGGCGGGAGGGGAAGTGGCGGCCGACGCCGGCCTGTCGGGCGCAGCCGACGATGCGTTCGTGCAGGTGTTGCGGGCGGATGGCGGGGTGACCTACGCGTCGGCGGGCGTCGTGGGCGGACCCATCATCAGCGCGGAGGAGAGCGAACGGGGGCGCCGTGGGCGGTCATTCATCGAGCGGGTGGGGGTCCCGGCGACGGGTGGGGCCCCCGCGAGGCTGCTCGTGGGGCCGAGCGGCGACGGCGGCGTTGTGGTGGTGGGAGCGTCACTGGACGACCGGGCCGAGGCGCTGACCGGGCTTGCGGCGCAACTGCTGCTGATCGGTCCGGCTGCGCTCGCGGTGACCTCGATCGCGGGTTATGTGCTCGCGGGCGCGGCGTTGTGGCCGGTGGAGCGGATGCGAGCCGAGGCGGCGAAGGTGGCGGGCGGGGCATCCGGCCGGCGTTTGCCGTTGCCGGCGGCGCGCGACGAGGTGTACCGGCTGGGCGAGACGCTCAACGAGATGATCGAGCGCCTGGAAGCGAGCGCGGCACGGGAACGCGCGTTCGTCGCGGACGCGAGCCACGAGCTGCGGACGCCGCTGGCGGCGCTGCGCACCGAGCTGGACCTCGCGTTGCGGCGGCCTCGGTCGGCGGAAGAGGCGGCGGACGCGTTGCGGTCGGTGGAGGAGGAGGTGGCACGCCTCGGGCGGCTGGTCGACGACCTGCTGACGCTCGCGCGGCTGGACGACGACGCGGGAGCGGCGCAGCTGCGGCGCGAGCAGCTGGCGGTCCTGGCATTGTGCGGCCGCGTCAAGGAGCGCTTCGAGGCGGAGGCGACCGCGCTCGACCGGGCGGTGGAGGTGCGATGCCCCGACGGGCTGTCGGTTGACGGCGACGCGTTCCGGCTGGAGCAGGCGCTCGCAAACCTCGTGGACAACGCGCTGCGGCACGGGGCCGGCGATGTCGTGATCGAGGCGCATGACGCGGGGGACGGGGTGGAGCTGGCGGTCCGCGATTCGGGTGGGGGTTTCGAGCGGGCGTTCGTCGACCGGGCGTTCGAGCGGTTCACGCGGGGGGACGAGTCGCGAGCGGGGGGGGGGACAGGCCTCGGACTGGCGATCGTGCGCTCCGTGGCGCGGGCGCACGGCGGGGGGGCTCGCATCGAACAGGGGAACGGCGGTGCGTCCGTGGTGGTGCGGCTGCCGAAGTCGTAGGCGCCGAAGCTTCCCTCTGGTGTGCCGGATCAGCCGGTGGCGGCGTCGATGGGGTCGAAGCCGCGGCGGCGGAGCTCGCCCTCGAGGTCGAGTGCGCGGGTGCCGAAGCCGCGGGTCTCCCACTCTTCGCGGGGGACCATCCAGAAGACCTCGAACTGGTTGCCGTCGGGGTCTTCGCCGTAGAGGCTCAGGCTGCTGCCGTGGTCCGACTGGCCGGTGAGCGCGCCGGCGTTGGCGAGGTCGAGGTGGGCGCGGGCGAGGTCGGGGAGGGTGGCGACCTCCCACGCGAGGTGGTAGAGGCCGACGCGCTCGCCTCGGGTAGGCGGGGGCGCGGCCTGGCCGATGCCGAAGAGGCCGAGGTCGTGGTGGTTGTCGCTGCCGCTGGCGCGCAGGAAGTGCGCGCGGTCGCCCATGGACTCGACGACGGTGAAACCGAGGACGTCGCGGTAGAAGTCGAGGGCGGCGTTGGCGTCGCGGACCCAGAGGACCGCGTGGTTGAGGCGGTTGATCGTGAACATCGATGGTCCTTTCGTCGATTCAAGTATCGGGGACGGGCCGCGCGTCCGCAGCACGGGGCTTTGCCGGCCGTTACACGCGCGGGGCGCGGGCTGCTCGTGGTTGCGGCCGCGGCGGTTGTGACGGCCCTCGACCCGGTGGTGGCGCTGTCGATCTAGTTCAGCGGGTGCGGCCGGCGGGCTCGAAGGTGGATGGGGCATCGGCGGGTCGCACGAGGAGCTCGACGAATTCGCCGGCGATCGTAAGACGCAGGTCGTCCGGGCCCAGTCCGTCGTACGGGTTCTCGAGTTCCTCCTGCACGTTGTCGAGGCCAACCAGGACGATGCCGTAGACGAAGGCGAAGCAGTAGCCGATGACCGGATGCTCGGGGTAGCCGACGTAGGCGAAGTACGGGGTGAAGAGCACGGGGAAGAGCGTGAGGAAGAAGCGGCTGAAGGCCCGAAGCGTGATCGGCGTGCGGTAGTGCGCGAAGTTGCGCATCGCCTCGAATTCGGTCATGAGCTCGCGGAGGTACGCGCCGAGGCGAGAGACCTCGCTGCCCGAGACGCCGGCGGCGCGGAGGTCACGGTACGACGCCGAGATGTCACTGAACGCGGCGTACACGCGGGCAAGCGCCTGTTGCTGACGCTCAGGAGGGGAGGCGAAGTAGGCGCCGATGGCCGTGAGCAGCTCCTCGACGAGTGCGGCGCTGGCGGCGCCCAGGCTGGCGTTGTCGATGGTCCAGTCGCGGTGGGCGTAGTAGAGGGAAGCGGCATCGGCTTTGATGGCGGCGAAGCTGCGCAGGGCCTCTTCGCGGCGGGTGTAGGCGCTGGCGATGGAGAAGACGACGGGGAAGATGACGGCGATGCCGACGAGGTCCGCCGGGAGGTCGACGATGAAGTCGAGCTCCCGGCAGAGGTAGGTGCCGACGACCGCGAGGGCGGCGACGAGGAGCATGTGCGCATCGACGAGCGGCCGGAGCGCTCGGACGGTGATGCCGATGGTCTTCACGAAGTGACTCGTCCGTCCGGAATCTGCCGAGGCGCGGGCGGGATGGCGCGCGCCTCGGAACGCCCGTTCGCTTCAGGAGACGGCGGGGCTTTCGGAGGGGTCCTCCGCAGGGACGGCCAGGCCGAGCGCCGTGGCCGCGGCCGAGAGGGCGCGATGCTCCGCGGGGCTGGTGGCGGAACTGGGGAGCCAGCTGCCGTCGCCGTGGTGGGTGGCGTACCGAATCGTGAGCTGCGCGCCGGAGGCGTCGGCGACGGTGGCGCCGATTTCCATGAGGGCCGAGCGGAACGCGGTGGAGTCGGCGCCGTTCCACTCGAGCAGGACGTGGGCGACCTCCTCGAGGCCGGCGAGGGGGGTGCGGTGGTCGGGGATCTGGGTGCGGCCGTTGTGCAGTTCGGCGCTCAGCTCGCCCATGATGGTCGAGGTGAGGTGGTCATCGCTGGAGGCGGACTCGAGGACGAGGTCGACGAGCGCCATCCACTCGGCGGAGTCGATGTAGGCGTCGGTGCCGGCCACGTGCGCCAGCATGTAGAGCGGGCCATGCTTGAGGACTTCCCACTGGGCGTCGGAGAAGCCGAGGTCTTCGCGCGACATAACTGGCCTTTCAGGAACAGAAACGGGATAGGTCGCCGGCGCGTGGCACGAGCGACAGCAGCGTGGCAGTGATTTGTTAATGCGGATTTAAAGCGTTGAGGCGAGGGCAGTTGCGGCACTGCCCTCGCCTCCGGAGGTCGCCGTGAGGGGGAACGGCGGTTGCGTCTGAGCCCTCGCGCGGGGGTCGCCGCAGGGCGGGCGCGCGCGCCGGCGTCAGGGACCCGTCACGCACGAGTAGAGGATGGGTGGGCGGAGTTAGGGGGCGATTAGGGGGCAGTTAAGATGCGGTCAATCAACCGCAGGCACGCGAAGGAGCCATGAGCGGGCGTGTTGCCTCGGTGGGGCCGTGCGGGGTAGGGTGCGGACGAGATGGGATTTCCGAAGCGGCTGCTGGTCGACCACGAGACGCTGGTGCTGGAAATGCGCCCGCATGCGATCGTGCTGATCCCGCCGGCGCTGGTGGGGATCCTCGTGGTGGCGGCGTGGATCGTGATCCTCCCGAACCTGCCGGACAACGGTGCGGGTGACATGACGGGGTGGGTGATCCTCGGGGCGGGGCTGCTGCTGATCCTGTGGTTCCCGATGCGGTCGTTCCTGACGTGGTGGTTCTCGTACTTCGTGGTGACGAGTGACCGGGTGATCCACCGGCAGGGGATCATCGGGAAGTACTCGATGGAGATCCCGCTCGAGGCGATCAACGACGTGCGGTTCAACCAGACGGTGTGGGAGCGCCTGATCGGGAGCGGCGATCTGGTGATCCAGTCGGCGAGCGAGACGGGGCGGCAGGCGTTCTCCGACATCTGGCATCCGGAGCGGGTGCAACGGACGATCTATGAGCAGGGCGAGTTGAACCAGCAGCGGATGTACCAGGGGATGGCCCGGGGGCCGCAGGGGGGCGGGGACGACGACTCGTCGCTCGATGAGCTGGAGCGGCTGGCAGCGCTGCGCGAGCGCGGGGCGCTGACGGACGCGGAGTTCGAGGCGGAGAAGCGGCGCCTGCTGGGGTAGGGTGGGCTGCGCCCTCGGACTGGGGCGGGGGCTGCGTACCTGTCCTCGATGGATGTCAGCAGGGGCCACCGAAGGCGGCCGGCTTCGCCGGCCGGGGAGGATGGGCCGCTTCGCGGCCCGGCTGTGTTTTCTCGGAACGGCCCCGGGAAGGGGCTTCGCCTCTCTGATTCCCAGTGTGGCTAACTCCGGCGCAGGGTCGCGGGGAAGTGGCTTCGAGGGCGGTGCTGAGCGTCGCGCAGCGGGGGTGTTGCTCCTGGAGGGGCTGTCGGGTTTCCGAGGATTGGACTTCCTGTGGCCTCGGAACGTCCGGGGGTTTGGGGGGACCGTGGCCGCCGGGACGCTCGAGGAGATCCCGGAGGCGGGCGGGCCGCCGAGGGAGTTCTTCGAGGGGCAGTTGTGGCTGGTCCACCTCGATGCGGCGGATGTGGGAGAGAACGGCTCGGGCGGGAGGTCGGGGCTGCTCGCGCTGTGGAAACGGTGTCCGCACCTCGGCTGCTCGGTGCCATGGGTGGCGGCGGGGAAGGCGCCGCCGGGGTTCAGCGAACGAGCGTGGTTCCAGTGCCCGTGTCACGGGTCTACGTACACGCGGGCGGGGGTGCGGGTGTACGGGCCGGCGCCGCGGTCGATGGACACGATGGCGATCGCGATCGATGCGGACGGGCGGATCGTCGTGGACACAGGGTCGCGGCAGGCGGGGGGCGTCGACAATCCTCGGCGGGCGGTGCCGGCGGAGCCCGGGGCGCGGTCGGCGTGAGGCGTCTGCCGCGCCTCAGAGGAGGAGCTGCATGTAGATGACATCGAGCCAGCGGTCGAACTTGCGGCCGGCCTCGGCGAGGCGCCCGGTCTCGACGAAGCCGAAGCGCGTGTGGAGCGCGATGCTCGGGGCCTGCCCACTGTCGATGAGGGCGACGACGGTGTGGAAGGCAGCCTCGCGGCCGCGGTCAAGGAGGGCGGCGAGGAGGGCGGCACCGATGCCGCGGCGGTGGCAGTCGTGGCGGACGTAGATGGAGTCCTCGACGGTACCGGCGTAGGCAGCGCGGGGGTGGAAGGGAGAGAGGCTGGCCCAGCCGACGACCTCGGACACTTCGAGCGCGACGAGGACGGGGTAGCGGCCGGCGTGCGCGGCGAACCACGCCTCGCGGGTCTCGAAGGGGTCGGGCGTGAGCTGGTAGGTGGCGGTCGAGGTGCGGACGTAGTGGTTGTAGATGGCCTCGATGGCGGGGAGATCGTCGGGCGTGGCATCGCGGATGAGCGTCATCGACCGACGATACTCCTCGGGTGGCGTCCGGCGCCGATGCGCGCGGAGGCTCGACCGGCATCCGCGCCCCGGAACGCTCGAGCCTAGCGGCGTCTTGAGGCCGCGAGCCGTCCGCCGACGATCGCCGCCACGGCGATGGCCGCGAACGCGGCCAGCGCGCCGGCACCGATGATGAGTCCTCTGGACCCGCTGCCGGATCCGTCGGCGTCGCTCGCCGCGGCCTGTGCCGCGGTGTCGAGGCGCGGGCTGCCCTCTGCGTCACTCCCGGCGACGGTGAAGCGCGCCGTCGCGGTGATGGGCGGGTCGTAGGAGGCGTGACTCGGGGCGACCAGCTCGACCATGACGGTGTGGGCGCCGTCGGCGAGCTCGGTGATCGTGATGCCTTCGGCGTGGGAGAGCATGCCGAGCTGGCGACCGTCGACCATGACATGCAGGTGTCCGGGGACGGCGCCGGCGGCTTCGTCGGCGGACTCGCCCATCTCAACGAGGGCAACGTTCGTCAGATCGATCTCGAGGGTGACGCTCGGGCCGTTGACGGTGGCGCCGTCCGCCGGCGCGGTCAGCGCGATCCCCGCGGTCGCGCTCCTCGAAGGCGGCGAAGTGGGCTGGACGCCCGGCCGCGGAGCGGCGGCGGGGTCGTATGTGAAGGACCACGAGCCGCTGTCCGGCTCGCCGTCGGACTCGCTGACTGTGGACCAGTGTGCGGTGTAGACGCCCGGGGCGAGATCGTGCGGCAAGTGAACGCTCATGCGGGTGCGGGCCGCGTCGATGGAGGCATCGGTGGTGTTGATGGTCGCGCCGGCCGCGTTGTGGACGACGATGTTGTTGCCGCTCGCGACCTCGGCCATGGGTGAGGCGGTGTCGATACTGACTTCCATCGGCGCGGTGTTGAGGACCGCGTCTTGAGCGGGGACGAACCTGACCGGCGTCGCGTGAGCGAACGCGACCTGGGTAGCCAAGAGGAGGGTGAGGACGGCGCCGACGGCCAGCGCGGGGAATCGGAGGCGCAGTGCTCCGGAAACTGACGACATTGAGCGTTCTCCGGCGCCCGACGTGGCGATCGGGCGTGCTAGTCATCGAGAAGGGGGAATCGAGGGTCAGTGACGCGGCGGCGGGGTGCGGATCGACGGGGGCGGATCGGCGTAGGCGACTGCGCGAGCATCGCCGTTCGAGACGGACGTGAGCGCGGGGGCGGCGCCTGCGGGCCCGCGGGCGAGGGCGACGACGGAGGTGGAGGGGTCACCGGCGCCGGTGGAGGCCGCACAGACGACCGGCGTCACCTCGACGCTGTGGGAGGCCTCGACGGTACAGGACGCCGTCGATGGGTCGTGCGCGTCCGCATCATGGGCGTGGTGGTGCGGCGGGACGACGCCCGCGAGGGTGTAGTGCTCGTGATCGGGGCCGTAGGCCGCGAGCGCGCCATCGAGGGCGGGCATAACGGCGAGGAGCGTCGCCCAGAGGGCGCTCGCTACGAGCAACCATCGGGCGCGCCGAAGGTGGCGTTCGGAGCGCCCGGGGGTGTGCGGTGCGAAACGGCTCATACATCGACGTTACGAACGCGACCGGCGTCCGCAAGAGCCGAAGGTCAGCGGGCGGGTGGGCGCCGGAGTGGCGCCCGTGCGAACTCGGCCATGCCGTCCTCGAAGATCACTTCAGCGCGGAAGCCGAGGGCGCGTGCGGCGAGGCCGGGGTCGCCGAAGACGTGGCGGACGTCGCCGAGGCGATAGCGCCCGGGCCGCACGGGCGCGGGCGCAGGGCGGCCAAAGGCGCGACATAACTCGGACGCCATATCGGCGATCGAATGGCGGTTGCCTGTGGCGACGTTGCAGGCGAGGGACGCCTCGAGGGGGGCGGTGAGGGCGAGGAGGTTAGCGCGGGCGACGTCACGGACGTGGATGAAGTCGCGGAGCTGACGACCGTCCTCGAAGACCTCGGGGTCGCGTCCGGCTTCGAGGGCGCTGCGGAAGATACTCGCGACGCCAGCGTAGGGGGTGTCGCGCGGCATGCGGGGGCCATAGACGTTGTGGTAGCGCAGCGCTACGGCGACCGAGGCGTGTTCACGAGCATACGTGAGGCAGAGATGCTCCTGGTGGAGCTTGGTGGCGGCGTAGACATTGCGGGGATCGGGGGGCGCGTCCTCGGTGACGGGTTCGGGGGCGAGCGGCGCGCCGCACTGCGGGCAAGGCGGCTCGAAGCGACCGGCGGCGAGGTCCACCTCGGTACGTGGGGCGGGACGGACGAGGCCGTGGTGGGGGCAGCGATAGGCGCCTTCGCCGTAGACCACCATGCTGCTGGCGAGGACGAAGCGGCCGCGAAAGGCTCGACGGTGGAGGGCGAGCAGGCCGGCGGCTGTGCCGTCGTCGTTTGTCGTTACATATTCCATAACGTCGCCGAAGTCGATCCCTAACCCAACCATCGCAGCCTGGTGGGAGACCGCATCGAGGCCGTGCAGCACCTCGACGGCCTCATTCCATGCGTCCGGGTCGCGGACGTCTGACCAGACATAACTGGCAGCGGGATTCAGCCCGTCGGGACGGTCAGCGTGGGCGTGGGGGCTCGCGTTGTCGAGGACGACGACCTCATGGCCGTGCTCGACGAGGAGGTCGACGACGTGGCTGCCGATGAAGCCGGCGCCGCCGGTGACGAGCACTCGCAATGAAACTTCCTCTCGCAGGGGAGCCCGCGTCAGGCTTTGGTAAGAGATCGCGGATAGCTTACCGGCATGGCACGCCAGAGTTCTGGCGAAGATGACGTCATCGAGGCGTACGCTGCGCGGTTCACCGCGGGGCTCCTCGACCTGTCCTGCCCGAGCCCTCCGTTTGCCGGTGTGGTTGAGGTGGGGACGAGCCCGGTGGACCCGGCGTTCCCCACGGCGGGCGGTTCGCAGGCGCTGCGGGAACGCATCGCGAGTCTGTATGAGCGTCTGGACGCGGACGACATCCTGGTCACGAGCGGAGCAAGCGAGGCGCTGGCCGCGCTCGCGGCGGCGCTGGCCCAACCCGGGGCGCCGGTAGCGGTGGCGGACGGGGCCTACCCCTCGTTCGCGACGATGGCGCGGCTGGCCGGGGCGCCGATCGTCGGCAGCGACGACGTGGAAGGCGCCTCGGCGCTGTTGACCTCGAACCCGACGGTGCCGGGCGGGCGGCGGGTGGACGTCCACGGGCTGATCGAGCGGGCGGTGGCGGCGGGCGCGGTGCCGGTGGTGGACGAGGTCTACCGGCACATCGCGCTGGAAGGCGAGCCGCCGGCGGCGGCGGCCGACCTGCATGAGACAGCCGTTAGCGTGGGGGACGTCTCGAAGACGATGGGTCTCGGCGGGTTGCGCATCGGCTGGATTGCGACTCGAAACGCCGAGGTGCGGGCGGCGGCGGTGCGGTGGCTGCGGCTGCTGACGGGCGGGCCGTCCGTGCTTTCGGAGGCGGCGGCGTGCGAGGCGTTCGAGACGTTCGACGAGCAGGTGGCGCGGCACAGGCGGCGCGCGCGAGCGAACGCGCCTCGGGTGTACCGCGCGCTGCGCGCAGCCGGATGGACGTTCGAGCCGGCGGAGCTGGGGCTGACGGTGTGCGCCTCCCCGCCGGAGCCGGTAGACGACGCGGCGCTCCAGCGGCTGCGAGCGCACGGATCGTTCCTGCTGCCGGCCGACTCGTTCGGGCGGCCCGGGTGCTTTCGGGTGGGGCTGCTGACGCCTGAGGAGCGGCTGCGCGAGGCGCTCGCGGACCTGGTAGCGAAGCCGCTGCGGTGCGTGGTCGTGCTGGGTCGCACCCCGGAGCGCGGGCGGGGCAAGACACGGCTGGCGGCGTCGCTGGGGGCGGCGCGGACGTACGAGCTGGCGCGGGCGTTCTTTGACGAC
Source organism: Dehalococcoidia bacterium (assembly GCA_050248355.1). GTDB lineage: Bacteria > Chloroflexota > Dehalococcoidia > UBA2979 > UBA2979 > JAIBBD01. The sequence continues at coordinate 190,216 of JBFWSN010000004.1, forward strand.
TCGTGCGCGCTCGGGCGGTCGGGCGAGTGGGCGGGCCTGCTGGCGTACGACGGCGCGACGCCGGCCGCGAGCGGCCTCGATGCGGTGGCGCAGGCCGGCGGGGAGCTCGGGGAGCGGATCGTGCACGGGCTGGAGTGCGCGCTCGAGCGCGGGGAACGGGCGGTGTTGATCGGCACGGATACGCCGGACCTGCCCCGCGCGTTCCTCGAGCGGGCGTTCGCCGAGCTGGACGAGGCGGACGCCGTCCTCGGGCCGGCGGTGGACGGAGGGTTCTACCTGATCGGGGCGCGGGCGACCGCCGCGGGGATGTTCGACGGTGTCGAGTGGAGCACGCCGCGGGTGTTCACGCGGACGCTGACGAACCTCGAACGGCTGGGGTGGCGAGTGGCGGTGCTGCCGGAGTGGGAGGACGTCGACGACCTCGGGTCGCTGATGCGGCTGGCCGCGCGCCTCGAGGCCAGTGAGGGAGCGGGCCGCGACGAGCATGTCGCGCCGGAGACGCGGCGCGTGCTGGCGCACACGCTGGACGGATGAGCCATTGAGTCACGCCGTCCCGCCGTATACGAGCACGCGGCTCACGGCGCAACTGGGGCTGGTGCTCGTGGTGATGCTGGCGCTGATGTTCGCGAGCGGCGCGCTGTTCTTCCTCTTCGTGTTCAACTACAACCTGCCGCCATGGTTCACCGCCGTGCGTTTCGTCCACTTCTACACGGGCATCGCCTCGATCCCGATCCTAGCGGCGAAGTACGGCAGCACGGCGGTGCGGTTCGGCGGGTACTACCTGCGGGTGCCGGGCTATCGGGCAGCGGGACCGCCCTCGATCGTCCCGCGGGTGCTGTCGCCGCTGCTGGCGGCGGACTTCTTGGTGCTATACCTCAGCGGGCTCTACATGCTGTTCCACCGCTACTACACGGTGACGAACATCCCGCCGTTCGACGCGCGTCCAGTGCAGGTGCACCTCTGGGCGGCGATGATCGGCGCGCCCCTCGTCACGGTGCACCTCATGTATCACTTCGTGAACGCGGTGCGGTCGGTGCGGGGTCGGGAGGGCGCGCCGGCGGTAGAGGTGGCGCGACACGCGGAGACGGAGCGAGGCCTGCTGTCGCGTCGCGCGCTCCTTGCTGGGGCGGGCGGCCTGGGGGTGGGGCTCGCGCTGCTGCTGCAGAACACGCGGGCGCGTTCGGTGGAGTTCGCGACGCTGTTCATCGGCCGGGTTCCGGAGGAGGAACGCGGGGGGCCGGGCGACTTCCCTGTGGAGACGTTGTTCGGGAAGGTGTCGGTGGACGACATCGCCGCGTACCGCCTCGAGGTGAGCGGCGCTGTGACGCAACCGCTGATGCTGTCATACGAGGACATCCTGGCGTTGCCGAGTCACGAGCATCAGGTCCGGCTGAGCTGTGTGAGCGGCTGGACGCAGCGCGTTGTGTGGCGAGGGCCGCGGGTGCGGGACGTGCTCGCGCTTGCGGGGTCGAGCGATGAGGCGCGCTCAGTGTTCTTCCACAGCCTGAGCGACTACGGGGTGACCTGGCATCGGGGACGCCTCGGAGTCGACGAGGCGCTGCTGGCGACGCATGCGAACGGCGCGCCGCTGAGCGAGAACCACGGGTACCCGGTACGGCTGATCGTCCCGGGGTATCCGGGCCAGAACATGGTGAAGCAACTCGACCGCATCGTAGTGCGGCTGGAGGACGAGCCGTTCCGGCCGGACTTCCGGATCGTGCAGGCGGCGCCCGTGGACGGTCATGCGATGCCGAGGGCGGTTTCGTGACGACGACCGCGGCGCGTGCCGGGACGGTCCAGCGCACACGGGTCACGGAGGCCGCGGCGGCGCGCGTCGTAACGGGGCTCGCGGCGACCGCGTTCATCGTGTACTGGCTGACGGAGAGCCTGCGGCGGTGGAACGACTTCGAGACGAACGCGTTCGACCTCGCGTTCTTCGACCAGATCATCTGGAACACGGCGCACGGGCGGTGGTTCGAGACGACGTTCGTGCCGTACAACTTCGCGGGGCAGCACTTCGAGCCGGTGTTGCTGCTGTTCGCGGGTGCGTACCAGCTGGGCGCGGGGCCGCCGTTTCTGACGGGGACCCAGGTTGTGGTCGTCGGGCTGGCCGCCTTGCTGCTGTTCGAGGCGGGACGGAGCTTCGGGCTGCGTCCGCTGCTGGCGGCCACAATCGCCGTCGCGTTCCTTCTGAGTCCGTACGTGCATCGGGCGATGCAGTTCGACTTCCACCCGGAGTCGATGACGGCGGCGCCGGCGTTCGCCTCGCTGTGGGCGGTGGGCGCGGGCCGGCCACGGCTGGCCGCGGGGCTGGCGCTCGGTGCACTGCTGTTCAAGGAGGACGCGGTCTTCATCGTGGTGGCGCTGGGGGCCGTGATCGCGTGGCGCGGGCATCGACGGCTGGGGATCGGGACGGCGGCCGCGGCAGTCGCGTGGACCGCCGTGCTGCTCGCGGTGCTGATGCCGTGGTGGAGGGATGGGGCGCCGGGCGACCTCGGGGAGCGGTACGCGGACGTGACCGGGGGCAACGACGGCGCCGCTGCCGCTGCGTGGCTTGTGACGCACCCGGTCGGGGTGGCGCGGGCTACGGTGCAACTCGAGCATCTGTGGACAGCGACCTTATTCGTCGTGACGTCGGCGCTGGCGATGCTCGCGGCGCCGCTGACGCTGCTGCTGCTCGTGCCGGGGCTGGCGCTGGCGGTGCTCTCGACGCACCCACCGCAGTCGGCGCTGGAGCTGCACTACGCAGCGGAGGTCGCCGTGGTGGCGGCGATTGGGGTGGTGATCGGGGCGCGGCGGCTGTCGGAACGCGCGCCCTCCGGCGTTGGGGCCGGGGTCGTGACGGGTATCGTGGCGGCGGTGGTGCTCGCGCCCGCGGTTGCGGGCTTCCTCGCGATGAGTCCGGCGTCGCTGCTGACGACGGAGCGGGGCGCGCGACCGACGGCGGAGCATCGAGCGGCGGTGCTCGGGGCGCTGGCGATCGTGCCGGAGGGCGAGGCGGTGGCGGCGCAGTCGGGCCTGGCGGCCCGGCTGTCGCAACGCGAGGCGGTGGACGAGTTCCCCGGGAGGTGGGAGTCCAGCTCGTGGGTGGTGGTCGATGCGTACGGGTTCCGGACGACGCAGTCGATCGGGGCCGGGTTCGACGAAGCGCTGGCGCGCGTGCGCGCCGAGTGGGAGCGCGTGTACGACCGGGACGGGGTCGAGGTGTTTCGGCGGCCGGGGCCGTGAGCGCGCGCGCGGTCCTCGTGATCCCGGCGCTGAACGAAGAGGCGACGATCGGCGGCGTGGTGCGCGAGGCGCGGGAGCACTTCGCGGGGCCGATCGTGGTGGCGGACAACGGGAGCGATGACGGGACCGCCGAGGTCGCGCGGGCAGCGGGGGCGCGTGTCGCCTCGGAGCCGGTGCGGGGGTACGGGCGGGCGTGCATGGCGGGGGCGCGGGCCGCCGGGGCCGCAGACGTGCTGGTGTTCATGGACGGAGACGGAAGCGACCGCCCGGCGGACATTGCGGCGCTGCTCGGGGCGATCGAGGCAGGGGCGGACCTCGCGATCGGGGTGCGGCGCGGCGCGGACGTCGAGCCGGGGTCCATGACGGGGGCGGCGCGGTTCGGCAACTGGCTGAGCGGCGTGCTCCTCGGTGCGCGGTACGGGCGGCGGCTGCACGACTTGTCGCCGCTAAAAGCGGTGCGGCGGCCGTTCCTCGACGGGCTGCGTCACGACGAGCTGACCTACGGATGGACGGTGGAACTGCTGGCGCGGTCGCTCGCGGTGGGCGGGCGGGTCGCGGAAGTCGACGTCGGGTACCGGCGACGGGCGGGGGGCACCTCGAAAGTGAGCGGGGACCTGCGGGCCTCGACGCGGGCGGGGGCGCGGATCCTAGCGACCCTGTGGCGGGTGGCGGTGTGGGAGCGGCGGCGGGAGTGGGCCGGAGCTGGACTCGGGCTGGTGGTGGCGGCGGCGGTCCTGGTCCTCGTCGCCTCGTGGCTGATGGCGGATGACTCGTCCGGGCCGAGGGCGCTGGTAGCGGTGTGGCTGCTGGCGTGGCCGACGCTCCTGGTCGGGGTCTTGAGTGGGTGGGCCGTCGGGCAGCTCTGGCATCGGATGTAGCGACCCGCGAGTGTCGTCGCCGGGGACGTTGTCGCCTGGACGACATTGCGACTTCGTTGCAAATCGGGCCGTCAGGGTGACGAAACGGTCAAACCAGTGAGAAATGAACTTACTTCAGCGATTTCCGCGCGCTCGTGTAGCTCAGACTACATCGCATCAACGTGATCCACTCGGGTGCGCCACATGACCAATGAGCACGTGGTCAAGGAGTTGCTGTCCGCGTACGAGGCCGCGCTCGTCGAGTGGTGCCGGTCGCACGGTGAGGAAGCGCTGTACCACGCCTCCGAGGTGAGCGTCCGCCTCATGGGCGAGCTGAGCTACGGACCGGATGAGATCGTCGCGCTGCACTACGACGCGCTGCAGACGATTACCTCGGACGAGCAGCTCACGGCCGCCGACCGCATCCGGATGCTGAACGACGCACACCAGTTCCTTCTCGAGGTGATGATCGGGTATGGAGCGCGGTACAAGGAGTTCCTGGACCTGCGGCTGCAGGCGGCGGAGCGACGGGCGCAGGACGCGGAGCAGTCCGAGCGCGAGAAGCTCGAAGTGCTGGCCGGGATCGCGCACGAGCTGGGGAACCCGCTGACGATCGCGGTGGGGAACCTGCAGATGGCGGCGCGCTTCCTCGATGCGTCCGACATGACGAACCTGCGGCCATTGATCGACGAGTCGCGCGACGCGCTCGACCGGTTGGCCGGGCTGACACGGCAGATCATCGCGGCGAGCCAGGGCGAGGATCGCGAGATGACGTTCGAGCCCTGTGACCTGCGGGAGCTCGTGCGTCACGGCACGGGATGGGTGCAGGCCGCCGCGAGCGAGAAGGGCGTCGCGTTCGTGGAACGGTATCCGCCCGAGCCACTGATGGTTTCGGCGAGCGTGGACGAGCTGCCCTCGGTATTCCAGAACCTGCTGTCGAACGCGCTGCGCTACACGGAGGCGGGAGGTTCTGTGACGCTGGCGGTATGGGCCGAGGGCGACGCCGTCAAGGCACGCGTGTCGGACACGGGGATCGGGATGACGCAGACGGACCAGCGACGGGTCTTCGAGAAGTTCTACCGCGGCAGCGATGCGCGCCGCGCGATCCCGAACGGCCTCGGGATGGGGCTGTTCATCGTGAAGCAGTTGACTGAGTTGCACGGCGGCACCGTGGAGGTCGAAAGCACGCGTGGGGTGGGCAGCAGCTTCACGGTGACGCTGCCGCGGGTGGCGCACGAAGGAGGAGCGGACGTTGACGAGCACGACTGAACAAAGGCAACGCGACGCGGAGCAGATTGCGGACCAGCGGGAGCAGATCGTGTCACAGCTGCAGACGATCTCCGAGCTGGAGACGCCAGTGATCGAGCTGTGGGAGAACATCCTGGCGCTGCCGATCATCGGGACGCTCGACACGATGCGGGCGCAGACGATGACGGAGAAGCTGCTACAGCGGATCGTCGAGACCAAGTCCGAGATCGTGATCCTGGACATCACGGGGGTGCCCGTCGTCGATACGTCGGTGGCCCGGCATCTGCTGGACACGGTGTCGGCGGCGCGGCTGCTGGGTGCGGAGGTGCTGGTCGTGGGGCTGACGGCGCGGATCGCGATGACGCTGGTGCACCTGGGCCTCGACCTGTCGAGCGTGGCGACACGGACGACGATGGCGAAGGGGCTCGAGCTGGCGTTTGGGCGGCTGGGGCTGCGTGTCACACGGATGGCCGAAGGCGAGCCCCGCGTTGGCTGAAGCCTCGGTCATCCTGGTGCAGGGGAACCTGATCGTCACGATCCCGCAGGACGTGGGCGACAACGAGGCGATCGACCTGCAGGTGCGCGTCAACGAAACGATCGAGGCGCGGAGTCCGGGCGGGCTGCTGGTGGACATCTCGAACCTCGAGACGGTGGACTCGTTCCTCGGGCGGCTGCTGCATGACCTGGCGACGGGAGCGCACCTGCTGGGTGCGGAGACGGTGGTGGTGGGGATGCAGCCGGCGGTGGCGATGACGCTGGTCGAGCTGGGGCTGGAGTTGCGCGGCGTACGGACGGCCCTCGACGCCGACCGGGGACTCGCGATGCTTGCGAACAGCGGCGGCGGAAGTCCTCGCCGTGGCTGGTGAGCAGCAGGTACGAATCGCGCAGGAGCACGACATCGTGATCGCGCGGCAGACGGCGCGTGAGCTGGCGCGGGTGCTCGGGTTCGGTTCCATCGACCAGAGCCGGATCGCGACGGCGGTCTCGGAACTGACTCGAAACGTCATTCGGTATGCGACGGACGGCCAGGGAAGGGTCTCGCTGCGCCCGGTGGAGCGCGACGGGCGGAGCGGTCTTGAGATTGTGGTGGCGGACGAGGGGCCCGGGATCGCGGACATCGACCTCGTGATGACAGAGGGGTACACCTCGGGGGAGGGCCTGGGCCTCGGGCTGTCGGGGACGAAGCGGCTGATGGACGAGATGGAGTTGGAGTCGACGGTGGGGGAGGGGACCACGATCACGATCCGCAAGTGGCGCCGCTAAGTGCCGCAGGTCGTGGTGGCGGTGCGGACGCATGCGGACGTGTACGGGGTGACACGAGCGGTCCGGGCGGCGGCAAGAGCGGCCGGGGTCGTGGATCCGGGCCGTCTCGAGGGGCTGGCGCTGGCGGCGACCGAGCTGGCGACGAACCTCGCGCGGTACGCCGAGCGTGGACGCGTGACGGTGACGGCCATCGACCGGGAGGGGCGTCACGGCGTCGAGGTGCGCGGGGACGATGAAGGGCCAGGCATCGCGGACCTCGACCGGGCGCTGCGGGACGGCGAGAGCACGGCCGAGGGGAGCCTCGGCGGCGGGTTCGGGACGATGCGGCGGGGCGTCGATGAGTTTGCGATCGAAAGCACGGGGGCGGGGACGCACGTGGTGCTGAGGACATGGGCGGTCCGGCGCTGAAGCCGCAGCTGGAGATCGCGGGCGCGTCGAGGCCGTTTCCGGGAGAAGCCGAGAACGGCGACAGCTGGACGGTGTGGGAGAGCGTGCACGGCCGGCGTGTGGCGGTGATCGACGGACTGGGACACGGGCCGCTCGCGGCGGAGGCCGCGGCGCAGTTACGACGGTTGCTCCTCGACGTGCCCGACGAGCGGCTTGAGCAGGTGGTGGAGCGGGCGGCCCGGCGGATGCAGGGGGGTCGTGGGGCTGTGGCGGCAGTGGTCGAGGTGGGGGAGCGGCGGCTGACGTTCCTCGGGGTGGGGAACGTGGAGGGCCGACTGTGGCAGCCGGGCCGGGAGCAGCGGCTGGTGGGGGAGCGCGGGTTCTTCGGGGGGGTGCCGCGGAGCGCCCGGCCGCTCACGTTCGACGTGCCGGGGGCATGGTCGCTGTACCTGTACACGGACGGGGTCTCGTCGCGGTTTCCGCTACCTGTCGATGGGGGGCGACAGGAGCCGCAGGCGGTCGTGGACGCGATTCTCGAGGGGCACGCACGGGCGACGGACGACGCGACCGTGGTGATGGTGCGGGAGGCGGCGGGGGCCTCGTAGCGGGTGCGGTGGCCGCGAGGCGTCCCCTGCCCGGATCAACGGCCGTGGAACGACGGCGTGCGTTTCTCGGCGAAGGCGCGCATCGCCTCGATGCGGTCTTCGGTCGCGGCGAGCGCGGTCTGGGCGTCGTCCTCATGGGGGATGGCGTCCTCGAGGCGTGCGCGGCGGACGAGGAGCGCCTTGCTGGCGCGCACGGTGAGCGGGGGGTTCGCGGCGATCTCACGGGCGAGGTCGAGCGCTGCGTCCATGAGCTGGTCGTGGGGGACGACGGCGTTGACCAGGCGCTTCTCGAGCGCCCATTGCGCGTCGACGAGACGGCCGGTGTAGGACATCTCGGCGGCGACGCCGAGGCCGACGAGGTCGGGGAGGGAGATGGAGGAACCGGTGTCGACGGCGATGCCGCGCTTCACGAAGATGCTGGCGAAGCGAGCCTGGTCGGAGGCGATGCGGATATCGGCGGCGAGGGAGATCGAGAAGCCGGCACCGGCGGCGATGCCGTTGACGGCGGCGATCACGGGCTGGGACTGGCGGCGGATGCGCGGGGCGAGCAGCTGGATGATGGCGCGACGGTCGTACGAGGGCCGCGCCTGCTCGCCATTGGCCGCGGCGACGGCGCGCTCGAGATCGGCACCGGAGCAGAAGCCTCGACCGTTGCCGGTGAGGATGATGGCACGGACGTCGGGGAACGCGTCATCGAGGGCATCGAACACGTCGTTGAGGTCGCGGACGAGGCCGGGGTTGAGGGCGTTGAGGCGCTCGGGCCGGTTCATGCGGACGATGGCGACGTGGCCGTCGCGTTCGAGTTGCAGGTTGTCGTAGCTCACATCGACCTCCGTCCGGCGCGCATCGTCGACGCACTGTAGCGCATCGATGTCATGGGGGCGTCGCCGCCGAGCGGTTCGCACCCTCGGCCCAAGACTAGAATGCCCGGATGCGTGAGGAGCATTCCGTCGGCGCGCTCTGGACGTCAATTCGTGGGGAACAGTCACGGCTTCGAACGATGCTCGACGGCGCGGGTGGGAGCGACCTGGCCCGACGCCCGCAGGGGGGTGGCTGGTCGATCCTCGAGGTGCTGCGGCACCTGCTCTTTGCCGAGGAGGCTCACCTCGGGAGGCACGAACCCGGACACACGGGATGGAGTCCGCTGGGCTACACGCCGGCGACGATGCGGGACGCGAGGAAGGTCGGCGCGCGCGACGAGGACGAGCCGTCCGCGGACGAGGTGCTGGCGGAGTGGCAAGCAGTGCACGAACGCCTGGAGGAGGCGTTGAGGAGTCGTGACGACGAGCCGATGGCCGTGGCGCTCGAGCGGAATCTCAGGCATTTGCGTGCCCACATTCGGTCGATCGAGCGGGCATTGCGGCGCGGGAGCGAGAGGTAAGCGCAGACCAGCGCCGCCGACGGAACCTCGACCGGCCGTCAGTACACCAGTTCTGCTAAGGTGCGTCAGCAGGTGCTTGACATCCTCGGAGGGTGGGCACATACTGCCGATCCCGCACGAACCATATGGTAACGCGGGTAAGCAGTTAAGCCCAAGATGTAGGGGATGCTCCGCGAAGCGACCACAACCGGTCGTGGGAGCGACTCCACCGGGGCCGTAGCCACGAAGGACCCTCCGATGCGCATCGATCGCCACTTCACGACCGCTGGCCGCAGTCCGTACGCGGGCATCGAGTTCGCGCCGCGGGACTCTCGGATCGTCAACCCGGACGGGTCGGCGGTGTTCGAGGCGGCGGGGATCACGATGCCGGCCTCGTGGTCTCAGGTGGCGGTCGACATCATGGCGCAGAAGTACTTCCGGAAGGCGGGTGTGCCGTCCTCGCTGCGGCGGGTGGCGGAGGACGGGGTGCCGGAGTGGCTGTGGCCTTCGGAGCCGGTGGCGGGCTCCTCGGAGGGTGGGGAGACGGACGCGCGGCAGGTATTCGACCGGCTGGCGGGGACGTGGACGTACTGGGGCTGGAAGCACGGGTACTTCGACGGGGTGGAGGACGCCTCGGCGTTCCATGACGAGTTGCGGTACATGATGGCGACGCAGCAGGCGGCGCCGAACTCGCCGCAGTGGTTCAACACGGGGCTGCACTGGGCGTACGGCATCACGGGGCCGGCGCAGGGGCACTGGTATGTGGAGCCGGCGACGCGGGAGCTGACGCGCTCGAGCAGCGCGTACGAGCGCCCGCAGCCGCACGCGTGCTTCATCCAGTCGGTCTCGGACGACCTCGTGAACGAGGGCGGGATCATGGACCTGTGGACGCGCGAGGCGCGCATCTTCAAGTACGGGTCCGGGACGGGGTCGAACTTCTCGAAGCTGCGGGGCGAGGGCGAGCGGCTGTCGGGGGGTGGGAAGTCCTCAGGGCTGATGTCGTTCCTGAAGATTGGTGACCGCGCGGCGGGGGCGATCAAGTCGGGCGGGACGACGCGGCGGGCGGCGAAGATGGTGATCGTCGACGCGGACCATCCGGACGTGGAGGCGTTCATCGACTGGAAGGTGAACGAAGAGCAGAAGGTGGCGGCGCTCGTGGCGGGGTCGCGGACGATCCGGCGAGGGTTGCGGGCGGTCCTCGATGCGGCGGCGGAGGGCCTCGACCCGCTGGCGAACCGGGGGCTGCGCAAGGCGGTGACGCGGGCGCGTCGCGACGGGGTGCCGGAGCCGTACGTCCAGCGGGTGCTGCAGCTGGCGGGCCAGGGCGTGACGGAGCTGGACTTCACGGAGTTCGACACGGACTGGCAGGGCGAGGCGTACATCACGGTCTCGGGGCAGAACTCGAACAACTCGGTGCGCGTGGACGCGGGGTTCCTCGACGCGGTGCGCGCGGACGAGGAGTGGCAGCTGACGCGGCGTACGGACGGTGCGGTGCACAAGACGGTGCGGGCACGGGCGCTGTGGGAGCGCATCGCGCACGCGGCATGGCAGTCGGCGGACCCGGGGCTGCAGTACGACACGACGATCAACGAGTGGCACACGAGCCCGGCAGGGGGCCGCATCAACGGCTCGAATCCGTGCTCGGAGTACATGTTCCTCGATGACACGGCGTGCAACCTGGCGTCGCTGAACCTCCTCGAGTTCTACGACCAGGAGTCGGAGCGGTTCGACGTGGAGGCGTACGAGCACGCCTCGCGGCTGTGGACGGTGGTGCTCGAGATCTCGGTGCTGATGGCGCAGTACCCGAGCCGGGACATCGCGGAGCTGTCGTACGAGTACCGAACGCTGGGGCTGGGATACGCGAACCTCGGCGCGCTGCTGATGGTGCAGGGGATTCCGTACGACTCGCGGGAGGCGCTGGCGCAGACGGGAGCGCTGACGGCGATCCTGACGGGGGTGGCGTACGCGACCTCGGCGGAGATGGCGGCGGCGCTGGGCGCGTTCCCGCGGTACGAGGAGAACCGCGAGGCGATGCTGCGGGTGATGCGGAACCACCGACGGGCGGCGTACTCGGCAGCGGCCTTCGAGTACGAGGGGCTGACGGTGCTGCCGATGGGCATCGACGCGGCGCACTGCCCGGCGGAGTTGCTCGCGGCGGCGCGGCGGTCATGGGACGAGGCGCTGCGGCTGGGCGAGGCGCACGGGTACCGGAACGCGCAGACGACGCTGATCGCGCCGACGGGGACGATCGGGCTGCTGATGGACTGCGACACCACGGGGGTGGAGCCGGACTTCGCGCTGGTGAAGTTCAAGAAGCTGGCGGGCGGCGGGTACTTCCGCATCATCAACCAGTCGGTGCCTGGAGCCCTCGCGCGGCTGGGGTACACGGCGGCGGAGGCCGAGGCGATCGTGGCGTACTGTGCGGGGACGGGCCGCCTGTCGGGCGCGCCGCATATCAACCGCGAGTCGCTGGGGGCGCGCGGGTTCTCCTCGCAGCTGCTGGATGAGATCGACGCGGCGCTGCCTTCGGCGTTCGACGTCACGTTCGCGTTCAACCGGTATGCGCTGGGCGACGAGTTCTGCCGCGACGTCCTCGGGTTCAGCGAGGCGCAGCTGGCTGACCCGATGTTCTCCGTCCTCGAGGGGCTGGGGTTCACGCGGACGCAGATCGAGGAGGCGAACGACTTCATCGTCGGGCGGATGACGACGGAGGGGGCGCCGCACCTGCGCGAGGAGCACTACGCGGTGTTCGACTGCGCGAACCGGTGCGGGAGGTACGGGACGCGGTACATCGCGCCGATGGCGCACGTGCGGATCATGGCGGCGGCACAGCCGTTCATCTCCGGGGCGATCAGCAAGACGATCAACATGCCGGCGGACGCGACGGTGGCGGACGTGGCGGACGTGTACATGGCGGCGGCGGACTCGATGGTGAAGGCGCTGGCGCTGTACCGCGACGGGTCGAAGCTGTCGCAGCCGCTGTCGTCCTCGGTGTTCGCGGCGTTCGAGGACGATGACGATGACGAGGAGCCGCTGGGACCAGCGGCGGCGGCGTCGCACCCGGCGGTGATCGCGGCGGAGGAGGTGCTGCGGGGGCTGCGTCGGGGGGCTCGGGAGTCGCTGCCGGCGCGGCGGCGCGGGTACGCGCAGAAGGCGACGGTGGGCGGGCACTCGATCTACCTGCACACGGGGGACTTCAGCGAGCCGAACGGGGACGGGTCGCCGCGGCTGGGCGAGATCTTCGTGTCGATGTCAAAGGAGGGGGCGTCGTTCGGGGCGCTGATGAACTGCTTCGCGATCGCGGTGTCGATCGGGCTGCAGCACGGGGTGCCGCTGGACGCGTACGTGGACTCGTTCATCTTCCAGAAGTTCGAGCCGAACGGTCTGGTGACAGGCCACGAGCGGATCCACATGGCGACCTCGATCATCGACTACATCTTCCGGGAGCTGGCGGTGTCGTACCTCGGGCGGGACGACCTGGCGCACTTTGGGCCGGCGGACGAGGACGAGGACGGGGGCATCGAGGACCATGCGTCGGCGTTCCCGCCGGCGGTGGTGCCGGGGGCGGCGTACGCGTTCGAGGCGGGGGACGCGCCGGGCGCGGCCGCAGCGGCGTCGGCATCGGTAGCGACCGCCTCGGTGGGGGTTGTGACCTCGGAGGCGCCGCGGCTGGCGCCGGGCCTGGCGGCGACGACGGTGGTGGAGCTGCGGTCGACGCAGGAGGTGCGGGTGTTGCAGGCGCGTCAGAAGGGGTTCGAGGGGGACCCGTGCGATGAGTGCGGGCAGCTGATGATGGTGCGCAACGGGACGTGCCTGAAGTGCATGAACTGCGGGGCTACGAGCGGGTGTAGTTAGCTATTTCGAGGAGTACGAACAGCGAGGCCCACCCGGGGCGCCGTGGAAAGCAGTCCGGGTGGGCCTCAGACGGTGAAGAGGACGAACCCCCTCGGCTTCCAATATGCTCGAAGCTGAGTCGCTGATTCCTTCCCTTCTCCGCACAGTTGCGAACGGCCTTTCAACGCCGTCGGAAGGGACTTCGAATGCTGCGACGGTTTGTAGTGTGGCGCGAGGGTTTCGTCCCCCGGCCGAGAGGGAACCGTCCTCCCCGCGGCCTGAAGCCGAATCAACTCCCGAAGCTGGATCTCGATCTGCTCCGCGTCGTCGATGAGTTGAGCTTAGGGGAGTGGGACGTGATTCAGGACGGCGTGCTCGTCTTCTACACGTACCAGCCGCCATCGACGGTGGCGGAGCGTATCGATGCCGTCGCGGCGCAGGCCGGCAGCGATATCAAGACGCTCGTGACCGGCGAGCTCGGGGCCGACAACCGCTTCCTCTACTCGGAAGCGCTAGAGGAAGCGCAGCGTCGCTGGGTGAGGGACGGGTTGAACGAAGAATGGTCGCGGAAGGATGCCGCGCAAGGTTAGCGTCCGGACCGCGTACCCCGCGACCGATACTGCGGGCTATCCGTTCCTGGTAGCTCGCGGGAGCCATTCAACGCACATGTACAGGAAGTGGAGGAACAGCGATGGCAAACAGCAAAAAGGTCACATCCTCGGCCGCCGCGAGGGCGGCGAGTGCGGTTCTCCGGAACCCGCGGTCGTCCACCGAGGCGAAGACTGCGGCGGCGAGCGCGCTTTCGCAGACACCGAGCTACCGCAAGAAGTCGAAGTAACGGAGGAAGGTTGGGGAGGGCGGATCCTGCCTGCCCCAACCTTCCGAGCTCAACCTGTCGAGTGGACGCCGCCTGAGATACTGTGCGCAGAGCCACCTCGCGAGGTGTGGGCGTGCACAATCGGTATCCGTTTCCTCGGCTGTATGAGGCGTACCAGGACTCCACCGGGGTGAGCACGCCCTCCGCGATCCATGCGCTAACGAGGCGGCCACGAGCCCTCGCGGCCGCCTCGCGTACGGGGTGCAGAGCGGGGAGGAGCCGCTGCCTCTGGCATTTGAGTTTGTTCACAGTTACACAACCATTGTGTAACTGTGCTAACGTGCTGGACATGAAGAACATCACCGTGTCCGTGCCGGACGAGGTGTACCGGGTCGCGCGGATCCGGGCGGCGGAGCAGGGGCGGTCGGTGAGTGCGTTGGTGGCCGAGTTCCTCGAGGGGCTTTCGGGGCAGGACGCGGAGTTCGCGCGGCTCGAGGCGTTGCAGCGTCGGGTGCAGGCGGAGGTGACGCGGTTCCGGGGCGGGGACCGCGTCGGGCGGGATGAACTGCACGACCGTGCGGTTCGTTGATACGAACGTCCTGCTGTACGCGATCTCGACGGACCCATCTGAACGGGTGAAGCGCGAGGTGGCGGACGGACTCCTCGGAGGACGCGACCTCGCGCTGTCGGTGCAAGTGCTGCAAGAGTTCTACGTCCAGGCTACGCGGGCGGACGCGCTGACGCACCAGCAGGCGGCTGACCTGGTCACGTCGTTCACGCGATTCACGGTGCAGTCGACGACGACCGACCTGGTGCTGGGTGCGATGGCGACGCGTCAGCGGTTCGGGCTGTCGTACTGGGATGCGGCGATCGTCGAGGCGGCGCGGATGCTCGGGTGTGACGAGGTGCTGTCGGAAGACCTGAGCGATGGGCGCGACTACGGCGGCGTGCGGGTGGTCAACCCGTTCGTCTGACGAGGCCCGCCAGTCGGGGGTGCTACCTCGACGGTGGCGGCGGGCGGGGGTTGTCTGGACAGCGGTTGCGATACTGGAGCGAGACCACCTCGCGAGGTGTTGCGTGCACAATCGGTATCCGTTTCCGCGGCTGTATGAGGCGTACGAGGATACGATCGGGGTGAGCACGCCGGCGGTGATCTATGCGTTGAACGCGGCGGCGGAGCGGTGGCCGCACCAGTGGATCGTGGAGGCGCTGCGGCAGGCGGCGTTGCAGGGGCAGCCTTCGTGGCGGTATGCGGAGGGGTTGCTGCGGCGTCGGGAGCGGGATGAGCCGCTGCCGCCCTCGGCGTGAGGGACGGGATGCACCCGGCGGGGCGAGTAGCCGCCTCCAGAGACAGACGTAGCGGCGCCTGCGGCGTGGGCCGCGGTGGCAGGGGAACTCCGGGTTCCTCGACGCGTGTCGTGGCATCACTCGTCGAAGTCTCACTTGTACCGACTCGAAGGCTTGTAATCCTTCGTTCACATCGTGGATGTTGAATCTCCTCGGACGCCGGAGTGCGGCGCCCGACTCTGGTGCAGTCCGGTCGACGCACCGAAGGAGGAGAGTTCGATGTTGTTCCAGGTGACGCATGTCCACACGAGTGACCAGTGTCCCGGCGCTGATGACGAGCTCGGAGCGAGCATGGGCCAGTGGTGGGCGGGGCTGAAGGACACGCCGGGTATCACGGTGCTGGCCGGGTATGTCTCGCCGATGGACCACACGCTGTACATCACGGTGGAGGCGGACGAGATCGGGCCGCTGCTGCGGGGCCTCGGACCGCTGAACGCGATCGGGAGCGGGTACACCACGCCGATCATCTCGCTCGACCAGGCGATGCCGCTGGTCGACGAGGGCGTGTTCCAGCTGCCGGAGGAGTAGCGGGCAGCAGGGGTCCCGTCGACACTCGGGGGACCGAGCGAGGCGCTCGGGTGGGGTGACCGCTCGGGCGCCTCGATGTTTCCAGGGGAGGTGCGCGAGTGGACGAGTTCGATGCGGAGGGGTTCGCGCGGGCCTGGGTGCGGGACTGGAATGCGCGGGACCTCGAGGCGGTGGTGGGGCACTTCACGGAGGACGCGCAGTTCTTCAGCCCACGGGCGGAGGAAGTGACGGGGAGCCCAGTGGTGCAGGGCCGGGAGGCGCTGCGGGCGTACTGGCAGGCGGGCACGGGGCACCTCGACCGGTTGCAGTTCACGCTGGACCACGTGGTGTGGGACGGGGTAGAGCGGCTGGCGATCGTCTACAACAGCGAGGTGGGGGAGCGTCGGCGGCGGGCGGTGGAGCTGCTCGTGATCGATGTTGCCTCGGGGCGGGCGCGGTACGGCGAGGCGATGTACGGGGCGGAGCTGCGCTCGACGGGGATGGCGCGTCCGGGGTAGCACTCCGGGGGGCGGCCTGGGAGTGCCGGGGTTACCTCGACGGCGGACTCGAGCGGCCGCGCCTCAGCTGGAGGAGCGCGTAGACGAGCAGGCCGGTCGACAGGCCGATGCCGATCCAGAGTGGCTGGCCGGTGGCGGCGAAGAGGGAGACCCCGGCGGCCATGCCGGCGGCGACGGGGAGACCTCGACTGAGGCGGCTTTCGTCGCGGCCGCGAGGGGCATGGCCATCGCCGAGGATGCCTGCGGCGAGCCAGAAGGTGACGGCGATTGCCGCGCCCATGCCGACCCAGAACGCCTCGCCGCTGATGATCGCGGCGAGGAGGCCGAGGAGCGCGCCGGCGATGGCAGCGGCAACGACTGAGGCGATCGGGTGTGTATGAGCCATGTCTCCACGCTGGATCCTCGGACGTTGCGCGCGCACAACAGGGCGGCGCGGGATATCACGGCAACGGAACGGCGCGGGCGATGCCTCTACAGCTATTTCGAGGGGGTCTGATTCGACTCGGTGCTCTTGATGTCGAGCTTGAGGCGGGTGGTCGCGTCCTCGAGGCGTTTCAGGAGGAGGGTGGGAGACAGGCCGAAGATGGCGGCCAGGACGATGGCGATGGGGTAGGTCTCGAAGTCGAAGACGGACTCGAGGCGGACATCGTTGGCTGAGCCATCGAGCGCCTCGGGAGCGGGCGTGGTGGCGGTGGGTACGGCTGTGGGGATGGGGGCGGCAGCCACGGGCGAGGCGGTGGCCGCGGGCTGGTTCGAAGCGGCCGCGCCGACCGGCACGAGGTCCGAGTTGTTGATGGCGGCGATGCCGTACACGGTGACGACGACGCCGAGGAGGGCGGCCACGCCCGAGGCGACGACGGTCTGTGCGACGCGCGCCATATAGAGGCCGTAGTCCTCGACGTCCGAGCCGACCTCGGACTGGATGAGGAGGCGGGCGAAGACGCCGACGGCGGCGCCGACGGCGAAGAGGATGGCGGCGTAGAGCAGCGTGTCGTGCTTGATGTCGAAGAGTAGCGTCCAGACGAGGACTACGTAGAGGATGGCGCCGGTGGCGGCAGTGGAGGCGCGGGCGCGGTCGCGCTGGTGGATGAGGCCCTCGAAGGTGCGGTCGCGGAAGGCGTCGAGGGCCATGCGGACGGAGCGAACGCGGAAGCGATTCTCCTCGGAGGGCGTGGGGTCGGCAGGTGCGGCAGCGGACGGCGCCGCGGCGGGGGTTGCGGCGATGGTGCCCTTCGGACGGGCGAAGAAGGTGGCCGGGTCGAGACCGAGGTCGGCGACGCTGCGCTCCAGGTTGTACTGGAGGGTGTCGGCGCCGGGGACATGGGAGTCAGTAAGGGCGAGGTAGTCCTCGTGGATGGCGGCGAGGAGCTCGGCGCGATCGTAGAGCAGGAGGAGGTCGGCCTGAATGGCGTGGACGCGCTTGTAGCACTCGTTGTAGCCAGCGCTGCGCAGCCAGTCGACCCGGCCGCTGAGGGCGACGGCGTTCTCGGGAGCGCCCGGGTCTTCCACGCCGAGCACGGCGCGGACGGAGCGGAGCTGGTCGCGTATTCGGGCGATGAGGGCGCGGTCGGCCTCGGAGGTGCGGTGGACTTCGACGCGGGCGAGGGCGTCCTCGGTCTCGGCGCAGTGGTTGAGGAGGTTGAGGTAGGCGCGGGGAGTGGCGGTCTCGGGGTTGCCGCGGGTGGCGAGGAGGATGGAGCTGCCGAGCCACGCGAGGGCGATGGCAGCGGCGGCGAGGAGTAGGGCGCGACCGCTGCCGACGGCCTGCTGGTCGAAGGCGAGGTATGCGCCGACGGCGACGAGAGCGGCGAGGAGGATGACGACGGGGGCAATCATGCCAGCGGCGGCTGTGAAGCGCGTGAGCGCGCGCCCGAAGTCGGGACGGTCGCGGGAAGCGGCGTCGGCTGGTGCGGCACGGTCGGCGAGGTGGGTCACGGCGCTCCTCGGGCGGCATCGTAGAGGGCCAGGGAGGTTTCTACAAACATGGGAGTGGCGGGCCGCCCGCGGCCCCGCGTTGGCGCGTGCATAATCGTGCGGGCGGGAGGGGAGTGGCGATGATCTGGCGTCGATGGTGGGCGGGGGCGGCGTTGTCATTACTCGTCGGATGCGGTGGCGGATCGCCGTCAACGGATGCGTCGCCGTCGACCGCTTCGAGCGGGGTCAGTGCGACCGCGACCAGCGTCGCGATCGGGCCGGCCGGTCTCATTTCGCCCTCGGCGAATGCGGGTGCAAGCGGAACCGCTACCGCGCCAGCCGCGACGCTCACGGCGACCGCAACTCGGACGCCGCGTCCGACGCCAACGACCGATCCGACGGCACCCCGGCAACCGGCTCTGGCGCCGCTGTTGGAGGCGCTGAACACGCGCGACTACGCGACGATCGCGGCCCGCATGGCGCCGGTGGTGAGCTTCACGATTGAGTCGACCGGGTGCTGCGTGCCCGGGACTCCGGACTCGGTCGTCGGAAACCTGAGCTGGCTCAACCAGGGGACGCCGCCGTGGAGCTTCGACCAGAGCCATCCGCGGGTGGTCTCGATCAAGAGCCGTTACGCCTCGACGCACGGTGGTTCGATGATGGCGTTTTCGACGAACGGGATCATCGCCGCGTTCTGGTTTGACGAGGCGGGGCGAATCGAGGCGATCCGGGCGGCGAACGGACGACTGTTCGACCCTTGAGGTAACGGCGGTGCAATCCCGGGGTCGGGGGGGCAGCTCGCCCCCCCAAGTCCGGTGCGGGCCGCCTCGATCAGGGGATGTCTTGGAGCCAGTAGCGGATCTTGTGGTCGAAGACGATGTTGCCGGTGTACTCGGCGGGCTGCTTCGCGATCCAGGTCGCGGCTTTGCCCATCCAGTCGGCGCTGCCGAAGTCGAGGCGCGGGTTGTTGGGGTCGTTGCGGGCGAAGATGTTGCCGGGCGTCTCGATGACATAAGCGAGCGAAAGGACGTTGGCGGCGATGCGGTCCTTCTGGAGGTCCTGGGCGAGGCTCTGCGTGAAGCGCTCAAGGCCAGCCTTGACCATGCCGTAGAAGAGGCCGCCGGTGCTGGGGTCCTCGTAGGGCCCGGGGCCGGGGAAGATCGCGACGCCCGAGGAGATATTGATGATGTGGCCTCCGCCGGCGGCGCGGAGGTGGGGGACGGCGGCCTTGCACATGAGGACGGGGCCGCGGAGGTCGACCTGCCACATCAGGTCGAGGTGGCGGTCCTCGACGCTCTCGATGTCGCCGGGGACGAGGATGGCGGCGTTGTTGACGACGATGTCGACGCGGCCGAACTCCTTCACGGTGGTGTCGACGCAGGCGTAGATGCTGTCGGGGTCGCGGAGGTTGGTGACGAGGGGGAAGGCTTTGCCGCCCTCGGCCTCGATGGCGGCGGCGACGGAGTGGATGGTGCCGGGGAGGCGGGGGTCGGAGACCTCCTCGGTGCGTGCGGCGACGACGACGGTGGCGCCGTTGCGGGCGAAGGAGCGGGCGATGGCCTCGCCGATGCCGCGGCTAGAGCCGGTGACGATTGCGACTTTGCCCTCGAGTGGTTTGTCTGCCACGGATGTACCTCCTCGTGCGCTTGAACCTCGGAGGGATGCATATCACGGACGGGGTTGGAGGCGCTACGAGGGGCGCCGCGCAGCGATAGCGTCTCGGCACTCGGGGTGGTAGGTTGAGGCCAACTGAGGGGGAGTAGTCCACCTCGCGACCGTCGACATGCTCCCTCCGGTGGAGGGCGGCGGCGCGGCCCCGGCTGCCGGGGCGGACGAGACTCTCGGCCCGATGCCACGCAGGTGCTGCGCGGAAGGGCCGAGGCGTCTGTTTACCCCGTGTAGGGCAGCTCCCGGCACTCCGACGCAGCACTCCAGACCGATTGGAGTGTGCATGTCCTCATTCCTGTTGTCCGCGTTCTTGATCTTCGTCGCCGAGCTCGGCGACAAGTCGCAACTCGTGGCCCTGTGGTTCTCGACGCGCTACCGATGGTGGACGGTGATCGCGGGGGTCGCCACCGCGACGCTCGTGGTCCATCTCGGATCCGTGGGGGCGGGCCGGGCGCTCGACGGTCTGGTGGCGGAGGTGTGGCTGCGACTGGCAGTGGGCGCGTCCTTCCTGGGATTCGCCTGGTGGAGCCTGCGGGGCGATGTGATGGATGAGTCCGACACGCGTCGCCGGGGTTTGCCGCTGCTCGGCACGTTCGGGGTGGTGGCCGCAGCGTTCTTCCTCTCGGAAATTGGCGACAAGACGCAGCTTGCCACGGTCTCACTGGCGGGGCGGGACGCGGGCTGGACCGGGGTGTGGCTGGGTTCCACTGTTGGGATGGTGCTTGCGGACGCGCTGGCGATCGGCGTGGGCCTTGTCCTCGGCAAACAGCTGCCGCCACGCCGCGTGGCGCAGGCGGCGGCGGTGCTGTTCGTGGCGTTCGGCCTGGTGACCATGGCGAGCGCGCTTCTGTAGCCGATGGCCGGGACTTCGAGAGGTAGTTACCGCGCGGCGCTGCGCCGGTATCTGGAGATCGCGCTCGTGCCGGGCGGCGACGTGCCGATCTACTCGATGGGGATCGCAGAGCGACCCTCGGGGAGGCAGGCGACGCGTCCCTCAGCTGAAGCGGGACTGGTACCTCGTCGGCCTTACGCCTCGGCGGCGCGCTTGAAGCCCTCGTTCTCCTTCTTGATGGCGTTGTGGATGGGGCCGCGGAGCAGTAGTCCGAGGACGGGGGCGAGGGGGCCCTCGATGTCGACGGTGAGGCGATTGGTGGTGCCGGCCGCGGTCTCGGTGAGGTGGTGGCCGCCGGTCATACGGTTCCCCATGAGCTTCGTCGCCCAGGCGAAGCGGCGGCGGGGCTCGAGGGTGGTGACGGTCCAGACCTTCGTGCCCTGGGCGGGCTGCTTGATGCGGGCCTGCGAGCCGATGGCCATGGGGCCGGCGTCGAGGCGTTCGACGCGGGTGATGGTGGGGGTGAGCTGCGGCCAGTGCTCGACATCGAGGGTGAGATCCCAGACGCGGTCGACGGGGGCGGCGATGTCGATGGTGTGTTCGATGCGCATTGCGGTTCCTCCTCGCGCTACGGGGTTAGTGTACCATATGGTACACGCGCGGTGAAGGGATGCGGAATGGACGAAGCGCGGACGCAGTTGCTCGAGCGGATCCTGGCGGAGGTGAGCGCGAACGGGCTGGCGGACCGGAGTCTGCGCGAGCTGGCCTCGGCGATCGGGTCGAGCCACCGGATGCTGCATTACCACTTCGGGTCGCGCGCGGGCCTCGTGGCGGCAGTGGTGGAGGCGGTCGAGGGCGCGCAGCGGGCGCTGCTGAGCGAACTGGCGGGGGAGATCGACGACCCGGTGGAGCTGGCGCGGGCGCTGTGGGTGCGGACGGTCGCGCCGGAGATGCTGCCGTTCGTGCGGCTGTTCTTCGAGTGCGTGGGGCTGACGGGCGGGCAGGGACTAACGGACCCGTGGCTGGCGCTGTCCTCGGAGGTCGGCGAGCGCATCGGCGTGGCGACGGACGAGGACGAGTTGCGGCTCGGGGTGGCGGTGACGCGGGGGCTGCTGATCGACGTGCTGGCGAGCGGGGACGCGATCGACGCGACGCGGTCGTTCGAGCGGTTCCTGGCGATGTGGGTGGCGACGCGGGAGGGATAGGGTCAAGGAGAACGGTCGGGCGGGGGTCCCGAAGAACTCGCACGTGCGGGTTCTTCGGGACTCTCGAGGGCTGACTAGGTCAGCATCACGCCACCGATGGGCGTGACGATGACGCCGAGGATGTTCGGGTTGCCGGTAGGGGCGCTGGAGTTGACCGTGACCCTGCCGCTGCTGTCGAACGACACATCGTGGGTCCAGCCGCCGCTGCCGCTCGCCTCGAAGAAGGGGAAGATGCCGGCCTCGGCGGCCGCCTTGAAGCTGGTCTGCGAAGAGGCGTCGAAGCTGGCGTTCGACGTGGTCTTGATTTCGATGCCGTCGACGACGACGAGGGCGCTGGCGGTGCGGAGCATGTTGCCGCCGGGGCCGAAGGTGTTGTCCCAGGTGGGCGGGGTGTGCTTCCAGACCACGTTGTTGTTGTTCTGGTAGGCGAGATTGAGCGCCGCCGAGCTGTACCAGGGCTGGTACTGGGACAGGATGGGGTCCGTGCTGGGCCTCGCAAGGGGCCCGGAGCTGAACGTAACGAGGCGGGTGAAGCTGGCCTCGATCGTGAGGCCGGAGTCGATGAGCGACATCGTGAGCTGCTCGTACTCAGACTGAGCGGCGCCGCCGAAGATGTCGAACCAGCCGCCGACCTCGGCCTTCGCCCACGTGTGGCTGATGTCGCTGGAGGCGGAGGCGGAGTTCAGCGTCACCGAGGCGCCGGGGGCGGCGGCGAGGGCGTTCTGCAGCTGGGTGATCGTGGCGTTGTACGCTTTCGTGCCTCCGGTGCCGCCTCCGGCGGCCAACCACATCTGCATGGCAACGGGGACGACGCCCTGCGACACCTGCTGGTAGGCGGTGTAGGCGGCCTGTGCCTGGTCGGGCGGCATGTGCAGGGCCGACCAGTTCTGGAAGAGGGCGAGGATCCCGCCCTGTGGGATCGTGGGGCTGGTGTTCAGGTAGCTGACCCACTGCCCGTAGTAATCGCCCATGGCGCTCTGGAATGAGCCGGCGTTCTGCGGGTTCAGGTTGGCGATGACGGCGCCGTAGTCCGTGGAGAAGACGTTGCCCTGTGAGGGGTTGTAGAGGTTGCTGATCGAGAGCGGCGGGACGGCGTCGAAGATGTTCCAGAGAGCCTCGGAGGTGGAGCCGAGGGGGGAGTTGCCCTGGACCAGCTGGAAGGTGGCGGGGTCGAGGTGGCAGCCGGTGACGATGGCGTTGTACCACTGGGCGGTGAGGGTGGCCATCGCCTGGGCGGCCTCCGAATTGTCGTCGCCGGCTGCGAAGGCCATGGTCGACGCACGCCGGAGGACGCGGGCTGCCTCGTTCTCGAGCACCGGAGCGTGTTCGAGGGCGGCGCCGTTGTCCCAGAGGACCTGGACCATCGACGGCGCGCCGTTGGCGATCATCCCGGCCTGTCCGTTGACGGCGAAGTTGACGGTCTGGCCGACGTTGATGGCCTGGATCTGGAGCGCCCCGCCGTTCGGCTGCCAGCCGACGTTGCCGGCGCCGTTGTATCCCTGGCCGGTGCGGTAGACATGGGCGGTGCCCTGGATCTGGTTGGCGGCGACGTTCATCACGTTCCCCGGCTGGAGGTTCTGTACTGGCATGTGAGGCGCCTTTCTGGACCCGTTCCGATGGGGTTGTGGGGAGCGCACCGATGATTCCCGCCGGTGAGACGCATGCCTATCGGAGACAGTCCAGCCTCGATGGCGATGCGGAGGCCAGATGTGCCGAGCGCCGCTGCCGCTGCGCAGCGGGATGGTAGTGGGGCCTCGTCGGCGAACAACGACGAGCAGGCCGTCGATGGGGTGGGCGCATGGGACGATGGTCGAGATGGAGGCAGCGATCCGTTTGGCGAATCGACGACATGCGCATCGTGGGATGTGGGGTCTGGCGGCGGTTGAGAGGGGCGCCGCGTCACTCCTCGAGGAGCAGGCCCTGACGGCTGGCGATGATGCCGAGCTGCACGCGATTGGCCGCCGCGGTCTTGCGGAGGAGCGCGCCGACGTGCGAGTGGACGGTGGTGCGGGCGACGCCGAGGGCGCGTCCAATCTCCTGGTCGGTCAGGCCGCGGGCGAGCAACTGGAGGACCTCGGACTCCCGATGCGTGAGGACGGCGGAGTGAAGCTGTCGCGGCTTTCCGTTGAGGAGATCGAGGAGCAGGCCCTGGTCGAGGATGCTGGCACGAGAGCGTGCGACGAGGTGGGCGGCGTTCAGCAAAAAGGGGCCCGAGAGGCGCGTCTTGACGAGGATGGCCTGAGCCCCGGCATCCGCGGCGCGCAGCAGGAGCTCACGCTCGGGGTGGCTCGTGAGGAGGAGCAGCGCGGCCCCGGGGTGGGCGGCGCGCACAGCGCGAAGCTGAGCCAGATCCGGGTCGCCGCCGGTGTCGGAGTCGACGATGGCGATGTCGATGTCAGCTTTGAGCCTCGTCGCGCCCAGTGTGTCGGCGGATGGCAGGTCCGCGACAACGGTGAAGCGTGCGTCCGTCTGGAATGAGGCACGACAACCGGATCGGAAGATCTCGTTCGGGTCGATGATGAGAACCGCAAGGCGGCGCGCGACCGTCATCAGGGCCTTCCTTCATGGCGCCTCCAGGCAGGGAGCGGCGGGGACGGGGGAGCAGCGGCCGACGTCCCCGTCGGCCGCCGGCGTGGATGCCATGGATTGAGACGACGATGTCGTCCTCGCGGGCGACTCGCGGCGCGCGGTACGGTGCCCACTTGCGAGTGAAGCGCACCCGCCACCGTCGCGGACCGTGTAAGAGACTAACGCATCGCGAGGCGTCTGATGCGCGAGCGGACCGGGACGGACGATGCAGGCAGTGTCAGATCGGCGCTCAGCGTGACCGGCTCGCGTCGAGGCCGCGGCGTGACGGCATTCCCGGGCTCGAGGAACGCGCGTCAATCCGGGCCGACGGGATCGGTCAGACGCCCAGGAACGGGTCCGGCGGGAGTACGTCCCAGTGGTGGGCGCAGGCGCGGCAGCGAAGCGTGACGATAGGGTCGCGCTCCGGACGGGGAGCGGCGACTGCCTCGGGCGTCCCGACGCCGCAGCGTGGGCAGTGTGGCGTGAGGAGACGAGCCGCGGCGTGGAGGAGGCCTGCTCGACACGCGGCAACGACGGCGCGAGGCGCGTCCGGCAATGCGGCGACGCTGGCAACCCGGCCCCGCGCGGCGGTGCCATCGGGCGGCCGGTCGGCGAACTCCATCATGCGGCTGCTTCCCCTCGCGGTGGCGTGCGCGGCGCTGGTGGGATCGATGGTGTGGCGCGCGGGTAACCGTCCGCTTAGCGAGCGGGGAATGTCTCGTTAACGTATCCGCGACGGGCGGTGCGCCTCGGCGTGCGGCGGCTGCTCCCGCGGCTGCCGCTGCGCCGGCCCATCTGCCCGATGCGTTGCAAGGCGGTGGCAACCCAGACGCGACGTCGCGCGAGGCGTTGCCGATGCGTCGGGGCAGAAGAGCAGGGGCACGCGGATCCTCGTGGCGATTGTGGCGATTGCCCTCGACGACGCAACCTCGGAGCGCGCCTTACCCGTGGTGGAGCGGATGGCGGCGGAGTCGGGCGGTGGCGAGCTCGTGCTTGTGGCAGTGGGCGAGCGAGCGGCGGAGACCTCGCGGCATCGGGAGGCGGCCGCTGAGCAGATGGGACAGCGGTTGTCCGCGCTGGCGTTACGAGTGCAGACGGTGCCGGTGCGGACGCATGTCGCGCTGGACGGGGATCCGGCGCGCGGCATTGTGGAGGCGGCCGGCGAGGAGCAGGTGGACCGCATCGTGATGGCGCGGGAGCAGCATGGGCGATGGGAGACGCTCCTCGGGGCAGTCGAGCCTGTCTCGGAGGATGTGGCGGCGGCCGTCTCCGCCGGTGTACGTGGTGGACGAGCAGGGGACGGTCAGCGCGGCAGACTGATGGCGCCGCCCGCCATGTATGAGTTGCCGGCCGAGAGCGGGCTTCGATGTGATCAGGAGCGTCGGTTGGCGGGCGGAGCGCTGCCTCGGCAGGCGGGACGGGGCCAGGCCGTCTTCGGGGCTGTCCGGGGGAAGCTGGTCTCGGGCCGGCGAGCCACGTTGCCGGTTGCCGTTGGATGGGCTAGGTTTCCGCCGAGCCAGTGCCCAAGGAACACCGAGGTGAAGCGTGACAGAGACAGAGCGACAGGCCTTCCTCGTGCGTCCGGGCGATGGGCCGTCCGTATGGTCGCTCGGCGGGCGGTTCACGACGAAGCTCGGCAAGGCGGCCGCTGAGGGCCGCTTCGCGGTGGTCGAAGCGCTTGCGCTCCAGAGCACCGAACCACCGCTTCACATCCATCACAACGAGGACGAGGCGTGGTATGTGCTGGACGGGCAGATGACGTTCTATGTCGGCGACGAGGTGCTGGAGGCCTCCACAGGGTCGTTCGTGTTCGCGCCGCGCGGGCTGCCGCATACCTTCACCGTCGATATCGAGCCGACGCGCGTGCTGGTCTTCGCGAGCCCCGCGGGGTTTGAGCAGTTCGCCGAGGAGCTGGGTGAGCCGGCAGATGGGGACGTGGCCCCAGCGGACCTCGCCATGCCCGGACCGGAGGTGCTGGGGCCGGTCGCGCACCGGTACGGCATCGAGGTGGTCGGGCCACCGAAGCGGCACTAGGCGGGGCGGGCGACGGGGGGCGGGGACTCGGACTGCCACGCTACCGCGTCGTGCGGACGTGGGGGAGGAACCTCGGTGTGCGGCGGGCGTATTCCGCGTAGTCGGGGAAGTGCCTCGAAAGCTGGCGCTCCTCGTACGGGGCTTTGAGGGCGAGGAGCGTCAGGAGCGCGCCAACGATGGCTGCGGCTCGGACCGTGCCGGCGACGACTGCCGTGCCTGCGGCCCACAGCAGCAGGCCGGCATAGATGGGGTGCCGCACGTGGCGGTAGAGGCCGTCCGTACGGAGCTCGGCTGCTGCGCCCGGCGCGGGGTGGGGGTGGAGGGAACGTCCGAGCTGGACGCCCGCGACGGCCATGAGTCCCACCCCGCTCGCGGCGAGGAGACCGCCGGCGCACCGGCGGAGCGGACTGGCACGCCACACGCCGCGTAGCTCGGCCAGCAGTGTGGCGGCGAGGGCGAGCTGTACGACGACGAGGAGCCAGCCGAGCGCTGAGCGATGTGTGTCGGGACTGGTCAATCGCCGGTTCCCCTCAATCAGCCAGAGATCGATCCGACCCCGCGAGGCAGCGCGCCTACGTCGAAGCGAGTTCCCTGAGCGCCAGGTGCTGGCGCAGGAATGCGCCGGCACGGTCGATCGCCTCCTGACCTTCGGGGATCACGGGGGCGTAGCTCTGGAAGACGTGGATCATGTCGGGCCAGACCTCGAGCGTGACATCGACGCCGGCCTCGCGCGCGCGGCCGGCGAGCGTGGTCGAGTCGTCGAGGAAGGCCTCGGCCTCGCCGACCTGGACCATGAGCGGAGGGAGTCCGGTGAGGTCCGCATAGACAGGCGAGGCGAGCGGGTGGCGGGGGTCGGCGCCGCCGAGGTAGGCGGCGGCCATCGTGTGGAGGTTGCCGGCGCCGAAGCGGACGTACGATTCGCCTGAGGCGAGCATGTCGGCCCATGGGGACATCAGCAGGCCGGCGCGAGGCAGCGGCAGACCGCGGTCGCGCACGTTGACCAGCGTGGCAAGGGCGAGCCCCCCGCCGGCGGAGTCGCCAGCGACGGCCAGCGCGGCGGCCGGTGATTCCTCGTCAGGACCGTGAGCGCGCATCCAGGCCAGGGCGTGGAACGCGTCGTCGACGGCGGCGGGGAACGGGGTTTCGGGAGCGAGGCGGTAGTCGAGGAGGAGGACGGCGGCACTGGACGCGTGGGACAACCGGCCGGCCAGTTCGCGGTGGGTCGTCGGCGAACCCATGACGTAGCCTCCCCCATGGAGGAAGAGGAGGCGGTGGGCGGTGTCGGCATCCGGCGCGCAGATCCACTCGCCTCGGACCCCGTCGACCTCGACGGGCTGCACCTGGGCGGTGCCGCTGAGCGGGAAGGAGCGGGACTCCATCGCCGCACGCATGGCGGCGAAGTCCGGGGGGTCCGCCAGCGGTGGGGCGGCGGCCTGGACTGCCTGGAGGCGTTCGAGCAGTTGCTTGAATTCGTCGGACGGCATGCGGTGCTCCTCTGGTGCTGAGGGGGATGTTGTACCTCCGACGGTGGCGTTTTCAAGGGCCGTCGTGGGGCGTTGGTTGTCGAGGCGCGGCCGGGCAGCATCGGTCGCGTACGACGTGTCCTCGGTACGCGCACCGCGGGGGCGCGTCGGCGGCCTTTCGGGGGTTCAGCGGGGCCTCGTCTCCGTACGGACGTTGATGCGGCGCGGGCTCAGGCGGGGCCAGGCAGGTATTTAACGGCGCGCTCACACTGGCGCGACACGATCGGGCTCATGTTGCGGATCGGGCTGGACTTCGACGGCGTGGTGCACGACGTGACGGGCGTGAAGCAACGCTACGCGCGCGACGCGCACGGGCTCGACCTCGGGCGCGCGGACGTGTGGCCTCCGCTTGTGCACGACTATCTGACGGTGGCGGAGCACGCGGAACTCGTGCGTGTGTCGCACCTGACGCCGCTGAGCGGGGAGCGCGAGGCGATGGCCGGCGCGCTGGAGGCGATTGTCCGGCTCGCGCGCGAGCACGAGCTGTTCATCATCACGGCGCGAACCGACGAGGAGGCCCACCTCGCTCGGGAGTGGCTGCGCGTGCTGGGGCTTCCGCTCCGCGCGGTGCATCACACGAGCGGCGCGTCGAAGCTGAGTGTGTGCCGAGCCGTCGGCGTGTCGTTGCTGCTCGATGACAGCCCGCGCGTGACGCGTGAGGTCTCGCAGCCGGACGTGCAGGCGGTGTTGTTCTCGACGCCGTACAACGATGGCGAGGAGCTGCCGGCGGAGGCGTGTTCGGTGGCGGACTGGCCGAGCTTCGTTGCGCTGTGTGAGATGGCGGCGGAGCTGGCACCCGCGAGTCGCTGAGCGCGCCGATCTCGGTGACCCCACCGCATTGGCGCGCGGATCGCGGGCGGCAAGGCACGTACGAGATGGATGGGCCTCGGCTCTTCGATGCCCACTCGTGGGGTTACACGGAAGCCCGCCGTGGGGCGGGCTTCCGGAGAGTCTGGTGGAGACGGGGGAGAATTGAACTCCCCGTCCAGTGAACCTTCGTCGAGGATCTACTACGGGTGTAGCCAGCGGTTGATCTCGCTGCGTGTACTCCACTGGCCAGGGGCCACGCAGCCAGTCTCAGTGGTCTTAGCCGCCTGGGCCTGAGGCGCACCTCGGCGGAGCGGCCCGGCTTGTCGTCGCTTCCATCCAGCCCACCGGGCTGAGGCTGGCGGAAACGTCACTGCTTAGTTAGGCAGCGAGGGCGAGTTTGCGTTCGCCAGTTACTGTTTGCCACCTGATTAGCGAGGGTGATGGCACCTCGACCCGCAATCCGCGTCCGTCAGCCCCTGTCGAGTCCTTTCGTCCCCAGGTTGGTGTTGCCTCGAGCGCTGCTCACCGCTGTGCGTGGCGCAACGCGCGCTGCATCGAGCGCTCCGACTCGCGTTTGGCAATGGCCTGGCGCTTGTCGTAGCTCTTTCGCCCTCGGACCAGGCCGAGTTCCGCCTTGGCGAGGCCTTCGTGCAGGTACAGTCTGAGCGGGACGATGGTCGTCCGCGGCTGTTCCCGCAGTTCCTGCTCCAACCGGTCGAGTTCACGTCGATGGAGGAGCAGACGCCGAGGCCTCAGTGGCTCGTGGTTCTCGCGTGCCGGGAGGTACGGGGCGATGTGCACATTATACAGCCACAGCTCACCGTCCCGAAACCGGGCGTAACCTTCCGCGATGTTCGCCTTGCCCTCGCGGATGGACTTGATCTCGGAGCCGACGAGGGAGATGCCGGCCTCGAGTTCGTCGAGGACGTCGTACTCGTAGCGGGCGCGCCGGTTCGCGGCGACGGTGGTGCCTCGAGGCTCTCGCTTTGGCACGGATCCCTTTCGGGGGAGGGCGGGGGCCCTCCCGTTTACATCATGCTAGCGGGCCGTCTGGGCCGGCGTGCCGCCGCGCAGGGTGTCGATGGCACGGTAGATGGCGACGTCGCGCTGCTCCTCGATGTCCTCAGGGGTGAGCGTGACGAGGACATCCGGTTCGACGCCCGCGCCCTCGATCTGATTGCCGTCCGGGGTGAGCCAGCGGGCGATGGAGACGTAGACGGCTCCTCCGTTGTCGAGCTCGCGGACGTGGTTCACGGTGCCTTTGCCGAACGAGCGGGAGCCGACGACGGTGGCACGGCCGTTCTCCTGCAGGGCGGCGGCGAGGACCTCGGAGCCTGAGGCGGAGAACTCGTCCTGGACGATGACGATGGGGAGGTTGGTCAGGGTCCCGGGCCGCGCATCGAAGCGCTGCTCGGTGCCGTCGCGGTCGACCTGGGTGAGCATCGCCCCGCGGTCGAGGAACATATCGGCGATCTGCAGGGTCTCGTTGAGGAGGCCGCCGGGGTTACCTCGGACGTCAATGAGGAGGCCCTTCACGTTGCGGCTCAGGGCGCTGTTGATCTCGTTCTGCAGCTCGGCCGGGGTGCGGGAGGTGAAGGAGCTGATGCGGATGTAGGCGTAGTCGGTCACCTCGGCGCCGGAGGCGTCGCGCAGGGTACCGCCGGGCGGGATGGTGTCGACGGAAGCGACGAGGACGTCGTCGCGGACGAGGGCGTAGGTCTGGACGGATCCGTCCTGGTGCTGCAGCTTCAGCTCGACGGTGGAGCCTCGGGGACCGCGGATCTTGAGGACGGCCTTCTCGACGCTCCAGCCGGTGGCGTCCTCGCCGTCCACAGCGAGGAGCCGATCGCCGCCCTGGATGCCGGCGCGGTCGGCGGGCGTGTCGGGGAGGGGTCGGACGATCACGACATAATCGCCTTCCTTGGCGACAGTGGCGCCGATGCCCTGAAAGGCGCCTGAGAAGTCGTCCTTGGAGAGGGCGTAGGTCCTGGGGTCGATGTAGGTGGAGTGGGGATCGTTGAGCTGAGTGAAGATGCCCTGGATGGCGCCCTGGTAGAGGAGTTCGGGGTCGATACGAGAGGGGTCGACGAAGTCGTCCTCGAGGATGGAGATGATCTCGTCAAGGATGTCGGAGTTGACCTCGCCGGGCTCGAGGGCCTGGCCGGCGGTGGTAGCCGGGGTGGCATCCTCGTGGTCAGGCTCGACGACGACGCGCGTCAGGAAGCCGACCGCGAAGAGCATGGTCGCGATGAGGACGGAGATGACCGCCAGCATGACGTTACGTACGCCGTTCTGGCCCATACGGGTGCTCCTTTGGTCGGCGGGGCCGAGCGTGGGGTGCGGCCTCTTGAGTCTAGCACTCCTTTCCCGTGGGGCAGCGGGCGCTGGGGCCCCACGATATTGCGCCCTATCTCTGTTATGTATGACTCACGGAGAAGGCCACCGAAAAGGCATGTCAGGGACGCCCGGTCGCGGGTTCTGGTCCGCAGCCAGATGTCGACGCTGCGGTCGTCGATCGCCGGCCGCGCGTCCTATGCGACGCGATTCCTCCGCGAGGTGGTGGAGGCGTCCGGGGCTGCGCCCGTCTCGAGCCATCTCGTCGCCTCGGCGCTTCCGCGGCGGCGCCTGCGGAACGGCCAGCCGGACTCGCCCTCCCCTGCCGCGATGCTTGTGCTTGGGTCTTGACCAAGTACCCCATAGGGGTATAATCACGGCATACCTATACCGGGTATCCGGTGGGTACGGACAGGAGGAATCACGATGTGGACGTTGCGAGGCGAATTGCGGTGCCTCGCCTGTGGGCGCTACCTGGGGGACTTCGAGTCGCACCCCGAGCGACACGGCAAGGATGACCTGCATGTAGTGGAGCCGGCGTTCGGGGCGCTGCGCGACCACGCGGTGAAGACGACCCACGGCCTGCAGTGCTCGCACTGCGGCGGACGCGTGCTGACGGAGCTTCACGAGCGGATCGCGGCGTAACGCCGCCCCGCCTGGCCATGCCTGCGACGCCGGCGCATACGCGCCGGCGTTTACTTTGTCCTCCTGAAACGGGGCCCTAGGAACTGGACCGCAGCGCGTTGAGGACGGCTTCGCCATGGCCTTCGGCGCGGGCCCGCTTCCATACCTTCTGGAGGGCACCATCGGGGCCGATGATGAAGGTCGAGCGGGTCATGCCCACCGAGCGCCGGCCGTACAGCACCTTGTCGCCCCAGGCGCCATAGGCGGATGAAACCTCGGCGCCATCGTCGACGAGGAGGGGGAATGGCAGCTCGTACTTCGTCCGAAAGCGCCGGTGTGACTCGGCGGAGTCCGCGGAGACGCCGAGGATGACGGCGCCGGCAGCGCGGATGGCGAGCTCGTTGTCACGGAAGGAGCACGCTTCTTTCGTGCAACCTGGCGTGTCGTCCTTCGGGTAGAAGTAGAGGACCACGGTCCGGCCTCGATAGTCCACGAGGCGGTGGCGCGTCCCGTCCTGGTCGGGGAGGTCGAAGTCGGGGGCGAGGTCGCCGGCGTCGAGGGTGACGGGCATGGGGCTACTCGTTCGGGAAGGCGACGAGCGAGGTCGTCGATTGGATGCCGTCCACGGTGCGGATGCGGTCGGAGAGGATGGGCGGGATGTCTGTGAGGGTGTCCGTGACAAGCTCGACGACGATGTCGTAGGGCCCCATGACCTCGTGCACGGACTGGATGCCGGGGACGTCGCGCAGGCGGTCGAGGACGGTGCGGGTCGAGCCGGGGTTGGTGACGATGAGAACGTAGGCCTTGACCATGATTTTGCCCTCCGCGGGGTCTCTTTTGCGCCAACGGGGCGGTGTTATGATAGCCGCGCAATCGGCTTCGGGCATGTTGA
Organism: Dehalococcoidia bacterium; assembly: GCA_050248355.1. Classification (GTDB taxonomy): domain Bacteria; phylum Chloroflexota; class Dehalococcoidia; order UBA2979; family UBA2979; genus JAIBBD01. The sequence continues at coordinate 222,591 of JBFWSN010000004.1, forward strand.
ACGTAATCTGTCGGGAGTCGGATACTTGCGGAGTTTGGGGGGAGCCTCGCGGCTCCGCGGCAGGTAACGGATGGTCAGCCGTGCCGGCGGCCGAGAGGCTGTACGGTTCGTGCTGGCCACGCGTGCGATAGCCGGTCCCGAGGCGCGTTTCGGGTAAACAGGTAAGGTCAGAGCGATCCATGGGTACAGACCTCGTAGTCCGTTTCGCCGGTGAAGGTGGGCAGGGACAGGTAACCGCGGCGGAGGGCCTCGCGCAGGCGGCGGCACGTGTGGGCTATCACGTGCAGACGTTCGCGACGTACCCCTCGCAGATCGAAGGCGGCCCTGTATGGGCGCAGACGCGGGTGTCTACCAACAAGATCCTGACGCAGGGCGACCAGCTGGACGTCCTCGTGGCGTTGAACCGGCAGGCGTACGAGACGCACATCAGCGACCTGCGTGACGGCGGGGTGCTGATCTACAACTCGCGCGACTTCGACACGGAGCCTCCCGGCAACGTCATCGGCCTGGACGCCGAGGCGCTGGCGCGTGAGACAGGCAACCCGCGCGCGGCGAACATCATCATGATCGGGGCGGTGGCGGAACTGGCCTCGATGCGGGCGGACTACTTCGTCGACTGGATCAAAGAGCGGTTTACGCGAGGGCGGCCGAACGACGCCGAGATCATCGGCGGCAACGTGAAGGCGCTCGAGGTGGGGATCCAGGCGGCGCAGTCGAGCGGGTACTCGGTCGAGGCGCTGGACGAGGCGACTCCGAGCGAGCGGCAGCGCATCCTGGTCAACGGGAACAGCTTCCTGGCGCTGGGCGCGCTGGCGGCCGGCCTCGAAACGTTCTACGGCTACCCGATCTCTCCCGCTACGACGATCCTCGTATACATGGAGAGCAACCTGAACGGGCCGGACAGCTTCGTCGGTCAGGCGAGCTCTGAAATCGAATCGATCGCGGCGATCATCGGCGCGGGGTACGCGGGCCGGAAGGCGATGACCTCGACGGCCGGCCCCGGGCTGAGCCTGATGGGCGAGGGCCTGGGCCTCGCATGGATGGCCGAGATCCCGTGCGTTGTCGTGGACGTGCAGCGCGGTGGCCCGGCGACGGGTCTGCCGACGAAGACCGAGCAGTCGGACCTCCTCACGGCGTTGAACCCGGGCCATGGCGACATGCGTATCCCGGTGATCGCGCCCGGCTCGGTCGCCGAGTGCTTCCAGGCCGGCGTCGATGCCCTGAACTGGGCGGAGCGCTACCAGGGCCCCGTGATCCTGCTGACCGAGATGTCGATCGCCGAGCGGAACGAGGACGTGGACCGGCCGGACCTGAGCCAGGTACAGGCCGAGCGGCGGGTCGTCTCGGACGGCTCGATGGGCAACCGGCGGTACGAAGGGCGCGAGTTGACGCCGTTCCCGGTGCCAGGGAACCCTGGCGCTTATGTCGCGAACGCGAGCGAGCACGATGAGCAGGGTGACACGACGCACCAGCCCTACGTGCACGTGAACATGATGGAGCGGCGGTTCAACAAGCTGAAGCTGCTCGAGGACGGGACGTACGAGGCCGAGCGGACCGAGGCCAGCGTGGCGATCATGCCCTGGGGCGGCTCGAAGGGGCCGGCGCGGGCGGCGTTCAACCGCCTGGTCGAGGCCGGTGAGGACGTGGCGTGGTACTTCACGATGTACCTGAACCCGCTGCCGCCGGCGCTGGTCGAGGAACTGAAGAAGAAGGACCTCGTGATCGTCCCGGAGCTGAACTACCTCGGGCAGTTCTCTAGTATCCTGCGATCGATGGGAATTAACGCAGTCTCCGTTACGCAATACACCGGCCTGCCCTTCAAGGAGCAGTTCCTGGTTGAGCAAGTCCGGGAGCACCTGCGGAGCACAAGCGGAAGGCTGGCTGCAGTATGAGCAAGCGCAATCCCGAGTACGACTTCAAGTGGTGCCCCGGCTGCGGTGACTTCGGTGTCGTGCGCGGCATCGAGCTGGCGCTGGCCGACCGGGTGAACCGACTGAAGGAGCCGATCGAGAACACGGTGCTGGTCGCCGGCATCGGGTGCTCGGGCAACCTGGTGCACCTGCAGGAGGGGCCGCAGCCGTACGGGTTCCACGGTATCCACGGGCGCACGCTGCCCATCGCATGGGGTGTGAAGACCTCGCGGCCGGACTTGAACGTGCTGGTCGCGGCCGGCGACGGCGACTTCTTGAGCATTGGCGGCGAGCACATCGGGCCGCAGGCGAAGCGCAACCTCGACGTGACGGTCGTGGTGATGGACAACGGCATCTACGGCCTGACGAAGGGTCAGGCGTCGCCGACGACCGCGCTCGGCGAGATCACGCCCACGACGCCGTACGGGAAGCTCGAGGAGGCGATGCGGCCGCTCGACCTGTACCTGGCGCTGGGGGTGTCATTCGTGGCCTCGGCGGTGTCGTCGCGGCCGAAGGATCTGGCGCAGTACATCTCGCAGGCGATGGACCACCGCGGATTCTCGATCGTCCACGTGCAGTCGCCGTGCACGACGTACAACGACACGTACGAGGCGCTGAAGGGCAACCCGGCGAAAGGCATTGAGCCGGCGGCGTACCCGGTGCCGGCCGACCACGACCCGGGGGACCTGGAGGCGGCGATGCGGCTCGTGCGGCAGAAGGGCATCCCGGTCGGGCTGGTGTACCAGAACCCGAACAGCGTCCCGCTGCAGGACCGGCTCGCTGAGGCGCGCGAGCGCACGAAGGTGCGCGTCCGCGACGTAGACGCGCTGCTGACGGGGCTGCACATTTAGCGGCCCGCGCGAACGCACGTCACGCCTATTCCACGAGGGCAGCTCCAACGAGCTGCCCTCGTGCTGTCTGGACGGCGCCGAGGGTCTCGCGATAAGTGGACTGGGGAGTCGGAAGGCGGCCAGATGAGCGAGCTGCAGGGCATCGTCCGGTTCAGGTTCCACGCAGGCAAGGTCGAGGAATTCAAGCGCCTCTCGGCGCAGGCGATGGAGATCGTGCGGGCGCAGGACCGCGGGACGCTGCAGTACGAGACGTACTTCAACGCGGACGAGTCGGAGGCGCTGGTCCTCGAGCGGTTTCGGGACTCGGACGCCCTGATCGAGCACGGTGAGCACATGGCCGCGCTGATGGAGCCGATCCTGGCGACGGGCACGGTCACGGGCGAGCTCTGCGGCGAGCTGAGCCCGGAGCTGCGCGCACGGATCACGGGCGACAACCCGCAGCTGTTCACGCTGTTCATGTCGTTGCAGGCGGGGGCGCGATGACCTCCGAGTATCACGTCACGGTGGAGGGGGTGCGGCTGCGGTTCGCGGCCGCGCATATGGCGACGCTGGGCGACGAACTAGAGCCGCTGCACGGGCACAACTACGAGGTGCGCTGTCGCGTGGAGGGCGGGCTGACCTCGGACCGGTGGGTGATCGACTTCGGGGTGCTGAAGCGGCTGGCGCGGGAGGCGTGCGAGGCGCTGGACCACCGGTTCCTGCTGCAGCGAGCCTCGACACTCCTCGACATCGAGGAGGGGGACGGGCGCTGGACGGTGCGGTTTGGGGAGCGAACGTACGTGTTCCCGGCCTCGGACGTGGCTGCCCTGCCGATCGAGAACACGACTGCGGAGCTGCTCGCGCGGTGGATCTGGGAGCGGATCGCGGCGGGCCTCGAAGGCGGTGGCGGGCACTCGAACATCGGGGTGCTGGCGGTGGACGTCGAGGAGATGCCGGGGCAGGCCGCGGGGTATCGGGCGGCACTGGGCGGCGATTGACACGAGGTAGGCCCGCCGTAGGATCGGGGAAACGGGCTGAGGGAGCCGAGGATGCAAATCAACTGGGAAGAAGCGATCAATCGGATCTTCGCCGACCACCTCGTGTGCCCTCGGTGCGAGCAGACGTTCGAGACGCTCGTGGTGGGGTACTCGCGGAAGCCGACGCTGAACGCGTTCGCGCCGCGGCATCGGAACTGTCCGCGGGGCGAGGAGTGCGAGGCGCGGAAGCTGATCACGCTCTGCACGGAGTGCGCGCGGATCGAGCGGCTGCGCGGCACGCCCGTCGATGCGTCGCAGGCCCTCGAGACGTACATGCTGGACTGCCGGCGTGACCTCGAGGAGTCGCTGGACTACCTGGCGGAGTACTGGCGCGACGAGGTGGAGCTGCCGGATGAGGACATCGACCGTCCGCTGGAGGAGGTCGACCCGGACGCGTTCCGCGAGGAGACCGAGTGGCGTCAGCGGCTCGAGGAGGAGTACCTGATGTACCACCACGAGTTCCGTGAGCGAAACCGCCGTATCCCCTCGCCGGGCTGGCGCTCAGAGTACGTGGAGGAGATCCGGGACCTGGGGTACGACACGCTGCTGGGCGACTAGCGGGCGACTGAGGGCCGGGGCTGACCGCTCGGCGGCCACTCCCCTGCCGGGAAGTAGACGACCGGCCGCAGTGATGCGGCCTGTATCGTTATGTCATCCGCCGCCGATGGCGGGGAGGATCTGGACTTCGGCCTCGTCAGGGACTTTCGCCATGAGGCCGGTGGTGGCGATCTCGCCGTTGATGGCGAGGGCGAGGCCGGGGCGGACGCGGCCGTCCTGCACGACGAGGTCCTTGATGCCGGGGTAGCGCGCGTCGAGGTTGTCGACGACCTGGCGCAGCGTGGCGCCTTCGACCTGCACGCGATCCTGGTTCTCGGTCATGTTGCGCATCAGGGATGGGATAAAGACGAGCGGCATGGCCTCAGTCTACCTCTCGTGGGCGGTCTGCGGGGATCGCGCGAGGGGCACGGCTGCTGCCATGCCCCTCGCGGTGTGTTCCCGAGTGGAACGTCGACGACCGACTAGGCCTCCGGCGGGAGCAGCTCCTCGAGGAGGTTGCGCGGGTTCGCCGGGAGCTTGTGCACGCGGACACCGGTCGCGTGGTAGATCGCGTTGGCGACGGCCGCCAGCGGCGGGACGATCGGGACTTCACCGACGCCACGGACACCGTAGGGGTGGCCGGGGTTCGGGACCTCGACGAGGATCGTGTCGATCATCGGGAGGTCGAGCGCGGTGGGCATGCGGTAGTCGAGGAGGCTCGAGTTCCGCATGACACCGTTGTCGTCGTAGAAGTACTCCTCGCTGAGCGCCATGCCGATGCCCTGCGAAGCGCCACCCTGGATCTGGCCCTCGACGTAGGAGGGGTGCACCGCGGTGCCGACGTCCTGGACGGCGGTGTAGCGGAGGATGGTGACCTTGCCGGTGTCGGGGTCGACCTCGACGTCGCAGATGTGGCCGGCGAAGGCCGCACCGACGGTGGTCGGGTTGACGTCCGCGTGGCCGGCGATGGTGCCGCCGGTGTGCGGCAGCTGGGCAGCGAGCTCCTTGAAGGTGAACGTCTTGCCCTCGGGGCCGTGGACGGCACCGTTCTCGTAGCGGACGTGCTCGCGGTCGACTTCCCAGATCTTGGCGGCGCGCTCCTCCATCTGGACACGGATGTCCATGGCGGCCTCGTAGACGGCCCAGCCGCCCGCGAAGGTCGTGCGGCTACCGCCGGTGACGCCGGTCCAGCCGATGGAGTCGGTGTCGACCACGTGCGGCTTGACGTCGTCGTAGGGGATGCCGAGGGTCTCGGCGAGCTGCATGGCGTGGGTGGCGCGGGTTCCGCCGATGTCGGTGGCGCCGGTGACCAAGGCGACGGTGCCGTCAGAGACGACGGTCGCGTAGGCCGCGGACTCCATGCCAGCGTTGAACCAGAAGCCCATGGCGACGCCACGGCCGCGGTTCTCACCCTGGAGCTCCGACTTGTAGTGGGGGCTGTCCTTAATGGCCTCCATGACCTGCACGTTGCCGATGACGCCCATGGTGGCGCCGTCCGGGCGCCGGGTGCCCTCGACGGCCGCGTTCTTCAGGCGGAAGTCCATCGGGTCCATGTCGAGCTGCTCGGCGATCTCGTCGATGACCGACTCCACCGCGTACTCGGCCGCGGGCGCACCGGGGGCGCGGTAGGCGGCGACCTTCGGGCGGTTCACGACGACATCGAAGCCCTCAACGAAGGCGTTCGGGATCGTGTAGGGGCCAAGGGCGCACATGGCGCCGGCGCCGACGGGCGAGCCGGGGAAGCCACCGGCCTCGAAAGCCAGGTGCACCTTCGCAGACACGAGGGTGCCGTCACGCTTGGCGCCGATCTTGACGCGGGCGAAGGTGCCGGAGGTGGGGCCGCTGGCCTCGAGGACCTCCTCGCGGGTCATCCACATCTTGACGGGGGCGCCGGTCTTCTTCGAGAGGAGCGCCGCGTGGGGCTCCAGGTAGACCGGAATCTTGCCGCCGAAGCCGCCGCCGATCTCCATCGGGACGACTTTGATCTGGGAGACCGGGACGCCGAGGATCATCGCGCTGGCGGTCCGCACCGCGAACGTGCCCTGCGTGCTGGTCCAGATGGTGATGTCGTCGTCCTTGTTCCAGAGGACGGTGGCGTTGTGCGGCTCGATGTAGCCCTGGTGGTACATCGCGGTCTCGAACTCGCGCTCGACGACGACGTCGGCCGAGGCGAAGCCTGCCTCGATGTCACCCATCTCGAACTCGACGCGGTTGGCGATGTTCGAGGGGCGCTTGCCCATGTCGGCCGCGGTGAGGCCGCCGGTGAGCTGGTCGCCGTGGATGAGGGGCGCCGACTCCAGCATGGCGTCACGGACGTTCATGACCGGCGGGAGCACCTCGTACTCGACCTCGATGAGGTTGAGGGCGTCCTCAGCGGTGTGGAGGTCAGTGGCGGCGACGGAGGCCACGGCGTGGCCCTTGTAGACGACTTTGTCGCTCGCGCAGACGTTGTCGAGCATGAACTTGAGGTTGACCGGGGGGCCCTCACCGATGTCGATGAGTCCGGGGCCGGCCGCGCGGAAGTCGGCGCGGGTGACGACGGCCTTCACGCCGGGGAGGGCGAGGGCCTTCGAGGCGTCGATGCTCTTGATGATGGCGTGGGCGTGCGGGCTGCGCTTGACGCGCGCGTAGAGCATACCGGGGAGCTTGATGTCCGAGCCGTAGTTGGCACGTCCGGTGACCTTGTCCACCCCGTCCGGGCGAACAGGACGCGTGCCGACGATCTTGTATGGCTCAGTCGCGACCATGCAGGAGTCTCCTAACGTCGAATTGAGCGAGTGCCGGTTTCGATAGCCGACATTCTACTGGATATGGTGCGTTTATTCGACGCACCATATCCATGCACTACAGATGTGTTTTGGCCGCTACGCGGAGCGTTCGGCGGCGTGCTGCACGGCCCGGATGATCTTGTCGTAGCCGGTGCAGCGGCAGAGGTTCCCGGCCAGCCAATAGCGGATCTCGTGCTCGGTGGGATGCGGGTTCTGCTCGAGGAGAGCGGTGGCCGCGACGAGGAAGCCGGGGGTGCAGATGCCGCACTGGAGGGCGGCGTCCTCGAGGAAGGTCTCCTGGAGGGGGGTGAGCTCACCGCCCTTTGCGAGGCCTTCGACCGTGGTGATGTCAGCGCCTTCGACCTCGGCGGCCATGACGCAGCAGGAGTTCACCAGACGGCCGTCCATGATGACGGCGCAGGCGCCGCAGTTGCCGTTGTTGCATCCTTCTTTGACGCCGGTAAGGCCGATGCGCTCGCGGAGCGCCTCGAGGAGGCTGTCACGCTCGTCGGCGAGGAACTCGGTGGGCTCCCCGTTGATGACGGTGTTGATGATGATGCGGTTGCTCAAGGCTTAGTGCTCCAAGGTTTCACCGCGGGCGCGGCGAGCCGCGTCACGGATGGTCCGCTCGGTGAGGACGTAGGCGAGGTGCTTGCGCTGGCGGACAGAGCCGCGCATGTCGTCGATGGGCGTGGCCGCATCGCGCGACGCGTTGGCGGCGGCGGCGATGGTCTCGTCCGTCAGGGGCTTGCCGACGAGGGCGTCGCCGGCGGCGGGGACGAAGAGCGGCGTGGGGGCCACGGCACCGATGGCGATGCGGGCGGCGGCGACCGTGTCACCCTCGAAGCGGAGGGCGGTGGCCGCGTTCACGACAGCGATGTCCATCTCGTTCCGGGGGATGAAGCGGAGGAAGCGCGCGCCGCTGTTCGGCTGGGGTGCGGGGAAGCTCAGCGAGACGAGGATCTCGCCAGCCTCGAGGACGTTGCGGCCGGGGGCGGTGCAGAAGTCCTCGACCGCGACCGTGCGCTCACCGTTGGGTCCGACGATGCGGGCCTTGCCCTCGAGGACGATGAGCGACGGGATGCTGTCCGCGGCGGGGCCGGAGTTGCAGAGGTTGCCGCCGAAGCTGGCGCGGCCCTGAATCGCGGTGCCGCCAATGAGCGACGCGGAGTCGACGAGGCAAGGGTAGAGCCGCTGGATCGTCTCGTCCCGGTAGATCTGATAGAGAGGGGTGGCCGCGCCGAGGGTGAGGCCCTCACTCGCGTCGAAGCGAATGCCGGTCAGTTCCGGGATGGCCTTGATGTCGACGAACATGCTGGTGTCGCGACGCCGCTCGCGCGCCATGACGATGATGTCCGTGCCGCCCGCGAGGACGCGAGCCGTGGGGCCGTTGTCCCTGAGCAGTTGGACCGCCTCTTGCAAGGTGGCGGGCCGACGGTAAGTGACGTCCTGCAAATCGCCTCTCCTTCTCGTGCTGCACGGCCCTCCGGGCCGCCGAGCAGCATACACCGATCTGACCTGAGTAATACGACGGGCGTAGTCTGCCACGTCGACGCATCGTCCGCTACTGACCTTCGTCCCACTGGGGGCGTTCGCTGTACGCGATTGCCTGCCGCCCGTAGGATGAAGCTAGGGAGACGCCGTGAACGAACGACAGCAGTTGCGCTTCGCGCTGGGGGCGCTGGCGGCGGGGCTTGCTTGGGGGTACCTGCGACATCGCGGCGGGAGGCACCCGTTCACGCACGCGGTGCTGCAGGGCGTGGAGTGGTTCGTGGCGTACGGGGGAGCCGTGGCGCTCATCTCGGGCCTGCGCGAGCGGCTGCAGGACGTGGAGCCGGAGATCGAGGAGCGGATCACGCACTTCCGGCAGGTGATCACCGACCACACCGGCACTGACGGTTAGACCATGACCGCGACGGTCCTCGTCCTGTACGACAGCCGTGAGGGGCTCGTGGCTGAACTGGCGCGCGCCGTGTGTGCGGGCGTGGAAGGTGTGGCGGGCATCGAGTTGCGCGCACGGACCGTCGACGAAGCGCGGCCGGACGAGCTGTTGACGGCGGACGGGTTGATCCTCGGATCGCCGAACTGGACGGGGATCACGGGGAAGCTGAAGGACTGGATGGACCGGAGCGGCGACCTGTGGGAGTCGGGCGAGCTGGCGGGGAAGCCCGGCGGTGCGTTCACCGCGGGATGGTCACCGCACGGCGGGCTGGAGGCGACGCTGCTGCAGCTGATGCACCTGGTGCTGGGCCACGGAATGGTCTTCGTGGGTCTGCCGTGGTCGGCGCAGATGCGGCGGTCGGGCTCCTACTACGGGGCGACCGCGCACGCGGAGGTCACGGATGACGACCGAGAGCAGGCGCGCGCCCTCGGGCGGCGCGTCGCGGAGTTCGCGCTGAGGCTGCAGTCGTGACGTCGATCGAGGAGCCGGGGGAGCGTCGGGCGGCGGTGGCGGCGCGAGCGCTCCTCGATGCGGCGCCGTGGGACGAGGTCGCGTCGCGGGCGCTGCTGGTGCTCGTACGACCGCCCGCAGTGGAGTGGGCGCGCACCGACGCGCCGCCGCTGCTCTGGTTGATCCTCGATGGGCCCGAGGCGCGGGCGTTGCGGCCTGAGCTGCGAAACCCGCTCGTGCGAGACGGGTCGACGATGGTGCACGTGCGGCCGACGGACGTCGTGCCGGCGATGCAGCTGGCCGTGCTCACCTCGGAGGCAGTGGGGCGGCACCTCGAGGGGGTGACACGGCGGTCGCTCGAGATGAAGTGGCTGGCGCGGCACGGCCAAGCGCTGCACGACCCACTGCACCGCTTCGACTCGCTGGTGGGGATGGCGGCGCGACTGCCGTCCGACGCTCTCGAGCGAGTGGCCCGGCCGCTGTACGTGCAGGCCGCGCAGTCGCTGGAGGCGCTCGCGGGGGCGCCCCTCGGCGCCGAGGACGCCGACCGAGGGGCCATCCTGTCGGCGGCGGAGGCGGCGGCATCGGTGTGCCGGCTTGCGTGCGTCCTCGACGGGGGTTCGCACCCGCCGGCGGAGTGGCTGCTCGCCGCAGCGCGGGAGACGGCGCTGGGGAAACGAGTCGCGTCGTGGCTCGACGACGTGCCGTCCGCCTTCGCGGGTGAGCCGCGGGCCGCGAGATGGATTCGCGACAGCGGCGGCGGCGTGCTGCGGGAGGCGGCCGCGGCGCTGCGCGCAGAGTTCGCGGGTCGGGACTGGCTCGACGACCCGATCGCGCAGACGGTCCGCGCCGCACGGTAACGCTGGCGGCTGCCGATGGATGCCGCAGACCTCGACTGGCTGCAGACGGAGGACGGCCGCGCGGCCGCCGACGATGCATCGATGCTCCTCGAACGGTCGGGTGAGCTGACGGCGTTACGACGCCTGGGGCAGCGGTACACGGCCGAGCAGGCACGGGCCGCTGTGGCGCTTGCGGCCGGACGCCGGGCGGCACGGGGGAAGATCGAGGACGCCCACGTGCTGTTCTGCGACCGCGAGGCGGCGGAACAGGCCAGCCCGGACCTCGTCGCGCGGCACATCGCGGAGCGGTTCCCGGGATTCGAGACGGTCGCCGACCTCGGTTGCGGGATGGGCGGGGACGCGCTTGCGATTGCGCGCGTCGCCCGAGTGCTGGCGGTCGACCGTGATGAGACGCGGCTGGCGATGGTGCGCGCGAACGCCTCGGTGCGCGGGGTGACGGGGCGCGTCGAAACGCTGCGCGCGGACCTCGACGGGTGGTCGCCGCCGACTGGCATCGAGGCGGTATGGGCGGACCCAGCCCGTCGGGACGCGGCCGGACGCCGGCTGGAGCCGGAGCGCTGGTCGCCGTCGCTGCGGCGCGTGGTCGAGATCGCCTCGGGGCGGCGCGGCGCGGGGATCAAGCTGGCGCCCGGGATCGACCTCGAACGGCTGCCAGCGGGGGGCGAGATCGAGTTCGTTTCGGTCGGCCGGGAGCTGAAAGCCGCGGTGCTGTGGGTCGGGGAGCTGACGCGGGCGTCGCGGACGGCGACGGTGCTGGAGCCCTCGCGTTCGCTATCCGGGGAGCCGGATGCCGGGCGGACGGTGACCGGGGAGCCGGGGTTGTATCTGTACGACCCGGACCCGGCGGTCGGACGCGCGGGGCTCGTCGACGCGCTGGCGGAGCAGCTCGGGGCGTGGAAGCTCGACGAGCGGATCGCGTACCTGACCTCGGACGCTGTCGTGGAGTCGCCGTTCGCACGGCGGTTCCGAGTGATCGAATGGTCCGCGTTTTCCGCGCGGCGGATCGAGGAGCGGCTGCGGGCACTCGGGTTCGGGCGGGTTGAGGTGGGGCGGCGGGGGTCTCCCGTGGAGACGAACGACCTCGAGCGGCGGTTGAACCGCGGGTTGTCGAGGCGACCGACGCCGGTGCGGACCCCCCACCCCCACCCTCCCGCCGCGCGGGTGAAGGGCAGCCCGGGAGCGGGGGGGCGGGTGGCGAGCGCGATCCTCACGCGGGTGCGGGGGGAGCATGTGGCGCTGATCTGCGAGCGCGAGCGGGACTAGGCCGGCGCCGTCACCTCGGGGTGGACGCCGAACATCTCGAAGGCCAGGCGACGGCGGAGGGTGTCGACGCCCCAGCCCTCGGTGGCGGAGACGACCACTGCGGCGCCGGGCGCCGGGCTCGCGATGTCAACGTGCGCCAGATCCGCCTCGGAGGCGACGGGCTGGCCGTCCGCACGCGTGAGGCCGTCGGCCTTGTTGAGCACGGTGAGCATCGGCCGGTCGGCCAGGCCGAGCGTGTTGAGCGTCTCCATGACCGTGGCCCACTGCGCCTCGATGGCGGGGGACGTGGCGTCGACGACGTGCAGGAGGAGGTCGGCGCTCTCCAACTCCTCGAGGGTGGCGCGGAAGGCCGAGATCAGCTGAGTGGGGAGCTTCTGGATGAAGCCGACGGTGTCGGTGACGAGGACCGTCTCGTTGCCGGGCAGCCCGACCCGGCGCGTGAGCGGGTCGAGCGTTGCGAAGAGCGTGTCGGCTGCGAGCACGTCGGCGCCGGCGAGCGTGCGGAGCAGCGAGGACTTGCCGGCGTTCGTGTAGCCGACGAGGGCGATGACGGGGACGCCCTCGCGGGTGCGGCGGCGGCGGTGGAGGGCGCGCTGGCGGCGGACGGCGTCGATCTCACGCTTGAGGCGGGCGATGCGCTGGCCGATCAGGCGGCGGTCGGTCTCGAGCTGGGTCTCACCGGGACCGCGAAGGCCGACGGCGCCCTCCATGCGCTCGAGGTGTTGCCACTGGCCGCGCAGACGCGGCAGCAGGTACTCGTGCTGGGCGAGCTCGACCTGGAGGCGGGCCTCACGGGTGCGGGCGCGGCTCGCGAAGATGTCGAGGATGAGCGCGCTGCGGTCGAGGACTTTCACCTCGAGCGCGGACTCGAGGCGGAGCTGCTGGGCGGGCGACAGCTGCTCGTCGAAGACGACGAGGCTGTAGTCCGTGCGCTCGCGCGCGTCCTTGATCTCCTCGAGCTTGCCGGAACCGACGTAGGTGGCGGGGTCGGGGTGCTGGCGGCGCTGCACGCTCTGCCCGACGACCACGGTGCCCGCCGTCCTGGCGAGACGGGCCAGCTCGCGGAGCGACTCTTCCTCGGACATGAGGCCGTTCTGGCCGTGGTCGAGGCCGACGAGGTAGGCGCGCTCTTTGACCGGGGCTGTCGAGACACCATCACCGCGGGCGCCGTTGCGCCTCGAGACACGGGCGCGGTCTCCGTTGTCCCCGGCAGGTATGTCGTTGGTACGAAACGGGCGACGTCGAGGAATCAGCGGCCTCCGGAACTCACGGGATGACCTCGATCGTAGCGCATCTCGTCAGGCGTCGAGCACCTGCTCGCCGCGGGCGAAGGCGGAGAGGCGGCGGAGGCCCTCTTCGACGCGGTCGTCCGGGAGGGTCAGCGAGAGGCGGATGTAGCCCTCCCCTGCCGCGCCGTAGCTGACGCCGGGGGTGACGACGACGCCGGTGGCATCGATGAGACGGCCGGCGTAGTCGGCGGAGGACCGCTCACCCTCGGGAAGGCGGGCCCAGACGTACAGCGACGCCTTCGGGGGCTCGACGCGGAGGCCCAGCTGGTGGAGCACCTCGACGACGCGGTCGCGGCGGCGGCGGTATATGTCGTTATGTGAAGTAATCGCCTCGGAGGGGCCGTCGAGGGCGGTGATGGCCATTTGCTGGACGGCCTGCGGGACGCCACTGTCGAGGTTGGACTTCACGCGGCGGAGGGCGTCGACGAGGGTGGCGTTGCCGACGGCCATCCCGATGCGCCAGCCGGTCATGTTGAACGACTTGGACAGCGAGTTGAACTCGATGGCGACATCGCGGGCGCCGTCGACCTCAAGGATCGACGGGGCGACGTAGCCGTCGAAGGTGACCTCGGAGTAGGCGAGGTCGTGGGCGATGACCACGTCGTGGGCCTTCGCCCAGGCGACGGCCAGTTCGTAGAAGGCCAGGTCGGCGACGGCGCCCGTGGGGTTGTTGGGGTAGTTGAGCCAGATGATCTTCGCGCGGTCGGCGACGTCGGCGGGGATGTCCTCGAGGCGGGGCAGCCAGCCGTCCTCCTCGCGCAGGGGGACTTTGATGGACTCGCCGCCGCAGAACATCGTACCGATCTCGTAGACGGGGTAGCCGGGATCGGTAATGAGGACGACGTCGCCGGGGTCGACCAGGCAGAGCGGGAGGTGACCGATGCCCTCCTTCGAGCCGATGAGGGAGACGACCTCGCGCTCGGGGTCGAGCTGGACGCCGTGGCGGCGCTCGTACCAGCGGGCGACGGCCTGGCGGAATTGGGGGAGGCCCTCGGTCTCGGGGTAGCGGTGGTTCACCGGTTCGCCGGCAGCCTCCCTGAGACTGTCGAGGATGTAGCCGGGTGTCGGGAGGTCAGGGTCACCAATGCCGAAGGAGATGACGTCGACGCCGGCGGCGCGCTTCGCGGCGATGAGTTCGGAGATGCGAGCGAAGAGGTAGGGCGGCAGTTGCTCGACGCGACGAGCGAGTTTCATGTTGCCTCCGTCAGTGAGACCTCGATGGTGCGACGAAAGAGTGCCTGAGCGAGCGTCCGTGCGCCAGCGCGGGCGACGATTCTCAGCGGCTGTGCATTGCGTGCCGGGTCAGCGCCATTCGCCGAAGCGGACCTTCATCCCCTGGATGTGCCGCTGCTCGCGACGCTCCTTGTTCGCACGCTCGTCGAGCGAGCGGCGGAACTCGGTGCCGCTGTGACCGGGGCGGTAGCCGACGCGGCGAGCGGTGTCGATGGAGCCGGGGACGTCGGGGCGGGCGGTGGCGACGAGGCGGCGCGCGCCGGTCGCGGCGAGCTGGTACGCGGCGGCCTGCAGCATGGTCGAGCCGAGCTGCCCGCCGCGCGCCTCGGGGGCGACGCCGAGGGAGAGCGTGCGGCCGAGATTGCCGTCGACGGCGGCGTTGATGGCGTAGGCGACGACCTCGCCATCCTCCTCAATCACGCCGGTCCACGGGCCGGCCTCGAAGCGGGCGGCGGTCACCTCGGGGCCGTCGGAGAAGGGGCCGTACGAGGCGGCCTCGATCTCGAGAATGCGGGGGAGGTCCCCGGCGGCAGCGCGGCGGATGCGGAGGCCGGCCGGGAGCTCAGGCGGGACGATGTCGGCGGGGTCGCGGTGCTCCATCTCGGTCCAGCCGCCCTGGAGGAGGAAGTCGGCCTCGTCGAGCATGTGGTCGATCCACTCGCGGACGGGGAAGGCGACGAGGTCGAAGCGGCAGTACCGGTAGGACTTGAAGCGCTTGAGCTTTGGCTTGAGGGCCGTCCACATCGGGTTGAAGGCGGCCTTCATCACCTCGTTGGAATCGAAGGCGAACATCAGGTGGAGCTGCCCGTCGCGGACGACGAGGGCCATCTCGCCGCCATCGACCTCGACGGCCTCGGTGTCGTCGTCGTCGAGGATGGCTTCCCAGTCGCGCGGCTTGAGCGGGGTGTTTCGCACGGCGGCGCGGGTCTCGATTATGCGGCGGTCCTGGGTCACTCGGCGTCCTCCCAGACGGATGCGAACACTTTGACGGCGGGCCCTTCGAGGTAGACATCGCCCTCGCCGTCCCACTCGAGGCGGAGCGGACCGCCGGGGACGCGTACCTCGACGGAGTCGCCGACGAGGCCGTGGAGGCGGCCGGCGACGACGACGGCGGCGGCGCCGGTGCCGCAGGCGAGGGTGATGCCCGCGCCGCGTTCCCAGACGCGCATCTCGACGTGGTCGCGGTCGAGGACGCGTGCGACCTCGAAGTTGGTGCGGTGAGCGAAGAGCGGGTCATGCTCGACGGTCGGGCCGATGCGCTCGAGGTCGAAGTCGGCGGGCGCGGTGTCGAGGAAGGCAACGGCGTGGGGGTTGCCCATCGAGACGAGGTTCAGCTTGAGGGGCTCGCCGGCGGCGGTCAGGGGTAGGTCGAGCACGGGCGCCTGCGCCTCGACGAGGGCGCCGATGTCCTGCGGGCGGAAGCGGGGCGGGCCGAGGCTCACGCGAACCGACTCGACGCGGCCGGTATCGTTGCGCGTGGCGCGCGCCTCGAGGATGCCCGCGCCCGTCTCCACGGTGAGGACACCGTCGGGCGCGTCGACGATGCTGCGGTCGAGGACGTACTTCACGAAGCAGCGGATGCCGTTGCCGCACATCTCAGCCTCGGAGCCATCCGGGTTGAAGATGCGCATGCGGCGTGCGGCGACATCGGACGGCAGGACGAAGATGAGGCCGTCCGCGCCGACGCCGAAGTGCCGGTCGCAGACGCGCCGGGCAAGGGCAGGCCACGCGGGGTCGTCGGCCACGTCCGCCTCCGCCAGGACGAAGTCGTTGCCGGTGCCGTGGAGCTTCCAGAAGGGGAACGCCGTCGCCATCGGATCATCCTACGCGCGAGGCGGACGCCTCCTCAACCGCGCGCACGAGATCCGCGACGTGTTCGCCGTCGACCCAGCGGATACGAGGATCGTCTACGCGGAACCACGTCGCCTGCATGCGAATCAGCCGGTGCGTCTCGATTCGCGTGCGCTCGATCGCTGTCACGAGATCCCATTCGCCGCGGAGGACGCGGGCAGCCTCGGCGTAGCCGATGGACTGGAAGGCTGGGAGGTCCGGCGGGTAGCGGTCGAGGAGGGCGCGCGTCTCCTCGAGGAGTCCGGCGGCGTACATCGCTTCCACGCGCGCGTCCGCGCGGGCGTGCAGCCGCTCGCGGTCCCAGCGGAGGCCGACGACCGCGGACGTGAAGTCGGGTGGCTGTGCGGCGGCCACGTGGCCGGCACCGACGGCCGAAGCGCGGGCGACCTCGATGGCGCGGATGAGACGGCGCGGATTGCGCTGGTCGACACGGGCGAGGGCGGCGGGATTGAGATCTCGCAGTTCCTCGATGAGGGGGGCGGGCCCGCTGCGGGCCGCCTCCTCCTCGAGGCGGGCGCGGAGGACGGGGTCCGGGGACACGGCGGGCGGCTGCCAGCCCTCGAGAAGCGCCCAGACGTACTGTCCGGTGCCGCCGACGATGAGCGGGAGCCTGCCGCGGTTCCAGACTTCCTTGAGGGCTGCGCGGGCGCGGGCGAGGAACTCGGCGAGCGACCAGGGGGCGTCGGGCGTGACGATGCCTACCAGGTGGTGGGGAACGGCGGCGAGTTCGTCGTCGACAGGGGCGGCGGTGCCGATGCGCATTTCCGCGCGCACCTGGCGGGAGTCCGCCGAAACGACCTCGACGGGGAGGCGACGGGCGACCTCGAGAGCGGCGGCCGTCTTGCCGGAGGCCGTGGCGCCGACGAGGGCAACGACGTGGCCTCGGAAAGGGGCGGTCACGAGCCCTTCGCGTCGGCGACGGCGCGGCAGATGGCCGCGAACGCCTCGGCGTTCAGGGACGCGCCACCGACGAGGAGGCCGTCGATGTCGGGCCCAGCGGCGAGGGCGGCCGCGTTTTCGGCGTTCACCGAGCCGCCGTACTGGATGCGGCAGGCCTCGGCCGTCGCGTCTCCGAAGCGCTGGCCGAGGATGCGGCGGACGTCGGCGCACGCCTGCTGGGCGGTCTCGGGTGTGGCGGTCAGGCCCGTGCCGATCGCCCAGACCGGCTCGTAGGCCACGACGAAGTCCGCGGGGAGACGGTTGACATCCGCGAAGGCGGCGAGCAGCTGGCGTTCGAGGACATGCGGCGTCCGTCCGGCCTCCCGCTCCTCGCGCAGTTCGCCGACGGCGAGGATTGGGCGCATGCCGAGGCCGAGGACGGCGTCGAGCTTCTTCGCGGTCTCCTCGTCCGTCTCGCCGAAGACGTGGCGGCGCTCGGAGTGGCCGATGATCACGTAGTCGACGAGGCCGGCGAGCATCGCGGCGCTCACCTCGCCGGTGTAGGCGCCGTGCGGTTCCCAGTAGACGTTCTGCACGCCGACCTCGAGGGTGCTGCCGCGGAGGTGGTCGGCCGTGTCGGGCAGCCAGGGCAGCGGCGGACAGAGGACGACGTCGATGCCGGCGAGGCCATCGAGCGCGCCGCGGAGCGCTGTTACGAGATCGGCCGCGGCGGAGCGGTCGAGATGCATCTTCCAGTTGCCGGCGACGATCGGGCGGCGGGCGGGCATCAGGCGCCGTACTTGGTCATGCGGCCCGCGTGGGCGAAGGCGAGCGGCAGGACCTCTTTCGCGGGGAAGGTACCGAATCCCCCGCGCGCGCACTCGACCTCGTTGAAGCGGTTCGCGGCGTCGATGCGGACGTTGTCGCCCCGGAGGAGGAAGGGGACGGGATGCCACGAATGCGCGGCCATCACCGAGGGCGTCGAGTGGTCGCCGGTGACGACCAGGACGTTTGGCTTCAGCGCCTGGAGCGCCGGCACGCAGGCATCGAAGTCGCGGATGGCCTGCTGCTTGCGCGCGAAGTCACCGTCTTCGCCGGCGGAATCCGTGTACTTGTAGTGGAGGAAGAAGAAGTCGTACTGGTCCCAGTGGCGGCGGAGCGCCTCGACCTGAGAGTCCATGTTGGCGCCGGCGTCGAGGACGTCCATACCGACGAGGCGGGCGAGTCCCCGGTACATCGGGTAGACGGCGACGGCGGCGGCGCGGAGCTTCCAGAGCTCGGGCATCTGCGGGAGGTCGGGGCGCCGGGCCCAGCCGCGGAGGGTCATGCCGTTGGCCTGGTCGCGCTTCGCGAGGAGGCGACCGGCGTCGGCGACGAACTGGTTGACCAGCT
The DNA here is from genome assembly GCA_050248355.1 of Dehalococcoidia bacterium. Taxonomy (GTDB): domain Bacteria; phylum Chloroflexota; class Dehalococcoidia; order UBA2979; family UBA2979; genus JAIBBD01. Next base: position 240,832 of record JBFWSN010000004.1, read on the forward strand.
CGGCGGTGCGGGAGGCCTCGATGGTCTTCGCCTCGGCGCGGCGGGGTCGGACGCCCTCGCGCTGAGGGTCGGTCTCGGTGATGGCGTCGCTCAGGCCCTCGCCGCGGAGGACCAGCACGAAGCGGTGTTCGCGGACCGGCCGGACGAAGACGCGCACGCCGGGGAGCGAGATCGACGACTCGAGCTCGGCGCAGATCTCGGCGGTGACCTCGGTGGCGACGCGGCCGGCGCGCCGGTCGACGATCACGCCCTCGGCGTCGACGGTGCAGAAGTTGCCGCGGGCGGCGAGGTCGTCGCCCTGGAGGGCGAAGTCGATACCGGTGGCCTCGAGGACGCCGCGGCCGACCTCGTGGGTGAGCGGGTCGTAGCCGAAGAGCGCGAGATGTCCGGGACCGGAGCCGGGGGTGATGCCGTAGCCGACGGGGATCGTCTGGCCGACGGCGCCCTCCTCGGCGAGGCGGTCGAGGTGACGGGGATGCGCCTCCTCGAGCTCGCTGCGGCCTCGCGGGCCGGGGAGGCCGCCGAGACCGTCGAGCACGCACAGAAGCACTTTGGACTCTCCCGGGATGGAGAGCCGGCGGATGAGGTCAATGTCCATGACGCTATGCTACCGGGCCGCCTCGCCGGGCGTCACGCATCGAGCAGCGCGTCCACGGCGGGGAGGGGCTTGCCCTGCAGCATCGCGAGTGACGCGCCGCCACCGGTTGAGACGTGCGAGATGCGTTCGGCGACGTGCGCGCGGCGGAGGGCGGCGACGGTCTCGCCGCCCCCGACCACGGTGGTGGCGGAGCGGAGCTCGCCCAGGACGCGCGCGACGGCCATCGATCCGCGGTCGAAGGGCTCGCGTTCGAAGAGGCCCATGGGGCCGTTCCAGACGACGGTCTTGCAGCGCTGGAGAGCGCTGGCGAAGGACTGCACCGTGCCGGGGCCGACATCGAGGATGCGCCAATTCACCGGCACCTGGGCGACGGAGACGGTGCGCACGAGCGCCCCCTCGGCGCCGCCGAAGGCGACAACCACGTCCGATGGGAGGACGATCTCGATGTCTCCTCGATGCTCGGCGAGCGCCATGATGTAGCGGGCTCCGGCCAGGCCGTCGTTCTCGACGAGCGAGTCGGCAACATCGATGCCGCGTGCCTTGAGGAACGTGTTGGCGATCGCACCGCCGATGCAGATGACGTCGGCGCAGCGCGTGAGGTTTTCGAGGATGGCGATCTTGTCGGAGACCTTGGAGCCGCCGAGAACGATGCCGAAGGGGCGTTCGGGGCTGTCCGTGACCTTCGTGAGGTAGTCGACTTCGCGCTCGAGCAACAGGCCGGCGACGGAGGGCAGGTACTTCGTGACGCCCACGGTGGAGGCGTGGGCGCGGTGGGCGGTGCCAAAGGCGTCATTCACGAAGACGTCGCCGACGCGGGCGAGGGCCCGCGCGAACTCATCGTTGTTGGCTTCCTCCTCGGGATGGAAGCGGACGTTCTCGAGCATCAGGACATCGCCGGGCCGCAGGGCGGCGGCCTGGGCCTCGGCCTCGGGGCCGATGCAATCCTGGGTGGTGCGGACGGGGACCCCAAGCATCTCGGTGAGGTGGAGGGCCACGGGGGCATTGCGGAGCGACTCGTCGATACCGCCGCGAGGGCGCCCTCGGTGGGAGCAGACGATGACGCAGGCGCCGGCCTTGCGTAGCTCATGGATGGTGGGAAGCGACTCGCGGAGCCGCGTATCGTCGACGATACGACCGTTTTCCACCTGGACGTTGTAGTCGACCCGGAGGAGGACGCGCTTACCCTGCAGGTCGATATCGCGGATGGTCTTCTTCTTCACCACGCTCTCCAGCATCCAGCGGCCGAGGCCGCGACCGTCTCAATCGACGCTAGCACATCGACGGCTACTGGCCAGATTGTCGCGGTGCTGTCCATCGCTCTGACGTTCAGCGGACGCGGGTCGAGGCGAGGCGGGCGAATTCCTCGAAGAGGGCTTCTGCGGCATGGGGCAGCGCCGCCGTGCGGAGCGCGGCGAGGGCGGACTCGACGGCGCTCTGCATGAAGTGCTCGGTGTGGGTGCGGCCCTCGCCCTCGACGACCAGCTCGCGCAGGGCTTCGACGGTGGCAGCGGGGTCCGCGTAGGCCTCGACCAGGGCCGCGCCGACGGCGGGCGAGGCCATGGCGGCGATCACGGGGTAGGTCATCTTGCGGGAGGCAAGGTCGTCGCCGACGGGCTTCCCGGTGACCTCGGGCTCACCCCAGATGCCGAGGATGTCGTCCATGGCCTGGAAGGCGAGGCCGACGTGGTAGCCGAACTCGCGGAAGGCGGTGACGAGGTCGCCGGAAGCTCCGCCGAGGAGCGCGCCGATGGCGAAGGGCGCGGAGAACATCGCGGCGGTCTTGCCGGCGGTCATCGCCAGGTACTCGGCACGCGTCACATCGTTGCGGTCCTCGAAGGAGATGTCGAGGTACTGCCCCTCGACGAGGCGGAGGCAGGCCTCGTCGAGCTCTCGCATCGATTCGATGACACGGCGTTCCTCGAGGCCGGCCTCGAGGAGACGGTGCATCGCCAGGCGGGCGAGGGTGTACATGCCGTCGCCGGTGTTGATGGCCTGGGGCACGCCGGCGAACGTCCACAGGGCGGGCCGGTCATGGCGGCGCACGCTGCGATCCTCGACGTCGTCATGGAGCAACGAGAAGTTGTGCACGAGTTCTATCGCGGCAGCGGCGGGCAGGGCCTCCTCGATGGCGCCGTCGACGACATCGGTCGCCAGCAGGAGCGCCGAGGGGCGCAGGAGCTTGCCCGACGCGCCGCCCAGTGGCTTGCCGGCGGCGTCCTCCCAGCCGAGGTGATAGCGCATCCATGCGGACAGTTGCATGGCGTCGTCGCCGACGACCGCGCGCATCTCGTCGACGATCAGCGGGCGGTAGCGGTCGAAGCGGCCGGCAAGGGACTGGGTCATGCGGGCTCCAGACGCAGGCGGTGCTCTGCTGCCGCCTCGATCGCCTCCGGAGAGTACAGCAGCGGACGGTAGCGTCCGGCCACGAATTCCTCGATGCAGTCGTCGTAGCGGGGGTGGCCGGGGATCCCTGAGTTGCCCGTCGCGAGCTGGAAGACGGAGCGGTCGAAGTCTGCCAGGTCGATCACCTGGCGGTAGCCGGGAAGGACCGTCACGCGGCCCGCACGCGCGCCGATGTTGTAGGCCGTCTGGAGCACGGTGTTGCCGTCTCCGGGGAGGGGGTAAGGCCCTCGGGAGTACCAGCGGCCGAGGCCGGGGACGTGCTCGAGGAGGTGGGGAAGCGGCCAGCGGTGGACGTCGCCCCATCGCCACCGCGAGCGTGCCGGGCCGAGCTCGCTCTCAAGCGAGTGGAGTGCGCCCTGCAGGGCGGACCTGAGGGCGCGGTCGCGATCGGCGGCACCGGCGAAGCGAGGAGGCTCGGGGCTGGCGAGGGCAGTAAGGACGGTGCCCTGGAGGCGGTATCCGAAGGAACCACCGCCGATAACGCCGAGGCCGCTGCCCAGTGCCGTCGGTGCGTGGGGGCCGACGAGCCGGGTCGCCAGCCCGCGGGCGAGGTGCTGGTAGGTGCGGGCGACGAGGGCCGCGGGCGCGCTGTCCACACTCAACGTGCCATCCCAGGCGGCGAGGAAGCGGCGTGTGTCATCCTCGGGTGGGAGGGCATCGATCAGGAAGTCGCGGAAGCGGGCGAGGGCGCTGGAGTGGACATCGGTCTGGATGGCCTGGAACGAGGCGATGGAGTGCGCGGGCGTGGCCTCGAGCAACGCGACGACGCGCTCGACGCGCCACGGTTCGCACCAGTCCGCGCCAAGCTCGTGTGCGCCTCCCGGGGCATTGTTGGCGTTCGCGACGAAGCCGATCGCGGGGTCGAGGAGGCGGGGCATGTCCTCGGGGTCGAGGCACGGGGGCGGGCCGGGTGAGCGCGCGCCATCCTGGGGCAGTAAGCCCTCACCGTGCTCGCGCCTGGGGATGCGGCCCGACATGCGGTAGCCGATGCGGCCGTCGCGGGCGGCGTAGACGTAGTTGAAGGGGACGCCTGGCCGCCGCCCGACGGCGGCATCGAACTCCTCGACGGTGGTGGCGCGAGTGAGGTCGAGGACAGGGCCGAGCGGGTCGCCCGGCTCGAGGGCCGTGGAACGGAGCGCTACTGCGCGGTTCTCACCTCGGACCGCGGGGCCGATGACCGGCCCGTGCCGCGTTTCGAGGACGCGCTCCTCGACGGTACGACCGCCGCGTACGCGGATGCGCTCGACGCGCGTGCGTCCGGTACGCCAGCCCTCGGGCGTGAGGTAGCGCGTGGGGTCGGCCGGGTCAACGCTCTCGACGTAGCAGTCGCTGACGTCGGCGAGGCCCGCGGTGATGCCCCATGCGACGTCGCGGCTGTGGCCCATCGCGATGCCGGGAACACCGGCCACGCCCGCGCCGATGCAGTCGAAGCGCCCGCCTCGAATATGGGAGACGTGCAACAAGCCAGGCATGCGGGACTCGAGGTGGGGGTCGCTGGCGAGGAGCGGAGCGCCGGTGGTCGTGCGCCGAGCGGTGACGGCCCAGGCATTCGACGCGCCGTCGACGTCGAGGCCCGCTTCGAGGGCGGCCTCGTAGGCGCCGAGCAACCGCTCGGCGGCGGGGACGATCGGGACGCCGGCGGAGGCGTAGGCGTGCTCGGGGTAGGCGGAGTCGATGAGCGCCGCGCGTCGGGGGCCGAGACCGCGGAGGACGCGCTCGCGGAGCAGCTCGGTATCCCAGTTCACGGCGAACGAGAAGAGCACGAAGCGTCCGAGCAACATCGAGTGCTCGGGGTGCCAAGGGTCGGGCTTCGTGCCGAGGACTGCGTACTCCGGCGGCAGCGCCGGGAGTGTACGGACGGCGGCGTTCACACCCCGGGCGTAGGCGAACAGGAGGTCGCGCTGTTCGTCACCAGTGGCGGCGAGGTCGCGGCCGGCGATGTCGACGAAGCCGAGGCGGCGCATGAAGCGGTCCGCTTCGAGACCAGCGCGGCCGGCCCACTCGGAGATACGTCCGGCGGCGGCATGGCGCATGGCGTCCATCTGGAACAGGCGGTCCTGAGCGTGGACGAACCCCTGGCCGAAGAACACATCGCGCTCGGTGGTGGCGACGATGTGGGGGACGCCGTAGTGGTCGCGAAGTACGTCGACCGCCCCGTCGAGGCCGGCGACGCCGAGCGTGCCGTCCTCGACGGGGTGCGCGGCCTTACGCAGCGTGATGTACGTAGCGCGGGCGACGCCGGCAGCGAGGCGGGCGGCATCGAGTCCGCGTGACCAGTCGAGGGGCATCGTCAGTCGGGGCGGTCGACCGCGTTGATCTTGTCGACGCGCCGCTGGTGACGCCCGCCCTCGAAGGTGGCCTCGCGGAAGGCGCGGAGGATCTCGGAGGCAGCGCCGCGGCCGATGGCCCAGGAACCGAGGCAGAGGATGTTGGCATCGGTGTGCTGGCGGGCGCGCTTCGCGGAGAAGACATCATGGCAGAGGGCGGCGCGGATGCCGTGGACCTTGTTCGCCGCGATCGACGGCCCGACGCCGTTCGAGCAGATCAGGATGCCGAAGTCGTGCTCGTTGCGCGCGACGGCGTTCGCGAGCGGGACGGCGATGTCCGGGTAGTCCACGGAGTCCTCGGAGTGCGTGCCGAAGTCGGCGACCTCGTCGCCGAGGTCCTCGAGCTCTCTGCGGAGGATCTCTTTGAGCGCGAACCCCGCGTGGTCGGCGCCGATCGCGATGCGCATGCCTGCCTCGTCCGGTGTCTTGTGTGGGCTTCCCCGATCGTACACGAAGTCGCCCCAATGGCTCAGTGGCGTCGCGGGCTCGGAGCGGGCGGGAGGCGTGGTTGGCGCGTGGCAAACAGCGCGTCAGCATCCGAAGCGGGTCGCGTTGCGGTCATCGAGGCTCGTCGGTCGCCTGTGTGAGGCCAAGCTGCCGGGCGGTGAGGGGGCCTTCACGGAGGACACGCGGCGGGTCCTCGGCGAGGTCGATCACGGTCGAGGCAGCGTCGCCGCGAGGGCCGGCGTCGAGGACGGGGAGATCGTCGCCGAAGGCGGCGATGACCTCGGCGGCGGTGGAGGCAGCGGGCTGGCCGTGGAGGTTCGCGCTCGTGACGGCGAGCATGCCGCCGCAGCGGCGGAGCAGCTCGCGGGTGAGGGGATCGTCAGGCTGGCGCAGGCCGATGGCGCCCCTCGGGACGAGGAGCGGGACGAAGGCGTCCGGGCGAGCGGGGACGATGAGCGTGAGCGCACCGGGCCAGAAGGCGGCGAGGCGGTGGAACACCTCGGGCAGGTCGATGAGGGGAGCGACTGCCTCCAGCGCGTCGAAGAGGACGGCGATCGGCTGTTGCGGGTCGCGGCCCTTCAACGTCGCGAGGCGCGTAATGGCCTCGGGGTCGTCGACGCGGGCGGCGAGGCCGTAGACGGTGTCGGTGGGGATGCCGACGACCTCCCCGGCGAGCAGCAGGCGAGTGACATCCTCGAGGCGGCCGGGCGGGATCAGGGGCATCGGCGCGCCATGCGGAGCGGGGGTGCGGGGTTCATTGACCGCACTATAGGGCCTCGATACGATCCGGCCCTAGCGGCGTCTTCCCCCCGAATCCGAGCGCAATGACTGACACCAACGAGGCAGCAGGCGCGCCTCCCAGGATTCGCGCTTCCGGCGACAGCGAGGTCGGGACGTACCTCGAGATCGCGTCCGACAGGGAGCCCGGCCAGATCTTCACGCCCGCCCCGAACGCGCCCGAGGCGATCGTGGTCCTCGACTACGGGTCGCAGTTCTCCATGCTGATCGCGCGGCGCATCCGCGAGGCCGGCGTGTACTCGGAGCTGGTGCCGTGGGACGCGAGGCCCGAGGACCTGAACCACCTGCGGGTGAAGGGCTTCGTGCTGTCGGGCGGGCCGGCCTCGGTGTACGAGGAGGGCGCGCCCGCACTGCCCTCGTACGTGATCGCCTCGAGGCTACCGGTGCTCGGCATCTGTTACGGGATGCAGCTGCTGGCGCATACCCTGGGCGGGCGGGTGGTGCCGGCCTCGGTGCGTGAGTACGGGCACGCCGTGATCACGCTGTCGGACGCCACAAACCCGCTGCTGCGCGGGCTGCCACCCTCGATGCCGGTGTGGATGTCGCACGGCGACCACGTCGTCGAGTTGCCGCCGGGGTTTCGCTCGATCGCGCAGTCGGAGTCGTCGCCGGTGGCGGTGATGGCGGACGCCGAGGGGCACCTCGGGATCCAGTTCCACCCGGAGGTGGTGCACACGCCGCAGGGCGACCACCTGATCCGCAACTTCGTGCTCGACGTCGCGGGGTGCAGCGGTGACTGGACCGCCTCGAACTTCATCGAGGAGTCGGTGGAGCACATCCGCGAGCGCGTAGGCGACGGCAAGGTCATCTGCGCGCTGTCGGGCGGGGTCGACTCGGCCGTGGCGGCGACGCTCGTCCACCGGGCGATCGGCGACCAGCTGACGTGCATCTTCGTGGACAACGGGCTGCTGCGCCTCGGCGAGGCGGAACGCGTCGTGAGCACGTTCCGGCAGCACATGGCGATGAACCTCATCCACGTCGACTCGACCGACCGGTTTATGTCCGAACTAGCCGAGGTGACGGCGCCTGAAACCAAACGCAAGCGGATCGGCGAGACGTTCATCCGCGTCTTCGAGGCGGAAGCGACGCACCTCGGTACGGTCGACTTCATCTGCCAGGGCACGACGTACCCGGACGTCATCGAATCGGCGTCCACGGGGAGCAGCGCGGCGGCGAAGATCAAAACGCATCACAACGTCGGCGGGCTGCCGAAAGACATGCAGTTCACGCTCATCGAGCCGCTGCGCAACCTGTTCAAGGACGAGGTGCGGCGGGTGGGCAAGGAGCTGGGGCTACCCGACGAGATGGTGTACCGGCAGCCGTTCCCCGGTCCCGGCCTCGCGATCCGCGTGATCGGCGAGGTGACGCGGGAGAAGCTCGACATCCTGCGGGCGGCGGACTGGATCGTGATGGACGAGATCCGGAACGCGGCGCTGTACTACGACCTCTGGCAGTCGTTCGCGGTGCTGACGGACACCAAGACGGTGGGCGTGCAGGGCGACTTCCGCACGTACGGCTACTGCGTGGCGCTGCGCTGCGTAACCGCCGAGGACGCGATGACGGCGGACTGGGCGCGGCTCCCGTACGACCTGCTGGGGCGCATCTCGACGCGAATCGTGAATGAGGTGCCGGGGGTGAACCGCGTGGTGTACGACATCACCTCGAAGCCGCCCGGCACCATCGAGTGGGAGTAGGGCCGGTGGGAGTAGGTTGCTCCCGATGACGGGCATGAGCGTCGTGCTGCTCGGGTCGGGCGGGCGGGAGCACGCGATTGCGTGGAAGCTCGCGCAGTCTTCGATGCTCGCGAAGCTGTGGATTGCGCCGGGGAACGCCGGGACGGCGGATTTCGGCGAGAACGTCGACGTGCGCGCGACGGACGTCGAGGGGGTCGTGAGGCTGGCGCAGCGGGTGCGCGCGGACCTCGTGATCGTGGCGCCGGACGACCCGCTCGCGGCGGGCGTCGTCGATGCGCTGGCTGCCGCGGGGATCGCGGCGTTCGGGCCGACCAGGGCCGCCGCGGAACTCGAATGGTCGAAGTCGTTCGCGAAGCAGGTCATGCGGGAGGCGGGGATCCCGACCGCCGAGTCCCGCGTGTTCGAGGACGCGGGCGAGGCAAGGCTATACGTCGAGGGCCTCGGCGGGCCGTGCGTCGTGAAGGCGGACGGGCTGGCGCTCGGCAAGGGCGTCACGGTGTGCGACGACGTGTCGCAGGCCCTCGCGGCGATCGACGAGATGATGGTCCGGCGGGCGTTCGGGGACGCCGGCGCGCGCGTCGTGATCGAGGAGCGGATGCGGGGACCTGAGACCTCGGCGCATGCGTTCTCGGATGGCGTGACGGTGCGGCACATGCCGTTCTCGTGCGACCACAAGCCGGCGTTCGACGGCAACCTCGGGCCGAACACCGGGGGGATGGGCGTGTATTCGCCGCCGGGCTGGCTCAGCGCCGAGCACGCTTCGTTCATCGAGCGCGAAGTGACCGAGGCGGCCGTGCGGGCGATGGCGGGTGCGGGGCGGCCGTATCGAGGGGTGTTGTACCCGGGGATGATGGTGACCGACTCGGGGCCGCGGGTGGTGGAGTTCAACTGCCGCTTCGGCGACCCGGAGACCGAGGCGTTGTTGCCTCGGCTGCGGTCCGACCTCCTCGCGATCTGCGACGCCGTGGCGCACGGCCGCCTGGCGGACGTGCCGGTCGAGTGGAGCGAGGCGGCGACCGTGGGTGTCGTGCTCGCCTCGGGCGGGTACCCGGGGGCGTACGAGACGGGCTTCCCCATCGAGGGCGTTGGGGACGTCGATGCAGACGTACAGGTGTTCCTCGCGGGGGCGAAGCGCGATGACGCAGGGGTGCTGCGCACCTCGGGCGGGCGGGTGCTGTGCGTCGTCGCGAGCGGGGCGACGGTGGCGGAGGCGCGGGCGCGCGCGTACGACAACGTGCGGCGCATCCACTTCGAGGGGATGCACTACCGAACGGACATCGGGGTGACGGCGGACGCGCCGATTGGCTCCCGACCGTGACCTCGGTGCGGTGCCCGATGCGGGAGTGCCGGCGGTCGATTGACCTCGATGCGCTGCCGGCGTGGCCGGAGCGACCGGCCGCGGCGCCATGTCTGCACTTCATCGCGGCGTGGGGCGAGGGGCGCGAGTCGATGGGCCTCGAGGTGCTGCATGCGCTCGAGGGGAACCGGGAGCTGGTGATCCGCAACGTGCGGCCGCCTGAGATCTCGCGCGCACTGCTCGAGGAGCACCGCGAGCGCATCGAGGGGGCGATCGCGGCGTTCGCGCACGTTGTCGACGGCGTGGCGTTGTTCGGCGACCAACATGAGCGGGACGCGGTGAGCCGCGAACTGGCGCAGATACTCATCGGGCCGGACCCGATGGTGAGCAGACTGGCGGCAGGATGAGCGAGTTTCGGACGAAGACGTACGCGGCGGTGCCCGTGCACGACGCCTTCCCCGGCGTCGTGCGGCGGACGCTGGCCTCCGGTGAGCGGCTGACGATGGTGGAGATCCGCATCGCGCCAGGGTCGAACGTGCCCGAGCACACGCATCCGCACGAACAGGCGGGGCACGTGGCGGCGGGGCAGGTGCGCTTCCGCATCGGGAGCGAGGAGTTCGAGCTCGAGGCGGGGGACTCGTATCTGATCCCGAGCGGGCTGCCTCATTATGTCGAGGCGATCGACGCCGCGATCCTCATCGAAGTGTTCGCGCCGGTGCGCGAGGACTTCGTGGACGACGCGCCGTGATTCCTCGATACAGCCGGCCGGAGATGACGGCGATCTGGGCCGACGACTACAAGTTCCAGCGCTGGCTGGACGTCGAGATCGCGGTCGTGCAGGCGTGGGCGGACGTCGGCGTCGTACCTGCCGAGGACGCGCGGCTGATCGCCTCGAACGCCCGCATCAACATCGGGGACATCGACCGGTACATCGCGGAGACGCACCACGACGTGACGGCGTTCCTGCGCTCGGTCGCGGACTCGCTGGGGCCTGAATCGAGGTGGGTACACCTCGGGCTGACGTCCTCGGACGTGTGGGACACGGCGACGAGCCTCCAGCTTGTCGCCGCGACGGACCTGCTGCTCGCGCAGCTCGCGCGGCTGCGCGAGGTCGTCGGGCGGCGGGCGGTGGAGCACAAAGACACGATCTGCGTCGGACGGACGCACGGCGTGCACGCGGAGCCGACGACGTTCGGGCTCAAGCTTGCGGTGTGGGTGGCGGAGATCGCGCGGCACGAGGAGCGACTGCGCGCGGCGCGGGCGACGGTGGCTGTGGGACAGATGTCGGGGCCGGTGGGGACGCACGCGACGGTGCCGCCCGCGGTGGAGGAGCAGGCGTGCGCGCACCTCGGGCTGGCGGTGGCGGAGGTGACGACGCAGATCATCCAGCGCGACCGGCACGCGCACTTCCTCGCGGTGCTGGCGGGTGCGGGGGCGTCGCTCGAGAAGTTCGCGACGGAGATCCGGGGGCTGCAGCGCACGGAGATCCTCGAGGCCGAGGAGCCGTTCGAGGCGGGGCAGACGGGGTCGTCCTCGATGCCGCACAAGCGGAACCCGGAGCTGTGCGAGCGCGTGTGCGGCCTGGCACGGACGCTGCGCGGGTACGCGGTGACGGGCCTGGAGAACGTGGCGCTGTGGCACGAGCGGGACATCTCGCACTCGGGGGCGGAGCGCATCATCCTCCCCGACGCGACCGGGCTGCTCGCGTACATGCTGCACATCTTCACCGGCGTGATGGATGGCCTCGTGGTGTACCCGCAGCGGATGCGCGCGAACCTCGAGCGGACGCAGGGCCTCGTGTTCTCGCAGAAGGTGCTGCTCGCGCTGATCGAGACGGGGCTGACGCGCGAGGCGGCGTACCAGATCGTGCAGCGCCACTCGATGGCGGCGTGGGAGCAGCAGACGCCGCTGCGCGGGCTGCTCGAAGCGGACCCCGAGGTGACGGGGCGCCTCGACGCGGCGCGGCTGGACGCGGTCTTCGACTACGGGGCGTACCTCGTGCATGTGGACGAGTCGTTCCGGCGCATCGGACTGCTGCCGGCATGAGCGAGGTGCTGCTGACGACGGAGCGGCCGGGGCTGCTGCACCGAGGCAAGGTGCGCGACCTGTACGAGCTGCCGGGCGACCGGATGCTGATGGTGGCGACCGACCGCATCTCCGCATTCGACGTGGTGATGCCGCAGGGCATCCCGCGCAAGGGGGAGGTGCTGACGCGGCTGTCGGCGTACTGGTTCGACCGCACTGCGGCGGTGGTGCCGAACCACATGGTCGCGGTGCTCGATGCGGCGAACGCCTCGGAGCTGGGGGTGGACGCGGACGCGTCGTTCTTCGGACGGTCGATGGTGGTGCGGAAGGCCGAGCCGCTGCCGGTGGAGTGCGTGGTGCGCGGCTACCTCGCGGGGTCGGGGTGGGCGGACTACCAGGCGACGGGGCGCGTGAGCGGTGTCGACCTGCCGCCGGGCCTGGTGCAGTGCGACCGGCTGTTCGAGCCGGTCTTCACGCCGTCCTCGAAGGCCGCGGTGGGGCAGCACGACGAGCCGATCAGCTATGCGGACGTCGAGGCGCTGGTGGGGCCGGACCGCGCGCACGTGATGCGGCTGCGGTCGCTGGCGCTGTACCGCTACGCGGCGGAAGTGGCGCTGGAGCGCGGCATCATCATCGCGGACACGAAGTTCGAGTTCGGGATGCTCGACGGCGAGGTGGTGCTGATCGACGAGGCGCTGACGCCTGACTCCTCCCGGTTCTGGCCGGTGGAGCAGTACCAGCCGGGACGCGACCAGCCGTCCTTCGACAAGCAGCCGCTGCGCGACTGGCTGACGGCGTCGGGGTGGGCGAAGCGGCCGCCGGCGCCGGAGCTGCCGCCCGAGGTGGTGCAGGCGACCTCGGCGCGCTATCTCGAAGCCTACCGCCTCCTCACGGGGGCGGGCCTGCCCGACTAGCCAGCAAGAGACAGCGAGGAGCCCTCGTGCCGACCTTTCAAGCGCGAATCAACGTGATGCTGAAGCCGCTGGTGAACGACCCGCAGGGGCTGGCGGTGCGGGACGGGCTGCACACGCTGGGCTTCGAGGGCGTGAGCACCGTGCGCGTGGGGAAGCGCGTCGAGGTGACGCTGGAGGCCTCGGACGCGGGAGCGGCGGAGGCGGCGATCCGCTCGATGTGTGAGCAGTTGCTGGCGAACCCGGTGATCGAGGACTTCCGGTTTGAGGTGGGGGAGGTTGTGGCGGGGTAGGGGTTGCGCGCCTACGCATACCGCTGGTCGAAGAGCAGCGGGTCGCGGCTGATGAAGCGGCCGAGCGTGGGGTCGTAGTTGCGGGCGCGGAGGAGTAGTAGCCGGTGTCGCCGGTGGCGTGGTCGAGCTGCTCGCCGGTGAAGAGCCAGTAGTTGCTGCTCGGGCCGGAGCGCGAGGTGACCGCGCCGGACACATCGTAGACGGAGGTGTGAGCATCACTAGTCTGATGCCCTTGGCTGGCGAAAAGCCCGAACCCTGGAGACGCACCTAGTGTCGTGATCACCGGTAGAATATCGTCAGGCGCGCCGAGTACGGGAAGTATGAAATGTATGAGACGTTCAGCGCTATCATAATCGTTTCGATACATCTCGCACTGATCGCGATTTGCGCGCGGATGACGGACGAGAAAGCTCGTGGTCTGACCCTCGGCATATGGCTCGGCGGACTTCTGTCTCTGGTCGGCCTGCTCATCGTCGTACTTATCCCGCCGAAGAACAGCGGCGAATCGTGAGTGTGCGCGGTGTGCGATTACGACGAGAGCGTCAGGCGCGCGAGGACGAACGCGAGGAGAAGGCAGCACACCACATTAACCGTCGCCCTGATCACTGTTCGTCGACGTTGCGCGGGACCTGGTTCACGCGTCCGTGCCGGCATCACGAGCAGCCATATCGCGAGTCCGAAGGCCTCGACTGACACGATTCCGGCGAGGACTGCCACAAATCGATACGCTGCCGTTGAAGTTGGATTCGACCAGTTGCTCAAGGCCACCCAGAGCAGGAGCGCACCTGCGCCAGCACTGGTCGCAGCGGCGCGTACCGTCTGTGCGCGGGTGGCACGATCCTGGCTCATCGGCTGATACTCCGTCCTCGAGTCCGGGAGCGGAAGCGTCCTCCACGGTGCGGGGAACGCTGGAGACTTGCGTTGACACTAGTGACCGGTGGCGATCGGTCGCCCCCGCGACGGTGAAGATCAAACTACTGACACAGCATCACCGTCTGGAATCGTGGTCAGGTAAAGCGAGTGCCGTCGTAGGTAGACATAGGGTGCGATGAACCACCTCCAGCCGGCGATAAGCGATCCGCACTCAAGTCGGGTCGCTTCTCCGGGGCGAAGATCGACGGCCAACACCGGGCTGCGCTCCGACTGGAACCGAATCTGGATCTCATGGTGACCAGGATGAACCTCGAACTGTACGGCTTCACCATCGCTAGCCGACGCAGCCCAAAGCCCGTCGAGATAGATTTCCATACTTCCGAGCCGGTTCATCCACTGGCGCCTCCTCTCGATGACGACCGCACATCTCTCGGGACTCGGCGGGAGGATCACTCCACTACTGATAGTGCCTCGGATCAGACGGTGGTAGCCAGGATACGCCCCGGGGGCCCGGAAGACGGGGCTATCGCGATCAGACGATCGTATCGCCTCACGAGCGATCACCAATGCCAAACCGAGGGCGAAGAACGAAATTAACCACGCAAGCGTGACTCTCAATAGGTTCAGGTTCTCAATGCCTGTCCAACCGATAGCGAATGTGAAGGCCGCACACAGGACCACGACGATGGCGAGCATGACACGCATCAGACGGACGGTGAGGTCTGTCACTTGCTCCCCCTCCGAATCGCATTCCACGATCGAGTAGCTCGGGGGTTGTACGCCGTCTCTCTCCGAAGGCGAGGACTAGTCCACCGCCGACGAAGAGTGGCATCCCCCGCATACCGATAGCCCGCGGGAGGGAAGGCAAGATAGCCTGCAAGTCGACTGAGAAGCATCACCCTAACTCACCAACTCCACGAGTACAGGCCCACAGCTTAGTGTTAGCTCTTCAGCCTGCCCCATAGCCTGGACGGCAAACTCGAGGCCCGCGATCTCGGCGACCGCCGCAGCTCCCACTCCCGATGCTGCAACAGGGGCGGCCGTCCAGATGACGACCCCAGCGATCACTGCCAGCCTCAACTCGCATTCGGACTCGATGTACACCTCAGCGATGGCCTTCGCAAGAGGGGCGCTCCCCTCGGCGCTGGCGGCCTCGAGCTCGTAGAGAAGTTCGTATCCGTCACCTATTGCCGTACCGACCGCATCGCCGACTCCCTCGACGGTTGACTCACCGCCGTCGACTGTGCTCTGGATGGCCTGGGCGACCTGCCAGCCGCAGTCGAGCAAGTCAAGAGCGCTGCACAACCCGGACGGATCAATGAACAGGAGCGGATTACTGCCCGCGTACACGTACCGCTGGTCGAAGAGCAGCGGGTCGCGGCTGATGAAGCGGCCGAGGGTGGGGTCGTAGTAGCGGGCGCGGAGGAAGTAGTAGCCGGTGTCGCCCGTCGCCTGGTCGATCTGCTCGCCGGTGAAGAGCCAGTAGTTCGTGCTCGGGCCGGAATGCGAGGTGATCGTGCCGAACACGTCGTAGACGTAGGTGTCGGTCACGGCCCCGGCGCCGTTGGTGAGGTCGCTCACGGAGCCGACGGCGTCGTAGGAGAAGTAGCTCTGGTTGCCCGATCCGTCGGTGGCGGAGATGAGGTCGAGGCCGTAGACGTACGTCCTCGTGCCGTCCTGGAGCACGACGGGCAGGCCCGCGTTGACGTCCCAGACGTAGGTGGTCGTGGAGCCGTTGACGGTGTGGGAGCGACGCACGCCGGCGCCGTCGTAGACGGAGGAAGAGGTGGTGCTGCTGACGACGGACTGCGTGAGGCGGTTCTCGTGGTCGAAGCTGAAGCCGTCGGAGTCGCGGCTGACCTGGTTGCCGTTGTCGTCGTATCCATAGGAGACGCCGTTCACCGACGTAAGCTCGTCGGCGTCGTTGTAGGTGTACGTGTCGGTGTTCTTCGCCGTGCGGTTGCCGTTGGCGTCGTAGGTGTAGGTGTCGGTCACGGGGCCGGGGTAGGTCACCTGGGTGAGCCGGTACACGTCATCGTACTGCAGGGTGGTCGTGCCGAGGATTTGGGGGGGTCCGTAAGGTCGTATTGCTCGGTCGCAGACGGATCAGGTCTCTGACCTGACTGGATCATCGCCGACCAGGGTCAGATAGAGCGAGTGGCGGCGAAGAGCGATATATGGTCCAAGGAGCATCCTCCAACCCGTGCCTTTGAAACCGCATTCCAGTCGCACGACTTCTCCAGGATGCAACTGGAGGTTCACTGGTGGGCTGCTCGAAGCGTCGGCGCGCACTTGGACCTCACGGCGGCCGGATTCCGCGATCAGACGTGCGGTCTCGCCGGCTCCCACGAACGCTAGCCGGATTCCGTCGACGTGGATGTCCATGTATCCGAGTCTACCTACCCACTGATTCCTCCGCTCCACGACGATCTCTCCTCGATTCTCCAGGGCGGTTGGATTCGCCTGCACTCGAGTGCTGGACTCCTGAGGGAGTTCGGGGAGCGCGACATGAACGATTTCGCCGCGCTGAGCACCCTGACGGAGCGCCTGGCCGGCGATCAACAGGGATATCCCGAATACGAAGATCGCGAAAAGCCATGAGACAATAAAAAGGAATGGCTCGAGGTTCACGAGGGCCGCCAGGCCAAGAAGAAACAGCAGCACCGCCGTCACGAAAGTGAAAGCGGCGAGTTGAAGGTAGAACAGGCGACCGGCCCAGCGCTTGAGCAATTGCCTTCACTCCTCCTTCACGGTGGAGAGACGGGGGCACCTCGAACCCGGGTTTCCCGTGACGCGCGTCGTTGCACCGGAAGCCAGCCCGTCGCGCAAGGAAATCCGGACACGTCTAGCCAACTGCATCGCTCACCAATTCCACGACCACGGGGCCACACGCCATCACGAGCTCCTCGTACTGCCCAAGGACCTGCGCCTCGAGCTCAACGCCAGCGGTGATCGCGGCAGCGGTGTAAGCGCCGGCGGTCGGAGCAGCAGCGACGAAGGTCACCGTAACTACTCCCGCGATCACGGCAATTCGTACGGCGCACTCCTGCTCGACAAAGGTAGTCGCAAGGGCCGCTGAAAGATCGGCGCTCCCCTCGGCTTTGGCGGCCTCGAGCTCATAGAGGAGTTCGTAGCCACCGATGACCGCGTCACCGACTGCGTCAGCGCCCCCGGCGATTGCGCCACCTACCGCCTGAGCTCCGTTGAGTAGCGCTCCACCCGCGTTATCCGGACAGTTCCACGGTTCAGTCCAACCACAAAGACCGGACGGGTCGACAAGCAACAGGGGATTACTGCCCGCATACGCATACCGCTGGTCGAAGAGCAGGGGGTCGCGGCTGATGAAGCGGCCGAGGGCGGGGTCGTAGTAGCGGGCGCGGAGGAAGTAATAGCCCGTGTCGCCGGTGGCCCGGTCCTGCTGCTCCCCGGTGAACAGCCAGTAGTTCGTGCTCGGGCCCGAGTGCGAGGTGATCGTGCCGAACACGTCGTAGACGTAGGTGTCGGTGACGGTGCCCGAGCCGTCGGTGAGGTCGGTGACGGAGCCGACGGCGTCGTACGAGAAGTAGGTCTGGCTGCCGGAGCCATCCGTCGCCGAGATGAGGTCGAGGCCGTAGACGTAGGTCCTCGTGCCGTCCTGGAGCACCACCGGCAGGCCGGCGTTGACGTCCCAGACGTAGGTGGTCGTCGAGCCGTTCACGGTGTGCGAGCGGCGGACGCCGGTGCCGTAGTACTCGGAGGAAGACGTCGTCCCTCCGACCACCGACTGCGTCAGGCGGTTCTCGTGGTCGAACGTGAAGCCGTCGGTCCCCCGGCTGGTCTGGTTCCCGTTGTTGTCGTAGCCATAGGAGACGCCGTTCACGGCAGTGAGCTCATCGGCGTCGTTGTAGGTGTATGTGTCGGTGTTCTTCGTTAGTGCGGTTGCCGTTTGCGTCGTAGCTGTAGGTGTCGGTCACGGGGGCCGGGGTAGGTCACCTGGGTGAGCCGGTACACGTCGTCGTACTGCAGGGTGGTCGTGCCGGCGTTGTCGACGACCTGGGTGCGGTTGCCGACGTCGTCGAGCGTGTAGGTGAAGCTCGAGAAGGTACTGCCGTTGTCGTTGTCGATGGCGGTGAGGCGGTCGGCGCCGTCGTAGGTGACGGTGGCGCTGACGCCGTTGGGGTAGCTCGTGACCTCGAGCTTGCCAGCGTCGTCGTAGGTGTAGGCGGTCTGGTTGGTGAGCCAGTCGGTCACGGTGCTCATGCGGTGGTTGCCGTCGTAGGTGTAGTCGACCGTCTTCGTGTCAGGGTACGTGATCCGGGTGCGGTCGCCCACTTCGTCGTAGGTGTAGCCGACGGTGACGGAGCCAGGGGAGGTGACGCTGGTGATGCAGTTGAGCGCGTCGTAGGCGGTGGTCGTGGTGCCGGTGTCAGGCCCCGAGAATCCGCGACACCGCCTCATGCAAAACGCCGTTTGAGGTGATGCAGTGGCCGGCGTCGATGCGCGCGACGCCCTCGATGTCTGTCAGGCGGCCGCCGGCTTTTTCGACGATGGCCAGGAGGGCGGCGATGTCGGAAGGGGGGTGGGCGCGGGTAGGATGGGCGGCATGGGGCGGCGGGCGGTGTTGTTTGTGACGCGGAAGTATCCGCCCAGCCGGGGCGGGATGGAGGAGTTCTCCTCGCGGCTCCTGGAGGGGTTTCCGGGGGCGAGCTACCGGGTGGTGCTGCGGGGGAGCCAGTGGGGGCTGCCGCTGCTGGTGGCGCGGGGGCTGGCGACGGCGATGCGGCACCGGGGGCGCATCGGCGTGGTGCACCTCGGCGACGGGTTGCTGGCGATGTTCGCGCCGCTCTTTCGCGCGGCGGCGGGGGCGCCGGTGTCGGTGACGCTGCACGGCCGCGAGGTCGAACGCGACCGGCTCGCGTACCGGGCGCTGGTGCGCCGGGGGCTGCGCTACGTCGATGGGCCGTTGATTGCGGTCAGCGCGTATACGGCGGGACGGGCGCGGGAGCTGTTCGGGGTCTCGGCGGTGGTGGTGCACAACGGCGTCGACACCGTGCGCTTCACCGATGGCCCGCGGGCGACGGACGCCGCCGGGGCGCGGGCGCGCCTGGGGCTGACGCCGGAGGCGAAGGTCGTGGTCACGGTGGGGCGGCTGGAGCGTCGAAAGGGCGTCGCCTGGTTCATCGGGCACGTGCTGCCGGGGCTGCCCTCGGACGTCGTGTACCTCGTGGCGGGGGACGGGCCGCATCGGGAGGCGGTGGCGGAAGCGGCGGCGGGCGACGCGCGGGTGCGGCTGCTGGGGCTGTGCAGCGACGAGGCGATCGAGGACCTGTACGCGTGCGCGGACCTGTTCGTGGCGCCGAACATCCGCGTGCCTCGGGACCCCGAGGGGTACGGCATCGCGCCCGCGGAAGCGGCCGCGGCGGGAGCACCGGTGCTGGTGGCGGACCTGCAGGGGCTGAGCGACGCCGCAGCGGAGTGCGGGGTGCCGGCGGTGGCCCCGGAGGACGTCGACGCGTGGGTGAGCGCGGTCCGGCGGGCGCTCGACGAGCCTCGATGGGCGGTGGCGCAGCGGCCGCCGCGGACGTGGGCGGCGGTGGCCGCCGACTACGCGCGGTTGTTCGAGACGTTGACGGACGTTGAACGTCGCGACCGCGCGAGGTGGGCCTCGCCGAAGACGTAGTGGCTGCCGAGGAGGATGTCTGCGAGGACGTTCGCGGCCCTCGCCACGATCGCCGCCTGCAGCGCCTGGTCGGGGCCGACGAGGGGGCCGAGGAGGGAGACGATGATCGCCTCGCGGACGCCCGCGCCGGCGGGGGCGAAGGGCACCAGCCAGCCGGAGAAGGCGGCGAGGCCGAAGACGAAGAGCGTCACGCCCGCGTCCTCGATGCCCCATCCGGCGACGGAGACGGCCACGAAGTGGAAGGCCAGCCCCCCGAGCGCGGCGCCGGCGACGAGCAGGAGGGCGGGGGCGACGAGCTCGCGGCGCAGCGGCGCGCGCACGGACGCCTGGTCCGCCACCCCGAGCGCGCGATGCAGGAGCCGGAACAGAAGCGGGGTGGCCCCCGGGAGCACTGCGACGCCGGTCGCGCTCACGGCGCCCACGAGCGCGAGCGGCAACAGCCAGCCGGCGACCTCCCACTCAGACGCGATGAAAGGGAAGGTGGCGGCCGGGATCGCGGCCCCGGCTCCCGCCTGGAGGAGGTTCTCGTACAGGAGGGCGGAACTGATCCCCGCGACGCTGTAGCCCGCGCGCCGGAGGGCGACAAACTTGCCGGCGGCACCGCCGGGCGCTCCCGGGAGATAGCGGCAGAGCCATCCGTACTCGAAGGACCGCACGAGCACGGACCGGGGCACGTCCGCGGGCGTGACCGCCTGCACGAGGAGACCCCACGCCACGCCGACCGCGACGAGCTGGAGCAGCAGGACCGGGAGGACGAGCAGCAACGGCAGCAGCCCGGCGGGACCGCGAGCGGTCCAGGCATCGTGGATGGAAACGACGGCGGCGACGCCGACCGCGGTGGCGAGGCCCACGTGGAGCACCGGCCACAGGAATCGCCGGAGCCGGGCCAGGCGATGCACTACGCCTCGCTCGTCCCTGCGAGGACGGGCGGGTGCTCCGGTGAGCCCGAGAGCGCGGGCTCGCGCAGGATCAAGGCGTACGTATCGAGGAGGAGGTCGCGGCCCTCGAACGGCGTCTCACCGGCGGGCGTGATCACACGAGCGGCGCGCGCGTCGGAATTCGTCACCTGGACGCGCACGGGCCGCTCGCCGTAGTTCACGAGGTGCAGCTGGAGCCCGGCCTCGTTTTCCCAGAGGTCGGCGTAGACCGGTCCATCGGCGCTGACGACGAACGGTTGGACGCCTCGGAGCAGTGCGGCGGCGGCGGGGGTCATCGTGCGCACCGCGAACTGGTCGCGGAACACGAGGCGAAACAGCAGGTCGAGTCGGTCGATGAAGCGACGGACGTGGATGTGGGAGAAGTAGCCGTCCACCACCCACGGGCCGGCGCGGCGCAGGACGGGTTCGCCGGGCGAGACGAAGTAGTCGAGGAGCGACCGCCGCCGTTTGCGGATTCCGAGCTGCTCGAACGGGATGGTGAGCACCTCGTTGTCGCGGGGCGGCTCGACGCCGGCGGGCACCAGGAGCGCTCGAACGCCCTCGAGGTCGGACGGCCGGGTGACGACGCGAAACGGGATCGCGGCGCCGATGAGGGCCTGAATGACGGCGAGAAAGTCGGAGCCATGGTCCGGGTAGACATCACCACGCCAGCCGAGTCCGGGCGGGACGTACACGGCGACGGTGGCGGCGGAACGGCGCTCGAGATAGAGGTCGGACCTTCCTCGGACGAAGTCCACCACGTCGCGGACCGCGTCGAGCTGGGCGGCGTGGTGCTCGGGCTGCAGCACCGTCCACGTGCGGTCCTCGATGTACTCGGTCGCGCGCACCACGGGCACGCCGCCCGCGGCATAGGCCTCGGAGAGGGTCCTGGTGAAGGTGCGGGCGGGTGGTACGCCGTCGATGCCGATGCCACGCTCGTACGAGATCGAGAGGGTCGACGCCTCGGGCTTGAGGCTCTGCAGGAGCTTGAACGTGCCGGCGTTGTGGACCAGGTGCCGCTGGTCGGCGCGAGGGGACTGCAGGTTCTCGACGAAGAGCCAGTCAACGACGTGCGCCAGCTCCGGGAGGTCGACGCCAAAGAGGTTGTAGGTGTTGACGTTGACGGCGCCCACGGTGTTGGTGAGCAGGACCACGCGCGGGTCGAGCTCGAGCATGGTGTCTCGAATGGTGCGGAGGAACTCGGTGAGCGTCCAGGCGCGCCAGTGGGCGAACTCTCGCGCGTCCGGGTCTCGCATGGGGCGGAAGAGCCGGGGCACGCCTCGAGCGGGGAGATCACGCGCCTCCATCCAGCGCCCGAACGAGGCCTGGCAACGGGCGCAGTAGCAGCCGGCGAAGGCGGTGTAGTCACGCGAGAGCGGGATCGGCATGCCGCCAAAGGCGCAGTTGTCGAGGAAGACGGCGTCCGCGCCGCGAGCGATCGCGTCCGCGACGCGTTCGAGCACGGTCGTACGCCACGCCTCGTCGTTGAGGCAGGTGAAGAAGCGGCCGTTGTAGTACGGGATGCGCTTCCCCTTCGGGGTCACCGCGTACCAGTCGCGGGCGGCGAACGAGCCGAGCGCGAACGCGTTCGAAGGCTGGACGTACGCCGCTGCTCGAATCCCGAGGTCATGCGCCGTCGAAGCCACTTCACTGAAGGCGGCCCAGTCGTCGCGCTCCATCTCGGGGGGCAGCCCCCAGTTGTAGCTGAGGAACAGCATGTTGACGCCGGCGTTGCGGAGCCAGCGCAGGCGCTCGACGCTATAGGCCTGATCGTAGGCGGCTTCATCGACGGCGAGGTCGAAGCCCTTCAGGCGATGAACTGTCGCGCTCCCGCGGCCAGCCCAGTAATACGCCGGGGTCAGCGGCTCCCATGCCTCGGTTGAAGCCGGGAGGTCGCGCAGCGGTGGTGGCGTGGTGACCATGGAGCCTCCGTCATCCATCCATCGGGAGCCGGGCGGGCGGCACCGTGTCGAAGGTGCCCCGTAGCTCGGGCGGTAGCAGCGCGGCAAGGCGGCACATGATCTCGCGGTTGAGAGCGGCCGCCGTCGCGGCGTCGCGCGGGGGCTCCCAGGCGAGGGTGAACGAGGGGCCAACGCGCGCGATGAGCTGCGCCGAGTCACCCTCGTACACCGCGACGGGCAGGATGGGCACCTGGCCGCGGGACAACAACGCGAGAGCGGCTCCGGCGTTTGGCCAGGGATCGGTGAGGGCCGTCTTCAGATCGGTGACGAGTTCTGGCGTGATGGCAACGGTGGCGGCGCGGTCGCCGCCGAGGGCGCGGGCGGCTCGACGGAGGGCAAGCGCGCGGCTGCGGCTCAGGGCGCTCTGTCGGGGCACGATGATGGCCCCATGCGTGCGCACGAGCAGGTACGGGAAGCCCGCGATCAGCCTGCGTGGTATCAAGACCGGGCCTAACCGGTATGGCTCCCAGCGGTTCGCAACCATCCAGCGTACGGGACTGGCGGGGCGGAGCCGCCAGAGGAGCATGGATACGAAGAAGCCCGGCCACCAGACGCGGAGTCCCGGGCGCTCGTAGTGATTCATGACGACAATGAGGCCGCGAGCAGGCGGGACGTTGTCGAGGCCATACGCCTCGGTGCGCACGCGACATGCCCGGAGCAGCGCATGCCCGTCGGCGCCGGGGTTGCGGACGCGTCCCGTCACCGCCGACCACGCCCAGTGCAGCATGAACGTCCTGGGGACTCGATAGCGTCGACGCGGGGGTGTCGGGCCGTCCGCCGACGAAGGCGAACCGTCCGACGAGTCGATCACGCGGTCCACCGGGGAGGGACGGCGCGACGAGCTGGCGCGGGCTCGCGCCGTAGCCTCGGCGCCGACGCCGCGATCCGCTCCGGCCGTGTGCGGTCAGGCATGGCCGTATTGTCAGCGGGCAAGGTTCACGTGGTGTTCGTCGCCGGATAACAGTGCGTAAACGGATTAACTCAGTGATCAGTTCCGTCGATGGGGTCTACTGACTCGTCATCCCCTCAGGACCCGCAACACCTCTTCATGGATCGCGCCGTTCGAGGTGATGCAGTGGCCTGCGTCGATGCGGGGAGCGCCCTCGATGTCGGTCATGCGACCGCCCGCTTCTTCGACGATCACCATGAGGGCGGCGATGTCATAGGGGGCGATTTCGCCCTCGAGCATGACTTCGGCGACGCCTTCCGCGACGAGGCAGTGGCCCCAGAAATCGCCGAAGCCGCGCTGACGCCAGCTGGCGCGGAGGAGGCGGTCGGCGCGGCCGCCCCAGGCGGCCGTGGTGAGTGTGTAGGAGCCGTAGAGGACCTGGGCGTCTTCCATGCGAGCGCGGGTGGAGACGTGGATGCGCTCGGTGACGCCGGTGAGGGCGTCGCGACGGTGCGCGCCCTGGCCGCGGGCGGCCCACCAGCGGGTGCCGAGCGCGGGGGCCGAGGCGACGCCTACCTCGAGACGGCCGTTGACCTCGCAGGCGATGAGCGTGGCCCAGACGGGCGCGCCGCGGGCGAAGTTATGGGTGCCGTCGATGGGGTCGACGATCCACTTCACGCGGTCGGGAGAGGGGGCGTCCCCGGCGGGCTCGTCCACCGGCATGGGGGGGAGGCTGAGGCCTTCCTCCTCGCCTTCGATGGCGTGGTCAGGGAAGCGTTCGAGGATGCGGGCGCGGATGGCGGCCTCGGTCGAGGTGTCGGCGAGGGTGACGAGGGTGCCGTCCGCCTTGCGCCAGACATCCCCACCGCCTCGGTAGTGACGCATCGAGATGTCATCGGCCAGGCCGGCGAGCTCGAGGGCGAAGGCGAGGAGGCCGGGTCTCATGCGGGCGGCGCGGCGGGGACGAGCGTGATCGGGAGGCTTGCGATCTCGGCGCCGTTCACCGTGACGTGGACGGCGTAGTCGCCGTAGGCGGCGAACTGGACGCCGGCGAAGGCGACGATGAGGCGCGCCGTGTTGGTGCGGGCGCCCTCGGGGGAAGGGAAGGGTACGGTGTGGTCGACCGGGTTCACGACGTTGCGGCCGTCGGCATCGATGAGGCGGACGGAGAGCGCCTTGTCGCCGGCCTCGGCGACGGAGTAGCGGAGCTGGAGGACGACGGTCAGCAGGGGGTGGGTCACGGGCGCCTGCGTGGCGGCGATGGTGTCGAAGCCGATGCCGAGGGCGTGGACCTTGCCGCCGCCTTCCTGGGCGCTGTCACAGAGAAACGCGTAGTCGAGGTTCATCGAGCGGGCTGACCTTCCTCAGCGCGGCCTGATTCGGCCGTACTGCTACGATCTGGCTTCAACCGGCGTTGTGTCCAGCAAACGGGCGGGGGGCGTGCGCCGATGACCTACGGCGACCAGTTCGAGATGGTCGGGCGGCTACTGCTGGCGGTGCTGCTCGGCGCCGCGATCGGCATCGAGCGGGAGTATCGCGGCCACGAGGCGGGGGTGCGGACCTCGGCGCTGGTGTGTGGGGGTGCGGCGCTGTTCGGGGAGACGAGCGTGCTGTACGGGGACTCACGCGTGGCGGCGGGCGTGGTGCAGGGCATCGGGTTTCTCGGAGCGGGATTGATCTTCCAGCGGGGCCACGACGTACGGGGTGTGACGACGGCGGCGACGGTGTGGGTGCTGGCGGGCATCGGGCTCGCGGTCGCGGAGAACATGTGGCTGACTGCGGTGCTGATCACCGCGATGGTGGTCGTACTCCTTGAGCTGTCGCCGCTGTCGGACATGATCTACCGGTTCGGCCTGGAGCGGCACGGAGACCCTAACCGCTCGCGGCGGGACGAAGCGCGAGAAGACACGGGGAATCCTCAAGGGCCGTTCGAGGGCGAAGGATAGACAGCTAGCCGCTGCCGGCCGGACGGATGATTGAGCAGGTTCAGGACGATCGGTCCGCAGAACCAGCGACGAAGGGGGCGGTAGTCCTCGGAGCACGGCTGGGATGATGGCGTCGGGGCGAGGGAAGGAGCGGACAATGCACTGCGGATGGCATCACGGCTGCTGCGGGGACCATGTGTACTACGTCCCGCGCGTTTGGACCGGCGGAATCCCCGGAGAGCCTCGTACCCGTAGCCGGCTGAGCCGTGCTGAGGAACGGGCGGAGTTGCGTGAGACCCTCGGCGACCTGCGCGAGCAGATCGAGGAGATCGAGCGCCGGCTTGCGGAACTCGAGCCCGCGCCCGACCGCCCGTAGGCAGACCAACGTACGCCACGCCCGCGAAGAGCCGACCGTGCCGCCTGTGAGGCCGAACCCGTTCGACCGAGGCGCGGCTGACGCGGACGAGTACGACGACTGGTACGCTTCCGCCACGGGCCGGCGTGTCCTCCACGCCGAACAGGAGTGCGTGAGCACGCTGCTGCACGGAGCACCGAGGCCCTGGCTCGACCTGGGTACCGGGAGCGGCCGCTTTGGCGGCGCCGTGCAGGCGGAGGTCGGCCTCGATCCGGCGCCGGACCTGCTGCGGATCGCGGCCAGGCGGATGCCGGCAGTGGTGCGCGGCGTGGGCGAGTCGCTGCCGTTCGGCGAGGCGACCTTTGGGGCCGTGCTTGCGGTGGCGGTCTTCGAGTTCCTCGATGACCCGATACCTGTATTTCGCGAGGTGGGGCGAGTCGTCCGGCCGGGGGGGAGGTTCGTGATCGGGTTCTTCCCGCGGGAAGGCCCGTGGGCGGAGGCCTACCGCGCGCAGGGCTGCGACTCGGGATCGGTGTTCCACGGAGCCGTGTTCTTCTCGCCCGGGGATCTCGGCGCGATTGCTACCGCGACCGGATTTGTGGTCGAGGGCGCCCGCGCGACGCTGTTCGAACGGCCGGGGTCTGCCCACGCGGAGCCAGCCGCCGCCCACGCGGATCCTCGCGCGGGGTTCGTGGCCATCGCTCTACGACGCCAGTCGGAGGGGACGCCATGAGCGACCTTAGTGCACAGGTCAGTCTGTATCCGCTCGGCGCAGAGGACCTTTCGCCGATGATCGACGAGGTGATCGATATCTTCCGGGCGCACGCGCTCCTCGTAGAGACCGGGCCGATGAGTACGCTGATCGCGGGTGACGACGGCAGGCTGTTCGAGGCTCTGCGCGAAGCGACGTGGGTGGCCAACAGGTCTGGCAAGATGGTGATGGTCATCACGCTCTCGAACGCATGCGCGGTCGCGGCCCCCGAGCCGGATGTGCATTTGAGGAAGGACACCACGATGGTCGACCAACAGGATGCTGTGGCTGGCGAGGCCGCGGCCCGGGCCGCGGTCGCCGAGGCGCTCGGTCCCGTGCTCGCGGATACGTTCACGCTGTACCTGAAGACCCACAACTTCCACTGGAACGTGACGGGCCCGCGGTTCCGCGAACTGCATCTGATGTTCGAGGAGCAGTACAACGAGCTGTGGCTCGCGACCGACCTGGTCGCGGAGCGGATCCGAGCGCTGGGCGAGCACGCCCCGGCGACGTACCGGCAGTTCCTAGCGCTGACCTCGATCCAGGAACCGAATGGAGTGCCGGACGCCGGCGCGATGATCGAGGAACTGCTGGCCGGGCATGAGGCTGTCGCGCGGACCATTCGCGGCGCCTTCGCGCCTGCGGAGTCTGCCGACGACCAGGTGACAGCCGACCTTCTTACCCAGCGCTTGCAGGTGCATGAGAAGACGGCCTGGATGCTCCGCAGCCTCATCGAGTAACGAACGTCCGGTTCGACCGAGCGTGCCCGCCGACGACGGCTCGCGGAGGAGCCGTCCCGGGTTGAGTTCATGTGAATGGAGGCACAGCAGCCATGGTGATGGAGCAACAGCACCTGCTCGGGGGCGTGGTATCCCGAGAATGACGTACTGGCCGTGATCGACGACCCGGAGGAAGGCAGCAAAGCAGTGGCTGAGCTTCGGGCGGCCGGGTTCCACGCCGACGACATCTGGTTCGCCATCGGCGAGGAGGCGGTCGAGCGCGTGGATGCTTCCGGCCGTCGCTGCGGGCTGCTCGCCCACCTTGTCCGCTGGTTGCAGAAGTTCCTTACGGACGAGGGGGTGATGGGCCAGGAGTACGAAGCGGCCGGACGCGCGGGCCCGCAGCATCGTTGCGGTGCACACCCGTGACGCTGCTGCGATCTCGCGGGTCCGCGAGGTCCTGATGCACCACAACGCTCATCACGTCGAGCACTTTGGCCACTGGGGGACGATCACCGAGCTGTCGCCCTAGCTGAAGTCGGTGTCTCAACCTCGTCGTCCGCGAACCTCGTGCGAGCTGGTTGTGAGCGGGACGCCGCCGACGCGCCAAGCCCAGTACGC
The DNA here is from genome assembly GCA_050248355.1 of Dehalococcoidia bacterium. Classification (GTDB taxonomy): domain Bacteria; phylum Chloroflexota; class Dehalococcoidia; order UBA2979; family UBA2979; genus JAIBBD01. Next base: position 268,295 of record JBFWSN010000004.1, read on the forward strand.
CTACCGACTGGCGATGCGAGACGGTGTGCCGAGGAGACCGCGAAGGCAGGTGTTCCGCGGTGTTCAACGAAATCCTGATCACGCTCGATGGATCAGAGCACAGTGAACTCGCGCTCCGCTATGGTGGCGAACTCGCCCGAATGAGCGGAGGACGGGTGACGCTACTCATGGTCATTCCCGCGACCGATGTCACCGATCGGAACCTGCCGGACCAGCTTCGGGAGCGGACGCTGGCGTACCTGGAGGAGCGGGCTCAGACATTGCGTGCCGGGGCGATTCCGAAGGTCGGGACGATGGTTCGCGGTGGGCCACCGGCGCAGGGGATCATCGAGCAGGCTCGTGAGCAGCGAGTGGACGTCATCGTGATGAGCACGCTCGGGCTGGGTGCGGACGAGCGGTACATGCTTGGCAGCGTCGCGCTGGACGTGCTGATGGGAGCCCCCTGTCCAGTGCTCATGGTGCGGATCAACAAGCCAGAGCCAGCGCAGGATACCGCGGAGCAGCTGTGGCAGTGGGAAGGGGGAGCGAACGTTGGATGAGGCAGACCGTCCGCGGAGCTCGGATCAGCGGAGTCCAGCCGCCTCGATGCTCGCGGCGAGAGCCTAGCCCGTGCTATGAGCGAGCTTGCCTGGATCGTGGCCGGCGGGCTCGCCATGTCGGCGATCGCGCTGAGCGGTGCGGTGACGCTGGTGCTGCCCCCGCGGTGGCTCGACCGGTTGCTGAACCCGCTCGTCGCGGTGGCCGCCGGTTCGCTGTTCGGCGGGGCGCTCTTTCACCTGCTACCGGAGGCGGTCGAGCACATCGGCAACGAATTGCCGGTGTACGGATCGCTCGCGGCGGGGTTCGTCGTCTTCTTCCTCCTTGAGCAGTTCCTGCACTGGCACCACTCGCACCGCCTCGTGGCTGCCCACGAGCCGCTGGGCTATCTGATCCTGTTGGCCGACGGGCTGCACAACCTGCTTGGAGGCATCGCCGTCGCGGGCACGTTCTTGATCGACGCCCGCCTTGGCATCGTGACGTGGTTCGTCGCCGCGGCGCACGAGGTGCCTCAGGAGCTCGGCGACTTCGGCATCCTGGTCAGCCGGGGCTGGAGGAAGCGGCAGGCGCTCACGTACAACCTGCTTTCCGGCCTCACGTTCCTCGTGGGCGCGCTCGTGGCTTACGTGGCATCGGGAGGGCTCGACACGGACCTGCTCGTGCCGTTCGCGGCGGGGAACTTCATCTACATCGCCAGCAGCGACCTCCTGCCCGAGCTGCGCGAGCCCCTCGGACTTCGCGAGAAGCTGGTGTTGACCGGGCTCTTCGCGCTGTCACTGCTCGGCCTGTACGGCCTCGCCTCGATGGAGGTGGCGTGACGCGGGGCGCGCCGGGCGGGCCGCCTCGGGAGACGGGAGCGCAGCGACGGCGTGCGCTCGTGCGACCGCTAGCACTGGCCGTCGGGGTGCACGCGCTCCTGGCGGTGGCGCAGTTCGGCGGCGCGTGGTTCACGGGTAGCGCCGGGATCACGGCCAGTGCGGTGCACGTCACGATCGGCGCGGCGGCGCACGTCTCGTCGCTCGGCGGCATCTGGTTGAGCACGCGGCCGGCGGACGCCCGGCATCCGTACGGCTACGAGCGCTTCGAATCGCTGAGCGCACTCATGATCGGCATGGTGCTCCTCGCGGCGGTCGGACTGATCGCGGCGGTCGCGCTCCCCCGACTGATCCATCCGGAAGAGGTTTCGCGGAGCGGGTGGGGGATCGCGCTGATGGCCGCGTCGGCGGCGGCCAACGGCGGGCTGTTCCTCGTGCTCCGGCGAGCGGACGCACACCTGTCGAGCCGGATCCTGCGTTCCGAGGCGACCCACAGCCTTGCCGATGCAGTGGCGGCGATCGCTGTGCTGGCCGGGATCGCCGCCAGCTACGGTGGACTGCTGCGCCTCGACCCCCTCGTCGCCCTCGTGATGGGTGGAGTGGTGGCATGGCGCGCTTGGTCGGTCCTGCGCGATGCCGCGGCGACGCTCACGGATGTCACCCCGCTGGACGTCGATCAGCTGCGCCGGCTGGCGTGCGGCGTCCCCGGCGTCAGGGACTGCCATGCCGTACGGTCGCGCGGTGAGCCAGGGTACGTCCGCGTCGATCTGCACATCCATGTCGATCCGGCGCTCACGGTGCGGGAGGCGCACACGATCGCACAGGCCGTCGACGCGAGGCTGCGCGGGGAGGTCGGCGGGATTGCCGAGGTGCTGGTGCACATCGGCGCCGCGTCGCACTAGCCGATTATGTCGTCAGGGTGCCCTTCGTGCTCGGGACTTCGCCGGCGATGCGTTCGTCGGGGCGGGTGGCGGCGTCGAGGGCGCGGCCAAGGGCCTTCATCGCGGCTTCGGCGATGTGGTGGTCGTTGGCGCCGGCGAGCTGGCGGACGTGGAGTGTGAGGCGCGCGCCGACGGAGAACGACTGCAGGACGTGCGCGACCATCTCCGTCGGCGCTTCGCCGATGCGCTCACCGACGAAGTCGAGGGAAATAGCTGCGAAGGGGCGTCCCGACAGGTCGATGGCCGCTTGAATGAGTGCTTCGTCGAGTGGGACGAGGGCGTCGCCCATGCGCACGAGGCCGGCGCGGTCGCCAAGGGCGCGGTCGAAGGCGGCGCCGAGGGCGATGGCGCAGTCCTCCATGGTGTGGTGCGCGTCCACCTCGAGGTCGCCGTCGCAGCTCAGTTCGAGGTCGAAGCGGCCGTGCTTCGCGAAGGCGCTCAACATGTGGTCGTAGAAGCCGATGCCGGTGCGGACGGTGGCGAGCCCGCGGCCGTCGACGTTGAGGTCGACGTGGATGCGGGTCTCTGCGGTCTCGCGGTCGACGACTGCGCGGCGTCCGAGGCTATTCGTCACAGTTCTCCCTCGATCTCGTTGAGCGCGGCGAGCAGCCGCTCGGTGTCCTCGGGACGTCCCGCGGAGATGCGGAGGTGATCGGTCAAGCGGGGGTGGTCGAAGGTGCGCACGAAGATGCCGCGACGCCGGAGAGCCTCGCGGACGGTCACGCCGTCGGAGCGGAGGAGGCGACAAAGGACGAAGTTCGCCTCGGAGGGGGCGGGATCGAGCCAGCCGAGGGCGCGTAACGCGTCGGCCATACGGTCGCGCTCGCCCGCGAGCGTACAAGCGCGTTCATCGAGGAGCGCGATGTCCTCGAGGGAGGCGAGCGCGGCAGCCTCGGCGGCGACGTTCACGCCGTACGGCTGCTTCACGAGCATGAGCGTCCGGGCGACGTCGCGGGGCATGATGCCATAGCCGATGCGGAGGCCGGCGAGGCCGCCCCACTTGCTGAAGGTGCGCAGCACGACGATGGACCCGCCCGCGGCGGCGGCCGCCGCCAGCGACTCAGCGTGTGAGAACTCGATGTAGGCCTCGTCGACGACGAGGAGGGCCCCGGAGGCGGCGATGGCCTCGGCGAGGTCGCGCGGGAGTAGGTTGCCGGTCGGGTTGTTCGGGGAGGGGATGCAGACGAGGCGAGCCGTCGAGGCCGCCTCGACGAGGGCCTCGGTGTCGAACGCCCAGCCATTGCGCAGGGGGACGTCGACGACCTCGGCGCCCTGCAGCTCACCGTCGAAGGCATACATGCCGAAGGTGGGCGAGGCGACGACGACGCGGTCGCCGGGGCTGACGAACGCACGGAAGAGCAGGTCGATGATCTCATCAGAGCCGGCGCCCGCGACGATGCAGTCGGGGTCGACGCCGTGGCGGGTGGCCAGGGCGGCGCGCATGGCGCGCTGGTCGGGGTCCGGATAGCGGTTGGCACTGGTGAGGTCGCGCACTGCCTCGAGGGCGCGGGGCGCGGGCCCGTACGGGTTCTCGTTCGCGTCGAGCTTCACGATACGCTCGACGGGGATGCCGTAGCGGGCGGCGACCTCCTCGGGTGGAGCGATCGGGTTGTAGCCCCGCATCCCGCGGAGGGCGGGACGGAGGGCGGATTGGAGGTCGAAGGGCGGCACTTAGCGGCCCTCGAGACGGAGTTCGATGGAGCGGGCGTGGCCGGTGAGACCCTCGGCGCGTGCGAGGGCCGCAGCGTAGGGGCCGATTCGGCGCAACTCGTCCTCGGAGAGGGCGATGGTCGAGATGGTCTTCAAGAAGTCGTTGACAGTGAGGGGTGACGCGAAGCGGGCCGAGCCGCCGGTCGGCATGACGTGGCTCGGGCCGGCGACGTAGTCGCCGAGCACTTCGGGGGAGGACTCTCCGATGAAGAGGCCACCGGCGTTCTGGATGCGCGCGGCGACGGCCTCGGGGTCGCGGGTCACGAGGCAGAGGTGCTCCGGGGCGAACTCGTTCGCGAGCATGATGGCCTCGTCGAGGCTGGCGGCGACGACCGCACCGCCCCGCTCGATGGCGGCACGGGCGATGGCGCCGCGCTCGAGGTCCGCGAGCTGGGCCTCGACCTCCTCGGCGACCTCGCGGGCGTGATCGAGGCTTGTGGTGATGAGCACGGGGCGGGCGAGCGCATCGTGCTCGGCCTGGGCGAGGAGGTCGGCGGCGCAGAGGTCGGGGTCGGCGGAGTCGTCCGCGAGGACGACGGTCTCGGTGGGGCCGTAGAGGGCGTCGATGCCGACCTGGCCGTACAGCTGTTGCTTGGCGAGGGTGACGAAGATATTGCCGGGGCCGAATACCTTCTCGACGCGGGGGATCGACTCCGTGCCGAAGGCAAGGGCGGCGAGTGCCTGCGCGCCGGAGGCGCGGAAGACGCGCTGCACGCCAGCCAGGCGGGAGGCCACGAGCTTGAGCGGGTGCACGGAGCCGTCCTCGCGGGCGGCGGTGACGCCGACGATCTCCTCGACGCCCGCGGCGACGGCGGGGACCGCGGTGTGGACGACCGACGAGGGAAGCACGGCGACGTTGCCGGTCATGTAGATACCGGCGCGCTGGATGGGGCGCACGATCATCCCGAGGCCGTGCTCGGTGAAGGGCTGCGGGCCGTGCTCCCGCTGGTGGACGTGGAAGGCGCGCACGCGGTCGGCCATGAACTCGAGGGCTTCGAGGAGCTCAGGCGGCACGATCGAGAAGGCGGCGTCGACCTCCCCGGGGGTGACTTCCATGGGCGCGTCGGCGGAGCCGTCGAAGCGCTGCGAGTAGCGCTTCACGGCGGCGTCGCCTTCGCGACGGACATCCTCGATGATGCGAGCGACGACCTGAGCGGCGGTCAGGGGCTCACCAAAGGTCTCCAGGATCGAGCGCTGCACCGCCTCCGGGAGGGTCGCCTCGGCGGCCTCGCGACGGAGGACGGACTGACGCGCGGCCTCGGCGCCCTCGACGATGCGGAGCGCGTGCGCGGTCACTGGAGGTACTCCCGGAGGCGCTCAGTGGTGTCGTCCACGGTCAGGTCGATGAACTCGCGCATGCGCTCCTCGGTCACGTGGTCGATGGTCTCCTTCAGGAGGTCGGGCAGGTCGCGGTAGAACTGCTCGAGGGCTTCCTCGGTGTCGATGCCCGCCGCGGGCAGGTGCCGGCTCGCGATGCGCTGGAAGCGGTCCCAGGTGGGCGGCTGGCCAGCGATGTCGCAGGCCACCTCGCGCCACTGCTGCAGAGTGGCGCGCTCGATGAAGCCGACGTCGGCAGCGGCGCTGGTGCCCGCGAGCGCCTCGCGGATCTCGGTCATGGCGTCGACGTCTTCGCGCTCGCGGCGGTCCATCTCGTACTGGAGCAGGCGGTCGAGGACGTTGCCTCGAGGGTCCTGTGCATAGGCAGACGACGCGCCGAAGAACTCGCGGTAGATGCGCTCGATGTAGCGCTGGTCCATCAGGAGGTGGGTCAGGTAGCCGGCCATAAAGGCGCGGGTCGTGGCGTCGAGGACGACCGAGTCACGCAGGTGGGGGTGCTCGGCGAACAGGCGCGCGACGGAGTCCTGATCCTCGAAGTCGTCGAGCGTGAAGAAGTGTGTGTGCTCGCGGTCGAGCCGTGTGAGGACCCGGATGTCGGGCGCCGTCGCGCCGAGGTAGAAGGCGCCACGATCTTCATCGATGCCGGAGTGGGCGAGGCGTCCGGCGAGGAGGCGCGCGCTGGCGAGGTGCGACCCGAGGGAGGGCACGGTTACGCCACCACGGAGGCAGCGGCGCGCAGCCGCTCCACGAGCTGGTCGCGTATTTCGCCGTGTGCTCCGGCTGGGCGCTCCAGCGCGCCGATCGCGCAGTTGGTCGACTCCATCGTGATGTCGATCATACGCAGCCGGTTGGCACGCAGGGTGGTGCCGGTCTCGGAGCCCTCGATGAGGACCTCGGCGTCGTCGGGGACGAAGCCCTCGGAAGCGCCGGCGATCGGGATCACCTGGTAGCGGCCGAGGCGTCGTTCGCGAGCGTAGTCATCGGCGAGCGCAACGTATTCGGAGGCCACGCGGATGGGCCGGTTCGGGTCGTCGCGCCGCCAGTACGCGACGGCCTCCTCGATCGTGTCCGCCGGCAGATCCTCAGGCACGACGGCGCCGAGGGAGTAGCGGCTGCGGCGGAGGTCGGCGAGCTCGACAACGGGCGAGCCGGGGAACGCGGAGAGGTGCGCGGCGAGCCAGTCGCGGCCCGTGAGAGCCAGGTCGTATGCGCCGAGGGCGACGGCCATCGGCATGTCCTGCGGACGGATGACCTTCACCGCGACGCCGGGCAGCGACGAGCGGGGGCGGCGGACGGCGGCGCGCTCCTCGTAGCCGTCGAACCTGATGCCGGCCTCGGCGAGGGCGGCGAAGGTGTGCCGCTGCGCGTGACCATCGGGGACGGCGATGCGGAAGGCCGCGCGCTCGGGAGCTGCGGCCAGGCGCGGGGCGCGGGTGCGCGGCAGCGGCCGGGGGTCGACCGGGCCGACTGGCGCCGGCTGCATCGGCAGACGGAGCAGGGCATCGAGGGCGCTCGCGAGGTCCCGGGTGGCCAGCGAAGCGCGGTTCGCGATGAGCATCGGCGAGCCCTCGTGCACGGTGGCGAGGGCTACCAGGTCTTCGCCGGCCAAGGTTTGTTCCGGGACGACGGCGAGGTCGGCGTCCTCGGGGGGCCAAGCCTGGGCCTGTCCCCAGACCTCATAGAGGCGGTACGAGGGGACACGCAGGCGGTTCATGAAGCGAGACGTGAGGTGGGGATACTCCGTGGCCACGCGTACAACCTGTGACGCGCCGAGCGCACCGAGATCCGTGCCGGACGGGGCGGCGACGACGAGGCGCTCGCGCCCGAGGTCGAGCGGACGGAGCGGGACGATCGAGTCCTGCGCGTAGCGCACGAGGAGTTCGTCGACCCAGGCGCTGCGCGTGATACCGAGGTCGTAGTGGCCCAGCGCCACCTGGATGGGGATGTCGCGGTCGGAGAATACCCGGACGACGACGCCGGGATGACCGTTGACGGTGAAGCGGTACGCGCGGGAGCCCTCGCCGTAGCCTTCGGCGACGAAGCCGGCTGCGCGCAACAGATCGGCAAGCGCCTCGCGCAGCTCGCCGCGGGGCAGGGCGACGCGAACTTCGCCGCTCATTCTTCGCGCGCCTCAAGGAGCGCGGCGAGGGCGACGAGGTCGGCGGCGAAGCCGGAGGCGGGCGCGGAGCGGTCGCCGAGTGCCGCGCCGAGGCCGTCGTAGCGTCCTCCACGGATGCATTCGGCGTCGCCGGCGCTCAGGCGGAAGGTGAGGCCAGTGTAGTACTCGAAATTACGCGCGGTGGCCGGGACGAGGCGATAGGCGTACCCGGCGTCATCGAGGGCCGCGGCGGCTGCCTCGAGTTCGAGCAAGAGGTCCTCGGCACCCGGGACGGCGGCGCCGAGGCTCGACCGCAGGTTGGCGATGTATCCGCCGCCTGTTCCGTCGACAGCGAACAGCAGGCGCAGCGCGGCCCCACGCTCCGGATCGAGCGCGATCAGTTCGGTCACGACTGTCGGGTCGCCCTGGAGGAGGCGGTCGTATGTCGCGAGCTGCGCGACGGGATCGAGGCCGGTGGCATCGAGGACGGCGCGCACCAGGCCCGCGTGGGCCAGCTCAAACGTGAGGTCGCCCAGGCCGAGGGAGGCGAGCACATCGGCGGCGAGCACCAGGAGCTCGCGGTCGGCCTCGAGGGCGCCGAGGCCGAACAGCTCAACGCCGCACTGCCATTGCTCGCGCTCCTCGTCGCCGGGCTCGAAGCGGTAGACGGGCTGCACGTACGAGAGGCGGGCGGCGCTGCCGCCGCGCCAGTGGGACTCGTACCAGCGCGCGGCGGGGACGGTGTTGTCGGGACGCAGTACGACGCGCTCGCCGCTCCACCCGTCCCAGTCGAGGAACGAGTACACGCGGTCGAGCAACTGGGGAGACAGGGATCCCGTGGCCGTAAACAGGTGCAAGGGCTCGATGGCCGGCGTCCGGATTTCGACGTAACCGCGGCTGGATGTGACATCGAGGAAGGCGCGCTCCGCGCGTCGGAAACGCCGCATCTCCTCGGGGCCGAAGTCGCGCATGCCGCGGCTGCGCCAGACGTGGTCCATGTTCTCTCCTGCGGCGCCGGCCGGCGCGGCGATCTCCTCGGGGGATTCTACGGTGCTCAACGGTCGCGTTCCTTGGTCCAGGGGCGTCACCACAGCAAAACGCCGCGGGAGTCGCCGCGGCGTGTCATCAACCGGTCCGATGGGGGTCTATGGACGGAGACAACCTCGCGGCCGCGCGACGTGGCGGGCATGGGCATGCACGTGATGCGTGCGGAGCGTCATCGTGGTCGATTCCATCGAGAAAACGGTAGGTCCGCCCCGCGCCACGATCAAGTGACACGGGACGGACCCACGAGCTATCGATGCCGCTCGACTACTTGTCGAGCCACATGTCGATGACCTGCTCGCCCCAGTCGTAGAAGTAGCTGCTGCTGCCGTTGGGGCCACCCGAACGGAAGCCGCGGAGCCAGGGCTGGTACAGCTCGAACGCGTACCCGCCGCTCTGGGGGATGCGGTACATCTGGTCGGTCCAGATGCGGTTCCAGATGTTCTTGAGCAGTTCCTTGCGCTTCGCCGGGTCGAGCTCGACGCGCTGCTGCTCTGCCCACTGGTCGATCTGGGCGTCCTTGATCTGGTGGCGGTTGCCCGGCGACGTGGAGTGGACCTGGTTGTAGAAGTAGTTGTCCGCGTCAAAGCCCGGCGCGCCCCAGCCACTCGTCGTCGCCTCGGCGAGCTTGGCGCCGACCCACTGCGAGTTGAACTCGGTGTACTCCACCTTCTTGGCGTTGAAGTTGATGCCGGCGCGGCGGAACTGGTCGGTGAGGACCTCCGGTCGCGTGGCGTCGTAGCCGGCGTAGGTGTAGTACGTCGCGTCGATGGTGAGGTTGGAGGCGCCGGCGGCCTCGAGGAGCTTCTTGGCCTCCGCGGCGTCGCCGCTCCACTTGTTCCACTGACCGAGGTCGCCGTTCTGAATCGACGGCTCCTTGTCGTAGACAAACGTCCAGAACTGGTCGGGCAGCGCGACGCCAAGGCCTTCGTAGACGAGCTGGAGCGTCGTCTGGTGGTCCTGGGCCAGGGCGACGGCGCGGCGGACGCGCTCGTCCTTGAACTTCGCATTCTGGACGTTCATGCCGAAGCCGTAGCCGCCAGCCTGACCGCCGGTGATCTGCATCTGCAGGCCGCTCATCGACTTCTCGATGTTCTGGGCCTCGCTCAGCTTGGCAGCGATGCTGTAGGCATAGTCGAGCTGACCGGCGCGGAACGCGGCCGTACGCGCGGCGATGTCGGGCATGATCTTGAAGACCCAGCCGTCGAGGTGGATCTTGCCCTGCCAGTAGTCAGGGTTCTTGGTGAACGTGACCTGCTGCTGCGGAGTGGCTTCCTTGAAGATCATCGGACCGGTGCCGATGGGCGTCTTGGAGATCGCGTCGTTCTCGACCAGCTCCTTCGGGAAGATGGTCTGGTAGCGGCCACCCAGGTTGTTGATGAAGTCGACGAGCGGCTTCTTCAGCGTGATCTTCAGGGTCGCGTCATCGGGCGCCTCGATCTTGTCGACGTCTGACCAGATCGCGGTGTGGACGCCCTCCTTGCGGTAACGCTCGTACGCGAAGGCGGCGTCGGAGGCGACGAAGGCGCGGCCGTTCAGCGGCGCGACGTTCTGCCACTTCACACCGGGCCGGATCTTGAAGGTGTAGACGAGGCCGTCCGGGCTGCGCTCCCACGACGTGGCGAGCTCGGGCTTGAGCTCGAGCTTCAGACGGTCGTAGTGAATGCCCGACTTAAAGCCGATGAGGCGGTCGTAGACGATGTTTGGGACCGTGATCGTGCCGCCGGCGGCGGACTTCGACGGGTCCATCGTCGAGACGTCCCAGGCCACGCCGACGGTCATGGTACCGCCGTCCTTGGGGGCCTTGTCCGGCTCCTTGAAGTTGAACGGGTACGGCAGACCCGGAGCCTGGTCGACGTTGGAAGCGGCAGCAGTACCGGTCGCCGCAGGCGTGCCCGTCGAGCCACCCGAGCCCGAGTCCGCCTCCTCGTCGTCACTGCCGCAGCCGATGAGGGCAGCGGCGGCGACGCCGGCGACGGCGAGCGAGCCACCCCGCAGGAGCGCGCGGCGGTTCATCGACCAGCGTCCCTCCTGCACCTCGAATTGATCTGACATGTGGTCTCCCCTCTGGAAATGCGTGTTGCCGCGCGAAAAACCGTAATTGCTGCGTGCGGATAACTTCAAATTACGATCGATAGATACGACGGTTTGGTCATCACGAAGCCGAATATTCACCATCGATCGTGTTCGAATCCGGGCATTTTTCATGACGCTCGTACTACCCGTTCGTGCGTGATTACCGCTGACATTTCGATACGCGATGTTGTGACGAGCGTGATCGTCGTCCGCACCTCGCGGCTAGAAGGTGAGGCTGCTGCCGTCCGTGCAGCCGAGCACCTCGATGCGGTGCTCGGCGGTCGAGGAGCGCGCGAGCGACGTGCAGCGATGGGTGAGGATCCGGCGGCGGGCGGGGCCGGAGAACTCATCGGCGCGGTTGTCGATCGTGACTTCGATGTCTCCCCAGGCGAGGACGCGGACGCGCCAGTACACCGGCTGGCCCTCGATGGTGAAGCGGGTCGTGGTGAATTCGACACGCTCGCCGGTGGGCGCGGCGGCGAGCAGACACTCGCGAGCATCGAGGTTGAGTCCGGAGTCGGGGCTGTCGACCTCGTCACCGCACGCGCGGACCGCGGCGGGAGTGGGTGTCAGCGTCGCGCCGACAGCCCCCGCGGCGGGCGCGTCGTCGCCGGGGGCGAGGGCGAAGCGCCACGCCAGGACCGCGAGCAGTGACAGCAGGAGAGCAAGAAACCACAACAGCTCGAGGCGGATGCCGGACTGCGCGTTCGACTGCGCCACGGGGTCCCCCGGCGTCAGAACTGAGCGAGGAAGCGGAGGTCGTTCGCGTAGAAGTGGCGAATGTCCTCGACGCCGTACTTGAGCATCGCGATGCGCTCGACGCCCATGCCGGCGGCGAAGCCCGTGAAGCGACCGGTGTCGTAACCGGCGGCGGCGAGGATCTCGGGGTGCACCATCCCGGCGCCCATGATCTCGAGCCAGCCGGAGCCCCGGCAGACGGAGCAGGCGGGGTCCGTCCCGGGGCAGGCAAAGCACGAGACGGCCAGCTCGACGCCGGGCTCCACGAAGGGGAAGTACGAGTTGCGGAGGAGCACGCGCGTCTCGACGCCGAAGAGTTGACGGGCGAACTCCTGGAGCGTCCCCTTCAGCTGCGCCATCGAGACGCCCTCGCCGACGACGAGCAGCTCGACCTGCTGGAGCATCCACTCGTGCGTGGCGTCCGTGGCCTCGTAGCGGTAGCAGCGTCCGGGAACGGCGATGCGGATCGGCGGCTCGTGGGTCTCCATGTAGCGGACCTGCATCGGCGACGTGTGCGTACGCAGGAGCATCGGACGAACGCCGCCGACCTCGTAGGAGAGCCAGAAGGTGTCCCACATGTCGCGGGCAGGGTGATCCGCGGGGATGCGCAGGCGCTCGAAGTTGTATTCGTCGAGCTCGACCTCGGGGCCCTCGACGGTATCGAAGCCCATGCGGGTGAAGGCGGCGAGGATCTCGCGCCTGGTGCGGGTGACGGGGTGCAGGCCGCCTCGCATGACGGGGCGGCCGGGCAGTGTCACATCGACGGCGCCGGCGGCGACCTGGGCGGCGAGCGCGGCAGCACGCAAGGCCTCGCGGCGCCCCGTCAGTTCTGCCTCGAGTTCGTCCTTCACACGGTTGGCGGCCTCGCCAACGGCTCGGCGCTCCTCGGGCGGGAGGCCGCCGAGGCTGCGGAGGACCGAAGTGAGGGTGCCGCTGCGGCCGAGCGTGGCGGTGCGCCAAGCTTCGAGGGCGCGTTCGTCCGCGGCGGCGGCGAGGCCCTCGCGGGCGTCGCGGGCGATCTCCTCGAGGCTGGCGGCCGGACCGGTGGCAGTCATCGAGGGGCAGTGTAGCGGCCGCCGGCCGTTGGGGGCAGCGCGTGGGGGAGTGCGGCTAGAGTAGACGGCATGCGCCGCTCGCTCGAAATGAACATCCGCCTGTTCTACCTCTACCGCTTCCTGCGCGACGCGCAGGTGTGGATCCCAGTGTGGATCGTCTACCTCACGGTCGAGCAGGGCTTCTCGCTGGCCGAGGTGACGGGTGCGGACGGACTCTATTTCCTCGCGACGGTGCTGCTCGAGGTGCCGACGGGGGCTGTGGCGGACCGCTGGGGGCGGTCGCTGTCGGTGGGGCTCGGGTGCGTCGTGCTCGCCTTCGCGCTGGTGCTGTTCGCGTTCACCACCTCGTTCCCGGTGCTGCTCGCGTCGTTCATGTTGTGGGCAGTGTCTGCGGCGCTGATGTCGGGCGCGGACCTGGCGCTGCTGTACGACACGCTGCAGGCGTTGGGCCGGGAGGATGAGTACGAGCGGCACGCGGGCCGCGGGGAGGCGCTCGTCTGGGTCGGCGCCGCCGCCGCGACGGCCATCGGCGGCCCGCTGGCGGTGCTGACGAGCGTGCAGTTCACGATCTTCGCCGGCGTCGCGGTCACCCTCGTGGCGGCGGTGATGGCCTTCGCGATGGTCGAGGCGCCGCATCGCGCTCCGGCCGGGGTGGTGACGAGGTACTTCAACAACATCGCGATCGCGTTCCGGCTGAGCTGGCACGACCACGCGCTGCGGTGGCTCGTGGCGCTGGGTGGGGCGCTGAGCGCCGCGATGGGGGCGGTCATGTACCTCGTGCAGCCGCTGCTGCTCGACCGGGGCGTCGAGGTCGGCGTGGCATTCTCCTCGTTGCAGGTGTTGCCGTGGGTGGCGGCCGCGGTGGGGGCGTTCGTGGTGGCGGCGGTCCTGCGGCGCACGGGCGAGGTAACGTTCATCGCGATCCTCGGGGCGGGCGGGCTGGCCGCGTACGCGGGCCTCGCGGCGACGCCGACGCTCGCGGCGTTCGCGTTCATCCCGGTGCTGGCGCTGCTGGAGTCAACGATCATCCCGCTGACCACCGGGTATGTGAACCGGCGGGTGCCTTCCGAGCAGCGGGCGACGGTGCTGTCGCTCGAATCGCTGTCGCGGGGTCTGTTCATTGCGCCGCTGGGGCCGGTGGTGGGCGCAGTGGCGGATCGGGAGGGGCTGCCGGCGGCGTTCGCGCTGCTCGGGGTGTCGCTCGCAGTGGGCGCGCTGGCCATCGGGCCGCTGTGGTTCCGCGCGCACCGGCGGGCCGCCTCGACGGCGGCTACCGCGGCCCTGGCCGGGTGAGCGCGTGGGAGGACGCGCGAGACGTCAGTCGGGCAGCGTCTCCCGTACAATCAGCCAGAGACAGCCATGACCACTGAAAGGTCGCTTGATGCCGATTCGTGGCTACATCCTGGTGGAGACGGAAGTCGGGCGGACGCAGGCGGTGGGGCGCGCGATGCGCGACCTCTCGCCGACGCTCGCGCGAGTGCTGGCGGTTGACACCGTCACGGGGCCGTTCGACGTGATCGTGCAGCTCGAGGCGGACGACCTCGATCTGCTCGGGAAGTGCATCACGGAGGACATCCAGCGGGTGCCCGGCGTGCAGCGGACCACGACGTGCCTATCGGTCCAGCTCGGCTAGCCGGACAGCGCCGGCCGGTTTCGTGAGACAAGAGGCATGACGACGATCGCACACCACGGCGCGCCCGGGCCAAGCGGAATGATCTCGGTCGAGGAAGCGCGCGCACGCATCCTCGAGTACTTCGCGCCGTTGCCGGCGGAGCAAGCGCTGCTCACGGAGGCCCTCGGGCAAGTGCTGGCCGCCGATGTGCGGAGCGCCTTCAACATCCCCCCGATGGCGAACACGAGCATGGACGGCTACGCCGTGCGCGCCGCCGACACCGAGGGCGCGACCACCTCGACGCCGCGTGAGCTGCGCGTCACGGGCTACCTCGCGGCGGGTTCCGTCTTTGGTGGGTCGGTCGGCGCCGGTGAGGCGGTGCGCATCATGACCGGGGCGCCGATCCCCGCGGGCGCGGACGCCGTCGTGCCGTTCGAGGAGACGGACGAGCAGGAGCACGGGCGGTGGAGCGAGGGGCCTCGCGAGCGCGTCCGGATCGATGTGGCGGCGGCAGTGGGCGCCAACATCCGCCATGCGGGCGAAGACGTCCAGGCGGACGAGGTGGTGCTGCCTGCGGGGACTGTGCTCGGGCCGGCGCAGATCGGCGTCCTCGCCTCGCTTGGTCTCGACCGCGCACCGGTGCACCGCCGGCCGCGGGTGGCGGTGCTCTCGACCGGGGACGAGCTGCTGCGCCCCGGCGAACCGCTGCAGCCGGGCAAGATCTACGACTCCAACGCGTTCGGGCTGGCAGCGGCGGTGCGCGACTGCGGCGGCATCCCGACCATCCTCGAGGTGGCGCGCGACAGCGTAGAGGCGCTGACCATGCGTATTCACGAGGCGCTCGAGACGGCGGACCTGCTGATCACCTCGGCGGGGGTATCGCGGGGCGACTTCGACGTGGTCAAGGAAGTCCTCGCTCGCGAAGGTGAGGTCGGCTTCTGGACTGTGCGGATGCGCCCTGGCAAACCGCTGGCCTTCGGGACGTTCCGAGCCGGCGAACGGACCGTCCCCCACCTCGGATTGCCGGGCAACCCGGTATCGGCGCTGATGACGTTCGAGTTGTTCGGGCGGCCGGCGCTGTTCACGCTGCTCGGCAAGGCGGACGGGTGGGCGCGACCGATGGTGCGCGCGGTCACCCGCGACCGCATCGTGAACCCCGACCCGCGGCGGTTCTTCGCGCGCGCGATTGTCAGGTCGGACGGCAACTCTTATGTCGTGAATCTGACGGGCCCGCAAGGCTCGGGCGTGTTGACCTCGATGGCGCTCGCGAACGGGTACGCGATCGTGCCGGAGGATGTAGCGAGCATCGAAGCCGGCGGGGAGTGCGACGTGATCCTGCTCGGGGCGCCGCTGCCTCTATGACCGGGCCCGGATGAGCCGACCGGCGCTGGTCTGCATCGTAGGGCCGCCCGCCTCGGGGAAATCGTTGCTCATCGTGTCGCTGACCGAGGCGTTTCGGCAGCGAGGCAGGCGTGTCGCCTCGGCGGTTGTGCGCGATGCCTCGACGACGGTGGCGACGCTGCCGAACGGCGGCCGCGTCACGGTGGCGCGCGCGTTCGCGGCCGGCGAATTGCCCTCGTTCATGCGCGCGCTCGACCCGAATGTGGACCTGCTGCTCGCCGAGGGGTTCAGCGGCCTGGGCCTCCCGACTGTCGAGATATCGGAGGGTGGCGGCGGGATGCCGGCGACGCCGCGACAGGATCTCCTCGCGGTCGTCTCGTCGGCGCGGCTGATCGGGGACTTCGCCGTGTTCGGACCGGGCGAGACGGGCGGGCTCGCGGAGCTCATCGAGGCGCGCGTGCTCGACACGAGGAAGCGAGAACCCCCGCCGGCGAGCCGCCGGCGGGGGTTCATCGACCGTCTGCGCAGGCGGTAAATCAGCCGCGGGCTTACGACGCCTCGCACTTCTCGGGGCGGCTGATGCTCCCCTCGCCCTCGGCCACGTGCGTCGCGGCGCGGTACCAGAAGTATTCGCCGTCCTCGCGGCAGACGGCCCAGAAGTCGTAGATGGCGATGTCCCGGTCGCCGGCCGCGTTCAGCTTTGTGGGCCCAGTCAGTCCTTCGTGCTCGTTGGCGACGGAGACGAACTCGCGCCTGATGTCGGCGATGGCGGCATCGTCGCCGCCGGCCCTGGTGAGCGCCTCGCGGGCGACCATCAGCGCGTCGTACGCAGCGAGGGCGAAGCTATCCGGCTGGCGGCCGAGAGTGGCCGCGAGCTGCTGCTGGACCGGGCTCCAGCGAGCCTCGTCGGCTTCGTCGAGCCCGAGGATGGGGTTGGGATAATAGGCTGCCAGGGCGAATGCGGCGGCGGTCTCGTCGGCGACGAGGTCAGCGCTCAGCGCGACGCTGTCGCTGCCGTACCACTTCACGGTCTTCAGCGCGGGGATCGTGTTCGCGGCGTTGAAGACGCCCGTCACCTCTGCGAAGGCCGTCAGGTAGATGCCGACCGTCCCGCTGGCCCCGTTCGCGCCGGAGAGCGCCTGCGCGACGGAGCGCATCTCGTCGGAGAACTCGGTCTCGGATGCGGGATAGGTCACGCCCGTCACGACCTTGCCGCCGAGCTTCTCGAAGGACGCCTTCATCGCGGTCTGGAGGCCAAGGTTGCCCTCATCGTCGCGGCTGACCGCGATGATGGTCCGGATGCCGTCCGCCCAGGCGAGTGCGGCGGCGGCGTGGCCCTCCTTGTCGTCATCGGGCGTGAAGCGGAAAACGTTGTCGTCCGGGACGGCGAGGGAGCGCGCGGTGCTTAGCGGGCTGACGAGGACGATGCCGTTGTCGTCAGCGAACTTCTTCACGGCGTTCACCTCGGAACTCGCGAAGGGGCCGATGACGACCGTGGCGCCGCGGTCGTGCAGCGACTGCAGCTGCGCGAGTGCGGTCGGGGGATCGGTCTCGGTGTCCTCGATGAGCAGGTTCACCTTGGAGCCGGAGCCGCCGTTGATGGTCTCGGCGGCGAGCTTGAGCGCAGCCTCGCTGGCTTCACCATACGAAGCGAGGGAGCCCGTGAGGGGAACCAGCGCGCCGATGGTAAGTGGTAGCTCGTCGTCGCTGCCATCGTCGGAGCAGGCCACGCCCAATCCCAGGACGAAGGCCAGCAGCGGGAGCACGAGCAGCAGCCGATGGCCGCGTTGTACGAACATTCGATCCCCTTTCGAACGCGATAGGTGGGCCGGCGGCGATGCGAACGGGGAGCCTAACACAGCGGCCAACTACAGGACTCATCGCGGCAGCGGACGGGCGTCAGATGACCGCCTCGAAGCCGACGAACTCACCGGTAGGGTCCTCCCAGCGGAAGGTGACGCCATCGACGTGGGCCATTGAAGGCCCCTCGCGCAGGCGCTCGACGAAGGTGCGGAGTGTGGGCTCGTCTGCCTCCGCGACAACCTCAACGGTGCGCCCATCCGGGAGGTTCTTCGCGTAGCCCTCGATCAGCAGTCGCGTGGCCTCGTGGGCGCAGAAGGCGCGGTAGCCGACGCCCTGGACGCGGCCAGTGGCCTTCGCGACGATGCGCCGCCGTCGCCGGTACGAGGTCACGTAGTGGCCCCAACGGCGATCACGAGGTGGCGACCAGGGTGCGGACGACCTCGCCCACGAGGTCTTCCGGGACATCGTCGCGGATGACCGGACGGCCGATGTCCTCGAGCAGGACGAAGCGGACCTTGCCGGCGACGACCTTCTTGTCCATGCGCATCGCTTCGAGGACCGCGCCGGCGGGGACGCCCGGCGCCGTCAGCGGTAAGCCGAAGGCCCGCAGGACATCTCCCTGACGGGCGAGGATCTCCTCGTCGAGCAGGCCCATGCGGACGGCGATGCGGGCGGCGCCCATCATGCCGACGGCGACGGCTTCGCCGTGGAGGTAGTCGCTGCCGTAGCCAGTTGCGGCCTCGATGCCGTGGGCGATCGTATGGCCGTAGTTGAGGATGGCGCGCAGCCCGCGCTCGGTCGGATCGGCCGAGACGACGAGGGCCTTCAGACGCGCGGAGCGCGTGAAGACGCTCGCGAGGACCTCGGGCTCGGGGCTACCTGCGGCGAGCGACCCGGCGTGACGCTCGAGGTCGCGCAGGAGCATGGGGTCAAGGATGAGCGCGTGCTTGATCACCTCGCCGAAGCCCTCGGTGTACGAACGCCTCGGCAGGGTGCGGAGGGTTTCGGTGTCGGCGATGACGGCGTGCGGCTGGTGGAAGGCGCCGACGAGATTCTTGCCTGCAGGCAGGTCGACGGCGACCTTGCCACCGATCGCCGCGTCGTTCATCGCGAGCGTTGAGGTCGGCGCCTGGATGAGGGGCATGCCGCGGAGATACGTGGCCGCCACATACCCCGCGAGATCGCCGACGACACCGCCGCCGAGGGCGAGCACGACATCACGACGCTCGGCGCGCTGGCTGGCAAGCCAGCGGTACAACTCCTCGGCGACGCGGAGCGTCTTCGAAGCTTCGCCCGCGGGGACGATGTACGAGGCTCCCGCGATGCCCGCGCCGTCCAGCGCCTGGGCGATGCGCATCCCGTGCGCCTCGATGACGTTGGCGTCGGACACAAGGAAGACGCGGCCGCCGAGGCCGAGCAGACGCAGGCGTTCGGCGAGACGGCCGAGCTGTCCCGGGCCGATCCAGATGGGATAGCGGTCCTGACCGGTGTCGACGAGCGCTTCGGGTACGGCCGAGGGCCGCGGCGCACCGAGGCGGTCGAGGCGGAGGGGAGTCGCACGGAGGCGGTCGGCTTCGGTGGCCCAGGTATGGAGGATGCGGGCGGCCGCGGTTTCCGCATCGAGGCCGTGGACGGGCACCCACAGGTCGGCGTGGCTGTAGGCCTGGCGGCGTTCAGCGTCGAGTTCCTGCAGCCGCGCCTCGACATCCTCGCCCGCGAGGAGGGGGCGGTCGCTGGCCTCGGGGCTCGACTGGAGGCGCCGGGCGATTTCGCCGGGCGTGGCGTCGAGGTAGCAGATGAAGCCCCGTTCGCCGAGGACGCGTCGTGAGGCCGGGAGCTGGAACGCGCCCCCGCCGGTGGCGATGACGGCAGGAACGCGCTGGGCCGCCTCGTGCACGACGGCGCGTTCCATCTCACGGAAGGCGGGCTCGCCCTTCGAGGTGATGAGCTCGGCGGCGGTGCTTCCGTGGCGCTCTCGCACCAGGTCGTCGGTATCGAGGAGCGGCCAGCCGAGGCGGCGCGCGAGAATCGCGGCGATCGTGGACTTGCCGACGCCGGAGAGCCCGACGAGCACGATCTGGCGGCAGGGTTCGGCCGGCGAGGCGCTCGTCATGGCAATGAGGCCTTCCGTTCGCGAGGACCGACAGTGGCGAGGTAGGAAGCGCAGTTCCGGCGGAACTCCTCGACGTGGTCGCCGCCGAACTTCTCAAGTGCGGCCTCGGCGAGGACGATGGCGAGCATCGCCTCACCGATAACACCCGCGGCGGGCACGACGCAGGCGTCGGCGCGCTCGTAGAACGCGGTGGCCTCGGCGCCCGTCAGGAGGTCGGTCGAGGGCAGCCGGCGAGGGATGGTCGAGATCGGCTTCAATGCGGCGCGGACGATGATCTCCTCGCCGTTCGACATGCCCCCCTCGAGGCCTCCGGCGCGGTTGGTGGCGTGCTCCCAGGGGCGGCGTTCCCATGCGTCGGCAGGCAGGATAAGGTCCTGCACTTCGGAACCGGGCTTCCGGGCGTTGGCGAACGCGTCGCCGATCTCAACTCCCTTGACGGCGTTGATGGAGAGCATCGCCTGCGCGATCCGCGCGTCGAGGCGGCGGTCCCACTGCACGTGGCTGCCGAGGCCGATCGGCACGCCGCTCGCGCGGACCTCGAAGATGCCGCCCAGGCTATCGAGGTTCTCCTTCGCCGCATCGATGGCGGCGATCATCCTCGGCTCGGCGGCGGCGTCAGCGACGCGCACGGGCGACGCCTCGACAGCGGCCCAATCGATGCGGTCCGGGAGGTGCGCCGCGACATCGCCCACCTCGAGGACGTGCGAGTGAATCTCGATGCCGAGTTCGGCGAGGAGGGCGCGGGCGATGGCGCCGACGGCGACGCGCTGCGTTGTCTCCCGGGCGCTCGAGCGCTCGAGAATGGGGCGGACGTCGTCGAAGCCATACTTCTGGGTGCCCGCGAGGTCGGCGTGGCCAGGGCGGAGCAACGTCACGCGCTCGACATCCTCGTCGACGGGGCCGACGGCCATGCGCACCTGCCAGTTGGCGTTCTGGTGGTCCGCGTTCACGACCCACAGGGCAATGGGAGCGCCGGTGGTCAGACCATGGCGAACGCCGGCGGTAATCTCGGCACGGTCCTTCTCGATCTGCTGGCGGCGCCCACGACCATAGCCGCCCTGGCGGCGCGCGAGGTCCGCGGCGATCTGGTCTTCGGTGAGCGGGAGGCCGGCGGGGATGCCCTCGACGATCGAGGTGAGGCCTTTGCCGTGAGACTCCCCTGCGGTGAGGAATCGAAACACGCTCACAGGCCGGCGTCCTCTGGAGGCAAGCCACCCTGCCCGTTCGTTGATGGCATCGGCGCGATCAAAGCACCCTCCTCGGGGTCCAGGCGCTGGCCCGGCTCGCGCTCGCGGGTCCGCCAGTCGGCGAGGATCGCGGCGGCCTCGAGCTCATCCCAGTCCGATTCGCTGGCCATGAGCCGGGACACCTGCGTGGTGAGCAGGCACTCCGTGGCGATCTGGCCCTGCGGGCTACGGTACTCGGTGTAGACGTCTACCTGCACGGCCTGGAAGCGCGCGAGCGGGATCTCATACAGGAGTCGCTCCACCATGCGGACGGCGACCCGACGGGCGACGTTCTCCGCCGGCCCGACCTCGCGGCGCTCGGTGCCGATGACCCGGACGTCCGGTTCCACGATCAGCGAGACACGGGCGCGGTCGCGGTCCGCAGCCACGAGGGCGGCGGACTGGAGTCCTCTCCAGTCCGCTGGTGGCGTGCCGCGCGGCGCACGCATGCCGCGAAACGTCTCGAGTGCTTCTTCGACGGCAGCGAGCAGCGTCGGCTGATCGCCCTGTGCGATCACCCTGCGCCAGTGCCGGTGTGAGAAGGCGGACTGGATGATGATGAAGCCGAGCACGAGGCCCAGCACGAGGAAGATCAGGACGCCGACGGCGATAAAGCTCACGTCGCGGCCCGCTCCGCCATCGCGGCCCGGGCGGCGGCGAACATGACCTCGATTGGGGGCTCGGCGGCGGTCCAGAGACGGAATGCCTCCGCGCCCTGATGAACAAGCATGGCGAGACCGCCGAGGGGGCGGGCGCCAGCCGCCTCCGCGGCCCGAAGGAACGGGGTGCGCTCGGGGTTGTAGACGAGGTCGAACGCAGTCTGGCCGGCGCGGAACCAGGCCTGGGGAATGGGACTGGATGCCTCATCCGGGCCGTGCAGCATCCCGATGGAGGTCGACTGAATGACCACGGTGGCGGCCATCACGGCCGCCTCGAGCTCGCGGTCGGTTGCGTCGAGCGAGCAGGTGGTCACCTCAACGCCAGGCGCGAGCGCAGCGAGGGCGCGCGCACGGTCGAGCGTGCGGTTCGCGATCGTGAGCCGGGCGACGCCCGCCCGGTGCATTGCGACGACCACCGCACGTGCGGCTCCGCCGGCGCCGAGCAGCACGACCTGCGCCCCGCGCAGCGGGACGTGTTCGAGGGTCGCGAGGATGCCCGCGACATCGGTATTCGTGGCATGCAGCTGGGCATCGCGGCGGACCACGGTGTTGACCGCGCCCACACGCTCGGCGATCGGGTCGAGGCGGTCGACAAGGCGGAAGACGGCTTCCTTGTGCGGGACCGTGATGTTGGCGCCGAGCCAGTCGGCGGACCGGAGGCGCTCAAGGGCGATGGGCAGGTCAGCGGGCGGCACATCCCACGCCTCGTAACGGGCGTCGATGCCGAGGGCGTCAAGCGCGGCCTGCTGGAAGCGCGGCGAGACGGAGTGGGCGACGGGGTGGCCGAGGAGCGCGATGTGCTGAGTCATGGAAGCAGGTAGCGTTCCACGTTCGCGTTGTGCTCCGCGAGCGTCGTCGCGAACGCGTGCGAGCCGTCTCCAGTGGCGACGAAGTACAGGTACTCGGTGTCCGCCGGCCGGATGACGGCGAGGATGGCATCAAGGCCGGGGTTGGCGATCGGGCCGGGTGGCAGCCCTCGATTCAGGTACGTGTTGTACGGCGAGTCGAACTGCAGGTCGTCCTCGGTCAGTCCGGTCTTCCACCAGACGCCATCTCCCTCGGGAGGGCTCGTCGAGGCGATCGCGTATTGCACAGTGGGATCGGCCTGCAACGGCATGCCCTCGGCGAGCCGGTTCAGGAACACGGAGGCGATCACGGGCTGCTCGGAGCGCACCGCCGCCTCCCGCTCGACGATGGACGCGAGTGTGACCACCTCGTGGAAGGAGAGCCCTCGCTGCTTCGCTTCCTCGATCAGCTCGGGCGTCATCTGCGCGGCAAACGCCTCCAGCATGGCGCGCACCATCTGCGGGGCATCGGCCTGGCACTCGACCGGATAGGTGGCAGGAAAGAGGTAGCCGTTCAGCGAGTCGCCCGGCGGGACCTCGGGCAGGATGTCGCGCGGGGCCTGTTCGAGAGCGACGCGCCATGCCTCCGCGCTCGTGATGCCCGCGCGCTCGAGCGACGCGCCGATCTCCTCGACGCGTCGACCCTCGGGGACGGCGAGCGAGCGGAGCGAGGTGATGCCCTCGCGCAGCCGCACAATGACCTCGGCGGACGGTGTGCGCTCTGCGAAGACGTAGCACCCGGCCTTGAGGTCGGCGCTGCCACCGGTCAGCTTCGCGAGCGCCTCGAAGCGGTGACGGTCCGAGATGACGCGGGCCTCCTCGAGGGCCGCCGCGATCTCGCTGCCGGAGACGCCCTCCTCCACCTCGAAGGTCACGGGCTGGCCGGTGCCAAAGCTCACTGCGGGCGGGATGCCCTCGAGCTCGCCCGCGACGGCATCCGGTGATCCGCGCAGGACGGAGAGCACGACGAACGCGACGACGAGCGCGTATGCCAGGAACGCGGCGAGCAGGACGAGCGGGTTACGGAGCGAGCCCGGCATCGCGCTTTCTCCGGTCGATGAACCGCTGGAGCATGATCGCCGCGGCGATGTCGTCCCGTGGCCTGCCCCCCCGCCCGGGATCGCCCGCGGCCACCGAGGTGAACCGCTCGTCCTCGTATTCTACGGGGAGACCGAGTACGCGCCGAATGCGTTCCCCGAGCCGACGCGCCGCGACGGCCGAAGCGCCCTCGTTGCCATCGAGTGAGAGCGGCAGTCCGACGACGACCCCGCCGGCGTCGTTGCGCGTCGCATGGCTCCGGACCGCAGGGACCGCGGCCGAGGCCGGGACGACTTCGACGGGGACGGCGAGCCGCTCTTCCTCGTCGCAGACGGCGATGCCGACGCGGACGGCGCCGGGGTCGACCCCTAGCCAGCGCATCGTGACGTTATGTCGCTGATTCGGGCTTCTCGAGCTGGCTGACGGCGGCGAGCCGCGCGGCGTAGAGCGCCTCGTCGAGTTTACCGACGTCCCTGCCGCCGGCCTGGGCGAGCTGCGGGCGCCCTCCTCCTCCTCCGCCGGCCACGTTCGCGGCGGCCTTCACCAGGTCGTCGGCACGCAGCCCTCGCGCGACCTGGTCGTCCGTCACCAGGGCGAGGAACGAAGGCCGGTCACCGATGACGGCGCCGAGCGCCACCACCGCGCTACCGAGGCGCTCACGGAGGCGGTCGCCAAGGGCGCGCAGCGCGTCAGCGGAGTCCGCCTCGACGCGGGTGATGAGCAGGTGGGTGCCACCGACGGTCTCGGCCTTCGCCGCGAGATCGTCCGCAGCGCCTCGCGAGGCACGGGCGGCGAACTGCTCGGAACGGCGGCGCTCCTCGCTGAGCTGGGCCTCGAGGGAGTCGAGGCGGCGCAATACCTCGTCGGCGGGGACGCGGAAGCGCTGCATCAGCGTGTCGACCAAGTCGAGCCGTTCCTCGACGTAGCGCTCGGCCTCGGGGCCGGTGACCGCCTCGATGCGGCGCAGGCCCGCGCCGATACTCGAGTCGCTGACGATCTGCAGCATGCCGACGCCGCCCGTGGAGTGCAGGTGGGTGCCGCCGCAGAGTTCGCGGCTGAAGCACTGGCCGTGCGCGTGGCCATGCTCAGGGTTGTGCGCGTGCGCCTCGCAGTATTCGACCATGCGCACGCTGGCCGTATAGCGGTCTTCGAAGAACGCGATGGCGCCGCGTGCGATGGCGTCCTCGTACGGCAGTTCGACGGTCTCACGCTCGATGTCGTCGCGGACGCGGGCGTTGACGAGCCGCTGCACTTCGCGGAGCTGCGCGGCGGTCGGTGATTCGGGATGGGTGTAGTCGAAGCGGAGGCGGTCGGGGCCGACGTACGAGCCGGCCTGCCGGACGTGTTCGCCGAGCACGAGGCGGAGCGCGGCGTGCAGGAGATGCGTCCCGGTGTGATTGCGCGCGCTGCCGTTGCGCCACTCCGGGCTGACGCGCGCCTCGACGGGATCGCCGACCGCGATGTGGCCTTCGACGACGGAGCCGAGGTGCGCGATCGCTGCGCCGTAGCGCTGCGTGTCCTCCACGAGGAAGCGACCGTCAGGGGTGACCAGTTCGCCGTGGTCGCCGACCTGACCGCCGCCCTCGGGGTAGAAGCTCGTCACCGGCAGGACCACCGAACCGGCCTCGCCGGCGGTGAGGCGTTCTACGTTCAGTCCTTCGGCGACGATTGCAGACATCGTTGAGCGGACATCGAGCTGCTCGTAGCCGGCGAACGCGCTCGTGACGCCGAGGGCGGCGTAGCGCTCGGCGACCGGGTCGTCGAAGTCCTCGAATGCGCCTTCGCCGCGGGAGCGCTGGCGCTGTGCGGCCATCTCGACCTCGAACCCTTCGCGGTCGACGGTGTAGCCGCGCTGGCCGGCGACCTCGACGGTGAGCTCGGGTGGGAGGCCGTGCGTGTCGTAGAGGGTGAACATGTCGCGTCCGGGGATGCGCCTGGTGGCCGCTTCCCGCTCGAAGACCTGCTCGAGGAGCTCGAGGCCGCGCGCAAGCACCTGTTGAAAACGCGCCTCCTCGCGAGCGGCGACCCGACGGATGAAGTCGCGCTGGGGCGCCAGCTCCGGATGAGCGGTGAGCGACGCCTCGATCGCCACGTCGACGACCTGTTCGAGGAAGGCCTCGCGCAGGCGGATGGTGTAGCCGAAGTACACGGCTCGACGCAGGACGCGACGGAGCACGTAGCCCCGGCCCTCGTTGGCGGGAAGCACCCCATCGGCAACGAGGAACGCGATGGCGCGGGCGTGCTCCGTGATCGAGCGCATGGCGCGCGCAGTATCGGGATCGGCGACCGGGTCGTAGCGGTACTCGGGCGCGAGCTGCTCGACTTTCGCAAGGATGCGGCGAAGCTGGTCCGTCTCGTAGACCGACTTTGCGTCTTGCAGCACCCAGGCGACGCGCTCGAGGCCAGCGCCGGTGTCGATGTTCTGCGCCGGCAATGGCTGCAGCGTGCCGTCCGGCTGGCGGTCGAACGCCATGAACACGAGATTCCAGATCTCGAGGAAGCGTCCGCACCCGACGTCCGGGTGGCAGGTGCCCTCGACGCAGCGGGGGCAGTCCGGGTTCACGCCGAAGTCATAGTGCATCTCAGAGCAGGGACCGCAAGGGCCGGTGTCGCCGGAGGCCCAGAAGTTCCCCTGCTCGGCGGAGTAGCGGAGAATGCGCTCCTCGGGCAGGCCGCGCTGCTTCCACAGGTCGTACGCCTCGTCATCATCGAGGTAGACCGTGGCCCAGAGGCGCTCTGGAGGGAGGGCGAGCGTCCCGGTGAGGAACTCCCACGCCCAGGCGATGGCGTCCGGCTTGAAGTAGTCACCGATCGAGAAGTTGCCGAGCATCTCGAAGAAGGTGAGATGCGAGGGGTCGCCGACCTCCTCGACATCGGTCGTGCGGAAGCACTTCTGGACGGAAGTCATGCGCGAGGCGGGGGGCTGCTCGAGGCCCATGAAATAGGGCTTGAACTGCACCATGCCGGCGGAGGTGAAGAGCAGTGAGGGGTCGCCGTGGGGCACCAGCGGCGACGAAGGGATACGCCGATGCCCACGCCCCTCGAAGAATGCAAGGAACGCATCGCGCAGCTCGTCGACGGTCACAGTCTGGCCTCGGAGTCGTTCGTGGGCGGCCGGCCGGATGGCAGCAGGGCTCTCGGGGAGTGTAGAATGGCGTCGTCTGACGAGTCAATTTGGGGCCGTGTGTCCCTCGACGATCACTCCATCGACGGTCGGAGAGACAACCATCGACACCGCCGAGCCTTCCCATAGTCGTTCCTCTTCTGTGACCGCCTCGGACCCACCGGGCCTCGACAGCTGGGTGGCCATCGTGCTCGCCGCGGGGCGCGGAACGCGCATGCGCTCGAAGCTACCGAAGGTGCTGCACCCGGTCGCCGGGCGGCCGATGATGCTCCACGTCTGTGACACGGTGCGGGCGGCAGGGATCGAGCGCATCGTTGTCGTGACTGCGGACACGGACGGCGAGGTTGCGGAGATCGCAAGGAAGCAGGTACCGGGCGCGATCGTGGCGCCGCAGGGTGAGCCGCTGGGCACCGGCCACGCGACGCTGGCCGCACGCGGGGCAGCGGGCGAAGCGCCGCACCTGCTGGTGCTCAACGCGGACTTGCCACTGATCACCGAGCGGACGGTGCGCGAGCTCACGCAGCGTCACCTGCAGGAGCAGGCGGTGCTGACGTTCCTCACGGCGTACCTCGAGGACCCGACGGGGTACGGCCGGGTACGGCGCCAGAACGGGCGCATCCAGGGGATCGTCGAGGAAACGGACGCGGACGCCATCACGCGCGGGCAGCCCGAGGTGAACGGCGGGCTGTACGCCGCGGAGGCGCAGTGGCTATGGCCGGTGCTCGCGGCCCTCGAGCCGAGTCCGCGCGGCGAGGTTTACCTGACCGACGCGATCGCACGGGCGGTTGAGCACCCGCGTGGCGCGGACGCATACCAGGTGATTGAGTCCTCCGAAGTGCAACAGGTGAACACGCGCGTCGAGCTGGCGCGGGCCGAGCAGATCATGCGAGAACGCATTCGCCGTCGCGTGATGCTCGATGGTGTGACGCTCGTGGATCCGGCGACGACGTACATCGATGCCGGCGTGGTCATCGGGCCGGATACGACCCTGCTGCCGGGCGTGCATCTCCTCGGGACGACGGCCGTGGGCAGCGGCTGCCGCATTGGGCCCGCGTCGGTGGTGCGTGATTCGCGCATCGCCGATAGCTGCGAGATCGGCATGTCCACCATCGAGGGCGCCGAGCTGGCTGAAGGCGTCCGCGTCGGGCCCTATTCGCACCTTCGCCCGGGCGCCCGCCTCGACGCCGAGGCGCGGGTTGGTAATTATGTCGAGATTAAAGCCTCGCACGTCGGGCCGCGCACTCGCATCGGACACTTCTCGTACCTCGGTGACGCTGATGTGGGGGCGGACGTGAACATCGGCGCAGGTACGGTGACCGCGAACTACGACGGGGCTGACAAGCATCGCACGGCGATCGGCGACCGCGCGTTCATCGGCAGCGACTCGATCCTGATCGCGCCGGTGGTCGTGGGCGCGGACGCGCGCACGGGCGCGGGCGCCATCGTGACGCGGGACGTGGCGCCCTCGGCGCTGGTCCTGGGGGCGCCGGCGCGCGCCCGCGAGCCCGAAGCGCGCGACGAGACCGGAGAGGGGGTCTGAGGTCCCGGCTCGGGGCCGAACACGATTGGATACCAGCCTCCTCCTCGCCCTCGTACTGCTCGTCGTGTCGGCCGTGCTGCTCGTGCTGGTGTCGGCCGCTGAAGCGAGCGTCAGCGCGATCACACGCAGCCGCGCACGGCACGGACAGCCGAGCCAGAACGCCAGCCTGAACACCCTGCTCGACAACTACATCCGCCAGCGGCAGCGTGTCCTGCGTTCGCTCAGCGTCGCTGTCACAGTCAGCACGGTGATCACGGCGCTTGCGTTGACGGTGCTGATCGTGGATGGCGGCGAACTGACCGGGTGGCGAATGGTGATCGCCGCCGTGGTCTCCGTCCTCGTCGTCGGGTTCCTCCGGCAGACAGCGCGCACTTTCGCGTTGCTCGACCCCGAGGCGACCGGTGTGCGGCTCGCACGGCCGATCTTCGCCATCCAGGCGGTGTGCGCGCCGCTCGCCTGGGCGGGGAGCACACCGGCGGCCGCGGTCGCCCGCGTGGTCGGGCGCGACCCGGATGTCCCAGAGGCCAACCCGGCAGACGAACTGCTCTCCGTCCTCGAACGGACCGACGGCGGTTCGGGACGCGCCCTGTCCGAAGAGCGGCGGATGATGCGGGGGATCCTCGCGATGTCCGAGCAGACCGTGCGCGAGGTGATGACGCCGCGACCGGACATCCAGGCGCTGGCCCACGATGCGGGGACCGGCGACGTGATGCGGGTCATCAACGAAACCGGGTTCAGCCGCGTCCCGATCTACGAGGAATCGATGGACCACATCGTGGGTGTCGTCTATGCGAAGGATTTGCTTGCGTACTTGCGCGCGGGGCGGCTGAACCAGAGCCTCCGCGAGATCGCGCGTCCGCCGTACTTCGTCCCGGAGACGAAGCACGTCGACGAACTGCTGGCTGATATGCGCCGCGACAAGGTGCACATGGCCGTGGCGGTCGACGAGTACGGGGGGACGGCCGGCGTCGTCACCGTCGAGGACCTTCTCGAGGAGATCGTGGGCGAGATCGCGGACGAGTACGACGTCGAGGCGGTTGACGTGCAGCAGCTGTCCGACGACGAAGCCATCGTCGATGCGCGACTGCCGATCGACGACCTGAACGAGCTGTTCGATACCGAGATCGACAGCGAGGACTTCGACACAGTGGGCGGCCTGATCCTCTCGCTCCTCGGACGGCTGGCTGTTCCCGGCGACGAGGTGACGAGCGAGGAGTACCACCTGCAGCTGCGGGTGCTCTCGATCCTCGGGCGGCGGATCAAGAAGGTGCGGGTGACGCGGCTGGCGGTGGAGTCGGCGCCTGCCTGATCAGGTGCGGTCCTCAATGGGCACGTATGGCAGGTCCATGTCGCCCACGTACTGGGTAAGCGGGCGGATGAGGATGTTGTTCTCGAACTGCTCGACGACCTGGACGGTCCAGCCGGGGATCCGGCCGACGGCGAAGATGGGCACGAAGAGGTCCGAGGGGACGCCGAGCAGGTAGTAGATCACGCCCGCGAAGAAATCGACGTTCACGTGGACGCCGAGGCGGGCGTAAGGGCGCATCGCGTCCTGCACCGCCTCGAGGATGGCGTACCACTTCGGCTCCTCGCGCTCGATGCTCAGGCGGCGGACGCCCTCGCGGAGGTGACGCGCCCGCGGGTCCTCGGCCTTGTAGACGCGATGGCCGAAGCCCATGACGGGTTTGCCCTCGGCGCGCAGCCGCTGTACGTACGCCGCCGCGTGCTCGGGTTCGCCGATCTCCATCGCCATCTGCATGACGTTCTCGGCCGCCCCGCCATGCGACGGGCCCGAGAGGGCCCCGATGGCGGCGACGATTGCGGCATGGAGGTCCGCCTGCGTCCCCGCCACGACTCGCGCGGTGAACGCGGAGGCGTTCGGGCCGTGCTCGGCGTGGAGGATGAAGTCCCTGTCCATCAGCCGCGCCGCGTCGTCGCTCGGCGCTTCGCCGGTGAGCATGAAGAGGAAGTTCGCGGCGTGAGACAGCGTCGCGCTGGGTGTGACCGGCTCGCGGCCGTGGCGGATCGCCTCGTGCGCCATGACGATGGTCGGGACCTGCGAGGTGAGGCGGATGCCTTTGCGCACGGTCGCCTCCACCGAGTTGTCATGGACCTCGGGGTCAAACGCCGCAAGGGCGGAGGTGGCCGTGCGGAGTACGTCCATCGGGTGGGCGTGCTGCACGGCGCGAACAACGTCGAAGATCTCGGCTGGCAGAGGACGCGCGGCCTTGAGTTCGGCGTCGAAGGCATCGAGCTCCCGGCGATCGGGGAGCTTGCCATGGAACAGCAGGTAGGCCGTTTCCTCGAACGTGGAGCGTTCGGCGAGGTCGTGGATCGAGTAGCCGCGGTAGAGCAGCTTGCCGGTCCGCCCGTCGATGTACGACGCGCGCGTGCGGTCGAAATAGACATCCTTCAGGCCACGGCGGATCGTGACCTCGGGGGCCTGCTCGGCGTCGGTCGTCGTCACTCGTCCCTCCGAACGATGGGGGCCGGGCGCAGCCGGCGGGCGCGACGGATCAGGGCACGTACCATCGTACGCCGAGCCCCCGAGGCGCGCGGCGACGGCGGGGGCGTGTTCAGTCCTCGAGCGTCGAGGTGTCGCCTTCCGGGAGCCCGAGCTCACGGGCCTTGAGCAGGCGCCGCATGATCTTGCCCGAGCGCGTCTTGGGCAACGACGGCACGAAGTCGATCTCGCGGGGAGCCACGCCGGGGCCGAGGCGCTGGCGGGTGTGGCCGATCAGCTCGCGACGGAGCTGGTCGCTCGGCTCGAAGCCGTCCTTCAGCGAGACGAACGCCTTAACGATCTCCATCGCGATCGGATCGGGCTTGCCGATGACGCCGGCCTCCGCGACAGCGGGGTGCTCGATGAGGGCACTTTCCACCTCGAAGGGGCCGACCAGGTGGCCGGACGTGTTTATGACGTCGTCGTCGCGGCCGACGAACCAGTAGTAGCCGTCCTCGTCGCGTTTCGCGCGGTCGCCGGTGATGTACCAGTCGCCCTTGAAACGGGAGCGGTAGCGCTCCTCATCACTCCAGTACGTGCGGAACATCGAAGGCCACGGGGTCTTGAGGGCGAGCTGGCCCTCGCGCATCGGCTCGGTGACCTCGTTGAACTCGTCGTCGAGGATGCCGGCGGTGATGCCCGGGAAGGGGCGGCCCATGGAGCCGGGCTTGATGTCCATCGAGGCGTAGTTCGCGATCATGATCGCGCCGGTCTCGGTCTGCCACCAGTTGTCGTGGAAGGGGAGGCCGGTCGCCTCCTCGCCCCACACCACGCCCTCCGGGTTCAGCGGCTCGCCGACCGAGGCGGTGAAGCGCAGCGAGGACAGGTCGCGTTCCCTCGGGACGCCCGACCCGGCCTTCATGAGCATGCGGATGGCGGTGGGCGCGGTGTACCACACCGTCACACGGTGACGTTCGATGATGTCGAACCAGCGTCCGGCGCCGAAGCCACCCTCGTAGATGACCTGCGTCACGCCGTTGCTCCACGGGGCGAACATGCCGTACGAGGTGCCGGTCACCCAGCCGGGGTCAGCTGTGCACCAGTAGACGTCGTCCGGGTGCAGGTCGAGTGCGTACTTGCCCGTGGCGTAGTGGTTGATGACCGCCTCGTGGACGTGGGCGGCGCCCTTTGGCAGGCCCGTGGTGCCCGAGGTGAAGTGCATGATCGACCAGTCCTCGGGGCCGGTGCGCTCGATGTCGGAATCGTCGGAAGCCTCCGCCATGAGCGCCGCGTAGTCGAGGTTGGCGGCGTCGACCTCGGCGCCCGCCCTGTGGCCGATGACCATCACGTGGCGCACCGAAGGCAGCTCGGCGCGGATCTGGTCGATCTTGGGCAGCAGGTTCGGCGTTGTGACGATCATGACGCCTTCGGCGCGACGCACGCGCTCGGCGACCGGCTCGGGACCGAAGGCGGAGAACAGCGGCGCGGAGATCGCACCCGCCTTGAGCGTGCCGAAGACGGCGAAGTAAAGCTCCGGGATGCGGTCCGCGAAGACGAATACGCGGTCTGCCTTCTGGATGCCGATGCGCTTGAGGACGTTGGCGAAGCGATTCGTCTGGCGCCGCATCTCCTCGAACGTGTAGCGCTCGACGGAGCCGTCCGCGCCCTCCCAGATCATCGCGACCTTGTCGGGCGTGGCTGCGGCGTGACGGTCGATGCACTCGTGGGCCTGGTTGACGAGGCCGTCCGGAAAGTCGAGCTCGGCGCGGACAGCGTCCCAGCTCCAGCCACGGCGAATTGCGTCCAGGTCCACGAGATTGGGGGCCACGGGCGCCTCGGCAGGGCGCTTCTGGATGACGGCGTGGCTCATGACCATGACGAGGCTCCCTCGTGGCCGCGGTGAAGTATGGATTCGAGGGGGAGTATAGCGCGGGCTTCACTGCGGTCAGTCGCGGGTTGACAAGGTTCAGGTCGCACCATACGTTAGTTCGCGGTAACGAAAGAGATGACTTACTCACCTATCATGATGGACCAGACTCTTCTCGCGCTCTCCGAACCCCGACGGCGGCGCATCCTCGAGCTCGTGCGGGACGGTGAGCTTTCCGCCGGCGAGATCGCGGCCCGTTTCGAGGTGACTCGCCCCGCCATCTCGCAACACCTGCGTGTGCTGAAAGACGCGGGACTCATCGTCGAGCGGCGGGCGGGGACCCGGCGGTTCTACCGGCTGCGACCCGAGGGGATGACGGACGTCCGCGCATACCTCGACACGTTCTGGGCGAGCGGCCTGCAGCGCTTGAAGTTGCAGGCGGAACTAGATGAGCGGACGCGGCAGTCGGAGCGCGAAGGAAGGCTGCCGCAATGACACCAGACCGGGGAGGCGTCGTTGAGCAGACGATCCGCATCGCGGCGCGGCCCGAGATCGTGTTCGACCTGCTCGTGGACGCGCGGCAGATGCTGCGCTGGCAGGGCATCGAGGCGGAGGCCGACCCCCGCCCGGGCGGGCTGTACCGGGTCCGTATGAACGCGCTGGGGCACACGATCCGTGGCCGGTTCGTCGAGGTAACGCCGCACACGCGGGTCGTCTACACGTGGGGATGGGAAGTCGGCGAGCTGCCGGTGCCGGCCGAGTCGAGCACCGTCGAGATCACCCTCACGCGGGATGGGGCCGGGACCGTCCTGCATTTACTGCACCACGGGCTGCCCGACCTTGAGGAGGTCACCAGCGCCCATGGGGGTGGCTGGGCGCGCTACCTCGGGCGGCTGTCCGCCATCGCCGAGGGGCGCGATCCCGGCCCTGATGAGTGGGCGACCGGCGTAATGGCCGGGGTCTGACGCAACGAGGTTCGCGAGCGAAAGGGATACGCATGCCGAGGTTCATCGATCGACACGCGGTGCTGCCGGTACCGCCAGCAGCAGGGCTGGAGCAGCTACGCGCCCGCGTAGAGGCCCCGGCCGACGAACACGGGGTGAAGGGCGTGAACATCCTGTTTGCCGAGGATGGCTCAGGGTATTGCATCTTCGACGCACCGGACGCGGGCGCAGTCGTCAGGGCACATGAGGGCTCGGGGCTCACACTGACTGATGCGGATGTCGTGCAGATCACGCCGCTCATCTGAGAGCGTCTTGTAGAAACATCGCGAACGAGAAAGGATTCGGCTCATGCCTCACCCGGTCGTGCATTTCGAGATCAACGGCAGAGACGGAGCAACGCTGCAGCAGTTCTATCGGGACGCGTTCGATTGGAAGATCGACGCGGACAACCCGATGAACTACGGGATGGTCGACAACCGGGGCGAGGGCATCGGGGGCGGCATCAGCGGGGGCGACCAGACCTCGGTCACGATCTACGTGGAGGTGCCGGACCTGGCGGCGGCGCTTCAGCAGATCGAGCGCCTCGGCGGCCGGGTCGTGCAGGGGATCACCGAGGTGCCCGGCATGGTCACACTCGCGATGTTCGCCGACCCCGAGGGCAACGTGGTCGGCCTCGTGCAGGCTGCCTCGGGCATGTAGTCCGGCCGGGCTGGCGCTGCTGTTCAGAGCCACTCGTTCCTGCGAAACAGGACGTAGAGCGCGCCCGAGAGCAGTAGCGCCAGCGCGGTCGACGCGACGACACCCGATGTCTCGCCTGAACCCGGGTACGGGACGTTCATCCCGAAGTAGCCCGTGATGAGGGTCGGGACGGCGATAATCGCCGCCCAACTCGTGACCTGCTTCACGATCTGGTTCTGCCGGTAGTCGCGCAGACTGAGGTTTGTCTCCACGATCGTCGTGACGAGGTCGCGGAGCGCCTCGGTCGACTCGACGACACGGAGGATGTGGTCGTAGACGTCCTGGTAGTACGGGTAGAGGTCCGGACTGACCTCGTGCTCTCGGCGGAGGAACGCGCTCACGGCCTCCCGCATCGGGAACGCGGTGCGGTGGAAGCGGACAAGCGCCTGGCGCATCTGGAACCAATCGCGTTGCTGGGCCGGCGTGAATGGGGTCTCGCTGAAGATGCTCTCGCTCGCCTGGTCGTAGTACTCGTCAAACTCTTCGACGGCGTCGAAGTAGCCGTCGATGACGACATCGAGCATCCCGTAGACGAGGAAGCCGACGCCGTGCGCCAGGAGGTCCGGCGAGCGGTCGAGGCGGTCGATCAGCCCGTCGAGGGTGAAGTTTCCGCCCTTGCGGACGGTGAGCAGCCAGCGGTCGCCGATGAAGGCGTCGACCTCGGTACTTTCGAGCTCCTTCGTCGTGCGGTCGAGACGCACGGCCTGGCAGGAGAAGAACTGGTGCGTCGAATAGTGGTCGAGCTTCGGGCGCTGACTCCGAGTCAACGCATCCTCGACCGCCAGCTCGTGCAGGCCGAGCTCGTCGGCCAGCAGCCGCATCTGCTCGTGGTCGGGATCGAGGAGGTCGACCCAGACAGACGTCCCGGGCGCGCCCAGGTAGGAGGAGACATCAGTCAGCGGGAAGCCCTCAGCGGCGAGTGCGCCGCCACTGTAGGCCCGGGTCAGCAGCGCGCGCGGATCGCTCACGACTCTATGATGCCCCGGGGCGGCGCGAGACGCATGGATGCGCGGTTGCCAGTGGGGGCAGCCGGGTAGAACCTCGATCGAGTGACGGCAACCGAATCCCCTTCAGCCCCGGCACGAGGCTTTCGGTTTCGGCCCTCGTTGCCCGTGATGCTCGTGCTGCTGAGTGCGGCGTTCGTGGTGCTCGTGGCGCTCGGCACATGGCAGTTCTCGAGGCAGCGCAGTGCCGACGCCGCGGAGCGGGAGCGCGACGCCAGCGTGGCCGCGGCGCCGCTCGAATGGCGCGTCGAGCCCCCGTTCACGGCGGCGGAGGTCGACTTCCGGCGCGTGGTCGTGAGCGGACGGTGGGACCACGCGCACACCATGACGCTCGCGAACGTCGCGCGGTACGGCACGCTGGGCGAGGAGGCCGTGACGCCCCTGTTGCCGGACGGCGGGGGGCCGGCGATCCTCGTGGACCGGGGCTGGTACCCACTCGCCCTTCGTGAGAGCGTGCTCGCTGATCTCGCCACCGAGGAACGCGCGACCGTTGAGGGGCTTGCGCGCACCGCGCCGAGGCCCGAGGGCGCATCAGTCATCGTCACGGGGACCACGGCGGGCAAGACTCCGGATGGGTCGTGGGCGTGGTTCGACATCGCCTCGATGGCGGGCGAACTGCCCTATTCCGTGCTCGACTGGCGGCTGATCCAGGGCACTCGCGACCCGGGCGACCAGGCGCCGCCGCCCGACCTGCCGGTGCGGTACTGGGGCACCGAGGTCAGCACCGCTCCGCACCTCGAGTACGCGCTGACGTGGTTCGGGCTGGCGGCCGCGCTCCTCGTGATCGCCACGGTGCGTATCCGCGCGGAACGCCGGAGCACCGAAGGCGCTCGGTATACTGCGACCTGAGCCGTCGCCGTCCGTCACCCTCCGGCGCGCGCATCCGCATCAGCTCAAGAGCGAAAGGAATCTCGATGACGAACGCCGCGCCCGCGCGAGACGTGCTGACCCAGGCCGAAGCGGAAGCGCGAGCCGCGGACGTCAACGGGGTGAGCTACGAGCTGTCCATCGACCTAACGCGAGGCTCCGACACGTACCGCGGTGAGGCGACTATCCGCTTTCGCTTCGATGGAAGCGGCGACACGTTCCTCGATTTCCGCGGGAAGCGGATCGAGCGATTCGAGGTGAACGGCGGCGAGCTTGACCCGGCGCTGCTCTGGACGGGGTACCGGCTGACCATCCCGGCGGACGCCATGGCCACGGACAACGTCGTGCGCCTGACGTACGAGAACGAGTACGACCACACCGGCGACGGGTTGCACCAGTTCGTGGACCCGGAGGACGGCGAGGAGTACCTCTACTCGAACTTCGAGCCGTACGAGTCGCACCGGCTGTTTCCGAACTTCGACCAGCCCGACCTGAAGGCGACATACGCGCTGACCGTCGTGGCGCCGGCGGACTGGGAGATCATCAGCAACGGACGGGCGAGGCGTCACGAGGAGACCGCGGATGGCCGGCGGCGCTGGCTGTTCGAGACAACGCGGCCGTTCAGCACGTACCTGTTCGCGCTGATCGCCGGCCCGTATGTCGCGACGCGCGACGAGCATCGCGGAATCCCCCTCGGACTGTTCTGCCGGAAGTCGCTCGTGCCGCACCTCGACACCGAGGAGCTGTTCACGGTGACGAAGCAGGGCCTCGACTTCTACGAGGAGTTCTTCGACACGCCGTACCCGTTCGTGAAGTACGACCAGGTGTTCGTGCCCGAGTTCAACGCCGGCGCGATGGAGAACGTGGGCGCGATCACGCACTCGGAGCGGATGGTCTTCCGTGACCCGCCCACCGACCGGCAGCGGGAGAGCCGCGCCGAGGTCGTGCTGCACGAAATGGCGCACATGTGGTTCGGCGACCTCGTCACGATGCGCTGGTGGAACGACCTGTGGCTCAACGAGAGCTTCGCGACGTACATGGCATACCTCACGCTCGTCGAAGCGACGCGGTTCAAGGGCGCTTGGCAGGACTTCAACTCCGGGATGAAGAACTGGGCCTACCGGCAGGACCAGCTCGTGACGACACATCCGATCGCGGGACAGGTGCCCGACACCGACCACACGTTCCTCAACTTCGACGGCATCACGTACGGCAAGGGTGCCTCGGTGATCAAGCAGCTCGTGGCGGCCATGGGCATGGACGGGTTCCGCGAGGGTATGCGCATCTACTTCCGCCGCCACGCGTATCAGAACACCACGTTGTCGCAGTGGCTCGACGCGCTTGGCGAAGGCGTGGGGCGCGATCTGCACGAATGGGCGCGCCTGTGGCTCGAAACACCGTCCTTGAACACGGTCGCCGCACGGGTCGAGGCGGCGGGCGGCACCATCGGACGGCTCACGCTGACGCAGAGCGCGCCGGACGAGTACCCGACGCTGCGCCCGCATCGCCTCGATGTCGCGCTCGTGCGGAGCGACGGGGATGTCGCGCGCATCGATGAGGCTCCGGTGCAGCTCGACGGGGCGGAGGCCGAGGTAGCGGAAGCGGCGGGGCGACCGCTGCCGGACTTCGTGTTCCCGAACCATAACGACCACGGGTTCGTGAAGGTCGCGCTGGACGCACGGTCGCTCGAGTACGCGCAGCAGCACCTCGGCCGCATCGAGGACTCACTGCTGCGGCAGCTGATCTGGCAGGCGTTGTGGAACATGGTGCGCGACCAGCAGTTGAAGTCGCCGGAGTACCTGCGGCTGATCGCAGCACAGATCGGCGGCGAGCCGAGCCACGAACTGATCGAGACGATCCTGGCGAACGCGCAGGCGACGATCGCACGGTATGTCCCGGACGAGCAGCGCCTCCAGGAGGCGCATCGCTTCTTCGAGCTGGCATGGGACGCGCTCCTCGGCGCGCCGCAGGGCGACCTGCAGATCATCTGGGGCCGCACGCTGATCGGCGTGGCGATCAACGCGGAAGACATTCTGCAGTTCGCGCGGCTCGCGGACGGGGAGGTGAGCGTGCCTGGCTTCACGGTCGACCAGGAAATGCGCTGGGAGCTGGCGGCTCGGTTCGTGGCGTACGGCCTCGACGGGGCCGAGGCGCGCATCGCCGCCGAGCGCGAGCGCGACCCCTCGGACCGCGGACAGCGGGCACTGTTGCGCTGCGAGACCTCGAAGCCGGACGCGGAGACGAAGGCTGAAGCGTGGCGGCGCTTCCAC
Source organism: Dehalococcoidia bacterium (assembly GCA_050248355.1). Taxonomy (GTDB): domain Bacteria; phylum Chloroflexota; class Dehalococcoidia; order UBA2979; family UBA2979; genus JAIBBD01. Next base: position 306,081 of record JBFWSN010000004.1, read on the forward strand.
GACGAGGGGTATGGCTCGCTGCACCTGACTTCAGCGGCGATGAGCGGCTTCCAGTGGTACGTGCAGCGCGACCTGACGCGGCCCTACGACGAGCGCTTCTTCGAAGAGGTGCCGGCCGTGTTCGAGTCGCGCCCGCACGAGGCAGCGAGCGCGTACTTCGGGGGGCTCTTCCCGGGCCGGGTGGACCAGGCGATCCTCGAGCGGTCGGAGCGGTTGCTCGCGGAAGTCGGGGAGCGGCTGCCGACGCTGGCGCGCTCGCTGCGCGAAGCGAACGACGATCTTGCGCGGGCGATCCGCTGTCGGGCATTCGCGGCGTCGTGAGCGAGGACGGCCTCGACGAACTGCACCGCGAAGCGATCGCGCAGCTCGAAGGGACGCCGGGCGCGGTCCGCGCGTTGATCGCGGGTGCTGCGGTGGCCTCGATGCAGACCGCGGCAGATGGCGGGTGGTCGCCGCATGACGTCGTCGCGCACCTCCTCATCACGCAGCGCATCGGCGCGCTCGACCGCATCCACTCGATGGTCGAACAGGAGCGGCCGTTCCTGCTCAATCGCGACGAGAACGAGGAGCTGGCGCGCTCCGGGTACGGGGCGCGGACGCCCGCCGACCTGCTGGATGAGTTCACGGAGCGCCGACGGGTGGATGTCGAGTGGCTGCGGACGCTCGCGCCTTCGGCATGGGAGCGCGACGGTGAGCATTCGGCTGCGGGGCGCGTGACCGCGTCCGAAATGCTGTTCCACGCGGCGCACCACGACCTCGTGCACCTCGCGCAGCTGGCACGCATGCTGTCGGCGCGGTTCGAGCCGCATCGCGGCGGGATGCGGATGTTCTAGCGGCCGGCGGCCGCGCGAATGGGCGAGACTCGATTGATGCGGCAGGTCAGACGATCGCACCGGCGCATGCCGGTCGCGCGGGTGGTCTCGCTCCTCATCGTCGCCGTGCTAGCAGGCGGCTGTGCGGCAAACGAGTCGCGCGACGACGGTGGCGAGGCCTGCCCCCCTGCGCCTTCGCTCGTGCGCGGTGTGGGGCTGTCGCCGCAGGGGATGACCTTGGGCGGCGGACTCGATGCAGCCTCGCTCCTCGCGTTCTACGACGAGGTGGCGGAGATCGAGGGGCGCGCCGTGCTGTGGAACGGGGCGTGGCGCGACGATGCCGCCGGGGGCGCTGACGCGGGGGCCGTCCCCGCCGGACCGCGGGCGGTCGCCTCCGAGGCGTCGAAACGCTGCTTGACCTCGGTGCCAGTGTTCGGCTGGCGAGCCGGTGAGACGCCTCTCATACGGACCGCCTCGAACCCCACGAACGACTGGACGAACGCCGATGCGCGCGAGCGGTACGCGTCGATGCTGCGCGCGTTCGCGGCGGAGTACCAGCCGCCCTACGTGTTTCTCGGCAACGAGAACGACTTCTACTTCGAGCAGGCGCCGGAGGACTACGCGAACTGGGTATCCGCATATGAAGCGGCGTACGACGCAATCAAGGCGGCATCACCTGACACGCTTGTTGGGCCAGTGTTCAACTACGAGCATCTCGCGGGGACCGGCGGGCTGAACGGTTGGTCCACGCCGCTCTGGGGCGCCCTCGACGCTCACGATCTGACGAAGGTCGACGTCCTCGGGCTCTCGCTATACCCGTTCTTCGCCGCAGCGGAACCGGGGACGATCCCGGCGGACTACCTCGAGCCGCTGACGGCACGCATCGGCGCCCGGCCGATCGCCATCACGGAGACGGGCTGGCCGGCCGAGCATCCGGACGGGTTCGCGCCGCCCTGGAGCGCCGGCGAGCAGGCGCAGGTCGAGTACATCAAGCGGCTGACGGCGCTTCTCGACGGGCGCGATGTGCGGCTCGCGAACTGGTTGCTGTTGTACGCGTTGCGCGACACCGGGTCCGAGTCGCAGGCGTGGCGGTTGTTCGGCAGCGTGTCGCTGCGGGACGCCGCCGGGGAGCGGCGCCCCGCGTATGAGGCGTGGTTCGGGCCGCCGTAGCGGCGGCCCCGCCTCGGTGACTAGTCCTGGTAGCCCTTGTTGCGCTCCTGCTTGAACGCGGCCCAGCCCTGCTCCTCGCGGATGCGGACACGGGCCTCGGCGACCTCGTCCTTCTGCTCGGACAGCGCGCGCAGCGCGTAGTCCTTGCGCCAGTCGAACCCCTGCTGGAAGCCGGCGAGCTCGTAGATGCGGTTGATGAGCAGCTTGTTCAGGCGCACCGCTGTCGCGGGGAGGGCGGCGAGCTTCTTCGCCATCGCCTCGGCGGCGGTCTCGAGTTCTTCGTCCGGGACGACGCGGTTGACGATGCCGATGCGGTAGGCATCCTCGGCGGTGAAGGCGTCGCCGAGGAGCATGAACTCCTTGGCGTGCTTGATCCCCATCAGATAGGGCGAGATGAGCGTGGGCGGGAAAAAGCCCTGACGGATCTGGATCTCGCCGATGCGGGCCGTTTCCGACGCGACCGTGAAGTCGCAGACATTGACGAACTGGGCCCCCTGCCCCAGAGCGTGGCCACGGACGGCGGCGATGACCGGCTTGGGCATCGACCAAATCTTGCCCTGCACCTCGGCGGCCTCGGGGGCGGGCTGATCGTCCGGGTAGAGGGAGGACCACATGTCGCCGCCGGCGCAGAACGCGCGTCCGGCGCCGATGAGGATGACGGCTTTCGCGTCCTCGTCGGCCGCCGCCTCGTCGAGGGCGGCGGCAAGGAGCCGGGTGACGTTCTTGTTCACGGCGTTCAGGACGCGCGGTCGGTTGAACGTGATCCAGCCGATGCCATCGCGGTTCTCGTACAGCACGTCCTCGGGGGAGGGCGGTGGGATGGGGATGCCGTCCGGCGTCTGCTTCCAGCTGCTCGTGTCGATGTCCTGCTCGGTGGTCATGGTGAGGCTCCTAACGCGCGAGCAAGTCGCGCAACACGTACTGGAGGATGCCGCCGTGGCGGTAGTAGTCGGCCTCGACGGGGGTGTCGATGCGGCAGCGGGCAGTGAAACGAGTTTCCGCGCCGTCCGCGGCGACGGCGCGCACCGAGACGTCCTGGCCGGGGCGCGCGCCGCCATCGATGCCCTCGATGTGGAAGGCCTCGGCGCCGGTGAGGCCGAGCGAGCCGGCCGACTCGCCGTCCGGGAACTGCAGCGGCAGGATGCCCATGCCGATGAGGTTGCTGCGGTGGATGCGCTCAAACGACTGCGCGATCACTGCGCGCACGCCCTGGAGCATCGGGCCCTTCGCGGCCCAGTCGCGCGAGGAGCCCGAGCCGTACTCGCGACCGGCGAGGACGACGAGCGGGACGCCCTCGGACTGGTAGCGCTGGGCGGTGTCCCAGATGGAGCCCTCGTCGCCATCGGGGAAGTGCTTCGTCCAGTTGCCCTCGCGGTCGACGAGCGCGTTCTTCAGGCGCACGTTCGCGAACGTGCCGCGCATCATCACCTCGTGGTTGCCGCGCCGTGAACCGTAGGAGTTGAAGTCGCGCGGCTCGACGTCGTGGCTGGAGAGGTAGGCGGCTGCAGGGCTGGTGCGTGCGATGTCGCCCGCCGGTGAGATGTGGTCGGTGGTCACGGAATCGCCGAGGACGGCGAGCACGCGCGCGCCCTCGATATTGCGCACCTCGCCGGGCTCGCGCGCGAGGCTCTCGAAGTACGGCGGGCGGCGGACGTAGGTGGAGTCGGGATCCCACTGGAAGAGCTCACCGGGCGCGACATCCATGCCCCGCCAGCGCTCGTCGCCGGTGAAGACATCGGCATAGCGGTCACGGAACATCTGGGAGCGGATCGAGGACTGGATGACGGCCTGCACCTCGGCAGTCGTGGGCCAGATGTCACGCAGGTACACCGGCTCGCCCGCGGTGTCGGTGCCGATGGGCTCCGTGACGAGGTCGACGGCCATGTGGCCGGCGAGGGCGTACGCCACGACCAGGGGCGGCGACGCGAGGTAGTTCGCGCGCACCTGGTTGCTGATCCGCGCCTCGAAGTTTCGGTTGCCGGAGAGGACTGCCGCGACGGCGAGCTTGCCCTCGGTGACGGCATTCGAGATCGGCTCGGGCAACGGGCCGGAATTGCCGATGCAGGTGGTGCATCCATAGCCGACGAGATTGAAGCCGAGCTGGTCGAGGAACGGAGTGAGGCCAGCCTCGTCGAGGTACTGGGTGACGACCGTCGACCCGGGGGCGAGGCTCGTCTTCACCCAGGGCTTCGTCGCCAGGCCGCGTTCGACGGCCTTCTTCGCGAGCAGCCCCGCACCGACCATCACCTCGGGGTTCGAGGTGTTCGTGCATGAGGTGATGGCGGCGATGACGACGGAGCCGTTGGTGAGGTCGTACGCCACGCCGTTCTCGCCGACGTGCACCGGGTCGGCGCCGGCGCCTGCTTTGACCTCGTCGGCGATGGTCGCCTCGGCCGAGGTCTTCGCATCCTTCAGCGCGATGCGGTCCTGGGGGCGCTTCGGACCCGCGAGGCTCGGCTCGATGGTGCCGAGGTCGAGCTCGAGCACCTCTGAGTACTCGGGGTCCGGCGTGGCGTCCGTTCGGAAGAGGTGCTGCTCGCGGCAGTAGGCCTCCACGAGCGGGACGATCTCGTCTCGACCGGTGAAGCGGAGGTACGCCAGCGTCTCGTCGTCGACGGGGAAGAAGCCGACGGTCGCGCCGTACTCGGGGCACATGTTGGCGATGGTGGCCCGCGCGGCGAGCGGTAGCCCGCTCAGCCCGCTGCCGAAGAACTCGACGAACTTGCCGACGACATTGCGGCCGCGAAGGAGTTCGGTGACGCGGAGCACGAGGTCCGTGCCCGTGGAGCCTTCGGGGAGACGACCGGTCAGGCGCACACCGACGACCTGCGGGAGGAGCATCGCTACGGGCTGGCCGAGCATGGCCGCTTCCGCCTCAATGCCGCCGACGCCCCACCCGAGGACGCCGAGGCCGTTGATCATCGTGGTGTGTGAGTCCGTGCCGACCAGCGAGTCCGGATACGCAGCCCCGTCGCCTCGGAAGACGACCTGCGCGAGGTACTCGAGGTTGACCTGGTGGACGATGCCCGTGCCGGGCGGGACGACGCGGAAGTTCTGGAACGCCTGCTGGCCCCAGCGCAGGAACTGGTAACGCTCGCGGTTGCGCTCGTACTCGCGCTCGACATTGTGCAGGAACGCCAGGCTATTCCCGAACTCATCGACCTGTACCGAATGGTCGATCACGAGGTCGACGGGCTGCAGCGGGTTGATGCGCTTCGGGTCGCCGCCCAGGGCGACCATCGCGTCTCGCATCGCGGCGAGGTCGACGATGCAGGGGACACCTGTGAAGTCCTGGAGCAGCACGCGGGCCGGGCGGAAGGCGATCTCATCGGTCGGCTCGGCGCGCGGGTTCCACTGGGCGAAGGCGCGGATGTGGTCGGCGGTGACGTTGCTGCCGTCCTCACCTCGCAGCAGGTTCTCGAGCAGGATGCGCAGCGTGAAGGGTAGGCGCGCGAGGTCGAGTCCGAGCGCTTCGGCGGCGGCGTCGAGGCGGTAGATGGTGTGTTCCTGTGCGCCGACGCTGAGCGTCGCGCGCGTGCCGAAGCTGTTCAGTGAGTCGAAACCCGCCATGGGGCGTGTCCCCCTCCAGGTGTGCGTCATCGTCGTCTGTTGTCAGTGTAGCGAGGAAGCCGGTGCGGTCGGCGGCCTCTGCTCGCGTATCCTAGTCCAATCCGGCGCACGGGGAACCTCGTCGGGCCACGGGCCCCACGCCGCGACCCGTGCAGCGGCTATTCTCGATGCATGGCACTAGATCCGGCCGTCGAGGCACGCGCGCAGGAGATCGGCCGAGCGCTGATCGAACGCGCGGAACGGTACCGCCCGCGCCTCGCCGAGCGCATCGAGGACTGGCTGCTCACGAACGCGGTAGCCGATGAGCGGTTTCGCACCCAGCTGCTGCGATACATGGATGTCCTGGCATCGCTCGACCACGACCGCCACGGGCATGAGGCGAAGCGGCTCGCCGGGGAGTACTTCGGCGACGACTTCCCGCAGCTGCCGCGGCCCCTACGGTGGCTGCTTCGCGTCGGGCGCGATGAGCACCTGCCAGCGCCGGTCGTCGGCGAAACCGCGACGCGGGCGGCCGAGCTGTTCGCGCGGCGGTTCATCACGCCGCCCGGCGAGCAGCGGGTCCGTGAGACGCTCGCGTACCTCGACCAGCACGGGCGGGTGCCTTCCTTCGACCTGCTCGGCGAGGCCGTCCTAAGCGAGTCCGAGGCGCTCTCGTACGTCGAACGGTACCTCGCGATCGTCGACCAGCTCGGACGCGAACCACAGGCAGGCGCACGGACCGCGGGCGACGCGCCCGCGCTGGAGCTCTCGATCAAGCTGTCGTCGCTCACCTCGCTATTCACGCCGATCGACGCCGCCGGGACGGTCGCCCGCGTGCGCCCGCCGCTGGAGGCGATCGCTGAGGCGGCGCGGCGGGCGGGCATCGGACTGACCGTCGACATGGAGCAGCACGCCTATCGCGACCTGACGTGGTGGGTGTTCCGCGAAACGTTCGCACGAGGGGAGCGGCTGGGCGACTGGCCGGACGCCGGCATCGTGCTGCAGGCCTATCTGCGGAGCGCCGAGGCGGACGCCGCCTCGATGGTCGCGTTCGCCCGGGAGCGGGGGACGCCGTTCCAGGTGCGGCTGGTGAAAGGCGCGTACTGGGACTACGAGACGATCACGGCAGCCGCGAACCAGTGGCCGGCGCCAGTGTGGACCGAGAAGGCCGCGACCGATGCCGCGTTCGAAGCGACGCTCCACGTGCTCCTCGGCGGGCATCCACATCTGCGGCTGGCGGTCGCGAGTCACAACGCGCGGTCGCATGCCGTCGTCGAGGCGCTGGCGCAGACGCGCGGGTTGCCGGGGGCGACGGTCGAGCATCAGACCCTGTTCCGTACGTACGAGGGGATGAGCCGCGCGCTCGCCGAGATGGGATGGCCGGTGCGCGACTACGTGCCGGTGGGGGAGCTGCTGCCCGGCATGGCGTACCTCGTGCGCCGCGTGCTCGAAAACTCCTCGCAGGCGGGGTTCCTGCTCCAGAGCCGGGGCGGCGCTTCGTCGGAGGAGCTATTGCGCGCTCCCGCCGAACGCAGGGCGTCGCCGGCGCGCGCTCCCTCGGATGGGTTCGAGCGCGCCGCGGAGGGGCGCTGGTTCGACCCCGCATTCCGGGAGGCCTTCGAGGTGGCCCTCGCCTCGACGCGCGCCGAGTGGGGCCGGACGTACGACGTGGGGCCAGGCGACGAGGTGCTGGCCGGCGAGCACATCGAGATCCGCTCGCCGTCGCATCCCGACGCGGGCCCGGTCGGGGTTGTGCCGTTCGTTGACAGCGCGACGGCGCGTCGGGCTGCGTCGGCCGTACGCGACGCGTCCGGCGGGTGGTCCTCGATGCCGGTCAGCGAGCGGGCGGCGGCGCTTCGTCGGGCCGCCGGCCTGCTTGAGTCTCGGGCGCACGAGTTTGCGGCGTGGATCGTACATGAGGGCGGGCGCGACCGCGCGGGCGCCTGGGCGGAGGTGGTCGAGGCGGTCGACTACCTGCGCTACTACTCGGCTCAGGCGGAAGAGCTTTGGCGGGGCTTTGAGGGCCGGATCGCGCCTCGAGGGGTGGTCGCGGTGATCCCGCCGTGGAACTTCTCGCTCGCGATCCCGTGCGGGATGACCGCGGCGGCCCTCGCGACGGGCAACGGCGTCGTGCTGAAGCCCGCCGGCCAGACGCCGCTGATCGCGCTGCGGCTCACCGCGCTGCTACACGAAGCCGGCGTCCCACGCGGCGCGCTCGTGTGCCTGCCCGGGCACGGCGCCGAGGCAGGTCGGGCGCTCGTCGACAGCCCGGACATCGCGATGGTCGCGTTCACGGGGTCGCGCGCGGTTGGCGCACGGATGCACGAGGATGTTGCGCGTGTCGTGCCTCGGGACGGCGTCGTGAAAGCGCTGGTCGCGGAGATGGGCGGTAAGAACGCGGCGCTTGTGTTCGCGGACGCCGACATGGACGAGGCGGTCGGCAGCGTCGTGCCCTCGGCATTCGGGCACGCCAACCAGAAGTGCTCCGCGGTCTCGCGCGTGCTCGTTGAGCGCTCTGTCCTCGATCGCTTCCGAGAGCGCCTGGTCGAAGCGGCACGCAGCCTGCACGTCGGGCCGGCGGACGAGGCGGCAACGCAGGTCAACCCGATCATCGACCGGCGGGCCTGGGATCGGCTGCGGAGCGCGGCCGAGGTTGCACGCCAGGAAGGCACGGTGCTCCTCGACCTGTTTGATGCCGCGGCACAGCTCGCGGGGCCGTTAATCGTCGAGGTCGCTCCCGAACACGCGCTCACCTCGACAACCGCCACCGAGGAGCTGTTCGGTCCGATCCTCGTCGTGATCCCATTCGACCGTGAGGAGCAGGCGTACGAGATCGCCAACGGGACGGAATATGCGCTCACGGCGGGGGTGTTCTCGCGCAGCCCGGCGACGGTCGCGCGCGTTACCTCGGGGCTCCGAGCGGGCAACATCTACGTCAACCGCGGCACGACCGGCGCGCGCCCCGGGATCGAACCCTTCGGCGGTATGGCGATGTCCGGCACCGGACCGAAGGCCGGCGGTCCTGACTACCTGTGGGCCTTCGTGCGGCGCACGGATGTACGCGACGAAACAGCGCCCAAGTTCACGGCCTGCGGGGCGACGGCACCGCCCGCACTGGCAGCGCGATGGGAGATACCGCTCGATGAGCGCATCGCGACCCTCGAGCGGGCCGCAGTGCGCATCGGCGGTGGCGAGACCGACGAGGCGCTCCAGATCCTCGACATCGTGCAGACGGCGCGGTATGAACTGGGACGGCCAGCGCCCACCCTGCAGGCCGCGGGCCAACGCACCGAGCTGTGGTACGACTGGCCTCGCGGGCGAGGGCTCGTTGCGGCAGGTGGCCCGGGCGCCGTGAGCTGGCTCGCGGCCACGCTCGTCGCGGGAAACAGTGCGGCGGTCATCGACATCCCGCACCTGCGCGAGGTCGTCCAGGCGTTGCGGCGCGAAGGCGTGCCGGAGGGCGTGCTCGCGCACCTCGAGACAGGGGGTGACGCGATTCCCTCGCTGGCGGGTCAGGCGTGGGTCGATTTCGTGGCCACCGATGCCGGCAGCTCGACATGCGGCGCCGTATATCGGGCGCTCGGCCCGACGAAGGAGGGGCGGGCCTCGCTACAGGCGCTCATCTCGCCCCTCGACGGACCGCAACCGGGCGAGGCGGGATTCGTGCGGCGGTTCGCATGGCCGCGAGCGATCGCGATCCGCACGCTCAGGCACGGCGCTGACCTCGCGCTGGAGCGCCACGACGCGCATCGACGCTGAAGCGCGGCGGCCTGCTCCGCAGGGTACGCTGTATGCCGGACCCCGCCCCACCGCTTGCTGGAACCGAGAACGCCAGAACCGAACCGTAGCCAATCCGGACGGAGGTTACGTGCGCGTACTGATCATCGAGGACGAGGTAGACCTCGCGGCGGCGGTGGCGCGCGGCCTCCGACGCGAGCGCTTCGCGGTGGACATCGCCGGTGACGGCCTCGATGGGCTGGAGAAGGCGCTGGCCAACGAGTACGACGTCGTGATCCTCGACCGCAATCTGCCGCTCCTGCATGGCGATGAAGTGTGCCGGCGGCTGCGCGAGGCCGGCGCGGGCGCCCGCGTGATCATGTTCACGGCGTCCTCGGACGTGGCCGACCGGGTGAGCGGCCTGAACCTGGGCGCGGACGACTACCTGACGAAGCCGTTCGCCTTCGAGGAGCTGGTTGCGCGGGTGCATGCGCTCGCGCGCCGCTCGGGTCCCGCGCGTCCTCCGCTCCTCGAGCGCGCCGGAATCCGCCTCGACCCCTCGACGCGCGAGGTCACACGGGACGGCGCCGCCGTGGAACTGTCCCCGAAGGAGTACGCAGTGCTGGCTGAGCTACTGCGCGCCGCGGGCGCGGTGGTGACGAGCGAGCAGCTGCTCGAGCGGGTTTGGGACGAGCACGCCGACCCAATGAGCAACGTGGTGCGGGTCACGGTGATGACGCTCCGCCGCCGCCTCGGCGCGCCGCCGGTGGTCGAGACGGTTGTGGGCGCGGGGTACCGGATACCCTGATGACCACGATCCGGGTCCGGCTGACGCTCTGGTATGCCGCGCTGTTCCTCCTTGCGGGCATCGTGCTGCTCGTGCTTGTGAACGTGCTGGTCGAGCGCGCCATGCCGGCCGCCGATCGGGCCTTCGCCGAGCGTGTGCTCAACCGCCCGCTCGGCCGCGCACAGTTGGGCGCGCTCGCGCGTCAGGAGGCACTGCAGGTCGCGGAGCAGGCACGCATCGAGGCGCGCGACGAGGCCCTCGATGCGCTCCTCGTGCGCTCCTCGATGGCGCTGGGCGTGATGCTCGTGGCGTCGGTCGGCGCCGGCTGGTTCATCGCGGGCCGGATGCTGCGACCGGTGGCGTCGATCACGGAGACCGCGCGGCGCATCGACTCGAGGCGGCTCGATGAGCGGATCGCGTTACGGGGACCGCGCGACGAATTGAAAGAGCTGGCGGATCAGTTCGACGCCATGCTCGACCGCCTCGATGGGGCGTTCCGTGCGCAGCGCGAGTTCGTTGCCAACGCCTCGCACGAGCTGCGGACGCCGCTGTCGATCATCCGCACGGAACTCGATGTCACGCTCGCGGATCCGGATGCCACCGCGGCCGACCTCCGCCAGAGCGCCGAGGTGATACGGCGTGCGACCTCGCGCTCCGAAGCGCTCATCGCCGCGCTGCTCACGCTCGAGCGGGCGGATGCGCCGCGGCAGGCCGACGAAGAGGTCCATCTCGCGCAGATGGTCGTGGAGGCGCTCGAGCGGCGGGCGGGTGACCTCCGGACGCGTGATATCGAAGTCGCGCGCGCCCTCGGGCCGGCCCACGTCCGCGGTGACTGGGTGCTGCTCGAGCAGCTGGTGGAGAACCTGCTGGCGAACGCGACGGCGTATTGCGAGCCGGACGCCGCAGGCCGGCGCTGGCTCGCGGTGCGTACCGGGATTGAGGATGGCATGGCCGTGCTGCGTGTGACGAACAGCAGCCGAGATGTCGACGCCGTGACGCTGGACGGGCTCTTCGAGCGCTTTCGACGGATCGACGGCGGGCGCAGCCGTGAGAACGGGGGGCACGGCCTCGGGCTGTCGATCGTGCGCGCCGTCGCGCGTCACCATGCCGGCGACGTACGAGCGCGTGCCCTCGAGGGTCCTGCGGTGGAGTTCGAAGTCGCGATTCCGGCGGCGATGTAGGCGCGGCTCGTCTCCTTACGCCGTCCTTATGCGCCGCTCCCTATCGTCAGAGTTGCCGAAGGGCCCCGGCACCAACGGAATCGGGAGGAATGGGAGTCGTATGAACATCAGCAAGACCAAGCTCAGCACCGGTATCGCGTCGCTGGCGTTGCTCGGCGTCGCCATCGTGCCTGCGGTCAATTCCATGCAGACGCCGACCGCCTCGGCGGCCTCCGTCGCGGCCACGGCCGCGACGGCCGACGTGAGCGAGGACGGACACCTCGGCCTGCATGCGCGGCGCGGGCAGGACCTGGCCGACGCGCTCGGCATCCCGGTGGAGACGCTCCGCGAAGCGGTCCAGACCGTGCGCGAGTCTATGCGCCCTGACGAACCGCCGGAGCGGCCCCTCACTGACGAAGAGCGCGCCGCGCGACGCACGGAGTTCAACGCTGCTCTCGCCTCGGAGCTAGGCATCAGCGTCGACCAGCTGGAGGCGGCGGAGGAGACGGTCAAGCAGCAGCACATCGACGCCGCCATCGAACGGATCGAGGAGAAGGTGGCCGACGGGACGCTCACGCGGGAGGAAGCGGACGCCGCCATTGAGCGGATTCAGAACGGCGAGCGTCCGTTCGCGGGCATGCACGAAGGCCCTCGCGGGTTCCGCTTCGGCTTCGGATTCCGCTTCGGCTTCGCGGGCCGCGGCGGCCACTGACCGCCACGTACAAGCTGGATCACGCTCCCATCAAGGGCAGGCCCCACGCGGGCCTGCCCTTTGCTTGCGCGGACCGCTCCGTCCCCGAGTCAGGCGAACGCGAGGTTAGTTGAACGGCGTGTGTCGGGGCGATACGCTAGGAATTCGCGAAGGCGTCGGACGCGGGCCGTTAGCTCAGTTGGTACGAGCGCTCGCTTCACACGCGAGAGGTCACTGGTTCAAGTCCAGTACGGCCCACCAGTGAAAGGACGCAGACGCGAAGTTCGTGCCGAAGTGGCGGAATAGGCAGACGCGCTACGTTCAGGGCGTAGTGAGGGTAACCTCGTGCGAGTTCAAGTCTCGCCTTCGGCACCATGGTTGACGCGCGCTCGTAGCTCAGGGGATAGAGCGCAGCCCTGCGGAGGCTGAGGTCGTAGGTTCAAATCCTACCGGGCGCGCCACTTCAACCATCTCATCCACGGTCCTCCGGCCTCAGGTCGGCGCCCCAGCGGCGGCGCTACACTTGAGCTTGTGACCGGATCTTCCGTCCTCCAGCAGGTACGAGCGCTCCCCGAGCGCCCGGGCGTCTACATCATGCGAGACGTCCGAGGCGAGGTGCTGTACGTCGGCAAGGCGACGAATCTGCGCTCACGCGTACGGTCCTACTTCGGGTCGTCGCGCAGCCTCGAGCCGAAGGTGCTGGCCCTGGCGCAGCTTGTGGTGACGGTCGACCACGTGCTGACGCGTAACGAGGCGGAAGCGTTGCTCCTCGAAGCGACGCTGGTGAAGCGCCACCAGCCGCAGTACAACGTGCGGCTCAAGGACGACAAGCACTACCCGTACCTCAAGGTGGATGTGCAGAACCCATGGCCCCGCGTCACGATCACGCGCCGTGTGGAGTCGGACGGAGCGCGCTATTTCGGGCCATACGCCTCGGCGGGGTCGGTGCGGCGCACGCTCGACGTGGTGAAGAAGCTGTTTCCCTGGCGGTCGTGCACGAAGCCGATCACGGGCACCGACCCCCGCCCCTGCCTCGACTACTACATCAAGCGCTGCATCGCGCCGTGCACGGCCTTCTGCACGAAGGAGGAGTACGACGAGGTGATCCACCAGACGGTGCTCTTCCTCGACGGACGGAGCCGCGAGGTACTCGACCACGTCGAGGCGGAGATGCTGACGGCCTCAGACAACCTCGAGTTCGAACGGGCGGCGCGGCTGCGCGACCAGGCGCAGGCGATCCGACGCGTCACCGAGCGGCAGCAGATGGCGACGACGACACCGCTCGACGCGGACGTGTTCGCGCTCGCGCGGTCGGGTGACGAGGCGTGCGTGCAGGTCTTCTTCGTGCGGGGCACGGCGGTCGCCGACACGGACACGTTCATGCTCGACGGGACGCAGGATGCCTCGGACGCCGAGGTGCTGTCCGCGTTCCTGGCACAGTTCTTCGAATCGGCGACCTACGTGCCGCGCAACGTGCTGCTATCGGCGCGGCCGGACGACCTCGAGCAGTTGCAGGCCGCACTGCGCGAGCGGCGGGGCCGCGCGGTGGAGATCCGCGTCCCCGAGCGCGGCGAGCTGCGGCAGCTCGTCGCCAGTGCCGAGGAGAATGCGCGCTCGACGCTGGCGGCGCACCGCGTGCGCTGGCTGTCAGACCGCGACAAGACGCAGGCGGCGATGACGCTGCTCCAGGACGAGCTGGACCTGCCGGCGCCCCCGAACCGGATCGAGTGCTACGACATCTCGACGATCCAGGGCACGAACACGGTCGCATCGATGGTGGTCTTCGAGCACGGGGCGCCGGTCAACAACCAGTACCGGCGCTTTCGCATCAAGACCGTTGAGGGGCAGGACGACTTCGCCTCGATGCGCGAAGTGCTCACGCGGCGCTTCTCGCGGCTCGCGGCGAGCCGCCGGCGGCGACGCGAGGCCACGATCACGCAGGCCGAGACCGCCGCGGTGGACGAGGAGTCCACGGCGTGGGACATCGTCCCGGACCTCGTAATCATCGACGGAGGGAAAGGGCAGCTGGGGGCGGCGCTGGACGTGATGCGTGACCTCGAGCTGGCGGACGTGCCGGTGTGCGGCCTGGCAAAGCGCGAGGAGGAGGTGTTCGTCAAAGACATCGACGAACCGATCGTCCTGCCTCGTGACTCGCAGGCGCTGTACCTGATCCAGCGCGTGCGCGACGAGGCGCATCGCTTCGCCGTGACGTACCACCGCCAGCTGCGCGGGCAGTCGGCGCAGCGCTCCGTCCTGGACTCGATTCCGGGCGTCGGGCCGCGACGGAAGCGGGCGCTGCTTCGGAAGTTCGGCTCGGTGCGGGCGCTCCAGGAGGCGAGCGTCGAGGACATCGCCTCCACCGTGGGGTTCACCCGCCGCCTCGCGGAGACCGTGAAGCGGTCGCTGTGACCGATGGAGGCGACCGAACCGTCGCCGAAGAGATGGTGCGCCTCGTCGCGCGGGTCGTGAGGGACCAGCGGGTGCTCGATGCCATGCGCGAGGTGCCTCGTGACGAATTCATCCCGGAGCGCCTGCGACGTTACGCGTTCGAGGACCACGCGCTGCCGATCGGCGAGGGTCAGACGATCTCGCAGCCCCTGATCGTGGGAATGATGACGGAGGCGGCGCACCTCGAGGGGCGCGAGCATGTCCTGGAGGTGGGGACCGGGTCTGGTTATCAGGCGGCGGTCCTGGCGCGGCTCGCGCACGACGTCGTCAGCGTCGAGATCGTCCCGGCGCTGCGAGAACGCGCGGCGCGGGCGCTGGAGCGCCTCGGCGCGACGAATGTGACCGTGCTGCCGGCGGGTGTGGAGCTCGGGGCGGCCGAGTTCGCGCCGTACGATGCAATCCTCGTGACGGCGGTAGCGCCCTCGATTCCCGACGTGCTCGTCCGGCAGTTGCGAAGCGGCGGGCGGATGGTCATCCCCGTCGGTCGCAACGAGGACGATCAGGAACTCCTCATCGTCACGCGCACGGAGGACGGGACGGATATCGAGTCGCTCGGCGGCGTGCGATTCGTGCCGCTGCGCGGTGCAGGCGGCTTCGAGGACGACCGCGGCTCACCGCCTTGAGGCGACCTCGGCCTCCCAGCGAGCACGTGCGGCGGGCCACTCGTCCTCGATGATCGACATGAAGTAGGTGTCGGCGTAGCGGCCGTCCTCGAATCGGTCGTTATGTCGCAGCAGGCCATCGAAGCGAAAGCCCGCTTTCTCATACGAGCGGATTGCGCGGCGGTTCCCGGCCTCGGGGTCGATTGTCACTCGATGGAGTTGCTTCACCTCGAACAGGTACTGGAGGAGCGTGCGGACCGCCTCGGTCCCGACGCCGCGGTCCCGGGCGTCGGGTTCGCCGATGAAGATGTCGATGCCCGCCGTCCACAGGTAATCAGTGTCGGCATAGGGGTGGCTGTACTCGATGTTGCCGACTCCTCGCCCCTCCCATTCGACGATGAAGCGCCACACGGGGACCGTGTCCACGTCCAGGAATTCCTCTCGGCAAGCCTCGAGGTCCTCGGGGGCGGCATCCCAGAACCGCACGACCTCGGGGTCCTGCCGCCAGCGGAGCAGCGCGGGGAGGTCAGACTCGGCGATCGGGCGCAGCGAGACGCCATGGGTACCATGGACAGGTCCGTGGTCGCCGGGCGCCGAGGGCTGGAAGCGAGCCATTATGTTGGGATCCCCCTCGTTCTGCCGACCGTAGGCAGCGGCTTTTACGCGACATTATGCTCGCCAATGCGGTGGACAGTGACGGAACGGCGAGTTGTATACTGCGGCGTTCCCGCAGTCGGCTATGTAAAGTCGACATATCAACGAGCAGGAGAGCGTACGTCGTGGAGCAGCGCATCGAGGCATTCCTGCACTACATGTCTGCCGAGCGGGGCGCCTCGAAGAACACCATTGACGCGTACCGGAACGACCTCACTCGCTTCGGCGAGTTCGCAAGCGGTCGACGGGCAAACGGGCGCGCCGAGGCCAAGGACATTGACCGCGAGCTGATCACGGACTACATCCTCTGGCTCCGGCAGCAGACGTACGCAGCGGCCACGGTCGCCCGCAAGGTCGCGGCCGTGAAGTCGTTCTGCGCCTTCCTGTTGGACCACGGCGACCTCACGACGAACCCGACGGCCGCGATCGACTCGCCACGCGCCCCGAAGCCGGTGCCCCGGCCGATGACCACCGCGGACGTGGACGCGCTGCTCCGAGAGCCGCAGCGCTTCACAACCGCCGAGGCGATCCGCGACTGCGCCATGCTGGAGCTGATGTATGCCACGGGGATGCGTGTGACGGAGCTCGTGTCCCTGAACGTCGACAGCATGCACCTCGTACCCCGTCCGGCGTATGTGCGATGCCTGGGCAAGGGGGCGAAGGAGCGCACCATCCCCGTCTATGAGCAGGCCGTCGGCGCCGTGGAGCGGTATTTCGATGACGCACGGCCTCAGCTGCTGAAGGACCGTCCTCAGGTCGCGCTGTTCGTGAACCGCCGCGGCGAGCGGCTCACGCGCCAGGGTTTCTGGCTCATCCTCAAGGGCTACGCGAAATCAGCGGGCATCGAGGCGCACGTCACACCCCACACGCTGCGGCACTCCTTCGCGACGCACATGCTGCGCGGCGGCGCCTCGATCCGCGATGTCCAGGAGTTGCTGGGCCACGCCAACGTCTCGACGACGCAGGTCTACACACAGCTGGCCGACGCCCATCTCCGCGAGGTGTACGAGCAGGTGCATCCGCGAGCGCACTGAGCGCGGCAGCGCCTTCGGGAGCAAGCACGAAACGCACCTCCTCGACCGCCCCAACGCAACACTCCGCGAGTAGCCGTCTCCGTGGCAAGGTTGTCCGCGGCGTCGCCCCATCCGATCATCGGTACTCAGCGAGACGCACGAGGAAAGCGAGCACCCGCATGGACATCGAGGACATCCGAGCACGCGAGATCCTGGACTCGCGCGGCAACCCGACCGTCGAGGTCGACGTGATCCTTGAGGATGGGTCTGTCGGACGGGCGGCCGCCCCGAGCGGCGCCAGCACGGGGGCGTATGAGGCCATCGAGCTGCGTGACGGCGACCCGGAGCGCTACAAGGGTCGCGGCGTGTTGCGCGCGATCGAACACGTGCAGGACCAGCTCTCGGATGCCGTGCTGGGGCTCGACGCGACCAATCAGGCTGAAGTGGACGCCGCCCTCATCGAGGCCGACGGTACGCCGAACAAGGCGCGCCTGGGGGCGAACGCGATCCTCGCGGTATCGCTGGCAGTGGCGAAGGCCGCCGCGGAGTCGACAGGCCAGCCGCTGTACCGCTACCTCGGCGGTTCCGACGCGAGGCTGCTGCCGGTGCCGATGTGCAACCTCCTGAACGGCGGTGCGCACGCCGCCGGTTCGACTGACTTTCAGGAGTTCATGGTGGTCCCCCTCGGCGCGACCACGTTCTCCGAGGGCCTGCGCTGGGTCGCGGAGATCTACCACTCGCTGCGGGGGCTGCTCCACGAGCAGGGCTACGCAACCACCGTCGGCGACGAAGGCGGATTCGCGCCGAAGCTGACGGCGAACCGCGAGGCGCTCGACCTCCTGATGCACGCGATCGAGCGGGCCGGGCGGCGTCCGGGCACTGAGATCGCCATCGCGCTCGACCCTGCGACGACGGAACTGTACCGCGAGGGGCAGTACCACCTCGAGCGGGAGGGCCGAGTGGTTGACTCGACCGCGCTCACCGAGCTGTGGGAGGAGTGGGCCAACGACTACCCGATCCTCTCGATCGAGGACGGCATGGCCGAGGACGACTGGGAGGGCTGGGCCGGCCTGCGAGAGCGCATCGGCGACCGCGTGCAGCTTGTGGGCGACGACCTTCTCGTGACGAACATTGAGCGGCTTGCACGCGGCATCGACGAGCGCGCCGCGAACGCCATCCTTATCAAGCTCAACCAGATCGGGACGTTGACCGAGACCTTCGAGGCGATCCGCATGGCGCACGCCGCCGGCTGGTCCACCATCATCTCGCACCGTTCGGGGGAGACCGAGGACACGACGATCGCGCACCTCGCGGTCGCCTCGGGCTCAGGGCAGATCAAGACAGGCGCGCCGGCGCGGTCGGACCGCAACGCGAAGTACAACGAACTGCTGCGCATCGAGGAGCAACTCGGGGGCGGAGCCCTCTATGCCGGCTCGATGGCGTTCCGCAAGTACGGCCGATGAACGACGGGCCTCGTGACGCGACTGGGGACGACCTCCCCATCCTCGACCCGCCGCAACGCGTCTCGGGGATGCGCGTCCCCGACGGCTGGACGCTGCCCGGCAAGCCCGTGGGACTGACAGCCGCCGCTGAGGACGCCTGGCGACAGAGCGGATTCCTGCTCGCCGAAGACCTGCGGCTCCTCGGAGCAGACCTCGACCTGCAGGTCCGCCTCGCGGGAGCGGGATACAGGGCGAGCGCACGGAACATGCGGATGGCGGCGTTCGCGTCGCTGTGGAGCCGCGCGTTCTCGTGCACCTCGGACGCGGTGGGACTGATCCGGCGCGGCGCCTATCAGAGTGCGTTGCCGCTGCTGCGGCAGGCGGTCGAGCACGTGGCGGCGCAGTCGCAGCTCGTATCCGAGCTCGACGAGTTCCGAGTGTGGGCGCATCGAGCCTATGCGCGCCACGCCGAGAGCCGTTCCGAGGAAATCGGCCTCGGCCATTACTTCGCCGGGGAGGCCATCGCGCACGACGAGGACTTCCGCGTGATCTACCGCGGCGCATCGGACCTCGGGCGGCCGAACTTCGGGCCGACGGCGCTCTTCGTGGCGAACGAGGCGTCCCACATCCGCTATCCGCTGAACTTCGCGGACGAGGCCTTTCACCTCGGGTGGGGCGAGTTGCTCTTCGGCTGGGCGCTGCGCATCGGCGTGAAACAGCTCCACTTCGGCATGCACGCGCGCGACTCCTTCCCGGCGCCCGATGCGCTCCGCGAGCGCGTGGTGGCGCACGTCCGCGAGGCGGAGGCGCACCTTTCCGACGACGCCCGCTGCCGCCTTGAGGAGTACGTGGACGGCGAGAAACGGCGGCGGCACCTGCTGGTGCAGTTCCGGCGGATGCCGCCGGACGCGGCGAAGCGGCTGCTGCTGTAGAAGTCTGGGGGCGACATCCGCATACACGCGGCGATTGGCGGTGCCTCCCCCACTGCGGGCATCACTGATCGGCGCTTGTTCCCCGCGGTGACCCTCCCCCGTCCCTTGCGCTCAGCCGCGCTACGCGTCAGCGTTTACAATCACGTCAGCAGGCACCCGCACTCCCGGCGGCAGCATCACGAGGAGAGATAGGACGATGGCCAACAAGCTGCGAGTCGGCATCAACGGGCTGGGCCGGACTGGTCGCCAGACCGTGCGAGCCTGGTGGGAGTTGCATCGCGACGACTGGGACCTGGTCGCGATCAACGGCCGCAGCGACGTCGCCATGCACACGCATCTGCTCCGCTTCGACAGCGACTATGGGCGCTTCCCAGCAGAGATCGAGGACGGGAACGACAGCTTCTCGATCGGCGGGCGCGAGGTGCGCGTCTTCCGCGAGGACGACCCCGGTCAGATCGACTGGAACTCCGTCGGCGCCGACATCGTGATCGAGTCCACGGGTGAGTTCGAGTCACGCGAGATGGCGTCGAAGCACCTGCGCGGCAGCGTGAAGAAGGTGGTGATTTCCGCGCCCGGCAAGGACGAGGACTGGACCGTCATCATGGGCGTGAACCACCTCGACTACGACCCGGCACGCCACCACGTCATCTCGAACGGATCCTGCACAACGAACTGCGTCGTGCCGATGGTGAAGGTGCTGCACGACGCGTTCGGCGTGCGGCGCGGCTTCATGACCACGATCCACGCCTACACGCGCGACCAGAACCTCGTTGACGCGAAGCACCGCGACCTGCGGCGCGCTCGCGCCGCGGCGCTGAACATTATTCCGACCTCGACGGGCGCCGCCCGCTCGGTGAGCAAGATCATCCCAGACCTCGAGGGAAAGATGAACGGCGTGGCGTACCGCGTGCCGACGCCGACGGTGTCCGTGGTCGACCTCGTCACCGACCTCGCGCAGCCAGCCTCGAAGGGCGCGATCAACGAGGCGTTCCTGGCGGCCGCCGAGGGCCCGATGAAGGGCTTCCTCTACTTCGAGAAACAGGAACTGGTCTCGACGGACTTCCGGGGGCATCCGGCGTCGGCGATCTTCGACTCGCCCTCGACAATGGTGCTCGACGACGACATGGTGAAGACGATGGGCTGGTACGATAACGAATACGGCTACGCCTGCCGCATCACTGACCTCGTGGCGTACCTGGGTGAGCGCGGGCTCTCGTAGACGGCCCAGCCGGCGAGCCACGAGGGGGCCACGTGGCCCCCTCGTGCATATGGGGGAACCTCGAAGGCTCTGGGGTCGTCTGACCGACATGCGGGTCATCATCGCGATCCTCACCTGCGCCGTCGCGCTCCTTGCCGCATGCTCCTCAGGCGATTCCGATACCGTCGTGACTGAGGAGCTGGCCCCGATCGACGAGGCGTCGATCCGGATTGCCGAGTCGTCCCCGCCGCAGTACTTCCTCGACGTCACCTCAGGCCTGCCGAGCGGCTGCGCGAAGTTCGACCGCAACGAGGTGGCACGCTCTGGCGACACGATCACTGTCCAGATCTGGAACCGCATCGAGACTCCTCGCGACGGGGCCTGCACGGCGATCTACGGCATGGTCGAACATTCGGTTCCGCTCGGATCGGACTTCGAACCGGGGCGCACGTACACCGTCCGGGTGAACGACGTGGTCAGGACGTTCACCGCACAGTAGACGGGACGTTTGGCCCTCCAGCGGAGTGGCCGCAGTGCGGAGGATCCGCAGGTAGCGTCACACGTTATCGTCAGACGGCACCAAGGAGGTGCGTATGGTCGACGAACGTCCCCCCGACGACCGCCGGGGACCGGCTGGCGAGGGCCCGAACGCTGGCGCCGCGCCGCCGGGTACCGAGTCCAAGTACAGCGATGAACAGCTTGTGGGACCCGTGCCTCCGCCTCCAGCGGAAGCTCGCGCCGCCGAGGCCATCCCCTCAACCGGCGAAGACGCCCGGGGCGGCACGACGACCAAACCGGTCACCCCACCGCAGTCCCTGCCCCCGCGACGGCTCATGCGAAGCCGTGTGCACCGCGTCATCGGCGGCGTCGCGGGCGGGATCGCGGAGCGGACGGATACCGACCCCGGGCTGATCCGAGTCCTGTTCATCGTGCTGGCGCTGGCGACGGCGGGACTGGCGCTCGCCGTGTACGTTGTGCTGTGGATCGTCATGCCATTAGAGCCGCCGGGTGCGGCGCACCAGGGACGTGAGCCCGCCGGTGACGGGCGAGGGGCGGGCATCGTCCTCGGACTGGTGCTCGTCGCCGCGGGCGTCATCTGGCTGCTCGAAGCGACCGCCGCCGTCGATCTGGACGTGACCGTGGTGCTGGCCGTCTCGCTGATCGCCATCGGCGGGCTGCTGGTCCTGACGCTGGGTAGCGTCGCGCGCGGCGGCCTGATCACGCTTGGCGTTGTCGCGGCAATCGGACTGGTGGCGGTCAGCGCCGTGGATATCGACGTCGACAGTGGATTCGGCGACCGCGTCGAGCGGCCGGCCTCGGCCGCGGAGTTGGAGTCGGAGTACTCACACTCCTTCGGATCGATGACGCTGGACCTGTCGCGAATCCAGTTCCCCGAGGGGACGACGAGGGTGAAAGCGCACACCGCGTTCGGGAGCATGCAGGTCATCCTTCCCGCCTCCGGCGTCGCCGTACGCATCGACGCGGAGACGACGTTTGGCAGCATCGACGCCCCGGAGGACGAGTTGAGCGGCGCTCGATCGAGACAGGTGTATGCCGATCCTGACTATGACGCCGCCTCGGTGCGGCTCGACCTCGAGGTGGACGTCTCGTTCGGCTCGGCGGAGGTGGTGGGACGATGATTCGAGAACGGTTCAACGCCTCAGGGGTGATCGCCGGTCTCATCTTCATCGCGCTGGGGGCCGCGCTCCTGCTCGAGCACCTCGACGTGTGGGAGTTGCGGCTCGAGGTCGTGCTGCCGGCGTTCCTGGTCGGTATCGGGGTCCTGGTGGTGCTGGGGGCGCTGCTGCGGCGGGCGTAGGAGGGGGTCTCACAACTGGGGATGCGGGGTGTGTTTCCCCGCGCGATGGGACTATGCTTGAGCGATGAGTGACCTCCGCATCGACAGCCACCCGGAGCTGCGGCGGCCGATCCTGATTGCGGCCTGGTCCGGGTGGAACGACGCCGGCGAATCCGCGACCGGCGCCATCCGGTTCATCCGGCGGCGGTGGCGCGAATCCCCCTTCGCGAGCATCGACTGCGATTCCTTCTACGACTTCACACAAATGCGCCCAAAGGTGCGTCTGGAGAACGGCGAGCGCGTCCTGGACTGGCCCGCGAACGACTTCGTCGGTCATCGGCGGGAGGGCGATGGGCCCGATGTGATCCTCTTCCAGGGCGCCGAGCCGCACCTCGCGTGGCGGGCGTACTCCGAGGCGCTGCTCGAGTTGTGCAAGACGTTCGACGTGTCCGCCGTCGTGACGCTGGGAGCACTGCTTGCCGAAGTGAGCCACGCACGGCCGGTGCACGTGCAGGGTTCCTCGGAGGACCCGGAGCTGCGAACGTTGCTCGGGCTGCCGGGGCCGACGGTCTCGCGGTACGAAGGGCCGACCGGCATCGTGGGCGTATTCAACAACCTCGCCAAGGAGGCGGGGCTCCCGACTGCCTCGATGTGGGCCAGCGTGCCCCACTACGTGAACGCGTCGCCCAACCCGAAGGGCACGCTGGCGCTGCTTGAACAGCTCAACCGGAATCTACGGCTCGACCTACGCCTGCATGACCTCGAGGTGTTCGTCGCGCGGTTCGACGCGCAGGTGGCTGAGGAGATCGCGAAGAACCCGGAAATGGTCGAGTACGCCCGGCGGATCGAGGAGCATCAGGACGCCGAGGAGGCGGCGCTCCTTGGACAGGCACCGGAGCCCGAGGACACGGCCGAGGAGCTGCCGGACGCGCAGTCCATGGTGGACGAGCTCGAGCGCTTCCTTCGCGAGCAGCGTGGCGGAGGGTCGTAGCCGCGCCTGTCCCTGCTTTTGCACGAGGATTCTCCTCGGTGGTACCCTGAGTCGAGCGACCCCAGCGCGTGTCTTTAAGACCGGCCCTGTGAGGCCGGAAAGGACGCAGAAATGCAGTGCTACAGCTCGCACCGAGATGCCACGCGCGCCCATCTGATATCGCCCTCCAGGTGTCCCCGGGGGGTTTTTCTTGCCTGAGACGTCGGAGCGAACGAGAGGAACCGTCCTTGACGCCGAGGGCGTGCGCCGGACGTTGACGCGGCTTGGCCATGAGATCGTGGAGCGCAACGGCGGCCTGGAGGACCTGGTGCTGGTCGGCATCCAAACGCGCGGCGTGACGCTGGCCGAGCGGCTGGCCGGCATCATCGAGAGCTTCGAGGGCGAGCGGCCGCCGGTGGGCGCGCTCGACATCACGCTGCATCGCGACGACCTCGCGGCGCGCGGCCTCGATGCCCGCACCCGGCCGACGGCGCTGCCGGACATCGAAGGGCGGAACGTTGTCATCGTGGACGACGTGCTGTTCACCGGGCGCACGACGCGCGCGGCGCTGGATGCGCTGAATGACTTCGGACGGCCGCGGGTCGTCCGGCTCGCGGTGCTCGTGGACCGCGGTCACCGGGAGCTCCCCATCCGCGCGGACATCGTCGGCAAGAACGTCCCGACGGCGCACCCGGACGACGTCCAGGTGCTGCTGCAGGAGGAAGACGGCCGCGACGCCGTGATCGTACGAGCGGCAGGAGACGCGCCATGACGACGACAGTCGAACCACCGACGGGAACGGCGATGCGGACATGGCGACACGACCACGTCCTCGACCTGGATGACTTCAGTCGCGACGAGATCGAGGAAGTACTCGCGCTCGCGGACCGCATGCGCGAAGTGCTCGACCGGCGCATCGCGCGTGTGCCGGCGTTACGCGGGCACACGGTGGTCAACCTGTTCTACGAGAACTCGACCCGGACTCGCGCCTCGTTCGAACTTGCGGGAAAGGTCCTCGGCGCTGACGTGATCAGCCTCAGCGCCAGTTCATCATCCGTGCAAAAAGGCGAGTCACTCATCGACACCGTGCGCACGCTGCGCGCGATGGGCGCGGACGTGATTGTGATGCGCCACTCCTCGGCGGGCGCGGCCTACCTCGCAGCCGGTCACACCGAGGCGTCCATCGTGAATGCCGGCGACGGCGCGCACGCGCACCCGACCCAGGCCCTGTTGGACCTCTACACGATGCGCAAGCACTTCGGGGACCTGCGCGGAAAGCGCGTCGTGATGGTGGGTGACATCTCACACTCACGCGTGGCGCGGTCGGACATGTGGGGCCTGGCCGCGATGGGCGCCGAGGTCGTCGTGTGCGGGCCGCCGACGCTGCTGCCTCGCGGGCTCCGAGTGCAGGACCGTCCAGCGCACGCCGAGTCCGCCCTGCCCCTTGTGCGCGTCGAGGCGGACATCGACCGCGCGATCGAGGGCGCCCACGTTGTGATGGCGCTGCGGCTGCAGAGCGAGCGCCAGCAAGGTGGCCTGCTGCCCTCGTTGCACGAGTACGCGGCCCACTACCAGGTGACGTCGGCGCGGCTCGCCCGCGCACACCCGGACCACCTGCTGATGCACCCCGGCCCCAAGAACGAAGGCGTCGAGATCGCCGGCGACGTCGCCACGGGCAGCCACTCGATCATCGAGGAGCAGGTCACCAACGGCGTTGCTGTGCGGATGGCGCTGCTGTACCTCCTCGCCGGTATGGGTGGGCGACCTGCGCCAGCGCCGATGGAGGCGCTGCGATGACCACCCTCGCGATCCACAACGCGCGGGTGATCGACCCGGCGCTCGGCCGCGACGGCATCGCGGACATCGTGATCGTCGACGGCCGCGTCGCGCGGGTCGGCCCGAACGAGGGCGACGCGGTGATCGAGGCCGACCGCATCGATGCGACGGGCCTGGTAGTCGCGCCCGGCTTCGTCGACCTGCATGTGCACCTGCGCGAGCCGGGATACGAGTACAAGGAGACGATCGCGAGCGGGACGGCCGCTGCGGCACGCGGTGGCTTCACGACCGTCTGCGCGATGCCGAACACGATGCCGCCGCTCGACAGCCGGCCCGCCGTCGAGTCCGTCCTGCGCGAGGCGGATGTCTCGGCCCGGGTGCGGGTGCTGCCGGTCGGCTGCATCACGCGCGGCCGCGAGGGCAAGGAGCTGGCGCCGGCGGGCGAACTGGTGCGGTCGGGCGTGGTAGCGCTGTCCGACGATGGCGACGCCGTGGCCGACCCGAGCCTGATGCGGCACGCCCTCGAGTACTCGACGGTGTTCGGCCTGCCGATCGCGCAGCACTGCGAGGACCCGCGGCTCGTGCGCGACGGGCACATGCACGAGGGCTGGGTGGCCACGCGCCTCGGACTGCGCGGACGCCCCGCGAGCGCCGAGGAGACGCTTGTGGCGCGGGACATCGCGTTGGCCGAACTGGCAGGCGCGCACCTCCACATCCAGCACGTCTCGACGGCCGGCTCGGTGGCGCTGATCCGGGCGGCGCGCGCGCGTGGCGCGCACGTCACCGCCGAGGTGACGCCCCACCACCTCACGCTGACCCACGAGGAGGTCGCGTTCGGGGGTGGCGACTACCGGCGCATCGCCTACAACGCAAACGCGAAGGTCAACCCGCCACTGCGGGAGCAGGCGGACGTCGAGGCGTGCATCGCCGCGCTCCGCGATGGCGTCATCGACGCGGTGGCCACGGACCACGCGCCGCACGCGCTGAGCGACAAAGACATTGAATTCGACCTCGCGGCGGCGGGCATCAGCGGACTGGAGACAGCGTTCGGATTGCTGATGTCGCTCGTCCACGCCGGCCACCTCGACCTCGCCACGCTCCTCGAGCGCCTGACGGCGGGGCCGGTGCGGGCATGGGGACTGGACCGCCGGGCTGGCCTGGAGGGCATCGGGACGCTGGCACCGGGCGCGCTGGGCGACCTCGTGGTGCTCGACCCGCATGCCGAGTGGACAGTAGACGCGCGTGAGTTCGCCTCGGCGGGCCGGAACACCCCGCTGGCGGGCCGGCGCCTGCGGGGGCGGGTGGTTGCTACGGTGTACGGCGGCCGCGTAGTCCATGCACTGGAAGGTGTCGCGATATGAGTCGACGGCCGCCCGCGCGGCTCGTCCTGGCGGACGGGCGCACGTTCGAGGGCGAAGGGATCGGGGCGCCCGTCCGGGCGACCGGCGAGGTGGTGTTCAACACCTCGATGATGGGCTACCAGGAGGCGCTGTCCGACCCGTCGTACGGCGGTCAGATCCTCACGATGACGTATCCCCTCCAGGGGAACTACGGCTGCAACGCCTTCGACGATGAGAGCGCGCGCCTCCAGGTGCGCGGGTTCGTCGTGCGCGAGCTGACTGACCTCCCCTCGCACTGGCACTCCGACCGGACACTGGACGCGCACCTCGCGCGAGCCGGGGTGCCCGGCATCGCCGGCATCGACACGCGCGCGCTTACTCGCCACTTGCGTTCGCACGGCGTCCTTATGGGGACGATCACGCGGGACGAGACGCCCTCCGAGGCACTTGGCCGCCTGCGAGGCGAACCCGCGTACGGCGTCGAGGATTATGTCGCTGAGGTATCGACGCCCGCCGTGTACGACTTCGAGGGAAACGCCCAGCGGCGGGACGACGGGCCTCCCTCGCACGTCGTGGTCCTCGACCTGGGGGTGAAGCGCAGCATCATGCGCAACCTCGCGCTGCGTGGGTGCGAGGTCACCGCGGTGCCGCACAATACGGCGGCGGAGGACATCCTCGCGCTGCGGCCTGACGGCGTGGTGATGTCGCCGGGGCCGGGCGACCCGATGCTCCTCGACCACGTCGTCACCACGGCGCGGGGGTTGGTCGGGCGCGTGCCGCTGATGGGGATCTGCCTTGGGCACCAGGTGCTCGGCCGCGTGTTCGGCGCGTCCACGTACAAGCTGAAGTTCGGACACCGAGGGGCGAACCACCCCGTGCGTGACGAGGTCACGGGCCGCGTCTACATCACGGCGCAGAACCACGGGTACGCGGTCGACGGAGACCACCTCGATGCGGCGGTACGCGCCTCGCAGGTGCATCTGAACGACGGCACCGTCGAGGGGCTGGACCACCGCGAGTTGCCCCTGTTCACCATCCAGTACCACGCGGAGGCTTCGCCCGGCCCGCTGGACACGGAGTTCCTCTTCGACCGGTTTTTAGCTACCGTCACGGACAGGTAACGAGGAGCGGAGAGCCATGACCGCAGAGTTTCGTCGGGCCACACAGGATGATGCCGCCCAGATCTCCGAGGTAGTCGCCGAGGTTGTCGCCGAACCGAATCCGGTCGGCCTCGACGGGCCGATGAGCCGCGAGGAAGTGGCGGCCTGGATCGACCGCCAGGGGAAGTTCGGGGCGATGTTCGTCGCCGTTGAAGAGGGGCAGGTCCTCGGCTTCTCGGCTGTGGACTTCGACTCCAGCCGCGCCGAGGAATGCACCATCGGGGCATGGATCCGCACTGCCGCCCGGCGGCGCGGGCTCGCCTCGATCCTGTTCGAGGAGGCGCTCGGGTTCGCGGGCGAGCAGGGCTACAAGCGAGTACGTGGGCGCCTGCCCGAGTCGAACGAGGCCGCGCTATCCTTCCTTTCCACCATCGGCGCGCTCGTCCCGATCATCAATCCGGGTGCGCAGTACGACATGCCCATCTACGAGGTGCGCCGTGACGAGTAACACCACCACCGACGCCGCTGCCGAGTACGCGGCGCGCCGGGCCGAGGAATGGGCCGCCTTCACCTCGAAATCGGGGCCGGGCGCCGACCGCTGGGCAGCCTGGGCCGAGCTGTCCTACCAGTGGAAGAACGCCGTGGAGTTCCTACAGCCGGTGGGGCTCGACTATCCGTCCTACCTCGATCCGCTGCAGCCGTTGCTCGACCGGCTCGGCGGGATGGAGGAGGTCGACCTGCCGCCGGCGGAGTTCACCCACCTCACGGTGCTGCGCCTCGGGTTCCTGATGTCCTCGGACATCCTGTGGTCGCAGACGGAGTCGTTCTACGTGAACGCCGCGCCGCGCATCCACCGTGTCTCACCGTTCTCGATCCGTATCGGTGGCATCTCGGCCCGCGAGGACGCTCTGTACCTCGGCGTCGACGACAGCCACCAGTTCCGCGAAGTGCGGCGTCAGATCCGCCTCGGCGTGATGAAGGCAGCGGAGACGCTGAAGTCCGACGCCGAGTGGTCGCCGGAAGCGGACCGGTTCATGCCCATCGTGCCGTTCGCGTACTTCACGGGACGAGGCGACCGTGCCCGCGTCATCGAGGCGGTCGAGCCGCATCTCGGCGTAGAGCTCGGCGAGCACCCGGTGACCCACATCAAGATGGGGCGTGTCGCCAGTGACCCGGACATCCACTACCCGGGCATGGACGTCATCGCCGAGATCGGCCTGCTGGGCCAGGAGTACCGCAAGGGGTACCACAACTGACGACACCAGACCCTGAGGCGCCGCTGCGCAAAGTCCTCATCATCGGCAGCGGCCCGATTGTCATCGGCCAGGCGGCGGAGTTCGACTACGCCGGTACGCAGGCGTGCAAAGCGATGCGCGAAGAAGGCATCGTGTCCGTCCTCGTGAACTCGAATCCGGCGACGATCATGACCGACGAGGACGTCGCCGACATCATCTACATCGAGCCGCTGTCCGTGGAGGTGCTCGAACGCATCATCGAGCGGGAGCGCCCCGACGGCCTTCTACCGACGCTCGGAGGCCAGACGGGGCTCAACCTCGCCGTGCAGCTCGCCGAGGCGGGCATCCTCGAACGATATGGCGTGCGCATGCTCGGGACGCCTTTGCGCACGATTCGTCTGGCCGAGGACCGTGAGCTGTTCCGGCAGCTGCTGACCGACATCGGCGAGCCGACGCCGGACAGCGAGATCGTCGAAAGCTGGGGGCAAGCGGTGGCTGCGCGTGCGCGCCTTGGGCTGCCGCTGGTCGTGCGGCCGGCGTACACCCTCGGCGGGACCGGCGGCGGCATCGCGCACACGGACGAAGAGTACGAGCAGATTGTGACGGGCGGCCTCGCGGCGTCGCCGATCACGCAGGTGCTCGTCGAGCGCTCTCTGCTCGGGTGGAAGGAGCTCGAGTACGAGGTGATGCGCGACGGGGCCGACACGTGCATCACCATCTGCAACATGGAGAACCTCGACCCGATGGGGGTGCACACAGGCGACTCGATCGTCGTGGCGCCGTCGCAGACACTGTCCGACCGCGACCACCAGATGCTGCGCAGCAGTGCGTTGAGGATCATCCGCGCGCTGGGGATCGAGGGCGGGTGCAACGTGCAGTTCGCCCTCGCGCCGCGACCGGACATCGTGCCGTGGGCGGGTTCGGCCGACGTGACCGTGCCGCCGTATTACGTGATCGAGGTCAACCCGCGCGTGTCGCGATCCTCGGCACTCGCGTCCAAGGCGACGGGCTACCCGATTGCCCGCATGGCGGCGAAGATCGCCATCGGCAAGCGGCTCGACGAGATCAAGAACCCGGTCACGCAGCAGACGAGCGCGGCCTTCGAGCCGGCGCTCGACTATTGCGTGGTCAAGATCCCGCGCTGGCCGTTCGACAAGTTCGCGTTCGGTGACCGACGTCTCGGCACGCAGATGAAGGCCACGGGCGAGGTGATGGCAATCGACCGGAGTTTCGAGGCTGCGCTGCAAAAGGCGGTGCGCTCCCTCGAGATCAGCAACCGGTCGATGTTGTACCAGGACCCGCGCTGGTCCGAGCGCGACATGCTCGAGGAGCCGATCGAGGCGACCGATGAGCGGCTCTGGAAACTTCTCGCGGCGCTGCGGCAGGGCGTGACGCCCCTCGTGCTGTCGCGCCAGACCGGCATCGATCCGTGGTTCACCGAGCGACTCGCTCGCATCGTGCAGATGGAGCAACGCCTGCTGTCCGAGGAACTGACGCCCGCGCTGCTGCTCGCGGCGAAGCGCATGGGCTTCGGTGACGCGCAGATCGGCACACTGGCCGACCGTCTACCGGAGCAAGTGCGCCAGATGCGCGAGCAGCTCGATCTGCGGCCCGTGTACAAGATGGTGGACACCTGCGCGGCCGAGTTCGAGGCCGCCACGCCGTACTTCTACAGCACGTACGAGGAAGAAAACGACGCCGTCCCCGACCACAGCGAGCGGGTGCTCGTCATCGGATCGGGGCCGATCCGCATCGGCCAGGGGATCGAGTTCGACTACGCCTCGGTGCAAGCGGCGCACGCGCTGCAGCAGGCCGGCGTGCGCGCCATCCTCGCCAACTCGAACCCCGAGACGGTCTCGACCGACTTCGACACCTCTGATCGGCTCTACTTCGAGCCGCTCGACGAGGAATCGGTGCGTGACCTGCTCGAGAACGAGGCCGGCGGCGCGGAGGCACCCCCCTCGATCGTGCAGTTCGGCGGCCAGACGGCGGTGAACATGGCGGGCGTGCTCCAACGCGCCGCGCTGCCGATCGCCGGCTCGTCCGCGGACTCGA
The DNA here is from genome assembly GCA_050248355.1 of Dehalococcoidia bacterium. GTDB lineage: Bacteria > Chloroflexota > Dehalococcoidia > UBA2979 > UBA2979 > JAIBBD01. The sequence continues at coordinate 336,530 of JBFWSN010000004.1, forward strand.
TCGACCTCGCCGAGGACCGCGGCCGGTTCGAGGCGATCATGTCCTCGCTCAACATCCCGCAGCCTCCCGGCTCCGCGGTGCACACGCTCGCCGAGGCGCTGCCGACCGCCGAAGCGGTGGGATACCCGGTGCTCGTGCGACCGTCGTACGTCCTCGGCGGTCGCGCGATGGAGGTCGTGCAGGACGCAAATGAACTCGTGCGCTACTTCCAGGCAGCACTCGAGGAGCGCAGCGGCCCCGTGTTGATCGACAAGTACCTCGAGGGGCTCGAGGTCGAGGTGGACGCGATCTGCGACGGCGAGCAGGTCCTCATCCCCGGGATCATGGAACACATCGAGCGGGCGGGCGTGCACTCAGGCGACTCGATGGCGGTCTATCCGCCACAGAACGTCACCGAGGAACAGCGCGCGGCGATCATCGACTACACGACTCGGATGGCGCTGGCGCTCGAAGTCCGCGGATTGATGAACATCCAGTACGTGATCGCGCCGGAGGCGGAACCGGGCGGCCCCGGCGTGTTCGTCATCGAGGCGAACCCACGCGCCTCGCGCACGGTACCCTTCATCTCGAAGGTCACGGGCGTGCCGATGGTCAGGCTGGCGGTCAACATCATGCTCGGCCGGACGCTGCGTGAGCAGGGGCATGAGGGTGGCCTGTGGCCCGAGCGCGGCCTCGTCGCGGTCAAGGCGCCGGTCTTCTCGATGTCTAAGCTCATCGGCGTGGACACGTACCTCGGTCCGGAGATGAAGTCGACCGGCGAGGTGATGGGTGTGGACGTGCGCTTCGAACCCGCGGTGCTCAAGGCATTGATCGCCGCCGACCTCGCCGTCGAGCCCGGCACGCCGTTCCTGCTGTCGCTGTCGAACCGGACCAAGCCCGAGGCGGTGCCGCTCATCGAGGAGTTGCATCGCGCCGGTTGCCGCCTCTACGCGACCGATGGCACCGCAGCCCTGATTCATGGGCTCGGCATCCCGTGCGAGGTGATCCCCAAGCGGCTCGACGAGGGCCACCCAAACGTCGTCGACGTCATTCGCGACGGCACCGTGCAGGCGGTGATCAACACGATCGAGGGGGGCCGCTCCTCGCATATCCGCGACGGCTTCCAGATCCGGCGAGCTGCGACGGAGACACGGATTCCCTGCTTCACCTCGATCGACACCGCGCGCGCCGCCATCCGCGCCCTTTCCTCGCCGGGCTCGTACGCGGTGCGCCCGCTGGCAGACTACCGAGAGGGACGCGTCCTGTGACGCTCCCGGTCACTGGAAGGCCGGTGCGATGACTCTGCGGGCGGTCCTTTTCGACCTCGACGGCACGCTGGCCGACTCCGAGGCGCTGATCGCGGAGGGCATCCGGCTCGCGCTTGCCGAGCACGGGTACCAAGTGACGTTCCGTCAGGTGATGGACATCCTCGGTCCGCCGATGACGGAGATGGTGCCGATCCTCGTGGGGCCCGTCCCTCCCGAGGAGTACGACAGCATCCGCGCAGCCTACGTCCGCAACTACCACGAGGTGCAACTGCCGAACATCAAGCCACTCCCGGGAGCGATTGAGCTCCTCGATGCGATTGAGGCTGCGGCGGTGCCGATGGCGGTGGTTACGAACAAGGTGGCGCAGGGCGCGTACGAGCAGCTCGACGCCATGGGCTGGACGGCGCGGTTCGCGGCGGTCGTCGGGGCGGACACCGCGGCGCGCGCGAAGCCGTTCCCCGACCCCGCGCTGTACGCCCTCGATCGGCTGGGGGTGCCTCCCAACGCGGCTGCGTTTCTCGGGGACACCGGCGCCGATATGGAGTGCTCGAAGTCCGCGGGCATTCCCGTGCGCATCGGCATCGTGCACACGCGCGCGCCGCAAGCGATGGAGGCGGCGGGCGCGACCCATCTGGCGCCGCACCTGGACGACGCCCGCGCCGTGCTCCTCGGCCTGCTGTCCGCCCGCTGATGCGGAGCCTCGATGTCGAGGTCACTGAGAGCGCCCGCCTCTACGGCGACACGCATGTCCTCTGGATGACGCGCCCGCCGCACCTCGCGAACGCGACGCCGGGCCAGTTCGTGATGCTCTACATCGGCGAGCACACCGATCCGCTGCTCGGGCGCGCCTTCTCGATTCACCGCGTCCGCGAGGGCGAGCGCGGCGCTGAATTCGCCGTCCTCTACGACGTCGTCGGGCGCGGCACTGAGTGGCTGTCGCGACGCGAACCCGGTGACGGGGTGCGGGTAGTCGGGCCCCTCGGACGCGGCTTCGAGCCTCGAGAGCGCGTACAGCGGATGCTGCTCGTTGGCGGCGGCATCGGCTGCGCGCCGCTCGTCTGGCTGGCCGACCGGCTCATCGAGGAAGGGCGGGAGGTGACGCTGCTCCTCGGCGGGCGGAGCGAGGCGCAGATCTTCCCCGCGACGAAACTACCTCCGGCCGTCGAGCTCATCGCGACGACCGAGGACGGGTCGATGGGCACGCGTGGTCTCGTCACCAAGCCGTTCGAGGAGCTGCTCCCCTGGTCCGATCAGGTCTTCGCCTGCGGCCCGAACCGGATGTTCGAGGCAATGCACGATGTCGCGCGCCGCAGCGGCCTGCGGAAGCCCGTACAGGCGCTGCTCGAAGGGACGATGGCCTGCGGGATGGGGATCTGCTACTCGTGCGCCGTCTTCCCACGGCGCGGCGGCGTGCGCCTCATCTGCACGGACGGGCCGATGTTCGATCTGCGGGACTTATACTGATCGCATGCAGCGCGAGCTCGTCTCGTCATACGTCCTCGTCTTCGGTGGACTCATCGTTGGATTGCTTGTCGGCGTGCTCGTGATCGACTACGACCCGGCGTTCCTCGGGTGGATCTTCGGGGCGGGCGGCGGACTCGCGCTCGGCGCGTTCTTCGCCGCGCTCGCGAGCAATACCCCGCTCGTGGGCAACCCGGGCACCGGCCAGCGTTACGCCCCGCTGGACGATGACGACGAAGACTGGCGCGACCGGCGCTGACGCGCCCCCCTTGAGCTCGAGTCGCCCGCGGCCGCTACCTGAGCAGCAGGTGGGTGATCGCCCCAACCTCGACGTAGCGGTCGGCCAGCGCGCGCATCTCCTGCGAGGTGCTACCGGCGAATGCGACCACCTCGACACGCACGCCCTTGCTCTGGATCTCCTCCACCACACGGGCGAAGTCCGCGTCGCCTGAGACGATGGCTACGACGTCGAGGCGGTCGGCCATCGTCAGCATATCGACGGCCATCTCGACATCGAAGTTCCCCTTGATCGAGCCATCGGCGAAACGCTTCAGGGGCTTCGTGACGATGCGGTATTCGTAGGGTACGAACGGGGCGACGAAGCGCTGCTGCTGGACCGGCTCCATGGGGTTATCGGAGACGGGCGCATACGCCGTCGCGCGCACGACCTCGCGACCGTCGGAGAGGTAATCGAGCAACCGGCCCATATCGATCGGCCGGTCGGTGCCGTACAGCAGATTGGGTACGTCGACGAAGATGCCAAGGCGGGCGTGACGGGCCGAGCGCTCCACCTGCTCGCCGAGCGAGATGAGCTGCTGTTGCAACTCCGTGAGCTTCTGGTTCTGCTCGGCGACCGCGGCGGTCAGATCGGCGACACGCTCGGGAAGGGTCCCGTCCGCGGCCGCGGCTGCCGCCGCCGAGCCGCCGCTTCCCCGGCGGCTCGTCGATGTCCGCGCGGAGGGCGGCGAGGCTGGGGCCTGCTCTTCGGACGGAGGCGCGGCTTCCTCGGCGGGCCGCGCCTGGCGTTCGCGAGGCGTCTCGGCCGCAGGCCCGAGCGCCGGCCGGCCAGGACGCCGCCCGACGATGCGAGGTTCGTCGGCGGCCGTGGTGGACGTGCGCGGGGCCTCGGTCTCCGAGCGTGCGCCACGCCCGCGACCTCCGCGCGTCCCGCGGCGGCGGCGGGAATCCTCGCTGGCGCGCTCGTCGGACTGGTCGTGCGGCTGTTCGTCGATCATGCCCTGCCTCTTCTTCGTGTTACGCGACGGCGCCGATGTCGCTCGACCAGCGCAGCACGGAGCAACGCGCGGCCACCTGTTCGGCGAGGTGCCGGAACGCGCGCGCGTGTTCCGAGTCCGGCGCGCCCGCGACCACCGGGGTGCCGCTGTCGGCTCCCTGCCTCACGCTGGCGTCGAGTTCGATCTCGCCCAGGAACTCGATGCCGAGTTCGTCCGCCGCTGCCTCGGCGCCGCCGCGGCCGAAGATCTCCGACGACATGTTCTCAACGATCCCGAAGATGGGGACGCCCATGCGGTCGAACATACCTACTGCCTTCGTCGCGTCCTCGACGGACACTTTTTGCGGCATCGAGACGATGACCACGCCCGCGATCTCCGCCTCCTGGGCCATCGACATCGAAGCGTCCGAGGTGCCGGGCGGGAGGTCGACGATGAGGTAGTCGAGTTCGCCCCAGTCGACATCGTGGAGGAGCTGGCGGACACCGGAACCGATCATCGGGCCGCGCCACACGACGGGCGTCCCGGGCGGCAGGACGAAGCCGATGGAGACGCAACGCACGCCGTGGGCGTCGATGGTGTGGAGGCCACCCGCGCCCTCGGCGAGCCCACCCGCCTCGATCCCCATCATCGTCGGGATGTTGGGGCCTGTGATGTCGGCGTCCATCAGGCCGACGCGCGCTCCGAGCTGGGCCAGGGCGACGGCAAGGTTCACCGAGACAGTGGACTTGCCGACCCCGCCCTTGTTTGAGCCGACCGCGATCACGTTCTTCACGCCCTGGACGGGCTTCGGGCCGCCCTCCCGCACCGAGCCGCCGCGCACCTCGGCGTCCCAGCGGATGTCGATCTCCGTGACGTCGGGGAGCGCGGCGAGTGCCGTACGGACATCGCGGTCGATGGTCTCCCGCAACGGGCAGGCGGGCGTCGTGAGGACGAGGTCGAAGGCGACGCGTCCTCCCTCGACCGCCAGGTCCCGTACCATATTCAGCGAGACGATATCTCGATGCAGCTCCGGGTCACGGACAGTCTGCAATACGGCCAGAACGGCCTCGCGATCAGCCATGTGTCCTCCGTAATGGCGGCGACGTGATGCTCAGGGAACCAAACGGCCCCGCATGACGTTCTATAGGTCTCAGCACTACAGGGGAGGCGGCGCGCCGGGACGATACGCGCCAGCACTGTGTTGGAGATGTATCCACCGGACCTCCAGTATACGCGCCTCCCCCGGCAGCCGCTGCTGGCTTTTTTCACTTTACAACTATTTAATGAAATAATGCTTGACCTGACACAAAGTCCCAGTTAGAGTATCAGGTGTCGAGAGTGGAGCCGGCGAACGAGGTTCGGGGTCCGGTCCACAGGTTCGACGAGCGGAGCAATAGCGAGTCGCCTACGCGGGGAGCGCGAATCGCTGCAGGAGGTGTAACTATGACGAGCGAAGCACGCGAGCGCACCACTCCGGTGAGCACCTGCGTGCATCACTGGATCATCGAGGCCCCGAGTGGGCGGGAGAGCGTTGGCCGCTGCAAGCGGTGCAACGCGACCAAGAACTTCGCGAACTCGACCGAGAGCGTGATGTGGGAGCAGACGAACACTCTGCGTAACCCGCTCCGCAGCGGCGTCCGAATCTCGAAACCATCCGAGATCCTGCTGTCCGACGAGATGGGCGAAGACGCCTAGGCCCCGCGCGGCAACGACGCGCACAAGTACACGAAGAGGCGCTCCCGCGGGAGCGCCTCTTCGTTACGCCGTCCCCATGCCCACCCGGCGACGTATCATTCGAGGAATGCGACGACCGGGAGCCGTTTGATGCCGCATGTCGACCTGTCTGTGACACTTGCCGCCGGACAGAAGCAGGAACTGGCGCTCAAGAACCCGGTCATGGTCGCGTCGGGGACGTTCTCGAACGGGATCGAGTTCGCGAAGCGGTTCGATATCGACGCCCTGGGCGGGCTGGTCTCCAAGGGCACGACACTGCGGCCACGCAAGGGCAACCCTGTGCCGCGTACCGTCGAGACGCCGAGCGGCATGATCAATTCGATCGGCTTCCAGAACGTCGGGGTCGGCGCTCTCGTGAGCGAAGTGGCTCCCGTGTGGGAGCGCTGGCAGACGCCGGTGCTCGTCAACATCATGGGCGAGACGCTTGCGGAGTACGGCCAGCTTGCGCAGCGGCTCGACGGGGTGCCTGGCGTCGCAGGTCTCGAGGTGAACATCTCGTGCCCAAACGTGGAGGCCGGCGGCCTCGAGTTCGGGCAGGACCCGGCGCTCGCCGCTGAGGTCACGCGCGAGGTACGACGGCACACGTGGCTGCCGATCAGCGTGAAGGTCACCCCCGGAGTGACGGACCTTCGGCCGGTGGTGCAGGCCGTCTCCGAGGCGGGGGCGGACGCCATCACCGTGATGAACACGGTCCCCGCCATGGCGATCGACGTGCGCGCTCGGCGGCCCGTGCTGGCGACGGCCTTCGGAGGGCTTTCCGGCCCCGCTGTGAAGCCGATCGCGCTGCGGCTGGTCTACCTCGCAGCCTCCGTCACCGACATCCCCATCCTCGCGGCCGGTGGGATCTCGTCCGGGCTCGACGCCGTCGAGTTCATCATGGCCGGCGCGTCGGCGGTACAGGTCGGGACGGCGACGTTCCGCGACCCGGAAGCGCCGTGGAAGGTGCTCCGTGAACTGACCGACTGGTGTGAGCGGGAGGGGGTGGGCGCCGTCAGCGAGATCGTCGGGGTGGCCCGGCGGGGAGACTGAACGATGAGTTGGTGGATCGGGCGGGCGCTCGCCTTAATTGTGGCGCTCGCAACGGGCGCGATCTGGTTCGTGGCCGCTTCGCGATTCGTGTACCGCGTCGGCCCCAACGAGGCCGCGGTGGCGGTCGGGCTGCTCACGGGCATGGCGGTCGCGCTCACGATGTGGCGATGGACGGTCACCCACTGACAGGCGGCCGGTGGTTTGACGCTGTGCTGCCCTCGCAGGTAGCGTCGAAGTAGGACGGGGTGTAGCTCAGCCTGGTAGAGCGCTGCGTTTGGGACGCAGAGGCCCACAGTTCGAATCTGTGCACCCCGACCAGCATCGAAGCCGTCTCCAGCACGTGCCGAGGGGTGATGACCGATGCCTGAGGGCGTTCCCGCCTACATCCTCGTCGTGAGGATCGCGACGATCCTCGGCATGGCCTTCTCGATTGCCATCGGCCTGCTGCTGCTCATCGGCGGCTTCATTCTGCCGTCGCTCGTGGCCTTCGCGCTGTTCGTGCCCTCGATCGCTGCCATGATCTACGCCGAGAAGCGGGCGGCGCTGACGCACGCCCGCTCCCGGTCGAACTGAGTGTCCGGGGCTGGTTAGCGCTCCGTAATCTCCACGGAGAGGATGCGGTCCCCGGGCGGTTGCGCCGGCTTCGTGGGGTCGCGCAAGGTGAGCGACTTCACGACGTCCATGCCCTCGATCACGCGCCCGAAGGCGCTGAACCCGTTGTCCTTGAGCGCGGGCTGCGGGCTCATGGTGATAAAGAACTGCGACCCGCTCACGCCCTGCGACCCAGCGGCCATCGAAAGGATGCCCTCATCGAAGGGGACGCTGTTCAACTGCGGCTCGAGGTTGTAGCCGGGACCGCCCTGGCTGTTCCCGAGCGGGTCGCCCCCCTGCGCGGCGAATCCGGCAAGGACGCGATGGAACGTCAGTCCGTCATAGAAGCGGTTGCGGGCCAGGAACACGAAGTTGTTCACATACTCGGGGGCGGCCTGCGGCAGCAGCTCGATGCGGATGTCGCCCTTCTCGGTGCGGATCAGTGCCTCGTACTCCGCGTTCTCGTCGATCGTCATCGGCGGGGCCGCCGTGTAGGTGCGGAAGACACCGTCCGCCGATGGCGTGCCGGTCGGGCCAAAGGTCGGCGTGGCGGTCGGGCTGGCCGTTGGGGTCGCGCTCGCGCTCGGCGTGGGTATGGCATCCGTGTCGACGTCGGTCGCGCTCTGGTTGGCGGCGAGGAACCCGCCGCCGAGGCTGAGCAGCAGCACCACCACGCCGAGCAACGCGAAGATGCGTCCGTTACGCTGGACCCAGCCGAACACGCCGGGGAGCTGCATCGGGCCCGTCGGGCCCTGCTGGAGGGGCGGCCGGCTCGTCGTCCGCCGGCGCTGTCGTTCGCGCCGCTGCTGCCGCCTGCGTTCGTCGCTCATGCCGGACCTTCCTGGGTGCGGCCTTCGAGGATCGCCGCCGCGAGCGCCTCGGGCCGTTGACTGGACGTGTAGTACCGCGTGCCACCGGCCGTCTCGATTGCCACCCCAGTGCGTATGAACGGCACCGAATAGGCACGGACGGTCCGCCCGGAGACACGGCCGAAGCGGATGCCCCATCCGCCGAACGCCAGCCAGCGATACGGCGAGGGCTCCGCGGAACGGACCTCGGACAGCTTCAGAGTGGGGCCAAACGGGCCGAAGTGGAAGCGCATGTGCTCGCGCGTTACATCGATTTGCAGACGCATGAACGTGACCTCGACCAGGCCGAGAACAGCGCCGGCCAGGATGAGCGACGCCACCACGAACCACTTCGAGCCGTCGTCACCGCGCACCACCGGGACGGCGGCGCCGATGGTCGCGAGCGCGGACAGCACCACAAGGAGACGCATCCAGCGCGCCGCGTACACCGATTCCTGGTACCGCTTCAATCGGGTTGGTCTCCGGTGGGAGCCCCTTGCGAACGCATCGCATCCAGCGTGTCATACCGGCGCGCTGATCGCCAGCGGAGCGGAGCTGGTACCCTCGGCAGGACTCGAACCTGCGCCCCCGGCTCCGGAGGCCGGTGCTCTATCCACTGAGCTACGAGGGCAGCGCGTCACGGGTCGGCCTCGAACAGCCCGGCCTGGCCCGGCTGTCTCATAGTAGCAGCGTCCTCCTCTGTCCGCCTCGTGACCCTCGGCAGTCAGAATAGTAGAACTGGTGTGCTACTCTGCCCTCGTAGCGGGGGAGTCGTGGTGCTGTATGCCTGCCTGACCGTTCCGGCGCTCGCGCTCGAGCAGCGGCTGGCCGAACAGCCCGCGCTGCGCAGCCGGGCCGTGGTGCTCGCCGACGACAGCGGGCTCCGCGTGGCGGAGGTCACCGCCGAGGCCGCCCTGCGCGGCGTGCGACGCGGCATCACACTGCGCGAAGCGGTCGCGTTCTGCCCTCGACTGGCCGTGCTGGAACCCCGCCCGGCGAGCACGCGGTGGGCGGCTGGGCAGCTCGTGGAGGCGGCCGCGAATGTGAGCCCCGTCATCGAGGAGGCCGAGCCCGGGACAGTGTTCGCCGACCTCCGCGGCCTCGAGGGGCTCTACCCGCAGCCGGGCCAGATCGAGGCCGCGCTACTCGCGGCCGTTCCCCGGGAGCTGCCGGTGCGCCTGGGGGTGGCCGGGCAGCGGTTTACCGCGCTGGTGGCGGCGAAGACCGCTGCGCCGCAGGCCGCGGTCTGGGTGCCCGAGGGCGAGAGCGCGACATTCCTCGCGAACCAGGCGGTCGAGTGGCTGCCGCTCGACGCCGACCACCTCGAGCGGTTGCGGCTGTTCGGCATCACCTGCCTCGGCGAGTTCGCGGCCCTGCCGATGCACGCGGCGCAGGCGCAGTTCGGGGCGCAGGGGCGGCGGGCCTGGCTCGCCGCACGCGGCGAAGACCCGGAGCGCCTCCATCCCCGCCGCGTCACCCTCGATAGCGTGCACGAGCGCGTGCGTCCCGAAGCTCCGCTCATCAGCCGCGAGGCGATCCTGCAGGGGGCGCGACAGCTGCTGCGGCGCGCCCTGCGGCAGCCCCGGGCGGCGGGGCGCTTCGTGCGGCAGGTCCGGCTGCGCGCGGTCTCCGAGGATGAGCAGTTGTGGGAACGTGTGCAGCCGCTACGCGAGCCGACGAACGACCGCGCCCGCCTCTGGACGGTGGTCCGCACGCAGTTCGAGTACGCGGAACTGCCGGGACCGATCGCTGAGCTGGACATTGAGCTCGGCGGCCTGACCACGGAGACCGGCCGGCAGCCGGGCCTGTTCGCCGATCACTTGCGGCGTCGAGAGCAACTGGACGAGATGGTGCGTCACCTGCGAGTGCGGTTCGGGCATTCGCCGGTGGCGCAGGTAGTCGAGGTGGAGCCATGGAGCCGTCTTCCGGAGCGCCGTTACGCACTCATGGACTACGACCCCTGAACCTGCCGCGCCCGGTCGAGGTCGACCTCGACTGGCAGGGGCTGCCGGAACGCGTCCTGTCCGGGGCGGCCGGCGCGCTGCGGGTGTTCGCGGTGGAGCGGGTGCAAGAGGTCTGGCGCGTCGCGGAAGCCTGGTGGCGGCTGACCCCGGTGCGCCGCACGTATTACCAGGTCGTCGTCGACGGCGGACGCACGGTCACTCTGTTCCACGATGACGAGGAGCACCCAGCGGGTGGCTGGTACGAGCAGCGGTATTGAGATGGCGATGAACGGCCGCGCCCCGTCCCCGGGACACGCCCAGCGCCGTAGCGCCGGCCGCTGGCCGGCGTACGAGGAGCAACGTCGCGAGGTCGAACGGATGGTGGAGCCGGACACACCGCGCTCGCTGGCGCCTCGCGACCCGCTGGAGCCGATCCCGCTCGACGTGCTCGATGGGACGCCGTATGTCGAGCTGCACCTGCATTCGAACTACTCGCTGCTCGAAGGGGCGTCAAGGCTCGACGAGCTGGTGTGGAGGGCGAAAGAGCAGGGTCATCGTGCGCTGGCGTTGACCGACCACAACGGCATGTTCGGGGCGATGGAGTTCGCTCGCGCCGCCAAGGAGGCCGGGCTGCGGCCGATCACCGGCCTCGAGCTGACGGTCGTCGAGCGGACGCGCGCGGATGGGGGTGAGGGAGAGACTCGCTCACACCTCACGTTGCTCGCGGAGACGAAGCGGGGGTACTCGAATCTCTGCCGGCTCTCGAGCATCGCGTTCGGTCTCCTCGAGGACGACCCGCGCGCGAAGGAAGAGCGGCGCCTGGACCCCTGCCTGGCGGTCGAGCACCTCGAGGCGCACGCGGAGGGCTTGATCGTCCTCACCGGATGCCGCGAGGGGCGCCTCGCGCGGCTGGTCGAAAGCGGGCGTACCGACGAGGCACGGCGCTGGCTCGAACGGCTGCTGGCATGGTTCGGACGCGACGATGTCTTTGTCGAGCTGCAGGACAACCTCGTGTTCGGCGACCGGCCGCGAAACCACGCGCTGGTAGCGCTGGCTGAGCGGGCCGGGGCCGGCGTGGTGGGCACCGGCAATGTGCACTACCACGAGCCCGACCGGCACCGCCTGCAGGACGTGCTCACCGCGATTCGCCATCGCAAGACGCTCGACGAGTCGCACCAGGAACGGCGCCCGAACGCGGAGTTCTACCTGCGTCCGCCCGCGGAACAGGCGCGGCGCTTCGAGCAGTATCACCCGGAGGCGGCGGCGAATTCCGTGCGCATCGCCCGACGGTGCGCGTTCGACCTGACGGAGGATCTCGGGTACCGTCTGCCGCAACCGCCGATCGAGGCGGGCGGACGGCCGATCGACGAGTTGCGACGGATCTGCCGGCAGCGCCTCGAGGGACAGTACAGCGGGCCGCGGCAGCGGTACCGGGAGGTCGCGCGGCAGCGGCTCGACCACGAGCTGGAGATCATCGAACGACACCAGCTCGGCGGCTTCTTCCTCATCTACCACCAGATCTTCGAGCTGGCGAAGGACGTGGCGCGCGAGGTGCGCGGGCCCGGAAGCGCGCGCCAGTTCGCGAAGTTGCCGCCCGGGCGCGGGCGAGGGTCTTCGGTCGCCTCGATCGTCTGCTACCTGATCGGGCTGTCGCACATCGACCCCATCGCGAACCGGCTGACTGTGGGCCGGTTCCTGAATGAGGACATGCGCACGTTCCCGGACATCGACCTCGATTTCGCGCGGGACATCCGGCGCGTGCTGATCGAGCGCGTGCACGCGACGTGGGGGAAGGACCATGCGGCCCTCGTTGCGATCTTCCCCACCTACCGGCTGCGCAGCGCTCTGCGGGATGTCGGCAAAGCCCTCGGATTGCCGATGTCGGAGCTCGACCGGCTGGCGAAGCGAGCCAGCCCCCACGACGGCATCTCACAACTGCCGGAGGAGCTGGCGCGGCATCCGGAGTTCGCCGGGCGGCTGGAGGCGCAGGGCTGGCGCGACCTCGCGGAACTGTCGCAGCAGCTGGCGGGCTTTCCCCGCCACCTCTCGCAGCACGTGGGCGGGATGGTCATCTCCTCGGAGCCGCTTATTGATTATGTCCCGTGTCAGCCGGCGGCATGGCCGAACCGCTACCTCTGCCACTGGGACAAGGACAGCGTCGACGACGCACGCATGGTGAAGATCGACTTCCTCGGCCTCGGCATGCTGTCGACGGTCGAGGAAACCGTCGAGCTGATTGCGGAGAGCGGCCCGCAGCTCGACCTCTCGACCATCTCCTTCGAGGACGAGGCTGTCTTCGACGATATCCAGCGTGGCGACACCGTGGGCGTCTTCCAGATCGAGTCGCGAGCGCAGATTGCGATGTTGCCGCGGACACAGCCGAGGAATCTCGATGACCTCACTGTGCAGGTGTCGATCGTGCGTCCGGGCCCGATCGTGGGCGGCGCCGTGAACCCGTACGTGCGGGAGCGTGAGAAGCAACGCCGGCTCGGCGAGGCGTACCGGCCGCCGAGGGTGCATCCCTGCGTTGACGACGTGCTCCGAGAGACGCTGGGAGTCGTGCTGTTCCAGGAGCAGGTCATCGACGTCGCGCGGGGGATGGGTGGTTTCACGGCCGGGCAGGCTGAGCAGTTCCGGCGTGCGATGAGCCGGAAGCGCTCACTCCTCGCAATGCAGCAGTACGAGCAGGCGTTCATGGCCGGCGCGCGAGAGCGCGGCGTGCCGCAGGCGACCGCCGAGCGCATGTTCAAGAACCTGCTCGGCTTCGCGGAGTTCGGCTTTCCGAAGAGCCACGGCGCCGCCTTCGGGCTGCTCGCGTACCAGACGACGTGGCTCAAGCATTACTACCGGGCGCCGTTCTTCTGCGCGCTGTTCAACAACCAGCCGATGGGCTTCTACCCGCCGCACGTGCTGACCAATGACGCCAAGCGCCATGGTGTTGAGGTCGTGCGGCCTGACATCAACCTGAGCCTGGCCCGCTGCTCCGTCGAACGTGAGGGAGCGGGACACGGCGCGGTGCGAGTGGGCCTCGGGTATGTGCGCGGCGTGGGCGAGGCGGCCGCGAACCGCATCGAAAGCGAGCGGCGGCGTGAGGGGATTTTCCAGTCGCTATTCAACCTCGTGCAGCGGACGGGGCTGAGCCGCGAGGCTGTCGAGAGCCTGATCCGCGTGGGCGCGTGCGACGACTTCGGGTTGAACCGCCGTGAGCTGCTCTGGCAGCTCGGGTTGTTCTGGGGCGGCATGCAGCAGGCGGCGCTTTCCGTGCCTCGCGACCGGCAGCTGCGGCTGCCGCTCTCGGTCGACCAGGACCAGGTCAGCCTGCCCGACTTCGGGGCGTACCAGCGGATGGCGACAGACTACGAGCTGCTGTCGCTGTCGCCGGACAGTCACCCCATGCAGTTCCTGCGGAGGACGCTCGGCGAAGGCGTCGCGTCGAGCCAGCACCTGCGATCGATGCCGGGCGGGACGGAGGTGAACGTCGCGGGCCTCGTGGTGTGCCGCCAGCGGCCGATGACCGCAA
>JBFWSN010000005.1:0-203298 GCA_050248355.1 Dehalococcoidia bacterium
ACCAGGTGCGGATGGCCTGCTTGGCGCCGGAGCGCTGCACGGCTTCCACCTTGCGCATGAGGCTTTCCTCGATGAAGGGGCCCTTTTTGGTCGATCGTGACATCGGTTACCTCCGCCCGCCGCCACGCCGGCGCTGGATATCGCGGTCGGTGCGCTTGTTGTTGCGTGTGCGGTAGCCGAGGGCGGGCTTTCCCCACGGGGTCTTGGGCCCGGGCATACCGACGGACGCCTTACCCTCGCCACCGCCGTGGGGGTGGTCGACGGGGTTCATGACGGAGCCGCGCACCTGCGGGCGCCGCCCGCGGTGCCGCGTGCGACCGGCCTTCCCGAGCTTGAGGAGGGCGTGCTCCGCGTTGCCGACGACGCCGACGGTCGCGAGGCACTCCTCCGGCACATAGCGCATCTCACCAGAGGGGAGACGCAGCAGGGCGCGCCCGTTGTCCTTCGCCATGAGCTGAATCGACACGCCGGCCGAACGGCCGAGCTGCGCGCCGCGGCCGGGCTGGAGCTCGACGTTGTGCACGGTGGTGCCGGGCGGCAGCATCGCGAGGGGCAGGGTGTTGCCGGGCGCGATGGCTGCGCTCGTGCCGGAGACGATCTGTTGCCCGACGGTCACGCCGTTGGGAGCAACGATGTACCGCTTCTCGCCGTCCAGGTAGTGGACGAGGGCGATGCGCGCGCTCCGGCCCGGGTCATACTCGATGGCCGCTACCTTGCCGGGGACGCCGGCCTTATCGCGCTTGAAGTCGATGATGCGGATCTTGCGCTTGGCGCCGCCGCCGCGGTGGCGCACGGTGATGCGCCCGCTGGTCCCGCGACCCGCGCGCTGCTTCTTGCTGGCGAGCAGGTTCTTCTCGGGAGTGGACTTCGTGATCTCCTCGAAGGTGAAGCCCGCGGCGCCGCGGCGTCCGGGCGAGGTCGGCTTGAAGTTGCGTACCGGCATCGCCTAGATCCCCTCGAAGACCTGAATTTGCTCGCCCGGACGGACCGTCACCACGGCCTTCTTCCAGGATGCCTGGCGGCCGAGGTTCCGGCCGTAGCGCTTCATCTTGCCCGGGACGTGGGACGTGTTGACGTCAACCACGTGGACGTTGAAGGCCATTTCGACAGCCTGGGCGATCTGCGGCTTGTTGGCGCCCAGCGCGACTTCGAAGACGTACTTGCCCTGCGCGGAGAGGGCCGTGCTCTTCTCGGTTACGATGGGGCGCCGGAGCACCTCGTAGGGGTGAATGGCTTTGGGCATCGGTTAGGCCTCCGCCTGCGACGGCGTGGGGGCGCGGCGTGACGCCGCGCGCTCGCCGCCCCAGAGCGCCTCGATGCGGCGAACCGCGTCGACGGTGAGGAGCAGCGTGTGGTGGGCAAGCATGTCGCCGACGTTCAGGGTGTCGGCGGGAAGCACGCGAGCGCCATCGACGTTGCGCGCCGACAGGTGCGCGTTGCGGTCCGGCGCGCCGGTGACGATGAGCGCCGAGCGCTCGACGCCGAGGCTCCTCAGCAGGCCGGTCACGGCCTTGGTCGAGGGCGCGGCAATGCCGAGGTCGTCGACGACGAGCAGGCGGCTGTCCTGCGCGCGGGCCGAGAGCACCGAGCGAATGGCCAGACGGCGCATCCGCTTTGGCAGGCGCTGCTCGTACGAACGGGGCTTCGGGCCGAAGACCACACCGCCGCCCTTGCGGAGTGGCGAGCGAATGGAGCCCTGGCGGGACATGCCGAGGCCCTTCTGGCGGCGGGTCTTCTTGGTGGAACCCTGCACCTCGCCGCGGGTCTTCGTGTTGGCGGAGCCGGCACGGCGTGCGGCCAGCTGCGCGAGCAGCGCCTGGTGCACCACCGCCTCATTGGGGTCTACCGCGAACACGGCGTCATCCACCTCGATCGAGGGAAGGGAGGCGCCGGCGCGGTCGCGTACGTCGAGCTTCACTGCGCCGCCTCGCCTTCGGTGTCGTCTGCGTGCTCGGCGGCCGCGTCCTCAGGGGCGGGCGCGTCGTCCGCGGCCACGTCCGTGTCGCCGGCCGCGTCCTCGGGCTCGGTGACGTCCTCAGCAGCGCCATCGGCGACCGCCGCCGCATCGCCGTCCTCCTCATCGACCACGACGGGAGCGAGGACCTCCTCGAACGCCGGAGCGGCGACGTGGAGGACAGGCGGCGTGTAGTCCTTGAGGGGGGCACGGCGGCCCGGTTCGACGGTGACGATGCCTTCATCGGCGCCGGGGACCGAGCCCTCCACGAAGATCAGGTTGCGGGCCGGGTCAGTGAGCACGACCAGCAGATTGAGGATCGTCTTCGCCCGGTGGCCCATGTGGCCGGCCATCTTCTGGCCCTTCCACACCTTGCCGGGCGTGGTGCCCGCGCCGACCGAACCCGGGGCTCGGTGGCGGTCCGACTGGCCGTGCGTCTTGGGACCGCCGCGGAAGTTCCAGCGCTTCACGCCGCCGGCGAAGCCGCGGCCCTTTGAGACGCCGGACACCGTCACGTACTCACCCGGGGTGAAGGTCTCAACGGTAAGGGTCTGTCCGCGCTCGTAGCTCTCGCCGTTGAGCGGGAACTCCTCGAGCACCGTCAGCGCATCCTCGATGCCGGCAGCGCGGAGGTGTCCGCGCTCCGGCCGATTGACGCGCTTGCGGTTCCCGGCGAAGCCGATCTGCACGGCCTCGTAGCCGTCGCGCTCGGTCGTGCGGAGCTGGGTGACCCGGTTGGGCCCGAGCTCGATGACGGTCACGGCGCGCGCGCGGCCAGCGCCGTCATAGAGGCGCATCATGCCGAGCTTGCGTCCAATCATGCCCACCATGGTGTGCGGCCCTCGGTCCTTTAGAGCTTGATCTCGATGTCGACGCCCGACGGCAGTTGCAGCCGCATGAGCGTGTCCACCGTGCGCGAGGTCGGTTCGAAGATGTCGATCAGGCGCTTGTGCGTCCTGGTCTCGAACTGGTCTCGCGAGTCCTTGTCGATGAACGGTGAGCGAATCACCGTGTACTTCCGGATGCGCGTCGGCAGCGGGACGGGGCCGGCGACGGCCGCGCCCGTGCGTTCCGCGGCCTCGACGATCTGCTGCGCAGAGCGGTCGAGGACACGGTGGTCGTACGCCTTGAGCCGGATCCGAATGCGTTGCCGTGCCACGATCCGCCTGCTTCCCTGTCTCGGTCTTCGTGCCTCGCTCCGGAGAGCGAGCTACTCGTTGATTTTGGTGACGACGCCTGCGCCGACGGTGCGGCCGCCCTCGCGGATGGCGAAGCGGAGGCCCTCCTCGACGGCGACGGGGGTGATGAGCTCGATCTCCACGGTGACGTTGTCACCGGGCATCACCATCTCCGTCCCCTCAGGCAGCGATACCGTGCCCGTGACGTCGGTCGTGCGCATGTAGAACTGCGGCCGGTACCCGTTGAAGAACGGCGTGTGCCGCCCTCCCTCGTCCTTCGACAGCACGTACACCTCACCCGAGAACTTCCGGTGCGGCGTGATGCTCGCGGGCTTCGCCAGCACCTGGCCCCGCTCCACGTCCTCACGCTCGATGCCGCGCAGCAGACACCCCACGTTGTCGCCCGCCTCGCCCTGGTCGAGGAGCTTCTTGAACATCTCCACGCCCGTGACCGTGGTCTTGCGCGACTCCTTGATGCCCACGATCTCGATCTCTTCGCCCACGTGCACCGTCCCGCGCTCGATGCGCCCGGTGACCACCGTGCCACGCCCCTTGATCCCGAACACGTCTTCGATCGGCATCAGGAAGGGCAGATCCTTCGGACGCTCCGGCTGCGGGATGAAGCTGTCCACCGCCTCCATGAGCTGCCAGATGCACTGGTACTCCGGCGCGTTGGGGTCGGTCGCCGTGGACTCCAGCGCCTTGAGCGCCGAACCACGGATGATCGGCGTGTCGTCGCCCGGGAAGCCGTTCGAGGAGAGCAACTCCCGCAGCTCGAGCTCCACCAGCTCCAGCAGCTCTTCGTCCTCCATCATGTCGACCTTGTTCAGGAAGACCACGACCGCCGGCACCTCGACCTGCCGCGCGAGCAGCAGGTGCTCACGCGTCTGCGGCATCGGCCCGTCCGGGGCCGCCACCACGAGGATGGCGCCGTCCATCTGCGCCGCACCGGTGATCATGTTCTTGATGTAGTCCGCGTGGCCCGGGCAGTCGACGTGCGCGTAGTGACGCGTGTCCGTCTCGTACTCCACGTGCGCGATCGCGATCGTGATGCCGCGCGCACGCTCTTCCGGCGCGTTGTCGATCGAGTCGAACGCCCGATACTCCGCTTCGCCCTTCAGCGCCAGCACCTTCGTGATCGCCGCCGTCAGCGAGGTCTTCCCGTGGTCCACATGACCAATCGTGCCCACGTTCGCGTGCGGCTTGTTGCGCTCAAACTTCCCCTTCGCCATCGAAGTGTCCTCCTGCTCAGACGCCTGCGCGCGCGCGGTCGCGCCCGCTGATCTCGGCCGCGACGTTCGGCGGCACCTGCTCGTAGTGATCGAACTCCATCGAGTACGTGGCGCGGCCCTGCGTGTTGGAACGCAGGTCCGTGGCGTACCCGAAGGTCTCCGCCAGCGGGACCATGGCGCGGATGACGTGAGTGTTGCCACGCTGGTCCATGCCCTGGACGTGTCCGCGGCGCGAGTTGATGTCGCCGAGGACATCGCCGAAGTAGTCGTCCGGCGTCACAACCTCGAGCTTCATGACGGGCTCGAGGAGGACAGAGCTGCCGCTTTCAAGGGCGGCGCGCATCCCCATCGAACCGGCGGTGGTGAACGCCATTTCAGACGAGTCGACCGGGTGGAACGAACCGTCCACGACCGACACGTAGACATCGACGACCGGGAAGCCGGCCTTGACGCCGCTCTGCAGTGCCTGCTCGACACCGGCGCGGACCGGGTTGATGTACTCGCGCGGGATCGAGCCACCGACCGTCTTGTCCTCGAACACGAAGCCGGTGCCGGGGTCGCGCGGGGCGACCTCGAGGACGCAATGGCCGTACTGACCGCGGCCGCCGGTCTGGCGGACGAAGCGGCCATCGGCGCGGGCGGGACGGGTGATGGTCTCGCGGTAGGCGACCTGGGGGCGGCCGATGTTGGCCTCGACTTTATATTCGCGCTTCATGCGGTCGACGATGACCTCGAGGTGCAGCTCGCCCATCCCGGCGATGACCGTCTGGCCCGTCTCCTGGTCGAAGCGCACGCGGAAGGTCGGGTCCTCCTCCACGAGCCGCTGGAGCGCGTCACCGAGCTTCTCCTGGTCCTCGCGGGTCTTCGGCTCGATGGCGACGGAGATGACCGGCTCGGGGAACGAAATCGTCTCGAGCATGACCGGCGCTTCGCGTGCCGAGAGGGTGTCACCGGTGAACGTGTCCTTGAGGCCGATGGCGGCGGCGATGTCGCCGGCGTACACGGCATCGATGTCCTCGCGAGAGTTCGCGTGCATCTTCAGCAGGCGGCCGAAGCGCTCGCGCTTGTCGCGAGTGGTGTTCAGCACCTGGTCTCCGCTCTTGGCGATGCCGGAGTAGACGCGGAAGAAGACGAGCCGGCCGACGAACGGGTCGGCGACGACTTTGAAGGCGAGCGCGGTGAGCGGCTGCTCGTCGGAGGCCGCGCGCTCGACCGTCGACTCATCGTCGCCGACCGGGTGCGCCTGCACCGCGGGGATGTCGACGGGCGACGGGAGGTAGCTGATGACGGCGTCGAGCATCGCCTGGACGCCCTTATTCTTGAGGGCGGAACCGCAGAGCACGGGCGCGATGTCGCCGGCGATCGTCGAGCGGCGGATCGCCTTCTTCAGCTCGGTGATGTCGATGTCATGGCCCTCGAGGAACGAGACCATGAGCTGCTCATCGTTCTCGGCGACACGTTCGACGAGAGCCTCACGGGCGGCGTCGGCCTCCGCGCGGAGGTGGTCGGGGATGTCGCGCACCGACACCTCAGCGCCGCGCTCGCCCTCGAAGTAGATAGCGTTCATCTCGACGAGGTCGATGACGCCCTCGAAGCGGTCCTCGGCGCCAATGGGCAGCTGCAGTGGGACGGGCACGGCACCCAGGCGGTCGACGATCATGTCGACGCAACGCTGGAAGTCGGCGCCGGTGCGGTCCATTTTGTTGACGAAGCAGATGCGGGGGACGTTGTAGCGGTCGGCCTGGCGCCAGACCGTCTCAGACTGCGGCTCGACGCCAGCGACACCGTCGAAGACCACGACGCCGCCGTCGAGGACGCGCAGGGAGCGCTCGACCTCGACGGTGAAGTCGACGTGGCCCGGAGTGTCGATGATGTTGATGGCGTGGTCGTTCCAGGAGCACGTCGTGGCGGCCGAGGTGATGGTGATCCCTCGTTCTCGCTCCTGCTCCATCCAGTCCATGATGGCGGTGCCCTCGTGGGTCTCGCCGATACGGTGAGTGCGCCCCGTGTAATAGAGGACGCGCTCAGTCACGGTCGTCTTACCGGCATCGATATGCGCGATGATGCCAATGTTGCGTACCCGCTCGAGCGGCGCTGTGCGTGGCATAGTTCGTTCAGTCGTCCTTGCTTCGGCCCGGGACACTGACACCCCCGGCGAAGCCGGGGGAGGTCAGCCGCCTGGGGCTGTCACCAGCGGTAGTGCACAAAGGCGCGGTTGGCCTCGGCCATCCGGTGGGTGTCCTCTTTGCGCCGAATCGCGGTCCCTGTGTTGTTGGCGGCGTCCATGAGCTCGGCGGCGAGCCGCTCCGACATGGAACGTCCATTGCGGTTGCGAGCGCCGGCGAGCAGCCAGCGGATTGCGAGCGCCTGACGGCGCTCACTGCGGATGTCGACCGGCACCTGGTAGGTGGCGCCACCGACGCGGCGAGGCTTCACCTCGATGACGGGGGTGGCGTTCCGGACGGCCTGGTCGAAGACGTCGATGGACGAGCGTCCGGTCTGCGCCTCGACGCGGTCGAGGGCGCTGTAGACGATGCGCTCGGCGACGCTCTTTTTCCCGTTGCGCATGAGCTTGTTGGTGAACGACGTCACCAGCCGCGACTGAAAGCGCGGGTCGGGCGCGACGGGGCGGGTGGGCGGACGATTACGGCGTGCCATCTCGCTCTTCCTAGCCCCTTCGCGTGCCGTACTTGCTGCGGCCGCGCTTGCGGTTCTTGACGCCCTGGGCGTCCAGTGCGCCGCGGATGATGTGGTAACGCACGCCGGGAAGGTCCTTCACACGGCCGCCGCGGATGAGAACGACCGAGTGCTCCTGGAGGGTGTGTCCCTCACCGGGAATGTACGCGGTGACCTCGATGCCATTCGAGAGGCGGACACGCGCGACCTTGCGGAGCGCAGAGTTCGGCTTCTTGGGGGTGACGGTGCGCACCTGTGTGCAGACGCCACGCTTCTGCGGCGAGCCCTTGGGCGAACGCGTCGTCCGGCTCTTGAGCGCGTTAAAGCGGAAGCGCAGCGCGGGCGCCTTGGTCTTCTTGATGACCGGCTGGCGGGAATGCCGGACCAGCTGATTAATCGTCGGCACTGCGACTCCACTCGCAATCGGCCCGGGTTACGGCAGGTGTCCACAGACGTGGAGGCCATATCGAGGGCAGCAAGAACGGCCGGAAGGCTTCGCGGTGAACCATTGCGGCGAACTGGCGTGTTACCTCGAGAGGCCGTACGCCGATGGGATGCCGCTGGTCGTCACCGCGCTCGTGCCACCGACCGCCACACGTGAACGTGCGTCGTTCTCGGAACGCGAACCTGGATGTTACGGGCGAGGGCGATCTGTGTCAACGCGCCATCCCGGGGCGGGACGCGTCGACGGGAGGACGGGCTCCTCGAGTGACTGGCGGGATGATAGCGAACGGGTGTACGCGCAGGCAAGTGATCAGTTGCGGAGGCGCCAGGCGCTTACACGTGGATGTGGAGCACCGCGTATTATCCGCGATCGCGAGTGGGGCATCGAGCATCGATGTCTGAAAGGAGAGTGTGCGATGGGCGGCATGGTGAGCGGGTTCCGTGACTTCATTCTGCGGGGGAACGTGATCGACCTCGCGGTGGCGGTGGTGATCGGAGCGGCGTTCGGGGCGGTGGTGACCTCGCTGGTGGAGAACCTGATCAACCCGCTGATCGCGGCGATCGGGGGGCAGCCCGACCTCGGCGACGTGGCGACGTTCACGATCAACAGCGCGAATTTCTCTGTGGGGGCCGTGCTGAGCGCGGCAATCAATTTCGTGATCGTGGCGGCGGCGGTCTACTTCATCATCGTGATGCCGGTGAACCGGCTGATGCAGATGCGTCAGCGCAAGGAAGTGGCCGAGGTAGCGGCCACGCCCGAGGACATCGCGCTGCTGCAGGAGATTCGGGACCTCCTGAAGGCGCGCGGCGGGGCGGTCTAGCCTCGGACGGGGCAGGAGCGAGGGGCGGCGGACCTGCGCCCGTCGCCCCTCGCTCTGTCTCGCTCGATCCCGCAGCTGGCGCGCGGTCAGGGGATGCGGATGAGCTGACTCGTGCCGCTGTTGGGGACGTTGCTGGTGAAGGTGCCGGTGGCGTTGCCATCAGCGCCGAGCGTCCAGATGAAGATGCCGGTGATGCCGAGGCCGGGCTGCGTGAACGCGACCGTGGCGATGTTTCCCGCGACGGTACCGGAGAGTGTGAGCGCCCCGGGGGCGCCACCCGAAATCGAGTTGCCGGCCTGCGCGATCGCGACCTGGAAGGTAAAGGTCTGTCCGGCGCCCCGGCCCTGGAGCACGGTGTCGGCGATGCGCCATGTGCCAGCGAAGCTGGCGAGGGCAGGTTGCGCCGGGACTGCCTGCGTCGGCGCGGGGCGCGGCGGCTCCGTCGGCGCGAGGGTGGGGGCCGGGGTCACTGCCGGCGTGGGTGCGGGGGTTGGCGTCGCAGTGGGGATCGGCACGGGCGGCGTCGATGATGGCGTCGCCGCGGCGGACGGGGTGAGGGTGGCGGTTGGCGTAGGCGCGGCCGCAAGCGTCTGAGTGGGGGTGACCTCGACGGCCGCGGCGCGGTCCGAGGGGTCGTCGTCGTCGCCGCTGAGGAAGAACGACGCGACGGCGAAGACGATGGCACCGCTGACCGCGAACGTGATCAGGAGACCAGCGGCGGGGAGCAGGTAGCGGTTCAGGCCCTGAGGCACGTTGTAGGCGCTTTCACGGTGTCCTCGCGTGGACGTTCCCAGTATGCCGGAGGACGCGAGCGTTCGCGGGATGGTGCTGGCAGGTGGAGCCCGAAAGGGCGTTAGCGGGGGAAGACGACTTTGCGGAAGGCCTCGCGGACGTTGGGGCTGATGGCGTCTGCGGGGGCGACGGCGCGGGCGCGTTCGCGGAGGAAGCGGAGCATCTCGGCCTCGGTGCGGCCGCGCATCTGAGACGTGTGGGCGAGGACGGCGCGGACCTTGCGGCGGAGGACGCGCTCGATGTCGACGTGGAGATCGGCCTCATTGGTGCCTCCGAGGAGGAGGACGCGCGGGCGGTGAGGCTGCAGGCCGTCGAGCTTGTGCTCGGGGTGATACAGGTGGTCATCGGCGGCGGGGTAGATGGCGTCGTAGGTCGCGCGGCCGACGTTGCGGTGGTCGCGATGATTGAAGCCGGGACGGAAGCCGTCCCAGGTGATCACGAGCTCGGGGCGACGGCGGCGCAACTGGTAGACGACCGTCTCGCGGAGCTCGTCGTCGTCGAGGACGGACCCGTCGTGGTAGCCAAGGAAGACCGGTTCGCGGGCTCCGAGGATGCGGGCCGCGGCGCGCTGCTCTTCCTCGCGGGTGCCGGCGAGGCGCTGGGCGGTCATCGTGGGGTCCTTGGTGCCCTTGTTGCCGCTGGTGACGACGACGATATCGACTTCCCATCCGCCGGCAGTGAGCATGGCGACCGTGCCGCCGCACATGAACTCGCAGTCGTCGGGGTGGGCCATGATCACCATGGCGCGCTTCGGCTCGACGGCGCCGAACAGCTCGGCAGCGTCCGTGATTTGGTCGAGCGGGGTCTGGGTCACCATAGGGCTGCTCCGGGTCGCCTCGATGCGTGGTTAGCCGTCGCCGGCAACGGCGGCGGAGGTCCGGGCGGCGACGATGTCACGATAGAGGTCATGGAGTGAGGCCGCGACCGCGTCCCACGAGTAGGCCTGCATCGAGCGGGCGGCGGCGGCGCCGAGGGCGGCCCGGAGTGACTCGTTCTCGAAGAGGAGATCGAGTTTTTCAGCGAAGGGGCCGGGGCAGCGCCAGGGGATGAGGTAGCCCGTGCGGCCGTCGGCGACCGTGGAGGTGAGGCCGCCGACCCTCGATGCGACGACGGGGAGGCCGGAGGCGAGCGCCTCGACAGCGACGAGGCCGAACGACTCATAAAAGGAGGGGACGGCGACGACGTCGGCGGCGGCGTAGTACGTCCGTAGCTGCTCGTGGGGGACGGCGCCGGCGAACGTGACTTTCTCGGTAACGCCGACCTCGGCGGCAACGGCACGCAGACGGTCCAGTTCCGCCGCGGCGCGGTCGTCGCCACCGACGACGATGAGGCGGACATGGTCACGCTCGGTCATCTCGGCCACGGCACGGATCAGGATGTCGAAGCCCTTGAGGGGCTCGATGCGGCCGACGGCGAGGACGACGTGCAGATGGCCCTCGCCACGCTCTTGCGCGGGGAGGCCGAGGGCGGCGCGGGCCTCGGCGCGGGAGCGAGGGCGGAACGCCTCGAGATCGACGCCGAGGGGGATGACGGCGACGCGCTGTGGCGAGACGCGGTAGAGCTGCTTGAGGAGCTGCCGCTCGTGCTGGGTGGCGGCGACGATGTGGTCTACGGCGTGTACCAGGCGACGTTCGGCCTCGAGGCGGGCCGGGGACTCATGCTCGGAGGCCCGGGCCCGGAGCTTCACGTCGCCGAGCGTGTGGAACATCGCGACGTGGGGGACATTCCACCGGCGGGCGAGGGTGTCGCCCGCCTCGACGGCGAGCCAGTAGTGCGAGTGGATGAGGTCGTAGTCGAGGGCTTCACGGGCGCGGAACGCCTCGACGCCGCGGGCGAACTCCTCGACCTGCCCGACAAGGTCTTCCTTCTCGACGTGGGTCGCCGGCCCGGCGGTGACCTGGATGAGGCGAGCGCCCTCCATGGGCTGGACCTCGGGGGTCGAGGACTCGGTGCGGCGGGTGAAGACATCGACGGCGACGCCGGCGCGCGCGAGGCACGCGGCGACGTGGCGGACGTAGACGTTCATGCCGCCGGTCTCGCGGCCGCCCAGCGGCGCGAGGGGCGAGGTGTGCAACGAGAGGACGGCGACGCGCATGTTCCTCGACACGATAGCGCTATCGAGGACGGATCAGGCCGAGGAACTCCTGGCGGGTGTTCTGGTCCGTGCGGAAGCGTCCGCGCATCGCCGAGGTGACCATCTTCGAGCCGGGCTTGCGCACGCCTCGGGCGGTCATGCACAGGTGTTCGGCCTCGATGACGACGCCGACGCCTTTGGCGCCCAGGACGTCCTCGATGCAGTCGGCGATCTGTCCGGTGAGGCGTTCCTGCACCTGCGGGCGGCGGGCGAAGATGTCGACGGCGCGGGCGATCTTTGAGAGGCCGACGATGCGACCGTCCGGGAGATAACCGACGTGCGCCTCGCCGTGGAACGGCATGAAGTGGTGCTCGCACATGGAATAGAAGGGGATCTCGCGCAGGATCACCATCTCGTCGTGGCCTTCCTCGAAGCCGACGGAGAGCACAGCGACGGGATCTTGCTGCAAACCCTCGAAGAGCTCCTGGTACATCGAGGCGATGCGTCGCGGGGTCTCGCGGAGGCCCTCGCGGTCGGGGTCTTCGCCGATGGCGACGAGCAGGTCGCGGATGATGTCCTCGGCGGCTGCGGGGTCGTAGGGACGGCCGGTGGCGGGCGGCAGAGTAGTAGTCACGGCATCAGCCTCGAGATTCCGCAGGGGGGAACGCGCAAATGCGATCGTAGCACGCGAGGCGCGAGGCGTTGCGGTGACATCGATCACCGCCAGCCGAGGCTCTCCTCGACAGCGGCGAGGTCGGCGGGCACCTCGTGGCGGACGGCCTCGATGGTCATGGCGGTGTCGGGGTCCTTCAGGCCGTGGCCGGTGATGACGCATACGGCGGTCAGGCCCTCGAGGCGTGCGCCGGCGCGGGCGCGCTTGAGGAGACCGGCGACCGAGGCAGCGGATGCGGGCTCGCAGAAGACGCCCTCGGTGGCGGCGAGTCGGCGATAGGCATCGAGGATCTCGTCGTCGGTGACGGCCTCGATTACGCCGGCGGAGTCGTCGCGAGCGGTGATGGCGCCTTCCCACGAGGCGGGGTTGCCGATGCGGATGGCGGTGGCGATCGTCTCGGGTCTATCGACGGGATGGCCAAGGACGAGGGGGGCGGCGCCGGCGGCCTGGAAACCCCACATCGACGGGCGTTTCGAGGCGCGCTCGAGACGGTGGTACTCGACGAAGCCGCGCCAGTAGGCGGTGATGTTCCCGGCGTTGCCGACTGGGATGCAGAGGAGGTCGGGAGCGTCGCCAAGGTCGTCCACGACCTCGAAGGCGGCGGTCTTCTGGCCCTCGATGCGGTAGGGGTTCACGGAGTTCACCAGGGCGACGCCGGGGCGCTCGGCGAGCTGCTTCGCGATGTTCAGGGCGTCATCGAAGGAGCCGTCGATGGCCACGATCTCCGCGCCGTGGGCGACGGCCTGGGCGAGCTTCCCCGAGGCGATACGACCGCTGGGGACGACGACATAGGCCCGCAGGCCATGGCGGGCGGCATAGGCAGCTGCCGAGGCGGACGTGTTGCCGGTTGAGGCGCAGAGGAGAGAGGTGGCGCCGTCCTCGACGGCCTTGGCGACGGCCATGACCATGCCGCGGTCCTTGAAGGAGCCGGTCGGGTTGGCGTACTCGAGCTTGAAGTACAGGGCGTCGAGGCCAAGCTCGGGGCCGATCGACCGGGAGCGGACGAGGGGCGTGCCGCCCTCGCCGAGGGTCACCAGGGGGGTCTTCTCGGTGACGGGGAGGAGCGGGGCGTAGCGCTCCATGATGAAGCGGGCGGTGGGGGTCATAGGGGCTGTTCTCGCGATCCTTCTGCGGCGCGCTCGGTGAGCTGGCGGAGCAGCTCGCGGCCGGCGCGCGCCTGGCGGTCGATCTCCTGCAGCTGGCGACGGCCGGCATCCTCCGTCGCACTGGTGGCGCGACGAACATGCTCGATGAGCAGGTCGCGCTGCGCCTCGATGGCCGTATCGAGAGCGGCGAGGCGCGCCTCGTGGGCGGCCAGCTCCCGGCGGAGGAGGTCGCGCTGCTCGGCGAGGAGCCGCTCGGCCCCATCGTGGGAGGCGGCAGCCTCCTCGAGGGGCTGGAAACGGGCCTCGACGCGTTCGCGGAGGCTGCGCACCTGCTCGGCGGCGTCGGCAACCAGGTCCTGGAGGCCGACGACCGGCTGCAGGGACGCGACCTCGTGCTCGAGGTGGCGCTGCGCCTCGTGGAGCGCGGCGAGCCGGGCGGCGAACGCGGTGACATCGAGGCGAAGCTCGGGGATGGCGGCGGCCGTCGCGGCCTCCTCCTGGCCGTCGTGGCGGACGCTCTCGGCGAGCGCATCGACGCGCCGCGCAAGCGTCTCGAGGGCCGACTCGACGGACGTATCGCCGCGGGCGGACGACGCGACATCAGCCGCGAGGGTGCGGTGCCGGCCCTCGACGGAGTCGATCCGCTCGTCCAGGCGCGCGATGCTGCCCTCGATGCGGTCGAGTGCGGCCTCCAGTGAGTGGAGGGAGGCGGCATCGCGATGATGCTCGCGTTCGAGGGAGCCGGCGGAGTCGCGGCGGAGTGAGGCCTCGGCCTCGATGCCCCCCTCGAGGGCGGCGACCTGAGTCTGGAGGCGGCGCACGAGGTCGAGGCTCGTCTCGTGGCGGATGGTGCGTCCCTGCAAGAGGGCCAATTCCTCTTGAAGCTGGCTCGCGTTGGCCTGCTCCGTGCGCAGCGCAGAGTTGAGGGTCTCGACCTCGTGCGCGAGCGCGTCGATACGAGCGAGGGCGCGCTGGAGTTGTTGTTCGAGCCAGACGGGGGGAGTCAGGGGCTCGGGGGGCACGGGCAGAGACTCCTCGGTCTAGCCGGCCATGGCCAGGACGTTGCCGATCTCGGTGACCACGTCGAGCGAGCGGATGTCGGCGAGCGCGGCCTCGAGAGCAGCGCCGGGCGCCTGGTGGGTGGTGATGACGAGCTCGGCGGTGCGGGCGTCCTCGTCGGTCTCGAACTGGATGACCGAGGCGATGCTGATGGCGTGGTCGCCAAGGATGCCGCTGATGCGCGCGAGGACGCCGGGCTGGTCGGCGATCGTGACGCGCAGGTAGTAGCGGGAGCGATGGACGCCGGGGGAATGGACGGGGACCACGCGCCGCTGGATCGCCTCCGCGGGCTGACGTCCGGCGACGATGTCGCGGGCGACGTCGAGGACGTCCGCGAGGATGGCGCTGGCGGTGGGCTTCGCGCCGGCGCCGCGGCCCTGGAACAGGACGCGCCCGACGAGGTCGCCCTCGATCTGGATGGCGTTCAGGACGCCGTCAACCTTCGCGAGGGGCTCGTCACGGTGGATGAGGGTGGGCTGCACGGAAGCGACCACGCCGCCATCAAGGAGGCGGCCCGTCGCGAGGAGCTTGATGGTGTAGCCCAGTGCATCGGCGTAGCGGAAATCGCGCGCGGCGAGCCTCGATATGCCCTGACGAGCGACATCGTCCGGCGTCACGGCGACGTGAAAGGCAAGGCCGCAGAGGATGGCGAGCTTGTAGGCGGCGTCGATGCCCTCGACGTCGGCCGTGGGGTCGGGTTCGGCGTAACCGAGGCGCTGCGCCTCGGCGAGGGCGTCCGCATAGTCGACCGCGCCGCTGGCCATGCCAGTGAGCATGTAGTTGGTGGTGCCGTTGATGATCGCGGTGACGGCAGTGATGTCGTTGGCGAGCAGGTCGCGAGACAGGGGGCTGATGATCGGGATGCCGCCACCCACGGACGCCTCGTAGAGGAGGCGGACACCGTGCTTCGCGGCGGTTGCGAGCAGATCAGCGCCGTGCTTTGCCATCACTTCCTTGTTAGCGGTGACAACGTGGCGTCCGGCGATGAGTGCGCGCTCGATGCAGGCGCGCGCGGGGTCTTCGCCGCCCATCACCTCGATGACGATGTGCACCTCGGGATCCTCGAGGATGGCATCGAAGTCTGTCGTCAGCAGTGCGGACGGGATGCCCTCGCGTGGCTGGGTCGCATCGCGGACGAGGATGTGGCGCAACTCGAGCGTTCGGCCGACGTGGGCCGAGTAGCGCGCGTGCGCGGCCTCGAAGGCGGCGACGACGCCGCCGCCGACGTTGCCCGGCCGAGCGCCGAGGATCGCCAGTCCGACGCTAGCCAACGGGGATCGCCGTCGGGGTGGGCGTGCCAACCGCGCCGCGGTCGGTCACGTCCTCGATGATCGCGTCACGAATCCAGTCGCTTTCGCCACCGGAGATGTCCCGGTCGACCTGGACGTTGGCGGTCTCCTGTTCGAGCCAGTCGTCGAAGCGCTCGGCGACGAGGGTGCCCCGCTGCGTAGCATCGAGCTCCCGGTCGGTGGTGGCCTCGGCGACGCGGTAGATCTCGAAGAAGCGGTCGACGGGGATGATCTCGGAGATGCTGCCGGCGGACAGGTCATCGACGGCGGAGCGGACCGGCTCATCGAAGGAGGAGACGAGGCGCCAGCCGAGCTCGCCACCGTCCTGCCGCGCGGTGGGCAGCACCGAGTTCTGAGCGGCGAGCCGGACGAAGTCGGCGCCCTGGACCGCCTGCTCGCGGATCCGCTCCGCGAGGGCCCGGTCGGTCAGGCGAATGACCTGGAGCTTGATCTGCGGAGCAGTCTCGCCGACCTCGTCGGCGAAGCGATCACGCAGGCGGCGCTCGTAGATCTGGCCCTTGAAGATGCGGTAGAACTCCTCGCGGCTGAGCCCGGTGTCGCGGTAGACGTCGCGCTGTGCGCGGAGGAAGTCGGCTTCCTCACGGGCACGCTGCTCGGCGTCCGGCGTGACGGCCTCCTCAGGGGTGGGCGCCGGCGTGGCGGTGGCCGCGGGCGTCGCAGTGGGCGTGGCGCCGGGCGCCGGTGTGGGCGTTGGCGTCGCGGTGGGCGTGGCGAAGCCGAGCTGGATCCGGAACTCCTGGTCGAGCTCCTCATCGGTGATTTCGCCGACGAGCGCGGGCGCGCGCCGGTTGAGCACCTCGTCGCGGACGAGGCGGTCGACCGTGCGTTCGACGAGGTTGTCCTGGTTGACGTCGCGGGCGGCCTGCGTCTCGTAGCGAAGCAGGTAGGAGCCGCGGCGCTTGACGGCGTCGGCGTTGTAGTCCTGGCCCTCGATGGTGATGGCGTGCGCGCGCGGCGGACGGTACTCGGTGAGGTAGAGACCCGCGAGGACGACCACCGCAGCGATCGCGAGGACGCCGCCGACGATGAGAAGCACGCCGCGCTCCATGCGCGTTTCCGGGTAGCGTTTGTTCGAGGCCCGGGCCGGCCGCGACCGGGTGGTCTTGTTGCGCGGGGATTTGCCGGCCAAGTCCGAATCCCTTCGTCAGTCTCGAAGCCTGGCCGGTCGGTCGGTATGCAGAGGCGCCGCGGCCGTCAGGTGCGCAGTGGTCAGCGGTTAACGACGGCCGCCCGGTCCGGCGGAGCGGCCGCCGGGGACACCCGACACGCGGACGTGCTCAGCCGTGTACGGGAGCAACGCGATCACACGCGCGCGCTTCACGGCGACGGCGACACGACGCTGGTGCTTGGCGCAGGTGCCGACCTTACGGCGGGGCTCCAACTTGCCACGGTCGGTGATGTAGCGACGCAGGGTAGCCACGTCCTTGTAGTCGGGGTGCTCGATCTTGTCGATGCAGAACTCGCAGCCGCGGCGGCGGGCTCCGAAGCGACCGCCGCCGCCTCCGCGGCGTTCGCCGCGGTCCTCGCGGTCGGGGCGCTCAGGCCGGTCTGGACGCTCGGCGCGCGGCTCGCGCGGGGCGTCCTCGGAAGCGGCGGAAGCCGCCGGGGAGTCTGCTTCGTTCACCATCGATGCTCTCTTTCGACTGGTCTGCGCGCTGGAGGCGCGCAGCCCGCCGTCCTAGAACGGCAGGTCGTCCGGGTCGATATCGCCGTCGGCGTCGGGTCCAATGGGCAGGCCAGCGCCGTAGCCCTCGGATCCGCCGCTGTCGCGGCCACCGAGGAAGCGGACGGTCTCCGCGATCACCTCGGTGCGGTAGCGTTTCTGTCCGTCCTGGCCTTCCCAGGAGCGGGTCTGCAAACGGCCCTCGACGTAGACCTGGCGGCCCTTGGTCAGGTACTGACTGCAGGTCTCAGCAAGACGGTTCCAGGTGACGACGCTAAACCACTCGGTGCGTTCGCGGCGCTCGCCCTGTTGGTCCGTCCAGGACTCGTTGGTGGCGACGTTGAAGGTCGTGACGGCGTTGCCGTTGGCGGTGTACCGCATCTCCGGGTCAGCGCCGAGGTTGCCGATGATCATGACCTTGTTGAGGCTCGCCATGGGTGCACCCTCCCTTCGGTTGGGGAGATGCTACTCGCTTGCGGCCGGCGCGGGGTCAGACGCAGCGGGTTCGGCTTCCGGCGCCTGGGCTTCCGCAGGCGCGGACTCTGCCGCCTCGGTCGCCGGAGTCTCGGACGCGGCGGGCTCGGACACGGCCTCGGGCGCGGGAGCCTCGGACGCGACGGCCAGTGCGGGCTCCTCGGATGGGGACGCGGCGGGCGGCTCAGCGACGGCGACAGCGGCCGGTGCGGCGGCCGGAGCGGCAGCAGGCGACTCGGAAGGTGCTCGGTCGCGGTCTTCCGGGGCCGCGGGCCCGCGGTCGCGGCTGGTCGGCGGCGTGATGCCCTCGGTGAGGAGGTGGCGGATCACTTCCTCGGAGATGATGAGGGACGCCTCGAGGGGAGCGGCCGCGGCGGGCTCCATGTGCAGGGCGAAGAGGACGTATGTGCCCTCGAAGTAGTGCCTGATGGGGTACGCGAGGCGGCGCCGGCCCCAGTTGTCGGCGGACAGCACCTCGCCGCCGCTGCTCGTGATGAGCGCCGCGACACGGTCGATGGCGGCAGGCACGTCGTCCGCGGGCACGCGCGGGCTGACGATGAACAGAAGCTCGTACTCTTTCAACCGATCCCCCACCAAGAAGCGGGTGCGTCGTGTGACGCACAGCAGATGCGGCCCGGCGCGGTCGTTCGCGGCAGCGGGCGGAGCCGAGGCGGCCGAGTGGCTACACCGGAGCGATCAGTATCGGACGGTGCGCAGAGAGAGGCAAGACGTGGTGCACGACGATCTGCCGGCTGCGACAGCGTCGACCATCGTCAGACGCCTCCGCCGACCACCCTTGCCTCAGCGCATCGTCATCGGGGTGACGCCTCGGGACTCGCACCAGGTCTCGTAGTCGGGCACCTGCTCGCCGACCACGTAGAGGAAGTAGTAGGCGCCGCTTTCGCCGAGGAACTTGAAGCGCTTGCGCAGGGCTTTGACGGTGGCGTCGAAGTCCTCGTGGGAGCGGAGGTACTTGCGGAACGCGGCGGGGGTGGCGCCGACTTCGAGCATCGAGCGGGCGTTGTCGGTAATGGCCTGGACCTTCTTGCGGTTGCGGATGAGGCGGGTGTCGGTAGCGGCCGTGTCGACCTCGGAATCGCCCCAGGTGGCGAGGATCTGCGGGTCGAAGCCGGCGAGCACCTCGCGCGTCCCGGCCCACTTGGCGTCCACGACCTTCCAGGAGATGCCGGACTGAAACACAGCTTTGCTCATGACATCGAGGTAGTCGGCGAGCTTCTTCGGTTTGACCTGGGCGGGGGCGTGGGGTTCGGAAGGGGACACGGCGGGGCTCCTCGACAGAGACTTACGTCATCGGAAGGAGTATTGCAGGCGTGGTCGGGAGGTCAAGGGCGCGCGACTTCAAGATCGAGCAATACAGGACTGTGGTGAGCGGCCATCGCGGATCGGTTTACTCCCGGCAGGGCATGTCACGCGCAGCGCTTCCGCCTTCTTTCGATAGGCGGTGTCGCTGGAGGCGACTAGCCCCTCGGCACGCCCGGGGCGGGGTGGGACTCGCAGAGGGCAGCGACTTCCGCGGCGACGCGGCGGGCGACCTCGGCGTCCTCGGGGGCATCGAGGACCTGGACGATGAGGGCGCCGACCTGGCGCATCTCCTGCGGGCCAAGGCCGCGCGAGGTGAGGGCGGGGGTGCCAATGCGGATGCCGGAGGCGACCGCGGGCGGCAGGGTGTCGTAAGGGATGGCGTTCTTGTTCACGACGATACCGCAGCGGGAGAGGGCGTCCTCGGCGCGCTGGCCATCGAGGCCCTTCGTGGTGACATCCACGAGCAGCAGGTGGTTATCGGTGCCGCCGCTGACCAGGCGCAGGCCGGCGTCGACGAGCGTGTCGGCCAGGGCCTGGGCGTTCTCCACGATCTGGCGCGAGTAGGCCTTGAACTCCTCGGTGGCAGCTTCGAGGAAGCTGACGGCCTTGCCGGCAACGACGTGCATGAGCGGGCCGCCCTGCGCGCCGGGGAAGACGCCACGGTCGATACGGCGGGCGAAGGCCTCGTCGCAGAGGATCATGCCGCCTCGCGGGCCGCGCAGCGTCTTATGCGTGCTCGAGGTGATGAGCTGCGCGAGGCCGGCGGGCGAGGGGTGGACGCCGCCGGCGACGAGGCCTGCGATATGCGCCATGTCCGCCATGAGGACGGCGTCGACCTCGTCGGCGATCGCGCGGGCTCGGGCGAAGTCGATGGTGCGGGGGTAGGCGGTGGCGCCGACGACGATGATCTTCGGGCGGTGTTCGCGGGCAAGGGCGGCCATCTGCTCGTAGTCGATGGTCTCGGTCTCGCGGTCGACGCCGTAGGAGGCGAAGTTGTAGAGCTTGCCAGAGAAGTTGACGTTCGAGCCGTGGGTGAGGTGGCCGCCCTGGTCGAGCTTCATGCCGAGTACGGTGTCGCCGGGCTTGATGACGCCCATGTAGACGCCCATGTTGGCTTGCGCGCCGGAGTGGGGCTGGACGTTGGCGTGCTCGACGCCGAAGAGGGCCTTCGCGCGGTCGATGGCGATCTGTTCGATCTCATCGATGAACTCGCAGCCGCCGTAGTAGCGCTTGCCGGGGTAGCCCTCGGCGTATTTGTTGGTGAGGACGCTGCCGACCGCCTCGATGACGGCGGCGGAGGTGAAGTTCTCGGAGGCGATCATCTCGAGGGTGCCGCGCTGGCGGGCCTCCTCGCGGCCGATGGCGGCGTGGATGGCGGGGTCGACCTGGGCGAGCGCGTCCCTGCTGGCGATTGTGGTCATCGTCGTGTTCCCCCGTTGAACGTACTGACTTGCGCCTACCGGCAGGCGCATACGTTACCGCAGTTCGGCGGCAGGCGCGCCGGTGGTGTGACCCGGCGGTCAGCGGGCGAGGCTGTGCTCACGGATGCGTTCGACGCGGACGTCGGGGCGGATGCGTTCGACGTCGGGGCCGGCGCAGAGGACGGTGCCAGGGGTGAGGCAGGCGGCGGTGCTGGCGGCCGCGGCGAGCGCCAGGGCTCGCTCCCAGCCGCCCTCACGCACGAGGCCGCAGAGGAGGCCGCTCAGAAAGGCGTCGCCCGCGCCGACGGCGGAGACGACCTCGACCGGCGGGACGAGGACGCGATACTCAGCGTCCGGAGTGACGGCGAAGGCGCCCTCCTTGCTCATCGTCACGACAACGTAGGGGACGCCGCGAGCATGGATCGCGCGGGCGGCGGCGAGCACCTGGTCGGGCGTTTCCACGTCGTGGTGGAGGAGGCGGGAGACCTCGAGACGGTTGAGCTTGAGGAGCGTCGGGCAGACGCCGGCATTGAGGACCGCCTCGACGACCGGTCCGTCGGCGTCGAGGGCGGTGCGTCCGCCGCGCTCCTCGGCCATCGCAATCAGGTCGACGTACACACGCGGGTCGCCGGGCGGCGGGATGGAGCCAGCGAGCGCGAGCCAGGTGGACTCGCGGACGCGGCGCCGCAGGCGGTCGAGCAGCTGCGCCGGAGCCTCGGGCGGGAGGGTGGGGCCGGAGAGCGCGAGCTGGGTGTGGGCGTGGGTGGCGCGGTCGAGGATCGTGATGTTCGTGCGGGTGTCGCCTGGGACGTAGACGAAGTCGCAGCCGATGCCGGAGTCGTTGAGCTGATCCTCGATCATGCGGCCCTGGGGGCCGGGGGCGAAGCCGGTGGCGAGCGCCTCGTAGCCGAGTTCCTTGAGCGCTCGGGCGACATTGATGCCCTTGCCGCCGATGTCCCAACGGATGGCCAGAACGCGGTTGGTGTCGGCCTGCTGGAAGCCATCGACCTCGACGGTCTGGTCGACGGCAGGGTTCAGGGCCACGGTGATGATCACGTGTTGCGCCTCGCGGACACGAGCCGTGCCCGATGCGAAAAGTGTAGGAACTCACAGAGCCCGATGCGACCGCCGTGAGAGAGCATGAGCGTCGGAGGTGGCATCACTGGCGTTGAGCGGAAGCGCACGGGACGAAGATAGCTAGTCTTCTCGCGCGATTGCGAGCGCAAACACCCGATTTGCTCCCGCATTCAGCAGGGCGGCGGCGGCAGCCTCGAAGGTGGAACCGGTCGTGGTGACGTCGTCGATGAGCAGCACTTCACCATTCAGTGGGCGCGCCTCGAAGGCGTCGCGCAGATTCGTGACGCGTTCTGCCGCGGGGAGGCCTGCCTGCGCGGCAGTGTGCCGAGCGCGCCGGAGCATGTCAGGTGCGAGCGGCGCCCCGACGAGCGGCGCGACCGTCCGCGCGAGGACGGCCGCCTGGTTGTAGCCGCGCTGGCGCTGCCGGCGGCGATGCAACGGGATGGGGACAACGGCGTCGACCCGCCACTCAGGCGGGACGGCCTCGACGGCCGCGCGCGCGAGCGGCGGGAGCAGCGCCGTCTTGCCGCGGAACTTCGCCTCGAGGAGGGCCCGGCGGACGTCACCTTCGAAGCGGAAGCGGGCACGGAGCGCCTCGAAGGCGGGCGGCGCCTCGATGCAACGGCGGCAGGTGGCGGCGCCCCCGGGCGTCCAGCAGCGGAGGCAGCGAGGGGGCTCGGCCAGCGGGAACGCGGCGACGCATGCCGGATGGAGCGCCGCGCCGAAGCGGCCGCAGGCGAGGCACAGTTGCGGGAACAGCGCATCGGCGACGGCGGTGAGGAGGTGCCTAACGGGCGGGCGAGCAGGCATGGCGGCCCCCGGCGTGGGGCTATACTAACGGAAAGGAGCGGCGATGCAGGTCAAAGTCATGCTCTTCGCGGGGCTGCGAGAACTCCTCGGCAGCGAGTTGCACGAGGGGTTCGAGGGCGACAGCGTCACGGTATCTGAGTTCCGGCTGCGCCTCGGCGAGCGGTATCCGCAGCTCGGGCCGCACCTCGAATGCGCGGCGATCGCGGTAAACGAAGAGTACGTGCGCGACGGCGAGACGGCGATCCGTGCCGGCGACGTGGTGGCGCTGATCCCGCCCGTGTCGGGCGGGGCAGAGACCCCGCACTTCCTCGTGACCGCGGACCCGCTCGACCGGGAGACGGTGCGCGACCTCGTGCTGACCGACGAGGCGGGAGCCGTGGTGCTGTTCGAGGGGACGGTGCGAAACCACCACCAGGGCCACGCGGTACTGCGGCTCGAGTACGAGGCGTACCCGTCGATGGCGGAGAAGCAGCTGGCGGCGGTGGCGCACGAGGTGCTGGCGGAGTTCGCGGACCGCGAGGTGTACGACCTCGCGGCGCATCACCGGACGGGGATGATCGAGATCGGTGAGGCGTCGCTCCTCGTGGCGGTGTCGGCCGCACACCGGCGTGACGCGTTCGAAGCGGCCCTGCGGGCGGTGGACCGCATCAAGGAGACGGTGCCGGTCTGGAAGAAAGAGTACGGGCCGGAGGGGGCGGTGTGGCAGGAGGGCGTGGAGCCCTCGCCGGCGCCGGCGTCCGGGGCGCAGCGGCTGTAAAGCGCGCGGTCGTCCCTCCGCCTGGCTTTGCCCGGGCAGCGTAGCCGGTTGCGTCCGAAAACCGGCAGGCAAGCACCGACATCATCGACACCGTCTCGGACCGTTCCGGGAGAGCTCGTCCGCTGCGTCCAGGCGGGGTAGTGCTCGCCCCCGCTAGAACTCCGCGCGAACGGTCCGCTCCGCCGGTTCCTGTGCCGGCTCCGGCTGTTCGACGAAGGCAGTGGTGGTGCGGAGCGGAAGCTCCCTCAGTGTCCACGCGAGCAGGAAGGTGAGCAGGGCCACCGGCACGGCGAAGATGAAGGCGACGCGGAGGGCCTCGGCGAAGGACTCGATGACGCCGGAGCGGACGATGTCGGGAAGAGCCTCGATGGCAGCGCGGCTGCGTCCGAGATCGCTGCCCGCGGGTGACCCGAGGCGCTGCAGTTCCTCGGCGGGCACGTTGCGCGCGACATAGTAGTCGAGGCGGTTCGCGAAGATCGTGCCGAAGGCGGCGACGCCGAAGGACGCCCCCATGGAGCGAAAGAAGGTGACGCCTGACGTCGCGACGCCCATGAGCGGCCTCGCGACGGCGTTCTGGGTGGCCAGTATGAGGGTCTGCATCATCA
This sequence comes from Dehalococcoidia bacterium, assembly GCA_050248355.1. Taxonomy (GTDB): domain Bacteria; phylum Chloroflexota; class Dehalococcoidia; order UBA2979; family UBA2979; genus JAIBBD01. The sequence goes on from JBFWSN010000005.1 coordinate 23,450, forward strand.
GACCAACGCCGCAGCCGAACACGAAGATATACACGGAGGACTCCAGGCGCGACGTATCGACATCGAGACGGGTCAGCAGGAGCAGGCCGACGGTGGCAATGGCGCCGCCGAGGATCGGGAACAGGCGGTAACGCCCGGTGCGACTCGTGATCTGGCCGCTGAGGATCGAGCAGCCCATGAGGCCCCCCACCATGGGAAGAGCGAGCAGGCCGGACTTCGTTGCCGACGCACCGGTCACGATCTGGAAGTAGAGCGGCAGGAAGACGACCGTCCCGAACATTGCGAACCCGAGCAGGAAGCTGACGGCGCTGGAGACGCGGAAGATGCCGTCCCGAAAGAGGTTCAGGGGGAGGATTGGCTCGGGGGCACGGGTCTCCTGACGGAGGAAGAGCACGGCAACGACGAGCCCGAGCGCAGTGAGACCGATGATCTCGGGGGACGTCCACGCGAACTCGTTGCCACCCCAGACGGTGACGAGGAGCAGGCTGGTGACCGCAAACACGAGCAGCGCGGCGCCAGTGAAGTCGATGCGGCGTTCCTGCCTCGCGATGGGGATGTTCATCACGATGGACACGACGGTGAGGGTGACGAGGCCGAGGGGGATGTTGATGAAGAAGATCCAGCGCCACGTGAGCTGATCCGTGAAGAACCCGCCGAGGAGCGGCCCGGCGACGCTCGATGTGGCGAAGACCGCCCCCATGTAGCCCTGATACCGGCCGCGCTCGCGGGGCGGGATGATGTCGCCGATGACAATCATGGCCATCGAGATGAGTCCGCCACCGCCGAGGCCCTGCACCCCTCGACCGAGGATGAGCATCGGCATCGACTGAGCGGCACCGGCGATGGCGGACCCCGCGAGGAACGAGACAATCGCGAACTGGTACACGGCCTTGCGGCCGTAGAGGTCGCTGATCTTTCCGTACAGCGGGACGGACGCGGTGGAGGCGAGGAGATAGGCCGTCACGACCCAGGAGAGGTGGGTGAGGCCACCCAGGTCGCCGACGATCCTCGGAAGCGCGGTCGCGACGATAGTCTGGTCAAGCGACGCGAGCAGCATGCCGAGGAGGATGCCGCTGTAGACGACCATGATCTGGCGGTGGTCAAGCGGCTCGGTCAGGGTGGGTGTCTGCACGGAGTTGTCCTGCCCGTCAGGGCCTCGCGGGAATCACGCGGGCCGCGAACAACGGCCGAGGGGCAGGCCGTCCGACAGTCGAGCCGCACGGTCTCACCTCGGACGTTGCCGGATGCGACCGGCGCGCGCCCATCCAGAGGGACATTATCCGCCCAGGCGGTAGTCGGGTGCGGTGATCTCGTGGACGTTCGAGACCTGCAGGTCGGCGAGCCGCGACGCGATGCGGGGCTCCATCTTCGAGAGCTCGCAGTTGGTGGTGATGACCGTCGGGAGCCGGCCGAGGTGCCGGTGGTTGAGCATCTGGTAGAGCTTCTCCTCGGCCCACGGGCTGGACTGCTGCGCGCCGAGGTCGTCGAGGACGAGGACGGGCACCTCGCGGAGGCGGGTAAAGGCGGCATCGAAGCGCTCGGCAGCGCCGGGCGCAAACGTGGCGCGCAGCTCATCGAGGACGTCCGGGACGTTGGCGAAGCAGACGGCATCGCCGGCGTCCAGACGGTGGTTGGCGATGGCGGCGGCCAGGTGCGTCTTGCCACAGCCGGTCTGACCGAGCAAGACGAGCCAGCCGTCGGGGGCGTCCGCCCAGCGGCGGGCGGCCTGGAAGGCGCTCTCGAGGCTGTCCCGCTGTTTGCCTCGGAGGCCGTGGCCGCGGGGGTCGAAGGTTTCGAAGGTGAGGGTGGCAAGGCGGTCGCGGGTCATCGCGCCGATGTGCGAATAGCGCGGCGCGGTGCGGCGCTCGAGGATGAAGACCTGGGAGAGGGCGGGGTCGGTGAGGCGGGCGCCGAGGCGGGGGTCGATCTCCTCGGGGGGCGCGTCACAGGTAAAGACGGTCGGCAGCGCGGCATGGAAGCGGTAGGAGACGACCTGGTAGAACTTCTCGCGCGCCCATGGCGTAGCAGAGTAGGCGTCGAGGTCGTCGAAGATGGCGAGCGGCGCGGTGCGCACCTGGTCGATCAGGCGCTCATACGGAATCTCGGCGTCGTCTCCATAGGAGGCACGAAGCTGGTCGAGCAGGTCCGCCACCGAGAGGAAGAGAGCGGGCTGGCCGTTGGCGATGGCGTGGTTGGCGATGGCGGCCGCGAGGTGGGTCTTGCCGCAGCCGGGGACTCCGGTGAGGACAAGCCAGCCCTCGGGGTGGTCAGCGAAGCGGCGAGCCGCGTCGACGGCGTGGGCGTAGCGCTCCTGCGCGTCACGCCGCGTGGAGCGGCCACGGGGCATGAGCGTGTCGAAGGTGAAGCGGGCGAGCGCACCGAGGCGCGAATAGCGGAGCAGGCGCTCCTGCCGCTCGCGGTCATCCTCGACCTGCGCGCACTGGCAGGGGACGGCACGACCGAAGTCGGGGCTGTCAGGGTCGGCAGTCACGCGGACGAAGCGGGCGCCGTCGCAGAGGCGGCACACCTCGACCGAGGGCTCAGGAGCGGCGGATGACCTTCTCGTAGGGCCCGTGGTCGCGGCCTGCCTGCGTTCGCGGAGCAGCTGTTCCAGTCGTTGCATCGGTATCACGTCCTTCCGCTTCCCAGCGCTCGAGGACCGCCCGGACGTAGTTCCATGAGCGCGCGTTGCGCAGGGCGGCGAGGCGAATGGCATCGATGAGCCACTGCTCCGGCCAGCGCACGACCGCTTCCGCGATGGCGTCGGCGACGGCGGGCGACAGCACGCCGATCTCCTGCTCGTAGACCTCGGCGGGGCGAGCGGGGCGGGCGGCGGGCGACGCCGGGCGGGCCGCGAGCGCGGGCGCCTCGAGCGCGCCGGCCTGGACGCGCAGGAGGGCGCGGCGACCGGCGTCGTTGTTCATGAAATAGAGGGCATCGCCATCAGCGAGCCGGCAGGCGACGAACGTGCCGCGCGCGACGGCGGCATCGAGTGCGGCGCGGATGGGGTCGAGGCCGCCGCTGGCCTCGAAGGCGCGCGCGAGTGGGGCCTCGGCGGCCAGCTCGCTCGCACGGACGGCGCGCAGCGGGCCGCGCTTGCGTCCGATGGCGTAGAGCGCGTAGAGAGTGGCGCGCAGCTCCTCGATGTCGTCGATGGCGGGGAGCAACTCGACGAAGAACTGCGAGGGGAGCGTCGTCGCAGCGCCGCCCGCGACGAAGCCCTCGAAGGCGGGGACGGGCTCGGGGGTCACGGGCCGTACGCCGGGGGCTCGCGGAGGATGAGATCCTGGAAGGAGGCGGTGCGGTTCACGAAGCGGACGGCGACGTTGCCGGTGGGGCCGTTGCGGTGCTTCGCGACGATGAACTGCGCGATGCCAGTGGGGTGCTGGGCGCCGGGGGCGTCCGGGTGCTGCTCCTCCCAGTCTTCGCGGGTCGTGTACATGTCCTCGCGGTAGATGAACATCACGATGTCCGCGTCCTGCTCGATGGAGCCTGACTCGCGAAGGTCGGAGAGCATCGGGATGTGGGGCGTGCGCGTCTCGACCGCGCGGGAGAGCTGCGCGGCGGCGAGCACGGGGACGCCGAGCTCGCGGGCAAGCTCCTTCAGGCCTCGGGAGATGGCGCCGACCTCGTTGGCGCGGGTGTCGGCGCGGCCGCTGCCGTGGAGCAGCTGTAGGTAGTCGACGATGACGAGGTCGAGGCCGTACTCGGCCTGCAGACGGCGGCACTTGGCGCGGATCTCGGGGACGGTGAGGACGGCGGAGTCGTCGATGAAGATGTGCGTCTCGGCGAGAGCGCCGATGGCGTGCATGATGCGCGCCTCCTCGGCCTCGGTGTGCATGCCGAGGCGGAGGCGGGTGGAATCGACGTCGGCCTCCGTGGAGAGGAGGCGCATGGCGAGCTGCTCGCCTGCCATCTCGAGGGCGAAGAACGCGACGGTGCCGTGCTGGCCGACGGCGACGTTCCTCGAAAGGTTGAGCAGGAAGGACGATTTCCCGACACCGGTCCGGGCCGCAACGATGACGAGGTCGCCGCGCTTGAAGCCGCCGAGGAGCGAGTCGAGGTCCATGAAGCCGGAGCGGACGGCGGACACCATGAGGCCATCTGCGGACTCGCCGGGGTCCTCGAGGAACTGGTCGAGGAGATCGCGCAGGCGGGTGAAGTCGCCCGCGGCCTCGGCGTTGCGGATGCCGAGGAGCAGGCCCTCGGCGGCGGCGAGCACACGAGTGGCGTCGGGGCCACCCTCGTAGGCGAGCTGGGCGATCTGGCCGGCGGCCTGGATGAGGCGGCGGTAGAGCGCGTCGCGGGCGATGATGCGCGCGTGGGCCTCGACGCCGACGGCGGTGAAGTGGCGGCCGGCGATCTCGACGAGCGCCGGCTCGCCACCGATGGCATCGAGGCGACCCGCGCGGTCGAGCTCGTGGGCGAGCGTGGGAATCGTGATCGCCTCGCCACGGTCGGCGAGTGCCTGGCAGGCCTCGTAGGCCCACGCGTGCTGTTCGCGGAAGAAGTCCTCGGGCCGAACGATTGGGAGGACGCGGGCGTAGGCGTCCTCATCGAGGAGGAGGGCGGCGACGACCGCTTCCTCAGCGGAGATATCGTGCGGCGGGAGGCCAGCGGCGGGACGGCTGTCCGGCCGGAGTGGCGCCGGCCGGCTGGTGCTGACCATGCGGCGGGCTTAGGACGCGGCCGAGTCCTCCGGCTGGTCTGCGTCGCCCGCGGGAGCGTCGTCAGCCTCGGAGGTGGCCATATCAGCGGAGGATTGGCCCTGCTCCGACACACCATCGGCGACCGTGTCGGCGGCCGAGGCTGCACTGTCCGCACCGGTGGCCATCTCCTCGGGCTCTTCTGGCACAACCAGCAGAGCCTCGACGGCTGCCTCCACGCCTTCCGGCGCATCGACATCCACGACGGCTACCTGTACCTCCGTCGTCACGTTACGTGACAGGCGGATGGGCACGGAGTACAGCCCGACCTGACGGATCACCTCGGGCAGCAGTACGCGACGCCGGTCCAGTTCCTCGCCAAGAATCTCCCCAGCCTTCTCGGCGATGTCAGCATTTGTGACGGAACCGTACAGACGTCCCTGCTCTCCGACGCGAACGGCGCTTACGAGCGTCTGGCCCTCAAGCTTGCCGACAAGCTTGCGCGCCTGCTCGTCCAGAGACAGCTGCCGTTGCTCTTCCTCGGCAGCGAGCTTTGCAGCCCGCTTGAGGATGGCTGGCGTTGCCGGCGCGGCGTAACCGCGAGGCAACAGGTAGTTCCTGGCGTACCCGTTGGCGACGGTTTTCACCTCGCCCCGAGTGCCTGAACCCTCGACAGTCTCCAGAAAAAGCACCTTCACGACGGATGACCCTCTCGGCGTGTCGGAGCCGGGACACCAGCTATAGTGCGGGCGCCAGCCGGGCCGACCCATACAGTTACCAACGACGTTGTCCAGAAGTTCTCGGCGTGAGACTCGGACGGGGCGTGGATAGACTTGTGAAACGGACTCACAGGTTACCCGCGCTGTGTCGTGGGGTGCAATCGGGTCGGCGGTGGCCTGCTCCTCGCGCTAGTGCTGCGGTGCTGAGCAGGGTAGAACTTGTGTACGGTGCCTGTCAAACGTTTGTTCTGTAGTCCGTAGGAGGTAGCCGCCCGAAATCGCGGCGGGGGCGCTCGTCGTGGGGCGGCGGCGGGCCCTCGTTCGCGGTGGGACAAGACAGGTCGGCGGGAAGGCCCGGCCGGCCACGTAGACGGCCCGACCGGGGATTCCGATCGGGCCGTCGATGTGATTCCTCGGGGGGCGGTTATGACCTCGGGAGGCCGAGGCCGCGGGTGGCGATGATGTTGCGCTGGATCTCGTTGGAGCCCGCGAAGATGGTGAAGACGACGCTGTGGACGTAGTCCTGGGTGAAGCGGGCGTCGAGTGTCGTGTACTCGTCCTCACGCTCCCAGATATTGGCGTAGAGGCCGAACGACTTCATGCCGGTGTTGCAGACACGCTGGTGGAGCTCGGAGTTCCAGATCTTGGAGGTGGAGGCCTCGTAGTTCGGGATCACGCCGGCCGCCTGCATGGAGGCGATGCGGAACGAGAAGTTGAACATCACCTCGGACTCGATCCAGCGGTCCGCAATCTTGTCGCGGGTCAGCTCAGCGCGGCCCTGCGAGCGCTCCGTGCCTTTGTCCGACTTCAGGTACTTGATGAGGTCCGTCAGGTTGCGGCGCTGGGTGATGGCGCCGCTGATGTTCGAGCGTTCGAAGTCGAGCAGCGTCATACCGACGTACCAGCCGCGGTTCACCTCGCCGACGACGTTCTCGGCGGGGATGCGGACATCTTCGTAGAAGGTCTCGTTGGTGGCGTGCTCCCAGCCCATCGAGATGATGGGGCGGACGGAGATGCCCGGGGTCGTCTGGTCCATGATCAGGAAGCTGATGCCGCGGTGCTTCGGGGCGTCGGGGTCCGTGCGGAACAGGCCGAAGATCCAGTTGGTCTTGTGGGCCGTCGAGGTCCACATCTTCTGGCCGTTGATCACCCACTCGTCGCCGTCGCGGATGGCGCGCGCCTGCAGGCCGGCGAGGTCGGAGCCGGCGCCCGGCTCGGAGAAGCCCTGCGCCCAGCGGATCTCGCTGCGGATGGTGGGGGCGAGATACTTGGCCTTCTGCTCCTCGGTGCCGTGCACCAGAAGCGTGGGGCCGAGGAGTGAGAGGCCCTGGCCGCCCGGCTGGGGCGCCTGCGCCTGCGCCATCTCGGAGGCAAAGACGAACTGCTCCATGGTGGTCATGCCGGCGCCGCCGTACTCCTTCGGCCAGTGCGGAGCGACCCAGCCTTTCTCGGTGAGAGCCGCGTTCCACTCGTTCGCGGCCTGCTTTGCCGCGGCGTCCCCATGGACGTAGTCCTGCTCCCAGTTGTCCTCGAGGCCGATCGCGGGCTGGCTCTGGCGACGCTTGTAGTACTCGGGAAGGTTGGCATTGATGAAGTCGCGGACTTCCTTGCGGAACGCCGCCTGCTCGCCGCTGTCAGCCCAGTCCATCCACGGTTCCTTTCTCAGCCGGGTCAGTGCGTGCCGGTCTCATGAGGCGCAGGTCCGGCATCTGCGGTCGCAACTCAGGGCGTGAACCCTCGAAGCAACAAGCATTCTACGGCATCTCATGCCGTCTCGTAATCGCCTGGAAGAAGCAAACGGCCCGACCGGGATTCCCGGTCGGGCCGTGGTGGTCGCCTCGGAGGGCGGCTAGGACCTCGGGAGGCCGAGGCCGCGGGTGGCGATGATGTTGCGCTGGATTTCGTTGGAGCCGCCGAAGATCGAGAACACGACGCTGTGGACGTAGTCCTGGGTGAAGCGGGCGTCGAGCGGCGTGCGCGCGTCGTCGCGGTCCCACAGGTTCGCATAGAGACCGAAGGCCTTCATGCCGGTGTTCGAGGAGCGCTGGTGCAGCTCGGAGTTCCAGATCTTCGAGGTGGAGGCTTCGTAGTTCGGGATCACGCCGGACGCCTGCATGGAGGCGATGCGGAACGAGAAGTTGAACATGACCTCGGACTCGATCCAGCGGTCCGCGACCTTGTCGCGGACGAGCGTGGCGCGGCCCTGCGAGCGCTCGGTGCCCGTGTCCGACTTCAGGTAGTTAATGAGGTCGGTGAGGTTGCGGCGCTGGGTAATCGCGCCGCTGATGTTCGAGCGCTCGAAGTCGAGGAGGGTCATGGCGACGTACCAGCCGCGATTGACCTCGCCGACGACGTTCTCGGCCGGGATGCGCACGTCTTCGTAGAACGTCTCGTTGGTGGCGTGCTCCCAGCCCATCGAGATGATGGGGCGGACGGAGATGCCGGGCGTCGTCATGTCCATGATCAGGAAGCTGATGCCGCGGTGCTTCGGGGCGTCGGGGTCGGTGCGGAAGAGCCCGAAGATCCAGTTCGCCTTGTGGGCCGTGGAGGTCCACATCTTCTGGCCGTTGATCACCCACTCGTCGCCGTCGCGCGTCGCGCGGGCCTGCAGGCCGGCGAGATCCGAGCCGGCGCCCGGCTCGGAGAAGCCCTGGCCCCAGCGCATATCACTGCGGATGGTGGGCGGGAGGTACTTCGCCTTCTGCTCCTCGGTGCCGTGCACCAGCAGGGTGGGGCCGAGGAGCGACAGGCCCGAACCGCCGGGCTGCGGCGCCTGCGCCTGTGCCATCTCGGACGCGAAGACGAACTGCTCCATGGTGGTCATGCTCGCGCCGCCGTACTCCTTCGGCCAGTGCGGAGCGACCCAGCCCTTCTCGGTGAGGGCCGCGTTCCACTCAGTCGCGGCCTGCTTCGCGGCGGCGTCCCCGTGGACGTAGTCCTGCTCCCAGTTCTCCTCGAGCCCCACGGCCGGCTTCTCCTGGCGTCGCTTGTAGTACTCGGGGAGGTTGGCCTGGATGAAGTCGCGGACTTCCTTGCGGAATGTCGCCTGCTCGTCGCTGTCGGACCAGTCCATCGTCGTTCCTTTCTGCTGGGCCGGAGGGTGCCGGTCGAGGCGGGATGTCCGCCGAATGCGTTCGTGGCCCGGGGCGCGCGCCGCGCCCGCGAGAGGCATCGCGCATTCTACGACATCCGTCGCACCTCGTGACGCGACGGGACGCGGTGCTCAGGCGCGGCGGGCGACGTCCGGGTCGGCGACGGAGCCCGCGAGCAGGCGGCCGAGGCCGCCTTCCGAGGCGTCGCGCAGAGACTCGATCGGCGCATCGATCGGGCCCAGGCGGAAGTGGTCTCCGGCAACGACGCCGAGGACCGCCGTGGGAACGTTGAACTCGGCGGCGAGGCGGCGGAGGCCCTCGAGATCCTGGTGCTCGGTGACAGCGACGACGAAGCGCGACTGCGCCTCGCCGAAGAGCGCGGCGTCGAGGCGGGCGCCGAGGTCGAGCGGACCCTCCTCGAGGGAGGCGTCGAGGCCGAGGCCGGCGGCGACGCAGCATTCGGCGGCGGTCACCGCCAGGCCCCCGTCGGCGCAGTCGTGAGCGGCGCTGAGCAGCCAGCGGGCGTGCGCCTCGCGCACGAACTCCTGTACGCGCACCTCGTAGGCGAGTTCGATGTGGGGACGGCCGCCGACGGTACGGTGCATGCGGGCGAGATACTCGGAGCCGGCGAGCGTGGCTGCGGGCTGCGCAGGCGGCGCGCCAACGAGGACGAGGGTGTCGCCCTCCTTCGGCGCGATCGTGAGAGCGCGGCGCACCTCGTCGACGATCCCGAGCATGCCGACCGTCGGGGTGGGCAGCACGGCGCCAGTCGGAGTCTCGTTGTAGAGCGAGGCGTTGCCGGAGACCACCGGGGTGCCGAGGGCGGCGCAGGCATCGGCCAGGCCGAGGATGGACTGCTCGATCTCGTAGGCGACCTCGGGGCGCTCGGGGTTGCCGAAGTTCAGGCAGTCGGTGATGGCGACGGGCGTCCCGCCGACCGCGACGACATTGCGGGCGGCCTCAGCGACCGCGATCTGTGCGCCCACGCGGGGGTCGAGCCCGACCAGGCGGCCGTTGCAGTCCGACGCCACGGCGATGCCCCGGTCGGTGCCCTTGAGCCAGATGACCGCGGCGTCGCCGCCGGGGGGGACGACCGTGTTCGTCTGCACCTGGTGGTCGTACTGGCGGAAGATCCAGCGCCGGCTCGTGAGGTTCTCGGACGCCAGCAGGTCGAGGAGCGTCGCCGTGGCGGCCTCGGGGGCGAGGTCGGGGAACGCCTCGAGATCGACGGACTGCCGGGCGTCGAGGTCAGCGGGACGCACGGGCTCGAGGTCGTACTGGGGTGGGTCGGAGAGCACGGCGATCGGGATGCGCGCGACGACCTCGTCGCCGTCGCGGATGGTGGCCAGGCGGTCGTCGGTGACCACGCCGATGACGTCGGCGTGCAGTTCCCAGCGGCGGAAGAGGGCGAGCACGTCGTCGAGGTGCTCGCGCTTCGGGATGACGAGCATGCGCTCCTGCGACTCGGAGAGCATGACCTCGTACGGGGTCATGTGGAGCTCGCGGCGGGGGACGCGGGCGACATCGATGTCGATGCCGGTGCCGGCTCTGTTGGCGGACTCGACGGCGCTCGAGGTGAGTCCGGCGGCGCCGAGGTCCTGCAGGCCCTCGATCCAGTCGCCATAGTGTTCGGCCAGCTCGACGCAGGCCTCCATGAGGAGCTTCTCCATGAAGGGGTTGCCGACCTGCACGGCCGGGCGGCGCTCGGCGGAATCCTCATCGAGCTCGACGGAGGCGAAGGTGGCGCCGTGGATGCCGTCGCGACCCGTGTCGGCCCCGACAAGCACGAGCGGGTTGCCGGGCCCGCGAGCGGCGGCGGAGAGAAGGTGCTCGACACGGCCGACACCGACGCACATGGCGTTGACGAGCGGGTTCCCGCTGTAGGCCGGGTCCATCTGCACCTCGCCGCCCACGGTGGGGACGCCGATGCAGTTGCCGTAGCCGCCGATGCCGGCGACGACGCCTGCGAAGAGGTGGCGGTTGCGGGCATCGTCGAGGGGGCCGAAGCGGAGCGAGTCGAGGAGCGCGACCGGCCGCATGCCCATGGCGAAGATGTCGCGCAGGATGCCGCCGACCCCGGTGGCTGCGCCCTCGTAGGGTTCGATGGCGCTCGGGTGATTGTGGGACTCCATCTTGAAGACGGCGCACCAGCCGTCGCCCAGGTCGATCGCGCCGGCATTCTCAGCGCCAACCTCGGTCAGCACGCGCGGGCCGTGGGTGGGGAAGTGCCGAAAGAGCGGACGGGTGTGCTTGTAGCCACAGTGCTCGGACCAGAGGGCGCCCGCCATGCCGAGTTCGACCTCGGTGGGCTCGCGGTCGAGCATATCGAGGAGGCGCTCGTACTCGGCGCGCGACATGGCGACCTGGGCGAGCGTGTGGTCGTCGACGGGCATCGGCGGCAGCTCCATCCGGAGGGGATCGCGGGACGAGACCAGCGTAGCAGCGGGCGCGGCGACGGGGGAGCGAGGCACGTGTCCGTGAGACGAGACGTGCGTAAGATCGTCGATGGTCCGCGTCATCCGCGCGGTGGGAGTGGGTCGGGCATGAGGCGGTGGCATCAAACGGTTCGCTGGATCGTGCTGGCGAGTGTCCTGAGTTCGGTGCTCGTCGCGGCATGTGGCAGTGATGATCCCGACACCACGGAGTCACTCCCCGACGGGCCCGCCGGCACCACCGCGCCGGGAGTGGCCGCGGCGACCGCGACCGCGACCGCGACAAGGCAGAGCAGCGTGCCCGTGGGCGCGGTGCGGACGGACTTCAGCCTCGGCACGTGCGAAGCGACAGTCAGCGGCGGGGTGACCGCGACGATGAGGAGCGGAGGCGACCAGGGCGCCGTCGCGAGCGAATACTGGCTGACCGAGGAGGAAGTGCTGCAGGCGGCGCGTCAGCTGAACGAGGATCCGGTCGCGGCACAGGCGAAACTCGCGGCGGGCGAGTTCGTGTTCTACCCGCTCGTGCTCAACTGCGGCGACTCCCGGACCGGCATCGTGTTCCTGCCGAGCGCGACGACGCATGAGCAGTTCCCGTTCGGGCCAGGGAGCTACAGCATCGCCGCGATCGCGGGCGGGACGCGGCCACCCGATGGGGAAGTCGGCGCCTCGGTGACGCTCAGCGGCACGACCTACCGCGCGACCGGCGGCAGATTCGAGGTGACGCGCTTCGACCACGAGTTGTTCGCCGGGACGTTCCGGTTCGACGTCGAAGAGCAGCGCGTAACGGCCAACCCGCGAAGGGCCACGATCGAGGGCCACTTCGAGATGAAGTGCACAGGCGGAACCGGCGGCGGGGGCTGCGCGCCGTAATCTGTCGACCTCGGGGCCGCGAGCGCCGTGGCCCCCCGCCGCGGCGGCCTGCTCGAACCTCCGTCAAAGCTTCAGCGCAAGCTGATGCGTCCGTCCGTGGCGGTCTCGAATAGGCGGGGCAGCGCCTCGACGTACTCGACCAGTGCATCGCCGTCGGTACCGCCGACGACCTCGGGGCCCGTCCCCTCGAGGAGGACCGTGAAGTTGTCGCCGCCGGTGGCGATGAAGTTGTTCACCGTGACCGTGTACGTCGCCGCGAGGTCGAGCGGACCGCCGCCAATCTCGATGTCCTCGGGGCGGACGCGGTCACCGACGGGCGCATCGGGCGACCAGCGGTAGCGCAGTCCGGAGAGCTGGAGGATGCGCGGCTCGGGCTGTCCCTGCCACTGCTGTTCGAGCAGGCGCTCGACCTGAGCTCCGGTCAGCGTCATGCGGATCACGGCGTTGCGGAAGGGCTGCACCGCGAAGAGATCGCCCCAGGTCACCTCGCCGGCCTCGATGTCGGCGCGCATGCTGCCGGGGTTCAGGAACGCAAGCTGGGTGCCGCCCTTCGCGCGCTGCGCGTCGGCGATCAGCTCCCCGAGGGCGGACTCACCGGCCGGGGACTGCGCACGGGAGACCGGCGCTCCGGCGAAGCCGACGACGCGGTCGATGAGCGGCGCCACGGCGCTCCTCGAACGCTGGATGACCTGTTCGATCTGCGGGTGCGGCGTGGAGCCGGGGAAGACATCGCCCCAGGTGCGCACGACGCGTCCCCGCTTCGAGACGACGTCGCCAGATTTGCGGTCGATGACGAGGTCGATCGCGGCGAACGCGGTGCCGTCGGCGTACGCCTGCGTGAGGAGCTTGTCGCCGACGTTGCCAACGAAGCCGGTCTCGGAGTGGCCGGTCACGACCACGTCGACCGCACCATCCATCGCCTCGACGATCGGAACAAGGGGACCAGTGACGGGACCGCCTTCGAGGTCGCCGGCGCCCGCGCCGTGCAGCAGCACAATGATGGTCTCGATGCCGTGGGCCCGCAGAACCGGGACGTAACGGTTCACGCTTTCGGCCTCATCGAGGAACTCGAGGGACGCGACGCCGGCGGGCGTCACGATCGTCGGGGTGTCGCGGAAGGCGACACCGATGATGCCGACCTCGACGCGACCTACTCTCTCGATGGCGTAGGCGGGGAGGACCGGCTGCTTCGTCGCACGGTCGACGACGTTCGCGGCAAGGTACTGGTAGGGAGCGGGAGCACGGCAGTCGCCGTCGGGCCGGCAACCGCCGTACTGCTTGCCGAGAAAATCGTGGATGCCGTCGTTGAGTTCGTGGTTGCCGAGGGCGCTGTAGCGCACCCCCATCAGGCCGAGCGCCTCGATGATCGGGCGGTCGTCGAGCAGGTTCGAGACCGGCGGGCTGGAGCCGAAGAGGTCGCCGCCTCCGAGGATGAGCGAGGAGGTGCCCTCGGCGTCCGCGTCGTGGACGGCCTGTGCGAGGTAGGTGCCGAGGACGGCGGCCCCACCTACGGGGCGGCCGTCCATGGCGAGCGGCTCGAGCTGGCCTCGCAGGTCGTTGATGGCAAGCAGCTGGAGCCGGACGGGTGCGCCCTTCGCCGCCTCGGCGGGCAGCACTGAGGCGGCAAGCGTAGCGACGGCGAGGAAAACGACGACCGCGGCGAGACGTGGCATCGAGCCTCCCGGGAAGGGCGTGAACCGATGCTACGTCTATACCGCCTGGCGGCCGCTCGCGGTAGCGGCCGCCAGCGTGATCGCGCCCGCTCGAACGCTACTTCATCGAGAACGGCGGGTACTGGTCGACGAGCAGGGCGACGTAGGCGAAGACACGCGCGGACCAGCGCTGCACGCCGACGAGATAGTTGAACACGCCCTCTGGGTAGCGCCCCGTGGCAAGGACGACGACCAGCAGCCAGAGGAAGGCGAACACCGCGCCGATGAAGAGGAGGATCAGCACGAGGTAATGCGGAACCGCGAGCAGCCACTTGATCAGGGGCATGAAGCGCGCGTAGCGCTCCTGGCGCTCAACAGAGTAGCTGACCGGCGGGTACTGACCATCATCAAACGAGAACGGCGGGTACTGATCGTGGAAGACGACGTAGGCCCAGGCATTCTGGCTCCAACGCTGGATGCCAACCTGGAGTTTGAAGAGACTCTCCGGGTACTTCGTGGTGAAGAGGATGGCGAAGAGCGCGAGCAAAGTGATGACGGACGACAGGTTGTTCAGGACATTCACGATCAGCAGATGAGGAATGGCGAGCAGCCACCGGACGAGGATCATCCAGCGTCTTCCGCCCTCGGGGTACTGGACATCGAGATGGACGGGGTAGCCTGCGGACTCGGAGGACATAGTCGCGGACATGGTGGCCATCGGGCGCACCTCCTTTCGGACCGTGAAAACGTATCACTTCCGTTAAGGGCGTGGGCAGGGCCGTTCCGCATCTGTATCGGGGGAAGAACGGGCAGCGGGGAGGTCGAACGGCCTCCCCGCTGTTGTCACGCGAACGGACGGGCGTCAGGCGGTCTGGGCGAACCAGATCGACGGCTCCCCGGCGACGCCGGCGCCCGCCATCGCACCGTGGAGCTCGGGACTCGCCGCGAAGGCCTGGGCCGCCTCGAGGGACGCGAACTCGTGCGTCACGGTGATGTCGTTCGGGTTGTCCGCGGCGCGGTACACGGCGTGGCCCGTGACGCCGAGCCGAGCCTGGGTGGGGCCGAACTCGTCGTAGACCTTCCGCCATGCCGCGTAGTCCTGCACCTGATGTCGCACAAACATGATCGTCACGCTTCGCCTCCTTCTGCTGCGAATGACCGCGCATCCCTCGTACTCGGTGCGCTCGCGCATATTGCTTCATATATATCTGTCTTGTCAACTACTGTCGGTGATGAAATTGCATTGTCTCATTTATATCGATAGGCTAGAGCCATGACAGGTACGGCACTGGGGACGGATGGGGCGTGGTTCGATTCCTGGCGGGGGATCGTGTTCACCCACGCGCGGGTGCTGGATGAGATCGGGCGCCGTCTCGAGGCGCACTCAGGGATCTCGCTCGCGTTCCTCGACGTGCTGGGGCGGCTCTACGACGCCCCCGACCGCCGGCTACGGATGCAGGAGTTGCAGCGGCGGTCGTTGTTCACGCGCAGCGGTATGACACGGGTCGTGGACCGGATCGAGGAGGCAGGGCTCGTCCAGCGCGAGCGAGTGCCCGGCGACCGCCGCGGGGTGTGGGTGGTCATCACGCCCGAGGGCGTCCGGACGTACGAGGCCGCGATGCGACGGCACACGCGAGACATCGAGGAGGTGTTTGGCGGAACGATGACTGAGGCCGAGCATCGAGCGGTCGGTGACGCGCTCTGGTGGGCGTGGCACGACGAGGAGCCGGTGGCACCTTCGGAGTAGCCACCGACCTCGGAATCGAGGACGGCGGTCGAGGGTGCGAACCCGACTATGCGCTGACGGGGACCGCACCGAGGATCGAGAGCCAGATGGCGTTGCCATCCTCGCCGCCGAGGAGCGGGTCACAGGTCCGTTCGGGGTGGGGCATCATGCCGAGGACGTTGCGGCCCTCGGAGAGCACGCCCGCGATGTTGCGCAGCGACCCGTTCGGATTGGCCTCGGCGGTCACGTTTCCGGCGGCATCGGCGTACCGGAAGGCGACGCGGCCCGCGGCCTCGAGGGCGTCGAGCGTGGCTTCATCGGCGAAGTAGTTGCCTTCGCCGTGGGAGATGGGCACTTCGAGGACTCGGTCGCGGGCGATGCCTCGCGTGAACGGGGAGTCGTGCTCGGCCGCCACGAGGTGCGTGGGCTGGCAGCGGAACTGCAGCGAATCGTTGCGCATGAGCACGCCGGGAAGCAAGCCTGCCTCGCACAGGATCTGGAAGCCGTTGCAAATGCCGACGACGAGGCCGCCGGCGTCGGCGTGATGGCGGACGGCATCCATCGCGGGTGAGAAGCGAGCAATAGCGCCGCAGCGGAGGTAGTCGCCGTATGAGAAGCCGCCGGGGAGGACGACGAGCTCGTCCGCGTCGAAGGGGGTGGCGTCGCGGTGCCAGACACGGCGCGAGTCAATGCCCACGCGGCTGAGCGCGTAGACGCAGTCTCCGTCGCTCCAGGTGCCGGGAAAGACGAGGACGGCAGCGCGCATCGGAGCCTCCGAGATCGTTGCGACCCCAGTATAGAAGCGCGCCCGGCTAGGGGCCGCCCTCGGGCGGGTCGGGGGGCCCGCCCGGGCCGGGGCCGGCCGGAAGCTGCGCGCGCGGGCGGGGGAGACGAGGCCAGCGCGGACCCTCGGAGTCGACCGTGTCGGCGAGCGGTACGCCGCGACGGCTGGCCAGCTCTCGGGCGGTGGGCTCCGGGTACTGGACACGTGGGTGGTAGACGGAGTTCAGGATCGAAGAATAGACGTCCGTGACGACTCGCAGGTCGCGCATCGAGATGGGACTCTCGTCGAACTGCCCTTCCTCGAGCCGTTCGCGGATCACGGCCTCGACGATGCTGCGAATGCGGTCGGCGGAGCGGTCGGCGGAAGCGCGGACGGTCGCCTCGGCCGAATCGGCAAGCATGACGAGGGCGGTCTCGCGGGACTGCGGCTTCGGGCCGGGGTAACGGAACATTTCCGGGTCGATGTCGGGGTCGATCGAGGCGGCGCGACGGTAGAAGTACGTGACCAGGCGTGTGCCGTGGTGCTGGGGGATGAACTGCACGACGGCGTCGGGCAGGCCCTCGCGGCGCGCGATCTCAACGCCCGCGGTGACGTGTTGCAGGATCACGCGGGTGCTCTGGAGCGGGTCGAGCGGCTGGTGCGGGCTCTCCTCGCCGCTGTTCTCGATGAAGAACGGCGGCGCCACGAGCTTGCCGATGTCGTGGTAGTAGGACCCGATGCGGACCAACAGCGGGTCTGCGCCGATGCGTTCGGCGGCGCGCTCGGCGAGGTTGCCGACGAGGATCGAGTGCTGGAAGGTGCCCGGCGCCTCGTCCTGCAGACGCCGGAGGAGCGGATGGCTGAGCTGCGTGAGCTCCATCAATTCGACGCGGGTGATGATGCCGAACGGCCGGCTAAACAGCACGAACACTCCGACGGCGATGAGGGCGGCGAGAACCCCGCTGACGCCGACGGCAACCGCCATCCAGAGGAGGTCGAGACTTCCGCGTTCGACCTCGACGAGCCACACCATGAGGAGCGCGGCGCCGGCGGCGGCGCCCGAGGCGAGCCCGGCGACCAGATAGCGGTGCAGCCGCTCGGCTCGGGCGGCGACGTACACGCCGGCGAGCGAAGAGGCGGAGACGGTCAGGGCCAGCCTCGCGGTCTCGATCTCGCCGGCCGCGACCCCATGGCTCAGCGGGAGCATCACGGACGCGAACGCGGCGATGACCGCGAGGAGCACCGAGAGCAGGATGCCGAGTCCGACATCGAGGAGGACGGCGGCAGCCATGGGCGCCGCGGCGACCGGCAGCGCGTACGCCACGAAATGGCGGTCCTGGTCGGGGAGCAGGACGGAGAGCGCAAGCTTCATCGCGAAGGCAGGCAGCACCAGCAACAGCACGAGCAGCGTCACGCGGCGCGCGCTCGCGAGCGATGCGGGCTGGGTGACGAGGACGTAGCCACCCACCGCGGTGCCCGCGACGGCAGCCAGGAGGGCGACGGCGAGGACGTCACTCACGCGGACACCATCGACCTGTAACCCGGCCTCCTCGAGGAGTTCGATGTCGGCGGCGGTGAGCTGCTGGCCCTCGGTGACAAGGACATCGCCTCGCGCGCGGCTGACATGCACGGGGGGCGTGCTCTGCCGGGCCTCGGCCCGGAGCGCGTTCGTGCGTGCGGAGTCCACGACAAGCGTCGAGACGATGTGCCCCGAGAGCAGCTCCGTGAGGGCCGAGATCTGGGCGGGTGACAGGAACGGCGAGAGGAAGCCCGAGACCTGTTCCCGCGCCAGGGGGAGGTCTCGCTCCTGGAGCGTGCCGGCTAGCGCGCGGCCCAGGGCGGCGGTGGCCTCGGTGACCATGGTGTCCCACTCGGCGGCAGTCGCGGAGGCGAACGTCGCCGCGGCGGATGGAGAGAGTTCGACATCCCGGACGGCGCGTATGGCGCTCTCACGCGCGGAGGCCGCGAGGCCGGGCTCATCACGGATGCCGCGGATGGCGGACAGCTGGCTGTCGAGGAGCGTGAGCTGGCGGTCGCGGACCGTGGGGTCGAGGACGAAGACATCGGGGACGGCCGCCGCGGCCTCGGCGCGCACCTGCTCGGTGCGGATGGCGGAGTCGAATGACAGCGCGCGAGGCGAGGTGAGCGTCCAGGGCGCGCGATCCCCCTCGGTCACATCGGTGCCGAGCGGGTACCACGGGAACACCGCCACCAGCACTCCAACGGCCACGATGAAGCCGAGGAAGAGGCTCGCGCCGCTGGAGAAACGGAAGGCCGGGGCAGGCGGGCGGGCTAGCATGAGCGGGTGCGCCGCGGACGCCGGGGAGTCATGTAGAAGAGGCTAGCATCTCCCGAACCAGGGCGTTGACTCGACCGCCCTCGGCGCGCCCCGCGACGCGTTTCATGAGCGGGCCCATTACCTTGCCGAGGTCGCCCGGACCGACGGCACCAGCCTCGGTGATCGCCTCGCGCACGAGGGTCTCGAGCTCCTCGTCCGTGAGGTCGGCCGGGAGATAGGAGGCGATGATCGCGAGCTCCGCCTCCTCGTGGTCAACGAGGTCCTGCCGGCCGCCCGCGTGGTACTGCTCAATGGAGTCACGACGCTGGCGGGCCTCCCGCTGGAGTGCAGCGACGGCCTCCTGATCCGTGAGGTCGTGGCCGGCGGCGATGCGAGCGTAGTCGAGGGCAGCGATCAGCAGCCGGAGCGTGTCGCGCCGGCTGGCGTCCCCGGCGCGCCAGGCGGCGGTCATGTCATCCCGGATGGTCTGCACGAGTGGCATCGACGGGCCTCGAGAAAGCAGAACCCCGGCTGCGCCGGGGTCCACCAGTTAGCGCTGGCGCGCGGCCTGCGTGCGGATGGCCTTGCGCAGCTTGCGGATGCGGGCGGCTTCCTTCTTCTTGCGGCGTACGGAAGGCTTCTCGTAGTACTCGTGCCGCCGGGCATCCGAGAGGATGCCATCCGCCTGGACGCGCTTGTTGAAGCGCTTGAGGGCGGACTCCAGGGATTCCATGTCTCCGACTTGAACTTCGCTCACTTCGTCTCCTCCACCTCCTTCCATCGGTCACCGCGGTCAACGCGGCGCGTCGCCCCGGACTTCGATCGTAGGAGGGGTCTTCGAGCCGCGTCAAACGCCCCGGGAGACGAGACAGGAGACGCAACGCGTCTCCTGCGCTCCCGAACGCCGCCGCCGATTTAGTCGGCCGAGGGCAGCACCTTCGGCTGGAGCTCCTCGAGGCCACGGCCGTCGATGTTCAGGTTGCAGTTGCCGGGCTTGATGCAGAGCACCTCGACACCGGACAGCTCGTCTTTGTAACGCTTACCGAGTGCAACAGCCATTGAACCTGCCCCCTACAGCTGAACGAGATCGGTGTTGTCGCAGCCGCGAAGTTCGCCCTCGCCACCACGAGTGACGATGAACTCAGCGTTGCAAACGGTGCAACGGTAGCGCTTGCCTGTGACTACGGGCATTGTTCCCCCTTCGCCCACCCCTGGGCAGATTCCACGCCGCGGCCCGTGCGGACTCGCGTCGCCCTACTCCACGGACTTGATGTACTCCACGAGTGCCGCCACCTGGTCGTCGGTCAGGCTTGCGAATGCCGGCATCACGGGCGCGAACCCCTTTACGATCTTCGCGCTGGGGTTCTTGATCGATTCCGTCAGGAACGCATCGTCGGCGGTCACGGTAGAGCCATCCGCGAGCTCCACTTGCGCGCCCGCGAGGCCCTTCCAAGTCGGGCCGGTGCTGTTCACGCCGGTGACGGTGTGGCAGCCGACGCAGCCGTTCGAGGTCGCAAGTTGCTTGCCCTGCGAGACGAGGTCGCTGCCGCCATCGGCGCCGGGCGTGCCGGTCGGCTCGGGCGTCCCAGTCGCGAACGGGTCGCGGCTGCGGAACGGCGCTGCCGTCTCAGCGTTGAACTGGCCGCAGTTCTTCTGGGTGACACCGGAGAGGCTAGCGGGATCGGCGAGGATGTCCTCCTCGGTCTGACCCGTCTCCTCATCGTGCTCGGCACCGATCTCGTGGAGCACGTCCCAGTACCCGCCCGTGATCATCGTCACGATCTGGTTAATCTGAGTGTCAGACAGGGTCCCACCGAAGCGCTGACCCCACATTGGCATGAACGTGCCGGTGCGACCGCACGCGATGGTGTTGAAGAGGTAGTTCCGGATGTCAGTCGCCTGGCCGTCGGGCGTGGCGGGCAGGCCGAACTCGTTGTCCTCCTCGAGGATCAGGTATGCGCCGCTGTTGAGGGCGGGTCCAATGTGCCCCTCGCCCTCGAGGCCGTGACAGCTGCGGCAGTTATTCACGAAGAGGCGCGCGCCGCGCTCGGCGATGCGCTCGTTGATCTCCTCGGTGGCGTGCACCTGGCGGTTGCTCTCGTTCAGCATGTAGCCGCCGAAGAGGAGGATGGACAGCAGCACCACGCCGATCATGATGTTGACTTGTTTGCTGGTGTTCATCTTGCTGCCATTCCGCTTGCTTCGGCTGGTTCCGCGCGCTGCCTAGCTCGGCAGCTGCGGGTGCTGGACGGCTCGTTGCGGGTTATTGACGCCGCCTGACTCGCGAGCGCCGGTGTTCACCGTGATGTTCCCGGCGCCATCGATGCTGATGGCCATGGTGTCCATCGAGCGGGGCGCGGGACCGAACACGCGCACGCCGGCCTTGGTGTAGGTAGAGCCGTGGCACGGGCAGCGGAACCAGCCCTGATCGCCCTCGTAGGTGAATTCGGGCCGCCAGGGTACCGTGCAACCGAGGTGCGGGCACTTGTGCCACAGGGCGAGGAGGCCGGCACCGCCGCCGGAACCGCCCAGGCGGGATTCGCCGGGATCCAGGTTCACGAGGAAGAACTGGCCATCCGGGAAGTGCTTCGGGTCGCCGCCCAGCGGGTACTCGGAGACGTTGCCACCCGGCACCGGACCACCGAACCCCTTCACGTTGCGGGGGTAGAGATAGTCGAGCAAGAAGCCGACGGAGCCGAGGAGAGCGAGGCCAAGGCCACCGAGGAACGAGCCACGAATGAAGGTACGGCGGGAAACATCGGGGTCCTGGCGCGAGGCCTGAGCGCCCGGCACGGCCTGACCTGCGGCCTGCTGGGTGCGGCGGGTGGCGATCGCCTGGCGCCAGGCATCGCCGCTCTCGCCGGCGGCCGGCGAAGCGCCGATGCCGGCGCCACTGCTGTCGGCTGCGTTCGTCATCCCTGACGCCCCCTCAAGTGCTCGTCTCCACCGCCCGAGAGCGGTGACTGTCAAACGGCGCCCGCTCCTAAGAGACGGGCGTCTTCACCTCCCAGAACGGAAGGAGCTCCATGCCCTGACCTCGGAACGCGGTGCCGATGATGGTCATCAGGACGTACACCGCGATGAACCCGGAGAACTGGAGGATCATGTGGTCGCGCCTGGTCCGCGCAAGACCGACTTTCCAGGCGACAGCGGACAGGATCAAAGGCAGACCGACCATCAACGAGACCGGAATGATCTGCTGCACGATCAACGCGGGAATGTTGACATCCAGGTCGATCGCGGGCAGCCCGAGGAGGTCCGTGCGAAGCACCTTCTCGCCGATCGGGACGGTACGCCAGCTCTCGGGCCAGGCGATTTCCTTGTCGAGTGCCGTGGCACTGCGGAGCCAGTTGAGCTTCGCAGGCCAGTCCGCCTCGGTGTTCCCGGTGAGCTTGGCCCAGAGGACGACGTGCTTGCCGCCGTCCCAGAAGATCAGGAGCAGCGTGCCGACGGTGCCGACGACAGCACCGACGACCGTGTTGGCGATGGCCCGCGGAGTGCCGAACCACTCGCCCTGCCCCTCGTTCGAGCGGTCGAAGTAGGGGA
Organism: Dehalococcoidia bacterium; assembly: GCA_050248355.1. Taxonomy (GTDB): domain Bacteria; phylum Chloroflexota; class Dehalococcoidia; order UBA2979; family UBA2979; genus JAIBBD01. The sequence goes on from JBFWSN010000005.1 coordinate 45,174, forward strand.
TCGCGCCGAGGGCGACCAGGGCGACCGTGGGGACGATGACTCCGGCGAGGGCCGGGTGCATGTGGAGCAGCAGCTCCTGAAGGTTCAGGAAGTACCAAGGCGCCTTCGCGGGGTTCGGGGTGACCGTCGGGTTCGCGCGGTCGAGCAGGGGCGCGTTAATCGCGACGGACAGCGCGAAGATCGTGACCGTGAAGAGGACGGCGGCGATGAACTCGATGAATACGAGGTCGGGCCAGACGAGGAGTTCCTCGTCCCGCTGCCGCTTCGCGCGGCCGCGTACGGCCTGGGAGGCAGCCTGCTCCTGAGTCGCGGAGACCATCGATGTGTCCCTTCGCCTCGGCTACAGCGGCCGGGCCAGGCCGCCGTCGCGGCGGATGCGCCAGAAGTGCACGGCCATGAACACCGCCGCGAGCAGCGGGAGCGCGATGACGTGCAGCGTGTAGAAGCGGATGAGCGCGGACGGGCCGACCTCGTAACCGCCGATGAGCGCGAAGCGGTTGGGTTCACCAAGGATGGGGGCGGATCCCACCATGTTGGTGCCGACGGTGATGGCCCAGAATGCGAGCTGGTCCCACGGCAGCAGGTAGCCCGTGAAGGAGAGCAGCAGCGTCAGGACGAGCAGTACGACGCCCACGACCCAGTTGAACTCCCGGGGCGGCTTGTACGCGCCCGTGTAGAACACGCGCATCATGTGCATGAGCACCATGATCACCATGCCGTGCGCCATCCAGCGATGCATGTTGCGCATCAGGATGCCGAACCGGACATCCGTCTCCAGGCGAAGGATGTCCTCGTACGCTCGTTCGACCGAGGGCACGTAGTAGAACATCAACAGGACGCCGGAGATGGTCAGACCGAGGAAGAGGAAGAACGACAGCCCGCCGAGGCAGTACGTGTGCGTGATCTTCACGTGAGTGCGATGGATACGGGTCGGGTGCAGGTGCAGGAAGACGTTCGTGGCGACGACCAGCATCTGGTTGCGCGGCGTGTTCGGGTAGCCGGACCGGAAGATGGACCGCCAGAGCGTGTTATGGAACAGGATGTCGTACGCCCGGTCTCCCAGGCTGCGCGACTCCGGGCGCTCTCTCGTCGCCATTCGATACTCCTCGCCTACGGTGAGCTACCGAGGGCCTACGTCTCCCACCACTTGCCGAGCATCACCATGACGGCGAGTGAGGAGAAGATGGTGATTACGACACCAACCAGCTCCAGCGTCTCGCCGACTTCACCGAAGATCATGGGTGATCCCCCCACGCTGGGAATCGGGGCGCAGGACGCACCGTTCCTGTTTTCACAAGCGCTCGGATACTAGCCAGCACCCTATGTAGCGTCAAGGAAAGTCCGCGGCGGGTCGGCGGGCGGTCGTGATACGCGCGGGACGCCTTTCGAACGGAGACGCCAGATGCCGCGCAGATCCTCGGTCGCGGTCTTGACGATGTGGACCCGCGTGTCGGGGTCTTCGTCCCAGCGGACAGGAATCTCGTGGAGGCGGTAGCCGTTCTTCTGGGCGATGAGCAGCAGCTCTGAGTCGAAGAACCACTGCGTGTCCTTGACCAGCGGCACGATGGCCCTCGCGGCGTCGCGACGCATGGCCTTGAAGCCACACTGCGCATCGGACACCTTGAGCCCCGCCAGCGTGCGCAGGATGAACACGTAGGACCGCGAGATGAACTCGCGCTTGAATGAGCGCTTCGTCTGCGAGCGCTTGTCGAGCCGCGTGCCGTAGGCCACATCCGCCTCGTCGTTCGTGAGTGGGTCGACGAGCTCGGGGATGTGCGCGATGTCCGTAGAAAGGTCGACGTCCATGTAGGCGACAACGTCGGCGGGCGAGGTGAGCCACGCGACGCGGAGCGCGATGCCGCGGCCCTTCGTCCCGATGTCGAGCGCGAGCACCTTGCCGCCGGTCTGCTCCTCGAGCTGACGGGCCACCTCGAGGGTGCCGTCGGTGGAAGCGTTGTTCGCGACCACGACGCGCCACTCGTGCTCAGGGTGGTGCTGGAGGTACCGCAGCAGCGTATCGACGCTGCCCGCGAGGACGTGCTCTTCGTTGTAGACGGGGATGACGAGGTCGACAGTTGCCATGGCGCCATCCTACAGCGCTCGGAGGTAGTGTCCGAGCGGACGGCCCGCGCGGAGTCGAACGTTCAGTGGCGGAAGTGGCGGACTCCCGTCGTGCACAGGGCCAGGCCGAGCGCGTTCGCGGTGGTGACCGACTCCTCGTCGCGCAGGGAGCCACCCGGATGGACGGCGGCGACCACCCCGGCGGCCGCCGCGACCTCGAGGGAATCAGGGAACGGGAAGAAGGCGTCGGAGGCCATCACGGCCCCGCGAGCGAGTTCGCCGGCGCCGGCCGCCGCGAGGCGCGCGCTCTCGACGCGGTTCGGCTGGCCCGCGCCCATGCCGACGAGGACGCCGTCCTTCACGAAGACGATCGCGTTCGACCTTACGTGCCGGCAGACGGCCCAGGCGGTCCGCAGGTCGGTCAGCTCGGCCGGCGACGGCTGCCGGTCACTGACGACCTCGAACCCCGACTCCACGGACACATCGGCGTCCTGGACGAGGAGCCCGCCTCGGACCGCGCGGTACTCGAAGCGCTGTCGGTGAGGGTCGCCGAGAGGCACCTCGAGGATGCGCAAGTCCTTCGACTTCTTCTTCAGGTGATCGACAGCCGCCCGCTCGTACGACGGGACGATGACGATCTCGTAGAACATGCGCGCCTCCGTGAGGGGGCTGAGCACCTCTCGGAGGGCGGTGGCGAGGGACATATCGAGCGGGCGGTTGATGGCGACGATGCCGCCGTACGCAGAGACCGGATCGCCCTGCCGGAGGGCGCGATCGTAGAGGGTGGCGAGGGGCTCCTCGCCGGTCGCGAAGCAGCAGGGATTGGTGTGCTTGATGATCGCAACCGCCGGCCGCGGGCAGTCGGCGACGAGATTGAAGGCGGCGTCGGCGTCCAGGAAGTTGGTGTAGGACATCCCCTTGCCGTGGTGCTGGACGTAGTCGCCGATGCCCTCGGCAGGCGTACGCACGGAGTCGAGGCGGTAGAGTGCAGCGCGCTGGTGGGGGTTCTCACCGTAGCGCAGCTGGTCCCCCGAACGGGTGAGGCCCACCGTGAGCTGGCCCGGAAAGGGATCCGCGTCGCCTCGCAGGTATTCGGCGATGGCGGTGTCGTAGTGCGCGACGTGCTGGAACGCCTTCGCGGCGAGCGCGCGGCGGGCAGCCTCGCCCAGACCGCCGGCGCGCAGAGCGTCAAGGACGGCTTCGTAGTCGGCGGGATCGACGACGGGGATCACCCATGGGTGGTTCTTGGCGGCGGCGCGGATCATCGTCGGGCCGCCGATGTCGATCTCCTCGAGCGCTTCGGGCAGCGAAACTCCGGGCCGCGCTACCGTCGCGATGAACGGGTAGAGGTTGCCGACAACCATGTCGATGGGCTCGATGGCGTTGGCCTGCATATCGGCGGTGTCCCCGGCGTGGCCACGCCGGTAGAGGAGGCCGCCGTGCACCTTCGGGTGGAGCGTCTTCACGCGCCCGCCGAGCATCTCGGGCGACCCGGTGAGGTCGGCGACTGAAGTCACCGGGATGCCCGCCTCGGCGATCGCCGCCTGGGTGCCGCCCGTCGAGAACAGCTCCCAGCCGAGGTCATGCAGGCCGCGGGCGAAGCCGGTGATGCCGGTCTTTTCGTAGACGCTCAGAATCGCGCGCATTGCGGGTGACTCCTTCGTAAGGTGGGACTAGATCGGAAGGCCGAGGACGCGGGGGGCATCCGGCCGCTGTTCGACGACTTCGCCGATGCGCCAGGCGCCCCCGAGAGCGGACTGCACCTCGGCGGCGTCCGCGGGGGAGACGGCGAGGATGATGCCGACGCCCATGTTGAACGTGCGGAACATCTCCGCAGGGGCGACGTTCCCGGCGCGCTGGATGAGTTCAAAGAGCGGCGGGACGAGCCAGGAGGCGGCGTCGACGCGCGCGCCGAGGTGATCCGGGAAGATGCGCGGGAGGTTGCCCGGAATGCCGCCGCCGGTGATGTGGGCGATGCCGTGCAGCTTCGGAAGGACCGGGCGCAGGACCTCGAGGTATGAGCGGTGGACGGCGAGGAGAGCGTCCCCGAGGGTGGCGCCGAGCTCCTCGTGGTGCTGCTCCAGAAGCGCGCGGTCGTGGCCGGCGCCGAGACCCTTGCCGATGCCGAACGCCTCGCGGACGAGCGAGTAGCCGTTCGTGTGGAGGCCCGTGGAGGGCAGAGCGAGCAAGACGTCACCCGCCTCGATGCCGGACCCGTCGATGACAGCATCGCGCTCCACGACGCCCACGATGAAGCCGGCGACGTCGAAGTCGCCCGCCTCGTACATGTCGGGCATGTCGGCGGTCTCCCCGCCGATGAGCGCGACGTGGTTCTCCTCACAGGCCCTGCCCATGCCCGCGACCACCTCGACGCGCTGTTCCTGCGGCAGGTCGGCGGTGGCGAGGTAGTCGAGGAAGAAGAGCGGCTCCGCCCCGCTCGTCAGGATGTCGTTCACGCAGTGGTTCACGAGGTCCTGGCCGACGGTGTCGTAGCGCCCGGCGGCGATGGCGATGCGCAGCTTCGTGCCGACGCCGTCGGCGCTGCTGACGATGACGGGGTCGCGGTAGGCGCCGAGCTTAAAGAGGCCGGCGAACGGGCCGACGCCGCCCATCACCTCGGGGCGGGTGGCGCGGCGGGCGATGTCGCGGTAGCGAAGGACGGTGGCCTCCGCGGCGTCGATGTCGACGCCGGAGCCGGCGTAGCTGAGGGAACGGTCGGGCGGCACGCTCATGGACGCGTCGAATCCTCGCGGGCTGCCGGGCGGGGAGCGCGCGAAAGCCGCGCCGCCCAGCGTATCCGGGTTAGCGGACGAGCGGAAGCGCGACGGGGGCGCGAGCCTCGGCCGGCGCCGACTCGAGGATGAACTTGTCGAGCTGGAGCGGGACTTCGCGCGGGTACTGGCCTGTGAAGCAGGCCGTGCACAGCGAGTCCTCGGACTGCCCGGTGGCCGCCGCAGTCGCCTCGATGGGGAGGTACCCGAGGGAATCCGCGCCGATGTGCTCGCAGATTTCCTCGGCCGTCCTGTACGAGGCGATCAACTCGCCGCGCGTCGCCATGTCGACACCGTAGAAGCACGGATCCTGGATGGGAGGCGACGTGATGCGCATATGCACCTCGAGGGCGCCTGCCCGGCGCAGCATGGCGACCACACGCGGGGTAGTGGTGCCGCGGACAATCGTGTCGTCGACGACGACGACTCGCTTGCCGGCGAGGAGCTCGGGTAGCGGGTTGAACTTCAGCTGGACGCCACGGTCGCGAAGACGCTGGTCCGGCTGAATGAACGTACGTCCGACGTAGCGGTTCTTGACCAGCGCCTCGACGTAGGGAATGCCGGACTCCTGCGCGTAGCCGATCGCGGCGGCGGTGGCGGAGTCGGGGACACCGATGACGATGTCTGCCTCGACGGGATGCTCCCGCGCCAGGGCGGCGCCCATGCGCATGCGCGCCTGGTACAGCAGCTGACCGCGCATCCGCGAGTCGGGACGCGCGAAGTACACGTACTCGAGGAGGCACAGCGCGGGGCGGAGCGGCTCGACGGGCTTCCACGACGTGATGCCGGTGGCGTCGAGGCGGACGACCTCGCCGGGCTCGACCTCGCGGAGGAACTTCGCACCGAGCTGGTCGAGGGCACACGTCTCGGAGGCGAGGACGAAGCCGCTGCCATTGAGCGTGCCGATGCAGAGCGGGCGGACGCCGTTCGGGTCGCGGACGCCGAAGACGGCGTCGCCGGTCAGGACGGCAAGGGAGTAGGCACCGTTGGCGCGGCGCATCATCTCGGCGAAGCGGTCTTCCCAGCCGGGGCCGGGCGCCGTGGCGAGAAGATGCGCGAGCACCTCGGAATCGGTGGTGGTCTCGAAGGTGATGCCCTGCGCCTCGAGATCCTCGCGCAGGACATCGGCGTTCACGATGTTGCCGTTGTGGGCGAGGGCGAGACGGCGCAGGCCGTCGGTGACGATCGCGGGGTCGGGGAAGCGGTCCTCGACCAGCAAGGGCTGGATGTTGCACTCGATACTGGAGCCGGTCGTGGAGTAGCGGGTGTGGCCGATCGCCGCATGGCCAGTCAGGCCTTCGAGCTTCGCCTCGTCGAAGATCTGGGTGACGAGGCCCATCTCGGCGCAAACATGCAGCTCTTCGCCATCGGCGGTGGCGATCCCGGCCGACTCCTGCCCTCGATGCTGGAGCGCGTGGAGTCCGAAGAAGGTAAGCCGGGCTACGTCTTCACCCGGTGCGAAGACACCGAAGACGCCGCACTTCTCACGCAGGCTCGGGAATTGCACCCGATGCCACCCCCCGGTGTGAGCGCTGCTAGAGAGTGAGTGTACTCGCCGGACGAGTCAGACGCGAGGCGGGGGCCCGGAGGTTTGCGCGTCCTCGGCGGAGCCGTCGTCGGGGAAGTCGAGCAGCCGCTGATGCTCGATCTTCGTGCAGCGGTCCATGACAACCTGGAGGCCGGCGGCGCGGGCGCGCGCCGCTGCCTCCTCGTTCACAATCCCGAGTTGCAGCCAGACCGCCCGCGCGTGCGCCTCGATCGCGTCTTCGACGACGGGCGGGACGTGCCCGGGGAGGCGAAATACGTCCACGATGTCGACCGGCTCGGGGAGGTCCTGAAGGCGGTCATAGACGGGCATGCCGAACACCTCGGTCTCATCCGGGTTGACCAGGTAGACCGTGTATCCAGCATCGATGAGGTAGCGCGTGACCTGATACGAAGGACGTGTGGGACGGCTCGAGATGCCGACCACGGCGATCGTGCGGGCGTCGCGGAGCAGGCGGAGGGGCAACGTCAGACCGGCGTCGTCGGGCATGTCAGGCCTCTCCGGGGGGCGGGGAGATGCGCCGGCTGCGACGGCGGCGGCGCGCGGGAGTCGCCGCGGTGACGCCCGTCGCGGCCACGTCAGGCGCTGGGACGGGGGCGAGGACGGCCTCAACGCCGGCCATGGCGGCCACGCGGTCGGCGAGACGGTTCGCGCGCTCCGCGCCGAGGTCGGCCAGCGCTCGCGCGGCCGCAACGGAGCCGACGGTGAGGCGCTTGTCGTTGTCCTTCACCATCACGACTTCCCACTGGACGATGTCCTGAACCTCGCCGCTGGCGAGTTCGTCGTCATAGTCGCTGGTCACCTCGATGTGCCTGATGCGGCGGAAGGGGACGAAGTCGACGGTGCCGATGCCCATGCCGAGGAAGCCCTGCTGCCACCTCGCGGACTGCTTCTTGCGCTCCATGAGGAAGCTGGACCCGATGGCGTTGTAGACGATGCCGAGGACGCCGACGGGCCCGAGGACGAGCGAGACGAGCAGAAGCAGCATCAACACCCAGAGCGGCAGCGAGTTCAGCCACAAGACGATGGCGGCGACCGCGCCGAGCGCGAGCGCCAGTTCGAGGACCGGACCGAGCAACTGGCCCCGCGAAGGACGCACGGCGATCGAGTCCTCGCGGACGACGGCCACGGTGCGCTGCAGCGGGATGCGTTCAGCTGACATGCGGTCGCCCATCGCTTTCAAGATGGAGCACGCTCGGGCCGTTTGCCCGCGCGCGTGCCGCCTCCCTATCATCGCGCATTGGAGGTCTTGATGCGCCGAGAGTTGATGGAGATCCTCGCATGCCCCGTCTGCAAGGGGCCGCTCACGCTCACGGCCGAGACGGTCGAGGGCGACGAGGTCATCGCGGGGACACTGCGCTGCGCGGCGTGCAACGAGGACTATCCGATCGAGGGCGGCATCCCGAACCTCTTGCCGCCCGAGATGCGCCGCGCCATGGCGGCGGAGGCGGCACACTCATGACACCAGAACGGTCACACCAGCTCGGGAAGGCGCTGATGGCGTTATCCCTGGTCCAGATGCTGCTGTTCCTGGTGGCAGCGATGCGACGCTCGTACGCGGCGCTGGCGATTCCCGTGTTCCTGGGGGTCGCACTCGTGTCGGCGCTCGGGTTCTGGGTCGGGTGGACGATGTCCGCCGCAGAGTGGGACGCCGAAGAGTAACCGCGTCCGGCTCGCCCCCCGAGCATCGCCCGTTCCAGTTCCTCGATCCGACGCCATTCCGTGTCGCGGGCTGCCCGAGGCCGTGCGCCGCGCCCGGAAAAGCGTCCGGCCCGACTGCTCCGCGCCTCATGGAGCAGTCGGGCCGGGACTGTGTGCGTTCGTCCTGCGCCTCATAGGCCGAACGCACTTCCGCAGTATGGCAAACGGGGCGTTGCGCCGTCGTTCGCGTTTGGTTGCAGGACGGTTGCATTCGTGAATCCGGGCACAATTCCTTTACGCACTGCCCTGGCGGGCTCTCGGGCCTCCAGCACGCGAGAGCGGCCTCGATCGAGGCCGCTCTCATTAGCGCTCCCCCACTCGGCGGATCAGGCTGGAAGCGCGTCCTCGCGACGGCGCAGCGTGCGAACGATCGACACGAGCTCGAAGAGGATCACGAGCGAGCCCGGGACCACCGCCGCGGCGAGGTACCCCGCGGGAGACCGCATCCAGTGGGCGATGCTCCCGACGTACGGCACCTCGAAGAGGAAGCGACCGCGGACATTCCCGACGGGGACGGGCAGCGGGTCGGCGTCCGCGTTGTTGTCGCCCTTCGTCAGCAGCGAGGGGCTGTCTCCCGCGTAGCCCAGCACGCGGTGCGTGACCAGACCTCCCGAGCCGGAGTCGACAAAGGTGATGACGTCGCCGGGCTTCGCTTCGACGCCGGAGATGCGCTCGACGACGGCGACGCTGCCGTACTGGATGGCGGGTTCCATGCTCTGACCGGCAACGATGATGAACTGCCAGCCGAGGAGCCTCGGCGCGAGGGCGACGAAGACGAGTCCGGCGACGAGGCAGGCGAGCAGGCCGAGCGCGAGCCAGGAGACCAGTCCGCTGATGAAACGAGCGAGCGTACGCATCGGAGTGCCTTTCTGCTGGACAGTCAGTAACCGGCGCCGGCGGGCGCCTCGAGGGTGGATTGCCCGTTCGGGCCGTTCAGGCGCAGGTTCTGGGAGCGCTCGTTGGTGATGCGCACGGCGAGGTAGGTGCCGCTCGGAAGCGCGACCTCGTTCGCGACGCGGAGCGTCAGGATGCGAGTGGCGCCGGACCCGTCGAGCCTGAAGCCGTCAGACTCGCTCGCGAGCGAAGTGAAGACGCCGTCACGGCAGATGCCGAGCTGGACGGTGTACGACACATTGCGCGAGGACGAGATGCCGGGGAAAGACAGGGTCGCGACATGGTCGCCGGCCGGTACCCGGGCTGCGCCCTCGGACGCTGGAGCGGCGAAGAGGACGCTGCTGTCCCTGCGGATCACGACGTTGCCATCCCCGGCGCCAGCTTGGAGCGACGCAGCGGCGGAACACACGCCTGGCGCTCCCGAGCGCAGCCGGAACGTCGGTATGCCGGATTGCTGCAGGGTGGCGGCGGCTGTCGCCGCCTGCGACCGCCACGAGTAGAGCGCGCTTTGGACGGAATAGCAGTGGACGCCACCCGCGGCGGGCGCGTCGGTGGCGGTCAACGTGGTGGCCGTGAACGGCGAGCCGGGCAGCGCGGTGAACTCCCCGGGAGCGGAACAGTCGCCGCTCGCGCGCTGGACGATGAAGCTCGCGTTCGCGCCAGCGAGCGCATCCGGGTTGGTCCAGTCAAGGGTGACGGTCGCCCCGGATGTGGTGGCGATGAGGGCCGGGGTCTGCATGGTCTTCGCGGAGAAGGCGTTGACCGCGGTCTGCGTGCCGTCAGTGAAGCGGGCGGCGGTGGACTGCCCGACGGCAACCAGGAACAGCACCTGCGCTGCGAGTCCAATGATGACGATGGCCTTGATTCCGCGCATGGAAGCGACCTCGTGGGGCCTCGGATCCGGTGGGCGGATCCCGAGGCCCCTGGTAGCGAGTGGGCTAGTTGTTCGCCGTCTGCTCGGCGGTGAAGGTGAGGGTGGTCGTGGTGGCCGCGCCCTGGAACTCGTTTCCGGTCGCAATCGGGAGCGACGCCTGGAGGCAGAGCACCTCGCTGCCGGCGGCGGCGAGCGAACGGTCACCGGATTGCGCGCCGGTGGCGACGTCACCGAACGCGGCCTTGCCGAGCGCGCCGTTGTAGGCGTACGTGGGCGACCCACTGAAGGCGGACGCGCCGCAGGAGCCGGCGTCGGCGACCTTCACAATCTTGAGCACGATCTGATCCGCGAGGTCCTTCTTGTTGTCGTTGGTCGAGGACGAGGTGAGCGCGTAGCGCAGACCGAGCGAGCCGGGGTTGCTGACCGTGACCGGCTTCGCGACGGAGTCGCCGGGGGCCATGTTCTCGAACGTGATGCTGGCCGAGACGTCGTCGGCGGGACCCTCGTTGTCGTCCTTGAGCTGGATGTCCAGGGTGCCGGTGTTGAACGTGTTGTCAGTGCTTGTGGCGGCGTCCGTGAAGACGGCACTGGTGGCGGCGGTGATCATGGCGGCAACCAGACCGATGACCGCCAGGCTCATGAAGACGCTGCGCTTCCCTTTCATTGTTGCTTCCTCCAAGTGTGCTGCGAGTCGTTTGTTTGGGTGACTCGGGGGGACCGCCTCGCGCCTCTTTGAGGCGGTCCCCCGTCGTCTGGCACCCCCCGCCCCGCGCCTCATTGGGGCGGCGGGTGCCATGGGATGAGTCTCGCGGCCGGCAGTTGCAGGCCCGTTATTCCAAACGTTGCGCGTCGGTTGCGATTCGTGAATGCGCGCACAAGCACAGACAGGGCGCCCAAGAGTCTCCCGGGCGACAGGCCTTCACCTGCGTCGATGCAGCAGACGAGCTGGCGGTAGGTCGGGGTCTACGGACGGAAGCGGTAGCCCACGGCGCGCACCGATTCGATGAGGCCGTCAGGGACGCCGGCACTGGCGAGCTTGCGGCGCAGGCGGTGGATCACGAACTTGACCCGCTCCGCCCCGACCTCGGAGGGGTCGTTCCAGGCGCGCTCCAGCAATTGCTCTTCGGTCAGGACGTTCCCAGGGTGGCTGGCGAGGGCCTGCAGGACACGGAACTCGAGCGGCGTGAGCTGCAGCTCGGCGTCGCCGTAGAAGACACGGCGCTGGAGCAGGTCAAGGGCGAGGCCGCCCTGCTCGATGGCGTCGCGCGACTCCGGGGAAGACGTGACGCGCCGGAGAATCGCGCGCACGCGGGCGACCAGTTCCTGCCCGCCGAACGGCTTCACCAGGTAGTCGTCGGCGCCCGCGTCCAGGCCCCGGACGCGGTCGGCCTCGAGGCCACGGGCGGTGAGCATGAGGACGGGGACGTTGCTCATGTCACGCAGCCGGTCGAGGGTCTGCCAGCCATCGAGTTCCGGCATGGCCACGTCCAGCAGCACAAGGTCGGGCGTGTCGGCGTGGAAGCGACGGAGGCCATCGCGACCGTTGGCCGCCTGGACTACCTCATATCCGGCACGGGACAACATGAGAGCGACCGCCTGACGGATGTCGGCCTCGTCGTCGATGACCAGAATGCGGCTCACGAGGCGGCCTCGAGTGGCTCGCGGAGGAACGGGAGGCGGACCGTGGCGGTGGTGCCGGACGCGATGCTGCTCATCAGGTCGATGGAGCCGCCGTGGCGCTGGACGATGGCCCGTGCGATCGCCAGGCCGAGCCCCTGTCCGGGGATGCCGGTGGCCACCGCCTCCGCGCCGCGGGTGAACGGCTCGAAGGCTCCGCCCACCTCGGCGGGACGCAAACTGGCGCCGCTGTTCGTGACGGTGACGGTCCACGCGACGGCATCCACCGCGCAGCGGACGGCGATCGAGCCGCCGGATGGGGTGAACTTCACGGCGTTGCCGAGGAGGTTGTCGAAGAGCTGGCCGAGCCGGACCGGGTCGCCAGGAACGGGCGGGCCGTCCGTCAGCTCGCAGTCCAGGACGATGCCGGCCGCCGCGGCCCTGGGCCGCGCGAGGGTCACCGCGTCGCGGACCACTGCCGCGACGTTGACGCTCTCTTCAACAGCGTTGAACTCCTCGATCCCGGCGCCAAGGTAGATGAGGTCCTCGACGAGGCGTTCGAGGCGGGCGACATTGCGCTCGATGACATCGAGGTAGCCGCCGACCTCGGCCGGGACGGCGGGGCTCGTCCGCGCCAGCTCGGTGAACATGGAGATGGCGGTGATGGGTGTGCGGAACTCGTGGGAGACGGAAGCCAGGAGCGTCTCGCGAGTCTGACGGCTCGCCTCATCGGCGCTGGCGTCACGCATGACGCCGACGAACACGGGGTCCTGGTGCTCGGGTGCGACGCGGCTAACGTGGAGGTCGAGCGGGAATTCGTCGCCGTCGGAGCACTGGCCGCGCAGGCGCAGCCAGTGGTTCAGCAGGCCGCGCCGGTCGATGCCGCCGAGGTACTGGTCGCGGAACTCTGGCGCCACCAGGCCGGTGACGGGAGACCCGATCACCTCGGCGGCCGTGTACCCGAACATCCGCTCAGCGGCGGGGTTGAAGCGGATGATCTCGCCGGCGGCGGAGGCGAGGACGATCGCGTCGGTCGACTCCTCAACGACGCTGGCGAGCAGCCGCTCGCTCCGTTCGCGCTCGGTGATGTCGAAGGCCACGGCCAGGACGCCGGCGATTGTCCCCGCACGAATCAGCGGCTGCGACGAGAACTGGAACGTCGCCTGGCCGACGCTCATCTTCCCTTCGACGCTCCGGCCGGCCAGCGCCTGCCGCACGACGTCGAGCAGTCCGGGGTCGTTGGCGTGGAGATCCTCGTAGGAGCGGCCGACGAACTCGGCCGGCACGATGCCGAGGCCGCTGAGACCCCCGCCTTCCGCGAGGATGTACCGGCCTTCCGCATCGAGCGCGAAGAGCATGACCGGAAGGCGGTTCACGGCCTCGACGGCGATGGACGCCTCGATCATGCGCACCAGCGCGAGGTCGTCGACCTCGGGAAGACGGCTCAGCGCGTCGAAGACGAAGGAGCGATCGGCGTCAGGCTGCACGTACGCATGATTTAACCCCACGGCGACGGATGCAATGGGGGCGTCGGGAGAGCATGTACGGCCGGGCGGGTCAGGGCCGCGCGCGACTGAGTGCGCCCTCCACCTCGGGGTGCTCGCGCTCGAGGCGGGTCGTGCGGATCGGGTTGCCCTCGCGGGTTTCCTCGTACGCCTGGACAAGCACGCCGCGCTCGACGAGGCGATTCATCACCACGTCGACGATCGAGGGGTCGATGCGATTCGCCGGGTGGCGGACGTAGCCGGCGGCGTCGCGGAACGTCGGCAGGTAGCCCTCGTAGCGCGAGTCTTCGTACTTGACGAGGGCGCGGATGATGGCCTCTTCGTCCGCGGGCGTGATCTCGGCGAGCTCGAGGGGATCCTCGGAGCCTGCAGCCTCGACGAGGTCGCGGCTGACCGAGCCGGGGACGCCGGCGACGACGACCTGCTTGTCGAACCGGTAGCGCAGGCGGGCGACGACGCGCACGTAGTCGCTGTCGCCGGCCATGAGCACGAACGTGCTGATCGTGGGACGATCCTGCGCGGTCTCGTACATGTCCAGGCCGAGGTTCATATCGACGGTCGACTGAGTGACCTCGCCACGCACCTTGGCCGGGCAATGGAACGGCTCGATGTTGGCGTTGCGGAAGCTGGTCTCCATCGAGCGGAAGAGGTCCGTGCCGAAGTCGGCGTACACGCGGGCGAAGGCGATGGGGCCGTAACGCCTCGCGTGGGCGATGAGGCGGCCGGGGTTGGGCTGCTGGCCGAAGGACTTGTGAAGCGACGTGGCGACGTTCTCGAGGTCGATGAAGAGGGCGACCTCGTCCCGACGCAGCATGTAAACCTCCGCAAGAGGGCTCTGAAGGCCGCGAACTCCGCGGCGACTAGAGGATAGCGGGCAGGCTTACGGCCGCCACCAGCCGGGGCCCGCGAGCACCTCGATGCCCGGGGGATCGACCTCATCGAGGAGGTCGCGGGCGGTGCGGTGAAGGAGGGGGTGCTCGATGTCGGGGGTCACCTCGGCGAGCGGGACGAGGACGAACGCACGCTCGTGGAGGCGGAGATGGGGGACCGTGAGATCGGGGTCGTCGATGACTTCGCCTTCGATGAGCAGGATGTCGATGTCGACGGGGCGGGGGCCGTTGCGGACGGTGCTGAAGTCCCGTCCGCGCTCCGCCTCGATGCGCTTGCAGAGGCGGAGCAGCGCGTGCGCATCGAGGGCGGTGCGCGCCTCGACGGCGATGTTGACGAAGCGGGGCTGATCCTCGATGCCCCAGGGCGGCGTCTCGTAGACAGACGAGACCGCCTCGATGGCGACGCCCGCGGCCTCGAGGGCATCGAGCGCGGCGCGCAGGTGGGCGGTGCGGTCACCGAGGTTGCCGCCCAGGGCGAGCCAGACCCGGCGCTCGTGATCTGCTCGTGTGGTCATCGGGGCGGGCTCCAGCCGCGGACGACGGCGTCCGCCATACTCGCGACATCGGCCATGGCGCGGACATCGTGGACTCGCACAATGTCCACGCCGGCCTGCACAGCGAGGGCGACCGTGGCGGCGGTGCCCCAGAGGCGGTCGTCCTCGGTGCGGTCGAGCACAAGGCCCAGCGTCGATTTGCGGGACGTGCCGAGAAGCAACGGGCGGCCGACGCCGCGCAGCTCGGCGAGGCGTCGCAGCAACTCGAGGTTCTGCGCGGGCTGCCAGCCAAAGCCGAAGCCAGGGTCGAGGATGAGCATCCGCTCGTCGACGCCGGCGTCGCGGGCCAGCCGGAGCGACTCCTCGAAAGCCGCGCGGACGTCGGCGATCACATCGCCCGTCGAGGGGCGGCCACGCTGGTTGTGCATGAGCACGGCAGGCCGTCCGGAGGCGGCGAGCGCCGCCGCCATGCGGGCGTCGCCGCGCAGGCCGTTCACATCATTCAGAGCGTCCGCGCCCGCCTCGAACGCCCGCGTGGCGACCTCCGCCTTCGACGTGTCGACGGACAGCGGCACGTCGACGGCCGCGCGGACGGCGCGCAGGACCGGGCCGAGGCGGGCCCACTCCTCCTCGGCGGTCACGACCGCGGCGCCCGGGCGGGTGGACTCCGCACCGAGATCGAGGAGGTCGGCACCGTGCTCGACCATGCGGGCGGCCTGCTCGGCGGCGCGCGCGGGATCGAGGACGCCGTCGCCGGAGAACGAGTCGGGGGTGACGTTGAGGATGCCCATGACGTAGGTGCTCGCACCCCACGCGAACGTGCGGCCGCCGATGCGGATGGGGGCGGGGCAGGGCGGACAGTCGGGGGCCATCGAGACCAGCCTACACGACCTCGATCGGCTCCTCGATGACGTGGGGAGTCTCGCGGACGATGCGCCAGGCGCGGACAGACGGCGGCTCCTCCGCCAGCGACACGAGGATGTAATAGGCCTCCGGGTACATGAAGAGGCCGCTCTCGATCTCGCCGGGAGGGAAGAATGCCTGGCGGATGTCGGTCATCGAGGGACGCGCCTCGGACGCGACGTGGGAGTGGTAGATCGCGAACAGCTGCTCGCCAGACTCGTCGCGCTGCCGCTCCAGGCGGGCCACTTCGAGGCCGTCCATCTCGTAGCGGTACGGGCTGGCAGTGGTGTTCTTGACGCGGTGGACGGCGATCGGGACGCCATCGCGTGAATGGACCATGCCGCAGGCCTCATTGGGGAGATCGTCCCGGGCGTGGGCGACCATCTCGTCGATCAGGGCGCGAGGAATGCGCGGCATCGTGACTCCCGAGTCGTGCGCGGCCATGTGGGCTCGATTGTGCGGCGCGGGAGCGCTGCTCGCCACGGTCTGCGGGCGTCAGGTGTCCCGACAGGCGTCGTGCGCAGATGGCCAGGGCTCGGCGTTGTCGAGCACCTCGAAGCAGTCGTCCGAGATCGGAACCTGGACGATGACGATCTCGGGGCCGGACCTGGTCGTGCCCCGGCCGAGCACGACGCCCTCCGCGGGTACGCCCGTGCAGAGGCCTTCCGACGTGAGCGTGACTCCGTCCGGTGGCCGGCACTCGGCGGGGGGGACGAAGCCGACTGACGCGGCGTACTTCGAGGGGATGACCTCGATGCGGAACATGCGGAACCCTGAACTCGTGCGGTAGGTGGCATAGACCAGCGCCGAGGAACCATCGGCGGATGGCTCGCCCGGCGTACCAGCGATCACCTCGGGAGTGACGGCCGAGGGACTGCGATCGGGGGTGGTGAACGAGAGACCGGCGGCGAAGGCTGCGAGGAGGATGAACAACCCCAGGCCGACGACGACGACCGCGCCCGGCTTCATCGGCTATCCCTCACAGGATCCTTTTCCCGCCCACGTACAGAGGCCGCCCGTCGGTCATGCCGGCGGGGTGCGGCATCCTCATCCGGGCGGTGGCGTGTAGCGATGCCGGCTCGATTGTCAGGTGCCAGAGCGCTGGTCGCCACGACTCCGGGCGAGTCAGGACTCGCGGCAGCCGTCGAGCTCGGAGGGCCAGCGGTCGCCCTCCTTCAGTACGTCGAAACAGCGCGCGAAGATCGGAACCTGCACGATGACCAGGGCGTGACCGGAACTCAGCGTACCGCTTCCGACGACCTCGCCGGCGGCGGGGATCCTGGCGCACGGCCCCTCGGCGAGGAGCGCTGCGTCCTGATCAGGGAGGCAGCCGGCGGGCGGCACGAAGCCGACGGAGGCAGCGTAGTCCGCCGCGACCAGCTGGAGGCCGAACAGGCGAAGCCCGGCGTTGGTGCGAAGCGTGCCATACACGAGCGCCGAGGAGCCATCGGCAGGCGGTTCGGCCGGGCCATCGACGGCCGTGGCGGGTCCGCTTCCAGACGAGGTCTCAGTGCCGGTTACGGTGACGCCCGCGGCGAGCAGCCCACCGATGACCACCACCACCAGCCCGACGACGATGATCGCCCCGGACTTCATCGCGAGGACGGGCCTGCTGCTTCTCTCACGTCCACTGCTGCGCTTCGCCGTCGTCGATGCAGGCCGCGCCCGCAAGGCGCATGCGGAGAAAGTTGAAGCTGGCGGGCTCGATCACCAGATGCTCGACCCAGTGGGCGCGCTCGGCCTCGGGGAGACGATCGATGAGGTCCTCGAACGGCACTTGCACCTCGGTGTCCTCGGCGGCGATGCCGACATCGAGCGACCATCTGCCCGGGAACGACACGCGGCCGACGGTGCGCGTGCGGATGAGACTCGCGCCTCGCTCGCGGTAGCGGTCCATGACGGAGGCCTGGAAGCGGAGAATCAGGCGGCCCGAGTCCTTCGACGCGAAGGCGCGGGTCAGCAGCAGACGCTGCAGCGCCGCGGTGACGGCCGCCTGGTCCTCATCCATTCCTGCCCCCCGGCCTCGCGGGCTACTTCTCGACGGGAACGCCGATCAGCGAGCCATACTCGGTCCAGGAGCCATCGTAGTTCTTCACATCGCTGTAGCCGAGGATGTGCTTCAGCACGAACCAGGTGTGCGACGAGCGCTCACCAATGCGGCAGTAGGCGATGGTAGGCGTGCCCTCCTGGACGCCCGCATCCCCGTAGAGGGTCTTGAGGTCCTCGGGCGACCTGAACGTGCCGTCCTCATTGACGGCGCGCGCCCAGGGAATGTTCTTCGCGCCGGGGATGTGGCCGGCGCGCTGCGCGGTCTCCGTCATGCCGGGTGGGGCGATGATCTCGCCGTTGTACTCGGCCGGGCTACGGACATCGACGAGCTGGCTCGCGGCGCCGCCGACGGCCTGCAGCA
The DNA here is from genome assembly GCA_050248355.1 of Dehalococcoidia bacterium. Classification (GTDB taxonomy): domain Bacteria; phylum Chloroflexota; class Dehalococcoidia; order UBA2979; family UBA2979; genus JAIBBD01. The sequence goes on from JBFWSN010000005.1 coordinate 62,840, forward strand.
CCTCGTCGCGCTGGGCGCGCAGGGCCGGATTCGCGTCCTTCGCGGCGTAGCTCGTGGTCGGGTAGCTCGGTACGTCGGTAGTCGTGGGGCGGCTGTCGGCCATCCACTTCAGCCGGCCGCCGTCCATGAGCGAAGCATGCTCGTGGCCGTACAGCTCGAGGAGCCACAACGCGTACGCAGCGAACCAGTTGTTGTTGTCGCCGTAAAGCACGACGTGCGTGTCGTTGTTGATGCCCGAGGCGCTCAACAGCTCCTCGAGGCCAGCCTTCGAGATGATGTCGCGCTGGACCTGGTCCTGGAGCTGCGTGGTCCAGTTCCAGCCCACGGCGCCCTCGATGTGGCCCGTGCCGTACGCCTCAGTGTCGACGTCGACCTCGACGAGGCGCACGTTGGGGTCCCCGCTGTGCTCGGCGACCCAGTCAACGGTGACGAGTTTGTCGGTCATGACTTCCTCCTGAGTGGACTCGCGATCTGCGGGTTCTACCGGTGCGGCTCCCTCGCGGGGAGCAGTGTAGCCAACTCCATGCGGCGTGGTGCGCGGAGCCCGCTACCACCACAGCCCCGTTACCACCACAGCTTGGTGCCGACGTCCTCCTCGATGTTGTCGTAATCCTGGGTCCAGAGGCCGGACGAAAGGTACTTCCAGCCGCCGTCCGCGAGGAGACAGACGATGTGACCCTCGTCCATGCGCTCGGCCACCTTCTGGGCGGCGCGGACGGCCGCGCCGCTCGAGATGCCGGCGAAGACGCCGGCCTTCGCGGTCAACTCGCGCGTCGTACGGAACGACGTGCGGGAGTCAACGACGATGCGGCCGTCGAGGACGGACTCATCCAGGACGGGCGGGATGTAACCCTCCTCGAGGCTGCGCAGCCCCTGCACGAGGTCGCCTGGATGGGGCGCGGCAGCGACGATGCGCACGTTCGGGTTGTGCTCCTTGAGCCGGCGGCCGACCCCGGTGAGGGTGCCGCCGGTGCCGAGGCCGGCGACGAAGACGTCGACTTCGGGGCAGTCGGCGATGATCTCCGGTGCTGTGGTCTCGTAGTGGGCACGCGGGTTGTCGCGATTTTCGTACTGGAACGGCATGAACCAGTCCGGGTGCTCGGCGTGGACCTGCCGCGCCATCTCGACGGACCCGTTGGTGCCGAGGTCGCCGGGGGAGTAGATGATCTCGGCGCCGAACGCGCGCAGGATCTCGACACGCTCCGGGCTGACGGCGTCCGGCATGACCACCTTCACGGGGTAGCCTCGGAGCTGGCCGATCATGGCCAGGGCGATACCGGTGTTGCCGGACGTGGGCTCTAGGATGGTCTGGCCGGGACGCAGCCGCCCCTCGCGCTCCGCGGACTCGACCATGTACTTCGCGATCCGGTCCTTGACCGAGCCGGTGGGGTTCTGGCCCTCGAGCTTCACGTAGATGTGCACGGAGGGCTTCGGCGAGAGCACAGCGACCTCGACGAGCGGCGTGTTGCCGACCATGTCGAGCATGCTGCGGTAGAGCATCGGGTGCGTCCTAGCCGCCAGCGAGGGCGGGCAGGATGGAGACCTGGTCGCCGTCCTTGAGCGCCGTGTCCGCGCCGCCGAGGTAGCGGATGTCCTCGTCATTCAGGTAGATGTTCACGAAGCGGTGGAGCTGTCCGGAGCCGTCCATGATCTGCGAGCGAAAGCCGGGGTAGCGGCGCTCGATGTCCTCAATGAGCTCGGCGACCGTCGAGCCGTCGGCGGCGAACTGACGCTGACCGTCGACGGCCTTTTGAATCACTGACGTGACATGCACCTGCACCGACAAAGCAGCCCCCTCTTCGCTGGTCGTGTCCGGCGCCGCGCGTGGCGGCGAGGTCCGGGGCGCACTACCGACGCCCCGGACCATCCTGTACTAGTGGTGGGCGGCCCCCGTCGCGCCGGGCGCGACGAGCGGGGGCGAGCCGCAGAACTGGTCGTAATCGATGAGCTCCGTGACCGTCGGGTGGTCGCCGCAGAGCGGGCACTCCGGGTCACGGCGCAGCTTCATGGTGCGGAACTCCATCGTCAACGCGTCGACGAGGAGGAGGCGCCCGACGAGGGGCTGGCCGATATCGAGCACCTGCTTGAACACCTCGGTGGCCTGGATCGAGCCGATGATGCCGGTGATCGCGCCCAGGACGCCGGCCTCTGCGCAGGACGGCACGAGGCCGGGGGGCGGCGGCGTCGGGTAGAGGCAGCGGTAGCAGCCCTGACCGGGCTTGAAGACGGTCGCCTGGCCGTCGAAGAGCAGGATGGAGCCATCGACGAGCGTCTTGCCGAGCAGGTAGCAGGCGTCGTTCACGAGGTAGCGCGTGGCGAAATTGTCCGCGCCGTTCACGACGTAGTCGTAGTCGCGGATGATCTCCATCGCGTTGTCCGAGGTGATGGGGGCCTCATGCTGGCGCACGGTGACATGCGGGTTGTAGGCGTTCAGCGTCTCGACGGCGGACTGCATCTTCGTCTTGCCGACATCCTCGGTCTGGTGGAGCAGCTGCCGCTGGAGGTTCGAGAGGTCGACGGTGTCGAACTCGACGATGCCGACCGTGCCCACGCCGGCGAGCGCAAGGTAGATCGCGACGGGAGAGCCGAGACCGCCCGCGCCGACGATGAGGACCTTCGCGTTGCGGAGCTTGCGCTGCCCGGTGGGCCCGACCTGGCCCATGATGATGTGCCGCGAGTAGCGCATGACTTCGTCGGGCGAGAGGGCGGCCGGGTTGCCGGCCGGCGTGTGCCCATTCGTGGCGCCGTCGGCGTCCGGGGCGCCGCCCGCGAGCGCGGGGATGACCGCGACCTGGTCACCGTCGGCGACCGTGGTGTCCGTGCCGGAGAGGTCGTGAATTTCCTGGTTGTTCACGTAGATGTTGATGTGCGCCGGGATGGTGCGCTCGCGGTCGTAGACAAGGTTGCCGAAGCCCGGGTAGCGCTCGTCGACGGCGTCGAGCACTTCGGCGACGTTGCGGCCCTCGACCGACACATACTCATGGTTCTGCGTCAGACGCCGGAATGGCGAGGGGATGTAGACGCTCACGGCCATGGGGAAGTCCCTTTCGCTCTCGAATGCTCGATACGTTACAGCGCCACGCTGAGGTAGCGCTCGCCGGTATCACACAACATGGTGACGACGCGCTTGCCGGGCCCGAGGGCTTCGGCGACCTGGATTGCCGCCCAGACGTTTGCGCCGGAAGAGATGCCGACGAGCAGGCCTTCCTCGCGCGCGAGGCGCTTGGTCATCGCGTAGGCATCTTCGTCGCCCACGCTGATGATCTCGTCATACACCTCGCGGTTCAACACGCCCGGGACGAAGGAGGCGCCGATGCCCTGGATGCCATGCAGGCCGGCGCGACCGCCCTGGAGCACCGGCGCGCGGGCGGGCTCGACGGCCACGATGCGCGCGGGGACGCGCGCGTTGCGCAGCACTTCGCCTACGCCGGTGATGGTGCCGCCGGTACCGACCCCCGCGACGAAGGCGTCGAGCCGACCCTGGGTGGCCTCGACGATCTCGGGGCCGGTGGTGCGCCGGTGGATCTCGGGGTTGGCCGGATTGTCGAACTGCTGCGGCATGAAGTAGCCGCGCTCACGGGCCAGCTCCTGCGCCGTGAAGACGGCTCCAGTCATGCCCTCGATGGCCGGTGTCAGGATCAGCTCGGCGCCGAAGCGCTCGAGCAGACGACGGCGCTCGATGCTCATGTCCTCCGGCATGGTGAGGATCAGCCGGTAGCCCTTGCGGGCGCACACCATGGCGAGGCCGATGCCGGTATTGCCGGAGGTCGGCTCGACGAGGGTGTCGCCGGGCTGGATACGGCCGGCGCGTTCCGCCTCCTCGATCATCGAGAGGGCAATGCGGTCCTTCACGGAGCCGGCCGGGTTGCGCGCCTCGAGCTTGCCGAGGACCTCGACGCCAGCCGGGGCGATGCGGCTCAGGCGCACGAGCGGCGTCGCCCCGATCAGCTCGAGGACGGAGTCCGCGATGAGCGGGGTCGCGAGGGGGTGCGCCTCCGGGACGGTCATTCTGTCTCTCTCGCCTTCAGATCGAGTAGCTCGCGACGGCGGAGCGCAGGCGCTCGCGCTCGCGGGCGGCCAGGTCAGCCAGCGACACGGCGGCAAGCCGCGCGCGCATGTCATCGTAGATTTCGCGCCAGACCCACTGCTGGGCGCAGACGGAATGCGGCTCTCCGGAGTCGTCATCCTCGAGGCAGGGCATCGGGGCGAGCGAGCCTTCGAGGCTCTCGAGGACGTGCAGCAGACAGATCTCCTCGGGCGGCCGGGTGAGCTGATGGCCGCCGCCCGGGCCACGGGTGCTGCGCACGAACCCGTCACGGCGAAGCTGCGCGAGCAGGTGGTCGAGGTAGGACTCGGGGATGTGCTGACGGCGGGCGATCTCGGTGCGCTGCACCGGACCTTCGCTGCCGTACATGGCGAGGTCGATCAGCGCGCGCACGCCGTAATCGCCCTTGGTACCGATGTGCATGCCCCGCGCCTCTAATTCACGACTAACTTGGTCAAGATCATAGCACGCGACGAGCGGCGCTGCGCTCACCCGCATCACCGAACAGCGAACGTGATGGCGTGGACGTGCGCCGCCCGCCGGCTCGGGCGCGCATCGTGTGGCAGCGTGCGGGACGAGCGAGTAGTCTCTCCCGCACCTCAGACGCAGGCGGACGGATATCCGATTCATGAATCAGCCACCGCAGTGGACGTTCCTCACCAACCATGCGCATGTCCTGCTGTGCATCGCACGCGACCCCACGGTGCGGCTGCGCGACGTGGCGGAGGCGGTGGGGATCACAGAGCGCGCGACGCAGCGCATCGTGCAAGAGCTGGAGGCCGAGGGGTACCTCGAGCATGAGCGGGTCGGGCGGCGCAACTACTATCGCCTGCATCAGCAGCGTCCGTTGCGCCATCCGCTGGAGCGCGAACATCGGGTGGCGGAGCTGCTCGCGGCGATCGGGGCCCCGCAGCTGGCAGCAACGCCATGAGGGCACGCCGCCGTTAGCGAGACAACTGCGCGCGAGGCGTCAGTTCACCGACAGCGGTCCCGAGTCGTAGACCACGAAACGCACGTTCCCGGAGGGGAATGTGATTGCGACGTGATGGTCATTCGAGGGCGTTGTCCGCGCGGTCGCGCTGACCACCGCGCCGAGGTCGCCGTGACACGTCACCTCGATCGTCAGCGTACGTGTGGGCGTCAGGATGTCCTCGTACACGACCGTCCCAGTCTTGTCCGCTTCTTCTGACCGGTACTTGAACTTGAATGCCTGCACTGAACCGCCGCCATTAATGCCATCCGGCGGATCCCCGGGGCCCCACCTGTTCCCATCGGGCGGGTCCTTCGACCGCAGCTGGAACGACCGGTTCGTGTAGTTTTCGAGGGCAATGACGCAATGATTGAACGTAGTGTCGATGAACAGCTCGGCTTCGGTGAAGTCGTCCGCCAGTGACCCGACTTCGGCGAGACCGAGATCTTGCAGCGAACCGGGCAACTCCTCCAGTAGGTCGGCATCGAACGTCATGGTCGCGGCGGAGGGGTCGTACGTTGGGTTGGTGAGTTCGAGCGGCAGGGTGACGCGCGAGTTGCCGGCGGTCGTCGCCACCAGCGCCGCATTCGGAGGCGGAATGTCCGCCTCCCAGACGTCGGACAGCATCCGCGCAGGATCCATGGTGCCCGCATCTCGCTCGGGCCGGTCGCTGAAGTACGTACTTCGAGGCGCAACGTCACGCAACTCCAGCGTGAAGGTCCCGTCTCCGAGGTCGCGCAGCGTCCCCCCACTCGCCGTCTGCACGAAGAGGTAGCTCCCGGGGGAGGCCGACGCCTCGGCGGTCGCCGCAGCCGGCTCGCCGTCTCCGAGGCCAAACGGGTTGGCAAGATACGTGACCAGCAACAGCCCCACCGCGACCAGCAGCAGCGCGGAGGGCAGCAGCCATCGAGCGTTAGCGCGCATCGCCGGAAAGTATAGCAGGGGTCCGGAGGCGTCCCGGAGCCGCAGCGACCCGTGCGGAGACGGCCCAGCGGCCAGGTCGGCTCACCTCCTTCGTTTGAGCCACGCTTCATGACCTTGGTATGCTCGGGCACGGACGGCTGCTATGCATGTCGTGAATCACTGAGCGCTCCTCGGCGTCCGTCGTGGCGGGCGAGGTGGCGCAGACCGGAAGGATGCCCGCGTGCTGCACATGATCGTGAACACCCACAACCCGCAGGACTGCGTCTTCCGAGGCGACGCCGAGAGCGAGGCGATGCGAGGCGCCCTGCGGAGATTCCACGACGTGGCTCGCGAGCATGGGATCGAGCCCCAGGGGACGTGGATGAGCCGCGCGGCGCATGAGATCTTCCTGCTCGTTGAGGCGCCGAACGTGCACGCGATCGAAGGCATCCTCGTCGAGGCGGGCCTCGTGGGACTCACCCGGAGCCAGGTGCTGCCGGTGCTCCCGGCCTCAGAGGTGATCGGCGTCGGTTAACCTCCCAGGGCCGGGTGGTCCCAGTCCGGTTCCCGCTTCTCGAGAAACGCGCGCTTGCCCTCGATGAGGTCGGTGGAGACGGCGGAGTGCTCCACGATCTCGCGCCAGGCGACATCGAGCGCTTCGTCCAGCGGCAGGTGTTTCGTCTGCCAGAGGACGCGCGTCGCGCGCTGTACGCCCTGCGGTGACTTCGAAGCGATGATCTCCGCATAGCGGTGAGCGATTGGCATCAGCTCGGCTGCCGGTACGACCTCGGTCACGAGGCCGGCGGCAAGGGCGGTCCGCGCGTCCGTGCGGTCGCTGAGACCGAGCAGGATCATGCGCATGACCGCCATCGGCGGCAGGCGGCGGGCGTAGATCATCGGCTCCTCGAGCGGGACCATGCCGCGGTCGACGTGGGGGTCGAAGAACGTCGCATGGTCGGCGGCGATCGCGAGCTCGCACTCGCCGATCCAGTAGGCGGCGCCGCCAGCCGCGAGGCCGTTCACGGCGACGATCACGGGCTTGTAGCACTCGTTGCCCTTCGCGGTCATGCGCGCGATCCAGGGCCGCGTGACCAGCGGATCGCCGTCGGGCGTCGCGGCGACATCGACCCCCGAGGAGAAGGCGCGGTGACCCGCCCCGGTCAGGATTGCGACGCGCACCGCCGGGTCGTCACGCACCTCGGACCAGGCGCGGCTGAGCTCGAACGACATCTGTTCGTTGAAGGCGTTCAAGCGCTCGGGGCGGTTGAGCGTGATCGTGGCGACGTGGCCGTCCCGCTCAAAGCGAATTGTCTCGAAGTCCATCGCGCACCTCCTCCGGCCCGGCGGGCAGGGATGCTAGCACGACGGCGACGCGTACTGACGGGGGGAAGGTAAGAGCGACCCGGGGTGGGCCGCTCTTGTCGTGCGCTCCGGAATCCTCGTTGGCCGCGAGCCAGGCCGAAGCCGCGGGGCGCGATGATGTTGCGCTGGATGCCACCGCGCCGCGTGGGCGCGAGTAGCGCGCTCGCCGCGCCCGTGATCTTCGCCAGTCTGTCGCGTTGGCGCGGCCGTGCGCGCAGTTCGCGTAGTCCGCGTGGTCCTTGTGCCGGCGGAGCCTACCCGCCCGCCACAGCAGGGACGATGGAGACCTCGTCGCCCTCCTTAAGGGCGCTGTCGAGGCCGCTCAGGAAGCGCACGTCCTCGCCGTTCACGTACACGTTGACGAAGCGGCGCAACGAGCCGGAGTCGTCGCACAGGCGCTCGCGCATGCCCGGAAACTCGGTCTCGAGGTGCTGAACGAGCTCACCGAGGGTCGCGCCCTGGCCGGGTACCGTGTCGCGGTCGCCGGTGAGCGTGCGCAGCGGGGTGGGGATCTTCACGTTGATGGGCATCGGTCTGCAGTCTCCGTCCGTTCGCTGATTGGGGGTTAACCCTCGACGACGTCGCCGAGGAGCGGGTCGACTCGTACGCCTTTGGCCTCGGCCCAATGGATGCCGCGCTCGATCTCCTCCGGCTCGCCCTCGAGCTCGAGGACGACCCAGCCGACCTGCTCGTCGACATCCGCCATCCGGATGTTGGTAACGATGCGGAACTCGTGGCCGAGCTGGTAGATGAACGGCTCCCGGATAAGCTGCGGCTCAAAGGTGAAGCGGACGCGCTTCGTGGCCATCATGCACCTCCCACGCCGGCGCCGACCGCCTCGCGGCTGGCCAGCGCTTCATCGAACGAGGCCTGGTTCGCGGAGACGCGAAGCGGTGCGGTGAGCTTGCCCTGCACCGCCTCGATGGTCTTGAGGCCGCCGCCGGTGATGAAGGCGACCGTTTCCTCGCCGCGGCGGATGGCGCCACTCTCGACGAGCCGCTTGAGGCACGCGATAGTCACGCCGCCGGCGGTCTCGGCGAAGATACCCTCCGTTTCGGCGAGGAGCTTCACGCCCTCGACGATCTCATCGTCGGTCGCGGCTTCGGACCCGCCCTGCGTCTCCTCCATCACCTTGAGTGCATAGTACCCGTCCGCGGGATTGCCGATGGCGAGTGAGCGGGCGATGGTGTTGGGCTTCTGCGGCACGAAGTTCAGCGTGTGGTTCTCGAAGGCGGTAGTGATCGGCGAACAGCCGCGCGCCTGCGCCCCCGACATGCGGGTGTGCGGCTCCTCGATGAGGCCGGCCTTGTGGAACTCCTGAAAGCCCTTCCAGATCTTGGTGAAGAGGGAGCCCGAGGCCATCGGGGACACAACGTGATCCGGGGCACGCCAGCCGAGTTGCTCGGCGACCTCGTAGGCGAGAGTACGGGATCCCTCGGCGTAATAGGGGCGGACGTTGATGTTCACGAAGGCCCACCGGCGCGAGCCGGCAACCTCGGTGCAGAGGCGGTTCACGTCGTCGTACGAACCGTCGACCATCACGAGGGTGGGGTCGTAGATCGCGCTCCCAACGACCTTGCCCTCCTCGAGGTCGTGCGGAATGAAGACGTAGGCCGGCATACCCGCAGCGGCGGCGTGCGCCGACACCGAGTTGGCGAGGTTGCCGGTGCTCGCACAGGCCATCGCCTCGAAGCCGAACTGGCGCGCACGGGCGATGGCGATGCTGACCACTCGGTCCTTGAACGACCAGGTGGGGTTCACCGTGTCGTTCTTGATCCAGAGCGTGTCGAGGCCGAGGCGCTTCGCCAGGCGGTCGGCGCGAATGAGCGGCGTGTACCCCGTGCCGAGGTCGACCCGGTAGTCCGGGTCGCACGGGAGGAAGGGCGCGTAGCGCCAGATGGTGGGCGGCCCGGCCTCGATGGAGTCACGGGAGACCGCCTCACGGATGCCCTCGAGGTCATAGGCGACTTCGAGGGGCCCGAAGCAGAACTCGCAGGAGAAGATGGGGTTGAGTGGGTACTCACGACCGCACTCGCGACAGCGCAGGGCGGATTCAAACGACATCGTGTGGACTCCGGCGCGCCCGCTGGCGGGCGGCGTACTCGAACGCTGAGTGGTGCGTGGTGCAGGCCCGAGCCGCTAGGAGCGGTCGGGCCGTGGCATCGCCATGGCGCGCATCGAGGCGGCCCGTGCGGGCGAGGTGCTGAAGGGGCAGATGAGGTCAGTCGACATGTCTGGGGACGCCTTCGATTTCATCTCTCCCGGCGCGACGCCGCCGGGCCGGAATTGGCACCGTACCCACCCGGGCGAGGGGCGGCTCGGTTGCCGTGGTTTCACAGGGCCGACGCCCTCCACCACTCTGGATGAACCGCACGAGTGGTCGTGCGTGCAGAGAGGCTAGAAGGCGGCGAGGCGTTCTGTCAATTGAAGCGTCCCGCCGGGCGTTTCGCCCGGGAGTAGTATGCGGACGCCTCGAAGCGAGGCCGGGCGAGGAAGGAGTTCCGCGATGGCGATCCAGGTCGGGGACATGTTCCACGTGATCCACATGTACGACGAGCTGGGCCCGCTCGACGAGTGGTACGACAAGATCTTCGCGGTGAAGCGGAGCATGCATGGGAACTACAGCGAGGTGGAGAAGCGAGACGCCTCGCTGGCGTTCATCGCGGACTTCTGCATGGAGCCAATGGCGCCCTCGTACCGGGTGGAGGGCGCCGAGGAGATGCCCGTGGGGCGGTTCCACCGGCGCTTCGGGAACCGACTGCACTCGGTAGCGTGGTACATCGACGGCGGCTTTGCAGAGCTGTTCGGCAAGCTCAAGGACGGCGGTGTGCGGCTCTTCACCGACGGCGGTGGAGCGGCGACGTCGGCGGACAACCTTGTGGCCGCGGCGTTCACGCATCCCCGTGACACGGGCTGCCAGTGGGAACTCATGCCGCGCCGTGAGGGGATGAGCATCGGGACGGGCGCCATCCCGGGCTACGACGAGCGCTTCTGGCCAGAGGAGCACCCGCTGGGCATCGTGCCCCGCGCCTGGCACATCACGATGGCGGTGAACGACCTCGAGCGAGGCAAATCGAGGTACGTGGACTTCCTCGACGGGCGGCTGCTGCACGAGGAAGAGAACCCGGCCTCGCGGACCCGCAGCGCGTTCATCGCCGTGGGAACGACGACCGTCATCGAAGTCGCGACGCCACTCGACTCGGATAGCCTGCTGGCGCGGGACCTCGAGCAGAACGGCGACATCATCCACTCGGTGACGTGGGGCGTGAAGGACGTGGCGAAGGCCGCGCAGTTCCTGCGGGCGAATGGCGTGGGAGTCGAGGAACGGACGGCAGACACCTACCTGATGGACCCCGCCGACTCGTTCGGCGCGGTCATGTACGTGAGCCAGCGGCGCATCCCCGGTGACTCGCGCAGCTGAAGGAGCCTACGTACGGCCCTCGATGTGCGTGCCGGCGTCGAGGGCCGATGTTACCGCGCGAAGGTTGATCGGAGCGCGCGTCACGACGGCGCCATCGACCGCAATGACGGGGATTTCGAAGACATAGCGGCGTGCGAGGTCGTCGTCGGAGTGGATGTCGACGACGCGCAATGTGAACACGTGCGAGCGCCGGAGCGCTTCGAGTGCGGCCTCGGCGTCCTCGCAGAGATGGCACCCGGGTTGGCCGTAGAGGACGACCTCGGGCATTTGCAGCCGCTATCCGCCGCGCCGCGCCGCGGCCGGCCGCGGTACGGCCGAGCGCTCGGGCTGCGACTGGAGTGGCCGGGGTGGCTGCTTCGCGAAGTACCAGATCGCGGGGACCGACGCCAGGATCACCAGCAGCGAGACGACCTGCGGCGTGCGCAGCGGCGTGCCGAGGACCTCCTCGGAATCGATACGCAAATAAGTGACGAGAAAGCGCATGACCGCGTATCCGACCAGAAAGACGAAGAACGTCAGGCCGGGGCGGTCGCGGAAGACGCGGAGCAGCGCGTAGAACAGCAAGCCGAGGATGACGAGGTCGGCGAGCATCTCGTACGTCGTTGCCGGATGGTGCGCGCCAACCTGCAACGAGTGCGTGAACGCGGGCGAATCAGGGTGGGTGTACAGCACGCCCCACGGGAGATCGGTCGCGCGAGCCAGATGCTCGCCGTTGACGAGGTCACCGAGGCGACCGATCGCCATGCCGAGGATGGCGCCAAACGCCGCGATGTCGAGCCCGCGCGCGATCGGGTACTTCCTCCATAGCGCAAAGAGGACGGCGCCGATGATGCCACCGAGCACGGCACCCCAAATGGAGATGCCGCCCTCGTTGATCTTGAAGATCTCCCCCACGTTGCTGCCGTAGAAGTCCCAGTGCTCGGCAACGAAGAGCGCGCGAGCGCCCACGATGCCACTCGGCACCCCCACGAGCGCGAGCGTATAGGCCTGGTCGGGGTCGTATCCCACGACGCGGGCCATGCGGAGCGACAGTTGCACTCCGGCAAGAATGCCGATGGCGGTGAAGAGCCCATGCCAGGTGAGCAGGAACCCGCCGATCGTCGTGATGTTCGGGCTCCAGCCGATCTCGATGGTCAGTGGAGGCAACGCAAGCTCCGTCCTCGGTGGGCCTTCTCATGCTACTAGAGCGGAGGGCGGGCCGCTGCGCGGAGGCTATCCCGCGGTGAACAGCCGCGTGTACAGCGTGCGCACGACGGCCGGAGCGAGATCCTGGCCGAGGAAGCCGGCGGCGACGCGCACCTCGGCGTGAAGGTGGATCTCCGTGCCCGGGGCCTCGATGGACTCGGGCGTGCCGGACTCCCCGACGCCACCGAGCTGCTGACCCTGGCGCACCCGCACACCGACCGCGATGCCGGAGGCAATCGACGTCAGGTGGCAGTATCGCGTCACCACGCCCTGGCCGTGATCGACCCACACCTGACGGCCGCGATACGCGTCCAGGACATCCGGGGGTGTGGTGCCGGCGGCGGCCGTGTCGGCACGCAGCTTCGCGAGGACCGCCGGTGTCAGTTCCTCGTAGCCGAGATCGGCGCGAATGACGGCGCCATCCAGCATGGCGAGGACGGCGGTCCCCTTCGCAATGGGAGCGCACGCGAGGCCCGGATAGAAGTCGACGCCCTCGTGAACGCCCATGCGGTACGTCCGGGGGGCATTCGGCATCAGGTTGTCACTGTCGGGAAGACAGGCGCCCGCGATCGGGAATGCGAAGCCATTGAGGTCATCGAGGCGAAGGCGAGCCGGCGCCGTGGAAGCGGCGAGCGTCGCCGTCGCGGTCGCCGGAGGGATGGCGGGCGTGGACGGGCCCTCGGCGGTCGGGGTGCCGATCGTGACATCCCCGGTCGAGGCCGCGCCATCTTCGCCATCGTCACCGCACGCGGCGACGGCGAACGGCAGAGCGAGCCCGAGGGTGAGCAGGCGGCGGCGGGTGAACATGAGATCAGGATTGGGAGGTGATGCCCGCAGCGTCAAACGGCGGGATGCGCCGCGCGGTGCGGAGTCACGGGTTCCGGCGCCCTCGCCGCCGCGCGACCGCCGCAGCGGCCTCGTGCGCACGCTGGGCGTACGCGTCCGGGGGAAGCGGGTCGAGCGTGACGTCCGGCCCGTAACGGTGCCGCAGGGCAGCGAGGATCAGGCGGTCCGTCACGCTCGGGTTCTTCGGCAGCAACGAACCGTGCAGATAGGTCCCGATCGCCTCGCGGTACACGGCGCCCTCGGTGCCATCGTCGCCGTTGTTGCCGTAGCCGTGGCGGACGCGAGCGAAGGGGCGGGCGCCTGGCCCGAGGTAGGTGCGTCCCCCGTGGTTCTCGAAGCCGACGACCTCGCCGAAGCCGGACGCATCTGCCAGGACGTCTCCGATGCAGCGCGGGGCGCCCGGGGCCGGCGCGACGGTCGTGACATCGAAGATGCCGACGCCGGGAAGCTCCTCGCCCTCGGCTGTGCGGTAGAAGTGGCCGAAGAGCTGGAAGCCACCGCAGACAGCGAGCATGGCGACATCGTCCTCGGCCCAGTCTCGGAGGCGCACGCCCTTCCCCGCGAGGTCGGCGGCGATCCGTCGCTGCTCCTGATCCTGCCCACCGCCGATGAGGACCAGGTCGGCGTCCGCGGGCAGCTCGTCCCCGATGCCTGAAGCCGTTACCTCGCACACGATGCCGTACTGACGGCAGCGCGCACGCAGTGCGATCAGGTTCCCCCGGTCTGCGTAGATGCTCATCACCTCGGGGTACAGCGTCACGACCCGGATCGTGCGCCGCGGGTCGATCACGGCGCATCCTCCCAGTAATGCCCGCCGCCCGAGAGGCTTGCCAGCAGTTCGCGGACCTCGAGCATCGCCGTGTACGTCGCCACGATCTCCAGCCGTCCGCCGGGCGGTGTCGCGAGGAGCGCCGTCTCGAGGGCCGCGCGCGTGTCTGTGCTCACGGCCGCAGGTTCGATCCCGGCGAGGGCGAAGCGGAGGGCGAGGTCCTCGGCGCGGCGGCCGGAGACGACCAGCTTGCCCACAAGGCCGACGAGGCGCTCCACGTCCGCGTCGTAGATCCACGACACATCGCGTCCATCCTGGATGCCGTCATTGAGCATCGCAAGGATGGTCAGCGGCGGCCAGGCCGCCTCGAGCGCGCGGAACACCTCGTTGAGCCCGGTGGGATTCTTCGCGAGGAGGAGACGCACGGTGCGGCCCTCCACGTGGAAGCGCTCCTGGCGGCCGAAGGCTGGGCCCGACGCAGCGAGGGCGCGCGCGGTCGCTTCGATCGAGAGCCCAAGTGCGTGCGCCCCCGCCGCAGCAGCGAGCGCGTTGTACACGGAATAGAGACCGGCAAGTGGCGTCGCGACCGGGACGCGCCGCTCGCCGATCACGAGGTCGAACTGCGTCTCCTCTGCGCCCAGGTGGACGCGCTCGGCGACGACGGACGGCGCCGGACGACGGCGCTCGCAGCCGCGGCAGCGCCAGACGCCGACGTGGCCCATGTAGATGGCGTCATACGCGTACGTGGAACCGCAGCGGCAGAATCGGGCGTCGGTGGCGTGCTCCGGCGCGGGGAGCGACACCGCGGAGTCCTGGATGCCGAACCCGACGACCTCGCCGCGCGTGTCCTCCTGGAGCTGTGCGACCGACGGGTCGTCGACGTTCAGGACGAGCGTCGACGTGGCGCCGGGACCGCTGACGGCGGCACGCCAGCCGGCCGCGATCGAGTCGACCTCACCGTAGCGGTCGAGCTGGTCGCGGAACAGGTTGAGGAACAACGCCACGCGTGGATGGAGGCGGGGCGCCAGTAGCGGCCAGTGCGCCTCGTCGACCTCGAAGACGCCGAGGCGCCGCTCGGCGTCGCGCACACCGCCGCCGCTGCCGATGGCGTCGACAAGCGCGCTGACGATGCCTCGTTCGAGGTTGGAGCCGGAGCGATTGGCGAGCGGGCGCAGGCCGGCGCCGCGCGCGACGGCCGAGAGCAGGTGGGCGGTGGTGGTCTTGCCGTTGGTGCCGGTGACGGTCACCACTCCGTGGCCGAGCAGGAGGGCCGCGGACTCGACGATGCTGGGAGCGAGGCGGGCGGCGATGAGCCCCGGGAGCGCCGTGCCGCCGCCCCGACCCAGGCCGCGGACGACCTGTCCGGCGGCTCGGCCGGCGAGCAACGCGCCTCGTTCGCGGGGGCCGAAGCCGGGGGCCATGGGAGAACTCGGCTCTCGAACGCAGACGCGCGGCACGAGGCCGCGCGTCGTCAACTCACGATGGAAGCGTGCCGGCTAGCCGGAGCTGGACCCGTCCTTCGCGCCGCCCGACGAGGCAGCCCCCGCTGCGGGGGGCGCGTCCGAGGAGTCATCCGGGCGGCCCGCCTCGCTGCGGAACTCACGAATGCCGCGGCCGAGCGCGCCGCCCATGTCGGCGACGCGACTCGCGCCGAACACCAGCGCGAGGATCACCAGAACGATCAACAGTTCCTGCCAGCCGAGGCTACCGAGCATGCATGCGCTCCTTCATGAGTGGACAGCCGGCGTCAGCCGTTGCGCGTCGAGGTCTCCCCGGACTTGGTGCCCGTCGCTGTCTTGTCCTTGTCATGATCCTTGTCATCGGAGGAGTCCGAACTGCCGGCCTCCTGGCGGAACTCGCGGATGCCGCGCCCGAGCGCGCCGCCGAGGCCCGCAACCCTCGATGCGCCGAAGATCAGCGCGAGGATGACGAGGATGATGAGGAGCTCTTGCCAACCGAGACTACCGAGCATCGGTGTGTCCTTCCCGGCGGATGTGCGCCGTCAGACGATCGTAACACCCCGCGTCGCACGGTACAGCGCAGGCAACAGGCGTACCAGCGGTACGCCCGTTCGTGCGCTGCGGATTTGAAGAGATGGGTTCGCGGCCGGAGAGTCCGGCGGGGGCGGTTAGCCTGTGACGCGCTCGATGAAGACTTCCATCACGCCGCCGCAGATCTTGTCCTCGCCTTCGACGGGCTCGGTGAGGTCGACGACGACGACGCGCGGCTGGCCGTCGGCCATCGTCTCCATGGCCTCCTGCCAGACCTCGGCCTCCCCGCAGCCACCGCCGATGGTGCCACTGAAGGTGCCGTCGGGCCGGAGCAGCAGGTGGGCGCCCGGACCTCGGGGGGTGGACCCACGGGTTGCGGCGACCGTCGCGAGGACACGCGGTTGACCGGCCTGCTGCGCTTCACGGATTTCGGCAAAGAGTTCGCGAGACATCGTCGCTCCCTGTCCCAGGTACCTTGTGATTATAGCCGTACTGACGTCGCCGCGGTTGGCCGCGAGGCGAGAGATCCGCCGGCCCGGCTACGCCGTATCTATCAGTGACACCACGAGGGGCTGGGGGTGTTAGATAGCACAAGGGCCGATTACTCGGCCCTTGTGCCCCAGAGGGATACCCCCGAGATGCAACCGTGCGCAACACCTCGGCAGGGGCTGGCGATGTGTCAGCGTCCGGGGTGACTTACCCCATCAGCTAGGTCAGCATAACACAACGGATCAAGGGGTTTACGTCGCGTTTTCGCGAGCGTTCCCCTCGTTTACGTCGTGCGAGGGACGTGTTCGTACGCGGGTGTCAGCACGTGCATTGGATTATGTAGCTTCGGCTGCGCGGCGGCTCGTGATCGTCGAGAGCATGCGTCCGGTGCCGCCTTTTCGGATCAGGACGATCTCCGCGAGGATCGCGAGCGCGATCTCCTCGGGCGTCTCGGCGTTGATGTCGAGGCCGATCGGGGTGTGGACCCGCGCGAGGTCATCCGCGCTGTAGCCCTCGTCGCGGAGCTGCTGCAGCACGGTCGCCGTGCGGCGGCGGCTGCCGATCATGCCGAGGTACGCGGGGCCCCTCGAGACGGTATGGCGGAGCGCGAGCGCGTCCTGCATGTGACCGCGCGACACGAGCACGATGAACGTGGTGTGGTCGATGCGCGTCCCGTCGAGCTCCTCGGCGATGTCGCCGCACATCACTTCTTCAGCCATTGGGAAGCGCTCCGGGTTGGCGAACTCGGGACGGTCATCGAGGACCGCGATCGAGAAACCGACGATCGCGCCGATCCGCGCGATGGAGAGGCCGACGTGTCCGCCGCCGACGACGAGCAGCCGAGCGGGCGCCTCGAACAGTTCGACCATGAGCTGGGCGTCGCCGGGCCGCGACTGGTGGCGGCGCTTGACGACACCGCCCTCGTGGTGGACCCAGAGCGTCTGGGCCGGGATGCGGGGAAACGCCTCGTACGCTTCGAGGCCGGCGGCAGCGACCGTGGCGTCGACGTCGGGGTCGATGCCTCCGACGGTCGAGCCGTCACGGTGGACGAGCAGCTTGGCGCCGGCTGGCAGGCCAAGCTCGCCGCCGTTCACGACCGTCGCGACGACAACGGAGGGCCCGCCCCCGAGGGCCTCCTCAATCTCACCCATGATCTGCATGCGTGTCTCGACATCGTTGGTCATCGCGGCTCCTCCGCGGGGAATCATACGGCGGGAGTGCCGAGGCGGGGGGCGGCGGTGGCTGACTTCCAGAACGCACCGGCTAGCCCGGGGCCACCGCCGCCAGGTGCTCCTTGATCACCTCGTGCGGCACAAGACGCACCAGCAACCACAACACGAGGGCGACGGCGAGGATGTCGTCGAGCTGGCCGATGACGGGGATAAAGTCGGGTATCACGTCGATGGGGAAGGCGAGATAGGCGGCGAGGGCCAGCGGCAGCCAGCGCGCGACGCGGGGGACGCGGCGGTCGCGGGCGATGGCGCGAGCGACCTCGAAGCGCTGGCGCCAGGTGAGGCACTGCAGCGCTGCGAGGGTAGCGCAAGCGAAGCGGTCGCGCCGGAGCTGGAACGCGGCGGCGGCCGCCGCCAGCAGGAATGCGAGAGCGACGAGGAGCAGCCAGAGCCACCAGGGCATGCGGCGTCTCCTCGATACGTCCTTTCGCGGCGCCTCAAACGTTGAAGAGGATGTTGAGGACGTCGCCATCCTGCACGACGTACTGCTTGCCCTCGGTGCGGAGGCGGCCGCGCTTCTTCAGCTCGGCGACCGAGCCCGCCTCAGCAAGCTCGTCCCAGCGCGCAACCTCGGCGCGGATAAAGCCGCGTTCGAGGTCGGAGTGGATCTTGCCGGCGGCCTCGGGGGCGCTGGCGCCTCGGCGGACGGTCCAGGCGCGACACTCGTCGTCGCCAGCGGTGAGGAACGACTGCAGGCCGAGCAGCGAGTAGGCGGCCTGGATCGCACGGTCGAGGGGCGACACCTCGGGGAGGCCGAGGTCGCGTCGAAACTCCTCGGCTTCGGCGGGCTCGAGCCCGGCCAGCTCGGCTTCCACCTTCGCGCACAGTGCGGCTACGGCGACGCCGGGGCCGCCGTAGCGGGCGGCGTATTCGGCCTCGACCGTCTCGATGCGGTCGAGGTCGGCCTCGCCGACGTTGACGACGAGCAGTACCGGGAGCGCGGTGACGAACTGGTAGGCGGCGAGCTGGCGGCGCTCGTCCTCGGTCAGGTCGAGTGAGCGGATGCCACGGCCCGCCTCGAGCTCCGTCTGGAGGCGCTGGAGGAGCGCCCGGTCGACCTCGAGCCGGCCGCGGTCGGCGGCTTTCATCGAGCGCATTTCGGCATCGATGCGGCCGAGGCGGCGCTCGATCAGGCCGAGGTCGGCGAAGGCCAGCTCGAGGTCGAGCGACTCGATATCGCGGGCTGCATCGACGCTGCCTTCGGGGTGGGGCACCGCCTCGTCCTCGAAGGCGCGGGCGACGTGGACGAGGGCGTCGAGACCGGCGATCTCGGCGAGGAAACGGTTGCCGGGGCCCTCGGCGCCGAAGCCGGCGACGGGGTAGTCCACCCAGCGGATCTCGGCGTAGGTCGTCTTCTTTGGGTGGAAGACGGCGGCGAGGGCGTCGACACGGGAGTCGGGGACCCGAGCGATGCCGACGTTCGGCTCCTGCTGTGACGAATAGGCGCCGACCTGGGCGCTGCCTCGTGTGACGGCGTTGAAGAATGAGGTCTTGCCCGAGCGCGCGAGGCCGATGATGCCGATGTCCATGGCGTCAGTGTCGGAGGCCGCCGGTGCGGGGGCAAGGCGGCGCAACGAGTATCCTCGGTGCGGTCCGAGGAGCAGCGCATGGACAAGAAGCCGACCACGCTCGACGAATACCTCGCAACCGTGCCGGAGGAGTTCCGGGCGGCGCTCGAGGAGCTGCGACAGCAGATCCGCGGCGTCGTGCCGGACGCGACCGAGGGCGTGGCGTACGGCCTCGCGGCGTTCAAGTACCGGGGGAAGCCACTGGCGTACATCGGAGCGGCGAAGCGGCATTGCGGGCTGTACGGCATGGACGCGACCGGCTTCGAGGAGCCATTGGCGGGGTACGAGGTGTCCAAGGGGACGATCCGCTTCGTGCCACCGCAGACGCTACCGCCCGCGGTGGTCGAGGGGATGATCCGGCGGCGGGCGGCCGAGATCGACGCGGACGCGCCGACGCGAAAGACGAAGAAGGGCGCTCGGGACGAACCCAGTCCGCCGTAGCGACGGCTATGCTCCTCGCGGGACACTCCCATGCGCCTCAGGAGGAGCCTCATGCCCGGCCGAAGAACCAATCCCCCGCCTCGAATCGCGACGAACGAGATCCGGAACAAGCGCCACCGAGTGCCCCGGGTGGAGCAGCAGGCCCAGCGCGAGATGCGCAACCGTCGTCTGACGCTCCTCGATGCGACGCAGGAGCGCATCGCGGTGACGCGCACAGGCTCCGATGCTCAGCGGCGGCTGCGCGAGGAGCTTGTCCGTCGATTCTCCGGGGAGCCCTCGGACCTCGAGCGGTACGTGGGCGACGCCATCGCGGAATACGCGTCCGGCTTCGACCGCGCAATCCTGTATGAATGGCCCGACGGCATCTTCGATAGGTACTGGCCGGACGTCGTGCTGGAGCCGCCGCCCCCGCCCGACGGAGAGTTCTGGTGGGCGAGCACCGACTGGCACACGCAGCGAGGGATCACCGCGGACTTCCTCACGGACGGGCTGCACTTCTGGGGGTTCGCGGCGTACCGAGACGACCCGCTGATCAGCTTCAGCGCGGGGGCGGTCTCGCACTTCGAGCTCCACGCGAACCGCCGGCCGCACTCGAACGTGGGGCGTTGGGCGTCGCTGCCAGCGATCGATCTCATCGGCCGCATCGAAGGGATGACCGGCTTCTACCACTGGCTGTACGCCGCCGACGACAAGTGGGCGAAATGCTGGTTGGTGTTGCGGCAGACGGCGTATCAACTCGTGCCGCATGACTTCGGGGTGCCGGGGATGCACGCAGTGCCTCAGGCCGTCGTCGTCGCGGAACGGGTGGACCGGCGGACGTTGATCGACGAGGAGAACAACAGCCGCTTCGTCGACGCGTTCCTGCCGGGGTTCACGCCCATGCCCGCTGTGGAGTTCGGCCTCGTCAACCCGAACCTCTCGGTATGGGTCGACCTCGAGGTGCGCTTCGACATGCAGCTCGAGGGGTGGTCGCAGCTGGTCTTCAGCCCCGAGCAGAACCCGATGGGGTCTGTGGTGCTGCGGACGCCGCAGTGGCGGATCCAGGCACTCTAGCGGCGCGGCGGCAATCCGGACGCAAGACGTATGACTCGCAGTGGGCACGGCGGGCGAGCCGACACCACATGTCGTGTGCTGCACGAGGATCGCGCGTAAGAGCGACCTGGGAGGCGCGGTCACCCTGCCCACTTCGGCAGCTTCGCCTTCGGCACCGCGTCGTAGTAGGCGATGTAGGGCTTCACATCAAGGACGGGGGTGCCATCCACAAGGTCGAGGCCTTCGAGGAGGAGCGCGTCGCCCTCGATGCCTCGCAGCCGGCAGACGGTGAAGGAGACGGGGTTGGGGCGGGCGCCGCCACGGAGGGCAAGCGCGCCCTGGAGCGGGAGGCGTTCGTCGCCGGCCGGGTAGGCCTGAAGGCGGGCACGCAGCTCATCGGGGATCCGGTCGAGCCAGCCTAGGACGATGACGTGCGAATAGTCGCGCAGGCCGAGGAGAGCGGCCCCGAGGCCCTCGCGGAGGCGGACCTCGCTGCGGACGTGCGACCAGTCCTGGCGAGCAACATCGTGCTCGCTGTTCGCGACATGGCCGATGGGCGTCAAGCGGATGTCGTAGGTCATGGACGGCATTGTAGCCGCGCCGGCTGACCCGCTTCCGGCATCGGCGCCACGCTCTGGCACGCCCCGCGTAGAGACCGAAACGGGCCGATCCAGCGACATGGCGAGCGCTTTGAGCGCATCGCGACCGCCTTCGCGGCGGGGCTGGGGGCACAGGCGGCTGTGCTAGAATAGAGGTCGTGGCAGGGGCGTCGCGGCAGCGACCGTTCCGCCATGCTCGCGACTTTCCCCGTCGCGATGAGCATGGGCGCTGGTGCGATGCGGCGACCCGGTATGTGAGACGGTTGAGCGAGGACGCATGACGACGACCGCACGCAGGGCGGATGGCACGAACGCGCAGAACGGCGAGTACACCGCGGCCAATATCCAGGTGCTGGAAGGCCTCGAGGCCGTCCGCCGACGTCCGGGCATGTACATCGGTTCGACGGATCAACGCGGCCTGCACCACCTGATCTACGAGATCGTCGACAACGCCGTCGACGAGGCGATGGCCGGCTTCTGCGACCGCGTCGAGGTCATCATTCAGCCCGACGGCAGCGTGAGCATCGAGGACAACGGGCGCGGCATCCCGGTCGACCGGCACGAGAAGACCGGTCTCTCCGCCCTCGAGACGGTGCTGACCGTCCTGCACGCCGGCGGGAAGTTCGGCGGCGGCGGGTACAAGGTATCCGGCGGTCTGCACGGCGTCGGCGCCTCCGTGGTGAACGCGCTCTCCGAGGACCTCACGGCCGAAGTCGCGAAGGACGGCGCCCTCTATCGCCAGTCGTACCGTCGAGGGGCGCCTACGGGTGACATCGAGAAGGTGCGCGGCCAGAAGCCGGAGCACAACGGCACGAAGATCTCCTTCAAGCCGGACTCCGAAATCTTCGAGACGCTTGACTACGACTTCGCAACGCTCGCGGCGCGCTTTCGCGAAATGGCGTACCTGACCAAGGGCTTGTGGATCCAGTTCATCGACCTGCGCGGCGATGGGCAGGAGCAGAACTTCTACTTCGACTCGGGCATCGAGGCGTATGTCCGGCACGTGAACCGAGGCCGCAACGCGCTGCACGCGGACCCGATCGTGATCCAGGGCGAGCGCGACAACATCTCGATCGAGGTCGCGCTGCAGTACAACGCCTCATTCAGCGAGTCGGTGCACTCCTTCGCGAACTGCATCAACACCATCGACGGCGGGAGCCACATGACGGGCTTCCGCTCCGCGCTCACGCGCGCGCTGAACGACTACGCGCGGCGCGCGAAGCTCCTCAAGGACGACGACGCGAACCTCTCCGGCGACGATGTGCGCGAAGGGCTGTCCGCGGTCATCAGCGTGAAGCTCCCGGAGCCGCAGTTCGAGGGCCAGACGAAGACCCGCCTCGGCAGCCCCGAGGTGAAGGGGCTCGTCGACTCCCTGGTGGCCTCGAGCTTGAACACCTACCTGGATGAGAACCCGAGCGTGGGACGTCGCATCATCGAGAAGGCGCTCACAGCCTCGCGAGCCCGCGAGGCTGCCCGCAAGGCGCGCGACCTGGTGCAGCGCAAAGGCGTCCTCGAGGGCTCTATGCTGCCGGGCAAGCTGGCGGACTGCTCCGAGTCGAACCCGGAGTACTCGGAGATCTATCTCGTTGAGGGTGAATCGGCGGGCGGCTCGGCGAAGAGCGCCCGCGACCGGCGGACGCAGGCGATCCTGCCGTTGCGAGGCAAGATCCTGAACGTGGAGAAGGCGCGCCTCGACAAGATGCTCGCGCACGAAGAGATCCGCATCCTGATCACGGCCCTCGGCACGGGCTTCGGCGACGACTTCGACATCGCGAAGCTGCGCTATGGCAAGGTCATCATCATGACCGACGCCGATGTCGACGGAGCGCACATCCGGACGTTGCTGCTGACCTTCTTCTACCGCTTCATGCCTGAACTGATCGAACATGGTCACCTCTACATCGCGCAGCCGCCGCTCTACAGCGCGCAGCAGGGCCGCAATGTGACCTGGCTGTTCAGCGACGTCGAGCGGGAAGCCTACTTCTCGGTGGAGCGCAAGAACGTGAACGTCCAGCGTTACAAGGGCCTCGGGGAGATGAACCCGGACCAGCTGTGGACGACGACGATGGACCCGACGACCCGTTCCCTGCTCCAGGTCGAGATCAACGACGCTGAGCGGGCGGATGAGCTGTTCACGAAGCTGATGGGCGACGAGGTGCCACCTCGGAAGTCGTTCATCATGACGCACGCGCTCTCCGCGACGCTGGACGTCTAGCGCCCTCGATGCCGCCCGGCGCGCGCTCCGCGATCGAGCCGGCCGGGGGGCGCGGCCTCTTCGTCGAGTTCGACACGGATGAACCGTGTCCATTCGGCTTCCTCGGCGACCCGACTGTCGTGCTGTTCTTCATCTCCTGGGCGTTCAGCATGCGCTTCGGCGGGATGCACGAGCTTGCACAGGCGGCGCTGCACATGCAGCGCAAGCATCGAGTGGACCTGAAGCCGCTGCTGACCTACGCCGACCGCGACGCCGAGTCCGACGACGATCGCCGCGAACTGGATCGCGCCTGGCAAGAGGCGGCGCCCCTCGCGGCGTCCGCACGTGCTGTCGCGACGGCCCTCGAATCGGGTGACGCGGAGCTGCGGCAGCTGACGGCCGGCTACGAGGAACTGGCGCCGCGGCTGCGCGAGCTGGCGGCTATATGCGACTGGGCCGCCTCGCGGGGCGCGGGAGTACGGCTGTCGTTCTGGCTGGAGTGAGCTGAAGCTCGATGTACCGCGGGGGCTGCCATGGCCCTGACCCGTCTTTGTCTGCACTGACGCCTCGTGCCACGATGGCTGCATGAGTGAGGCGCGGCGCGGGAGCGAGTACGAGCGGTGGCTCGCGGGGCGCGATCCCCACTCCGCGGTGATCCGCTGGGTGATGAGCGCACCCGGGCAATGGGCCGTCAACAGCCCGCTGATGAAGCTGCCTGAGAACCTCGCGCTGAGGCGGGAGCAGCGCTGGCTCGATGTCGGATGCGGACGCGGGGCGCTGCTCCGCCTGGTAGACCAGCGGGTTGGGTTCGCGACGCCGCCCACGGGCGTCGACTTCTCGATGCAGGCGCTCCGCCTCGCGAGGCGTGATGCCCAGAAGCACGGTCACGAGGTGCGGCTCACAGGCGGGACGGCGACAGCGCTGCCATTTCGAGACCGGTCGTTCGACCTCATCACCAGCGGCTACCTGATGAAGCACCTAACGGAGGACGAGCTCGACACGTTCCTCTCCGAGGTGCGCCGCGTGCTGACGGGAGGCGGGCTGGCGTTGCTATGGGAGTTCGCGCCCAGCGGGAGCGCGCGCCTCGACGCGTGGAACCGCCGCGTGCTCGGGCCGCGCGTCCACGACCCGATGCTGCGCAGCACCTCGACGCTGCTCCAGCACGCCGAACGAGCGGGCTTCGAGTTCGCCCGCGATGCCATCCTGCGGCCATTCCTTTTCCCGCCGATCCCGCGCGCGTCGATCCTTGTCGGCCGGGCGCCCGAAGGCTGGCAGTCAGGCTAGTTCAGCGGTACAGCCCGAGCTCGTCGATCACCGCGCGCACCCCCTCGGGCAGCAGGACCGCCGTCGAACGTCCGGTGGCTACGCGCTCCCGGAGGTCAGTCGAGGAGACCTCGAGGGGTGGCATCGGGACAATATTCACGCGGTCCACGATGTCGGGAAAGCGAGCGCGCACCCTGGAGGGGATGACGGGTACGCCGGGCAGACGCCAGACGAGCGCGAGCCGCGCCGCCGCGAGCAGCCGATCTGGCTCATGCCAGTTCGGCATGTCCGCCAGGGCGTCGTCGCCGGCGATGAACCACCAGTCGACGTCGTCTCCCGCCTCCCGCAGGAGCTGCTCCATCGTGTCCGCCGAATACGAGGGGCCGCCACGCTCGACCTCGACGGTACAGACCTCCGCCCACAACAGCGGGTCGAGCGCGGCGCGCAGCATGCGCAGCCGGACGGCAGCGGGAGTGACGTCGCGGTCCGCCTTCCGCCAGGGGTCGCCGGCGGGCACGAAGAGCACGCGGTCGAGTGCGAGCTCGTGCCTGGCGGCGGCGCCCACCGCGAGGTGAGCAATGTGCGGCGGGTCGAATGTACCGCCGAGGACGCCGGCCCTCACACGCCCCATTCCACCTCGACGTCGCCGATGCGGATACGTTCTCCCGGCCGCACCTTCAAGCGATCCAGGGCGCGGCCGACACCCAGCTTGCGTAGACGGTCGAACAGCTCCTGGCGGGCCTCGAAGTCCGCCAGATTGAGGGTGCTGGCAAGCCACTCCGGGGTGTTGCCGGTGACGACCGCCGTGCCGTCCTCGGCGCGCGCTGCCTCGAAGCGCTGACGGCGAGGCTCCGGCTGGAGCACGGGAAGTGGTGGTGCCTCCGCTTCGTGCGCGCGTAGGTCCTGGAGCAGCCGCCAGGCGCGCTGAGCGAGCTCCTGGGTGCCTTCTCGGGTAGCCGCGGAAATGGGCAGCCAGGCCGCTCCCTCTGCCTCGAGAGCGTCTCCCAGGGCGGCCGCGCGCTCCCGCGCCTCCGCGTCGTCGATCTTGTTGAGCGCGACCACTTGAGGTTTCGCCGCGAGACCGTGCCCGAAGGCCGACAACTCCGCGTCGATGAGATCGCGGTCGGCCGCGGGATCCTCACGCGTCATGTCGAGGACGTGCACCAGCACCCGCGTGCGCTCAATGTGGCGCAGAAACTCGTGGCCGAGGCCGACGCCCTGGCTGGCGCCCTCAATGAGGCCGGGCATGTCGGCGGCCACGAAGGTGTCGTAGCCCACCTCGACCACGCCCAGCTCGGGTTCGAGGGTTGTGAACGGGTAAGGAGCGACCTTTGGCGTGGCCGCCGACCAGGCGCGCAGGAGCGTGGACTTGCCGGCGTTAGGCAGCCCGACGAGCCCGACATCCGCGAGCAGCTTCAGCTCAAGGCGGAGCGGGCGCCGGTCCCCCTCGCTGCCCCATTGCGCGAAGCGGGGCGTCTTTCGGGTGGGGGTGGCGAAGCGCTTGTTTCCCCAGCCCCCCCGGCCGCCGCGAGCGACCACGACGCGCTTACCGTCGACATCGAGGTCGGCGATGGCCTCTGCGCCCTCGGCGTCCTCATCTCCGGTCCAGACGACCGTTCCCACCGGCAGGCGAAGCTCGAGTGCGCGGGCCGAAGCCCCGCGACGCTGGTTCGGACCGCCGCGACCACCATCGTCAGCCTTGAACGTCTGCCCTTCGCGAATGTGACGAAGGGTCGAGTAAGACCGGTCGGCGATGAACACCACGTCGCCGCCCCGGCCTCCGTCGCCACCGTCCGGGCCGCCGCGCGGCACGAACTTCTCGCGATGGAAGGACACGGCGCCGTCACCTCCTCGACCGGCCGCGACCTCGATGGATGCCTGGTCGATCATCGGCCGGGCGCTCTTGTGGATGGATGTACAGGTGCCTTGAGATTCATGGGTCGATCCATCGTAGGAGACAAGTCGTCGTAGTAGGGGTGTTGGTCGTGTGGATGCAGCTACGACGCAGATTCGGTGTCAGATGTGGAATCCGCTGTCTGCGCCGTCTGTGTATGTGGACAGTTGCACCGGAGTCTTCGCCAGGCGCTCGAGTGCGTTTCTCCATGTTTCCGCGACAGGAGGTTCTCCTCAAGCCAGCACAGCTACATCCGCTGGATATCGACGCAGATGTCAACAGTAAAGAGGCATACGAGTATGCAATTGATCGCGCCGACGGGATGTGGGTAAGGGGTTTAAGCGACCTGGCGAGCGCGGTCGATCAGCTCACGCAGGCTGCCGATGTCTCGCTTCGTCTCGGGGTCGACGACGAGGGAGCGCTCCATCTTCCGCCAGCCGTGGTGAACCGTGGAGTGGTCGCGGCCCCCGAGCGCGGCGCCGATCTCGACGAGTGAGCGCTGGGCCAGCTCGCGCATGAGGTACATCGAGATCTGGCGAGGGTAGGCGACGCGCTTTTCGCGGCTCTTTGAGAGCAGCGCGTCGCGGTCAATCCCGAAGTATCGGCAGACGACGTCCATGATGAGCTCGGGAGACGGCGGGAGACGTGGCTCGTCGGGCTGTAGCGATGCCAGCGCCGACTGTACGAGCTCCGTCGTCAGCGGTTCGCCCGTGAGCCGCGAGTACGCGAGGACACGCGTGAGCGAGCCCTCCAGCTCGCGGATGTTGTTCGTGTACCGGGCGGCAATGAGCTGGAAGACCTCATCCGGCACGCGGGCGCGCTGGTCGCGTGCCTTTGCCTGCAGGATGGCGACTCGCGTCTCCATGTCGGGCGCCTGGATGTCGGCGATCATGCCCCACTCGAACCGCGTGCGCAGGCGCTCCTCGATCTGCGGGATGAGCGCCGGGCTCTTGTCCGAGGTGATGACGATCTGCTTCGCGTCCTCGTAGAGCTCGTTGAAGGTGTGGAAGAACTCCTGCTGAGTCTGCTCCTTGCCGGCGATGAACTGGATGTCATCGATCAGCAGCACGTCGGCGGAGCGGTAGCGCGCGCGGAATTCCTCCTGCTTGCGTTGCTGGATGGCGGTGATGAGCTGGTTGGTGAACTGCTCGGCCGAGAGGTACACGACGCGCAGCCCCTCCTCCATCGTGCGATGGCCGATCGCCTGGAGCAGGTGCGTCTTGCCCAGACCGGCCGCGCCATAGAGGAACAGCGGGTTGTAGAGCCGTCCCGGCTCGGCGGCCACGCCCTCGGCGGCGGCGAACGCGAGACGGTTGGCTGGACCGACGATGAAGTGGTCGAACGTGTAGCGCTCACGCAGGCGGGGACGTGGAAAGAGTGGTCCGGGCGCGACATGTTCCGCGAACCCCTGAAGCGCCGGCGTCGGCTCCTCAGCCCGTGCGCGGAGGGTCTCGAAGCGGATGTCGACAGGCTGCGCCGCAAGCTCGGTGAGGGTCCGGACGATCAGGGGGCGCAGGCGCTTCTGGATCCACTCCGTGACGAACTCGGACCGTGTACCGACCACGAGCGCGCCGTTCTCGAAGCGCAGGCCCTCGGTCCCCTCGAGCCACGTGTCAAAGTTCGCCCGTGACACATGCTGCGCGAGGTGACGGAGGGCCTGTTGCCAGAGGTCGACGGGGTCGCCAAGGGCCGCGTCACTGCGCACGAGGGCTCCCACTACCGTGGCGGAGGTACGCGCGATGCCGTCCCGCGACCGCAGGCACAATCATCCACAAACGTTTGTAACGTGTGGATATCGGAGCTATCGCTAGGTGGACAGACGCCTATCCCCGCAAGGGGTCGCTTGGTTGGTTGTTAATGCACTATCAGGTCAGATCACCGGCTCATGCCGCATCGAGCTGGCGTTTTCGGACCGGGGCGGACGATAGCATTGCCCGAGAATGCCGATCAAGCAGCTTATGTGTAGTCCAGATGAATTTCCTTGGAATACCAAGGGAAGCGGTCTCTCGGCGCCGCTGTGTATAATCGCCGGCACCCCGGTTTCGAGGGCACGCGCTCCCAACTCGGACGCTGGACGACCATGACGACGCCTTCGCTCCTGCTCGCGATCGACATCGGCAACACGAGCATCGCCATTGGCCTCTACGACCGTGAGAAGCTCGCCGCCACGTTTCGCATCGCCACCGATCAAGAGAACCTCCCGGACGAGTATGCCATGCTCGTCCTCTCGCTTCTGCGTACCCGGGACATCGACCCGACGCACGTCGGATCCGCGATCATCTCCTCGACGGTGCCGCCGCTGCTCCTGACGTTTGGCGAGGTCTGCCGGAACTACTTCCACGTCGAGCCCCTGACCGTCGGGACGGGCGTCCGGACGGGCGTCCGGGTCCGCTACGATAATCCGCGCGAGGTGGGCGCGGACCGCATTCTGCACGCGGTGGCCGCGCTCGCGAAGTACGACCCTCCGCTGATCATCGTCGACCTCGGTACGGCGCTCGTCTTCGACGCGGTGTCCCGCGAGGGCGACTACCTCGGCGGCGCGATCTCACCCGGCATCAACATCGCCGCGCAGGCGCTCTTCAGCCGGGCCGCGATGCTTCGGCGCGTCAGCATCGAACGCCCCTCGACGGGGTCGGTGATCGGCAAGAACACCGTGCACGCGATCCAGTCCGGCCTGTTCTTTGGCTACGCCGACATGATCCACGGCATGGTGCGTCGGTTCAAAGCGGAGATCGGCGAGGACGCCACCGTGATCGCGACGGGCGGATACGCCCCGATCCTGATCGACGAAATGGACTGCATCGACCACGTGGAGCCCGACCTCAACCTCGAGGGCCTGCGCCTGGTGCACGAGGCGAACCGGTGAGCGGTCCGCTCGCCGGACGCCGCGTCGTGCTCGGCGTGTCGGGGTCGATCGCCTCTTACAAGGCGGCGGAGCTGTGCAGCCGCCTCGTGCAGGAGGGAGCGCACGTCGAGGTCGTGATGACGTCCGGGGCCACCGAGTTCATCGCTCCGCTCTCGTTTCGCGCTCTCACCGGCCGGCGGCCGTACATCGACCTGTACCGCGACGGCAACGAGGGGGAGAGCCACGTCGAGCTGGCGCGGCGCGCGGACCTGATGCTCATCGCACCGGCATCGGCCTCGACGCTGGCGCGGCTCACGCACGGGCTGGCCGAAGACTTCGTCTCGCTGACTGCGATCGCGACGCAGGCGCCGGTGCTGGTCGCCCCGGCCATGGACAGTCAGATGTGGGAGCACCCGGCGGTGCAGGCAAACCGGGCGACGCTCGAGGAACGCGGCGTGCAATTCCTCGGACCGGTTTCCGGGCGGCTGGCGTCGGGCCGGAGCGGCTCGGGCCGGCTGATGGAGCCCGCTGAGATGGTCGAGCATGTGAAGGCCCGCCTCGGGCGCGAGCATGGCGACCTCGCCGGCCGGACGGTCGTCGTCTCCGCGGGCGGCACGCGCGAGGCGATCGACCCGGTGCGCTACGTGGGCAACCGCTCCAGCGGCAAGATGGGGTATGCCCTCGCGGAGGCCGCGCGCGACCGCGGCGCCTCGGTGGTGCTGGTGACATCCGCGGGGCTG
This sequence comes from Dehalococcoidia bacterium, assembly GCA_050248355.1. Lineage (GTDB taxonomy): Bacteria > Chloroflexota > Dehalococcoidia > UBA2979 > UBA2979 > JAIBBD01. Next base: position 92,629 of record JBFWSN010000005.1, read on the forward strand.
CCGAAGCCCGCGGCCATCGAGGTGGTGTCCGTGGAGTCGGCGGCGGAGATGCTGGACGCCGTGCAGACGGCGTGTAAGCGCGCTGACGCACTGATCATGGCTGCGGCCGTGGCGGACTACCGCCCGGCGGAAGCCGCCGACCAGAAGCTCAAGAAGGTGGCCGGGCAGTCCGGCCGCACCATCGAGCTGGTCGAGACGACGGACATCATCGCCTCGGTGCAGGGCGAGCGCCTCGTGAAGGTTGCCTTCGCGGCCGAGACGCAGGATCTCCTGGAGAATGCACAGAAGAAGCTCGCCTCGAAGGGGGCCCGGTTCGTCGTCGCCAACGACGTTACGGCCGCTGACGCCGGGTTCGCCGTGGACACGAACCGCGTGACCATCCTCGACGACCAGGGCGGACGCGAAGCACTACCCCTGATGATGAAGTACGACGTCGCATGGCGCGTCCTGGACCGCGTGGTGGCCCTGCTGCCGGTGCGGTAGTCGCGCCCGCCCCGGGGCTACGGCTCGGGGTCGGGCTCGTGGATGACCAGGGCGACCGGCCCCGTCGCACGTGTGAGCGCGACCTGCACACCGGTGCCCGCACGTTGCAGCCGGATGTCCGCTCGTGCGTCCGCAACCTCGAGACCGGTGATCGTGAGGTCGTCGAGGAACGAGGGGAGTGCGGGCTCCGCGAAGTGCACGGTGCGGCGCTCGGCGTCTACACACAGGCCGAGGCTCGCGTCGAGCAGCATGAACACGGCCCCGGCGGCCCACGCCTGCGGGAGGCATGCAACCGGGTACTGCGTGGGCCCCTGGCCGTCGCGGCGTTCGAAGCCGCAGAACAGCTCCGGCATGCGCTGCAGATCGAGGTGGCGGACCGCGTCGAACTGCGCGTGGAGTAACGTCATCGCCTCAGCGCGGAAGCCGTACGCGCTTAAGCCACCAGCGATGAGCGCGTTGTCGTGGGGCCAGACCGAACCGTTGTGGTAGGACATCGGGTTGAAGCGCACCGTCCCCTGCGCCAGCGTGCGGACGCCCCATCCGCTGAAGAGCTTCGGGTCGAGGAGCGAGCGAGCGAGGCCGGCCGCGCGCGCCGGCGAGACGATGCCGCTGAAAAGCCCATGGCCGGGATTCGATGTCTCGACGAGGCAGGGCCGCTTGGCGCCGTCGAGGGCCAGCGCGTAGCCCCCGAGGTCATCGTCCCAGAACCCCTCGTCGAAACGTCGGCGGAGGCGTGCCGCCTGACGGGCCTGCTCCCGCGCGAGGGGACGGTCGCCTCGTACGCGGGCAAGGCGGGCCATCGCTCGCCGGGCGGCGAAGACGTACCCCTGCACCTCGCACAGCGCGATGGGGCCCTCGGCGAGGGCGCCATCCACGTGGAACACCGAGTCGAACGAGTCCTTCCAGCCCTGGTTGACCAGGCCATGCTCGGTCGAGGCCTGATACTCGACGAAGCCGTCGCCGTCCGGGTCACCGGGGCCGTCGATCCACTCGAGGGCCGCGCGCAGGTGGGGCCAGAGCGTTTCGATCAGCGCGTGGTCGCCCGTGCGCCGGAAGTAGGCATCCGCGAGCACGATGAACAGCGGCGTGGCGTCCACGCTCCCGTAGTAGCGGGCGAACGGGATCTCGCCCAGGGCCGCCATCTCGCCGCCTCGAGCCTCGTGCAGGATCTTCCCCGGCGCGGCGTCGCTCGCCGGATCGGAGGCTGTCGCCTGCGTCGCTGCGAGGTAGCGGAGCACGCCAGCGCTGAGCGCGGGGTGATAGGTAAGGGTCTCGAGGGCGGTGACGATGCCGTCGCGCCCGAAGGGGGCGCTGTACCACGGCACGCCCGCATACACGTAGGGTCCCGTGGGCGTCTCGGTGCCCATCATGCGGATGTCCGCGGCCGAGCGGTCGAGCCACTCGTTGAACTGGTCGTTCGAGGTCGTGACGCGCGCCCACTCGCCTTCGGCGGCGGCGGCCTCCTCGTGCGACTCGCCGCGGGCGGCGGCGAAGGTGAGCGCCGGGGTGGCGCTCGCGTCGGGCGACTCCTGTATGCACGACACGGTGAGCTCCACCGCGCGCGTCTCGCCCGGTCCGAGGAACAGCCAGAAGACGGCGCGCTCCTCATCGAGCGACGACGGCGGCGGGTCGAAGCGAAGGGTCGTGCCGCGCACCCGACCGTCCAGGCCCCCGTATCGGAGCTGCACGATGTCGTCCGCGACATCGTTGGGCAGGTAGCGACCACGCCGGCGCCTCGATGTGCCCCGCACTTCGAAGACGTCGCGGAAATCGGCATCGAACTCCCAGGTGAGGCTCACGGCCGCTGACGTCATGCCGTAGTTCGCCACCTCGAGGCGCTCGTAGCAGGCCGCCCCGAAAAGCAGCTTCGACCGCAGCAGATGGATGGTGTCCTGCGGGCACAGCCCTCCCTCGTCTCCAGGGAGCTCCGGATTCGTCATATCGACGACCAGCGCTGCGTTGTCGGCGGTGATGCCGGAACTGAGCAGGAGGGGGCGGACCCCGTTAATGCGCAGGACGAGGTGAGACAGGTGACGGGTGCCCTCGTGGTAGAGGCCGCGGTCGCCCGTCTCCGCAGGCTGGATGTCCCCAAAGCGATCACAGACGACGAAGGTCTCGCCGTGCTTCAAGACACGACTGTGGTCTTCCGAGGCGGTCGGATGGATGTGGATGAGGTGCTCGTCGGCGCTGGTGTTCATGGGCGTCCGAGGAGGGAGAGCGTGTGTCGTCAGGACGCCAGAGGCGTGGCTTCCGCCGCCGGGCCCGCGCGTCCGGCGATGACCTCACGATAGACACGCAGGTAATCGAGCGCCATCCGGCGCGCCGTGAAGCGCTCCTCGAAGGCCCTCCGGGCGCGCGATCGGTCGAGGGCGCACGCGGCCGCGGCGGCGCGCACGGCGTCCTCGATGTTGTCGACGATGAACCCCGACACGCCCTGCTCGATGACTTCAGGGACGGCGCCGCTGCGATAGGCCACAACTGGGGTGCCGCATGCCATCGCCTCGATCATGACCATGCCGAAGGGTTCGGCCCAGTCGATTGGGAACAGCAGCGCGCGCGCGTTGCCCAGGAAGTCCTGCTTCTCGGCTTCACCGATCTCGCCGATGAACTCGATCAGCGGGTCGGCGAATCGCGGCTCGATCACCTCCCGGAAGTACTGGCGGTCGGCCACGGCGACCTTTGCGGCAATGCGTAACGGGATGCCGATGCGTCGCGCGATCTCGATGGCGCGGTCCGGCCGCTTCTCCGGCGAGATGCGGCCGAGGAACGCAAGGTAGCCGCCCCGACCCTCCCCGCGGTGGTACAGAAGCTCCGGAAGGCCGTGCAGCACGGCGCCGGCCCAGTTCGCCTGGGGCAGTGGCCGCTGCTGATCCACGGACACCGATACGACCGGGATATCCGCGAACTCTCGATAGAGCGGCTGCAACTCGGCGTGGTCGAGACGGCCGTGCAGCGTCGTGACGTGAGGCGTACGGAGCCGGCGGGCGAGCGGGAAGTGGAGGTAGTCCGTGTGGAAGTGGATGAGGTCGAACTCGGCAGCGCGCTGCGCGACTTGCTCGAGCATCAGGATGTGAGGCGCCGTTTCCTCGATGACCGTGCCGTCGAGGCGCAACGCACGTCGCCCGATGGCGACGTGGCGGGCGCGGGTGATCGAGTCCCCGCTGGCAAACAACGTCACGTCATGGCCGAGGGCGAGCAACTCGTCCGTGAGGTAGGCGACGATGCGCTCGGTGCCGCCGTAGAGCAGCGGCGGGACACGTTCGAACAACGGCGCGACCTGCGCGATCCTCACTCCGCCGCTCCAGTCGCCACCTGTCGCCCCGCTGCCCACTGTAGCAAGGCAGACTAGGCGGTTCCGTGGGGCGGGCAGCGCTACTCCTCGCGAGGCCGGGGGCGGCGCGCGCGATTCAGCGCGCGCGGCCGAGCACGAAGTGCACGAGGGTGCGCACGGGCGCGCCCGTGCTCCCTTTCACGAGGATTCCCTTCTCCGCCGTCGAGTCCGAGACCGCGGCGATGTCCAGGTGCGCCCAGGGCGTGTCGTGCGCGAAGCGCTCGAGGAACTTCGCGGCCGTGATCGAGCCGGCGGAGGGCCCGCCCGTGTTCTTGATGTCGGCCACGTCCGACTTGATCAGGTCGAAGTACTCCGCATCGAGCGGCATCCGCCAGAGCCGCTCGCCCGCCGTCGCAGCCGCCCGCTCGAGGTCTGCGAAGAGACGGTCGTTGTTGGCGAATGTGCCGATGCGGACGTTGCCCAGGGCGATGTTCATCGCGCCGGTGAGGGTGGCGACATCGACGAGCACCGAGCAGCGCTCGCGGCGCGCGTAGGCGAGGCCGTCAGCGAGCACGAGCCGACCCTCGGCGTCGGTGTTCAGCACCTCGATGGACTGGCCGTCCATGGCGTAGACGACGTCGCCTGGCTTGGTGGCAGAGCCGCTGGGCATATTCTCGGTGCAGGGCGCGATGGCGAGCACGTTGACCTCGGGACCGAGGCGGGCGATGGCCTCCATCGCGCCGATCACGGCGGCTGCGCCGGTCATGTCTCCCTTCATCCGCTCCATCCCCGCGGCGGGCTTGATGGAGATGCCCCCGGTGTCGAAGGTGATGCCCTTGCCGATCAGGCCGATGGGGCGCGCCCGGCCGCCGTTGCGGTACCGCAGCACGATGAACTTCGGCGGCTGTACCGAGCCATTCGCGACGCTGAGGTACGAACCCATGCCGAGGCGTTCGGCCTCCGCGCGCTCGATGATGGTGCACTCGAGGCCGGTCGCTGCGGCGACGGCCTGCGCGCGCTCGGCGACGATGGTGGGCGTCATCAGGTTCGCGGGCTCATTGGCCAGGTCGCGCGTCAGGTTCGTCGCGTCGGCGAGGATGCCGCCGGCTTCCACGCCTCGCTCGATTGCCGCGAGGCGCCGCGTGGCACCCTCGACCAGGGTGATCGAGTCGACGGAGCCTCGAGGACGGTCCTCGGACCGCGTGTGGTGGCGGTCGAATCGGTACAGGCCCAGGAGCACGCCTTCAGCGAGAGCGCGTCCGGCGGCTTCGGCGTCGAGGTCATCCGTCTGCTGGAGGCTGATCGCCACCGACTTCGCGTCGAGCCCTCGCAATGCGCGCCCAAGGTTGCCGGCGCGGGTGCGGACGCCGTCGACCGTCTGTGCCTCTGGCTTTCCCGTCCCGTGGACGACGACGCGCTTCGCGGGGATGCGGCCGAGGGATGCGACCGCGGTGACCTCGCCGGTGCGGCCGGCGATCAGGCCGTCGCGGAGCATCGCGGTGATCGCGCCGTCGAGCGCCGCGTCCACCTGCGCTACCGGGCCGCTGAGGCGAGTGGCGCCCTCTGCGACTTCGACGACGAGGGTCTCGACCTGCTGCTCGGCCAGGTTGCCGGCGACCGCACGCACTTCCATGCTCTGACTCCGTTCTCTCCGTCGCGGGGCGCCCCTCGCGATGTGCTGGCGGGAGCATAGTGACCGAGGTCGCAGGCCCGCAAACAGATGTTGTCCCGGGGCCGGCGCCCCCAGGTTGGTCGCAACCGAACGCTACAATGGCACTTCACGAATCGGAGAGAAGGCAGGACGCTCCCCGTGCCACTGCGTCGCCGGCTCGCTCGCTTCATGCTGCGTGCCACGAGCCCGCAACGGCGGGGCGTGGGCTGGTGGGACATGTCCGAGGTTGCGCTGGTGGCGCTCGGCTTCCTGCTCTACTTCTTGGTCCGCGGCGCTCCGGCCGACCGCACCGAGGACGCGCTCAGGCATGCCCGCTGGATCGTGGACCTCGAACGCGCGACGGGCACGTTCATCGAGCCACAGGTGCAGGAATGGGTGCTAAGTTCGGGCATCCTCTGGCGCATCATGAACTTCGTCTACTTCTGGTTCGACTTCCCGCTCATCGTTGGCGTCGGCCTGTTCATGTTCTTCCGTAGCCGAAATCACTACACGCTGCTGCGGGACTCGTTGTTGCTCTCCGGCGGCATCGCGCTCCTCATCTACTACACGTTCCCCGTTGCTCCGCCGCGTTTCCTGACCGAGCTGGGCTTCGTCGACACGCTCGAGGTCTACTCGAACCTGTCGTACCAGGCGCAGTCCATGCAGCCGTTTGTGAACCCCTACGCCGCCGTGCCCTCGCTGCACGTTGGGTGGTCGGCGCTCCTCGTCTATGTCGTCGTCCGTGCCACGCCGAACGCGCTCGCTCGCGCCGCCGTGGTGGCCGTGTTCGTGCTGCAAAGCATCGCGGTCGTGGGGACCGGCAACCACTTCGTGTTCGACGGGCTGGCCGGCCTCGTCGTGTGCGCGGCGGGGCTCGCCATGGCTCTCTGGCTGCAGTGTGTCGGCTACCCGGCGGCCCGAGTTTGGCTCGCTATCCGCGCCCATGCGGGACCGGGCCGCAAGCGACGGCGGGCGCGCGAGGTGAGCACCGAGTAGGCGATGGACGACGAGGCACTGGGCCACCTCGCTCGCGGCCAGGATGAACTGCGTCGCTGGGACTGGGTGTCGGCGCGCCGGGCCTTCGAGCGGTCTGTAGCGATCGAAGACTCACCCGAAGCGCAGGAGGGGCTGGCGCGGGCCTGTGGCTGGCTGCACGACGAGCGGTGCATGCAGCATTGGGAGCGCGCGTTTCAACTCTACCGGCAACGGGGCGACGCGCCCCGCGCGGCCATGGCCGCGGTCTGGCTGGCGAACGACCTCGTGGACTTTCGTGGCGCGGTGGCGGTCGCCGACGGATGGGTCTCGCGCGCACGCCGGCTGCTCGACGACCTCGAGCCGAGGGCCGAGCACGCCTGGCTCGCCCTGTGGGATGCGGCGGCCGCGCTCATGGGAGTCAACGACCCGGCTGGCGCGATCGAGGCGGCCCGCCGCGCTATCGCGCTCGCGCGTCAGTTTGGCGTCGCGGATGTCGAGTTCACGGCCATGGCCATCGAGGGCCTCGCGCTGGTCAGCCAGGGCGGCATCAGCGAAGGCATGCGCCTGGTCGATGAGGCCGCGGCCGCGACGGTCGCCGGCGACGTCGATAACCCGAACATGCGCATGACGATCCTCTGCTCGCTCATGGATGCGTGCGACCGTGCACGGGACTACGAGCGTGCCTCGCAATGGTCGGCCCGGATCCACGAGGTAGCTCGGCAGTGGGGCGCCGAGGAGGTGTTCTCGGCATGCCGCCCCCACTACGCGGTCGTGCTGACCTGGCATGGCGCGTGGACGGAGGCTGAGGCGCAGCTCACCGCCGCCGTGCGTGAGCTCAGCGCCATCCGGCCCGCCATGGCCATTGAGGGCGTGGTCCGTCTGGCGGAGCTGCGGATGCTCCAGGGACGTCACGAGGAAGCGGCGGCGCTCTTCGCGGGCGTCGAGCACGAGCCGCTGGCGCAGCTGGGCCGGGGGCGGCTGGCTCTCGAAGGGGGCGACTCCTCGATGGCGGTGGAGCTGGCCGAGCGATACCTGCGGCGCATTCCCATGGAGGACCGCATGGAGCGCGTGGGCGGTCTCGACCTCCTCGTACGGGCGCAGATCGCGGCCGGCCAGGCAACACAGGCTCGGGAGCCCGCCGCCGAGCTGCGGGCGATCGCGGATGCCACCGGCGCACCGTTGCTGCGGGCCGCCGCCTGTGCCTCGGAAGGGCTGTTGGCCGCTGCGGCGGGCGAGCACGAGGTTGCTCGCCGCGCCTTCGAGGAGTCGGTGGACTGCTATGGCGCTGCCCACGCGCCCTTCGAAACCGCGCGGGTGCGGCTGGATCTGGCCCGCGAGCTCGATCTCGCCGGCTACCGGACCTCGGCGCTGCGTGAGGTCGAATCCGCGCTCACGACGTGCATCGAACTAGGGGCGCAGGGCGAGGCAGCCCGTGCACGGATGCTCCTCGCGGAGCTGGCGCGACAGCCCGCGTCCGAAGCGCGGGAGCGTGCCGCCGACGCCGGGCTGACCGGACGCGAGGTGGAGATCCTGCGGCTGATCGCCAGCGGTCTTAGCAACCGGGCGATCGCCGACGAGCTGGTGCTCAGCGTGCGCACCGTGGAGCGGCATATCTCCAACGTCTACGGCAAGCTGGGCGTCGATGGGCGGACGGCGAGAGCGGCCGTGACCGCGCACGCGTTTCGCATGGGGCTGCTTCCGCCTTCAGTCTGACCGCCGGTCTGCGTGTTCACCGACATGCCCGCCGAAGAGTTGGGGGTGGAGTTGCGCGTCCGCACGGATGGGCCGGCAGCGACCCGCGCCGAACATGCGTGCCGAGGAGAGTGGTCGCGGAAGGAGACGGCGATGACGACGCAAGAGCAGACCGACATGGTGGCGCAGATGTTCCCGTTGCCCGACGGGGCGAAGCGGCTCCAGTGGTTCGTGGGGGAGTGGACGCTGAGCGGGACGCTGCAGATGGGCGAGGACACCCTGCCTATCAGCGGGGACTGGTCGATGACGCCGGCGGCCGGCGGCTGGGGGGTGCGGTCGCATCTCGAGGGGACGATCGAGGGCTTCGGCGCGATGCTCGAGGACGACCTGCTCGGGTTCGACCAGGAGACCGGCCTGGTCCATCTCTATAGCCTGACCAACACCGGCAACGTGCACGACCACACCGGGCCGTGGCGCGAGGACGGCGATGTTGACCTCGTATGTGAGGGCACGCAGCAGGGGCAGCCGTATCGCGAGGAGATCGAGCTGCGCTGCGATGGCGACCGCCGGTTCACTGTACGCGCGGTGGAACGCGTCGGCGGCGAGGTGACATCGGTGATGGTGGCGACGCTGACCCGTAAGTAGGCGCCTGCCCCGGGCGAGGCGGCGCGGTCGCCGTCTCGTCCGGGCATCGTTGCTCGATGGTTGGGGGCTGTGCTAGCGTGAACGCACGCTCTCTTGACTCGCGGTGATCGCAGCGGGGCGTCGTGCCGGTCGGGACGACCGGTGGCGAGATGTGTGGCAGGTAGCAGAACACGGGATTCGAACGGCAACGATGCAGACGACCGAACGCAAGCAGCAGATCATCACGGACTACGCCCGCTTCCCCGGGGACACGGGCTCGCCCGAAGTGCAGATCGCGCTCCTCACGGACCGCATCCGCACGCTGACGGATCATCTGCGAGTGCACCGGCACGACTTCGACACGCGGCGTGGCCTGCTGATGCTGGTGGGCCAGCGCCGGCGGCAACTGCGCTACCTGAGCAAGACTGACGTCGACCGCTACCACACGCTCCTCGCCCGCCTCGGTCTGCGCCGGTAAGTCCGGCGAGCCGACGCAACGCAGCGTGCTCCGGGGGCCGGAGGGCTGCTGCTGACCAGGATGCAGCGAGGAACCAGTCGAGACGATTCCTCCCGCACCGCGCGCTGACGCGCTGTTCCAGACCCGGGCGCGGGCTGGCACCTTCACGCTTCGCGTCAGCCTCCATTGCAACGGCCGCGCGACGGCCGAGGGCAGACAACAGACCCTCGAGAGGCCCCAAGGAAGGCATCGTCATTGACACCCCAACCACGAACGTTTAGCCGCGAGATCGAAGGCATGACCTTCGAGGTCGGTACGGGCCTCCTCGCCCAGAACGCCGACGCCTCCTGCACGGTGCGCCTCGGCGACACCCTGCTCCTCGCCACCGTCTGCGACGGCGACCCCCGCCCCGGCATTGACTTCTTCCCGCTGACGGTGGACTTCGAGGAGCGGATGTACGCCATCGGGAAGATCCCCGGCTCGTTCTTCCGTCGCGAGGGACGTCCGGGCTCGGAGGCCACCCTTGCCGCGCGTATGACCGACCGCCCCATCCGCCCACTGTTCCCCAAGGGGTACCGCCGCGAGGTGCAGGTTGTGCTGACGCTGCTCTCCTCGGACCGCGAGAACCCGGCGGACATCTTCGGCACCACCGCGGCATCGCTCGCGCTCGGGATGTCGAAGATCCCGTTCGCGGGCCCCGTGTCATCTGTCCGCGTGGCGCGCATCGAGGGCGAGTTCAAGGCGTTCCCGACCTATGAGGAGCTGGAGGCCGCCGACCTCGACCTGATCGTGGCGGGCACCGAGCACTCGGTCGTGATGATCGAGGCCGGCGCGCGTGAGGTCGATGAAGCCGACGTCATCGAGGCCATCCAGTACGCGATGGGGATCATCCAGCAGCTCAACGAGCTGCAGCGCGAGATCGTGGCAGAGCTCGGGGTGGCGAAGCTCGAGTACGAGGCGCCGGCGGGAATCGACCCTGCCCTTCAGCAGCAGGTGCACGACATCCTCATGGCGCGAGAGCAAGAGATGCTCGACGCCGTGAAGATGGAGGGCTCGCACGGCATCACGACGCTGACGACCCAGGTGATCGAAGCGATCGGCGGCGAGGAAGAGCTGGACCGCCGCACGGTCCAGAGCGCGATCGACGCCGTGATCAAGCCGTTCGTGCGGAAGCGGATCCTGGAACAGGACCGGCGGACGGACGACCGCTCCGCGCAGGAAATCCGAGAGCTCACCGCGATGGTAGGGCTGCTGCCTCGCGCGCACGGGTCGGGGCTGTTTCAGCGCGGGCAGACGCAGGTGCTGACGGCCGCGACCCTCGGGCCGCTCGCCGACCGGCAGCGCCTCGACAACATCTCGCCCGAGCAGTTCAAGCGTTACATGCACCACTACAATTTCCCGCCGTTCTCCGTCGGGGAGGCGCGCCCGCTGCGCGGCGCCGGTCGTCGCGAGATCGGGCACGGGCTGCTCGCCGAGCGGGCGCTCGAGCCGGTGATCCCGTCCGCCGATGACTTCCCGTACACGCTGCGTTGCGTGTCCGACGTGCTGATGTCGAACGGCTCATCCTCGATGGCCTCCGTGTGCGGGTCGACGCTGGCGTTGATGGACGCCGGCGTGCCGATCTCGGCGCCGGTCGCGGGCGTGGCCATGGGCCTCGTGACGGACGAGGCGGGCGAGCAGTTCCGCGTGCTGACGGACATCGCCGGCATCGAGGACGCGTACGGCGACATGGACTTCAAGGTCGCCGGGACCGCCTCCGGGGTGACGGCCATCCAGCTCGATATCAAACTGCAGCGCCTGCCGGCCGACCTCCTCGAGACGGTGTTCCGAGACGCCAGGGCGGCGCGCGAGCGCATCCTCGAGGCGATGGCGGAGGCGATCGGCGAGCCGCGCCAGGAGCTGTCGCCGTACGCGCCGCGCACGGAGACGATCAAGATCGACCGCGAGAAGATCGGGACGGTGATCGGCCCCGGCGGCCGCGTCATCCGCGGCATGGTCGAGGAGACCGGCGCGACGATCGACGTGGAGGACGACGGCACGATTCACGTCGGCGGCAGCGACCCGGAGGGGGTGCGCCGTGCCATCGAGATGATCCGCGGCCTGACCAAGGAGGTCATGGTCGGGGAGCAGTACGAGGGCCCCGTGACCCGCATCATGACGTTCGGTGCCTTCGTGGAGATCCTGCCCGGCAAGGAAGGGCTCGTCCACATCTCGGAGCTGGCGGAGCACCGCGTGAACCGCGTGGAGGACGAGGTCCAGATCGGCGACCGCGTGAAGGTGCTGGTCGTCGAGATCGACAACCTCGGCCGCATTAACCTCTCACGCCGTGCCCTGCTTGAGGGCGGCGACGGGCGCGTCGGCACCGGCGAAGGCGAAGAGGAAGACTTCTTCGATGAGGACGAGATCCCGCGGCGGCCCCAGCCAGGTGAAGCGCCTCGTTCCGTCATGAGCGGCACCGGCGCATACGGCGGCGGCGGTCGTGGCGGCCAGGGCGGCGGTCGAGGCCGCGGTGGCCAGGGCGGCGGTGGCCAGGGCGGCGGCGGAGGCCGCGGCGGGCGCCAGGGCGGCGGCGGCGGAGGCGGCCGCGGTGGTTACGGCGGCGGCGCCGGCGGCGGCTACCGCGGCGGTAGCCAGGGTGGTGGCCAGGGTGGTGGCCAGGGCCAGGGCGGTGGTGGACGCCCGGGCGGCGGCGAGGAAAGCCGCGGAGGTGGCTTCGGTGGTGGCGGCGGATACGGGGGAGGCGGCCGAGGCCGTGGCCCGGAGCGCGGCCCCGGCGAGTACGACCGCCCGAGCGGACCGCCCGAGCCCAGACCCCCCAGCGGTGGGCGGCGCTGGTAGCGCCCTGCGCGCCCCTCGGCAGTCACGAATCGCGATGTACACTGCGCCCCGGGATGACCGGGGCGCAGTCGTGTCTGCGACCCACCGAGAACGTGGAGCAAGGCGATGATTCGAGTGGTAGTGAGCGGGAGCGGCCAGATGGGCCGCGTCGTGGTCGAGGCCGTCGAGGCGCAGGACGACATGGAGGTCGTCGGCATCATCGAGCCGATGGCCGACCCGGGAGACTTCCGCGCGACGAGCGGCACGGTCTACGGGACACACGCTGACCCGGCAGAACTCTTCGCCGCGACGCATCCGGATGTGGTCGTCGACTTCACCAACGCGCAGTGGACGCCCCGCCTCGCCGAGGCGGCGATGGCGGCGGGCGTGCGCCCGGTCATCGGCACGTCCGGGGTGCCGTCGGAGACGGTCGAGTTGCTGCGCGGCGGATGCGCCACGAAGGGTATCGGCGGGGTGGTGGCGTCGAACTTCGCGCTGGGGGCGGTCGTGCTGATGCACCTGTCGACCATCGCGGCGCGTTACTTCGACACGGCCGAGGTGATCGAGTTGCATCATGACCGCAAGGTCGACTCCCCTTCGGGGACGGCGTTGCAGACGGCGCGCCTCATGCGCGAGGCGCGTGGGAGCGACTTCGTGCACCCGGAGTCGCAGCTCGAGCATGTTGCAGGCGCCCGCGGCGCGGTCGAGGGCGGCGTCGGCATGCACTCCGTCCGGCTGCCCGGCTTCGTGGCCTCGCAGGAGGTGATCCTGGGCGGGCAGGGGCAATGGCTCACGCTGCGGCATGACACCTCGGGACGCGACTGCTACAAGCCGGGGATCGTGCTCGCGGTCCGCGAGGTGATGCGGCGCCACGCGCTGGTCGTGGGTCTGGATGAGCTCATTGGCCTGAAATGACGGGGATCTACGGGGACGTCATCGGCGCGGGTTATGCGACGAGGCGGCGTCCCGACCCTCGAATCGAGCGCCAGATCAGGACGGCGCTCGGGGACGCGGCTACGGTCCTGAACGTCGGCGCCGGCGCGGGTTCGTACGAGCCTCGCGACCGCCTCGTCGTGGCCGTGGAGCCTTCGACCGTGCAGCTTGCGCAGCGTCCGAAGGGCGCAGCGCCCGCCGTCCGAGGCGTGGCAGAAGCGTTGCCGTTCCTCGATCGCTCCTTCGATGCTTGCCTGACCGTGCTCACGTTGCATCACTGGTCGGACCAGGGCCGAGGTCTCGCTGAACTGAAACGCGTGGCGAGGAGGCGCGTGGTGGCGCTGACCCACGACTGGCGCGGCATCGATTTGCCGTGGCTCGTGCGCGACTACTTCCCGGGCATCGTCACGAGCGACCTCGATCGGTTCCGGCCGATCGAGGAGGTGGCCGCCGGGCTTGGCGGCGGACGCGTCGAGGCCGTCCCGATCCCCGCCGACTGCGTCGACGGTTTCTTGCTCGCGCACTGGCGGCGGCCCGAGGCTTACCTCGACGCATCCGTGCGCGCGGCGATGTCCGGCTTCCACGAGATTCCGCGGCACGAGGTCGAGGACGGCGTGGCGCGGCTGCGCGCGGACCTCGCGAGCGGGGCGTGGCAGCGGCGGAACAACAAACTCCTCGACGTCGATGCGTACGACGGCGGGTACCGGCTCGTCATTGCAGAGCTGAGGTAGGTGCTCCGCGCGGTCACGACCGCTCGCTGAGCCAGCCGGCGATCGTCCTCGTGAGCCACTCCGATTGCTCGTGGTGCACCGGGTGGCTCGCGTCGGCCGCTTTCACGAAGGTCCCATTCGGGATTGCGGCAGCCATGTCGGCGACCAGATCGGGCGTCGCGAGGAAATCGTGCTCGCCGGTGATGAGCAGCGCCGGAGCGGTGATGCGCTCGGCACGGGAACGGCTCACGTCGCCGCCCGTGTCCATGATGGCTCGAAACGCCTGTCCGGCGCTGCGGGTCATGATGCGGGCGTTGTCCTCGCCGTAGGCCGCCTTGAGGAACTCGGCAAAGCCGGCCATCGGCGGGATCGGATCGTCGATCAGCGTGGTCATAGCGTCCGCCATCTGCGTGTTGGTCCCCAGTGAGCCCGCCGCGCCCCAGGTCACCACGGACCGGGCGACTTCGGGTCGAGTCGCAGCCATGAGCAGTGCGTATTCGCCCCCGTCGCTAAACCCGACGAGGTGAGCAGGGGCCGCGCGGAGCTCATCCAGCAGGGCGAGGAAGGTCTTCGCATCCTCCTCGAGGTACTGAGGCGTGAAGGTTCGCGGCTGCGGCGCGGACTTTCCTGAGCCGGGGAGGTCGGCGGCGATCACGCGGTAACGGCCTTCGAGGGCTGCGCGGATCGGCGCCAGTTCGTCGATGCTTCCGGCCCAGCCGGGCAGCAGGAGCAGCGGGGCGCCCGCTCCGGACTCCTCGTAGTACACACGCGCCTCACCGTGCTCGAACCAGGACATCGCACCCCTCCCCTCCATGTGCGCCCTCGCTTCCCTCGCCAACCGGTAGGGAGGGCGCCCAGACGGCAGCATACGCTTCCGGTGCAGGGGGAGTTCTGACGAGTTTCTTTCGCCGTACCCAGACTGCTCGCAGCGCCCCTACGCCGTTTCGTCATCGGTCTGTATGATGTGGCGACTATGCAGCGGACGTCCGACTTCGACTTCGTTGCGCTTCGAGCGCCGCAGGGTGGCACGCCCGCGCTCGTCACGACCACCACCAAGAAGCAGAGCTAGTACACGCCCCCTGTGCGAGGTGCCCTGCTCCTCGACGCGGGGGTCGGCAGGAGGGTGCCCGCATGTCTCGAGAACCGAACGTCGCTGTGATCGGCGCCTCCGGCGCGGTGGGGGACGTGTTCCTCCGCGTCGCTGAGGAGCGCAACTTCCCCGTCGGCAGCCTGAAGCTACTCGCGACCGCGCGTTCCGCCGGGAAGAAGCTGCGCTTCCGAGGCGAAGAGATCACCGTCGAGGAGACCACGGCGCAGGCCCTCAAGGGCGCGGATCTCGTGTTCTGCTCGGCGACCTCTGCGGCGTCGCGGGAGTGGGCGCCCGTGATCATCGCGGACGGCGGGATCATGATCGACGACGGCTCCGCGTTCCGGATGCAGGCGAACGTGCCGCTAGTGGTGCCGGAGATCAACGGCGACGACCTCGAATGGCACGAGCGCATCGTCTCGATCCCCAACTGCACGACGACCCCCCTCGTCATGGCGCTGCACGCGATGCGGCAGGTGGCGGCGCTTAAGCGCGTGACGGTGGCGACCTACCAGGCGGTCTCTGGCACCGGTGTGGCTGCGATCGAGGAGCTGCGCGCGCAGCTCCAGGCGTACGGCCGCGGCGAGCCGATCCCATCCGCCGAGGTGTACCCGCAGCAGATCGCGCTCAACGTGATCCCGCAGGTGGACGTCTTCGGCGAAGACGGCTACACCGCGGAGGAGGCGAAGATGCGCAACGAGTCGCGCAAGATCCTCCACGAGCCGGAGCTGCCGTTTTCGGCGACCTGCGTCCGTGTACCGACGATCATCGGGCACGCCGAGGCGGTGCACCTGGAGTTCCAGGGTGCCGCGGCCCTCGATGACCTGCGCGAGGCGCTGAGGCAGCAGCCCGGCATGGTGCTTATGGACGAGCCCTCGAAGTCGGTGTACCCGACGCCGCTGAACACGGCGGGAGACGACCGGGCGTTCGTCGGGCGTCTGCGCATCGACCCGTCGGTCGAGCACGGCGTGGCGTTCTGGTGCGTGACGGACAACCTGCGCAAGGGCGCGGCGACCAACGCGATCCAGATCGCGGAGGAGCTGATCCGGCGAGGCAAGGTGTAGCCCTCGCCGCCACGGCAGCGAGGGCTCCTCGGATCAGCCGCCCCGGGGTTGCGTCGGGCGCGGTACCATTCCTGCGTTCTGACCGCGCCGCCTTCGGGCGGCGACCTCGGAGGTATGTGCGATGACTGAGATCGGGCGGCTGCTGACAGCGATGGTGACTCCGTTCCGCGCGGACGGGTCCGTGGACTACGACCAGGCGGGCGAGCTGGCGAAGGCGCTGCTCGCCTCGGGCTCAGACGGCATCGTGCTCACCGGCACGACCGGCGAGACGCCGACGCTGAGCATCGAGGAGCAGGTCGAGGTGTGGCGGGCTGTGCGCCGCGCCGTCGGTCCAGACGCCATGCTCGTCGGTGGCGCCTCGACGAACTCGACCGCGGAGTCGCTCGAGATGGTGACGCAGGGCGCGGACGCGGGCATGAGCGCGCTCATGTTTACCGTGCCGTACTACAACAAGCCGCCACAGGAGGGGCTGTTCCGGCACTTCCGCACGCTGGCGGAGGCGACGCCGCTGCCGTGCATCCTCTACAACATCCCCGGCCGCACCTCGCTTAACATGACGGCGGAGACCACGCTGCGGCTGGCGCGCGAAGTGCCGAACATCGTCGGTATCAAGGAAGCCTCGGGGGATATGGCGCAGGTCGGGGCGATCGTCGATGGCGCGCCCGCCGGGTTCAAGGTCTGGTCCGGCGACGACAGCGCGGCGGTGGACATCGTCGCGCGCGGCGGCTGGGGCGTGATCTCAGTCGCCAGCCACCTCGTCGGGCGGCAGATCGGCGAGATGCTGGCCGCGGCCGCGGCGGGGCAGATCGAGGAGGCGCGCCGCCTCGAGGCGGGTCTGATGCCGCTGTTCAACGTGCTCTTTGTCGAGACGAACCCAATCCCGGTGAAGTTCGCCCTCAACCACGTCGGCTTCCGCGTCGGCGGGCTGCGGTTGCCAATGATCGAGGCCTCCGAGGCGGCACAGGCCCAGGTGGTCGCCGAGCTTGCGAAACACCGCGTCGACCTCCCGATTCCGGTGTAGCGAACAAGACGTAAGACCGCCGAAAGACACCCCGGCCCGGTCGTACCTCGGACGTGAGCCCTCGCTCGCTAGCCTGCTCAAGAGAGCGAGTGAGCGAGGAGGTCACGATGGTCAGTCAGCCCGCCGGCCGCCCGATGACGGAGGCCCAGCGCGAATACCTCAAGCTGCTTAGCGAGCAGGCAGAGGAGCCGTTCGACGAGAGCCTCGACGAGGAGGCGGCGACCCGGCGCATCGAGGAGCTGCGCGAGGTGACAGGCAAGGGCGTCCACGACCGCGACCCGGACGAACCCGTCGAGCGGCCGGAGTAATCCCCGGCGCCTCGGGCCGGACACTCGAGCCCTCCTCTCGAGGCCCGGCCCGAGGCCGTTCTCTCGTCTCTGTGGCCCCCTACCGTCGACGGCCGTGTCCCGTGCTGTCGACTGAGGACGCACGTCCCGTTAACGTGAGTGCTCGCCGGAGTGCGCGACCCGCCTCGAAGGGTGGGTATGCGGGACACCGGTGTGTCATCAGACGTTACTCAAACGGTGTGTGCGCAGGGGGTTCCTCCAATGTCCTTCACTTCACGCGTCTTTCAGGTCGACACGCTGGACCTCGGCGATGGCAAGCAGGAGCAGATCGTCAAGGGCGGGCGGCACCTGTTCCCCCTGCTGCCGAAGGCGTTCGAAGGCATCCAGCAGATTGGCGTGATCGGGTGGGGCTCGCAGGGGCCGGCGCAGGCGCAGAACCTGCGCGACTCCCTCGAGGGCACCGGCATCAAGGTCGCGGTCGGGTTGCGGCCCGGCTCATCCTCGATGGCCGAGGCGCGGGAGGCCGGCTTCTCGGAGGAGGACGGCACGCTCGGCGAGATGTTCGAGGTCGTGCGTAACTCTGACCTCGTGCTGCTGCTCATCTCGGACGCGGCCCAGGCGGAGCTATTCGAGGAGGTCTTCGCGAACCTCAAGCAGGGCGCCACGATCGGGCTCTCGCACGGGTTCCTGCTCGGCCACATGCGAAATGTGGGCAAGAGCTTCCCGGCGCACGCGAACGCGATCGCCGTCTGCCCGAAGGGGATGGGCCCCTCGGTGCGGCGGCTCTACGTGCAGGGCAAGGAGATCAACGGGGCCGGCATCAACAGCAGCTTCGCCATCGAGCAGGACGTGGACGGCCGCGCGACCGACATCGCACTCGGCTGGTCGGTCGCCATCGGCTCCCCGTACACGTTCCAGACGACGATGGAGTCCGAGTTCAAGTCGGACATCTACGGCGAGCGCGGCATCCTCCTCGGCGCGGTGCATGGCATCATCGAGAGCCTCTACCGCCGCTTCATCAACCAGGGGATGTCGCACGAGGACGCGTTCCGTAACTCCGCCGAGGCGATCACCGGCCCGATCTCGCGCATCATCTCGCGGCAGGGCATGCAGGGCGTCTACGAGGCAGTGGGCGCCGACGGCCGGAGCGAGTTCGAGGCCGCCTATGCAGCCTCGTACCCCGCGGCGCATGAGCTGCTCTCGGAGATTTACGACGAGGTGTCGAGCGGCAACGAGATCCGCAGCGTGATCCTCGCGGGCGAGCGGCTGAAGAAGACGCCGATGGGGAAGATCGACGGCACCGAGACCTGGAAGACGGGTCAGGAGGTACGCGCCGAGCGGGTCGAGGACGAGATCCCGCTGCACCCGTTCACGGCCGGCGTCTACATCGCGACGATGATGGCGCAGATCGACATCCTGCTCGCGCACGGCCACCCGTACTCGGAGGTCGCCAACGAGTCTGTCATCGAGGCCGTCGACTCACTTAACCCGTACATGCACGCGCGAGGCGTGGCGTACATGGTCGACAATTGCTCGACGACCGCGCGTCTCGGATCCCGCAAGTGGGCGCCGCGGTTTGACTACGTGCTCACGGAACAGTCGTACGTCGCGCTCGACGACCAGCAGCCGCTGGAGCATGACCTGGTCGATGCGTTCAAGGACCACGAGATTCACCAGGTGCTTGCCGAGTGCGCGAAGCTCCGGCCGTCGGTCGACATCTTCGTCGAGTAGCGAAGGCTACCCGAAGCCGGCTTACGCCTCGATCGCTTCGCCACGCCTCGCCACCCACTCCGCCCAGCGCCGGCGGAGGCGGTTGCGCGCGCGCTCGTACGCGATGCGGTCGCCATAGTAGCCGCCGAGGATGCCCGCGAGCGTCCGCCCGCCGAAGAGCAGGAACAGTCCATAGACGATCGTCGCCGGGAGCAGGTGCGCCCGGAGATACGGGATGCCCAGCACGATCGCGAGGCCGACGAGGATCACGATGACGAAGCCGAGGTACGCGAACGAGTTCACGATCCGGCTCTCGGTCTTCCGCTGATCCCGAAGCCACTGGATGACCTCGTCCGGAATGCGGTCTACGGGTGAAAACGGCCCGTCCGTCAGTGCTCCGCAGTGCGGACAGCGTGCTGTATCGGCGGACATGGGCGTGTAGCAGTTGCCGCAGAAGCGACCGCGGTTCGGCAGCTCGCCGCGCGTGAAGAGGACGATGTGCTCCTCGAGCCGTTCGCTGAACAGGGGGCACTCGTCGTCGGGGCGGTAGCGTTGCTCGGCGCTCACGGTTCGATGTTCTCACGGAGCGCGGACAGCCGCTGCGCCAGGTCGTCGAGGACGCGATGCACATGCGCCCGGTGCGCGACCGCGCGGCCCGAGGTGGACGGCATCACCCACACCTCGGCGCCGGCGAGCGCCACCGGCTGGCGGCCCCACTCCGAGGCCGCCCGCACCCCGGGGAAGCAGGCGTGGAAGCCGCGTGTCGTCGTGAAGCAGACCGCGCGCGGGCGGGCGTAGGCGATGCGTGCGCGAAACGCGGGCAGCGCCGCTCGCAGCTCGGCGTCGCTGACGGCGGAGCTGTCCGTCACGACTCGCTTCACGACGTCAGTGAAGCCGATCGCATATGTCGTGGGGAGTGATCGGTCGTCGTCGGGATCCAGGTTCCCCTGCACGAGTCGCGAGGCGGACAGCGCTTTCCAGAAGGCGTTGCCCGGGTGCGCGTAGTAGTGACCCCGGCGCGCGGACACCTCGCCCGGGTTGATGCCAGCGAAGACCAGGTCGAGGCCTGGACGGAGCAGGTCCGGCAGGGTGCGGACAGCCCGCCGTCCCTCCCCGGTCGTTAGCGCGGCACCTCGGAGTAGCCGGCGTAGCCCAGCGTCACGCCGAGGAAGAGCGTCGCAATCGAGACCAGCAGGATCAGCGTCGAGAACAGCATCGAGGTGCGGCGGGCCGCCTCGAGCGCCCCCGGATCGCCCTCGCCACGCTGCACGGCCTCTGAGGCGAGGCGGATGCGCTTACCGAACACCATGCCGTGGACGGCAATCAGCGCGATGAGGATCACGAGGGCGGTCATCTTCGTCGTGAAGATCAGGCCCCAGCGGTAATCCATCATCTCGTCCTGGATGCCCTGCGGGACGATGGCGTCCGAGTAGAACTGATAGAGGCCGGTGAGCAGGAGGCCGGCCAGGGAGATGCCGGAGAGCACGCCGAAGCGCCTCGTGACCACCTGGACCACCGAGCGGCGCAGCCCCTCGTCCTCGATCAGCCAAGTGGAAGGGATGACCGCGTAGAACAGCAAGACCTGCGGACCGACGAGGACGGCGGCGAACAGCACGTGCAGGCTGAGCGAGATCGTGTCCATCGGGAACGAGCCTTTCGATAGGCTAGAGCGTGGTCCCGAAGATGTCGCGCGTGACGATGGCCTGATCGCGCTCGGGCCCGACGGAGATCATATCGACGGGAGCGCCCACGATCTCCTCGATGCGCCGGACGTACGCCTGCGCCTGCGGCGGCAGATCGCCGAACTTGCGGACGTGGGAGATGTCGCACTTCCAGCCCGGCAGGTCTTCGTAGACAGGCTGGACTGCCTGAGCGTCGACCAGGGAGGCGGGCAGCGTGGAAACCCGTTGGCCATTCAACTCGTAGGCGATGCACACGCGGACGCGGTCGAACTGCTCGAGCACGTCGAGGCGAGTCAGCGCCACCGAGGTCACGCCGTTCAATTTCGCTGTGTATCGGGCAAGCACGCCGTCGAACCAGCCCGTGCGGCGGGGGCGTCCAGTCGTCGTGCCGTACTCGCCGGTCCCCTGCGCGCGCCCGTGGTCGCGCAGCGCCACGCCATCGGCGTCGTTGAGCTCGGTGGGCATCGGCCCATTGCCGACGCGCGTCTGGTACGCCTTGTAAACGCCGACGACCCGCTCGATCGCCGTCGGTCCGATGCCGACACCGATGCAGGCGCCCGCGGCGACGGACGCCGGCGATGACGACGTCACGTACGGATAGGTCCCACTGTCGAGGTCGAGGAGGACGCCCTGCGCACCCTCAAGCAGGACCTGGTCGCCTCGTTCGTGTGCCTCCTGCACGATCGTCGCCGTATCGGCGATGTACTTGCGCAGCCGCTCGCCGTATTCGCGGTACTCGTCGCGGATCGCCTCGAAGGACAGCGGCTCGCCGCCGTAGAGCCCCGTAATGACGCGGTTCTTGTAGTCGAGGACGAACCGTAGCTGCCGGTCGAAGGCGTCGCTCTCGTAGGGGTCGGGACTGACGAGGTCCACCATCCGGAAGCCAATGCGCGAGGCCTTGTCGATGAAGGCAGGCCCCGTCCCCGTGCCGGTGGTGCCGATGGCATGCTCGCCGCGCATCTGCTCGTCCAGGCGGTCGATGATTGGATGCCATGGCATGACGAGCTGAGCGCGATCGCTGATCTTGAGGCGAGCGGTGTCGACCCCGCGGTCCTCGAGCATCGCGATCTCGTCGATGAGCGACTGCGGCGGGATGACCATGCCATTGCCGATGACACATGTCTTGTCACCGTAGAAGATGCCGGCGGGCACGAGGTGCAGGGCAAACTTCCCCCGCTCGTTGACGATCGTGTGTCCGGCGTTGCTGCCCGCCGAGTAGCGCGCGATGACCGAGCAACTGCGCGCGAAGAAGTCGACGACGCGCCCCTTGCCCTCATCACCCCACTGACCGCCGATGACTACTGTGGCCGGCATGCGATTCCCTTCCGGCACGGTCGCCGGGAAATCCGAGCGAACTAAATGACCCGGGGAAAGCCCGGCGAGATCATACAGTACGGTGGATCCTCGGAGGAACGCCGTGCGCGGACGCCGTCTGTTGTGGCCCTCGATGACCGCGATGCTCGGCGTCGCGGCCCTCGTCGTGGCATGTGGCGCGATCGAGGACGAACAGCCGGCGCGCAACCCGCTCGCCGAGACGCCCGCGGCGACTGGAACACCGACCGAACCGACGGCCGCGCCACCCTCCGGCACGGCCACGCCCGCGGCCGGTCCCATCGACGGCACACCGGCGTCTGGCGCCGCGGCCGAGCTCGCGGCCGGCCGCGCGATTGAGGCGATGGCGGGCTGGCTCGGCGTGGCTCAACGCGATCTGACGCCCCGCCTCGTGGAGGCCGTTGAGTGGCCCGACGCGTGCCTCGGCGTGCGGCAGCCACTGCTGTGCGCGCAGGTGATCACGCCCGGCTATCGCGTGCGCCTCGAAGACGCGCTGGGAGCGGCGCACACCGTGCACCTCGATGCGCGGTCGACGCACGCGGTCTGGGCCGGGGAGGTCGTGGCGGACGCGACCGTGACCTCGGTGGATGCGACGGCGCGGCGGGCGACCATCCAGACGAGCAGCCAGACGCTTACGCTGCGGCTCGCGCCGGGGACGGCCTGGTTCCCGGACGACGGCGAACGCCAGGCCGCGGGGAAGTTCGCGCGCGTGGCGTACGATCCCGCTGCGGCGCCGGGCACACCGGGGACCGTGGCCTGGATCGCATTGGAAGGGCCGTGAACGGGCGCCGATATCGCGTGGTGCACCGGCGATAGTGAAGGAGACGGCATTGCGGGTGCCGGCGGGCGAACTCCAGCTGAACTACGAGGTGTACGGCGAGCACGGGGACTGGCTCGTGATGTGTCACGGGCTGGGCTCCGGACTGCAGTCGATGCGTGGCGCGGCGCGGTTCTTCGCCGACGCGTATCGAGTCCTGATCTGGGACAACCGCGGACTCGGCGGATCCGACGACGCGCCGGAGGGTGGCGACTACTCGATCGCGACGCACGCGCGAGACCTCGAGGCGCTCCTCGCCGCGCTCGGTATCGGACAGCCGATCGTCTACGGTGTCTCGTGGGGTGGCGTCGTGGCCCTGCGGCACGCCGTCGACTTCCCGGGCCGTGTGCGTGCCCTCGTCGTCGACAGCACTTCCGCCGAAATGAACGCGCATGCCGCCGAGAACTGGGTCGCACGCGGACGCGCGCTGTTCGAGGGTGGCGTCGAGGCCATGGCTGCTGCGCCTGCGGGCCTTACCGAAGCGGGCGGCGCCGCGCGCCCACCGGCGCCCGAGGCCGCACCGTTGCGCATCGACCCCCGCGGCTTCCTCGAGACGTGCGAGGCGCTGGCGACCCTGCACACGCGCCCGATGAACGAAGACCTCCGCCGCCTCAATGTACCGACGCTCGCGATCGTCGGCGAGGACGACCGCGTCGCCGGCGTGGGCGGGACGGTGAAGCTGTCGCGCGTCATCCCCGGCTGTCGCCTGGTCATCGTGCCGGACGCAGGACACGGTGTCTGCATGTTCGACCCGGCTCGGCTGCGCCGCGAGTTGGAGGCGCTGGTCGCGGGCCTCGATGGGTGAAGGAACGCTCCCCATCGTCGAGGTGAAACGGAAGCTCGACGGGAGCGAGCAACGCTTCGACTGCGAACTCATCGAACATACGCCGAGGCTTGTCATCGCTCGCTATCGCCTCGAGGCGACTGCCGGCCCGATCGACTCGTACGGCGTGTTCTGGGCGCGCCGGCCCTACCTATGCTATCACATGGTCCACCGCGCGGACGGCCGGGAGTGGGTCTCCCGCTTCGATGTCGTGCGCGACGTCCGTCTCGGCGCGTGCGAGGTCAGCTACACCGACCTGCTCCTCGACCTCTGGGTCGATGCCGACGGCCCGCGCTGGGAAGACGACGACGAGGTAGAGGCCGCGGCGGTTGCCGGTCTGCTCACGCGGACCGATCGGGAACGGATTGCGAGGACGCGCGCCGCGCTCGACGGCCGGCACCGCACGGTCGTGCGGGAGGTCCGCGCCCGCCTCGCGCGCCTGGGGGCGCTGCCGGGCGGCGGCTACTTCGAGAACAGCGAGTTGAAGCCGGCGGCCTCCGGTTCGTGCACGACGTAGACGCCGGACGCGCCGTGCGCGTGCGCCCGCGTGGCCAGCATCGAGCGAGCGCCCGTCTCGAGCGCCGGCGCGAGCAGCAGCCATGGAAGCCGCGCCGCGCGTGCCGTGATGGCGACCTCCGCCATCGCATGGTCGATCAGCGCGAGGTGTGTCGATGGCGGACCGGGCAGTGCGAGGTCGGCAGCGAGCGCATCCGTGTTCAGCGCGACGGCTGAGTGGCGGTCGACCGCCTCGATCATCTGCGGGAGCGCCCGCAGCGCCAGGGCGGAGCCGACCTCGCAGATCAGCCGGACGGCACCCGGCTCGATACCCGTGCGCATCTCCCGGCGGCGAAGCGCCACGTCTGCATCACGCACATCCTGTGGCCGCTCGACCCCGCCGAGCAGCACCGCGACCACCGCGGGATTGATCGTCTCCTCGAGCGAGGCCTCGAAGCCCAGGCGGCGGTCGATGGCGATCCGCATGTGCAGCGGGCGGGTCACGGTCAGCGGGGGTGCCGACGCTCCTCGCCGCGTGGAAGGCTTCGGCAACAGTGCCGCATCCGCGGTAACGGCGTCGGCGGCGGTGCCGCCCGCCGCGGTCAGTCCCGCGGCAGTGCCGACGAGGAGGTTCGTGCGCATCGAGTCCACTACACCGCCTCCTCGCCGCGGATGTCCATCCCCGCGTCAACCTCATCGAGGAAGCGCAGCACGGCTGCGGCCCACTCTCTCGGACGCTGTGCCGAGGTGCCGTGGCTGCAGTGTCGGATGAGCACCACGCGCCGGTTCGGCAATCCCGAGGCCAGGCGATCGATGCCGCTCGCGATCATCTGATCCAGTTCCCCGTACATCACCAGCGCCGGCATCGCGAGCGAGCCCAGGTGCGGCGTCAGGTCCGGGCGCGCGTCCATGGCAAGGAACGCCCCTTCGAGCCCATAGTCGTCCTGGAACATCACGGGCACCTCGCCTCGGGGCGGGGTGTCGCCCCTCGTGGTGCTGTCAGAGAGCACGAGGGCTCGCACGTCCTGCGGATGGTCAACCGCGTACTGAAGCGCGATGTGACCGCCGAACGACATCCCCCCGATTACCGTGTCCTCGACCGCGTCGATGCGCTCGAGGAGGCAGCGCAGGTCGGCGGCCATACCGGGCAGGGAGTAGGCGGCGCGGTCACGCGGCGCGCTCGATGCACCATGGCCGCGCGCGTCCCACACGATCAGGCGGTGACCCTGCGACAGGTCCTCGATCTGCGGCCACCACATGTCGAGCGACGCGCTGAACCCGTGAGCGAGCACGAGCGGCCGGCCGCTGCCGTACTCGAGGTAGCGAATCGAGACGCCGTCGGGAGTGTCGATGAAGGGCACGCCGCGCGCCTCAGGCCGCGAGGATCTCGGCGAGGCGGTCGGCCCCCGCGGATGGCCCGACCACCGCGAGGGAGAACTCGCGGCGCGCGATGACCCGCTGGCCGGCGCGCCGCACGTCCTCGGCCGTCACCGCGCGCAGGTGCGCGACCGTCTCGTCGATGGACTCGATCTCGCCGTCCTGCAGCAGTTGCTCACCGAAGCGCTGGCCATAGGACATCGGCGTCTCGAAGGAGAGGCGGAATGAGCCCGCGGCGTAGTCGATGGCTCGGCGCAGCTCTTCCTCCTCCACGGGCTCCGCTGCGATGCGGTGCAACTGCTCGACGATGACCTGCAGGGCCTCCTCCTGCTGCGCTCGTGTGACCCCGGCGGCCACCGTGAACGAACCGATGTCTTGGTAGCGGGTGATACGCGAGCCCACCGAGTAGGCGAGCCCCCGGCGCTCCCGCACTTCCTCGAACAGGCGAGACGACATGCCGCGGCCGAGGATCGTGTGCAGGATCTCAAGGGCGTAGCGGTCGGGGTCGCGGCGCGCCAGTGCCTGCATCGACAGCGCGAGCTGCGTTTGCTCGGTCTCGCGCTCCTCGACGATGACGCGGTCGGGCGGGAGGCCCCAGCTGGCCGCCGGCGAGCGGTCCGGCGTCGATGTCGGCAGCCCGCCGAAGTGCTGTTCCGCGAGCCGGACGACATCCTCGTGCGTGACGTTGCCGGCGACGGAGAACACCGCATTGGTCGAGGTGTAGAAGCGCTGCATGTGCTCGGTGAAGTCCGGGCGGTGCATGCCCTCCACGGTCTCGATCGTGCCGGCGACGGGCCAGCCGATCGGCTGATCGCCGAAGGTCGCGCGGCTGATCAGCTCGCCGACGCGCGAGGCGGGCGTGTCGTGGCCCCGCCGGATCTCCTGCTGCACCACCGTGCGCTCGCGGTCGATCTCCTCCTGTGAGAGGAGCGAGCGCTGGATCATGTCGGCGACGACGGCGATGCCCGTTCCGGCCGCCTCGAAGGGGACGTTGTTCCAGTAGCAGGTCAGCTCGTGCGTGGTGTAGGCATTCAGGGTGCCGCCCGCGCCCTCGATCGCCTGGCTGATGAGCTGCGCGTTCGGCCGCTGCTCCGTGCCCTTGAACAGCATGTGTTCGAGGTAGTGCGAAAGGCCGTTGGTACGCGCCGACTCGCCTCGGGAGCCGATGCCGGCGAAGAACGCGATGCTCGCCGCCTGCGCGGTGGGCAGGGACGTGGTGAGGACGCGGAGGCCGTTCGGGAGCGTGGTCAGCTGCGGGATGGCCGCCATGGGGGTGCCTCTCTGGGCCGTACGGCCGAGGGTCGCAGCAAACGCGGCCCTCGCGGGGTGTCCGCTCAGCCTACGATTCGCCCATAGGCGTCGCAAGGCGGCTCGTGAAGGCGGTCATCGGTTGACACCTGCCGAGGCGTTACGGAGGATTGGACGTGTTCCCCTTTAACTCCCCCGCACCCGAGGCACGAAACATGCCGAAGTACATCTTCGTCACCGGCGGGGTCGTGAGTTCCGTGGGCAAGGGGATCGTGACCGCTTCGCTCGGTCGCATCCTGAAATCCCGCGGCCACCGCGTGTCGATCCTGAAGCTCGACCCGTACATCAACGTCGACCCGGGCACCATGTCGCCGTACCAGCACGGCGAGGTGTACGTGACCGACGACGGCGCTGAGACCGACCTCGACCTCGGGCACTACGAGCGCTTCCTCGACGACAACCTGACGCGGGCCAACTCGACGTCCACGGGGCAGGTGTACGAGGAAGTGATCCGCATGGAGCGCCGGGGGGACTTCCTCGGCGGCACGATCCAGCCGATCCCCCACATCACCAACGAGATCAAGCGACGCATCCGGAGCGCGCAACAGGCGCTCGACGCGGATATCGTGCTCGTCGAGGTCGGCGGGACTGTCGGCGACATGGAGGGACAGCCGTTCCTCGAGGCAATCAGCCAGATGCGGCACGCCCTGCAGCCGCGCGACACCATGTCCATCCATGTGACGTTGCTGCCCTACATCGGCGCGACGAAAGAGCTGAAGACGAAGCCAACGCAACACTCGGTGCGCGAGCTGCGGACGTTTGGCATCCAGCCGGATGTGATCGTGGCCCGCTCCGACTTCGCGGTCGGACAGGCGTTGCGGGAGAAGATTTCTCTGTTCTGCAACGTGGACACCGAGGCCGTGATCGCCCTCGAGACCGCTGACTCCATCTACGAAGTGCCTCTGTACCTCGAGGCGGCGGGGCTATCGCAGATCGTCGCGCGGCAGCTCGATCTGCCGCCGGCGGACGCGGCGCTCGAGGACTGGCGCGGGTTCGTCCAGCGGCTGAATAAGCCATCGGCGGCGGCGCGCATCGCGCTCGTCGGGAAGTACGTCGAACTCCACGACGCATACCTCTCCATCAAGGAAGCGCTCATTCATGCGGGCGTCCACCACGGCGCACAGCTCGACCTCCGCTGGGTGCACTCCGAGGAGCTGGAGTCGCGGCCACCTGGGGAAGTGATCGGGGATGTCGACGGCATCCTGCTGTGCCCGGGGTTCGGTGACCGCGGGTTGGAGGGGAAGATCGCGGCCGTCCGGTACGCGCGAGAAGGCCTGATCCCCTACCTCGGGGACTGTCTGGGGCTCCAGATGATGGTGTGCGAGTTCGCGCGAAACGTCGCGGGAATGCCGGGCGCCAACACGACCGAGGCCGATCCTCGGACCCCGTTCCCTGTCATCTCGCTGCTCTCCGAGCAGCGCGGCGTCGACGAGCTGGGTGGCACGATGCGCCTGGGCGGGTACGACTGCCGCCTCGTTGAGGGCACGCGCGCCGCCGCCGCCTACGGCAGCGCGCGCGTCCGAGAGCGGCACCGCCACCGCTACGAGGTGAACAACACGCTGCTGCCGGTGCTGCAGGAGCATGGACTGATCGCTTCAGGCTGGTCGCCCGACGGCCGGCTCGTCGAGATCTGTGAGTTGCGCGACCACCCGTGGATGGTCGGGGCACAGTTCCACCCCGAGTTCACCTCGCGGCCGAACCGTCCCAACCCGCTGTTCCGGGACTTCGTCGGTGCGGCACTCACGCACGCCGAGGCACGGCAAGTGACGGCGGCAGCCACCGCGTGATCTGGGATCTGCTGCACACCCTGGCGCTGTTCTGGATGATGGCCGGCATCGGCGCGGTCGCCGTGCCGGTGTGGAAGGCGTGGGCCACCAAGGACCTTGATGTGCGCGCATTGCTGTTGCAGGAAGCGCAGCGCAATGAGGTTCAGTGGCTGATCCCCGGCATGCTGGCGACGTTGTTCACCGGCGTGGCCTGGGTGTCCTCAGACGAATCGCAGTACAACTTCATCCGCACCGGCTGGCTGGCCGCGCTCGAGGTCGTCTTCGCGCTGGACGGCTTCATCTTCCTGCCACTGATGGGCGTCGGACTGCGGCGCGTCCGGCTGCTCGCACTCCAGGCGAAGCACCAGGGGCGGATGACCGAGGAACTCCAGGAAGCGCTGAACGACAACGTGCCGGTGGTCTTCGCGACACTCCTTACACTGTCTGTACCGGTCATGGTCTGGCTCGCGATCTACAAACCGTTCTGACGCTGGCTGTGGCTCCAAAGCCGCAGCCCGGGAGGCAAGGGCGCATGCGACTGTTCCTCGATACCGCCAACATCGACGACATCCGGCGCGGGGCCGCGATGGGCGTGGTCGATGGCGTCACGACGAATCCCTCGCTCGTGGCGAAAGAGGGCGTGGAGTACAAGGACCGAGTCCTCGAGATCTGCGACGTCGTCAACGGACCGATCTCGGCGGAGTGCATCTCGACCACGGCGGACGCCCTGGTTGAAGAGGGGCGGCGTATCGCCTCGTGGCATCCGAACGTGATCGTGAAGGTCGCAATGACCGAGCAGGGACTGATGGCGATCAAGCGGCTCGCGGCGGAAGGGATCACCGTCAACACGACGCTGATCTTCTCGGCCAACCAGGCGCTGCTCGCCGCGAAGGCGGGCGCCGCGTACGTGTCACCGTTCATCGGCCGCCTCGATGACGCGGGCGAGGACGGGATGCAGGTCATCCACGAGTCCGTCCAGATCTTCGAGACGTACCACCTGCCGACGCAGGTGCTGGCCGCGAGCATCCGTAGCCCGCGTTCGGTCACGCTCGCCGCTCTGGCGGGGGCGCACGTCAGCACGATCCCGGCCAACGTCTTCTTCCAGATGGTGCAGCATCCTCTGACGGACGTGGGGATCGAGCGGTTCCTGGCGGACGCCGCGAAGTACACGCCCGTCTAGCGATGGACGCAGCGGTAATGCACGGACGTGCTTGCCGTTTGAGCGGCTGGTCGGTAGACTGAATATGTCCACATCGCTGGAAGTCTCCGCGCAGGTTCCACAGCGGCGACAAGTAGCAGACGGCAACTTCTAACCACATGGCACGAGGTCCTTCCCGCGGACGCGCGTCGAGCGCGCCTGCAGCAGAATTCACGGGTGACCAGCCGCCTCGCGAGGAGCGGCGGAACGGTCAGCGCGGGGACGCGCCGTCCAGCATGAATATTGCTGAGCTCGAGCGGCGCAGTCGTGAAGATCTGATCGACTACGCAGCCGCGCTTGAGATCGAGAACGCCGCTGCGCTGCCGAAACAGGAGCTGATCTTTCGCATCCTGCAGGATCAGGCGGAGCGCCACGGGAACATCTTCTCCGGCGGCGTGCTCGCGGTCGTCGACGACGGCTTTGGCTTCCTCCGCGGCGAGCGCCTGATCCCGGGCCCCAACGACGTCTACGTCTCACAGTCGCAGATCCGTCGCTTCGGCCTGCGTAACGGCGACTACGTTACCGGCCAGGTGCGGCAGCCCAAGGACTCGGAGAAGTACTACGGGCTCTTGCGCGTCGAGGCGGTAAACGGCCTCGATCCGGAGGACGCCAAGCGGCGCCCCTACTTCGAGAACCTGACGCCGATCTTCCCCAACCGCCAGCTGTCCCTCGAGAGCGACAGCACGGAGTTGAGCCAGCGCATCGTCGACCTGTTCGCCCCCGTCGGGCGCGGCCAGCGCGGACTGA
Organism: Dehalococcoidia bacterium; assembly: GCA_050248355.1. GTDB lineage: Bacteria > Chloroflexota > Dehalococcoidia > UBA2979 > UBA2979 > JAIBBD01. The sequence continues at coordinate 122,956 of JBFWSN010000005.1, forward strand.
TCGTCTCGCCGCCGAAGGCCGGTAAGACGATGCTCCTGAAGTCGATCGCCCACGGCATCGTGATGAACAACCCGGACGTGCACCTCATGGTGCTGCTCATCGGCGAGCGGCCCGAGGAGGTCACGGACATGCAGCGCTCCGTGCGCGGCGAGGTCATCGCGTCGACGTTCGACGAGCCGGTCGAGGACCACACGCGCGTGGCCGAGGCAGCCATTGAGCGCGCCCGCAGGCTCGTCGAGGGTGGCACGGACGTGGTGATCCTCCTCGACTCGATCACGCGCCTCGCGCGCGCCTACAACCTCGCGATTCCTACGAGCGGACGCACGCTCTCCGGCGGCATGGACCCAATCGCGCTCTACCCGCCGAAGCGCTTCTTCGGCTCGGCGCGAAACACCGAGGAGGGCGGGTCGCTCACGATTATCGCCACCTGTCTCGTCGAGACTGGTTCGCGCATGGATGACGTGATCTTCGAGGAGTTCAAGGGCACCGGGAACATGGAGCTGCGGCTCGACCGGCGTCTGGCGGAGAAGCGCGTCTACCCGGCGATCGACATCTTCGCCTCATCGACGCGGCGCGAGGATCTCCTCTTCGATGAAGAGACGCTACGCCAGGTCTGGCTGTTACGGCGCATGGCGGCGATGGTCGGCGATCAGGGCACGGACGCCACCGAGCGTGTCCTCGAGCGGCTGGCCAAGACGAAGAGCAACCAGGAGTTCCTCGCCACCCTGAAGTCCGAGGTCATCTAGCGACCGGCCACCCATCGATGGGTGACGTTATGTCGATTGGATCAGGGCCCGGACGCGCGTTACGTCAACCGACGCACGTTATGAATGTGCACAAAACGCGTCGCTTCTCGTTGCAGAAGCATGGTAGACTTGCCCGCGTTGCGCCGACGGGAGAAGGTGCGTAAGCACCCGGGGCCGGCGGTCTACAACGGATCGGTAAAGGGGCGGCGGTATTTCCGATCACGGAACGGTGCGGACGCCATCTGAGCGTCGGCGCCGCAGTCGAACACTGGCCCGAGCCAAGCGGCACACGCGTCCCCACGGGAAGCGTTATGCACTGCGGCTCGTCGCCCATGCGGCGGTAGCGATCGCGCTGCTGGCGGTGGTAGTCGCTGGCGCGCGGTTCACCATCGCGGCGCCGGCCAACGGGTACAACGCCTCGCTGAAGGTCTCCGCGTTTTCCCTCCCCGGTCTCGCTGGGTCCGTCCCCGCCGAGGTGGAAAGCGCTCCCGTCACACCTCCCGCCGTGGTGGTCACAGTCGTGCCCGCAACAGAGCAACCTGCCGTGGTCACGTCCGCGCCGCAGCCGACGCCTGAAGCCGTACGAGAGGTGTCTCAGGCGGTAGTTGAGGGCACGGCGGTACCGGCTGCCTCGGCGCCCGTGCGTGCGTCGCGTACCCAGGAGCCCGTACTGAAGTACTACCAGTACCAGGTACAGCCCGGTGACACGGTCAACGCGATCGCCCAGCGCTCCGGGATCGACCCGAAGTACATCCTCTGGAACAACATCGACATCATTTCGAACGAGCACGTACTGACTGTCGGCGACATCCTCATGATCCCCGCCGTCGAAGGCATCCTGCACCCGGTTCGCATCGGCGACACGCTCTCGGGCATCGCGGCGCAGTACGACGCGAAGGTCGTCGACATCGTTGCGTTTGCCGGGAACGGGCTGGCGAACCCGGGCGACCTCAAGGAAGGCTCGATCATCCTCGTGCCCGGTGGCCGCATCGCTGAGCGCGCCATTCCGACGGCGCCGAACGGACGGCCGACGCCACCGGCACAGGTCGCGGTGCCCCAGGGCACGGCAGCCGCGGCCGCCGCGGCGAGCGACTCCTCAGTGGGCGCGGCGACGGGCTGGTTGTGGCCGGTTGTGAACTCCGTGACCTCGTACTTCGGCCCGAGCCACCCGCTCGGCATCGACATCGAAGCGCCGTACGTCCCGGTGGTCGCCTCGCGCTCCGGCCAGGTCGTCTTCGTCGGGGGCGACCCCTGCTGTTCCTACGGCCTCTACGTCATCATCCGCCACGACGGCGAGTACGAGACGCGCTACGCGCACCTTTCGCAGTTCAGCGTCCAGCTCGGCCAGTGGGTCGACGCCGGACAGCAGATCGGCATCAGCGGCAGCACCGGCCGCTCGACGGGCGCGCATCTGCACTTCGAGGTGATCTACCACGGGGCCATCGTGAACCCGCTGGCAGTGTTGCCTTAGCCTCGTGCCCGGCCCGCCGACCAGCGCGACTGCCGACTGGCTACGAGACCATCGATGATCGGGGCTCTGGCGTCGTATCCGTCGTCGCGGCGTACGGAACTTGGTGTCGCGAGACGATGAGGCAAGCGGCTAGCCGCGCGGCTCCAGCAGCACGATGCGCTGTGTCTCCCCGAGGGTGCGGCCCTGGACCACCAGCTTCGTGACGGGTGGCTCCGGCTCGATGCCCACCGCGGTCAGAAACGCCTTCAGCCTCGGGTCCTCGCCGCCGTCTGCCTGATGTCCCGTCGGAATCACGATCGAGGGTTCGAGGAGGCGCACGGTCCGCGCGGCCTGATCCGGCTCGAGCGTGCCCTCCGCGATTGGGAGGATGAGGATGTCCGCGTTCACCAGGGGCTCGGCGTCCGCGGCCGTCGGCTGGATGCCGATATCGCCGAGGTGCGCGACGTGAATCCCCTCCGCTTCCACCAGGTAGGCGACGTTCCGGCCCGGCTTCGCTCCACCCTCGAGGGGCCGCAGCGACGTCGCCACGCCGAGGATCTGGACGCCCTGCACTTCGTACTCGCCGGGGCCGCCGATGACCAGGGGCTCGCCTTTCACGCCGGCGACGTGAGCGTGCAGTGGATGGTCATGGCTGACGGCGACGATGTCCGCGGTCGGCCGACCCATGTCGAGCCCGCTCGAGCGCTCAAACGGGTCGAGGAGCACGACCGCCTGCTTGGTGCGGATGCGGACGCACGCGTGCCCCAGCCAGGTGATCTCCACAGTCGCCTCCGTCAACGGTTCGGGAGAATGATCATATCGAGGCCGGGGGTCAGTCGCCAGCGAGGCCGTCTCAAGGCTCGCGCAGCGCCTCCTCAAGCTGGCGTAGCGTGCGGTGATGGAGCGCTTTGATCGCGCCTTCGCTCCGGCCCATGCGGTCGCCGATCTGCGCGTTCGTGAGGCCCTCGACGTACTTAAGGGCGAGCAGGCGCTGGCGGTCCGTCGGGAGAGCGCGGACCGCCTCGCGTACGCGCTGCACCTCCTCGCCCATCTCGAGTGTCGACTGCGGGTCCGGTCCCTCGGTGGGGACGGTCAGGGCGTCATCGAGCGGGGCGATCGGGGGACGCCGCCCCCGGTCGCGATACCAGTTGACCAGCAGATTGTGCGCGATGGACATGAGCCAGGAACCGAAGGGATCGGTGCCCGCCTGACCGCTCCGTGCGCCGCGACCGCCGCGGTACGTGTCCAGGCGCGCGAGCGCGTTCAGGAACGTGCGCGAGGTCAGTTCCTCGGCTTCGGCCGGGCGGCTCGTGCGGGAGAGCAGATAGCGGTAGACGCGCGGAGCGTGCGCCTCGTACAGCGCTGAGAACGCGTCCGGTTCGAGGGGCGGCGCCGCCTGGCGGCCGCGGGTGGGTGGGTTCGGCAGAGCGCGCTCCTGTGTGCCGTGGAGTATAGGTGAATGCGTTTGGCATGCGCGGCCGGCAGCGGGAATTGACCCCGCAGACGGGCGGTCGGTACAATCGGGAGCGTGGTTAGCACTCTCGGCAGGAGAGTGCTAATGGAGGAAGCAGGGTGCTGACCCGGCGTCGTACCGAGATCCTCGGACTGGTCGTCCATCAGTACATCGACACCGCCGCACCGGTGAGTTCACGGGCGCTGGTGACGCGTCATGGCCTGAGCATCTCCACGGCCACCATCCGCAACGAGCTCGCGAAGCTCGAGGAGGATGGCTATATCGCGCAGCCGCACACCTCGGCGGGGCGTGTCCCCCTCGACCGCGGGTACCGCCTCTTCGTCGAGGAGCTGATGGCCGAGGAGCCCGTGGGCGTTGATGAGCAACGGACGATCGAGCATCAGTTCCACCAGTCCCCGGCGCGGCTGGAGGACTGGCTCAGCCTGGCCGCGCACGTGCTGGCGAGCGCCGTCTCGAACGTGGCCGTGATCACGCGTCCCAGCAGCACGGTCGCGCAGTTGCGACACGTGCAGCTCGTGCATCTGCACGACGAGACGGCCCTGCTGGTGGCGGTGATGGACGACGGGCGCGTGCAGCAACGGATCGTGCAACTGAGCCGCAGCGAGGATCAAGACGCGTTGACCGCGCGGGCGAGCCGCCTGAACGCCCGCATCGCCGACGCGGAGGCCCCCGCGGTCCGCGCTGCAGCCGACGACCTCACCGACGAGGACGACCAGCGGCTGGCGCGCCTGGCTGCCGACCTCATTGACGAGCACCGGATCGCCGGCGAGACCTACCTCGAGGGGCTGCGTTCGGCGCTCGAACAGCCTGAATTCGCCTCCGCCGAACGCATGCTGGACGCGGTGCGGCACCTGCAGGCCTACGAGCTGCTGCGCGCACTCCCCGGCCCGGAGGACCTCCGGCCGGGCGCGACCCGGGTCATGATCGGCAGCGAGAACAATGACGACTGGATGCACGAATGGAGCGTCGTGACCTCATCGTTCGGCGACTACAACGGGTCGCTCGGGACGATCGCCGTGCTGGGCCCGACGCGGATGCGCTACGGGTACACGATTCCGCGCGTGCGGTACGTAGCCTCTCTGGTGACGGCGCTCCTGCATGGGGTGAACCGGTAGCCCGGACGCTCCTCGACAAGGACTCGAATGACGACCGAACACACGGATAACACGCCTTCCGGGACGGACGCTCCGCACGAGGGACATCGGATGGACGGTTCCGACGCGTCCACCCTCCAGGCAGAGCTCGAAGAGACGCGCAACAAGTACATGCGCGCGGTGGCCGACTATCAGAATTTGCGCCGTCGTTCCGAGGAGGAACGCAGGGAGTACGGGCGGTACACGCTGGCGGCGCTCGTGATCAACTACCTGCCCGTGCTCGATGACCTCGACCGGGCCCTGGAATCGGTGCACGAAGAGATCGCCGACCACCAGTGGGTGGAGGGCGTCCGGATGGTGGAGCGCAAGTTCCGTGGCGTCCTCGAGGCCAGCGGGGTGCGGGAGATCGAGGCGGTGAGCGTCGCATTCGACCCGGCGCTGCACGAAGCGATCTCCTACGCGCCCGGCCCGGCGGGCGACGTCATTGCCGTCGTGCAGCCCGGCTATACGCTCGACGGCAAGGTCGTGCGGCCGGCACAGGTCGTCGTCGGCAACGGCGCCGGCGGCGCCCCCTCCGACGGCACGACGACCGAGGAAGTAACTACCGAGAGCGCGGACTAGGCCCGCGCGCAAACCCGGCGATCGGGAGGATGGACAGGCACTATGGCGAAGGTCATTGGTATCGACCTCGGTACGACAAACTCCTGTGTGGCGGTGATGGAAGGCGGCGAACCGCAGGTCATCCCGAACGCGGAAGGCGGGCGGACGACGCCCTCGATCGTGGCTGTCAGCAAGACGGGTGAGCGCCTCGTCGGGACCGTCGCGAAGCGGCAGGCAGTCACGAACCCGGACAGCACGATCTTCTCCGTCAAGCGGTTGATGGGCCGCAAGTTCGAGGATGCCGAGGTGCAACACCTCAAGTCGGTGGCGCCGTTCCCTATCGAGCGGGCGGCCAACGGCGACGCCGTCGTGGTCATGGGCGGGCGCCAGTACTCGCCGCCCGAGATCAGCGCCATGATCCTGCAGAAGCTGAAGGCGGACGCCGAGGCGTACCTCGGCGAGACGGTCACCGAGGCCGTGATCACGGTCCCCGCGTACTTCAACGATGCGCAGCGGCAGGCGACGCGCGATGCGGGCCGCATCGCGGGCCTCGAGGTGCTGCGCATCATCAACGAGCCGACGGCGGCCTCGTTGGCGTACGGCCTCGACAAGAAGGCCGACGAGACGATCGCGGTCTACGACCTCGGCGGTGGAACCTTCGACATCTCCGTCCTCGAGCTGGGCGAGGGGACGTTCCAGGTCAAGGCGACGAACGGCGACACGTTCCTCGGCGGCGACGACTTCGACAACGTGGTCATCAACTTCCTGATTTCCGAGTTCAAGCGGGAGCAGGGCATTGACCTGGCGCAGGACCGTATGGCGCTCCAGCGCCTGAAAGAGGCAGCGGAGCGCGCCAAGATCGAGCTGTCCACGACCCAGCAGACCGAGGTCAACCTGCCGTTCATCACCGCAGACGCCGCCGGCCCGAAACACATGGCGATCACCATTCAGCGCTCGAAGCTGGAGCAGCTGGTGGGCGACCTTGTCGAGCGGTCGCTGGAGCCGTGCCAGAAGGCGCTCGACGATGCCGCGCTGCAGAAGGCGGCGATCGACGAGGTCGTCCTTGTCGGTGGCATGACGCGTATGCCGCTTGTCCAGCAGAAGGTGCAGGAGTTTTTCGGCAGGGAGCCCCACAAGGGTGTGAACCCGGACGAGGTCGTCGCGATCGGTGCGGCGATCCAGGCCGGCGTGCTGCGCGGCGAAGTGAAGGACGTCTTGCTCCTCGACGTGACGCCCCTGACGCTGGGCATCGAGACGCTGGGCGGCGTCATGACCCCACTCATCGAGCGCAACACGACGATCCCGACGAGCGCGAAGCAGGTGTTCTCCACCGCTGCCGACAACCAGCCGTCCGTCGAGATCCACGTCCTGCAGGGAGAGCGCTCCATGGCCGGCGACAACAAGTCGCTGGCCCGCTTCATCCTCGATGGCATCCTGCCGGCGCCCCGTGGCGTGCCGCAGATCGAGGTCGAATTCAACATCGACGCGAACGGCATGGTGACAGTGGCGGCGCGCGACAAGGCCACGGCCAAAGAGCAGCACATCACGATCCAGCCGGCCTCGGGGCTCTCGAAGGACGAGGTGGAGCAGCTGCGCCGCGAGGCGGAGAGCCACGCCGCGGAAGACCTCAGCCGCCGCGAGGCCGTGGAGCTGCGGAACGCGGCCGACTCGCTCGCGTACTCCGCGGAGAAGACGCTGCGCGAGAACGCCGACAAGGTCAGCGAAGACCTGAAGCAGCGTGTCGAGTCGGCGGTGACGGAGGTGCGGAGCGTCCTCGACAGCGGCGACGCGGAGCGCATCCGCTCGGCGACGGAGACGCTGTCGGAGCGGATGCAGGAGATCGGGCAGGCCGTGTACGGCGCCGCGAACGCCTCGGCGGATGGCGCCGCCGAGGGTGGTCCCGGCGCGGGTGGCCCGGGCGGCGAAGAGCCGAGCACGGTCGAAGGCGAGTTCCGCGAGGTCTAGCGGTCGCCCGCCTCGAGCATTTGGATGGAAGGAATCCCGCCGCCGCGCCGGCGGGATTCCCGTATTGGTGCGCTCGAAGCGCGGGTCCGTTGACAGCGCGTTGCCAGAGGCCGTGGGTAGAATGAAGGGTCATTGCAGACGCTCGGCACGCCGCCGGGTGAGGGATCGGGCATGAACGCACAGCGCGACCTGTACGAGGTAATGGGGCTCTCCCGCGACGCGTCGCAGGAGGACATCAAGCGCGCGTTCCGCAAGCTCGCGATGGAGTACCACCCCGACCGCAACAAGGAAGCGGACGCCGAGGAGCGCTTCAAGGAAGTCGCCGCGGCCTACGACGTGCTCTCCGACCCCGAAAAGCGAAGTGCCTACGACCGCTACGGGATGGCCGGCGTCGGGGGCAACGGTGGACAGGGGTTCCAGGGTTTCGAGGGGTTCGGCGGGTTTGGCGACATCTTCGATGCGTTCTTCCGCGGCACCGGCGCCCGCCGCGCCGGTCCGCAACGCGGCGCCGACCTGCGGACCAGCATCACGATCGAGTTCGCGGAGGCGGTCTTCGGCGTCGACCGGGAGATCGAGTACCCGCGCGTCGAGCAGTGCGCCGACTGCCGCGGCTCCGGCTCGAAGGCCGGCAGCCGCGCCGCGGTGTGCCCGGAGTGCCGTGGCAGCGGCGAGATCCGTCGTGTGCAGCAGTCCCTCTTCGGGCAGTTCGTGAACGTCGCGACGTGCGACCGCTGCGAGGGAGAGGGGCAGGTGGTCACGGACCCGTGCAGCACCTGCAAAGGCCGCGGGCATCGCCGGGTCACCGTGAAGCGTACGGTGAAGGTCCCGGGCGGCGTCGATGACGGCTCGCAGATCCGCATCTCCGGAGAGGGCGATGCCGGGACGCGCGGCGGGCCCGCGGGCAACCTCTACGTCGTGCTGCGCGTGAAGGCGCACAAGGAGTTCATGCGCGACGAGGACGACCTCGTATACGAGCTTCCGCTCAACGTGGCGCAGGCCGCGCTCGGCGCGAACATCGAGGTGCCGACGCTCGAGGGCGACCCGGTGCCCCTGAAGGTGGAACCCGGCACGCAGCCGGGTCATGTGTTCACCGTCCGCGGGCGTGGCGTGCCTCACCTGCGGGGGACAGGGCGCGGCGACCTGCTCGTGCGCGCGAACGTCTCCACGCCGACGAAGCTGAGCGACGAGCAGCGCGAACTCCTCGAGCGACTGGCCGAGTCGTTCGGGACGCCCGCCGAGAACGGCGAAGGCGGCGGCCTGCTCGGCCGCATTCGCGATGCGCTGGGCGGCTGACATTCCTCCCGCGCCGCGTCCCACCTCCGAATCAGTGCAGTGGATCGAGGTCGTCGTGCGTGCCGCTCCGCAGGACGCCGACGCGGTGGCGGACGCCTTGCGCGAAGTCTCCCCCGCGGGCGTGTCCATCGAGCCCGCCATCAGGACGCTCGACCATGACAACTTCCAGTACGAGCTGCTCAACGAGCCGACCACCCTTCGGGTCTGTCTCGCCGGTCCCCTGACCTCGCATGACCGTCGAGCGCTGCGGCAGCGGCTCGCGGCCGCTGCCGCAGTCCCGCTCCCCCCGATTCGGTATCGCCAGGTGGGCGACCAGGACTGGTCGGAGGAGTGGAAGCGGTACTTCGGCGTGCTGCACGTGGGCAACCGCATGGTCGTACGGCCCTCGTGGGAGCCCTATGAAGCGCAGCCAGACGAACTGGTGATCGAGCTGGATCCGGGGACCGCATTTGGGACCGGTCAGCACGAGACCACACGGCTGTGCCTCGCGGCCCTGGAGCGCGAGGTGCGACCCGGCATCGTCCTGCTCGATGTGGGCACCGGCTCCGGCATCCTGGCCGTCGGCGCCGTCCTGCTTGGTGCGGAATCCGTCCGTGCGTGCGACATCGATGCGAACGCCGTCGCCGCAGCCGTCGAGAACGCGCGGCGCAACGGGGTGCAGGCTGCCGTGGACGTGCGCGCGGGCTCGGTGGGAGCGGACTGGCCGTGGGACTCCTTCGCCGCGGCCAGCGCGGACCTCGTGGTTGCCAACATCTCCTCGGTGGCGCTCGTCGCGCTCATGGAGGAGATGGCTGCGGCGCTCCGCGCTGGCGGTTGCTTCATCGGCAGCGGGTTCATCGAGACCGGGAGAGCGGGCGTCGAGGCGGCGGTCCGCGCCGCCGGCCTCAGAACGCAGGACGTGCTCGAAGACGGCGAATGGCGGTGCCTCGTGGCGCGGAAGCCGTAACGTGGGCCGTCGCCTCTACCTGGACCCGGAGGAGTTCGCATCCTCCGACGTGCTGCTCGTGGGGTCGCGCGCCCGCCGCCTGCGCGAGGTGCTCCGGCTCCGCGTCGGCGCCTCGCTCGAGGTGTTCGACGGGCACGGCCGTCAACGCGAGGCGAAGATCGTCAACACGGGCAAGGGACAGGTCACGCTTGTCCTCGGTGATGCGGTCGACCCCGTCGAGGAGCCGCCTGTGCCGGTGATTGTCGTCTGCGCGTTTCCTCGCGCCTCTCGCGGCGACTGGCTGGTGGAGAAGGCGACCGAGATCGGCGTCTCGCAACTCGTGCCGCGTCTGGCGGCGCGGTCGGTCATGGAGCCGGGCGATGGGCGCATCGCGCGCTGGCGCCGCATCGCGATCGAGGCGGCCGAGCAGTGCGAGCGCTGCTTCGTGCCCGCGATCGGTGGCGAGCCGCCCGCGGGCGCGACGCACATCGTTGCGGATCCCGATGCGGAGACCACCGTCCGCGACGCGGTCCACGGCCTGGCCGAGCCGCCACGTGCGCTCGTCCTGCACATCGGCCCGGAGGGCGGCTGGAGCGGCGCGGAGATCGAGGACTTCCGCGCCCTCGGCGCGCACTTCGTGTCGCTCGGACCGCGGCTCATGCGCGTGGAAACGGCCGCCGTGATCGCGGCGGCGCAACTCCTCGAAGCGACGGGTGGGTTGGCGCCTACACGGGGCCAAACGGCGTCGTAAGCCAGGTCATTGGGTCGACGTTTACACCCCACAGCGTCAGTTCCCAGTGCAGGTGTGGGCCGGTCGACAGGCCGGTCATGCCCACCAGCCCGATCACCTCGCCCGCCGCGACCTCGTCCCCGACGGTACTCGAGATGGCGGAGAGGTGGTGGTAGCCGGTCTTCACGCCGGCGCCATGGTCCACGATGACGGACTCGCCTCGAATCGGCATGGAGCCCGTCCACGCCACGCGCCCCGGCGCCGCGACCTGCACGGGAGTACCAGCGTCGTTCGCCAGGTCGACTCCCGTGTGGAAGGCCCCGACCGGGCCGCCGTTGATCGAGCGGCCCTGTCCGAAGTAGGTCGTAATCTCACCGTCCGTCGGACGGAGAAAGAACCCGGACCAGCGTGGAAGCGGGTCGAACTGGGCGAACTGCAGCCCTCGGATGTCCGCTTCTCGAACGGTGGCGTCCTGGGTGATGACCGATGCTTCCTCCGCGGTCAGCGTGAGGTAGTCCGCGGGCCGGTCCACAGCGACCACCGAGTACGGCAACTCGGCCGACGCGATCGCCTGCCCGTCCGCGCTACGGGCACTGCCCCGCACCGATTCGCTCGCGAGCGCCGCGTCCAGGGGGACGCCCACGACGAGCCAGAACGACCCGTCGGGCACCGCGATCATGCGATAGGCGGCGCCCCGGAAGTCGATCGAGACGCCGGTCGCGCCGGGCGCGCGGGCGACGAGGCGCAGGGACTCGCCGATGCCCACCTGCTGTGGCGTTGCCGAGAGGGCCAGGACGGGCGGTGCGGGCGTCGAGCGGCCCCCCGCTGCCCCGGAGCCGGTCGAGGCAGCCCCGCCGGCGGAAGACGCGGGGGGCGGGTCGCCACCACCACACCCGGCGAGCGCCAGCGGTAGCAGGGCCGCGCCCCCTGCGGCGAACCGCAGGAACTCACGCCGACGCCAGGTCATCGCGGGCGCCGGCTCAGGCGCAGGCTCTCGGCCGCCCATCGTCGACTTCACATTCGTACTCTCATGCGCACATCGATGTTACGCCGACGGCGGGCAAGGATCCGAGTGTGCCGCACGGAGCGTTGTTATACTGAATTGCCTCGATGAGAGGTGACTCCCACACCCTGCGAAGCATGCCCGCGCCGAGGGAACGAAGCGCGCACCCCAAGGAGGGCCCGTGGAAGACCCCCGCATCGTCGCCGACCGGATTCTGGCCAACGTCGACCGGGTCATCATCGGGAAAAGCCTCGAGACGCGGCTCGCGCTCGTGTGCCTGATGTCACGCGGGCATCTCCTCATCGAAGATGTCCCGGGCGTGGGGAAGACGATGCTGGCGCGCGCCCTCGCGCGGACGGCCGGCTGCACCTTCCAGCGCATCCAGTTCACGCCGGACCTCCTGCCCTCGGACGTGACCGGCGTGTCCGTCTTCAACCAGGGGACGCGGGACTTCGAGTTCCGCGCGGGGCCGATCATGGCCCAGATCGTGCTGACGGACGAGATCAACCGCGCGACGCCTAAGACGCAGTCCGCGCTCCTCGAGGCGATGGAGGAGCGTCAGGTGACCGTGGACGGCGTGACGCATCGCACGCCTGACCCGTTCATGGTGATGGCGACCCAGAACCCCATCGAGTACGAGGGCACGTTCCCGCTGCCGGAAGCGCAGCTCGACCGGTTCCTCATGCGCGTCCACCTCGGCTACCCCTCACCCACCGACGAGGTGCTCGTGATGGATGCCCAGCAGGGTGGCCACCCGATCGAATCGCTCGACCAGGTGACGTCAGCGGACGAGGTGCTCGAGCTGCAGGGCGCCGTGCGCGGGATCTACATCGACCCGCTCATCAAGCAGTACATCGTGTCGCTCGTGAACGCGACGCGTGAGCACGAGAGCGTCTATCTCGGGGCGTCGCCCCGTGGATCCCTGGCATTGATGCGCGCCGCCCAGGCGTTTGCGCTCCTCGACGGCCGCGACTTCGTGCAGCCGGACGATGTGAAGGCGCTCGCGTATACGACGCTGGGCCACCGGGTCATCGTGAGCCCGGGCGCCCGAGTGCGCGGCATCGACAGCCGGGAAGTGATTGAAGAGTGCCTCGAGCGTGTGCCGGTCCCCGGGGCCCGCGCACGCGGCAGCGCCTGAGCGCCCCATGCGCCGCCTATTCGCCTGGCTCCGGCGGTATCCGAACGTCGCGTGGGCGCTCGTCGTGGCGGTCGCGTGCCTCGTCATCGGGTTCGCGACCGCCTTCTGGCTGCTGTTCCGCCTCGCCTACGTGATCCTGCTCGTGATCCCGCTGGTCTACCTCTGGACTCGCTCGATGATCAACGCCCTTGAGGTGGACATTCACCGCTACACGCAGCGCGTCTCCCAGGGGCAGTCGCTCGATGGCCGCATCGTGCTCACCTCGACCTCCCGCATCCCGAAGGTGTGGCTCGAAGTGCGCGACGAGGCGAACGTGCCCGGACACTCGCCGCACCGTGTGATCACGCTCGGCGCCAGGGGTTCCCAGTCCTGGCACTACCAGACGCCGGCGCTGCGCCGCGGGCTGTACCAGCTCGGGCCGGTGGTCGTGACGGCGAGCGACCCCTTCGGATTCTTCCGCTTCACTCGTACGTTCGGCGCCACGACGCCGATCCTCGTGTACCCAAGCGCGCCCGAACTGGCGAACTTCTACATCCCGCCCGCGAACCTGCCGGGCGACGGCCGCTTCCGCCGCCGTACGCACAACATCACGCCCAACGTGGCCGGCCTGCGGCCCTATGAGCCCGGTGACTCGTTCAATCGCATCCACTGGCCCGCTACCGCGCGCACCGGCAATCCGATGGTCAAGCTCTTCGAGCTGGACCCCGCGTCGGACATCTGGATCGTGCTCGACCTCGAACGCGCGGTGCATGTGGGCGAAGGCGATGATGGCACCGAGGAGGCGGCGGTGAAGATCTGCGCCTCGATCGCGCGCTACTTCGTGGCCGCCAACCGGACGGTCGGGTTCATCTCGTTCGGGGAGGACCTGCGGATCAACGAGGCGGATCGCGGCGCGAATCACTACACACGCATCCTGGAGTCGCTCGCGCTCGCGCGGGCCGAAGGCGATGTCCCGCTCGCCAACCTGCTACTTGAGGAGTCGCGGCGCTTCGGGCGACACACGACGGTGGTCGTCGTGACCCCATCGACCGACGCGGCGTGGCCGCTCACGTTGATGGGCCTGCAGAGCCGAGGCGTGAAGGTCGCCTCGGTCCTGCTCGAGGCGGAGACGTTCGGCGCCTCCACCAGTTCGCTCGATGTCTATGGGACGCTGGCTGCGGGCGGGATCTACACGTACACCGTGAAGAGCTCGGATGACCTCGGGAACGTCCTGGCGGCGGGCGCCGACGTGGCCGCGCTCGATCCTCGAGGCGGAGGACGGCGATGACGCTGCGTGCGACGTGGGACCGGCCGGCCCCACCGGCCACTCCAACGACGAGCGGTGGCGGCCGTCCCCGCCTTCCGGCGTTCGTCTCGTGGGAAGAACTGCTGACCTTCAGCCTCATGCTCGTTGCGCTGCTGTCGGTCGTGATCTCGGTGGAGCGCGCCGACTGGGTTGCCGAGATGCCGCGGCTCACCGTCGCTGCCCTCGTGGGAATGGTCTCCGGGTGGATCCTGGGCCGGACGAAGGCGCCCGCCTATGCCCTTCACCTGGTGGGTATCGCCATCGGGTTCGCGGTCGTCCTGGGCATGGTGATGCACACGCTGCGCCTTGCGAACCCGCTGGTCAGCAGCGGCGTGGGGGCGCGCTGGTCGGAGCTGTGGGAGCGGATCGGCATCTGGTTCGAGCAGCTCTGGTCCGGGGACGTCTCGACCGACCCGCTGCCGTTCGTGCTGCTCGTCGTGTTCGCGGCATGGGCGCTGGCGTACATCGCGTCCTGGGCCGTGGTGCGGTGGAAGAACCCCTGGCTGGCGCTCGCACCGGGTGCCGTCGCGCTGCTCACGAACATCTCCTACTTGCCCGGCCAGCCGTCGCTGGAGTTCATTGTCTTCCTGTTCGCGGGCATCCTCCTGTTCGCGCGCCTGCATCTGCTGCGTACCGTCGAGCGCTGGGAGGGCGAGCGCGCCGACGCGCCCCCGTGGCTCTCCCTCGAGGTGCTCAACCTCGCGACCTGGGTCGGCGTCGGGCTGATCTTCGTGGCGTGGGTGATCCCGACCGCGAACCACCTGGGTCCGGTCAGCGGCGTGTGGGACCGCATGGTCGGGCCGATCGAGGGCCAGGTGGACCGCGCCGGGCGGCTGTTCGTCGGCGTCAACTCGAAGCAGCCTATCGAGGCCCACACGTTCGGTACGGTCCTCCCGCTCAAGAGCAGCATCCGCCTCGATGGCGATCCGCTCTTCACCGTGGAGACCGAGGCGAGCTTGTACCTGCGCGGCGCGACCTACGACCAGTACGGCGCGAGCGGCTGGCGCCAGACGGAGGTGCAGCAACGAGACCCGGTCGACCTGACCGTCGACGCGGCCGCCCTCGGCACGCAACAGACGCGCGCGCAGTTCCGGGAGCCGCTGCGCGTGCAGGTGCAGGTCAACGACCCCATTGCGGAAGAGCGACTGTTCGCCGCCGGCGACGCCCTGGTGGCGGACCGCGGCGTCGACCTGCTGACGGGCCCGCAGGCCGAGGACGTCGTGGGGTTCAAGCCGTCCGACCGCCTGCAGTCCGGTGACTCCTACGTCACCGTCGGCACGCGGTCCGCCGCGACCGTTGACCGCCTGGTCACCGCGAGTCCGGACTACCCGGCCTGGCTCACCGACCGCTACCTGCAGCTGCCCGACGACCTCCCGCCCGAGGTCCGTGAGCTCGCGCGCGAGGTCGCGGGCAACGACCGCGTGCCGTTCGTCGTTGCCTCGAAGATCGAGCGCTATTTGCGCGAGACGTACGCCTATAGCCAGAGCGTTGGCCGGCGGCCTCCGTTGCGCGATGCCGTCGCCTATTTCCTCTTCGATACGCAAAAGGGGTACTTCGATTACCACGCGTCGGCGATGGCCGTGATGCTCCGCTCGCTGGGGATCCCGGCCCGCCTTGCGATCGGGTTTGCCGTGGATGCCGGTGCGGCCGACCCCCAGAGCGGCCTGGTCACCCTCAGTGAGCGCAACTCGTGGGCGTGGACTGAGGTCTACTTCCCCGGGTACGGCTGGGTCGAGTTCAACCCGACGCCGGGCCTGGGCGCCGTCGTGCGCGCCGCTGACGACTCGCAATTCCTCGACCCGTCCACCGGCCTGCCCTTCGAGGACCCCACGCTGACGATCGACCCGGCGCTCCTGCCGCCGGAGCTGCAGCCGGACCTGAACCCGTCACCCCTCGAAGAAGCGCCGGCCGCCGGAGGCACGTCCCTGACGAGCGGGCTCTTCGCCTGGCTGCTGCTTGCCGCGGTCGTCTTCCTGCTGCTAGCGGGGGCTGGCCGGTTTGCCTGGGCGTCCGCGTTCCGAGGCCTTACTCCGGCCTCCAGGCGCTGGGCCAAGGTGCAGCTGCTCTCCGGATGGGCCGGCCTGCAGACGCGCGAGGAACAGACCCCCAATGAGGCTGCCGCCACGCTGTCGTCGGTGCTCCGTCCGTCGGTCGACGTGCGACCGCTTGCGCGTTCGTACGTCGTCGAGCGCTACGGCCGGCCCGACGCGGCTCGTGCGGTGGACGACGGCGAGTCCCTGGACGAGCTGTACGTGACCACGCGCAAGCGGCTGGTCCGGCGCATCGTGCACCGGTTCCTGCCCTTCGTCTGAGGACGGCTACTGGTCGGGCAGGCCGCCACCTGCCGGTGCTCGCGGCTCGATGTTCGCCGCCTCGCTCTCCTCGCGCAGCCGGTCGAGGACGGCCAGCGCTTCCTCGAGACTGACTCCGTCGGCGAGCAACTCCTCGAGCAGGTCGGGCAGCGAGTCGGCGCCCTGCGCCGGATCGGTCGTCTGTCCCGGTTGACTCGGTGTGCCCGACGGCGTAGCTCCGGGGTCGGGCGTTGCCGTCGCCCCCGGCTGGCCCGCGCCCGGGGTGCCGGTGGCGTCCGGCTGCCCAGAACCGGGCGTCGGTGACGCGCCCGGTTGCCCCGGGCCGCTCGCACCCGGGGTGGCCGTGGCCGAGGGATCGTTCCCGCCTGGAGGGCCTGGCGTCGGGGTCGCGGCGGCGCCGGGCGCGGACGGATCCTGACCCGGCGGGGCCAGGATGTTCAGCACGAACTCGAGGTTGTGCCTGGCGTCCGCATCGTCGGGGTCGCGCAGCAACACTTCGATGTATGCGTCGCGGGCGTCCCCGAGCGCGTTCAGAGCGAAGGCGTGGTTCCCCGCGGCGTACAGCGCGCGCGCGGCGTTGCTCGTCTCACCCAGCCGGTCCGCGAGGCGCGCCGCGTCGCGCGAGGCCGTCGACGCTTCTTCGTATCGCTGCAGGCGGTTGAGCGTGTTGCCGATGTTGTAGTCGATGATGGGATTGTCTGGTGCGAGTTCCTTCGCCGCCTGATACGCGGCGAGCGCGTCCTCGTAGCGGCCGGCCTCATATGCCTCGTTGCCCTCGGATACGTGCCGGAACGCGGCCGTCCCGCCGCAGCCCGCCAGCAGCAACGCCACGATGACCAGGCCCGCGAGCGCGACGGCGCCCTCACGCTTCACCGTCGTGCCGAGCGGAGTCCTCACCCGCCGGCCCTCGGGTATGAGCCACTGCACCGCGATGAGGCCGAGCGCACCCGCGAGGAACCACTGGAAGCGCTCCACCGGGACCGTTTCGGAGTCCTCGTCGAACGCGGATTGCTGCTGCCGGGCGAACTCCACGGCGAGGCCCGCGATGCTCGGCAAGTCCCGCGTGCCGCCGCCCGTCTCTTCCGCGATGCGGCCGAGGGTCGCGCGGTCGGCCCGTGTGACGGCGCCTTCGTCTCCCGTGCCCTGCTGCGCCGTTGCGGTCCGGGCGGGCACGGGCGCGCCCGCCTCGGTGCCCACGGCCACGGTGTAGATGCGCACGCCCTCGCTCCGCGCGGACTCGAGCGCCGCGTCGAGCCCCTCGCCGAGGTTCTCGCCGTCCGACAGGAGCACGATCGCCTGCGTAGTCGCCCGGTCGGGCACATCGAGCAGGCCGAGCGAGACATCGATCGCCTCGGCGAAGTCCGTACCCGGCTCGACGAGCGCGCCCTCGATCTGCGCGCGACCGACGAGGAACGCCACCGCATCCAGATCGAGCGTGAGAGGAGAGCGGGCGAACGCGCTCCCACCGAAGGTGACCAGGCCGACGCGGTCTCCGCGAAGATGAGTCAGCATGTCATCGAGACCGGCGGCGGCAGCCGCCGCGCGCGAGGGCTCAACATCAGCGGCGGTCATCGACCGCGATACATCGAGGGCGATGATGACGTCGATGCCACGCCGGGTCAGCGCGCCCTCGGTGTCGCCCCACTGTGGCCGGGCGATGGCCACGACGAGCAGCGTCACTGCGCCAGCGACGAGCGCGCCGCGCACCGTCGTTCGGGAACGACTCGTTCCCCGCCGCAACGACGGTGGTCCCCCGTACGCGGCGGCGGCACGCGCGGAACGGTCGCGCGCGTACCACCAGGCGCCCGCGACGGGAAGCAACGCAAGTAGCGCGAGGAGCGCCAGCGGGGTGGCGAACGTCACGGGAACCTCCGCCACACGGTCGCCCGGAGCACCGACTCAGTGACGAGGAGCCCGAGGGCCGCGGCGGCAAGCCACGGAGCGAATTCCTCGTAACGCGTGAACCGCCGTTCGGCGATGCGGCTCCGCTCGAGGTCACCGATCGCCTCGTATGCCGCTGCCAGCTCTTCCTGCGTGGATGCGTCGTGGTACGTGCCCTCGGTGTCTGTCGCGATGCGGCGCAGCACGGCCTCGTCGACTTCGCCGGAGCCCCGCCCCCGCGTGAATCCTATCGTGTACACGCGGATGTCCAGTGCCTTCGCCAGCTGTGCCGCCTGGAGCGGTTCCACGTCGCCGGCGTTGTTCTGACCGTCCGTGAGCAGCACCACGATGCGGCTGCGCGCCTCGGATTCGCGCAGCAGGTTCAGCGCTTCCGAGAGCCCCAGCCCGATCGCTGTGCCGTCCGGGAGGAGACCGCTCTCCGTGTCCGCGACGGTCCGTTGGAGGGCTTCGAGGTCGAGGGTCAGCGGCGACATGACCAGTGAGCGGCCCTGGAAGATGACGAAACCGGCCCGGTCGCCGCGCAGCGTGTCGGCAAACTCGGCGATGACTGCTTTGGCGGCCTCGATGCGCGGCAGTCCGAGGCCGCCGCCGGCCGGCTGCGTGCGTTCCGACATCGAGCCCGACACATCGAGTGCGAGGACGATGTCGATGCCCTCCTCGGGAATGGTCGTCACGGCCAGACCGCGCTGCGGACGCGCGAGAGCAACGATCACCAGCGCCACGGCGGCGATACGCAACGCCGCGGGCAGCCAGCGGAGGCGGAGCCTCCAGCTCCACGAGCCTTGCGCCGCGACGGCGAGCTGTCCGAGGTCGGCGACGGCCAGGACCGGACGCGCCGGCGGGCGGCGCCATCGCCACAGCGGGATTAGCGCAGCGAGCGGCAGGAGAAACAGGAGCCAGGGCGTTCCGAAGCTCACGTCACGGCCTCGATTTCCTCGGCGGCTGGCTCGGGTTGTGGACGGGACAGCTCGATGATCTCGAAGGCAACAGTGAGGTCGTGGTCCGCCGACGCCGGGTCCGGCCGCCGTCCGGCGTAGACCGCGGCGTCGCACCGGTCGAGGAGCCCGCCGACGAGCCGCGCCTGCCACCGCTCCACGCCCTGCCCCGTCATCCGGCGCTCCAGCTCCGGGGTTGTCAGCGCCGTCGCGCGGAAGGCGAATCGTTCCTCGAGGTAGCCGCGCACCACGCCTGAGATCGTCCCGTAGTAGACGTCATAGTCGCCCGCCGCCAGCGGCCGCTCCGAAGCCATCGCCGTGAGGCGGCCGCGCGCCGCGTCCTCGATGCTGAGCACCGCCTCGCTCGCCGATGCGAGCGCCGGTGCCGCCCGGCGGCGCCGGAGCAGGAAGACCGTGGCGATGGCGGCGAGCAGCACCGTGACGGTTGCCGCGAGCGCGGCGGGCCACCGCCAGGCGATGGGTGCGCCCTCGATCGGTAGCTGCGGCTTGAGCGGACGCAATTCGGCGTCGTTGGGGTCGACCGTCGAAGCGACCATGAACGGGGGTACGTCGACGGTCTGTTCCCCGCTGACGCCACTCTCGTCGATCCAGGTGAGGAGCAGCGGCGGCAGCTGTTGTGCCCCAAGGCCGAAGGCCGCGACCACGAACTCGAACTGTGAGACGGAGGGGCCGCCATTCGTCCCGGGGGTCGTTGTCGCCGGAGGCGTCTCGACGATACGGAACGCCGCGTTGGCGTCGGGTGGTGGGACATCCACCAGCACGGTGTCGGGATGCTGCACCGTCACCGTGATCCGGACGCGCTCGCCCAGCCTCGCGTCGGTGCGGTCGAGGGATGCGCGCGCCACCACCTGCGACTGTTGGGCACCAGCGAATGCCGGCAACAGGGCCGCGAGCATCGTGGCGAGGAGCACGAGGTGTCTCATCGTCGCGCCGCCCTGCCTCGGAAGTAGGCCACCAGCGGATGCACCAGGTCCTGGTCAAGGCGGATCGCGACCTCATCCACACCGGCGCTCGCCAGGGCCTGCCGCCGCTCACGGACACGCACGAGCGCTGCCTCCGCGTAACGACGCCGCACGGCGCGGTCACCCGTGTCCACGAGGAGGCGGCCCCCGCCTTCGGCGTCTTCGACCTCCACGATCCCCAGGTCCGGCAATTCGAGGTCGAGCGGGTCCGTCAGCGTCAGCGCGAGCACCTCGTGGCGTCGCGCGAGCGTCCGAAGCGACTGCTCGTAGCCCCGATCGTAGAAGTCCGAGATCAGCACCACGATGGAGCGGCGCGGGAGGACGCGCGCTAGATAGTCTGCGGCAGCGGCAATGGAGGTGCCGGCGCGAGCCGGCCGGTGGTGCAGTACTTCGCGCACCATGCGCAGGACGTGGCGTGACCCGTGCGCCGGCGCGACGAAGCGCTCGACGCGGTCGGTGAACGTCAACAGCCCTGCCCGGTCGTGGTGGAAGATCGCGGCGAACGAGAGCAGCGCGCTGAGCTCCGCCGCCGCCCCCATGCGCCCCGATGGGGCACGCGCCACGAGCTGCGAGGCGGACACATCGACGGCGCATACAACCGACAGCTCGCGCTCCTCGACGTACTCCTTCACCCACGGCGAGCCCATGCGGGCGGTGACGTTCCAGTCAATCATCCGGACGTCGTCACCCACGACGTATTCGCGGGCTTCGGCGAACTCGATCCCGGAGCCGCGGAACACGCTGCGGTAGTCGCCGGTGAGGAGGGTGCTCGCGAGGCGGCGCGCGCGGATCTCGATGCGCCGGACCTGCGCGAGCAGCTCCGGGGACGGCGGTTCTGCAATGGGGACGGCGGCGGCGGAGGCGTCGGCCGCGGTGACGGCCGCCATCGTCAGGGAATCCCGACGCCTTCGAGGAGGCGCGCCACGATCTGCTCCGCTGAGATCGCCTGCGCCTCCGCTTCGTACGTCGTGACGAGGCGGTGACGCAGCACGTCGGGCGCGAGCGTCTTCACATCGTCGGGGGTCACGTATCCGCGCCCGTGGATGAACGCGTATGCCTGTGCTGCGCGCGCGAGGAAGACCCCTGCCCGCGGCGAAGCGCCGTACTCGATGAAGGAGGCGAGCTCCGGGAGCTGGTACCGCGCAGGGTCGCGCGTCGCTTCGAGCAGGCGGACGATGTACTCGCGCAGTCGCGCGTTGACCTCGACGTCCTGCACGGCCCTCATCAGATCGAGGACGCCCTCGGCGTCGGTGACGGGCTCGACGGTCTCTTCGTGCCCGTCGAGTGCGCGGCGCAGGATGTCGCGCTCGTGCTCGCGCTCGGGATAGTAGACCTGCACTTTGAGCATGAAGCGGTCGAGCTGCGCCTCCGGCAGCGGGTACGTCCCCTCATGCTCGATCGGGTTCTGGGTCGCCAGCACGAGGAATGGCCGCGGAAGGTCGTACGTCGAGCCGCCGATCGTGACCTGGCGCTCCTGCATTGCTTCGAGGAGCGCGGACTGCACCTTCGCGGGCGCGCGGTTGATCTCGTCCGCGAGGACGATGTTGGCGAAGAGCGGCCCGCGGCGGACGTGGAAGCTGCTTTCCTGCGGGTTGAAGACCAGCGTCCCCGTCACGTCCGCCGGCAGCAGGTCGGGCGTGAACTGGACGCGCGCGAAGCTGCAGTCGAGCGCCCGCGCCAGCGTGGAGACCGTGAGCGTCTTCGCGAGGCCCGGGACGCCTTCGATGAGCGCGTGGTTGTTCGTCAGCAGTGCGATCAGGAGGCGGTCAATCATCGCTTCCTGCCCGACGATGACGCGCGCCACCTCGGCCTTGATGCGCGAGACCGTTTCCGCGTGCCTCGGGGCGACTGTCGCCGGCCCGGCTGCCGCCTGCTCCATCTGCTGTGCCATGCACGACCCCCGCCGCGTGGGAGCGACAAGGCCGGCCCTGGCGGCCGGCGACGGATCCAGTCTAACCCGTGCGCACGCGACTCAGGAGGGACGCTGGCGACGAAACCTCGATCTAGCCGGCGGCCACCGCATACATGCGCTCGTACCCCTCGTCGCCGAGGCGACGCGCTTGGCCCAGCACGCCGAGCAGCGACTGGATCCGCGGGACGAGCGGTTCGATGTCGGCGACGCCTGGAAGTCGGAGGAGCTGGGTCGTGCCGGCGCGCGTCGTGATCGTCAACTCGACTGGCTGGTCGCCCGGCTCCCCCTGCAGCAGGTCGATAATGCGCTTCAAACGCCGGCGGTCGGCTGCCTCGTCCGTAGTCTCCTCCATGTGGATGCGGAGACGGGGCGGGCCGGACCGGTCGTCATCCGAGGCGCGGCGTGCGGTGGGCGTCGGCGGCTCATCTTCCAGCGGGGGCACCGAGGCCTCGAACGGCTCCACCGCTCGCAATTGTGGGCGCTGCGGCAGCACGATCGTGTCATCCTCGTGACGCCGAGGGCCGCCATCCGGTGGCGTTGGCGCCGGTCGAGGGCGGGCGGGGCGACCTCCGAGCACACGGAACTGCGATGGATCGGGCGTCAGCAACTGGCCGCTCTCGATGTCGTACCCCGCGAGGTGCACGGCAGCGATCGTGAGCCGGTCGCCGCGCTCTCGGACCGTGACGCGGGCCAGCACCACGTTCCCCTCCACGAGGAGGTCGCGGAACTTCTCGAACTGCTCGGGCCACACGGTCAACTCGCCCGCGCCCGTGAGGTCCTCGAGGTTGGCCACCGCGAACGGCTTGCCCTGCTTCGTCGCAAGGCGACGGATGCTCTTCACGGTGCCGGCAACGACGAGTTCCTCGCCCGCCGCTTCGGCGTCGATCTCCGCGAACTGCGCCGTGACAAACTCGCCGAGGCGCTCGGCGGCGCCTCGGAACGGATGCTCCGAGATATACGTCCCCAGCAGTTCGCGTTCCCACGACAGCATTTCCTGCTGCGGCGTGACGACCGCCTGTAGCTCCAGCGCTGGCAATGGTGTGTCCACCTGCGTGCCGAAGAGGTCGAACATCGAGGTCTGGCCCGTCTCGCGCAGGCGTTGCTCCTGCTGCGCGAGTGAGAGGATGCGGTCGACGCCGAAGACGATCGCCGAGCGGTCGCCGAGCGAGTCGAGCGCGCCCGCTTTCGCCAGCGACTCGAGGACGCGGCGGTTGAGGTCTCGTGCGTTGATGCGACGCGCGAAGTCTTCGACGGAGCCAAACGGACCACTCGCCTCACGCTCCGCGATCAGCGACTCGACGCCACCCGCGCCCACGTGCTTGATGGTCGCCAGGCCGAAGCGGATGGAGCGGTCGCCGCCCGGCTGCCGCTCGACCGTGAAGTTGACGTGCGAGCGATTGACGTCGGGCGGCAGCACCTCGACGCCCAGGCGCGTGCACTCCGCGACGGCGGCGGCGATCCGCTCGAGGGCGCCCGTCGGGTGCGCGCCGGCCGCCATCAGCACCGCGGCCATGTACTCGATCGGGTAGTGCGCCTTCAGGTAGGCCGTCTGGTACGCGATCGTCGCGTACGAGAACGCGTGCGACTTGTTGAAGGCGTAGCCCGCGAACGGCTCGATGAGGTCGAAGACCTGCTCGGCCAGCCGCTCTTCGTACCCCTTCGCCACCGCCCCGGCGATGAAGCGCTCGCGCTCCGCGAGCATGACCGAGGCAATCTTCTTCCCCATCGCCTTACGCATGATGTCGGCCTGGCCAAGCGTGTAGCCGGCGAACGTCCGCGCGATCTCGAGCACCTGGTCCTGGTACGTGATGACGCCGTACGTCTCGTCGAGGACCGACGCGAGGTCTTCGTGCGGATAGACGGCCTTCGCGCGGCCGTGCTTCACATCGATGTAGCGCGGGATGTGCTCCATGGGGCCGGGACGGTAGAGCGCCACCATCGCCGCCAGCTCGCGGATGTCACGAGGCTGGAGCTCCGCCACGTAGCGGCGCATACCGGCGGACTCCATCTGGAAGATGCCGAACGTCTCCGCCTCGGCGAGCAGCGCCGCAGCGGACTCGTCGCCGTCCGGCAGCGTGTTGAGGTCGAGGTCGATACCGTGCTGCTCACGGATGAGCTGCACCGCGCGGCCGAGGATCGTGAGGTTCGCCAGCCCGAGGAAGTCCATCTTCACGAGGCCGATCTTGGCGACCTCGTTCATCGAGTACTGCGTCGTCGGCAGCGTCTCCTCGTCGTCCTTGTTCGAGGTGGCGCGTTGCAGAGGGACGACCTCGGTCAGCGGCTCCCGGGAGATGACAATGCCGGCGGCGTGCGTGCTCGCGTGCCGAGCGACACCCTCGAGGCCGCGCGCCGTATCGATCAGTTCGCTCACCTGCGGGTCGGCGGCGGTGAGGTCGCGCAGCTCGGCGACCTCGTTCATCGCATCTTCGATGGTGACGTGCAGCGCGTTCGGGATGAGGCGCGCGACCCGGTCGACGTCACCGTAGCTCATGCCGAGGGCCCGCCCGCTGTCGCGGATGGCCGCCTTCGCGCCGAGCGTCCCGAACGTCACGATCTGCGCGACGCGGTCGCGGCCGTACCGCTCCGAGGCGTAGCGGATGACCTCCTCGCGGCGGTCGTCCGCGAAGTCGAAGTCGACGTCGGGCATCTCGCGGCGTTCGAGGTTGAGGAAGCGCTCGAAGACCAGCCGGTATTGCGTCGGCTCGATGTCGGTCACGCCGAGGCAGTACAGGATGATCGAGGCGGCGGCCGAACCGCGGACGCCCATCGGGATGCCGCGGCTGCGCGCGAACAGCGCGATGTCGCGCACGATCAAGATGTACTCGACGAACCCCGTCTCCTCGATGACGTGCAGCTCGTAGCGGAGGCGCTCTTCCTGCTCGGGCTTCGGGTGCACGTAGCGGCGGCGCATCCCCTCCTCGCAGAGGTTGCGCAGGTGCTCGATCGGCGTCAGTCCGGCAGGGATGCCCGGGTCAGGCAGCAACGCACGGCCGAACGGGAGCTGGATGTCGACCTGCTCGGCGATGCGCGCCGTGTTGTCGAATGCCTCGGGCAGCTCCGGGAACAGCGCGCGCATCTCGTCTTCGGACTTCAGGTAGAGCGAGTCCGTCTCCATGCGCATGCGGTTCTGGTCGTGCACCGTTGCGTTCGTGCCGATGCAGAGCAGCACGTCGTGATGCTTGTGCTGGTGCTGCCACGTGTAGTGCGAGTCGTTCGTGACCGCGAGCGGGAGGTCGAGCTTCCTCGCGAGGTCCACCAGCGGGCGGTTGAGCGCGCTGAACTGCGTCAGTCCATGCTCCTGCAACTCGATGTAGTAGCGGTCCTTGAACACGTCCCGGTACCAGCCGGCGACGTTGAGTGCGTCCTGCTCCCGGCCCTCGATCAGCGCCGACATGACCTCGCCGCTCGGGCAGGCGGAGAGCGCGATCAGGCCCTCGCTGTGCCGCTCCAGCAACTCGTGGTCCATGCGCGGCTTGTAGTAGAAGCCCTCGAGGTGTGAGGCGGTCGAGAGCTTGAGCAAGTTGCGGTATCCCACCTCGTTCTGCGCGAGCAGGGTGAGGTGGAACTGCGAGCGGTCGGCCGCGCCGCGCTCGAAGCGGCTCCCCTGCGCCACGTACGCCTCGATGCCGAGGATCGGCTTGAGGTCGTGCTTGCGCGCCTCCTCGTAGAACTGGATCGCGCCATACAGGTTGCCGTGGTCGGTGATCGCGAGCGCGTCCTGGCCCATCTCCTTCGCGCGTGCGACGAGGTCCGGGATGCGGCTCAGCCCGTCGAGGAGTGAGAACTCAGAATGGGTATGAAGGTGGGTGAACATAGGATCAGAGGTATAGGCAATTACGCGAACGGGTGTACGAAGGGACTATACCGCCGACGCCCACCCCTGACCAGCCACGGGCCGGTCCCTACCGCCCCTGAAATCTCGGTTCGCGGCGTTCGAGGAAGGAGTTCACGCCTTCGGCCCCGTCGTCCGTGTGCCGCAGCTGGCCGATGTACGCGATGCTCATCTCCTGAACTCGAGTGAGGTCCGGGTCCTCGACGGCGTAGACGAGGCGCTTCGCGGCGGCGTTGCCGAGCGGCGCTCCCTCGGCGTACGTACGGGCGAGGGCGACCGCGCGCGCCTCGAGCTCGTCGCGGGGCACGACGTCGAGCACCAGACCGAGCGCCAGTGCCTCGGCGGCATCGATGCGCCGCGCCGAGTAAATGACGTCGAGCGCGCGCTGCCGGCCGACCGCTTCCTGCAGGAAGTAGCTGAGGCCGTACTCCGGCACGATGCCGCGTTTCATCTGCGCCACCTGGAACACGGCGTCGTCCGCCGCGAGGCGGACGTCGCAGGCGAGCGCGATCGAGAAGCCCCCGCCGAGGGCGTACCCGTTCACCGCCCCAACAACGGGGACGTCGGCGTCACGGATCGCGCGGATCGACTCCAACTCGGGGTGCGAACGATGCCACGAGGGCGGCGGTGCATCGGGATCCCGAGGAGCAAAGTCGCCGCCGGCGCAAAACGCGCGGCCCGCGCCCGTGAGCACCACGGCTCGCACTTCGTAGTTGCCGGTGCGCAGCGATCCGAACCAGACGTTCAGCGCCTCAATCAGGGCGGGGTTGAGCGCGTTCAGCCGCTCGGGCCGGTTCATGCGGACGAGGGCAACGCCACCCTCGAGGTGTTCAACCTGGAGCAGTTCGGACGCTTCAGACACGACGGGTACCTCCTCGAGTGCGGCGAATCGAGGACAGCCTACCGCGTGTGAGAGGCGTCGGTGCGGCGGCGCCTACTCCCGGTCGAGGTCGAACGCGGTGTGGAGGGCGCGCACGGCTTCCGGCACCTGCTCGCCGCGGACGAGGCAGGTAATGCGGATGTCGGAGGTGGAGATCAGCTCGATGTTGATGCCGTGCTCGAACAGCGTGCGGAACATCAGCGCCGCGTACCCCGGCGCCGACGCCATGCCCGTGCCGACGACCGACACCGTGCCGAGGTTCGGGTCGGACACCACCTCTGCGGCGTTGAGGGCCGGCAACAGGCCCCGCACGACCTCGAGGGCGCCGTCGAGGTCGCCCTGGGCGACCGTGAACGTCATGTCGGTGAACCCCTCGACGCTTGCGTTCTGCACGATCGTGTCGACAGAGATGTGGGCGTCGGCCAGCGGTACGAACAGCTGAGCGGCGATGCCGGGGCGGTCGGGCACCCCGCGCACGGTGACTTTCCCCACCCTGGTCTGGTGGGCGATGCCGCGCACCTTGTTGGACTGCTCCATCGTCGTCTCCTTGTGGATGAGCGTGCCCGGCGCCGACTCGTCAAAGGTGCTGGCGACGAGGATCTCCACGCCGTAGAGCGAGCCCACCTCGACGGCGCGTGGATGCATCACGACGGCGCCCGTCGTCGCCAGCTCGAGCATCTCCTCGTAGCCGATGTCGCGCAGCGGGTGCGCGCTCGGACAGATGCGCGGGTCGGCCGAGTACACGCCGGCGACATCCGTGTAGATCTCGGCGCGGTCCGACTTGAGCGCCGCGGCGAGGGCGACCGCTGTGGTGTCCGACCCGCCCCGGCCGAACGTGGTGATGTCCAGTTCCTCGGTGATGCCCTGGAAGCCGGCAACGATGACGACGCGTTCCGCTGCGATCTCGCGTTCGAGGCGAGCTGTATCGATCTCCGCGATGCGCGCGCGGCGGTAGACGGAGTCGGTGCGGATCCCCGCCTGCGCGCCGGTCAGGCTCACGGCGGCCAGCCCGAGGTCGTGCAGCGCCATCGTCATCAGAGCGGCGGAGACGATCTCCCCCGTGTGCATGAGGACGTCCATTTCGCGCGGGTGCGGCTTGCTGCTCACCTGTTGCGCGAGATCGATCAGCTCGTCGGTCGTGTCGCCCATCGCTGAGACGACCGCGACGACGCGGTCACCGGCCTCGACGCGGCTCGCGATGCGCCTCGCGACGCGCTTGATCTTCTCGGCGTCCGCCACCGAGGAGCCGCCGTACTTCTGCACGACCAGAGCCATGGTTCGTCTCCGATGCGGACGGCGCTACTCGCGGGCGACGATCTCCGCGCCGGCGGTGCTGAACCCCACGACACGCGTAGCGGCCTCGATGCCGCGCGCGGCGGCCGCTTCGCGCATGGCGCCCGCGATGTCCTCGGCGCCCGTGGTGGCGAACGCCGCGATCGTCGATCCGCCACCGGAGAGGTAGACACCATGGGCCCCCGCATCGCGAGCGGCCTGGAAGATCGGGTACATCGGCGTGAAGATCGTGGCGCGCGCGGGCTGGTGCAGCAGGTCCTCGGTGGCCGTGTTGAGCAGATCGTAGCGGCCCTGGCTCAGCGCCGCCACGAGCAGCGCCGCCCGACCGATGTTATGTACTGACTGGTTGCGCGTCAGCGACTGCGGCAAGCGGGTGCGCGACTCCTCGGTCGGCATCGAGAACTCAGGGATGAGCAGCGCGAGGCAGAGGTCCCTGGGGGGCTCGATCCCGGCGTGGACGATGCCGTCATCGTCGGCGACGACCACCTGCAGGCCGCCGAAGAGGGCGGGAGTGACGTTGTCGCCGTGATCCTCGAGCTGGTACGCGAGCGGGAGCAGTTCCTCGCGGGTGTGCACCGGGCCGTCGCCGCTCAGGATCGCGTCGGCGGCCAGCAGCCCCGCGACGCGAGCGAGGGCGGAGACGCCCATGCCACGGCCGACGGGAATATCGCCCTCGCAGGTGGCAGTGATACCGGCCGGAGGCGTGACGGCCGCGTGCTGGTATAGCGCGAGGGCCGCGGTGACGGCCATGCGCTCGATGGGGCCCTGCGGCGCGGACAGCTCGGAGTCGCTCACCGTGACGCGCACAGTGGCGGCCCAGTCAAGCGCGATGCCGAGGCTGTCGAAGCCAGGCCCGAGGTTGGCGGAGGTTGCTGGGACTCGTACGGAAATGGTTCGCTGTGACATCGCCGCTCAGTGTATGAGCGCTGGTGGGCCCGGGCAATTGACCCCCTCGGCACGGCCGCCGTCTCGTTTTGCCCGCGATATACTTTGTTGGTAGGCTCGCTCGGCATCATCGGGGGAAAGGCGGGAGCTCGCATGGAAGACGTCGTCATCGTCAGTGGTGTTCGCACCGCAATCGGGACGCTGGGCGGAGCGCTCAGCGAGACGCCTGCCTCCGATCTTGGCGCCGCCGTCATCCGCGAGGCGGTCGCCCGCGCCGGCCTCCAGCCGGAGCAGATCGACCAGGTCATCCTCGGCTGTGTGGGCCAGGTCGCTGAGGACGGGTACATCGCCCGGCACGCCTCCGTGAAGGGCGGCATGCCCATCGGGACCCCCGCCTACACCGTCAACCGCATCTGCGGCTCCGGCCTCGAGGCCATTAACACCGCCGCTCGCTGGCTGCAGACGGGTGACGCCGAGGTGATCGTTGCCGGCGGCACCGAAAACATGTCGATGATGCCCTTCATGCTCCGCAAGGCCCGTTTCGGCTACCGCCTGGGCCACGACGTCATCGAGGACGGCACCGTCCACCTCGTCACGGACCCGTTCGAGAAGATCCACATGGGCATCACCGCCGAGAACCTCGCCCAGAAGTACGAGGTCTCGCGGGAGGTGCAGGATGAGTACTCGCTGCGCTCGCAGGAGCGCGCCCGCGCCGCGATCGACGCCGGCTACTTCAAAGAGCAGATCATGCCGCTCGAGGTGAAGAAGGGCCGCGACACGGTCACCTTCGACACCGACGAGCATCCACGCTCGACCTCGATGGAGTTGCTGGGCCGCCTGCGTCCCGCCTTCAAGTCCGACGGAGCGGTGACCGCCGGCAACGCCTCCGGCATCAACGACGGCGCCGCCGCCGTCGTGGTCACGACCGCCTCGAAGGCGCGCGAACTCGGCCTCAAGCCGCGCATGCGCCTCGTCGCCCGCGCTGAGTCGGGCGTCGACCCGCGCACGATGGGCGAGGGCCCGATCCCGGCCATCGAGAAGGCGCTGGCGAAGGCCGGCCTGACGGTGAGCGACATCGACACGATCGAGCTGAACGAGGCGTTCGCCGCGGTGGCCGCCGCCTGCTCGACCGCGCTCGGCCTCCCGTTGGACAAGACGAACCCGAACGGCGGCGCGATCGCCCTCGGCCACCCGGTCGGCGCCAGCGGCGCAATCTTGACGGTGAAGATGATGCACGAGCTGGAGCGCACCGGCGGCCGCTACGGCCTCGTCTCGCTCTGCATCGGCGGTGGCCAGGGCATCGCGAGCATCTTCGAGCGGCTCGACTAAACCCTCGTCAGTTTCGATGTGAGTACAGACGGCGGCCGTGAGGCCGCCGTCTTGGTGTGTAGGTGCGAGCGCTCCATGCCAGTCAACCGTCGACGGTGCGCATCGATGCCCGAATCACCTCGTACGCAACGAAGATCGCCGCGAGCGCGATGCCGGCGATCCAGAAGACCCCGGCTACCACCACGGCTGCGGCCATCAGGCGACGCCGCGTTGGGCAGATGGCGGCAGCCACGACCGCGAGCGCCATGCCGAAGAAGATCAGGTTGGCGCCGACCTGCGTGAACGCGAGCATCCAGCCGCCCACCACCGCCAAGAACGCGACGATCAAGCTGAGCGTACTTAGGTCTTCTCGCCACCACGGCATCGTGACGCCCCTGACCTACTGAACTCTGTAGCACCCCGTGTGTACATGGAGATGGCGAAAGGGTGGACTCGTCTGTAAGCGATCGGGGACCTCCTGTGCTAGCCCCCATCCCGACTTAACAATTGGACTAACCGTGTCAATCGAGCTGTCCGACCTGGTAGGCCGCCATCGGCGCGTTGCTGACTTCATAGGCTATCGAGTTCGCCGCCCGTCCACGCGATCCTCGAAAGCTCCTCCGCTGGCAACGTCGCGTCCAGCACCAGCCACCGCTCCGGCTCCGCCCGCGCCAGCGTGAGGTAGCCGGAGCGCACGCGCTCGTGGAAGGCGAGGGCCTCGCGTTCGAGGTAGTCCGAGCCGCCGTGCTGGCCGCGGGCGCGGCCAACCTCGGGGGGCAGGTCGTAGAGGATCGTGAGGTCGGGGGTGAGGCCGCCGGTGGCGGCGCGGTTCACCGCCTCGACGGTCTCGAGGGGGAGGCCGCGGCCGTAGTGCTGGTAGGCGACGGTCGAGTCCGTGAAGCGGTCGCACAGCACGAGCGCGCCGTCCTCGAGGGCCGGGCGTATCACCTCGACGACGAGTTGGGCGCGCGCGGCGTTGAAGACCAGCAGTTCCGCTAGCGGCTCGGGGGCACGTTCGAGGTCGAACAGGGCGGCGCGCAGCCGCTCGCCGAGCACCGTGCCGCCGGGCTCGCGGCACGTAACTACCTCGATGCCGGCCTCGCGGGCGAGCACGGCCAGCGTCTGGATCTGCGTGGATTTGCCTGCGCCCTCCCCGCCCTCGAGGGTGACGAAGCGCCCCCTTCTCGTCATGCGCGCAGTTCGTCGCCCCACGCGTCCTCACGCAGAGGACGGCCGTTCGAGGCGACGACGAGCACACGACGGAACGGCTCACGTCCTCGCGAGGAGGTCTCGACGCCGTGACGGTTCGCGAGCTCGTGCTGGAGGCGGCGGATGTAGGCGTTCTGTGGCGCCAGCTCCACGGCCGACTTGCCCTCGTACGAGACGGCGGCGATGGCCTCCTCGGCCTCCTGCAGGGCGGCGGTCGTCGGGTCGAGCTCGCCCGAGGCGCCGCGCAGGCTGAGCAGTGACTGCTCGATCTGGCTGACCGTGTTGTTGCGCAGTACGTAGATCGGAATGCCGCGCGCCTCGGCGTCGCGAAGCGGCCCGGTGCGGCGGCGGTAATACGGCCGCAGCGTCATGACCGCATCGGCGTCCTGGATGCTGTCGACGACGACGGCGGCCGAGCGCGTACTCGCGATCGCCTCCTCGAGGCGGGTGCGGCTGATCCCGAAGGGAAGCACGCGCCGTTGCGGCCCGCCCGGCGCGGGGACGATGCGCCGCGTCCGCTCGCGCTCCCGCTCTGCGACCTCGTCGTACCGCTCCTCGCCCTGTCCCGCGAGCGGGACACGCTCCACGCCGACCACCTCGCCCGCGGCGTCCAGGACGCGGATCTCCGCCTCGGCGTCGAAGCCCCGCAGCAGGGCATCCACCGTCGAGGCAATGTCCTCGTGCACCGCTACGCGGTCGAAGCTCTGGATCTCGACGAGCGAGTCGAAGGTCGGCTGCGCGCGCCGCTCGAGGACCGTCTTCTGCGTGCCGCGCCGCCGCGCCTCCTCATCCGAGAGCGTCACCGATTCAATGCCGCCGATGAGGTCGGAGAGCGTCGGGTTCTGCATCAGGTTCGTGAGCGCGTTGCCGTGCGCCGTGCCGATGAGCTGCACACCCCGCTCGGCGATCGTGCGCGCTGCGAGCGCCTCGAGGGCCGTCCCGATCTCGTCGATGACGATCACCTCGGGCATGTGGTTTTCGACCGCCTCGATCATCACCTGGTGCTGCAGTTCGGGGCGCGGGACCTGCATGCGTCGCGCGCGGCCGACGCCGTGATGTGGAATGTCGCCGTCACCGCCGATCTCGTTCGAGGTGTCGACGATCACGACGCGCTTCTGCAGTTCGTCGGCGAGCAGGCGGGCCGCCTCGCGCAGCATGGTGGTTTTCCCGACGCCCGGAGGGCCGAGCAGCAGCACGCTGCGCCCGGTCTCGATCAAGTCCCGGATCACGCTCGCGGAGCCGCTCACGCTGCGGCCGACGCGACACGTGAGCCCGACGATGCGCCCCCGACGGTTACGGATCGCCGAGATGCGATGGAGCGTCCTCGGGATCCCGGCCCGGTTGTCCTCGGCAAACTCCGAGACCTGGGCCACCACGTGGTCGAGGTCCTGCTCGCTGATCTCCCGCTCGTCGAGGATGACTTCCGCGCGGCCCCCGTAGCGCGCCGTGGGCACCCGGCCGAAGTCCAGGACGATCTCCAGCAGGCCGTCGAGCCCATGCATGCGCGCGGATGCGGCGACACGCTCAGGCAGCGTGACGAGGAGCAACTCGATCTCGCTGCGCTGCTCATCCGTGAGCGGCTGCATGTGGCTATCGCTGGGGCGAATGCTGGCGGGCTCAGCCACGAGTAGGCACCGTCCTTCCGGCTGCGGTCGGAATCGCCTCGAAGATGGGTTGACTCAACCGCTTCACGAGCAGCACATAGCGCTCGCGCGGCTGGAATCCGAGATTGCGGAGAAACGCCGACGGCGTGCCGGACCCGGCGGGCTGCAGCGCGAGCACCCGCGCGGCGTCCTCAAAAGCGTCGACCGCCGCCGCGTACAGGCCGTCGGCGTGACGCTCGCAGCCGGGCTCGACGAGGAGCGTCAGCTGGCCGTGAGGCGCGGCCTGCACGACGCCGCGCGCGCGGTCGTCTTCCGTCGCGACGAGCTCGACGCTCCCGCGCCCAAGCCAGCGGCGTTCCTGGACGGCACACCATTCGTCGTACGTCATACCGAGCGCCTGGCGCGCGCCGACGGGCAGCGTCCGCCCGTACAGCTGGAAGAGCGCATGCAGGTCTGCCTCGGCTACCGCTCGCACGCCCTCGCGGCCTGCGTCGTGCGGACTCCGGGCGGGCCGGTCGAGGACCCACAATTCCTCGTCGAGTGCGTGTACGAAGCCTGCGCGCTGCATCTCCCGGAGCGCGGGTGCTTCGTCACGCACGCGCAGCAGAATACGCGCGACGCCGTCCTCGAGCGCCGCCTCCGAGGCCTGCGCGAGCAGCCCGCCCACGACGCCGTCCTCATCCGCGCCGGCATCCACGAGCGTGTCGATCTCCCAGGCGTCATCCGAGGCAAGCGGGCGCGCAGTGGCGATGCCGTGGATCTGCCGGCCGCGCACATCGATCCACACGCGCCGTCCGCGGCCGAGCCACTGCTGCACCGTCGCGGCGAGCGCGTGCGGCGGCGACGAGGGCTTCCCGAGCGCCTCACGGGTCACCGCCTGGTTCTCGAAGACTTCACCGTCGAAGGACATCAGCGCGACCAGGTCGCTCGGTCGCGGGGCATGGGTATGCGTCACGCCCGCGCCCCGCTCGCCATCGCATCGGCGGCCAGGCGCACGAACCACTCGTGGAGCCGTGGGTCCTGCGTCAGCTCCGGGTGGAACGAGGTCGCGAGGAGGCGGCCTTCGCGGCACGCGACAATGCGGCCATCCGGGAGCGCCGCAAGCACCTCGACGCCCGGGCCCGGCTCGCGAATCACGGGCGCGCGGATAAACACCGCGCGCACGGGCGGCCCCTCAATTCCCTCGAAGTCGAGGTCGGCCTCGAAGGAGTCGACCTGCCGCCCGAAGGCGTTGCGCTCGACAGTGACGTCCAGGACGCCGATCGAGGGACGGTCGAGGCCGGGCACGCGTTTCGCCAACATGATCGCGCCGGCGCACGTGCCCCATACGGGGAGGCCAGCGTCGATCCTGCGGCGGAGGGGCTCGAGCAGGTCGAAGGCGATCAGCAGCCGCGCGATGGTCGTGCTCTCGCCCCCGGGGATGATGAGCGCGTCCACGCCATCCAGCTCGGCCTCGGTCCGCACCTCGCACGCCTCGACGCCGAGGGCACGCAGCCGCTCCACGTGCTCGCGGAAATCGCCCTGCATTGCGAGGACGCCAACGCGTGGACGCACGAGGTTCGTCGGGCCTCCTTCGTGTGAGGTGTTAGTTGCCCCGGCCGGCGAGGTGCTCCTCCACCGGCATGGAGGCGACTGAGCGTCCGCGCATCGGCTCACCGATGTTGCGCGAGACACCGGCGAGCATCGTCGGGTCGCTATAGTGCGTGACCGCACGCACGATGGCCGAGGCCATGCGCGCGGGGTCGTCAGACTTGAAGATGCCGGAGCCGACGAACACGCCGTCCGCGCCGAGCTGCATCATGAGCGCCGCGTCCGCCGGTGTGGCAACGCCGCCGGCCGAGAAGTTCACCACCGGCAACCGCCCAAGCCGCTTCACCTCCTGGATGAGGTGCAGCGGAGACTGGTACTCCTTCGCGAGGGCGGGCAGCTCATCCTCACGGGCCGCCTGCACGCGGCGGATGCCGCTCCACAGCGCGCGCATGTGCCGGACCGCCTCGACGATGTCGCCGGTGCCGGCCTCACCCTTGGTGCGGATCATCGCGGCGCCTTCGCCGATGCGCCGCAGCGCCTCCCCGAGGTCGCGGCAGCCGCATACGAAGGGCACGGCGAACGGATGCTTGTCGATGTGATGCTGGTCGTCGGCGGGCGTGAGCACCTCGGACTCGTCGATGTAGTCGACGCCGATCTCCTGCAGGATCTGCGCCTCGACGAAGTGCCCGATGCGCGCCTTCGCCATGACCGGGATGGTGACGGAGTTGCAGATCTCCTCGATCAGCTCGACGCGGCTCATGCGGGCCACGCCGCCGGCGGCGCGGATGTCGCTCGGGACACGCTCAAGGGCCATCACAGCGCAGGCGCCAGCCTCTTCCGCGATTCGCGCATGCTCAGCGGTGACGACGTCCATGATCACGCCGCCCTTGAGCATCTGAGCCAGCCCGGCCTTGACCGTCCAGGTGGCGGTCTGCCCCTCCTCCGCGCCGTGCCCGTTACTCGTGCTGCCGTTGTTCGCCATCTTGCTCCCCGCGTGTTCCCTCGGCTTCATTGTAGCGTGCCGCTCGCGGGGCCGCTGGCAGTACCGCGCGCGAGAGACGTGGCATACCATCACGGTATGAACGTCGTGATCATGGGCTGCGGGCGCGTGGGCTCCACCCTTGCCGCGCGCCTCGACCGCGAGTCGTGGCGCGTGACCGTCGTCGATACGGACCCCTACTCCTTTCGCCGCCTCCCCTCGGACTTCCGAGGCGACCGGGTGGTGGGTTCAGGGTACGAGGACCACATCCTCGTGCAGGCGGGCATCCGCGAGGCCGACGCGTTCCTGGCGCTCACGCAGGGCGACAACCGGAACCTGCTCGCGGCGCAGATCGCGAAGCACATCTTTGGCGTGCGCACGGTCGTCGCGCGCGTCTACGACCCCTTCCGGGGGGAGATCTTCAGTCACCTCGGACTCCGCACGTTCAGCCCCACGAACATCGGCGCCGAGATGGCGTACGAGGCGCTGACACAGCAGGACTAGGGCCGCCGCCGGCGGCCGGGAGCAGCGTCGTGTACATCATCGTCGTTGGTGCGGGCACGGTCGGACACGGACTCGGCGTCGAGCTCATCGAGGGCGGCCTGCACGAAGTCGTGCTTGTGGAACGCAACCGCGCCCGCGCGAATGAGCTACGCGAGGAGCTCGGTGAGATGGTCGTGCACGGGGACGGCACCGAGGTCGTCTTCCTCGAAAGCGTCGGTGCGAGGCGAGCTGACCTGCTGATTGCCGTCACGGCCGATGACGGCGCGAACCTCGTCGCCTGCCAGGTGGCCAAACACTGGTTCCACGTGCAGCGCACGATCGCGCGCGTGAACAACCCGCGTAACGAGCGCCTCTTCCACCTGCTGGGCATCGATTCCACCATCTCCGCCCCCGGCGCCATTCTGGCTCAGATCGAGGTCGACCTCCCTGAGCACACCCTGATCCCCCTGATGCGTCTCCACGGCTCGGGCCTGCAGCTCGTGGACCTCCACGTCCTCGAGGGCTCGGAAGCCGCCGGCAAGACGATCCGCGACCTTCCCCTCCCGGCCGAGACGGTAATCTCGCTCGTCGTGTCGACCGAGGGCAAGCCGCAGATCCCCACGGCGGACATGGTGCTGCAGCCGGGCGACGAGATGATCGCCGTGATTCGCTCGGAGACCGAGCCGGAGCTTCGGCGCCTTGTCAGCGATTCCACGCACGCGCGAGCGACGGAGTAGCGCGATGCGTCTCGCGCATCTCGGACCGCGGGGCACCTATACCGAGGCCGCGGCTCTCGCCTTTGCCCCGGCTGCTCAACTGCTGCCCGTGTCGACGGTCACCACCGCCGTGGAGGCTGTCGAGGCGGGGCAGGCCGACGCCGCCGTGTGCGCCATCGAGAATGCCATCGACGGCGGAATCAACGAGACCATCGACCTCCTGCTGCGGGAGGACGGTCGGCTGCACGTGAGCGGCGAGGTCGTCCTCGCGATTCACCATGCGCTCGTCGGACCTGCCGGCATGGACGTGCACGCGGCGAATGTTGTGTATTCGCATCCCTCCGCGCTGGGCCAGTGTCGCCGGCGTCTGGCCGAGCTGGCGCCCAACGCGAAGGCTGTCGCCGCGCTGTCGACCACTGCGGCGATCGAGGCGGCGATGGCGGAGTCAGGCGCACTGGCCGTGGGGAACCGCCTCTCGGCGGAGCTGCATCGGGCGACGGTCTACGCGGAGGACATCGCGGACGAGCCCGGCAACGAGACGCGATTCGTGGTCCTCGCGCACGAGGACGCGCCGCGCACCGGCGACGATAAGACCTCCATCGCGTTCACGACCCACCACGACCGGCCCGGCTCCCTCGTCGAGGTGCTCGGCATCTTCTCGCGTCGCGGCATCAACCTGACACGCATCGAGTCGCGACCTACCCGGCGCGCACTCGGCACGTACGTGTTCCTTCTCGATCTGCAGGGCCATCGCGACGACGAGGGTGTCGCCGAAGCGGTCGAAGAAGCGCGCAAGGTCACGCTGTGGCTACGCGTCCTTGGTTCCTACCCCCGCTGGACGCGAGCGCTTGCCTGAGATCCCCGATCTGGAGGCGATCCGTGGCTTCATCGAGCCGCGGTTACGGGGCAATCCGGTGGCCGGAGTGGAGTTGACCGTCCCCTGGCTGGTGCGCACGGGGTCCGAAGGTGTGCAGGCCCTCGTGGGACACGAGTTCGTCACGGTGCGGCGGTACGGGAAGTTCCTGTTGTTCGCGACCGACGACGACCAGCTGCTTGTAGTGAACCCGATGCTGACCGGCCGCTTTCAGTGGGCCGATGCCGCCGAGAAGAAGCGGGCGGGCACGTGTCTCACGCTGCGCTTCGAGGATGGACATCAACTGCGCTACGCGGACGCGCGCCGGATGGGCCGCTGGTACCTCGTCCCTGTCGACGGGTTGATGGCGGTTCCACAGTTCGAGGAACTGGGGCCGGACGCGCTCGAAGTCGACGAGGAGACATTCCTGCGTCGTATCCGGCGACACGCGGGGCAGATCAAAAGCGTGCTGACCAACCAGAAGTTCATCGCCGGCATCGGCAACGCGTATTCGGACGAGATCCTGTGGGAGGCGAAGCTCCACCCGCACCGCCGGCGCAGCACGATGGACGAGGACGACCTCCGCGGCCTCTACCACGCGCTCCGCTCGACGTTGGAGTGGGCGCGGCCCATCCTCGAAGCGGAAGTGGCCGAGGGGCTGTTCCAGAGCAACGAGGAGTGGCGGGCGCACCTGCGCGTGCATCGCAAGGGCGGGGAGCCCTGCCCCCGTTGCGGCAACGAGGTGAGAAGCCAGGTGCGCGGCGGGAGCGAGACCAACTACTGTCTCCACTGCCAGCCGCTGTCGTTCGGCTGAATCGATCCGTCCGTCCGCCTGGGACGTACCGCGAGGGGGAGGCAGTCAATGCAGATCATCGGTCGCGACATCGGCGACAACCTGGACCGCATGTATCACGAGGTCGAGGCTCGCGTCGCAGCCGCCGACCGTGACCTGAAGGTCGTCGCCTTCGAGGGTGAAGGGCTGTCCAACGTGAAGTGGTCGCCGAAGGCGGTCACGATCTCCGTGCACTCCGCGGTGCCGACGCACGCGCTGCCGCACGTCTTCGGCGTGGCGCTGCAACACGTGCGACAGGACCTCGACGGGTACCCGAACGTCCGCAAGCCAAAGGGCCGCCAGCCTCAGGGCTCGGACCTCGTGCGGGCCGCGCTGCGAGAACTGGTCCTGGAGCCGGACGCCGAGGCACAGCTCACCGGCCTCGGACTCGACCGCGAGTGGGAGCAGGAGCAGCGCCACCAGGCGATGAAGGACCTGCTGCGCGATCCGCCGTCCGACTGGAACGAGCCGGGCAGCCTTGGTAACGACTTCATCGCGCTCCAGTGCGCGCGTCTCGAGGTGACGCATCCGCCGAAGATGTGGGAGGCGCTCCGGAAGCGCGTGAAGGAAGCGCTCCCGCTGGCATCAGAGCGAGCGGAGATGGCGAGCCGCGCGTTGCGTCGTCGTCGCTGGGGGACCGCTCAGGCCTGCCTGCACTCACTGGTCAACGTGCGGGACGAACTCGGGCTCGGCGATGTCGCGACGATCACGGACGGCGCCGGCCGCGAGTACTAGATCCCCCAAGGTCGCGACGCGTCAGGAGGCAGCGAAGGCCGCGCGCGAGCCGCGGTCGAGCCAGCCGATCACGAATGGGTGCCACTCGTGGTAGCGCTCGAGGTATTGGCCGAAGAGCGCGGCGGGCGTGGCGGAGGGGCGGATCGGCTGGTGGAGCAGCTTCATGTGCGCCTCGTGCGGTGTGCGCCCGCCCTTGCGGTGGTTGCACGGCCGGCAGGCGGCGACCAGGTTTTCCCATTCGTGGGGACCCCCGCGGTGCCTCGGGAGCACGTGGTCGAGCGTCAACTCCACGCCGTCACGGCCGCAGTACTGGCAGCGCTGCTGGTCCCGCGCGAACACCTCCTTCCGCGTGAGTCGCACGCGAGGGCGAGGGCGGCGCACCGGCTGGTGGAGCCGGATGACCGAGGGCATGGGAAATCGCGCCGCGACACCTCGGATATCGTCCTCGGCCGCGTGGATCAACTCGGCTTTGCCGTGGTAGACGAGGACGAACGCGCGCCGCACGCCGCACACGTTGAGCGGCTCGTAGTTCTGGTTCAGGACCAGCGCTCGCCGCTCTATGGACACTGGCATCGCTCCTGCCGTGCAGCGCCAGTCTAGCGTATCTGTCTGAGCCTCGTCAGGGCCCGGTTGCTCACTGGTCCGTCTCCGAGCCCGGATCCGGCTCCTCACCCTCGAAGGCATCGAGCGCGCGCTTCACTTCCGACGGCATGAATGACTCCATGAGCGGAATCCGCTCGACGAAGAACGTGGCAAAGGCGGAGTCCTCCATCGCGCGCTCGACGCTGTCGGCGATGGGGAAGCTCGTGGCCGCGAATACGAGGATCTGCGTGAACAGCAGGCCCTTCAAGAACCCGAACACCGCCCCGCCGAGGTGATCCAGCGGGCCGAGCATGAGCAGCGTCGCCATCGTCCGCAGCGCGATCGCGATGACATGACCGATCACCACGATGCCGACGAAGATCGAGACGAACGCGATGAACTTGCGCGTCGATTCATCGTCGATGATGAAGTCGATGTTCTCAGCGAGGTCATCGTACAGCCGGCTGGCGACGATGGCCCCGACGATCACGGAGACGAGTGGCACCACCTCGCGGATGAGGCCCGCGCGGAACGCCGCGAACGTGGTCCAGGCGATGACGCCGAGGATGACCAGGTCGATCCAGTGCATGCCGCCTCCGTCGCTGCCGCTCTCGATGCGGGAGTGTAACAGCCAGCCGCGCTCGGGGAGTGCTTTCCGTCTCCGAAACACGAGCGCCATACTTGGTGCCGCTGAAGGACTGAGTCTCCCATGCGTCAGCGAATCGCGGCCTCGCGCGCACGCACCCTGCTGGGGCCCGGCGCGACGACCATCCTCCTGCTGGGCGTGACCTCCTTCCTCACGGACGTTTCATCCGAAATGACGTTCACGGTGCTGCCGATCTTTCTCACCGGGACGCTCGGGGTGTCCGTCGCCACGGTCGGCATCATCGAGGGCGTGGGCGAGAGTACGGCGGCACTCTCCCGCCTGTTCGCCGGGCGGTTGTCCGATCGACTTCCCCGGCGGCTGCCGGTCGTTGTGGCCGGCTACGGCCTCTCCGCGCTGACGAAACCGCTGTTTGCGCTCGCGGGCGGGGCCGGTCTGGCGGGGATACTCCGCTTCGCAGACCGCGTCGGCAAAGGAGTCCGCACGGCGCCGCGAGACGCGCTGATTGCGGACGCCGCGTCCCATGGGCAGCGTGGACTGGCGTTCGGCGTGCATCGGGCCGCCGACACCTCCGGTGCTGTGCTGGGCGTGTCGGCTGCTGCGCTGCTGCTGGGACTGCTGGGAGCCGACGAGGGCCTCACGCGTGGCGAATTCCAGCGGCTCGTGCTCCTCGCCGGCATCCCCGCCATCCTCGGCGTGCTCCTGCTCACCCGCATCAGCGAGCAGCCTCATTCCGTCGAGGCCACGCGCGAGGAACCACGACGCCTGCTGGCGCTCCCGGAATCGCCCGCTGAGCGGCGCTATCTGCTCGTCGTGCTTGCATTTGCCCTCGGCAATTCGAGTGACGCGTTCCTCGTGTTGAGGATGGTCGATGCCGGCCTGGGCGTCGTGGCGGTGCTGATCGTGCTGGCCGGACGCAACCTCGTCGAGGCGTTCCTCTCGATACCCGCCGGCGTACTCTCCGATCGCCTCGGGCGTCGGCGCCTGCTCCTGGCGGGTTACTTCGTCTACGCGTTGATGTACAGCGGACTGGCGTTCGCCGAGTCCGAGCCCGCGGTTGTCCTGCTGATCCTCGGTTACGGTGCGTACTACGGGGCGACCGAGGGCATGAGCCGCGCCTTCGTCGCCGACCTGTCCCCTGCCGGGGGACGAGGCGCCTCGTTCGGCTGGTTCCATCTGGCAACGGCGGTCACGGCGCTACCGGCCAGCGTCGTGGCCGGTGTGCTGTGGACCACTGTAGGGCCAGAAGCTGCCTTCATGTTTGGGTCCGCGTGCGCGCTGGTGGCCTTCGCGTTGCTCACGACGGTGCGCCCGCCGCGCACCGCCGCTAGCTGAACCCGAGCTTCTGCTGCCGCATCGACACGTAGCGCCCGCGGCCGAACACCACGTGGTCCAGGACATCCACCTCGATCAGCTCGCCGGCACGCAGCAGCGCGGTCGTGAACGCGACGTCGTCGCGGCTCGGCGTCGGGTCCCCGCTGGGATGGTTGTGCGCGACAGCGATCGCGGTCGCGTTGCGGCGTACGGCCTCGCGGAAGACCTCGGCGATCCGGCCGCCCGCCGAGTTCACTGAGCCACGATAGAGCATCGTGCTCGCGAGGACGTGGTGTTTCGTGTCGAGCGTCAGCAGCCGGAGCTCCTCTTGCTGGAGCAGCTCCATCTCGCCCTGCAGCAGCCGGGCGATGTCGCCCGGCCCCGTAATCGTCGGCCGCACCTCGTCCCCCACAAGGGCAAGCCGGCGGCCGAGCTCGAAGGCCGCGGCGATCGTCGTCGCCTTCGCGTCCCCCATCCCATGCTCGCTGCTGAGCGTGGCGAGGTCTGCCGCAGCCAGACCGCGCAGACCGCCGTGCTGCTGAAGCAGCCGCGAGGCGATCTCGATGACGCCGTCGCGGCTT
This sequence comes from Dehalococcoidia bacterium, assembly GCA_050248355.1. Lineage (GTDB taxonomy): Bacteria > Chloroflexota > Dehalococcoidia > UBA2979 > UBA2979 > JAIBBD01. The sequence goes on from JBFWSN010000005.1 coordinate 164,923, forward strand.
GTGCCGGTGCGCAACAGGATGGCGAGCAGTTCGGCCGTCGTCAGGGACTGGGGGCCCAGGTGGAGCAGCCGCTCTCGAGGCCGCTCTGCGGCGGGAAGCTCCGCGACGCGGACCTGGTACCGAGGGCTGTCCGCTACCTCCTCCATCTTCGCCAGAAGCCGTCCCGAAGCTTGAACCACCAGAAGCCGCCGTAGCGAGTGCTCATCATCATGTCGGTGGAGTCCGGCATGACGAACTGCTCACGCTTCGGCTCGTAGGCGCTCCTGGTGATTTCCGACTGATCGGAAGCCCGACCCCCTGTCTTGAGCTTCCGCACTTCGATGACCGTCTTCGTGTACGGCCAGTGGCGCACCTCGACCTCGTCGCCTTCGGCGAGCTGCGTGTACGAGACGATCGAGATATCGAAGACGGCCCGCTGCACGAGGATGTAGTGCGAGCGAATGAAGCCCAGGAACATCCCTTTCGTCCACGCGCGGCGCACCATACCGGCGGTTGCGGTCGGCTGCGCGCCCAGGTCACGCAGCGCCGCGACCGACTGAAACACGACGGCAAGGGCGATCAACGCGAGGATCGTCGCGGCGATCAACGCGCCGAATTGCCCGTTGATCACGCTCCACAGCGATATCGACAGCAGCGCGAGGACGCCGACCGACAGCGGCGTATAGATGACGGCCTGCCGGATCACCGCGCGGCGATGGTTCCGCCGCTCCTCGAGGAGGTCTCCCGCGAGGCTCGTCATGGCAGGGTGATGGTCTGCCCGATTGCCAGCACGCTCGTCGGGCCGAGGTTGTTCGCCTGGTACAGACGCTGCAGGTACGTGTTCTGGTCCACGCTCCCGCGGAAGCGGTTCGCGATGATCGACAGCGTGTCGCCGGCCACGACCTGGTACGTCTGTGGCGCCGGCGGGGCTGGCGTCGGCGGCGGCTCCGTCGGCGCCGGAGTCGCCACCGGAGCGGGGGTTTCCGTCGGAGCCTCCTGGGTGGGCGCGGGCGTCGGACTCTGCGGTGCGGCCGTCGTCACCGCGGTCACGGTCGTCGATGGCAGGACGCCTACGAGGCCGGCCGGTGGCGCCCCCGCGTCACTCCCGCCGGGACGGACCAGCAGCCACACCGCAAAGACGGTGGAGATCAGCAGCGCGAGCAGCGAGCCCCGGTATACCCTCGACGAGGGCAACGCGTTGAACGGGTCCATGCAACGCTCACAGAGCGTGTCCCCGTGGTCGTCGCAGTACAGGGCGCCACAGCGGGCGCACTCCTGCACGGCGGGCTGCTCACAGCGGAAGCATTCCATGCATCGAGCCTATCACGCGCGGACGCCGGAGTTGCGTACTCCGCCGCCCGCGCGTGGGATGAAAGCAGGCGAGCTACTTCAGCTCGACGGTCGCACCGGCTTCCTCGAGCTTGGCCTTGGCGGCGTCCGCCTCGGCCTTCGGCATGGCCTCCTTGACGGTCTTGGGGGCCGCCTCGACGAGGTCCTTGGCTTCCTTGAGGCCGAGCGCAGTGATCTCGCGCACAGCCTTGATGACGTTGATCTTGTTCGCGCCGAAGTTCGCCAGCACGAGGTCGAACTCCGTCTTCTCCTCCTCGGCCGCGGCCGGGGCGGCGGCGCCCGCCGCGGGCGCGGCGGCCATCATCATCGGGGCGGCGGCCGTGACGCCGAACTCTTCCTCGATGGCCTTGTTCAGGTCCCGCAGCTCGATGATGGTCATGCCCTTGATGATCTCGAGGGCGTCCTCAATCTTGGTCGGCATTCCTCAAACTCCTCTCCGCGACGCGTAGCCGCGTGTATTCCCTGGTCTGCTTACGCCTCTGCCTCGAGCTGCTTGGCCCGAGCATCGAGGAGACTCGCGAAGTCGCGGGTCGTGGCCTGCAGGAGGCCGGCCAGCTCGGCGATCTTGCTGGTGAGGCCACCGGCGATCCGCGCGATCAGTTCCTCCCGCGGCGGCACGGTCGCGAGGTCCTCGACGTATGCCGCGTCATAGAACGACTCGCCCATCACTGCACTGCGCAGCGCGAAGGCGGTACCCGCGTGCTCTCGGCGGTACTGGACGACGAGCCGTGCGGCGGCGACCGGGTCGCTGTCAGAGACCACGATGGCCGTGGGCCCCTCCGCGAGCTGGGCCATCACCTCGCGTCCGGCTTCCACTGCGGCGCGCCGGAGCAATGTGTTCTTCACCACGCGCACCTGTACGCCCTCGGCGCCCAGCGCGTGGCGCAGCTGCGTCTGCTGCGCCACGGTCATTCCCTGATAGCTGGCGGCGATTGCGATCTCGGCGGACCCGAGGAGCGCGCTCAGCGAAGCGACCTGCTCGATCTTGCGTTGCGTCGGCAAACGCACCTCCCTTCCTGTCGCGGCACGTCCCGAAGATCAGGACGCGCCCTGCACCGCGAGGCGGGAGGGCGCGGACAGACGGCGCCACGAGGCGTCGTTTGGTGCGCTTGTCCCCACCTGCACGGGCGGCTCGTTCGCCATTCTCGCCCTGGCTGCAGGGCGACCCGTGGTCTTCGGCGGTCTGCGGCTCGGAGGCCGCTCGAAGTAGTCTCCTACGCTTCCGAGGCGAGCGCCAGCATGGGCGCTACCTCGACGGGGACGCCGGGGCCCATCGTCGAGGTCAGCGTCGCGCCGCGAATGTACTGCCCCTTCGCCGCCGACGGCTTGGCCTTGACGATCTCGCTCACGAGCGCGGCCAGGTTGTCCAGCAGCCGCTGCTCATCGAACGACACCTTGCCGATCGGGACGTGGACGAGGTTGGTGCGGTCGAGACGGAACTCGACCCGGCCGGCCTTGGCCTCGCGCACCGCGCGCGCCATGTCCGGCGTCTCGACGACGGTGCCGCTGCGGGGGTTCGGCATCAGGCCGCGCGGACCGAGGACTCGCCCCAGTCGCCCCACCTTGCCCATCAGCTCTCGCTGCGCCAGGGCAACGTCGAAGTTCGTGAAGCCGTCCGCGACGCGCTGGATCAGCTCGTCGCCGCCTACCTCGTCGGCGCCCGCCTGCGCGGCCAACGAGGCGGCTTCGCCCTCTGCGAAGACCACGACACGCATGATCTTGCCCAGACCGTGCGGCAGCACCACCGAACCGCGGATCTGCTGGTCCGCGTGACGCCCGTCGAGCCCGGTTCGGAGGTGCAACTCCACGGTCTCGTCGAACTTGGCCGTGGCGGCCTCCTTGACGATGGTCAGCGCCGTTTCCGGCTCGTAGTTGCGAGTCTTGTCGACCTTCGCCTGGGCGGCTACGACGCGCTTGCTCTGCTTCATCCCGTGACCTCGATCCCCATCGAGCGCGCCGTGCCCTCGATGCTCTTCATGGCCTCTTCCACGTTGTTCGTGTTCAGGTCGGGGAGCTTCTGCTCCGCGATCTGACGCACCTGGGCACGCGACACGCGCCCCACGATGTTACGCAGCTGGTTGTTCGAGCCCGCCGTGATGCCGGCCGCCTTGCGGAGCAGGTCCGAGGCGGGCGGCGTCTTGAGGACGAACTGGAACGAGCGGTCCTCGAAGATGGTGATCTGGGCGGGGATGATCTGCCCGTCCTGACCGGCCGTCCGCTCGTTGTACGTCTTCACGAAGTCCATGATGTTGATGCCGTGCGGACCGAGCGCGGTACCGACGGGGGGCGCCGGGTTGGCTTTGCCCGCCGGGATCTGCAACGTCACGACTGCGCGTACCTTCTTGGCCATCTACTCACCGCTCACTCAGCCAGCCGACCAGCCCTGAGGCCGGTCGAAGGCGCCTGTTGTCCTGGTTGTCCGTTACTGCTTCTCGACCTGGAGGAAGTCCAGCTCCACCGGAGTCTCCCGGCCGAACATCGAGACCATGACCCGCACCTTGCCCTTGTCGAGGTTGATCTCCTCGACGGTGCCCACGAAGTCGATGAACGGCCCGTCGGTCACACGGACGCTCTCGCCCACCTTGAACCCCACGTTGATGCGCGGCTGCGCCGAGTGCATCTGTCGCAGGATGCGCGCCACTTCTTCCTCGGCGAGCGGGGTGGGGCGCGAGCGTTCGTCGTTCGTGCCGCCGGCGAAGCCCGTGACGCCGGGTGTGTTGCGCACCACGTACCACGAGTCGTCGTCCATGATCATCTGCACCAGGACGTACCCGGGGAACAGCTTGCGCGACACCGTCCGCCGCTGACCCTCACGGATCTCGATCTCCTCCTCGGTGGGGATCACCACCTGGAAGATCTTGTCGCCCATGTCCATGTGCTTGACCCGCTGGTCGAGGTTGGTTTTCACCTTGTTCTCGTACCCCGAGTAGGTCTGCACGATGTACCAGGCGCGGCCGTCGTCAGGCGCAAGGTCGTCGCCCTCGGGGGGTGGCGCACCGGTGAGCTGCTCATTGTCGATAGTGACCATGGTCAAAGGGGAGTCCCGGGCTCGGTGTGATCGTTAGCGCAGGATCGTCTGCTCGACGACCCAGCTGAAGATGAGGTCCGCCCCACCGAGCAGGACGCCGAACAGCAGTGACACCACGATCACGACGATCGTGAGGTGTGCCGTCTCAGCGCGGCTCGGCCAGGTGACCTTGCGCAGCTCGCTGATGATGTCCGTCACCCAGCGTGGCTTGAGCAGCGAGCCTCGCCGTTGGGCGGCAGCGCCTGGCGTCGGCGCGGCCGTCGCCGCCGGGATGCCCCGGGGTGCGGGCTGCGTGCGCTGACGGCGTTCGGCACGTTCCTGTTGTCTGCGGGCCGCTCGGCCCATGGTCAGGCTCCCTCGCTCGTCGCTAGCGCGCTTCTCGGTGCGGCTGGTGCACCCGGCAGCGCGGACAGTACTTCCGCAGCTCCAGGCGCTCCGTGTCATTGCGGCGGTTCTTCACCGTATGGTACGTCCGCGCGCGACACTGCGTACACGCCAGCGTGATGTGCTCTCGGTCTTCTCGGCCCTTGGCCACCCGGTGGCCTCCTTCGTGCGAGCGGTCTGGTGACCGCTAGTCTCGCTTACTCGTTGATTTTGGTGACGACGCCTGCGCCGACGGTGCGGCCGCCCTCGCGGATGGCGAAGCGGAGGCCCTCCTCGACGGCGACGGGAGTGATGAGCTCGATCTCCACGGTGACGTTGTCACCGGGCATCACCATCTCCGTCCCCTCAGGCAGCGATACCGTGCCCGTGACGTCGGTCGTGCGCATGTAGAACTGCGGCCGGTACCCGTTGAAGAACGGCGTGTGCCGCCCTCCCTCGTCCTTCGACAGCACGTACACCTCACCCGAGAACTTCCGGTGCGGCGTGATGCTCGCGGGCTTCGCCAGCACCTGGCCCCGCTCCACGTCCTCACGCTCGATGCCGCGCAGCAGACACCCCACGTTGTCGCCCGCCTCGCCCTGGTCGAGGAGCTTCTTGAACATCTCCACGCCCGTGACCGTGGTCTTGCGCGACTCCTTGATGCCCACGATCTCGATCTCTTCGCCCACGTGCACCGTCCCGCGCTCGATGCGCCCGGTGACCACCGTGCCACGCCCCTTGATCCCGAACACGTCTTCGATCGGCATCAGGAAGGGCAGATCCTTCGGACGCTCCGGCTGCGGGATGAAGCTGTCCACCGCCTCCATGAGCTGCCAGATGCACTGGTACTCCGGCGCGTTGGGGTCGGTCGCCGTGGACTCCAGCGCCTTGAGCGCCGAACCACGGATGATCGGCGTGTCGTCGCCCGGGAAGCCGTTCGAGGAGAGCAACTCCCGCAGCTCGAGCTCCACCAGCTCCAGCAGCTCTTCGTCCTCCATCATGTCGACCTTGTTCAGGAAGACCACGACCGCCGGCACCTCGACCTGCCGCGCGAGCAGCAGGTGCTCACGCGTCTGCGGCATCGGCCCGTCCGGGGCCGCCACCACGAGGATGGCGCCGTCCATCTGCGCCGCACCGGTGATCATGTTCTTGATGTAGTCCGCGTGGCCCGGGCAGTCGACGTGCGCGTAGTGACGCGTGTCCGTCTCGTACTCCACGTGCGCGATCGCGATCGTGATGCCGCGCGCACGCTCTTCCGGCGCGTTGTCGATCGAGTCGAACGCCCGATACTCCGCTTCGCCCTTCAGCGCCAGCACCTTCGTGATCGCCGCCGTCAGCGAGGTCTTCCCGTGGTCCACATGACCAATCGTGCCCACGTTCGCGTGCGGCTTGTTGCGCTCAAACTTCCCCTTCGCCATCGCTCTCTCCTCGGTCTGACTGGTGATCGGCTGGTGTGGTGCGGTTGCTGGAGCCCTGAATGAGATTCGAACTCATGACCTCGTTCTTACCAAGAACGCGCTCTGCCGACTGAGCTATCAGGGCCCGGGTGCCTCCGTCGCGTAAGCGCTTCGTTGTGGTGCAGGGGGCAGGATTCGAACCTGCGTAGCCGTAAGGCGGCGGTTTTACAGACCGCTGGATTTAACCACTCTCCCACCCCTGCCCGAGATCATGCTGAACGGCGTCCGGCGAGCACCGGCTCGGGAGTCTGGAGCCCGAGAGGGGATTCGAACCCGCTAACCTACCGATTACAAATCGGTTGCGCTACCGTTGCGCCACTCGGGCACGAACTGCCTCGCGTCGCCGGACAACAAGGATCGCCCCCCGAACCGGGGAGCGAGCAATTCAGTATACGGAGCGTCGCCGTCGACGGTCAACGCGACTGACGCACAGCGGGGCCGGAGCCGCTGCAAGAAGGCGGAGTGGCAGGCGGTCGCCGCTTCGCTGGAGGAGCCCGATGCCCAGCGACCCCCGGCACGACGGGTTCTACCAGGCCAACAGGCTGAACTGGGACGAGCGCGTTTCCGTCCACGAGGCGTCGCCGCAGTACGACCGCGCGGCGTTCCTGCGTAACGAGCGCCCGCCCTACCCGGTGGAACTCGCCGAGATCGGCGATGTCGCAGGCAGGACCTTGCTGCACCTCCAGTGTCATTTCGGGATGGACACACTGGGTTGGGCCCGCCTCGGCGCCCGCGTCACGGGCATCGACTTCTCGGGCGCGGCGATCGAGGCCGCGCGGAGGCTGAGCTCCGAGAGCCGGCTCCCCGGGCGCTTCATCGAGGCGAATCTCTACGACGCCCCTGCGGTCCTCGATGAGCAGTTCGACATTGTGTACGTCAACATCGGGGCACTGAACTGGCTCCCTGACGTCCGAGGGTGGGCGTCCGTGGTTGCAGCTTGCGCCCGACCGGGCGGCATCCTGTACCTCTATGAAGTACACCCGATGTTTGCGTCGCTCGATCCGGCGCGCGACGACCAGCTACTCGTTGTCGACTACCCGTACTTCGAAACGCTTGACCCGATCCAGTGGGATGACCCCGCCACGTACACGGACGGCCCGCCCCTCCTGAACTCCCGTCACTACGAGTGGAATCATGGGCTCGGCGAGATCGTTACAGCCATCATCGACGCTGGCTTTCGGCTCGACTTCCTGCACGAGCACATGGATCTGCCCTGGCGTGGACTGCCGTGGCTGGACCCGGTGCCCGCGCCCCGTGAGCTCTGGCGACTGCCAGAACGCGTGGACCGGGTGCCGATGATGTTCTCGCTGAAGGCGACCCGTTTCCCGGACGCGTCGCCACCCCTGGAGGGCTCATGACCCTCGACATGACCCTCTACGTCGTCGAGCGGTTTCACGGTTACGACCTGGCCGCGAGGCTCGCTCCCGACATCGAGTACGACTGGCACGACGACGCATCGTGAGTTCCGTTCGTGGCTGCGAACGGCCTCGTCTGACGCGGACCTCGCTCGACCGGCGACGGGGGCGGACATGATTGAACCCTCGACCACCCCACTGACGCGCCGACGTCGCCGGATCCGTGTCTTCCTGCTCGGCTTCGCTGCGGTCGTTCTCGTGGGCGCTCTCGTCGTGCTGGCCGGCTGGTGGCTGCTCGTCGGGCGCTATCGCCTCCCCGAGATCGAGGCGGGCGCGTGGCCACCAGAGGCCCCACCAGGCACCTACCGCATCGCACTGCCGTTCGAAGGGCGCGACCGCTATTACGTGCTGCACACGCCCCCGCCCTCCACCGAGCCTCACCCGCTCCTCATCGTGCTCCACGGAGGCGGCAGCCGCCCCGAGGTGATGCCGGCGCTGACCGGCCTGCTCGAGGTCGCCGGCCGCGAGGGGTTCGTGGTCGCGTTGCCCGCGGGGGTGGCAGGCGGATGGAACGACGGACGGGTGGACTCGCGGCAGCCGGCGGCCGAACAGGGCATCGACGACTGTCGACGCATCCGAGTTGATGCTGGAGTTCTTCAGGTCGCAGCCGCGACGGTAGCGCGGTTTGACCCGCGATCCCGTCGCCTCGATGATCCGAGCGATGCGCGAGGTCTCCCGTCGCGGCGCTCTGGCCCGGTTCCTGCAACGCAGCACGACCTCGCAGAGCGTCGCCGCCGCCGCGGGTGTCGTTGCCTTCGGGTTCGTCGCATCGAGGCTGCTCGGGCTGCTGCGCTCAGTCGCCATCGCGCGCGCCTTCGGCACGGACCCCGAGCTGAGCGCGTACTGGGTCGCCTTCCGTTTGCCGGACCTCGTGTTCCAGGTGCTGGCGGGAGCAACGCTCTCGGCGGCCTTCATCCCTACTTACAGCCGTGTCCGGCTTCGCTTCGGCGAGCAGGCAGGGTGGGACCTCGCGGCGGCTGTGCTCAACCTGATCAGCGTCGCGACGACGCTTGCGGCGGTGCTCGCGTTCGTGCTCGCGCCGTGGCTCGTGCCGCTGCTGGCGCCCGGCCTTGGTGCCGAAACAGGCCGCGAGGCCGAGCTGCGTTCCCTGGCCGTCGAATTGACCAGGGTCATGCTGCTCTCGCCCATACTGTTCGGGGTCTCGGGCATGGTGACCGGCATCCTCAACGCGCGCAGCCACTTCCTCGCGCCGGCGCTGGCGCCTGTGTTCTACAACCTGGCGATCATCGCCTCTGCGCTGTTCCTGGCCGGTCCATGGGGTGTGCAGGGGCTGGCGGTCGGCGTGGTGGCGGGCAGCGCGCTGCATCTCGTGGTGCAGATTCCGGCCCTGCAGATGGTCGGCATGCGCTGGCGGCCGACGTTCGACATCGCCGCGGCGGGAGTAGGCGAGGTGGCCCGGTTGATGGGGCCGCGCGTCGTCGGGCTGGCCGCCGCCCAGCTCAATTTCGTGGTGGTCGTCTTCTTCGCATCCTTCGTTTCCGACGAGGCCATCAGCGCGCTCAACTACGCTTTCCTGATGGCGATGCTGCCCGTCGGCGTCGTCGGCATGGCCATCTCGACGGCCGTGTTCCCGAGCATGGCGCAGCAGGCCGCCGCGCGGCAGATTAGCCCTCTGCGCGATTCGGTGGCGCGCAGCCTGCGGCTGATCCTCTTCCTCGCGATCCCGGCGTCGGCCGGACTCGCGCTGCTCGCCGAACCTGCCGTGCGCCTGGCGTTCGAGCGCGGCGCGTTCGACGCGGCGTCGAGCGACCTCGTCTGGCCCGCGCTGGTGATCTACGGGCTGGCCGTCTTTGCTCATGCCGGGATCGAGATCGCGAGCCGGGGCTACTACGCGCTTTCCGACACGCGGACCCCGGTGCAGTTCGCGGTGCTCTCGGTGCTCGTGAACGTGGCGCTGTGCGCCGCGTTCGTGTCGCCGTTCGGACTGCGTGGCCTGGCGGCGGCGACGTCGATCGCGGCCACGGTCGAGTTCTTGCTCCTCGTCGCCGTGCTGGAGCGGCGCCTCGGCGGCCTGAGGCAGCGGCGCGTGGGCGGTTCCGTGCTGCGGACGCTGGCGGCGACGATCGTGATGTCCGAGGTCATCGTGTTGCTGACGCTGCTGATCCGCGCGGCGGGCGTAGATGCACACTCGTTCCTCGGGGCGTTGCTCCTGACTGCCGGAGTGGGAGGCGCCGGGCTGTTTGCGTTCGCCTACGCCTGCACCCTCGTGCGCAGCGAGGAGTACCGCGAGCTCACGGCGCGCCTCCGAGGCTGACCGCCGAGTCGTATAATGTGAGGGCCCCCCCCAAACACAAGGGCACCACAGCACGCAGCGGGCGACCGCCCGCTCCTGTTGCGTTGCCATTCATCAAGACGGCAACGCCCGTATCGAGGAGGAAGCCACCTTGGCCTTCGCTGACCGCGAACTGACGTGCCGCGACTGCGGCGCGACGTTCATCTTCACCGCCGGCGAGCAGGAGTTCTACGCGACCAAGGGCCTGCAGCACGACCCCGTGCGCTGCCCGTCCTGCCGCGCAAATCGCCGCACGATGCGTCCCGAGGAGCGCGAGGAAGCGCCCTCCTACGGCGTCTTTGTCTCCTGGGGTGGCCGCACGCCGCGCCAGCTCCACGCCGCCACCTGCCACCAGTGTGGCCAGACCACTGAGATCCCGTTCATGCCGCGAGGCGACCGGCCGGTGTTCTGCTCCAACTGCTACAACAGCGTCCGCGAGAAGCAGGAAGCTGCCGAAGAGGCCGCCGCCGCCCGCCTCGCCGCGGTGGTGTCCGGCTCCTCGAGCCAGGACGACGCCGAAGAAGAGCGCGAGGCCAACGTCGTCCTCCCCTCGACAGACGCGAGTAGTTAGCCCCCTACGCACACGGAACCTTCGAGGAGCGCGCGTCGTCTCCTCGGAGGTGACCGCATTACCCGCGAACGGTGGCGCGGTGTTTGGTCGCAAGCGCCCGCGCTTGGAGGCGTCGTTTCCGTTCGCCGCGGACGAGCGCTACGTCGTGTGGACCGAAGACCTCGGCAACACCTCGAGCTTCCCCGGATCGAACGGTCGGACGCACGTCTACGACGACCGCAGGTCTGGTTCTGTGACGGAGTTGGATCAGGGCTTCTATCGCGGGGGTCACGCCCCGAGGAGAACTCGCAATCGGCGCCTTCGGAGCAGACGCCCTGCTTGACCTCGATACCCTCGAGTACACCGTGGTCTTCCCGAGCGACGACCGCGTTTGGTCTCTCGACTACCGCTACGCGGCCGTCGGACAGACCGGTGGACACGGAGGCTGCTGCGGCGGGGAGTAAGAGCGCGTGACCTCGGATGGCCGGCGGCGAGCAGGCGAGTAACAAGATCCCGTGCGCCGTTTCACGATTCGTTGACACTGTCTAAGGCCACTGTTACGGTCATCGCGGCTGACGACGAGCGGCGTCCGAGGCCGGTTCGTCATGTGACGTAACCACTGAAAGTGCGAGTGTCTTGGACAACCTCGACCAGCTATTCACAGACTACCTCGCGGTCCTGATCGCGACCGTCATGGGCTTCGTCCTCATCATCACCGCCCTCGTCGCGTCGCGGCTCCTCGCTCCGTTCTCAGAGGAGCGCGAGAAGGGCACCACCTACGAATGTGGCATGCTTCCCATCCGCCGCGCCGCGACCAACGTGGGCATGCGGTTCTACCTGTACGCGATCCTCTTCATCATCTTTGATGTCGAGGCCGTCTTCATCTTCCCGTGGGCGCTGTCCTACGTCGGGATTGGCCCGATGGCCTACTACGAGATGCTCGTCTTCATGGGCATCCTCGCGGCCGGGCTCGCCTACGCGTGGAAGAAGGGAGCGCTGAAGTGGCAGTGAACGTCACCGAGACTCAGCCTCAGGCCCCTGAGGCTCCCCCGGCGCCGATCCCCGTCCCTGATGTCCCCGCCCCGGCGCTTCCCTCGGAGCACCCGAATGAGGCCCCACGCCTCACTCCCGTCGAGTATCGCCCGGGACGTGCCCTCTATAAGACAGTGCTGCCGGGCGTCATCCAGGTCCCGGCCGACCTCGTCATCGCCGCATCGAGGAAGTCCTCGCTGTGGCCGATGACGTTCGGCCTCGCCTGCTGCGCAATCGAGATGATCGCGACGTACATGTCGCACTACGACTTCGACCGCTTCGGCATCGTCCCGTGGCCGTCGCCCCGCCAGTCGGACGTCATGATCGTCGCGGGTACCGTGACGAAGAAGATGGCGCCCGCTGTGAAGCTGCTCTACGAGCAGATGCCGAACCCGAAATGGGTCATCTCGATGGGCGCGTGCGCGACCAATGGCGGTCCCTACACCCGCTATGACCGGGTCGTGCAGGGCGTCGACAAACTGATTCCCGTGGACGTGTACGTCCCCGGCTGTCCGCCGCGACCCGAGGCGCTCATCGACGCCTTCCTTTCGCTCCAAGAGAAAATCATGGAGGAACGGGCGGCGACCGGCCGATGACCACCGACGACGGCGCGCAGCAGGGTTCCGAGTCCGGCGCCGCGGCCAGCGCGGCCCTCGACGGCACGATCTGGCCGGAGGTCGACCGCGCGCTCGCGGGCGTGACCGCCTCCGCCGAGCCGAGCGTCCTCGACGTGATCGTCTCGATTCCGCGCGACGAGATTGTGCGCGGACTGCGCGCGCTCAAGCAGGATCCGAGCCTGCAGTTCAACTACCTGCGCTCGCTGACATGCGTCGACAACGAGGACGAGGGGATGGATGTCGTCTATCATCTCTACTCCGTTTCGAATGGCTACAACCTGACGGTCAAGGCGCATCTGCCCGTCGACGATCTCAACCTCGACAGCGCGACCGCCGTCTGGCGCGCCGCGAACTGGTACGAGCGTGAGGCGGCGGAGATGTTCGGGGTCCGTTTCCGCGGCCACCCGGACCCCCGCACGCTGCTGATGCCCGAGGACATGACCGACACCTTCCCCCTGCGCAAGGATCACCCGCTCGCGGAGATCGAGGTGCTGCAGGGTGAGGCACTGGCGTTCCCGTCCGGTGCGGGCGGCGGGGAGGAAGAGTAATGGCCACTCAGGTCCGCCCCGAGCACGAGTTCGACGTCCAGGACCTCATGATCAACATGGGCCCGCAGCACCCGGCCACCCACGGCGTCTTCCGCATGGTGCTCGTCGTCGACGGCGAGGTCGTCCGCGATGTCGTGCCGTACATCGGCTACATGCACCGCGGCGGCGAGAAGCTCTCCGAGACCATGGACTACCGCCAGGGCATCGGCTTCATGGACCGCACTGAGTACCTCGCGCAGTTCAACGCCGAGCTCTCATACGTGATGGCCGTCGAGGCGCTCTCGGAGCTCCAGGTGCCAGACCGCGCGCAGTGGATCCGCATGATCCTCTGCGAGTTGAACCGGCTGTCGAGCCACTTCATGTTCACCGGCGCGTTCGGCACGGACGTGGGGGTCTTCGGTACGGCGTTCACGTACTCGTTCCGCGAGCGTGAGACGGTGCAGGACCTCTTCGAGGAGATCACCGGCGACCGCTTGATGTACGCGTACTTCCGCCCGGGCGGCCTCGCATGGGAAGTCCCGGACAACTTCGTGCAGCGCGTGCGCGAGGTGTTGAAGTCGGTCCGGCAGGGCATCAAGGACATGGACGGCCTGCTGACGGACAACGAGGTGTTCCGCGCCCGTACCGTCGGCGTCGGGGCCATCTCCGCTGAGGATGCCATTGACTGGGGTTGCACCGGGCCCGTGCTGCGGTCGGCGGGTGTCCCGCTGGACCTGCGCCGGACTGAGCCCTACCTGAAGTACGACGAGGTCGAGTTCGACGTCATCACCGGCACGACCGGCGACGTGTACGAGCGCTACACCTGCCGCATAGCCGAGATGTGGGAGTCCATCCGCATCATCGAGCAGTGCCTCGAGCGGCTCGAGCCCGGCCCCATCATGCCGGAGCGTATGCCGCGCATGCTCCGCACACCGCCCGGCGAAGTCTACATGCGCACCGAGGCCCCACGTGGCGAGTTCGGCATCTACCTGGTGAGCAAGGGCGGGAACCGTCCGCACCGGCTGAAGATCCGTTCCTCGTGCTTCGCGAACCTGCAGGCGCTGCGGGACATGACGATCGGCTCATATGTCGCGGACGCCGTGGTCATCCTCGGCTCCCTCGATATCGTGCTTTGCGAGGTCGACCGGTGAACATCGATCTGTTCGGCATCGACATGAACGTCTGGGCCGACGCCTTCATCCGGATCAACATCATCGTCCTGATGATGACCGTCGTCGTCATGGGCCTGATCTACCTCGAGCGCAAAGTCATCGCGCGCTTCCAGATGCGACTCGGCCCCACGCGCACTGGCCCCCTCGGCCTGCTGCAGTCGGTCGCCGACGCGCTCAAGCTCGTCGCGAAGGAGGACGTTCGTCCTCGGAACGCCGACCCGTGGGTCTTCGAGCTCGCCCCATACTTCGTCTTCGTCCCCATCTTCCTGATGTTCGTGGCCATCCCCTTCGCGGTGGACTGGGAAGTCCGCATCCTCGACCTGGGCCTGTTCTACGTGCTCGCGGTCTCGTCCGTGAACATCGTCGGCTGGGTCATGGCCGGTTGGGCCTCGGACAACCGCTACGCGATGCTCGGCGCGCTGCGGTCCGCCGCGCAGTCGATTTCGTACGAGTTGCCGCTCGTCCTCTCGCTCATCGCCGTGGCGATGGTGGCCAACTCGCTGAATCTCACCGAGATCGTGGCGGGCCAGGGCCGCATCCCAAACATCATTCTGCAGCCGCTCCCGTTCGTCATCTTCTACATCGCGATGCTCGCCGAGCTGAACCGCACGCCATTCGACATGCCCGTGGGTGAGTCGGAGATGGTCGGTGGTCCCTACGTGGAATACAGCGGCATCCGCTGGTCGTTCTTCTTCCTCGCCGAATACGCGTCGCTGTTCATCATGGCGCTGCTGGCGTCGGCGGTGTTCCTCGGCGGCTGGGCATGGCCGCTGGGCGAGGACTGGGGGCGCGGCTGGCAGTTTGTCCTGACTGCCGTGAAGGCCGGCGCGATCATCTTCTCCGTCTTCTGGGTGCGCTCGACGTTCCCCCGCCTGCGCATCGACCAGTTGATGACCTTCTCCTGGAAGGCATTGCTGCCCCTGGCGTTCGTCCAGATCATGGCGAACGGCGCCATCCTCGTGTACGAGCCCGAGAAAGAAGTTGCGCAGACGCTGCTCGGTGTGACGAGCGCGTTCGGCGTCCTCTTCCTGGCCTGGATCATCAATCGCAGCGTCACACGGCCGCGTCCGCGGCCCGTGGTCGCCGCTCGAGGTGAGGCGGTCTCATGAAAGGCCTGCTCAAGAGCATGGGCGTGACGCTTTCCGCGTTCGCCCGCAAGCCCGTGACCCGTCAGTACCCGGAGATGCACCGGGCGCTGCCGGAACGCGACCGCGCGTTCCCGATCCTGCTCTGGGATCACGATATCGACGAGCCGTTCTGCACCGGATGTCACGCGTGCGAGCGCGCGTGCCCCGTCGAATGCATGACCGTGCTGATGAAGGACAACCCGAACCACAAGTCGCAGGGCGGCGAGTCCTCACGGCGCAAGATCATCGACAAGTTCTGGATCGACTATGGCCGCTGCATGCGCTGCAACATCTGCGTCGAGGTGTGTAACTTCGACGCGATCGCCATGAACAACACATGGCAAGGTCATGAGCAGTCCGTCTACGACCGCAGCGACCTCGTCCAGGAGTTGCCGCAGCTGCTCGCCGAGCACCGCAGCGGCGAATTGAAGCCGTGGGTGGCGCCGTAATGATGCAGCGGATGCAGCGAATTCCCCTTCCCGCGCAGCTCGACCGGGTGATCCTCGGCGGCAGTCTGGTCGCGGGAGCGATCCTCGTGCCGGTCGTCGTGGCGCTGGTCGCCCTGCTGGCCGCGGATCAGATCACCGGCCCCGAACTGGTGTGGTGGCTGCTCGCGGTGGTCGTCGTCACGGCTGCACTGGGTGCGGTGCTGCTGCGCAACGTGGTGCACGCCGCGCTCAGTCTGGTCGTCGTCGCGCTCGGCATCGCGGGCATGTTCCTGTTGCTCGCATCCGAGTTCCTGGCCCTCGTACAGGTCCTCGTGTACGGCGGCGGCGTCACGATCCTCCTCCTCTTCGGTCTCATGCTCACCAACGCCCAGGATGACCCGATCGTGCAGGACGGCTCGCAGAAGCCGTTCGCATTCGGCGTCGGTATCGCGCTGGGCGCGGTCATCACCGTTGCCATGACCGACGCCACGTGGGACGCCGGCTCGAGGTCGGTGGTCGCCTTCCGCGCGCTCGGTGAACGGCTCTACCGTGACTTCGGGGTCCCGTTCGAGGTCGCCTCGCTCGTGCTGCTCGTCGCGCTTGTCGGCGCGATCGCCATCTCCCGGCGCGACCAGGACGAGGAGGACGCCGCTTGATTCCGCTGGAGAACTTCCTCGTCCTCTCGGGGATCCTGTTCGCGATCGGCTTCTACGGCGTCCTCGCGCGTCGAAGTGCCATCCTGATCCTCGTCTCCGTCGAGCTGATGCTTGCGGCGGTATCGATTAACTTCGTCGCGTTCGCGACGTACCTCGACCCCGACTTCTTCACCGGCATCATCTTTGCCATCTTCGTGATTGTCGTCGCCGCGGCCGAGGTCGGCCTGGCGCTGGGCATCGTGTTGCGAGCCTTCCGCGAGCGCGCCACCGCGAACGTGGACGAGGCCAGCGACCTCAAGTGGTAGTCGGGACGTTCGTCGTCGCGTAGCCGGGCGTAGGGGGCATCTCGATGGGCATGGAGCAGGTGGGCCTGCTTCCCGCGATCCTCGCGGGGGCGTTCGTGGTCGTGGCGCTCTTCAACGCATTCCTGCCCCGCCGTGGCGACTGGCTCGTCATCCTGGCGATGCTCGCCGTCATCGTCATCGGCTTCCTCGTCATCAAAGACTTCCAGACGTACTTCCACGACGGCCATTTCGAACCCCGCGGCGAGAACGCGTACTCGTTCGAATGGATCAACATCGGCGACGGCGTCTTCGCCATCGACTTCACGACCTGGGTCGACAGCATCACCGTCGTCATGATCACCGTCGTCTCCATCGTCGCGCTCATGGTCATGGTCTACTCGGTCGGGTACATGCATGGAGAGCGACGCTACGGCTGGTACTTCGCCGTGCTGGCGCTGTTCACCGCCGCCATGCTCACGCTCGTCATCTCCGGCAACCTGCTGATCACGTACTTCGCCTGGGAGGGTGTGGGTCTCGCCTCCTTCTTGCTGATTGGCTTCTACTGGGAGCGCCAGTCCGCTGCTGAAGCGGCGAAGAAGGCGTTCATTACCACTCGCATCGGCGACGTCGGCCTGCTCATCGGCATCATTCTCCTCTGGCGCGAGGCCGGGACCTTCGACATTCAACAGATCATCGCTTTCGCCGAAGAGGGCGGGTTCGGTGAGACCTACCTCACCGTCGCGATGCTGTTCCTGTTCCTCGGCGCGGTCGGCAAGTCGGCGCAGTTCCCGCTGCACGTCTGGCTTCCCGATGCGATGGAGGGCCCCACACCGGTGAGCGCGCTCATCCACGCCGCGACGATGGTGGTCGCCGGGGTGTACCTCGTGGCGCGCATGATGCCGGTCTTCGACCAGGTGCTGATCGCACGCGACGTCGTGCTCTACACCGGCCTCATCACCGCCGCAATGGCCGCGACGATGGGCCTCGTGGCGAGCGACATCAAGCGCGTGCTTGCGTTCTCGACGGTCTCCCAGCTCGGCTTCATGTTCGTCGCGCTCGGCGTCGGTTCTGTGACGGCGGCCATGTTCCACCTGTTTACGCACGCGTTCTTCAAGGCGCTGCTGTTCCTCGGCTCTGGGTCCGTCATCCACGCGACCGAGCGTCAGGAGGTCGAGTACCTCGGTGGGCTGCGGAAGAAGCAGCCGATCACGGCGGCGACATTCATGATCGGGTCGCTGGCGCTCGCCGGCATCATCCCGCTCGCGGGCTTCTGGTCGAAGGACGAGATCCTGCACGTGAGCCTGAACGAGGGCAGCCTGCCCGTCTACGTTGTCCTCGCGGCGACGGCCGTCCTGACCGCCATCTACACGACGCGCCTGGTGCTGCTCACGTTCTTCGGTGAGCCTCGAGACCACCACGCCTACGACCACGCGCATGAGTCGCCGCGCATCATGACGGTGCCGCTACTCATCCTGTCCGTCCTCGCGGTCGTTGCCGGGTTCGTGATCTTCTCGTCTGTCGGGAAGGGCCTCGGGTTCGCGGGTGGCGTTGGCGAAGTCGTCTACACCGAGCACCCGCATGTCTTCGAGTTCGACGCGCCGTTCGCGCTGGGTGCGACGCTCTCCGCGCTGTTCGGCATCGGCATCGGCCTCGTCTACTGGTGGGGCCGGGCGGAGCGCGCCGAGCGAGCCCGCAGCTGGGCGCCGGAACTCCACGCGCTGCTGGTCAACCGCTACTACATGGATGACCTGTACCAGGCCATCATCAACCGCGTCGTCCTTGGCGCGGCGTCGGTGATCGCCATCTTCGACAAGCGCGTGGTGAACGAGTCCGGCATCGACGGCGGCGCCCAGAGCGTCAGCTGGTTCGGTTTCCGCTTGAAGTTCCTGCAGACCGGCAAGATTCCGAACTACGCCCTCGCCATGGCGGTGGGCGTGGTCGCGCTCGCGCTGGTCGCCTTCAGGACGTCGTAACGGCGAGGAGAGAGGCGATTGTCCAGTAACGACAGCTATCTGCTGCTAGCGCTGTTCCTGATACCCCTCGGCACCGCCGTGCTGCTGATGCTCGTCCCGTCGCGCGAGCGCGGTGCGATCGTCGCCATCACCGGGCTGTCCAGCCTCGTGATGTTCGTCATCTCCGTGTACATCTTCGCCCAGTTCGACTACGAGGGCGCCCAGTTCCAGGCTGTGAAGGCGTGGACCTGGATGGAGAACATCGGCTTCCTCGGTGAGAAGGGGATCCAGCTCAAGGTCGGCCTCGATGGCATCGCGGCGCCGATGGTGCTGCTGACCGGCATCATCACCATGGCCGGCACCTGGGTCTCCTGGAAGATCCAGCACCGCACCAAGGACTTCTTCATCCTCCTCTACATCCTCGTGGCGGGCGTCTACGGCACCTTCGTGATGCTGGACCTCTTCTTCTTCTTCCTGCTGTACGAGACCGCCGTGCTTCCCATGTATCTACTCATCGCGGTCTGGGGCTCCACGCGCAAGGAGTACGGCGCGATGAAGCTCATGATGATGCTCGTCGCGGCGTCCATCCTCATCTTCACGGGCATCTTCGCCATCTTCACCGAGGCCGGCCTCGCGACCTTCGACCTCACGAGGCTGTTCGGCGCCGAATACGACCCGACGATGCAGAAGATCTTCTTCCCGATGATCGCGATCGGCTGCGGCACACTGGGTGGCATGTTCCCGTTCCACGCGTGGTCGCCGGACGGCCACGCCTCGGCGCCCACCGCCGTCTCGATGCTTCACGCGGGCGTACTGATGAAGCTCGGGGCGTTCGGGATCATCCGCCTCGGCTTCCAGATCCTGCCGGAGGGCGCAGCCTTCTGGGCACCCGGCCTGATCACCGTGGGCATCACCGCCGCGCTGTACGGCGCCATCTCCGCCCTGCGGCAGACAGACCTCAAGCTGATGTCCGGCTTCTCATCGGTGTCCCACATGGGCTACGTCTTCGTCGGCCTCGGCACGCTGAACGTCGTCGGGATGAGTGGCGCGGTGCTCCAGATGTTCGCGCACGGCGTGATGACGGCCCTGTTCTTCCTCCTCATCGGCGGGCTCTACGACCAGTCGCACAACCGCGAGATTCCGAATTTCTCGGGTATGGCGAAGCAGATGCCGATCTGGACGGTCTTCTTCATCATCGGCGGCATGGCCTCGCTGGGCCTGCCCGGCCTCTCGGGCTTCGTCGCGGAGCTGCACATCTTCGTTGGCACGTTCCGCTCGTATCCCATCGTGGGTGGCCTCGCGGTGCTGACGGCCGCGATCACCGCGACGTACCTGGTGCGTATGTTTGCCCAGGCGTTCTTCGGCGAGATGAACCCGCGCTGGTCCGGGTTGAACGAGATCACCTGGACCGAGCGAGCAGGCGCGACGGTGCTTGTGATCGCCATCCTGGCGCTCGGTCTGTGGCCGTCGCCATGGGTTGACCGCATCTCCACGACGCTGGCCCAGACGATTCCGGGGGTTTCGCTGTGAGCGACCTCAACTTCGACTACTCGCTGCTGATCCCGGAGTTCATCCTCGCCGCGACCGCCGGCGTGGTGCTCCTCGCCGATGCGTTCCGGCGCGATCTGCGCATTAGCCGAGGCGTGCTGCCGGGCATCACCGCGGTCGGTGCCCTGGCCGCCGGCCTCACGAGCCTGCTGTTCGTGAACGAGACCGACAACTTCGCGAGCCTCGTCGCCATAGACAACTTCACGACGTTCTTCCGCGTGCTGTTCGCCGCCACGCTCGTCGTGGTGGTGCTCGGCTCCTACGAGTTCGTATCGAGGGAGATCCGCCACCAGGGTGAGTTCTACTCGATGCTCGTCCTCATGACGCTCGGCGCGAGCTTCCTTGCCTCCGCACAGGAGCTGCTCACCGCCTACATCGGCATCGAGCTGCTGTCCTTCTCCGCGTACGTCGCCGTGTCCCTGCAGAAGCACGACCGGCGGTCCGGCGAAGCCGGCCTGAAGTACGTCCTGCTGGGGGGCGTCGCCTCGGCCATCCTGCTCTACGGCCTCAGCCTCATCTACGGGTCGGCGGGCTCGACCAGCTACGCCGAGATCGGCGCACGGCTGGCTGAGGGCACGGACGGCGTCGAACTCCCGCTCCTCCTCGGCCTCGTGATGCTCGTCGCCGGCCTTGGGTTCAAAGCCTCGGCGGTACCGTTCCACATGTGGACGCCGGACGCGTACGAGGGCGCTCCCCTCCCGGTGACGGCGATGCTCTCGACCGTCTCGAAGGCCGCCGTCTTCGGCCTCTTCCTGCGCTTCTTCTCCGGACCGCTGCTGCCTGTGATCGATGACTGGCAGTGGATGGTGGCCGTGATCGCGCTGCTCACGATGGTGGTCGGGAACCTCGTCGCGATTCAACAGCACAACATCAAGCGTCTGCTCGCCTACTCATCGATCGGCCAGGTCGGCTTCATGCTGATGGCGATTACCACGGTTTCGGACGCCTCGGCGTCCGCCCTGCTGCTGCACATGGGCGGCTACCTGATCACCAACCTCGCGGTCTTCATGGGCGTCATCGCCTTCTACAACCACTCCCGCACCGAGGAGATCAGCGGCTTCCGAGGTCTCGCCGAGACGAACCCGTACCTCGCCCTGGTGATCATGGCCGGGCTCTTCTCCCTCAGCGGGATGCCGCTCCTCGCCGGCTTCACCACGAAGTTCATCCTGTTCCAGGCAGCCGCCGACGCCGGGTACCTCTGGCTGGTGAGCGTCGCCGTCATCATGAGCACCATCTCGCTCTACTACTACCTGATGGTCGTGAGGCAGATGTACGTGCTCGAGCCGGCGGGCCAGCCGGATGCTGACTCGGCCACGGTCCACGGCGACCGCCCCGAGTTGCGATGGCGAGTCTCGCCCGCCTCGTACCTCACGACGGGTGTGCTGCTTCTCGCGATCGTCTTCGTCGGTGTGTACGCGACACCGCTGCTCACCGCGGCCGACCGCGCTGTGGCGGTGCTGTTCCCGGTCTGACGCACGACCCCTCGAATGACAGCAAGAGAGCCGCCCACTCCAGGGCGGCTCTCTTGTTGATGGCGCCGAGCGGTTACAGCGTGCCGAGGTAGCGGTCGAGTTCGAACTGCGAGACTTGCGCTCGGTATTCGGCCCACTCGTGTCGCTTGTTCTTCACCAGCGAGTCCACGATGTGGTCGCCGAGCGTGGCGCGCATGATGTCTGACCGCTCG
The DNA here is from genome assembly GCA_050248355.1 of Dehalococcoidia bacterium. GTDB lineage: Bacteria > Chloroflexota > Dehalococcoidia > UBA2979 > UBA2979 > JAIBBD01. The sequence continues at coordinate 186,385 of JBFWSN010000005.1, forward strand.
AACGCCCTGATCGCCTCGTTCAGTGACGCCGGCAGTGACGCGATGCCGCGCGCTTCGACGTCGGCCGGGCTCAGATCACGAACGTCCTGTTCGAGGGGCGGCGGGAGCGCCTCGCCATTCTCGATGCCCGCCAGGCCCGCCGCGAGGATGGCCGCGAAGACCAGGTACGGGTTGCACGCCGCGTCCGGGGCGCGGTACTCGATGCGCGCGGCCGTCCCTTCGCCCGGCCGCCGGCGCGGCACGCGCAGCAGGTCGGCATGGTTGCGAGGCGACCACGTCGCGTACGTCGGCGCCTCGAAGCCCGGCACCAGGCGCCGGTAGGAGTTCACCCACTGATTGGTGAGCAGCATCATCTCCGGAGCGTGGCGGAGGATGCCGGCCATGAACTGCTCACCGGCCTCCGACAGCCCGGAAGGCCTGCCGCTGCCATCGAAGACGTTCTCCTCGCCGCGGAAGAGCGAGAACTGGAGGTGCATCCCCGAGCCGTTCTCGTGTGTGAGTGGCTTCGGCATAAACGTAGCGTAGACGCCATGGTTCATCGCCACCTCTTTGACGACGAGGCGATACGTCATCACGGAGTCGGCCATCGTGAGCGCGTCAGTGTACCGCAGGTCGATCTCGTGCTGGCTCGGGGCGCCCTCATGGTGACTGAGGGCGACCGGGATGCCCATCTCTTCGAGGGTCAGGACCGTCTCTCGCCTGAGGTCTGATCCGCTGTCGAGGGGCGTCAGGTCGAAGTACCCGCCGCTGTCGAGCGGCTCGAGGGAGTACGCGTCGCGGAAGTAGAAGTATTCGATCTCCGGTGAGACGTAGCACGTAAACCCGGCCGAAGCCGCCCGCCCGACGGCTCGCTTCAGGACCCATCGCGGGTCCCCTTCGAACGGCTCACCGTCAGGCCCCTCGATGTCGGAGAACATGCGCGCGACGGCCCGTTCCCGCGGTCGCCAGGGGAGCAACTGGAATGTCTGGGGGTCGGGACGGATGATCATGTCCGCCTCGTCCGTGCGCGCGAACCCCTCGATGGATGCCCCGTCGAAGCTGATGCCGTCGTCGAGCGCGTGCTCCAGCTCCTCGACCGTGATCGCCACGGACTTGAGCATCCCGAGCAGGTCTGTGAACCACAGGCGGATGAACTTCACGTCGTGGTCGCGGCACGCCTGCAGCACGTGCTGTCGGGAGTCCAGGTCCTGCATCACTCGCTACCTCTCCTCGTCCCCTGGTCGCGATGTCCATCTGTCCCGAGGGGAGAACAACAGCGGCCCCGGATGCCCGGGGCCGCTGTATCAGGTCGCCGCGCGGCCGGATCTACCCTGCGAAGTACAGTTCGTACTCGTACGGCGTCGGCCGGAGGCGCACTTCCTGCGCCTCGGATCGCTTGTACTCAACCCAGGTGTCGATGACGTCCTGGGTGAAGACGCCGCCCTGCAGCAGGAAGTCGTGGTCGGCCTCCAGTGCGTCGAGGGCCTGGTCGAGCGATCCGGGCACGGTCGGGACCTTGGCCGCCTCGTCCGGCGGAAGCTCGTAGATGTTGCGGTCCAGTGGGTCGCCCGGGTCGATCTGCTTCTGGATGCCGTCGAGACCAGCCATCAGCATCGCCGAGAACGCGAGATACGGGTTGCACGTCGCGTCCGCCGGCCGGAACTCGATGCGCTTCGCGTTCGCGGACATCGAGTAAGTCGGGATGCGGATCGACGCCGAGCGGTTCCGCATCGAGTACGCGAGGTTGACCGGCGCCTCGTAGTGCGGGACCAGCCGCTTGTACGAGTTCGTCGTCGGCGCAGCAAACGCCAGCACCGCGTGGGCGTGCTTCAGCAGGCCACCGATGTACCACCGCGCGAGCTGCGACAGCCCGGCGTACCCATTCGAGTCATAGAACGCGGGAGCCCCGTTTTTCCAGAGCGACTGGTGGGTGTGCATGCCCGTACCGTTGTCGCCGTAGATCGGCTTCGCCATGAAGGTGGCGACCTTCCCGTACTTCCGGGCGACGGTCCTCACGACGTACTTGTACCACTGGGCGCGGTCTGCCTGTGTCGTCAGCGTGCCGAAGCGCATCGCCAGCTCACCCTGACCCGCCGTCGCCACCTCGTGGTGGTGCAGCTCCATCGGGATGCCGATGCCCTCGAGGGCCTCGACGAACTCGTTGCGCAATTCCGTCTGCGTGTCGAAGGGCGGGACTGGCGAGTAGCCTTCCTTGCCCGGGATCTTGAACGAGAGGTTGCCACCCTCCTCCCGCCCGCTGTTCCACGAGCCCTCGGTCGAGTCCACGAAGTAGAACGCCGAGTTCTGGCCCTGCTGGAACCGCACGTCGTCGAAGATAAAGAACTCGAGCTCGGGGCCGAAGTACGCCGTGTCCGCGACTCCGGTGGTCTTGAGGTGCTCCTCGGCCTTCTTCGCGATCGCGCGCGGGTCGCGGCTGTACCGCTGGCGCGTGAGCGGGTCCGCGACGTCGCAGATCAGGCTGAGCGTCGGGGTGTCGTACGCCGGGTCGATGACCGCCGTCTCGAGGTCGGGCATCAGCAGCATGTCCGATTCGTGGATTTGCTGGAACCCGCGGAGGCTCGACCCGTCGAAGCCCTGGCCGTCCGCGATCAGATCGGCGTTCAACCGGTGGGCGGGCAACGTGAAGTGCTGCCAGCGACCGATGAGGTCGGACACCTTCAGATCGACGCGGCGGACGCTCCTTGAGCTCGCCAGATCGAGGACTTCCTGCAATGTCGCCACGTTCGCCTCTTCCCTCTGCCAGCGCATCCGCTGCGCCTGCCTACCGCGAATAATGTGGTCGCCACGGACGGCGCCCGTCGCACGATTCTGTACCGTGCAGCGTCAGAGGGAAAGGTAAAGCCGGACGGTTACTCGCCGATTACTCCGCTGTTACGAACATGTTTCGTCGGTGTGTACCGCGAGAATGGAGTGCGACGGCCTAGAATCCCTCGGCGGCCAGCGGATCGAGGCGGGACGTCGAGGGTGCGTCCTCGATGAACCGGTACCCCACGTTGCGCACCGTGTCGATGTACGCCTCGTGCCGTTCAATCTTCGCGCGGATACGCCGGATGTGGACATCCACTGTCCGTGAGCCGCCGTAGTAGTCGTATCCCCAGACACGGTTGAGGAGCGCTTCTCGCGTGAACGGCTTTCCCGCGTTCGTCGCGAGGAAGCGGAGGAGTTCGTACTCCTTGTACGTGAGGTCCACCACCTCGCCGTCGACGCTCACGGTGTACCGCTCGAGGTCGATCACCAGACCACGTCGACGGAGCAGGCTTCCCTCGTCCGCGCCGGTGTGCTCCCAGAGGATGCGCGCAATGCGTGCGCGGAATTCCTCGCCGTCGAGCGGCGGCACCTGGAAGTCGTCGATGCGCACACCGGCGCCCACCATGGCCAACTGCTCGTGCGAGGCGATGAGCAGCGTGCCCACGCGGTCAACCACTTCGGGGTCCCGCAGTATGGCGGCGAGCCCGCCGGGCGTGACGCCGATCCCCAGGTCGAGGACGATCACGGCCGGCCGCCACTCGCGAAGCGCGACCATGCCGGCCTCGAGGGTGCGTTCATTACGCACCGGCCGCCCGTCCAGGCGCATCGCGGCCGCGGCCGCGGTGACGTGCTGGGGATCGTCGCTGACCAGAAGCACTCGCTGCATGGGCGCAGTCTAGCTGACGACGCAGTCCGGCGCTCGCTCGGTGCGCGACCTCCTGCCCGCGCGCCTGTTGTTGAGCCGGCCTTGCGGCGGCCCGGCGTCCGAGGGCCCGCGCCCGTCTACAATGTGACGGATGACCTCCGAGGAACTCACTCCGCTGCTCATCCTCGTGAACGGCCGTCCCGCGACGGGAAAGAGCGGGCTCGCGAGCCAGTTGTCCGAGGCGCTCGGTGTCGCGCTGTTCACCAAAGATGAGGTCAAGGAGCTGCTCGGCGACGTCCTCGGTGCGCCCGACCGCGAGGCAGCGCACGCGCTCGGTGAGGCCTCGATCGCGCTGATCTTCCAGCATGCCGAGGCCGTGCTGGCCACGGGCGCCTCCGCGATGGTGGAGTGCCCCCTCATCCCGGAGCTCACCGTCCCGATCCTCCGCGGAATCGAGGAACGGACCAGCTGCCGCCTCCTACAGCTGTTTCTCGTAGCGAACCCATCGGTGATCGTCGAGCGTTATCGGCATCGAGAACGCAGCGAGGTCCACTTCGACGCAGAGGCGCTTCGAGAGCTGGAGCGGTCACTCGCCGAGGAGTCCATCCCCCCGGTACCGATCAGCGGCGCGACCTGGACCATCGACACCACAGACTTCGGGGCGGTTGACGTGGATGCACTTGTCGAGCGCGTCCGGGAGCGCATGGCTGCCCCCGACTGAGGTTGCTTCGAGCGAACGAATGTAACGCATAGGCTGATAAGCAAATCCTTGTACCCGGGCCGCGACCTGTGGTAGGGTCGCGTCATGGTGAAGCTGCAGATCAGCTCGGTCCTGGTCGCGCTGCTTGTCGTTCTTGCCGCCACTTCCGCGTCGCCAGCGCGGGCGGAGTCCGATGTGCTGATCGCCGCGGTGACGCCGGATCACGGCCTGTTCGATGCTGAGGTCGTGGTGACCATCACCGGCTCGGGGTTCCCCATCTCCGATGATTGCGACGGTCCGATCGTCGAGATCCTGTTCGACGGGGTTAGCGCATTCCCGCTGCTGCCCCCGACCCGGAGCGAGCTGAAAGTCATGCCCCCGGCGCAGGCCGCTGGCCCCGTCGATGTGGCCGTGCGCAACCTCTGCAACGGCACGAGCGACACGCTCCCCGCCGGATACACGTACACTGCCCCGACGATTATCAATGGATCGATCCCGAGGGACGGCGGTTTCGGGCTGTTCGTCTTCGGCGGCGGCTCCAACGAGGACCTCGTCGAGGCATCGGGTTGCCCCAAAGCCACTGCGACGTTCTGGGCCACCAACTCGAGCGGCCAATTCGTCACGTTCATCCCTGGAGCGGCGGTACAGGCGGTCAACGGCGCCTGGAACCAGCTCTTCCCGCAGGGCATCCCCTACAACACGCCGCTGATTGGACGCTGCGTCTGACGGCGACCCCCTGACCCGGCGGCCGTGCGTCATTCCCCAGTCCGGCGGGGATTGCTATCATCGTTGCCCCGACAGCATTCCCACGCTCGGGACGGCGCCCGGGCGACCGGGCAGGCCCGCACCCCACGAGGGAGTCTCCCCCCATGTCCGTCATCGAGACGACCGATCTTACGAAGATCTACCACAACGGGTACATCGCCCTGAACGCCCTCTCGATGCGCGTCGAGAAAGGCATGGTGTACGGCCTCGTCGGCCCGAACGGCGCCGGCAAGTCGACGACGTTCCGCGTACTCCTCGGACTGCAGAAGCAGACGGCTGGCTCGGTAAAAGTGTTCGGCGAGGAAATGAACGCCGAGCGCGCCGACCTCAGACGGCGCATCGGCTTCCTCCCCACCAGCCCGAGCTTCCCCCGCAATCTCACGCCCATCGACTACCTGAAGCTCGTCGGCGCCATCACCGGAATGCCGCGCGACCGCGTCAAGATCCGCCTCGCGATGCTCCTGCGCGCCGTCGACCTCACCAGCGCCGCTGCGCAGCGCATCGATGGCCTCTCAACCGGTATGCTCACCCGCCTGGGCATCGCCGCCGCGTTGATGAACGACCCCGAGCTGCTGATCCTAGACGAGCCGACGTCCGGCCTCGACCCGACCGGCCGCAAGCAGACGATCGAGTTGATTCGTGACCTCTCGGGGCGGGACCGCACGATCATCATCGCCACCCACATCCTGTCCGATGTCGAGCGCATCTGTACCGACGTCGGGATCATCTCGCAGGGCCGCCTCATCTATCACGGCCCGATGTCCGAGATGCGCCGCCTCGCGAGGCACGGCACCATCTCCGTCGAGATCGAGGGGAATACTGCCGCGTTCGAGCAGCAGATCCCGCTTCTCGACGACATCGGCGGCGTGACCTGGGAGCGCATTGGCTCGGAGTTCCGTATCAAGTTCGTCGGTGCTGAACGGCTCCCCGTCTACATCCAGCGCGTGCTCGACCTCATCGACCGCACCGGCGTCGAGCTGCTGCACTTCAATACCGGCGAGGACGAGCTCGAGGAGGCGTTCCTCCGCCGCCTCGAAGAAGACCGGGTCCGCGGGTCGCTGCGCAGCTCGTGGGCCGCGACGCAGCGGCTATCGGGCGACAACCGCCTGATCCTGCCCGAGCTGGCCGAGCTTCCGGAGCCCGAGTACGCGAACGGCGCTCATCCCTCCGACGTGATCGAAGAAGAGGTCGTCAATGCAGGCGTTTCTGGTCCTCCTTCGTTATGACCTGAGCCAGATGGGGCGGTCATGGATCGTCCGCATCTGGGTCAGCCTGCTGTTCATACCCGCAGTCTTCGTGCTGGGCGTCGCGGCCAACGAGAACGAACTCGCCTCCGAGTCGCTTGCGGCATACGTCGCTGCCGTGATGGCACCGCTGTCGTGGCTCGCGGTCTCCATCTACTCGGCCTCCGCCGTGAGTGGGGAGGCAGGCGTCGCGACCGATGGCATCCTGTCGAAGTCCGTCACCCGGACCGAGTACATCTCGGCGAAGGTCGCCGCGCGCGTCGGGGTAACGGTGTTCGTCTACCTCGCGGTGATGCTGCCGTTCACCTACCTGCTTCGCCACTATGCGGACCCGGACACGAGTGGGCTCGGTGTGGTCATGGGACTGCTGATGGTCGGGACGTTGCTCGCGTTTCTCGCTGCTCTGGGCATCCTCCTGTCCACCATCTTCCGGAACGTCCAGATCGCGGTGCTCTGTGCGCTGATGAGCGTTCTGCTGTCCGGGCTCGCGCTCCAGTTCCTTGAGCTGAAGTGGTTGAGCACGACGGCCGTCATCAATGAGCTACCGGAGACGTTCCGTGGGGACACCTCGACCCTTACGTCGATCCGGGTGGTCATCGTGTTCGCCGCGCTGACGGTGGCCGCCATATCGTCCTCGTTGTGGGTCTTCCGACAGAAGGACCTTTAGCGGGCGAGGTGCATCATGGCTGAGGTGCGCTCCCGACGGTGGACGGCGGATGTCGAGTACGTCGCGCTGGGAACGATCGGCGAGCGCGAGCTCCGTGGCGTCGTCGAGCGTCGCGAACTGCGGGTGGGCTCGCTGCGCATCGGGCGTGTCCGGCCCCGGTCGGTGCATGTCCTGGGTCCGAGCGACGGTGGCCGTCCGGTTGCGGTGGATCCGCCGCCAGATCCGTTCCTGCGCGCACTCCGCTGGACGCTGGTCGTCATAGCGGGTGCCGCCGCTGTCCGGATGCTTGCCCGCGGCCGTCATACTCGATAGGCGGTGTGAAGGAGACGAGATGGAGCCACCGGAGGCGCTGACGAGGCTGACGGGCATCCCGGAGCGCGCGACGGCTGCCGCGTGTTTCGGAGCGCCGGCGACGGCCGGCGAGCGGACGGTCATCCCGGTCGCCGAGGTGTGGTACGGCCTCGGGTTCGGCTGGGGAGGCGGCGAATCCGAGCAGGACGGTGTTGAGAGCGAGGGAAGCGGCGGCGGGGGTGGCGGCGGTTCGCGGGTGCGTGGCGTCGCCGTCGTCGAGGTGGCGCCGGACGGCGTGCGGGTCCATCCAATCCTCGATCAGACCGCGATCAACCTTGCGGGGATCGCCTTCGCCGCAGCCGCGGTTGCCATCGTGTCCCGTACGCTGCTCAAGCTGATCCGCGGGTAGTCCAGTCCATCCGCATTTGAGTGTCCGATGTGGGGTTCCGTATACTCGGAGCCCGCGCCGGTGTAGCTCAGTGGCAGAGCAGCTGTTTCGTAAACAGCAGGTCGTGGGTTCAAGTCCCACCGCCGGCTCCATTCCGAACTCAGGTCCGCCTCGGTGCGGATCGGTCGCGAAGCACCATCCGGAGATTCGATGAGCAAGTTACGCGATCGACTGCGTGAGACGACGCGGCGGCAGGCCAACGGCTTCGGGTTCACTGCCGCCCGGTCGACGGACCGCGCTGTGCGTCAGGTGCTCCTGGTCGCCGAGGTGCGCGATGCCGCCGGCGCTGCTGCAGCGGTGTCGGCCGGGGCCGATGTCCTGCTCCATGCGGGTGCGGACGAGTCGTTCGGCGAGGTCGTGTCCGCCGCCGGAGGGCGGGTCGTGGGACGACGGGTCGATGCGGCGACCGCCGCCGACACCAAGGCGGCGCAAGAAGCCGGCGCTCACTTCCTGGCGTTCAACGACCGCGATACCGAGGCCGCTGCACTTCTCGACCATCGCATGGGGTACGTTGCCCTGCTCGGGCAGGAAGATGAGGCGGAACTGCGGCTGCTGCGCCCGCTCGACCTCGATGGCGCCGTGGTGGACGCGCCGGGAGCGCAGCTCCGTGTGCGCGACCAGTTGCGACTGCGCCGTACGGCTGACCTGCTCCGGAAGCCGCTGTTCGTCCGCCTCACCGGGGCGGTCGATGCGACGACGTTGGAGGTATGGCGGGACGCCGGCGTGGCCGCCGTGGTCGTGTCGGACCCGTCGCTGCTCGCTGAGGTCGCCGAGGCGGCAGACGCCGTCCCGCGGCCGCGCGAGTCAGGTGAGCGGCGCGAGGTGATGGTCCCGGCGGTACAGGTTCCCGCGGACGAGGACGACGAAGACTAATCCCGTCGCTCGGACGGGCACGGTCCAGCGATCAGGACGCGGCGCCCGCTGCCAGCGTCTTCGCGATTGCCAGCGCGCCGTCGCGGTGAGCGTCCATCTCGCGTTCCTCGTCGATGACCAGGCGGCAGATGCCGTCCGCGTCAAACACGAAGGTCACGCGACGCGCCAGCGGTGAGTCGGGGCGGTCGACGCCAAACGCGGCGATCGTGGCGTACTTCGGCCAGTCCGACAGCACAGGGAACTCGAGGTTGTGCTGCTCGCAGAAGACGCCCTGGGTGGCCCAGGTGTCACTGCTGATGCCGGCGATCTTCACACCGAGGGCCTGAAAGTCCTCGTAGGACTGCTGGAAGCCCTGCATCTCGCGCGTACACCCGCCTGTGAACGACATCGGGTAGAAGGCGAGCACCGCGACGGAACCCAGGAAGTCGTCCTGGGTGACCTCCTCACGGTTCGAGTTGCGAAGGGAGAACGAGGGCATCCGATCGCCGACCTGAAGCATAGGGATTCCCTCCACTCCTGACGTGGCGGCCAGACTAGTGGTGGTCGTCGTGTGGGGGCGCCGGGCGCTGGAAGTCCCAGAACAGCTGCCGCTTCATGCGGTAGAGGTACCCGAGCGTCGCGAGGAGCATCACGCCGACGAGGGCGCCGAGGGTGAGGATCATCACCTGCCCCCAGTCGTCACCGCGCTCCACCACCCGGGTGCGTTCCTGGGCGGATGCGATTACGGGGAGCAGGGCAAGCAAGGCGCCGGATCCGGCGGCAAGCGCGCGCTTCAGGACGTGCATCGAGACCTCCATCCGAACGGGAGTCTAGCACGGCGCTCCCGCCTCAGACGAGGGGATCGAGCGACGCGAGCCTCGGGCGAGAGGCGGGGCCAGGTATCTCGATCGCATATCAGTGCCGAGGGCCCGCGTTGTCCCTCGAAGCGTGGTTCCGTATACTCTGGCGGCATCCCGACCATCCAAAGGAGCGTCCGGTGAAACGGACCTGGCAACCGAAGCGAATCCCCCGTCTGCGCAAGCACGGGTTCCGTGCGCGCATGGCGACCCGCGGGGGGCGCGACGTGCTCAAGCGCCGCCGGGCGCGCGGACGTGCACGTCTGACTGTCTAGCGGCTCGTCCCTCGTGACGGCCGGGTCGGCAGCGGCCGATGTGGCGACCATCCCACCGCCCGGATCGATCCCGAGGACGAACCGGCTGACTCGACGCCAGGACTTCCTGCTGGTGCTCCAGCGGGGGCAGCGTGTGCGGCACTCGCTGCTCGGAGTCGGGTACCGGCGCAACGGACGTGATGAGAGTCGCGTCGGGTTCGCCGTCGGAAAGCGAGTCGGCAACGCAGTGACACGCAACCTCGTCAGACGGCGTCTTCGCGCCATCGCGCGTACCACCGGGTTGCGTGCCGGCTACGACATCGTGGTGACCGCGCGGCCGGAAGCCGCGCTTGCGCGGTACGGCGAGCTCGAGCGAGCGTTTCACGAGTGCGCACGGCGAGGGAAGCTCCTTCTGGTCGCCGAGGGGAACGCATGAGGCGCCTCCTCCTGGGCGCGATCCGCGTGTACCAGGGGGCGATCTCTCCGGCGCTGGGTGCGCGCTGCCGGTTCGAGCCGTCCTGTTCCCAGTACACATACGAGGCGATCGAACGGCACGGGTCAGTCCGCGGGGCCTGGCTCGGCTTACAGCGACTGGGTCGCTGCCGGCCCGGGCGGCCCGGCGGATATGACCCGGTGCCTCAGCCGCGGCAGCGAGGGTCGCGGGCACAGATTGTGAAGAATTGAACAAAATGTTTCACGTGAAACATCGGGCCATACTGGCGCTCGGCGTTGGGTTTGTGTTGATAGCTCTGTTGACGGGCTGTGGAGGTGTGTCGTCGCCTGACGGATGGGCGGCGCCCGTCGACGCGGGCGACGGCGTCGTGATCGTGAGTGACAAGCGAGGCGAGTTGTCCGCGCTGCGGGTGACCGATAGCGGCGCCAGCGTGCTCTGGACCTTCCCCGGTGACGGCGACGACCGCAACTACCAGGCGTTCTACGCGACCCCGATCGTCGACCGCAGTGGCTCGACGCCGCGTGTGCTCGTGGCCTCGTATTCCGGGCACATCGTCTCGGTTGACCTCCAGACGGGTCAGCCGACCGCCGGGTGGCCTCGTGAGGTCTCGGTTGGTGGGCACATCGTGGCGACGCCAGTGCTGGTGGACGACACGCTCTACGTGGCGAACGCGCACGGCGAAGTGAAGCCGGTCGATGTCGTGAATGGCGTCGTCGGGCAACAGATCGCGAGCGCGGACGACCGCATCTGGAGCGAGCCCGCCTTCGCCGGGGGGGTGCTGTACGTCGGGTCGCTCGACGGCACCGTGCGTGCGGTCAACCCCGACGGCACGCTGCGCTGGCGCGACGAGGTCGGCGGGGCGGTCGCGGGCGACCTCGTCGCGGAGGGCGATAGTCTGTACGTCGGCACGCTCGAGCGACGGCTGATTGCACTCGATGCGGCTACGGGCGCGGAGCGCTGGCGGTTCTCCGGCGACAGCTGGTTCTGGGCAAAGCCCCTGGTCACTGAGGACACGGTGTACGCCGCGACGGTCCTCGGGGCGGTATACGCGATCAATCGAGCCACCGGCGAGGAGATCTGGCGCGCGGAGCCCGGATCGGGTGAGATGCGGGCGACGCCCGTCCTCGCGGGTGGGTCGCTGGTCGTGGCGAATCGGGACGGGCGGGTCTTCGGACTGAATCCTTCGGACGGCGCGGTGCAGTGGCAGCAGGAGCAGCCCGGGCAGCAGTTCTATGCGAGCCCGCTGGTGCAGCAATCGGCATTGCTGTATCTGGGCCATAACGGCACGCTGGTCCGCGTGCGGCCTCAAGACCAGGGCGCGATCAGCGTCGTGTACGAGCGAGGGTAAGTCATGCCCATCGGCGCAGCATGGGACACGTTGCTGGTCACTCCGCTGGTGAACCTGCTGATCGCGCTGAGCGCGATCGCGTTCGGGTCGTTCGGGCTTGCGATCCTGCTCCTGACGCTGATCATTCGCGGGGTCACGTTCCCGCTGACGCTGCGCACGTTGAAGAGCATGAAGGCGGTCCAGCAGCTGCAGCCGCAGCTGGAGGAAGTGAAGAGAAAGTACTCGGACCCGCGCCGGCGGTCCGAGGAGACGATGAAGCTGTACCGCGAGTACGGTGTGAACCCGCTGGGCTGCCTGGGTCCGATGGTGATCCAGATGCCGATCTTCTTCGCGCTGTACGGGGTGATCCGGATCACGCTGGGCAACACGCCCGAGAGCGTACTCGAGCTGTCCTCCCGGCTGTATTCGGTGGGGTTCATCCAGAACGCGGTGCCCGTGAGCACCTCGTTCCTGTGGATGGACCTCGGGGAGCAGGGCGGGTACTTCCTCGTGGCCCTCGTGTTCGTCTCGATGTGGCTGCAGCAGCGAATCTCGACGTCGCGGAGCCAGGCGGCGCCGGGGACGCAGCAAGCGCAGATGAACGTGATGATGCAGTGGATGATGCCCGCGATGTTCTCGTGGGTGGTGCTCACGGTGCCCGCGGGTCTGGGAGTGTACTGGGCGGCCAGCACGATCATCGGGCTGGTGCTGCACTGGGTCTTCGTGGGTCCGGGGGACTTCACGTGGGGTTCGCTCATTCCTGAGCGGTTCCGACCCGAGGGGCGCCCGCGGCCGGCGCTCGCCGTTACCGGGGCAGGCCGCACACCGACCAACCGTCCTGGCGCCGGGGGCGCTACCGAAGCGGGAGATGACGATGCGAATCGTGGAAGTCAGCGGCAAGACAGTGGACGAGGCAGTCGCCCGGGCGCTGGAGCAACTGGAGCTCAGTCGCGACCAGGTCGACGTCGACGTCATCAGCGAAGGTAGACGCGGGGTCTTCGGGATCGGGCAGGAGCCCGCGATCGTTCGGGTCACGGCGCAGGTCACGGCTGCGGCTCCCTCCGGGCAGGCCACGGGGCGACCGCCTCGACAGCGGGGGCCGAGGCGGGAGGATTCGGGCGAGGGGCCGCGTGAGGGCGGGCGCAGCGAGCGCAGCGGAGGGCGTCGCGAGGGTGGCGGCGAGCAGCCTGCAGAGTCGCGGCCGCGCGGGGAGGAGCGCCCGGAGCGGAGCGAACGGCCGGAGCGCGAGCGCGGAGGCCGCGGCGGGTATGGCCGCAACCGGACCGACGGAGGCGGGCGTCGCGAGGGGGCTCGGGGCGGCGGGATGCGCGCGGAGACGCTGCCGGCGCGCGGGACGGGTGAGGTCGGGCCGCCGATGACGGTGCCGGGCGCGCCGGAGGAGCCGCCGCGGGCGCCGATCCTCGAGGCGGAGGACGAGGTCGATTTCGCGGGGCGGACGGTGCGAGACGTGCTGACGCTCCTCGGGCTGACGGACACGGAGATCGCAGCTCGGGAGCCGGAGAGCGCGGGCGACGGCGTGGGCCTCGTGACGCAGATTCTTGACGTTTACGGAGACAACGAGGAGGCGTCCCGCGAGCTCGGGCTATTGATCGGGCGACGTGGGGAGACACTGGCTTCGTTGCAGTACCTCCTGAACGTGCTGGTCTCCACGAAGTACGGAAACGATCATGTGTTCGCCATCGACATCGACCAATATAAGCGCCGTCGTGAGCAAACTCTGGTGGCAATGGCACAGCGGATCGCGGCCGAAGTGCGGGAGACAGGGGACGTGATCACGCTCGAACCGATGTCGGCTGCGGAGCGGCGGATCATCCACGTGACGCTGGCGGACGAGCCGGGCGTGCGGACGGAGAGCGTGGGATCGGGGCAGAACCGCCAGGTCGAGGTGATGCCGGACGATGGCGAGAGCGGCGGCGGCGGCGAGTAGCGCGGTCCGAGCGGCCGTCGCAGGGTGGTTGCGCCCTCGGTCCTGATCGCCGGCGCGTTGACGTGGGATGTCTTCGGCGCGGAGCGGCGGGCCGGTGGCGCGGTGTCGTTCGCGGCGCGGGCTGCAGCAGCGCTCGGCGTGCGCGCGCGAATACTGACGATTGCGGGAGTGGACGCGAGTACGGACGCGTTTTATGGACATGACGTCCACGTCGTTTCCGCGCAGTCGACGCTGACTTTCGAGCACGAGGTACACGGGGAGCATCGGCGGTTGCGGGTGCTGGCGCGGCCAGAGCGGGCGCTGGTGGCGACGGATATCCCTCGAGGGTGGCTGGGGGCGTCGATGGGGGTGGCGATCCTGGGGCCATTGCTGGCGGATGACCTCGATGTGCGTTCGCTCGCGGGCGTGGGACTCGAGCGCGTGGGGCTGCTCGGGCAGGGACTCCAGCGCAGTGTGGGTCAGGATGGGGTCGTGGCAGAGGCGGGAGCACCGTCTCCGCAGCTGTTCGACGTGCTTTCTCGTCGTTGCTCGCTGTTTCTCTCGGAGGAAGAGTGCCTGGCCTGGCCCGCGGGGGCGCTCGATCAGGTCGTGGAGGTATCAGAGCGCGTGGTGGTGACTCGGGGGTCGGCAGGGGCTGAGGTGCTGGAGCCGGGCGGGTCACGATCGCTGGTAGCGCCCGTGCATGCGGAAGTGGTGGACGCGACGGGCGCGGGGGATACGTTCGCGACGGCGTTCTTTCTCGGCGTGACGGTGCTGGGGCTGGGGGTTGCGGAGGCTGGGGTGCTGGCGAGCCGGCTGGCGGCGTCGAAGGTGGGGCTGGTGGGAGCGGCGGCGCTGCCTCGGATGTAGGGGTGTGGGGAGGGCGGCCCGCTTCGCGGGCCGGTGGACGGCCGTTTTGCGGCCGGCTGCTGTTTTTTCGGAGGCCCGACCGCCCACGCCAAAGGGGGCTTCGCCGGCTTGACCCCCCGGAACGCGGCAGGCTGTGCCTGCGCGGGTCGGATTCCGGGCGGGCTCGGTGGTGAGGAGTGAGAGAGGGCTTCCCATCGAGCAATGTGTGGCGTTGACGCTGGGTCTTCGAGGGACTCTGGTCGGGCCTAATGGACCTGCGCTGTACGGCCGGCTGTTGTTGTTCGGGGAAACCTGTCCGCCCAACGGGGGCTTCCTGCCCGTGACTTCGCCGCCACGAGCGGCTGTGTGGGCTCGGGGGATTCGAGGACCGGTAGAAGCGCGCCTCGGACGACTCGATGAGCCGAGGCGCGCGCACCGGTAGTGCTACGGGCAGTAGGCGAAGAGGCTGTTGCCGCCGGTGGCGTCTGCGCTGCAGGCGCCATTCGCGATGGCGATGTTGTCGAAACCGGGGGGGCCGAAGAAGATCCCGCCCGCGCGGGCGTCGGCGCCGGAGCCATTCGCCCAGGCGAAGTTGCCGTATCCCTCGGATGCCTTCGCGAAGGAGCCGTCGCCCTGGCTCCAGGCGACGTTGTCGTTGCCCAGCTGGGCGCGAGCGTCGGCGTTGTTTCCGCTGGCGACGGCGAGGTTGCGGTCTCCGCCGCCGGCCGTAGCTTCGGTGCGTTCGCCCATCGCGATGGCGAGGTTGTCGTTGCCGTCGAAGGCGAACGCGTCGTTATCGAAGCCGACCGATATCGCTGTGTTCTGGTCCCCGCGGGTGGCGTCCGCGGTGCCCTCGTCGCCGAAGAGCCAGGCGGTGTTGCCGCTGCCGTCGCGGGCGAAGGCA
This sequence comes from Dehalococcoidia bacterium, assembly GCA_050248355.1. Taxonomy (GTDB): domain Bacteria; phylum Chloroflexota; class Dehalococcoidia; order UBA2979; family UBA2979; genus JAIBBD01. Next base: position 201,537 of record JBFWSN010000005.1, read on the forward strand.
CGGCCCGAGTTGCCGATGACGACGGCGGTGTTCTCGGAGCCGTTGCCAACGACGGCGTTGCTCTGGTCGCCGATGACGATGGCGGTGTTGCCGGCGCCGTTGGTGGCGGAGGCCTCGGAGTTTTCGCCGATGACGAGGGCGAAGTTGCCGCCCTCGGACGTGGTGCAGGTGACGTTGCCGTCCGTGAAGAAGGTGACGCCGTCGTAGGCAATGCACAGGCCTGCTTCGACGGCGGCAGGTGCGGTGGCGGTGAAGCCGAGGAGGGCGGCCACGGCGACTGCGATGGCGGCGAAGCGGCGCTGTTTCATCGGAGGCTCCTGTGTACGCGCGGATGCTCGCGCATTCTGCGCAGCGGGGCATGGGGAGTCAACGTGTTCGAGTGTGGCGATGCGCGGAGGGGTGCAGGCGTGGGGCCCCGCGGGGCTCGCAGGGACGGGCGGATGCTCGCGGATCGCGTTGGTCCGCGGGCGGCCGGCACCGGGTGGGGCGCACGGAGCGGCGATGTATCAGGCGCGTCGTGGGTGGGTTGGGGGCGGATCGGGGGGCGGTCAGGGGTGCGGGGGATTATCGTGGGGGCGGAGGTTCGGCGGCCGATGGGCGTGGTGTTCGCGGTGGTGAATCAGAAGGGCGGCGTCGGGAAGACCACGACGACGATTTCGCTCGGGGCGGCGCTGGCGATGCACGGCCGGCGGACGCTGGTGGTGGATGCGGACCCACAGGCGAACGCCACGACGGCGCTGGGGCTGCAGCAGGGCGAGACAGGCGGGCTATACGACTCGCTGGTGGAGGACGCGCCGCTCGAGGGCGCGGTGACCTCGACGGTGGTCGAGGGGCTGCACCTTGTGCCGACGAACGGGGACCTGGCGGGCGCCGAGGTGGAGCTAGTGCCGGCGATGGCGCGGGAGTATCGGATGCGGCGGCTCCTCGAGGGGGTACGTGATCGGTTCGACGTGGTGTTGATCGACTGTCCCCCGTCGCTGGGGTTGCTGACGGTGAACGCGCTGACGGCGGCGGACGAGGTGATTATCCCGGTGCAGTGCGAGTACCTGGCGCTGGAGGGCCTCGGGCATCTGTCGCAGACGATCCGGCTGGTGCAGGCGAACCTGAACCCCTCGTTGCGGGTGCGAGGGATCGTGCTGACGATGTTCGATGGACGTACGAACCTGGCGCGGCAGGTGGAGGACGAAGTGCGGAAGCACTTCGAGAATACGTTCCGGGTGGTGATCCCGCGGTCGGTGCGGCTGTCGGAGGCGCCGAGCTTCGGGCAGCCGATCCAGCTGTACGACCCGCGGTCGCCGGGGGCGATCGCGTACAACCACCTGGCGGAGGAGCTGATGGAGTCGATGCCGATGCGGGAGACGCCGCATGTCTAACACGAACCGGCTGGGGCGGGGCCTGGGGGCGCTGATTCCCGGCGGGGCGGCGGCGTTCGAACCGGCCGCGGAGATCGAGATCCCGGTGACGGAGGTGGACATCGACCTCGTGGTGGCGAACCCGCAGCAGCCGCGGACGGAAATGGACCCGGAGGCGCTGGCGGAGCTGTCGGAGTCGATCCGGGTGCACGGGGTGATCCAGCCACTGCTGGTGTCGCAGGAGACGGCCGCGGACGGCTCGACGGTGTACCAGTTGATCGCCGGGGAGCGCCGGCTGCGGGCGGCGCGGGCGGCGGGCCTCGAGTCGGTGCCGGTGACGGTGCGGCAGACGACGCCGCAGGAGCTGCTGGAGCTGGCGATCATCGAGAACGTGCAGCGGGCGGACCTGA
>JBFWSN010000006.1:0-144189 GCA_050248355.1 Dehalococcoidia bacterium
CCCCTGGGACGCGGCAGGCTGCGCCTGCGCGTCCGGACCGTGGGGCGGGGTACCTCGGTGGGTCGTGGGGGAGGGTGGGTTGGTGGCGAGCATGGGGGGTGCTCCCTCGATGGGCGGGAGTTCAGGGTAGGAGGGTGAGGTGGGGAGGGCGGAGGGGGGATTGGCAGCCTAGGGACGGCGGGAAGGTCGCCAAGCGGGTGCTGGGCGGTCGGCCCAAGTTGAGAAGTTGCTAAAGGGGCCGATATACTGCCCTACCGATCCGAGGAAGTGGCGATGGCGAACAAGTTCAGTGCTCTCCGACTGGCGAATTGGCGCCAGTTTCGCGAAGTCGATATCGAGTTCCATCCCCGATTGACAGTGCTTACCGGAGCCAACGGGGCTGGTAAGACCACCATTCTCAATGTCTTGAGTCGTCATTTCGGCTGGAGTGTTCAGCTAATCAGCACGCGTCGGTTGGATCGCAAAGGGGCGTGGAGCTACTACTCGGGGATCGGGGCGGACGACAGTCTGGACGAACAAGATGAGTCAGTCGCGCCCTCTCGTTCAGATGTGGGGGTTGTTGTCTATAGCGATGGCGAGTCCGCTCAGCTTCGAGTTCCCGGTGCGGTTCAGGCGCAATATGAGATCAACGTTCACAATCAGAGGCCAGTGCCCGGTATTTTCTTGCCGTCACACCGGCCAGTGTACAGCTATAGAAACGTCGACCAAATTCCTACTAAACTTGACGCAAATGACGAGCTATTTGAAGGCTACCTGCAGAACTTGCGCCAGTTCTACGCTGCCAGCGGGAGGATCGAGTCGCCGAGTTACCGTCTTAAGGCTGCATTGATATCCCTTGCTACGTTCGGGTATGGAAATGCGGTCGTTAGAGAAAACCCTCACGCGATTAGAACGTTCGAGGGGTTTCAAATAGTCCTGAAGAAGGTTCTTCCTCGGCAACTTGGTTTCGAGCGGATATCGATTAGGATGCCTGACGTCTTTCTTGAATGCAGATCGGGTGATTTTTCGTTGGATGCGGCCTCTGGTGGAGTGTCCGCAATCATTGACATGTCCTGGCAGATATATATGAAGTCGATTCTCGAAGACTCATTCGTGGTCATCGCGGATGAGCCGGAGAACCACCTTCATCCAGAGCTCCAACGATCGCTGTTGCCGGGACTGATTGACGCCTTTCCGCAGGCGCAGTTCATCATTGCGACGCACAATCCGTTCATAGTGACGTCTGTGCCTGAGTCAAGTGTTTATGTGCTTGATTTCGCCACTGCCGGAGTCGAGAGTAGCCGACTGCCATATCCAGACAGGACGGGATCGGCGAACCAAGTGCTTGCTGATGTTCTTGGCGTTCCGTTTCCAATGCCACTGTGGGTCGAGCGGGAAGTGGATCGGATTGTAGCTGAGTTTCAGGCTAAGCCGGGTCCACCTACGGAGGAGCGTTTTAGCGAGGTGCGGACTGCGATGATAGGTGTGGGATTGGGACACTTGTTTCCCGAGGTCGTCGACCGGCTCTTAAGGCAAGTCTAATGATTCGACTGTCAAAGAGTGCACCACCAGCTGTGCTATTGGCCAACGCAGCATCATGGACTTCGGAGTTTACGGCCTTGTTGAATGGTGGCGGGAGCATGAGTGGGGCTTCCGCCCGACGGTACGCTCACGCCGACATCCGTAGTGCTCTGGAGGTTGAAACCGGGGGAAAATGCGCGTACTGCGAGAGCCGCATCGACCACGTGGACTTCCCGAATATCGAACACATCGTCCCGAAGTCCCGCTTTCCCGATTTGGTGTGCGACTGGGGGAATCTAACGCTCGCGTGCACGAAGTGCAACATAGCGAAGAGAGACTACTACGACGCGGCTTGTATGCTCGTTAACCCATATACCGATGACGTGAATGGGCACATTAGTTTCTATGGGCCAATGGTTTTCGCGATAACGCCAGATCGAGGTGCGACCACCATAACGCGGGTCGATTTGAACCGCAGTGGTTTGCTGTTCAAGCGGACCGAGGTCATCCAGCAAGTTCTGCGATTGCGTGATCAGATTCAACGGGCACCAGCGGCACGAAGGCCACTCTTGGAGGAGTTGCGACGGTTGGTGTCGGCGCGCAGTGAGCACGCGGCTGCTGCTCGCAGGTGTGTCATCGATCATTGGGCGGAGATCGTGCCGGAGATCATTGACGTGGACGATGAGTGGCCTGCGTGATCGGAGGGCGGCGCCCGCCGGATGGAGCAACCGCCGCGAAGATGGCGGACCATTCGTTCTGAAGCCGCGGTGGCACTGGTGAGCGCGCCGTTGCGGTGCAACACGAACGGATCGAATTCCATTCCGGGGTCGAGATATCCTGTTGAAGCGGATGTTTTGTTTTCCGTTAGCGGAGCACGGTTGCCGGCGGGTAGGGCTGGGAGAATGAGGTGGTGATCAGCGACGAAAGAGGTGGTGTCTGCGCCGCGGAGAGGGTGATTGGTCCCGCGGGAGGTGTCGTCGATGACCGCAAAGCGAGAACTGGAGTGGTGGTGGAGTTGCAGGAGAGGCTCAACGGGAGGCAGGCGATGTGGCGGATCGATCGAGTGTAAGCCGCTGCGGATGGCGGAATGGAAAGTGGTGTTGCTATTGCCTGTCTGGTGCTCCAGAAAGACCGACTGATACCGTTGATGGCGGCGGCACCTGGGAAGTGAACTTGCAGCAGTTCGGGCGATGGCGCCGTCTAGGTGGGGAATACCACGGGCGCCTTGGTCGTGCAGGCGTAGGCTGGGGGCGAGGGTCGGCGGTGTTCCTCGGAAGGGCGGGTGTGGCGTGGAAGTTGGGATTGTCGGGCTGGGGCGGATGGGGGCGGGGATTGCGGCGCGGTTGCGTCGGGATGGGCATGCGGTGGTGGGGTATGACCGCAATCCGGAGGTGAGCGATGTGGGGTCTTTGGCGGAGCTGGTAGGGCAGCTGTCGTCGCCTCGGGTGGTGTGGCTGATGGTGCCAGCGGGGGAGGTGACGGAGGCGACGTTCGAGGAGGCGCTGGGGCTTCTCGAGGCGGGGGATGTGGTGATCGATGGGGGGAATAGCTGGTACCGGGACTCGATGCGGCGGGGGGCGGCGGCGTCGGCGCGCGGGGTGGAGTTCGTGGACTGCGGGACCTCGGGTGGGATCTGGGGGCTGGAGAACGGGTTCTGTCTGATGGTGGGGGCGTCCTCGGCGGCGTTCGCGTCGGTGGAGCCGGTGCTGGCTTCGCTGGCGCCGGCGGGGGGGTACGCGCACGTGGGGCCGGTGGGGGCGGGGCACTACGTGAAGATGGTGCACAACGGGATCGAGTACGGGTTGATGCAGGCATATGCGGAGGGGTTCGCACTGCTGGAGGCGTACGACGAGCCGATCGACCTGCAGGGGGTGTCGGCGCTGTGGAACCACGGGTCGGTGGTGCGGAGCTGGCTGCTGGAGCTGGCGGAGCGGGCATTCGCCTCGGACCCCGGGCTGGAGGGGCTGCGGGGGTATGTGGACGACTCGGGCGAGGGGCGGTGGACGGTGAACGAGGCGGTGGCGCGGGGGGTGCCTGCGCATGTCCTCGGTGCCGCGCTGTTCAACCGGTTTGATTCGCGGGATGACAACTCGTTCGCGATGCGGGTGCTGGCGGCGCTGCGGAATGAGTTCGGGGGGCATGCGGTGCGGCGGGCGTAACTGGAGGGGAACCCCCCGCCCTCCCTCCGAGCGGGGGAGGCGGCAGACCGGCGCACGGCAGGGGGAGTGACAGGTGGGGGTGTCCTCGGCGCGGGTGGGATTGCGACAGTGGATGGCGTGGAAACGCCAGCCTCTTACGGGACGGGTCGGCCTCGGACGGAGTTCCGGGAGGAGCCGTGCAAGTCGGCGCTGAACCGGGTGCGGGGGATGGGGTTCGGGTGGTCGCTGAACCCGTACATGGGGTGCGCGCATCGGTGCACGTTCTGCTACGTGCGGAACTTCGAGCGGCGGGCGGACCGGCCCTCGGGGGAGGCGTATGGCACCTCGATCCGGGTGAAGACGAACGTGGTGGAGGTGCTGCGGCGGGAGCTGGGGCGTCGGGGGTGGCGTCGCGAGGTGGTGGCGATCGGGGCGGCGACGGACCCGTATCAGCCGGCGGAGGGTCGTTACCGGCTGACGCGGGGGTGCCTCGAGGCGTTGCTGGGAGCTCGGACGCCGGTGCAGCTGATCACGCGGGGGCCGATGGTGGTGCGTGACCTCGATGTGCTGGCGGGGTTCGCGGGGCGGGCGGCGCTGGAGGTGAACTTTTCGATCCCGACGCTGGACGTGGAGGTGTGGCGGCGGACGGAGCCGGGGACGGCGCCGCCTCGGCAGCGGTTGCGGGCGCTGGAGCGGCTGGCGTCGGCGGGGGTGCGGGTGGGTGTGGGGATGGCGCCGGTGCTGCCGGGGCTGTCGGACCGGCCGCAGCAGCTGGCGGCGGTGGTGCGGGCGGCCCGGGAGGCGGGGGCGTCGCACGTGTGGGCGAATGTGCTGCACCTGCAGCCTGGGACGCGGGAGCATTTCCTGGAGCAGCTGGGGCGGGACTGGCCGGAGGAGCGGGCGCGGTACGAGGCGATGTACGGGCCTCGGGGGTGTGTGGCGGCGTCGGTGGCGGAGCCGGTGCTGGAGCGGGTGGCGCGGTTGCGGGAGCGGTACGGGGTGGGGGAGCGAGGGGCGTCGTTCGAGGAGTCGGGGGAGGCTGAGCCTCGGCAGCTGTCGCTGTTCGGGTAGGGGTGGGGCGCCTCGGAGGGGGCCCGCTGCGCGGGCCGTGGTGGGCGGGCCGCTTCGCGGCCCGGCTGCTTTTCCTGAGAGGCCCGCCCGCCCACCCCAACGGGGGCTTCGCCCCCTTGACCCCCTGGAACGCGGCAGGCTGCGCCTGCGCGGGGGACGTCTGGGTCAGCTCCGTATCGGGTCGGTTCGCGTACCTCGGATGGACGGCCGCGTTGCGGCCGGCTGTTGTTGTTTCGGAGGGCCCGCCCGCCCACCTAAAAGGGGGCTGCGCCCCTTGACCCCTGGGGCGCGGCAGGCAGCGCCTGCGCATTGCGGGGCAGGGACGGACTGCTTTGTCAGGGCCGGCTGTGGATAAGAAATGATGAGCTGTTTACGCGTATGCGTCTTTGTGCTAGATTTCTTGGCGTCTCCCCCCGTGGAGCGTCTGTATGGCCGAGATCCGGCCGCTGTGGCTTGCGTCCCTCGTGCTCGTCGCCATCCTTCTCCCCGGGGTGACGAGCGCGTGGGCGAGTTCGGTGGTGGAGCCTGCGGTTCCGCTGGAGGCCGCTGAGGCGTCGGGCGGGGTGGTGTCGCTCGTCGATGTCACCCCGGCGCCGTTGGCGCTGGTTGCTGCGACTTCCGGGTCTGACTTTGATGCCGCTGTGGATAACGCGTCGGCCGGGCCGCTCCTCGAGCGGTCGCAGGTGGTGACTCTGTACGGGTATCCGGGCGTGCCGGCGATGGGCGACCTGGGGAAGTACTCGGCGGACGAGGCGGCGTCGGAGGTGCGGCGGCTGGCGTGGGTGTACGACGCGCTGAACGGCGAGCGGGACGCGATCGGGGCGTTGCACGTGGTCGTGTCGGTGGCGCATCCGGCGCCGATGGCGGACGGGTCGTATCTCAGCCACCTCGACCCGGCGGTGATCGCGGAGTATGTGGAGGCGGCGCGGCGGAACGGGGTGCTGCTGGTCCTCGACACGCAGCTGGGGATGGTGGCCCCGGTGGAAGAGGCGCGGCGGCTGGAGCCGTTCCTCGTGGAGCCGTTCGTGCATCTGGCGCTGGACCCGGAGTTCGCGATGCGGGCGAGGGGTGGCGTGCCGGGCGATGTGATCGGGAGCGTGGACGCCGCCGAGGTAAACGCGGTGCAGGCGTACCTGGCGGGGGTGGTGCGGGCGCGCGGGCTGCCCTCGAAGCTGCTTGTGGTGCACCAGTTCCGGGCGGACATGCTGACGCATTCGGTGGCGTGGGAGGATGCGCCCGAGGTGCAACGGGTGATCAACGTCGATGGGTGGGGCGACCTCGAGACGAAGTTGCAGACGTACGAGGCGTTCGCGCTGGCGTCGTACGCGCAGCACGCGGGGGTGAAGCTGTTCGAGGGGTGGGACGAGCCGATGCTGACGCCCTCGGAGGTGCTTGCGTTGGCGCGGCAGCCGGACTTTGTGGTGTATCAATAGCGGGCTGTGCGTTGAGGATGCGCTTTAGGGGCGTTCCAGACACGCATCATGACATCAACGAGCGTATGCTGTGATGCATGCGAACCACGCTGACGCTCGATGACGATGTGGCGAAGCTCCTCGAAGAGGCACGCCGGAAGACGGGCGCCACCCTGCGGGAGCTGGTGAACGACTCTGTGCGTTCAAGTCTCGGCCGGCGCACGGGAGCCATACGTCCGAGGCGATATCAGACCAGGGCGGTGTCCCTCGGGCGGCCGCTCCTCGACCGCGTCGACGATGTGGCAGATGTGCTGGCCACAGTCGAGGGAGAACGGTTCGCGTGATCCTCGTGGACGCGAACGTGCTGGTGTATGCGTACGTCCGGGACTTCGAGCAGCACGAGCGCGCCCGCGAGTGGCTGGACGCGCGGCTGAGCGGTACGGGGCGGGTTGGTCTTCCCTGGCCGAGCCTGCTGGCGTTTCTCCGACTGGTGACGAACCCGCGTCTTTTCCCGCGACCGGCGTCGACGCGGGCGGCCTGGCGCCAAGTTGAAGAGTGGCTGGACTGCGAGCCGGCGTGGATCCCGGTGCCGACGGAGCGGCATTGCGCGATCCTCGGAGAGCTGCTGGAGGCGAGCGGCGCAAGCGCGAACCTGATGCCGGACGCGGACCTGGCGGCGCTGGCGATCGAGCACGGCCTGACGCTGGCGTCGACGGACGGTGATTTCGCGCGGTTCCCCGGGCTACGCCTGGAACACCCACTCAGCGCTGGATGACGCCGCCCGCTACGCCTTGAGGATCTGCTTCCGGGCGATGACCTGGTCGAGGAAGTACTTCGCGCCGAGCCGGGCGAAGATGGCGCCGGCCTCGTCGAAGCAGCGGTTGGCGCGTTCGAGGTCGCCTCGGAGTTCGGCGACTTCGGCCAGGGAACACCGGGTCCGCGCTTGCTCCTCGCGGCGGGGGGACGTAGCGTCGCAAGCCGACCGACAGGTACGGGCGCCAGTGTGTTCCGGGGAGTGGATACGATGTTTTCTGTGGTGCGGCACTACCAGCACATTTCGAATCACGACGACTTCGTGCAGCACGTGGTGAATGAGTTCCTTCCGGACTTGCGGGGGATCCCGGGGTTCAAGGCGTTCCACCTGATCGACGTGGGCGACGAGGGTGGCCGGATGATGTCGGTGGTGTATTTCGAGGACGAGGCGAGCGCCGAGGTGGGGAACCAGCACTCGATGGAGTGGGTGCGGGCGAACGTGGGACTGTTCCAGGCGGCGACGCTCGTGGAGCAGGGGCCGGTGGTGGTCTCGAGCTAGGCGGTGCGGCCGGCGAGCCGCGGAGGGCGGCCCGCCGGCGAGTGACTGCTTACGAGACGATGTTGTAGAAGTCTCGGCGGCCGGATTCGGTGACCTCGGTCATACGGCCGAACCATTCGGCCATCTGCGGGCCGCCCATGAGCTTCGCGAAGGCGGTCTCCCACTCAGCGAAGTTCTCGACGGTGTACTCGGTGACGACCGTGAAGAAGGGGCCGCTGGCATCCGTGAGGATGCGGGCCGTGGCGCGGTTGGGGACCTCGGCGTTCTCGTGGAACTCCTTGAAGAGGGCGACGAGTTCGTCGCCCCGGCCGTATTTCGCCTGGAACGTCTGGCGGACGAGCATCATGGTGGGGCCTCCTTCGGTGCGGTTGTGATCGCGAGACGCTGGGGCAGTGTAGCGCGAGGTTCCGGAGTGCGGCGTGCTGGGCACGACGTAGACTTACATCGTGAGTCATCGAACGCAGATCATGCTTACAGACGCACAGTACGAACGGCTGCTGGCTGAGTGGCGACACGCGGGAGTGGCCCGGCGAAGGTGGTACGACGGGCGATCGAGGAGCGATACGGCGTGGTCGACCGAGCCGGAGCGACCAACGCGCTCGATGCGAGTTTCGGGGGCTGGGGGAGCGCGCCTACGATGGCCGGAGTTACGTCGAGGAACGGCGACGAGGCATGGCGCGGCGCCTTGGGGCCGCCGTGACAATCTTCGTCGTCACCTCGGTTTTGATCGATCCCTGCGGGGAATGAGCCGCGGGGGCGGCTCTGATCGGCGGTCGATGCCGGTGAGCGTCTGACCGACTCTGCACTGACCAAGGTCGAGGTGCCGGCGGGTATGCGCGGGACGCCTACCACCATCCGACCTTGTGGAGCCAGCCGGAGTGCTCCCAGCCTCGAGGGCCGGCCTTGCGCATGCGCTCGAGGTGCTTGCCGCAGAGCCACAGGGTGAGGCGGTCGCGGTCGTCACCGCGCCAGCGGAGGACGGCGACTTCTTCGCGCGGGCGCGCCGTGCAGAACTCGCAGCGTTCGAGGGCCATGGCGGACGTTCCTCCCGGGTGTGTTGCGGGGGATCGTAGCAGCGGCGGACGTGGGGCGCCGCTCGACGGGGCCGCGGTCAGTCCTCGGCGACGCGCAGGGTGAAGGCGACGGTGGTTCCGCCGCCCGGGGTAGGGCGGGCGAGGATGGTCCCTCCCTGGGCTTCGACGAGCCGACGGCAGACGGAGAGTCCGAGCCCGAGTCCGTCGGCACGCGCGCGAGCGGTCCGAGAGCGGAAGTGGGCGTCGAATACGCGGTCGAGTTCGTCCGAGGCGAGGCCGGGTCCGCGGTCGACCACGCTGACCTCGACGGCGTCGGAGGCGTCGGAGGCGTCGGCGCGGCGGGCGACGAGGTCGATGATGCCGGCATCGCCGCCGTACTTGGCGGCGTTGGTGAGCAGGTTCCATACGATCTGGTCGACGAAGGTCTCGTTCGCGAGGACGACCGGGAGGGCGGGATCGATGTGCACCTGGAGGGTGTGAGCGGGGTATCGAGCGCGGAAGTCCGTGGTCGGGGCGGCGAACAGGCGGGGGATGAGCTGCGGCTCGATGGGGGGCGGGCTTTCGCCGGCGGCCTGGGAAAGCACCAGCATGTTCTCGACGAGGCGTCGGAGGCGGCGGGCACTCAGGTCGATCTCCTCGGCAGACTCGTAGGCGTCCTTCGGGAGGTCGGGTGCGAAGCGGCCGGTGAGCATGGCGGCATTGCCGATGATGGCGGCGAGGGGGTTGCGGATCTCGTGTGAGACGAGGCCAAGGAACTCGTCGCGCTGCTGAATGTCGCGCTGGAGTCCGAGCTCGGCGCGCTTTTCGTCGTCGATGTCGGCGGCGGCGAAGAACCAGCGGACGCCTCGGAGCTGGGGGGCGGGGACGAGGTTCAGGCGGTGCCAGCGGTACTGCATGCCGGGTGCGGCGAAGCGGAGCTCGAGCGTGAGCGGGCTGTCGGCGCCGGCTTCGGCTTCGGCGGCACGGAGGGTTGCGACGTCATCGGGGTGCAGGAGCGCGAGGAGCTGGGAGCTGCGGGCGGCGCGGAGGGCACGGTTGGCGAACGTGGTGGTGAGGGAGGCGTCGAGGGTGCCTCCGACGACGGGCAGGGCGTCCGCGAGCTCGTGGAAGAAGGCCTCGCGTTCGCGGGTGCGTTCGGCCTCGGCGCGCTCGACGGCGTCGCGGCGCATGGCGCGGCGTGCGGTGCTCAGGACGAGAACGGCGCCGAGGAGGCCGACGAGGAGCAGGGCGCTGCTCTCGAGGAGGAAGGTGCGGCGGTCGGCGGCAAACGCGTCGTCCTCATCGATGAGGATGGCCGCGTGCCAGGCGGAGGTGCCGACGGGGGAGGCAGCTCCGACCCAGCCGCCGGCGCCGTCGGGGTCGGGCGCGTCCGCTCGGGCGCGACTCTGGGACTGCGCGGCGAAGGCGAGGAAGGCTGGTGACGCGGGTGCAGGGGTGGTCACAATGCCGCGGTCGACGACGACCTGACCGTTGCCGTCTGTGACGACGGCGTCGTTGCGCTGAGCACCGATGGCCGCGAGGCCGCCGGTCGGGAGGTCGAGGCGGATGGTGCCCGCGAGGATGGCGGCGGCGGCGCCGGTGGCGTCACGGACGGGCACGGCGACAGTGAGCAGGGGGGCGCCGGACGTGCGGCCGATGATGGCGTTGCCGACGTAGGGCGCGTTGGTACGTAGGACGGCCTGCACATAGTCGCGGTCTGCGAGATTGACTGGCGGGCCATCAAGCGGGAAGCCGCTGAGGAGGATCATGTCTCCGTCCGTGGCGATGAGGCTCAGGCCGCCCGAGAAGCTGGAGTCCGGGCCGGCGATGCGCTCGAAGTAGGTCTTTACCTCGGCGGGACTGCCGTCCTGGACGAGCGGGGATGCGGCGAGGGCGTCCAGATACTCGATGCGTTCGCGAAAGAACTGATCGAGGCGAGCGGCGACGATGGCGGTGTCGTCGGCGACGTTGAGGAGGACGGCGTCGCGTTCGCTGCGGTATTTGCTGTAGGAGAGGTAGATGCCGACGGCGAGGAGGAAGGCCCCGAGGACGCCCGCGATGGCCGCGAGGACGTAGCCGGAGGGTAGCCGCGGGAGACGGCGAGGGGGTGGGGGCATGGGAGTCAGCGCTGACGCCTCGTTCGGGTGTGATCACCTGAGCAGTGACCCGGGGCGACGGATCGCTACCGGATCATGATTAGCATCGCGCAACCACGGCGTGTGGCCCGCAAGGCCAGGCGCGCCGCCTCGAACGCGACATTGGGATGAGATCGTAACGCCCGGCGCCCATAGAGGAGCAGACGAGCCCGCCGGACGGCGGGCTCGTCTGTGTCAGCGACGATGACGGGGGGTCAGGCGGAGAGGGTCGTCAGGCCCTTCTCGCGGGCATTCACGAGGATGGCCATGTTGCCGACGGCGCGGTTCTCGTACATGGCCTGGTGGCTGAGGCCGACGCCATCGAAGTCGTAGACCTCGCCGAGGCAGGGGTCGACCTTACCGTCGATGACGAGCTGGTTGAGGGCCGCGCACTCCTCGACGCTGGCGAAATGGGAGCCCTGGAGGCGCTTCTGGCGCATCCAGAGGTAGCGGAGATCGACGTCGGCGTTGTAGCCGGAGGTGCCAGCGCAGATTACGACCATGCCGCCGTTGTCGACCATGAAGATCGACGTGGGGATGGTGGCCTCGCCGGGGTGGTCGAAGACGATGGTGGGGTTGCGACGCTCGCCGAGGACTTCCCAGTACTTGGCCCCGAAGGCGCGGGCGCCCTGCGTCCACTTGGCGAAGGCCTCGGCGTCATCGACGTCCGGGAGGCGGCCCCAGTGGGTGAAGGCCGGGTCCTTGCGGTTGATGACGCCCCTGGCGCCGAGCTGGAGGCAGAACTCGACCTTGTTCTCCTCGGAAACGACGGCGATGGGGATGCCGCCGGCAGCCTTGGTGATCTGGATGGCCATGCTGCCGAGGCCGCCGGCGCCGCCCCAGATCAGGACGGGCTCGTTCTCGTGGACGACGTTGGGCTCCCAGTGCATGAGCATGCGGTAGGCGGTGGCGCCGACCAGCATGTAGGCGGAGGCGGCCTCCCAGGAGAGGTGCTTCGGCTTGGGGAAGCACTGGTAGTGGTCGACGAGGGTGAACTGGGCGAAGGAGCCCCAGTTCTCCTCGTAGCCCCAGACCTTGTTGGTGGAAGACATCATGGGGTCCTTGCCGGCCTTGATGTCGGGGGCGTCCTCGTCCCACATGCCGCAGGAGAGGACGACCTCGTCGCCGACCTTGACGTTCTGCACCTCGCTGCCGACGGCCCAGACGACGCCGGAGGCGTCGGAGCCGCCGATGTGGAAGTCCTCAGTCGCGCCCTGGCGCTGGCGGGCGGCGATGACATTGACGGGGAAGCCGAGGGCGGCCCAGACGTTGTTGTAGTTGGTGCCGGCGGCCATGACGTATACGAGGACCTGCCTCGGGCCGGGGGTGGGGACGTCGATCTCCTCGATCTGGAACGCATCCTTGGGAGGGCCGAAGCGCTCGGGGCGGATGACGCTCGCGAGCATCTTCTTGGGGACAAAGCCCAGGGGCGGGATCTCGCCGAGCGCGTAGATCTCCTTCTCGGTGGTCTGAACCACGGTCACTGCTCCCATCGTGCGCTGTCTGATGATGCTGCTGTCTGGCCACGACGGGCCCACGTCCGCGTATGCTACCACCAAGTCTGTCGACCGGAACGGAGCGCGTGTGGGGCCTCGGCAGCCGCGGAGGAAGATACGGACGCTGGCGCTGGCGATCCTGATTTATCGCGATCATCTCCTGTGCGCGCGGGGCTACGACGAGGTCAAGAAGCAGACCTTCTACCGACCGCTGGGCGGCGGCGTCGACTTCGGTGAGCGCTCGGCGGACGCGGTGGCGCGGGAGCTGCGGGAGGAGATCGGGCGCGAGGTGAGGCCCGGCGAGCTGCTGGCGGTGACGGAGAACATCTTCACGTTCAACGGAGGAGCGGGTCACGAGGTGTGCTTCGAGTACCTCGCGGCGTTCGCCCCGGGGGCGGAGCCGGGGGACCTGGCGCCGATCGTGTGCGACGAGCACGGGCGCTCGTTCACGGCGGAGTGGCTACCGCTGGCGGAGGTGCTGGGCGGGATGCACGTGGTGTATCCGGACGGCCTGCGCGAGCGGCTGGCGGGGTGGGTCAACCGGCTGTAGACCGCCGGCGCCGGATCCCGAGAAACGCAAACGCAACTACCCCGAAACATGTACGAAATGTTCCCGCAAAGCTGATGAAACGGGAGCCCCCGATGCTTGCCTTCGTACGGAGGCGAGTTAGAGGGAGGAACCATGGACACGGGCGATACGGCCTGGATGCTGATGAGCTCAGCACTGGTGCTGTTCATGACACCGGGGCTGGCGCTGTTCTACGGCGGCATGGTCCGGGCGAAGAACACACTGGGGATGTTGCTGAAGAACTACATCGCGATGGGGATCGTGACGATCACCTGGGTCGCGATCGGTTACACGCTTGCGTTCGGGCCGGACGCGGGCGGCGGGTGGATCGGGAACCTCGACTTCCTGGGGCTGAAGGACGTCTCGAACGTCATCGACGAGGAAGTCGGGACGGGCGCGATCCACGGTGCGACGGTCCCGGACAGCGTGATTATGGTGTTCCAGATGATGTTCGCCATCATCACGCCGGCGCTAATCTCGGGCGCGATCGCGGAGCGAATGAAGTTCACCGCGTGGGCGATCTTCATCGCGATCTGGTCGGTGGTGGTGTACGCGCCGATGGCGCACTGGGTGTGGAGCGCGAACGGGTTCATCTTCAAGGACATTCAGGCAGTCGACTTCGCGGGTGGCACCGTGGTGCACATCAACGCGGGGGCCGCGGCGCTGGCGATGGTGTTCATCCTCGGGCCGCGGATTGGGTTCCGGCGGGAGATCATCAGGCCGCATTCGCTGCCGCTGACGCTGCTGGGCGCGGGCATCCTGTGGTTCGGGTGGTTCGGTTTCAACGGCGGGTCGGCGTTCGGCGCGAACGCGCTCGCGGCCAACGCGTTCGTGGTCACGCACATCGCGGCGGGCGTGGCGGGCACGGTGTGGGCGTTGATGGAGCAAATCCGTCACGGGAAGGCGACGACGCTCGGGTTTGCCTCGGGCGCGGTGGCCGGGCTGGTGGCGATTACGCCGGCATGCGGGTTCGTGGGGCCGGGCGCGGCGGTGGCCATCGGCGCGGCGGCCGGGGTGATCTGCTTCCTGGCGCTGCAGATCAAGTTCAAGTTCAATTTCGATGACGCGCTGGACGTTGTGGCCGTGCACCTTGTGGGCGGCATCCTGGGGTCGTTGCTCGTGGGCGTGTTCGCGGATGCGGAACTGAACCCGCTGACACGCGACGGCCTGTTCTTTGGGGGCGGAGTCGACCTCCTTGGACGACAGGCGGCGGCGGTGGGCATCGCGCTGGTGTACTCGTTCGTGGTCACGTATGTGCTCGGCCGTATTCTTGATGCGGTCATGGGTCTGCGGGCGTCGGAGCAGGACGAGCGGCGCGGCCTGGACCTCGCGCTGCACGAAGAGCAGTCCTACGTACTGGCCGAATAGGGCGGAGAGAGGGACTTCGAGATGAAGATGATCGTGGCCTACATCAACCCTTACAAGCTCGACGAGATCCGCGACGCCCTGAAGGACGCCGGAGTGAGCGGACTATCGGTGAGCAATATCCAGGGCTTCGGCCGGCAGGCGGGGCACACGGAGACCTACCGCGGCGCGGAGTACGAGGTGGACTTCGTCCCCAAGGTGCGGATCGAAGTGCTGGTCGATGAGACGCTCGCGCCGACGGTGATCTCGACGATTGAGACGACGGCGCGGACGGGGTCGATCGGCGACGGGAAGATCGCGGTGCTGCCGGTGGAGGATGTGATCCGCATCCGGACCGGCGAGCGCGGGCGGGACGCCCTGTAGCGGTGGCGAGCCGTCCGGCCTCGGCGGCGCTGGAGCGATTCCTGGAGGCGCGCACGGTGGAAGCCGTGCGCGCTTCCGTGCGCCTCGGGATCGCGGCTTGCCGGACGTTGACGGACCGGCTCGACGAGGCGCTGTGCGAGCTTGCCGCGCCGGTGGCGCGGGACGGCTTCGCGCTCGTGGCGCTGGGGAGCTACGGGCGGCGGGAGCTGTGCCGGCATTCGGACGTCGACATCATGCTCCTCGTGCGGGGGGAGAGTGGGGCGGCGGTGAACGCCGTGCTGTACCCGCTGTGGGACGCCGGGCTCAAAGTGGGCCACTCGGTGCGGACGACGGAGCAGGCGATCGAGTCGGCGCGGCAGAACGTCGAGACGCTGACGTCGCTCCTCGACGCGCGGCTGATCTGCGGCGGCTCGAAGCTGTATGAAGGGTTCCTGGAGGCGCGCCGCAAGCTCGTGCGCGCTGAGCGAGGGCGGATGCGGGCGGACCTCGGGGAGCGGCGACACGCGCTGGTGGAGCGGGAGCCGTGGCAGCTGCAGGAACCGGACGTGAAAACGAGCCGGGGCGGACTGCGCGAGCTCCACGTCACGCACTGGCTGGCGCTGGCCGAGGCGATCGCCGACGGGCGCGAGGCGTCCCCGCTTGCGCCGGAGCTGGAGGCGGCGCAGGCGACGCTGCTGTCCGTGCGCAACGCCCTGCACGCACTGGCGGAGCGCCCGAACGACCGGTACCGGCTCGACCTCGCGATCCCGGTGGCGGAACTGCTGGGCGCCGAGCGCCTGGAGTGCGGGCGGGACCTCTTCGAGGCGATGCGCACGGTCGACCGGGCGGCGGATGCGGCGCTGCAGGGCGTGGGGCCGGTTACGAATGCGAAGGGGTTGCTGCGACGGGTGTTCGGACGGAGCGACGGCGGCGCACCTGAGCGGCCCGCCGAGGAGGCTTCGGTCCCGGACCTCGAACGGTTGCTGGCGACGTTGCGCGAGCCGTGCCGGGGCCTCGACCCGCTGCCGAGGGAGCTCTGGCTCGAGCGAATCCTCCCGGAGTGGGAGGTGCTGCGGGCGCTGCCGCACATCGCGCCGTTCCACCGACACCCGGTTGATGTGCACGCGATCCGGGCGGTGGCGGAGGCGCGACAGGCGGCGGCCGAAGACAGCGAGCAGACGGGGACGACGATTGCGGCGGAGGAGTTCGGGCATCCCGACGAACTGATCCTCGGGGCGCTACTGCACGACATCGGGAAGGGGCACGAGGGCGACCACAGCGACGCGGGGGCGGTGATCGCGGAGCGCTTCGCGGCACGAGCCGGCCTCGATGACGATGCGGCGCATCGGCTGACGATGACCGCGCAGCACCACCTGTTGCTGCCTACGGTCGCGACGCGGCGTGACATCGCCGACGAGCGGGTGATCCGCGAGGTGGCGGAGACGGTGGAGAACGCCACGATCCTGCACCTGCTCTACGTGATCGCGGTGGCCGATGCGCGGGCGAGCGGGCCGGACGTCTGGAACCCATGGAAGGCGACGCTGATGCGATCGCTCTATCTGCGGGTACTCGACCAGTTGTCGCGGGCGGGGGCTGAAGACGTCACCGCCTCGGAACTGCGGCGGCAGGCGGTGACGGCGGAGCTGTCCGGCCGGTTTGGGGAGGATCGGGTGCGCCGGCACCTGGAGCAGTTGCCGACGAACTACCTGCTGAGCACGCCGCCGGAGGTTGTTGGGTCGCACCTCCAACTGATTGAGCAGTCTGCGGGGGGTACGGCGCTGGGGCACGACCGCGAGGGCGACCTCGACCGGCTGACCATCGTGACGCGGGACCGCCCCGGGATCCTCTCACTCGTGGCGGGGACGCTCGCGGTGCACAACGTGAACGTGCATGGCGGCAGCGCCTACACGCGGGACGACGGCGTGGCCATCGAGGTGATGTACGTCAGCGACGCGCTGGGACACGGGATCGACGAGCGGCGCTGGGCACGGGTGAGCCAGGACGTGCCGCTCGCGCTCGGGGGTGAGTTTCCCCTCGACGCGCGGCTGGAAGAGACGCGGAACGCGTACCGGCGGGAGCCCGCGGCGCCAATCGAGACGACCGTGCACGTCGACAACGCGGGCTCGGACCGCTACACGATTGTCGAGGTGAACGCGGCCGACCGCCTCGGGCTGCTGTACGCGATCACACATGCGCTGCACGGGATGTCGCTGGACATCCACCTGGCGAAGGTGGACACGGTCGGGCGCGAGGTCGTGGACGCGTTCTACGTGCTGCGTGAGAACGGGCGGCGGGTGTCCGAGCCTGACGAGGTGACGCGGTTGCAGCGCCGGATCGTCGAGGCGGTCGCGGCCCTGGACCGATAGGCCGGGACCGCCTCGACGTAACCGGTCAGTTCACCGTAAGCGAGACCTGCTGCGACCTCGTGGTGCTGTCAGAGCCAACGCCGGTGATCGTGAGCGTGCGGGCGCCACGGGTGGCACTCGACGTGAGCACGATGGTGAGCGTCGAGGTGGCGCCGCCCGCGGTCGGGATGACGGACGTGGGGCTGAAGCCCGCGGTCATACCGCTGCCGAGGCCGCTGACGGACAGGCCGACGGGCAGGTTGTAGCCGTTCTGTGCGGTCAGCGTGACGGTGTACGTCGTCGAAGTCGTGAAGAACCACCAGCCGCGGGAGACGGAGCGCGAGGTTGGGCTGACCGAGAGGGTGAAGGCAGGGGCACCCACGTTGAGGGTGACGGAGGCGGTGCGCTGGAGGGCACCGCTCGTGCCTCGAATGGTCAGGGGGAAGCTGCCGCCGGGGGTGGCTCCGGTGGTGGAGATGTTGATGGTGGAGGTCGCCCCGCCAGGCGTCGGGTTGACGGGGTTCGTGACGACCGACGCGCTGGCGTTGGCGGGCAGTCCTTCGACGGTGAGCGTGACGGGGTCAGTGAAGCCGTTGAGGCCGGTTACGGTCGCGGTGTAGCTCGTCCCGCCGCCGGGGTTCACCGAGGCCTGCGATGGCGAGGCGCTGACGGAGAAGTCAGGGACGATCACCTCGAGGGCTGTGGTCGTGGAGTGGACGAGTGCTCCGCTCGTGCCTCGGACGGTGAGGGTCGAGTTGCCCGCCGGCGTCGCGCCGGTGGTGGTGATGTTGAGGGTGGTGGTGGCGCCGCCGACCGTCGGCGTGACCGGGTTGATGGTGAAGGACGAGCCGGCGCCCGCGGGGAGGCCGCTCTGGACATCGAGGGTGACGGGGTTGTTGAAGCCGTTCAGGCTCGTGAGTGTGACGGTGTAGCTCGCGCCGCCGCCGGGGGTGACGGTGCGGGAGGACGGGGACACCGCGATGGAGAAGTCGGGCGTGGGCGCCGCGACCGTGTTCGAGACTAGGTGGCCGTAGTAGCGGCCGCTCACGGGGTTGTTCGGGTCACCGTTGAAGCCATAGCCCGGCGTCGAGGAGCGGTTCTGTGCGTTGGAGCGCATGTGGCTGATGACCTGCGCGGGGGTCTTGCCTGTGCACGGCCCGCCGGCGCCGCCGGTGCCGAAGCAGAGGGCGACGGAGCCGGAGACGTGGGGCGTGGCCATGCTCGTGCCGGAGATGGTGTTGTACGTGTGGTTGATGGTGGTGGTGCGGTTCCACCAGGGGCCGGAGGTGGTCGTGGACACCCAGGTGGAGTACACGCAGGTGCCCGGGCCGGCGATGGTGTGCGCGATGTCGCCGCTGGAGACGGCGTAGTTGGAGAAGCTGGCGTAGCGGTCGTCGGCCTCACCGGAGCGGCAACTCGGGTTGCCGCCGAGGGCGCCGCCGCGGCCGTCGGTGTCGGACATCGCGGTGACGCTGAGCACCTCCGGGTAGGCGGCGGGGACGAAGCCCGAGAGGTCGTCGCCGTCGTTGCCGGCGGCGACGACGTAGGTCACGCCGGCGGCAACGGAGTTACAGATGGCGCGGTGGAGGGCGTCGTTGTTGGAGTTGCCGCAGTTGTTGTCGTTGGAGCCGCCGCCGCCGAGGCTCATGCTGGCGACCTTGATGTTGAGGGCGGCGGCGTTGGCCGTGACCCAGTCGATGCCGCAGATGACCTGCGACCAGGAGCCGCTGCCGCTCGAGTTGAGGACCTTCACCGCGTACATCGTGGTGCCGGGGGCGACGCCCAGGACGCCGCTGCCGGTATTCCTGCCGCCGATGGTGCCGGCGACGTGTGTGCCATGGCCGTTGTCGTCCTGCGGCTGACTGCTGGAAGAGACGCAATTCCGGCCGGCGACGGCGTTGAGGTCCGGGTGACCGAGGTCGATGCCGGTGTCGATGACGGCGACGTTGACGGAGCTGGGATCGGTAGTCTGTGTGGTGGATGCAGCCTCGATGCGGCGGACGCCGGGGGGGACGGTCTCGCCGGAGGCGATGGGAGCGGGGCCGACGGTCTGCACTTGGAGGTCCGGGCTGACGAATTCCACCCACGGGAGGCGTCGAACCGCCTCGACCTGGAAGGCGTTCAGGCGGACGGAGAAGCCGCTGAGGGCGAAGCTGAAGCGCAGGTTGGACTGGATGCCCTGGGTGCGTTCGATGGTGTCCATGATGCCGAAGGGATCGAAGAGGTCGTCCTTGAGGACGACGATGTAGCTCTGCTGCTCGAACGCCGGGGGGAGTTGCGCCTCGGCGGACCTGCCGCTCTGGGTGAGCGAGAGGAGCGCGATGACGGCCGTCGCCGCAACCGTGGCGAGGATGTAGCTCGCTTTCATGGACCTGCCGATCACTACCCGCCGCATTGCAGCCACGTCACGTGCGGACGCCCGAAACACCATACCAGCCTGTCAGTGCGTTTTTCGACCCTGCGGTGCGAATAGGCGGTGGTACGCGTGTGTGGCAGACGCAGGGCGCCGTCACTCGGGCGGATTACGTCAAGAGGCGGGGCGCGCCCGGGCGGTTGCGCGCGGCGGTTGGTGCGCCCACACTGCGGGACGTGACAGCGAGGCCCTTCCTGAAGTGGGCCGGCGGCAAATCGCAGTTGCTCCCCGAACTGGTGAGGCGCAGCCCGCGCCGGATCGATACGTACTATGAGCCGTTCCTGGGAGGGGCGGCTCTGTTCTTCGCGCTGTCCTCAGACGCGGAGCGGGCGCCGCGGCGGGCGGTGCTGAACGACCTCAACGGGGCATTGATGACCACGTACCGCGTCGTGCGCGATCAGGCGCCGGCGCTCGCGACTGCGCTCGAACGGCTGCAGGAGGAGTACGCCGGGGCGGACGATGCGGGTCGGGCGGCCATGTACTACCGCGTGCGCGACGAGCATGGACGCACGGACGCGGTCGAGGTCGCGGCGCGGGTGATCTTCCTGAATAAGACGTGCTTCAACGGGCTGTTCCGGGTGAATCGGCGGGGCGAGTTCAACGTGCCGTTCGGGCGGTACAAGTCACCTCGGATTCTGGACCGGGAGGCGCTGCTTGCGGCATCGGCGGCGCTGCGGGGAGTCGAGTTGCAGTCGGCGGACTTCGCGGAAGCGTGCGCTGAGGCAGGGCCGGGTGACTTCGTGTACTTCGACCCGCCGTTCCATCCCCTGTCGGACACCTCGAACTTCACGGCGTATACCGAGCGGGAGTTCGGGCGGGCGGAGCAGATCCGGCTGAAGCGGTGTATCGACGTGCTGACGGCGCGAGGGGTGTCGGTGATGCTGTCGAATTCGCCGCACCCGTGGATCCGAGGCGGGTACGAGTTTTCTGGATACGCGATCGATGAGGTGCAGGCGCGACGGGCCATCAACTCGCGGGGGGACGGGCGGGGGCCGATCGGCGAGCTCGTGGTGACGAACTACGAGGAAGTGGCGCGTACCTAGGCCGGGGCCGGCGCAAACGCTCGCAGCGCGGTTGCGAGCTCCTCGGCGCGCGGTACGTTTTCGAGGTCGATGCCTTCGCTGAAGCAGAGGAACTCGACGCCCGATGGGCTGATTGGCGGCGTCGTAGTCGACCATGCGGCGGTCATCGAGCATTCGGGTCCGCTTCGCGCCGCCCGGCTCGATCACGCGGAACGAGATGTAGGGGGGCCACCTCGCTGTCGTAGCGGACGATCACGGAGCCGGCTCCTGTTCCACCCAGTGCGCGGTCACCACGACGGGCACCGGATGCTCCTCGACGATCAGGACGCGGAGACGCCGGTCGCCAACGATTCGATCGTAGCAAGCGCTCGACCGACCGACGGCATCCACCGCGGGTTCAGCAGGACAGCATCGAGCGTCTCTTCGGTGATCTCGCGGGCGATCAGCTGTTCAAGTGCGTGGCCTGAATAGCGAAGCTCCACCCTCTCACCCCGCGATCGGTGGGACGCTGAGCTTAGTGCCGGTCTCGACGAGCTGGCGCCACGTGGCGTCGTCGAGGGGGATGCCGGTGGCCTCGCGGGTGCGCTGCGAGGTGCGTTCGGGTTCGCCGGGGATGGTGATGCGGTCGACGCCGGGGGCGTAGGGCGGGGACTGCACGTAGTCGACGAGGTCTGAGAAGGTGGCGGCGAAGGCATCGAGGGGGCGGAAGCGGGCGACGTCGATGGCCATGCAGAAGAGGCCGTTGCCGACACTCGGTGCGCCGGGGCGGCTCGTACCGGCGGGGGAGAGTGCGCCGGCGAGAGCCTCGACGACGAGGGCGAGGCCGAAGCCCTTGTGGGCGGCGTCGCCGCCGAGGGGGCGCAGCGAGCCCTGCGGCGGACCGTAGAAGGCGGCGGGGTCGGTGGTGGGGCGGCCCTCGGCGTCCACGATCCAGCCCTCGGCGACGCTGTCACCTCGATTGCGGGCGACGCGGAGCTTGCCCTCGGCGACGACCGAGGTGGTCATGTCGAGGACGAAGCGGGGCTCGGTGGGGAGCACGACGACGATCGGGTTGGGGGAGAGGCGGCGTTCGAGGCCGCCGGGGGCGGACATGACGCGCCCGCCGCCATGGTTGTTCACCATCGCGATGCCGATGCAGCCGGCGTCGGCGGCCTGCTCGCCGTAGGCGCCGACCCGTCCGACGTGGCCGCTGCGATGGGCGACGGCGATGCCGACGCCTCGGGAGCGGGCCTTCTCGATGGCGACCGCCATCGCGCGGTGGGCGACGACCTGGCCGAAGTTCCAGCCGCCATCGACGACGGCGGTGGTCTCATCGTCGCGGTCGAGACGGACCTCGGCGCCCGGATGGAGGATGCCGGCCTCGATGTCGCGGATGTAGCGCTCGACCCGGATGACGCCGTGGGAGTCGTGGCCCTGGAGGTTGGCCTCGACGAGGTGCGCGGCAACGAGGGCGGCGTCCTCGGGGGGAGTGCCGGCGGCCTCGAAGATGCGGGCGACGTACGTCCGCAGCGGACCGTGATCGAGGAGCGGCACCTGTCTAGACGTCCACGTCGATGGTCGAGGGCAGGGCGCCTCGGACGGTTATGAGGTCGGCGGCGGCCTTTGCGGTCATGAAGCCGGTGTCGGAGCCGAGGGTGACCATCAGGCACCCCAGGTCGAGGTACTTCTGGGTGTACTCGACGCTGTTCGTGTGGATGCCGGGGGCGACGCTGTGGCGCTGGCACGCCTCGATGATGGTCTTCACGGTCTCGAGGTGTTTCGGGTGGGGGTTGTCGCCTTTGCCGGGGAGGCCGATGGCGAAGGCGAGGTCGGCGGGGCCGATGTAGGCGGCGTCGACGCCGGGGGTGGCGAGAATCTCATCGAGTTTCGTGAGGGCCTCAGCGGTCTCGATCATGACGATGCAGGCGACCTGGTCGTTGGCGGCCTGGACGTAGTCGGCGCCGTTGACCATGCGTGCACGGGCGGGGCCGGAGGAGCGGATGCCCTGCGGGGGGTAGCGGCAGGCGGCGACGGCGCGGGCGGCCTCCTCGCCGTTGTTGACGAGCGGGACGACGACGCCGGAGGCGCCGGCGTCGAGGACTTTCATGATCGTGGCGGGGTCGTTCCAGGGGACGCGGACGAGGGGGACGACCTCGGTGGTGGAGATGGCCTGAAGCATCGTGACCGCGTCGGCGTAGTCGACGATGCCGTGCTGGAGGTCGATGCAGAGCCAGTCGAAGCCGACGTGGGCGAGGTTCTCCGCGTTGAAGGCGGAGTTAGCGGTGAGCCAGGCGCCGATGGTGGGACGGCCTTCGCGCCAGGCCTGCAGGACGGTGTTGGTGCGCATTCGAGGTCTCCTCGGAACGTGGTGCGGAGTGAGCGCTCGCAGCGTAGCAAAGGCAGGGGCGAGGAGCGTCACGGTCGCGCGGCCCCACCTCTTCGAGGGCGTCCGATCACCTCGCGAGGGCGCGGAGGGCGAGGGCGACCACGGCCGCGTCGAGTGCGATGCCCCAGAGCCAGCGGACGTTGAAGGTGAGGAGCATCAGCGCGATGGAGACGGCGGCGGCCGCGACGGCGGCGTGCGGCCAGGACCCGGTGTCCGTGAGCAGCGCGAGGCCGGCCAGGGCGAAGAGCGCCGCCGCGAGCACGGCGACGGCGATCGCGATCGAGCGGGCGTCGCCCAGGAGCCAGGAATGGCGCGGGTTCCATGAGGCGCTTTCGTACAAGCCCCACATGATGACGTGGACCAGGCCATGCCAAACGAGGAAGAGCCCGGCGGCGAAGCGGATGACGGCGGTCACGCTGAGCTCCTCTCGCGACGGCGCGGCGGCAGGAGGATCACAGCATGGAAGCCCGCTACCGGGCGTGACCATGGCCAATGGTCCCCCGGTGGGTGGCCGGAAGCGCCTGACCAGACCGGGACGCGCTCAGGTGACACCGGGGCGGGAAGCAGGGGCGGCGGCGCGGTAGTATGAGGCATCTCTCCCCTCGAGAGGAGGACGCGATGTCCTGGTATGGAACGCTCGAGACGGCAGTCGGGACGGTGTACGCCGGCGGGTCGGACGAGGGGGTGCATCGCATCGAGTTCGCGCGGACGGCTGAGGAGGCGGCGCGCTTTCTCGAGCGGCTGGAGCGCGACAGCGGGTCGGCACCGGTCGAGGACGCGGCGGCCTCGCGGGAGGCGGTCGAGGAGCTGCGGGCCTACTTCGCGGGGGAGCGGGAGACGTTCGATCTGCCGCTGGTGCCGCGGGGGACACCGTTTCAGCAGGCGGTGTGGGAGGCGCTCCTCGAGATCCCGTACGGCGCGACATCGACATATGGCGCGGTGGCGCGGCGCATCGGGAGGCCGAGCGGGCCTCGGGCGGTCGGGATGGCCATCGGGCGGAACCCGATCAGCGTGGTAGTGCCGTGCCACCGGGTGGTGGGGGCGAACGGGACGCTGACGGGGTACGGCGGCGGGCTGGACCGCAAGGAGTGGCTGCTCGCCCACGAGGGGCTGCCGCGCACCTCGTGGCTGCGGGCTGCGGTGGCCGCCGCTGGTTGACACCATCCGCGGGTGCGGTTCCAATGGGGAGCGACGGTCGTGCGCGACCGTTTCCTCGTCCGTGGGGGCCTGTAGCTCAGCTGGGAGAGCGTCTGACTGGCAGTCAGAAGGTCAGCGGTTCGATCCCGCTCAGGTCCACCAGATCCATCGACTCACCGACGCCGCAGCGTCTCCCTGCGCGACCGCGGCTGTCTGACCCGCCGCCTCCCGACCGCTGGACATGGTCGCAGCAAAACTCTACGATCCTGTGCGTTTTGAGGGATCGAGCACACGTTCAGGAGGAACTATGCGAATCGGGATGACGAAGCGCGGAGGCCGCGTCTTCGCGGCGGCGACTGCCGGTGCGCTCGCGCTGGTGGTGATGACCGTGGGAGCGGTGGTGGCAGCCGGGGGACCGGCGCCCGCGAATGACATGCGCACGAACGCCTCGCGGCTGCAGCTGGTGAACGACTCAGCGCGCGGGCACAACATCAATGCGACCACCGAGTCCGGCGAGGACCTGCCGTGCGGCAGCATGGGTTCGACCGTGTGGTACCAGATTTACGTGCCCTCGGGCGCGGGTCTCGAGGTCAACACGTACGGTAGCGACTACGACACCGTGCTCGCCGTGTACAAGAACCCGCGTTCGGCTCCGCTCGTCTGCAACGACGACACCAACGACCCGGACTACTACGACATCCCGGAATTCTGGTACGACTCGGCGGTCGAGGTGCCCGGCACCCCGCGCACGGGGCAGTGGTACTACATCCAGGTCGGCGGGTACCAGGGTGACCAGGGGCACATTGTCCTGAACTACCGCCTCGTGCACTGAGCGCCGCTACGCGGCACCGGCCACGGAGCAAAGAGACGGGGCCCGACGCACAGTCGGGCCCCGTTGTCGATCCGGAGCGGCGCTGGAGGGCGGGGGCCTGTCAGCGGCGATCAGGAGGGCTGCGCGCGGGAGAGGGGTGGAGCGCATCTGCTCGACGAGGCTGGGGCCCGGACGGGAGGACCGGGCGGACGTCGCAGAGGCGAGGTGCAGAGCCGATGTTCGGCGCCCCGACGCCGCCAGCTCGGCGGACCCTGGAACTCGTGTCCGCCCGCGATGGTCGAGCGTGCCGCCGCGCGGTCACGTCCGGGGGCTATGACCAGGCGGGTACGATCGATATGCGCCCTCGACGACGGCGCAGGGGTCGACGATGCTGGTGTTCCTCCTCGTACTGGTCATCGGATTGATCGCGGTCGGGCTCGTGGTCGCGGTGACGCGCGACGCGACGCGGCACGGGTACCCGGCGGACTACCGGCGGGGAGGACGGACGGCGCTCGAGGGCGAGCGGAGCTATCCACCTCGGACGTTCCGCCCGGCGGAGGAAGACGAGGGGTACTTCGACGACCCGCCGCCGCCTCCAGTGGCCACGAGCGGGCCGGTCCCTGCGCGGGTAGCACGTTCGGCCACCGCCGCGCGCGGCGGGACCGGGGGGCGCGGCGGATTGCTGGTGGCGGCGGCCGTGCTGGGAGCGTTCGCGGCACTCCTCGTGCTGGGCGTCACGCAACCATGGGCGGACGGCGAGTCGCTGGACCCGGGCCAGGAGCGGCCGGCCGCCGGCGTGGGGGCGACGGGGGAGGCGACTGAGACGGAGGAGCCCGGCGCGGGGTCGCGTACGGCGACGGCGCCGGCGACAGCAACGCGGACGAGCACGCCCGCGCCGGCGAACGCGGCGACGCTCACGGTCCTGGCGCAGCAGCAATCGAGCGTGCGAGTGAGCGTGGACGGTTCGGTCTCCTACGAAGGGACGCTGGCGGCGGGGGAGTCACGGTCGTGGTCGGGCAGCGCCCGGGTGCAACTGTGGACGAACAATGGGAAGAACGTTGCGGTGACGGTGAACGGGTTCGAGCTCGGCGCGCTGTCGACGGCGGTGGGGCATCCGGAGTGGAACACGGTCGACTGGGGTTGGGCAGCGGGCTGGCGTCCGTAGGCCGGCGGTCGGTGTGACCTCGGCGCGAGGGGCAGCGCGAGGCCACAGGGGCGGAGGGCGAGCGGGGCTTGTCGCACGGGGGAACCTGATGGCGAAGGCCTCCGCCGAGCGCGCAGGCCGGGAGGACGCTGCGGCAGATGCTGACCTCGGAGGCTGATGGAGCGCGGCCGGCGGCGCAGGCGCGGGTGCGGACCCGCGTGGCCGTTCTGCTCCAGCCGCATGCGGTTGTGGTGGCGGCGACGGGGCTCGCGCTACTCGTGCGGCTGTACTACCTCGTGCCGGCGGGGTCGTTTCCGCTGAACGATGGCGGGCTGTTCTACGCGATGGCGCGGGACCTGCAGGCGAACGGGTTCGTGCCGCCGGCCGCGACGTCGTACAACGGGGACGGGATTCCGTTCGCGTACCCGCTGTTCATGGTGTACGTGATCGCGCTGCTGGACCGCTTCACGCCCCTCGATCTGGTGACGAGCCTGCGGGTGCTGCCACTGGTCGCGAGCGTGGCGACGGTGCCGGCGGTCTACCTGCTCGCGCGGAAGGTCCTGCCTGCCGCCTCGGCCACCGCGTCCGTGGTGGCGTTCGCGTTGCTGGTGGAAGGCTTCCACTGGCACATCATGGGCGGGGGAATCACGCGGGCGTTCGGGCTGCTGTTCGCGGTGCTGGCGGTGCACCAGGCATGGCGGCTGATCGTCGAGGGGAGGCGGGAGGCGCTGCTGGCGGCGATCGCGCTGGCGAGCCTCGCGCAGCTCTCACATCCGAACATGTTCGCGCCGGTGGCGATCGGGCTGATCCTGGCGCTGCACGGCCGGTCACGACCGGCGTTGCGGGCGGCGGCGCTGCTGGCCGCGGGGGTGCTGGTGGCCACGGCGCTGTGGTGGGGGCCAGTGGTGGCACGCGACGGCCTCGGGCCGTTCGTGGCGCTGCGGGCGAGCCGGTTCTCGGACTACTTCTACCACGACGGGTACCCGTGGCGGGCGCTGATCGACTGGTCGTTCACCTCGCAGCCGCTGCTGAACTGGCCGGCCGCACTGGCGGTGGTGGGTGCGGGAACGCTGATCACGCGCGGAGCCTACCTAGTGCCGGTGTGGGTGGTGGCGGAGTTCGTGGTGGAGCCCACGCAGGCGCACAACTTCCTGCCGGTGCCGGTCGCCCTCCTCGTCGGCGCGGGCGTGGGCCTGGTCGTGCTGCCGATGCTGGCACGACCGCAGCCGTCGACGGCGGTCCCGCCGAGGGACATCGCGGTCCGGGCACGACGCGGGGCGATGAACCGGTGGATCGGCATGGCGCTGGTGACGGGGTTCTTCGCGACGGTGGCGCTGTGGTCCGCGCTGTCGCGGGACGGCCTGCCCGCGTTGCGCAGCCTGGCCGCGGGGGAGCAGGCCGACCTCGCGTGGATCGCGAGAGAAACGCCTCCGGACGCGCGCTTCGTGGTGGTGTCGGGGGAGTTGTGGTGGGCGGACGGACTGTCGGAGTGGTTCCCCGCTCTAACGGAGCGACACAGTGCCTACACGGCACAGGGGTACGAGTGGCTGGGGACCGAGTTCCCGAACCGGATCTATTGGCACGACCGGCTGCAGGGGTGCGGCCAGGAGGACGCCGCGTGCCTCGATGACATCGTGGTGCGGTCGCAGGCGTCGTACGACTACGTCTACGTGCGCGGGTCCTGCTGCGGGGAGTTACGCGACTCGATCCTGAGCTCGCCGCGGTTCGAGGTGTTGCGCCAGGGTGCGGGCGGGCTCATCGCGCGGGTCGGGCGAGGCATCGCCGCGCGATGAGGCTGCCGACGGCGGTGGGCCGCGTTGCCTCCTCGGTGCTGTGGCCGGGCCCGGTGGTGGTAGCGGCGGTAGCGCTGGGGGTGGCCGTGGGCTGTGGGGGCCCGCGGGCTGACGACGACAGCGGGCGGTACGAGATCGCATACGTTCGGGCGACGGCGGGGGGTGGCACGGCGCTGTTCCTCGCGGACGATGGCGGGAGACGGGAGCGGGCGGTGATGCAGAGCGACGGGTCCATCTCGGGACTCGCGTGGTCGCCGGACGGGGAGCGGCTGGCGTTCGCGGTGTGCGATGGCGGCGAGTCCACGCCCTGCGCGCTGCACAGCGTGGCGGCCGATGGAGGCGACCCGCGGGAAGAGGGTGAGGGGCGGGCTCCGTACTGGTCGCCCGACGGCGGACGGATCGCGTTCGTGAAGCCTCGGGGCGAGGCGCTGGAGCTGTACGTCACGGACAGCGGACAGGACGCGCCGCGGTTGAAGACGGCGGGTCTGAGCGATGACGAGCCGAGCGGCGTTGAGACGCCGACGGTGAGTCCGTGGTCGCCTGACGGGAGCACGCTCGCGGTCACGCTGGCGCCGGCGACCGGCGAGGCCGCCGAGGTGATGCTGGTGCGCGGGGATGGCCTGCGGGAGCGGCGGGCCGCGGACGACCTCGAAGGCGCGTGGTTCGGTGGCTGGGCGCCCTCGGGAGGGTCGATGCTGCTCCTCGGGGACTCGGGCGACGAGGCCGGCGTGTATCTGGCTGATGCGGAGGGGCGGGTCGTGCGGCGGATCGCGGCCCTCGGAGGCGCACTGACGAGCGGCGTCCGCACGGCGTGGGCCGCGGACGGGAGGCGGGTCGCGGTGGGCACAACGACGGGGGTCGTGGTGATCGATATAGAGCAGGGCGAGCCGCGCCGGATCGCGGGCGGGGCATGCGAGGGCGCGGGCGGCATCGGATGGACATCGTCGGGGGCGATCTGGTTCACGCGCGGCTGTGATGGTGCCGGGCGTGTGATGGTCGAGACGGACATCGCCACGGGAAGCGAGCGGGTCTTCGCGGCCGCGGGGATCGAGTTCTCGCTACGGGTCGTGTTCGAGCGGGCGCTATCCTCGAAGGAGTGACCCGAGGGGAGCGTCGAGGCATGGAGCCTGAGGAGATCGCGGCGGCGGTCGCGTACAAGCCGGACTACACGTCGCTGACGTTCGGCGACCCACCGGTCGGGCGGCCGTACGTGATCGTCAACATGGTGAGCAGCCTCGACGGGCGCGTCACCATCGAAGGGAACGAGCAGGGGCTCGGGACGAAGATCGACCAGCGGCTCATGCGTGAGCTGCGCGTGCACGCGGACATCGTGATGAACGGCGCGGGCACGCTGCGGGCGAGCGGGACTTCGTCGCGGCTGGACGACCCGACGCTGGAGGAGCTGCGGGTTGCGCGCGGCAAGACGCGGACGCCGATCTCAGCGATCGTGAGCGCCTCGGGGGACCTCCCACTGGAGCGTGCGTTCTTCCGGGCGCGTGACTTCGAGGGCGTGGTGTACCTCGCGGCGTCGGCGCCGGAGGAGCGACGAGAGGCGATCGAGGCGACCGGGCGGCGGGTGTTCGTGCTGCCGGACCGAGGCGTGCGGTGGGTCCTCAGGCATATGCATGACGACCTCGAGGCGCGGCTGCTGCTGGTGGAGGGCGGGCCCACGCTGAACGGCGAACTGTTCGACGAGGGGCTCGTGGACGAGCTGTTCCTGACACTCGGGCCGGTGGTGGTCGGGGGGAACGACGTGCTGGCGGCGGTCGTCAGCGACCGGGCGCCGTCGTTCGAGCGGACGACGCGCCTCGAGATCGTGTCGGCGGTGCCGAACCCGGTGACGAACGAGATCTACACGCGGTACCGCGTGCTGCGGGAGCCATAGGGCCGGCGGTCGCGCGTGGTCAGGCGGGGGCCGTCTCCGGCTCTCCGCTGCGCGGGAGCCATTGACGGCAGGCCAGCCAGAAGCCCGACGCAAGGACGATGCTGCCGACGCAAACCGCGAAGAGGGCGCGGACGCCGGTCTCCTCGACGACCGACGTGTAGGCGTCGGTGCGATTCAAGACGACGTGGAAGAAGAGGAACGAAACGGCGACGCCGAGGGCGAGCCACACCGCCCGGTTCCAGTCCCAGACGCGGCGGCCTTCCATGAACTTGAGCGGGAGGAGGCTGAAGAGCAGGCCTTCAATGCCGCCGACGAAAAGTGTCACGGCGACTGTCTCCGGTATCACGGCCCACCAGTCACCGGGGTGGCCGGTGGCGAGTGACTGGAGTGGCCCGATCGCGAGGAGCGAGCCCAGGCTCAGACCGAGGACGCCCAGCATTGCCGCTGTGACGATGCGTCCCTGCAGCCTCGTGTCGTGGCTGCCCACAGCGGCGCCCGCGATCACGCCGAGGACGATGCCGGGATGCACGTCCGTGAGGCGCGTGATGATGACTGAGAGCGCCGCGATGACAATGCCCAGCGGCTGAAGCTGGAGGCTGCTACGGGCGCCGGCTCGGGCGCCGAACAGCACCTGGGCGCCCTCGTAGATGAACGTGAGCAAGCCGACGCCGACGGTGAGGCTGATGACGAGGGCAGCGGTGGCGGCGTTCCAACCGAACTCGGGGTCGAGACCAGAGTAGACGGCGGCGACGGCGAGCAGGATCAGGCCGAGCCGCCAGAGCGAGATGGGCCGTTCGCCATCGCCGTTGTCGTCGCCTCGGATCCACGCAAGCGAGAGACCGAACGGCCCCACGAGGCGACCGAGAACCGACGCCAGCTGCGAACCATTTTCCTCGAGCGTCGAGTTGAAGACCGTGCAGGCGAGCAGGATCAGCATCAGCGCGAGCAGCGAGAGGAGCGCGTTGGTCAGGATGACGGCTGGAGATGCCGATAACTCGTCGAACGCGGGGAAGCCGCGCACGAAGAGGGAGCGGGCGGGGTTGTCGTCGTCGGGCGGGCTCGTTGTCGGGGCAGCAGGTGACGGAGCCGCAGGCGTCGCAGCCGGCGGGGGGCTGGGCGTCCGTGTGGCGATCGGGGTGCGCGTCGCCGCGGGCGTGGGAGACGCGGTCCGGGCCGGCGTTGCGGTCGCTGTGGGTGTGGCCGTCGCGAACAGAGCGGGGGACGCACCGAATGTGACCGAGGGGCCCGTGGGGATGAAGAGGTCACCGGGCCCCAGTACGAAGGAGGGTGGGGATGGCGGCTGGTTGAGGCGCGGGGCGGATGTCGCGCTGGGGGGCGGGGACGCCTCGGTGGTCGGAGGAGTGCTCGTCGGCGTCACGATCGCGGCAGCCGCGGTGGGGCTATTGGCCGGCATGGGTGGCGCGACTGATGTGGCCGTCGAGGTGGCAGCGAGTGTCGGCCCGGCGGCGGCAGTCGCTGTCGGGGTGGGGTCGGGGGTCGGCGTGGCCGTCGGCGATGGCGTGGGGGCAGCGGGGGCGGTCGCGGGGGGGGCCGCGGGGGGGGGGGGGTCTGGAGTGGCCGGGGCAGTGGGCGCCGCAGTGGGCGTGGGATCGGGGGTGGGCGTGGCGGTGGGTGATGGCGTCGGGGTGGGATCCGGAGTAGCCGTTGCGGTGGGCGACGTCGTGGGCGTGCCAGTCGGGGACTCGGTCGGGGTCGCCGTCGGCGACGCAGTGGTGCACGCGCCAGGGTAGTCGCCGTGGGCGAGGTGTTCGTCGAGGGCGGAGGGGGCGATCTCGATGGTGTTCCAGCCGTTGCCTGTGCGGTGGCACACGGTCACCTTCTCGTCGGCAGCCGCTGCCGGATGGAGCCAGAGCGAGAACACCAGGGCGACGACGGGGGCGGCGGCGACGAGGGCAAGCAGAAGCGCGGAGGACAGGAGCGCCACAGGAGCGACCGGCGGGCGGGAGCCTCGCACGCGCGCCTTCATTTCGCGGTCCGACATCGAGCGGAAGCTCCGGAGCGAGGCGCTGCGGGCCAACAAGCCGCTTAGAGTGACTTCACGATGTTGTCACAGGCTTCCGACGTCGACAAGCGTATGAGATGAGCTCCGGATGGACGAGCGAGTAGCGTATGGCCTGCAGGTTCCTCCCGCGCGCGGAGCGCAGCCGCTATAGTCACCTCGCGTCCCAGGAGGGGCGTGCTCGGGCGACGCGAAAGGCAAGGCGGCGATGAAGATCGGGCTCATTTCGGACACGCATGTCCCCTCGATGGGGAAGGAGCCGCCGCACCAGGTGATCCCCGCGTTCGAAGGGGTGGAGCTGATCCTCCACGCGGGGGACATCTACACGCAGGACTGCATCGAGTGGCTGGAGCAGATCGCACCGGTGAAGTCGGCGAATTCGTTCTTCATGGATGGGGAGGCGGCGCCGCGGGTCAGTCCGCCGGCGGTGGTCGAGATCCTGGGCCGGAAGATCGGGCTCGTGCACAAGCTCGAGTTGCAGGTCCTGGGGGACGACGTGTGGCCGGGAGCCCTCGACCGATACCCGGCGAGCAAGTCGATCGTGGACGACCTGAAGGGGGCCTTCGGGGAGCCGGTGGAGATCGTGGTGTGCGGGTACACGCACGAGCCGATGATCGAGACGCACCAGGGGATCCTGTTCATCAACCCGGGCAGCCCGAATATGGTCAAGCAGTCGATGAAGCTCGGGCACGTGGGGATCCTCGAGCTGACCGAGACGAGCGCGGAGGCGCGCATCCTGTACTTGGCCGACTACCCCGCGGAGTAGATCTGCCAGGAGATCGGCGCGACATAACCTCGGACTCCTGCGAGGTATGCGCCGAAATCCCCCTTGAGGGAGACGCCGCCCGGCGGTCCGGCAGCCACCATCACGACTGAACGGTGCCTTGGAGACCGGGAGGCGAGATGGACGGCGAGACGCAAGCAAAGCGGCAGGCGCCGCAGTCGACGGTGCGCTCGGTGGCGCACGCGGTGTTCGCGCCAGTATGGGACTGGCGGACGTACGCGAGCGCGACGCACCTGCTCGCCATGTTCCCGCTCGGGCTGATGTACTTCGTCGTGCTGGTGGTGGCGCTGGCGTTTGGCGGAGCGCTCATCTGGACACTCATCGGGCCACCGGTACTTCTCGTGACACTGTATCTGTCGCGGTGGGCGGGGGATGGCGAGGCGTGGCTCGTGCGGCACGTGCGAGGCGTCGCGCTGCGGCGGCCACCGACGACGATCGAGCGCGGTTCGTACCGCGCGCAGGTGCGCGACCGGCTGACCGACCCGACGACGTGGACGGGGCTGCTATACCTGTTCGTGCAGTTCCCGGCCGGAATCGCCGCGTTCGTGATCCTCGTGGTGTTCACGACGGTGGGCGGGACGCTGGTGGCGGCGCCGTTTGTGGCCGGGACCTGGTCGATGACGGTGGACATGGGGTCGGGCGGGCGCGTCATCGACTCGTTTGGGGACGCATGGTGGTGGCCGCTTCCGGGCCTAGCGGTCCTGCTGGCCGAGGTGCACCTCGTGCGCTGGGGGGCGAGGGCCCACGGAGCGTGGGCGCGGCTGATGCTGGGGAGCCGGGCGCCGCACATTGTGCCGGGCGCGCCACTGGACGACCTCGACGGGCCAGCGCCGGAGGGGCGGGAGCCCGCGGGACCGGGCGGCGGGCGCGGTGGCAGCGCGGAGGTGCCAGGGGCGGTGCGGCCAGCGTCCGCCGAATTGGTGGGAGCCATGCCGCCGGTGGCGATGGCCTCGTTGCGCGATGCGCAGGACGCGGCCGAGGCGGGGGCGGTGAC
This sequence comes from Dehalococcoidia bacterium, assembly GCA_050248355.1. Lineage (GTDB taxonomy): Bacteria > Chloroflexota > Dehalococcoidia > UBA2979 > UBA2979 > JAIBBD01. The sequence continues at coordinate 33,066 of JBFWSN010000006.1, forward strand.
GACGGCGGGGCTGACGGCCCGGGAGCGCGAGGTGCTGCAGTTGATCGCGCGGGGGTACTCGAACGCGGAGATCGCGGAAGCGTTCGTGCTGAGCGAGGGGACGGTGAAGACGCACGTGAAGCGCATCCTCGCGAAGCTGGAGCTACGGGACCGGACGCAGGCGACGGTATGGGCCTTCGACCACGGACTGGTACGGCCGGCGGCAGCGCGGGCGGGAGAGGGGCGGGAGCCGATCCCGCTGCCGGTGGCCGCGGCGAAGTAGCGCGCGCGACGACCGTCCTCGGCGGGTACGCTGGACGGATGGACTCACTGGAACGCGTGCGGGACGAAGTGGTGGCGTGCCGGCGCTGTCCGCGCCTCGTGGCGTGGCGCGAGCAGGTGGCGCGAGAGAAGCGGGCGGCGTTTCGGGACGAGGAGTACTGGGGACGGCCGGTGCCGGGGTTCGGGGACCCGGAGGCACGAGTGATCGTCGTGGGACTGGCTCCGGCCGCCCACGGGGGGAACCGGACCGGGCGGGTGTTCACGGGCGACCGGTCGGGCGACTGGCTGTTCCGGGCGATGTATCGGGCGGGTATGGCGAACCAACCGACGAGCGTGACGAGGGACGACGGGTTGCACCTCGACGGGGGGTACGTGGCGGCGGCCGTGCGCTGCGCGCCGCCCCGCAACAAGCCGCTACCCGAGGAACGGGCGAACTGCGCGCCGTACCTGGCGCGCGAGCTGGAGCTGCTGCCGTGGCGGGTGGCGGTGGCGCTGGGGGCGTACGCGATGGAGTCGCTGACGTCGCAGCTGGGGGTGCGGCCACGGCCGAGGTTCGGGCACGGTGCCGAGGCGGAGTTGCCGGGCGGGCGGACGCTCGTGTGCTCGTTCCACCCGAGCCAGCAGAACACGTTCACGGGGCGTCTGACGGAGCCGATGCTCGACGCCGTGTTCGCGCGGGCGGCGGAGCTGGCGGCGACCGCCTCGTAGGGGAACGCCTCGGCCGGCGTGTGCTTGACGGGCCTGCTCGTGACACGGAATGTGATGGTATGGAAGTCGCAAACGAACTGATGGTGCGCGGGCTCGTGGTGGGGGTATTTCAGGAGAACTGCTGGGTGATCGGGAACCGGCGGACGGGCGAGGCGATCTGCATCGACCCAGGAGACGAGCCGGACGAGATTTTGGCGCTGGCGCGTGACATGGGCGTCCAGATCAAGCTGATCGCGAACTCGCACGCGCACCTCGACCACATCCTCGGTGTCTATGGAGTGCACGCGCAGACGGGGTCGAAGTTCCTGCTGCACGAGGCGGAGCTGGATCTGCTTCGGAACGGGTGGCGCGACGCGTCAGCGCGGATGGGCCTCGACGTGGAGCACGGGCCGCCAGACCCCGACGGGTTCGTCCTCGAGGGTGACATCGTCGAGGTGGACGGCGTGCGGCTGCAGGTGATCACGACGCCGGGGCACACGCCCGGGAGTGTGAGCTATTACGCGGACGGCCTGCTGTTCAGCGGAGACACGCTGTTTCGCGGATCGATCGGGCGCACGGACATGCCGGGCGGCAGCTACGAGCAGGAGATGGACAGCATCTGCGACCGGTTGCTGACACTGCCGGAGGAAACGCTGGTGCTGCCCGGTCACATGCAAGAGACGAGCATCGCGGCGGAGAAGGCGCAGAACCCGTTCGTCCTCGACTGGATGCGCCGGCGGGGGCAGGCGGGGGGCTAGCGGGCCGCTAGCGGGCCGCGTCGAAGTCCGCGGGCACGTGGAACGGCGGGAGGCCCCAGTCCTCGGGGCGGAAGGCCAGCAGGCTGGGGAGGACCTGGTCGGCGGGCGGGAAGAGCGCAGCCTCGATGTTGGGGTCGGGGACGCAGACGACGCGCATGCCCGCGGCGTGCGCGGCGGCAACTCCGGCGGGTGAGTCCTCGACGACGAGGCACGCTCCGGGCGCCGCGCCGAGGCGCGCTGCCGCGACGAGGAAGATGTCCGGCGCCGGCTTGCCGTCGTGCACCTCGGGGTCGTCGCCGAGGACGACGGCATCGAAGCGGGCGAACCACGCAGCGTGGGCGCTGGTCTTGATCTCGAAATTGCGACGGTTCGAGCTGGAGGCGACGGCGTGGGGCACGCCTTCGCGGGCGAGGTACTGCGTCAACTCGACGGCGCCGGGCATGGGACCGGCGGTGAGGAACAGCGCATCGAGGATGGGCTCGCGTTCGCGCAGGAAGTCCTCGCCGGTCATCGGGAGGCCGAGCTCGGCGACGAGCCAGTCAGCGGCGGGGAGGGCGCGGCGACCCAGCATGCGGGACTTGTGGGCGAAGGTGAACTCGAGGCCGTAGCGGCGGCAGACCTCGGAGGAGGCAGCGGTGTAGTGGGGCTCGGTGTCGAGGAGGACGCCATCCATGTCGAAGATGACGTGGGTGATGTCGGGCGGGGCTGGCATGGGGGTATGGTCGCACGATGCGGCGGTGCGCCACAGCGACAAGCGGGGGGCGGACGGGCGATGTATGATAGGAGAGCGTCAGTGATGGCGCAGCCCTCTCAGTATCTCTTCCACGTCGTTTCACCCGAACGCCCATGTCGAGCCTGAGATGTTTGCAGTGGCCTTCTCGGAGAAGGCAGTAGTTGTCGGCTCGACCGGCTAGGAGTGATTCGTTTGGTACAGAAGATCTATGTGGGAAACCTCCCGTTCTCGGCGCGCGAGGGCGACGTAGAGACGTTGTTCGCGCAATACGGCGAGGTGCTGTCGGTGGCGGTGCCGACGGACCGTGAGACGGGCCGCGTGCGCGGGTTCGCGTTCGTGGAGATGTCGAACGAGGACGCGGCGAAGGCGATCGCGGCGTTGAACGGCACCGAGTTTGGCGGCCGGGCCCTGAACATCAACGAGGCACGGCCTCGTGAAGAGGGCGGTCGTGGCGGCGGCGGCGGTTACGGCGGTGGCCGTGGCGGCGGTGGCGGCTACGGCGGCGGTGGTGGCGGCGGCTACGGCGGTGGTGGCTACGGAGGCGGCGGCGGCAACCGCGGTGGCGGTGGCGGCGGCTATGGTGGCGGAGGCTACGGCCGGCGCTAGACGGCGCGGCTGCGTGGCGCTCGGGTGGCGCCGCGGGCCTCGAAACGTTGGCAGCTCTGGACGGGCCCGGCAGTGTCGCCGGGCCCGTTCTGTGTCCATGGGTACTCGGAGCGGCCCGCTGCGCGGGCCGGGATGGACGGGCGCCGCGCGGCCTGCTCTCCTCTTGGGAGGCCGCCCGCCCACCCCAATGGGCGCTTCGCCCCCTCGATCCCGTTGAACGCGACAGGCTGCGCCTGCGCGGGATCGGCGTTGGTCCCCGGAGTTCGTTGGTCGAATGGGTGGTCCCGGGGGCGGCCGTTGTGTCGCGGCTTCTTTCTTCGGAGGCCTCGGCCCGGCGGCGCTGACTGGCTCGTTAGATTCGGTCAGGATTCGCTGCGCATGACGAGGAGCAGGCCGCCGATGACGACGGTATAGACGACGATAGCGACGGCGTCGTTGAGGTAGAAGGCGCGGTTGACGGTGAGCGCGAGCGTGAGGCCGCCGGCGAGGTAACAGAGCATCAGCGCGACGACCGGCAGCAGGTCACGGGCCTTTGGGGGTGTGGGGCGGAGGAAGGGCTGGCCGGGCTCCCGGCGCTCCTCGAGGCGGGTGCGGCGCCAGAGACGGGCGAGCCGGTCGGGCGGGCGCTGGCGACCGTCGCGCCAGGGTTCGAGCCAGCCTCGATGGGCGTGGAGAACGGGGAGGCCGGACTCGGCCTCGATGCGCGCGCGTACGTTGGTGGCGAGGCGGCCGAGGAGCCGGGGGGGACGGGTGAGGAGGATGACGGCGTCGTAGACGTCGGGGTGCTCTCGGAGTTCGTCCTGCGCGGCGACGAATGGCGATCCAGCGCCGATGAGGGCGGCGACGAGGTAGACGCCGGCCGCCGCCAGGGTCGCGCGGGCGTCATCGGCGAGCTGTCTGGCGTGGCGACTGACGGCCTCGCTGTGCTCCTCGAGCGGGCCGTGCGTGGCGGTGACGAGGAGGGTGAGGGCGGCGCGCGGGTCGGCGGCGACGAGGCGCGTGAGACAGGAGGCCAGCTCCGGGCTGGCCGCCGTGCGATGAGCGATGACGAGGTAGTGGTTCACCGGTGCCCCGCGTGGTGAGAGAGCGGACTCCGATCATAGCGGCCTGTACCATCGACGTATGCGGTCGGGTGTGAGTTTCCTCGATGCGTTACGTGTGTTGTGGCTCGGGGCGCTCGGGCGGTGTCCGGGGTGCCGGGGGCAGTCGATGTTCCGCGGGGCCTTCACGCTGTACGAGCGGTGCCCGAGTTGCGGCATCCGCTACGAACGCGAGGACGGGGCGTGGCTCGGGGCGACGGCGCTGGGGTACACGGTAGGAGCGCTGGTGGCGGTGTTCCTCGGGCTGCTCGAGCTGCGCTGGCATGCGATCGGTGAATTGGGGTTGCATCCGCTGTGGACGATCATGGTGGTGAGTCTGGCGGTTACGGTGCCGGCGTACCGGCCGGCGAAGGGCGTGTGGTTCGCGCTGCTGTGGCTGTATGAGTTCACGGACGAGGCGGAGCCCTCGGCGGAGGCGCGCTGAGCAGCGCGCCTCGAGGCAGATCACATCGGAGGTACGTCGTGACGCATGAACTGCCGGTGAGCATCCAGGAGCGAGATGCGGCGGAGCGATTCGCGGGGGCGGGCGGCGATGAGATCCTGGTGCGACTGGGGACCGGCGGCAGCGATCCGGTCACCGTGGTCGAAGGGGTGTCTGAGGACCGTGAGTGGGCGCCACAGCACAGCCATCCCTGGGACGAACTGACTTATGTGCTCGAAGGGACGATCGAGTTCCGTGTGGGCGATCTGCGAAGCAGCGGCGGCCCGGGGGCCCTCGTGAGTCTGCCCCGCGGGGTACCGCACACGCTGCGCGTGCCGGAGGGCGAGGCGCGTTACCTGATGATCACGCTGGGCGCGCCATCGCTCGGGTTCCTGCGGGACGTGGGGCAGGTATACGCGGACGGGCCTACGCTGGAGCGACTGCTCGACGTGGCGGCGAAGCACGGGGTCAAACCGGCGCTTGAAGAATAGCGGCCACCCGGGTCGTACCTCGGGGCCGGTTCGCGGCTGATCGCGTCAGCGGGCCGGTGAGTAGTCCGTGGGGAGCAGGATGTCCGAGGTGATGCGGGCGACGAGGGGGCCTTCGGTCTCGGAGGCGGCGCGGATCTGCTGCCATTCGGGGTCGGCCTGGAAGGCGGCCCAGGCGGCATCGCGGGCGGCCTGATCTTCGAAGGCCATCATGTAGACGAGCTGGTCGCTGGTGCCGCCGTGCTTATAGGTCCAGAAGCCGGTGCAGCGCATGTTGTGGCGCTCGAAGATCTTCACGGTGTGGTCTCGGAAGCGGGCGTGCAGCGCCGGCAGCCTGCCGGGCATCGCGATGTAGGTGCGCAGCTCGTAGATCATCGTGTGCTCCTCCCGGCGGCGGCGTCGTGCCCAGTGTGTCCTCGATACGCGCTGTTATAGTGCGCGGCGGGGCCCGCGGACAACGGCGGGCGCGACGAGCGAGGAGCGCAGCGTGCAGCTCAACGAGATGGCGGATGGCCTCGAGCCGCTGGACCTGACGGGGACGGCGGAGTTTGCGAGCCTGCTGCAGAGCGCGACGGACCTCGGGATTTCGCATTCGCCGGACGTGCGATACGTGTCACGACAGACGGTGGTGGGCGGGCACCGCTTCCACTTCCTGGAGTGGGGCGAACCCTCGGCGCCGGCGGTGGTGCTGCTGCACGGCGGGAACCAGACGGCGCACGCGTGGGACCTCGTGAGTCTGCACCTGTCGGACCGCTACCACGTGTACGCGCTCGACCAGCGGGGGCACGGGGACAGCGAGTGGGTGCGGGACCAGGATTACTCGCCGCAGACGATGGCGAGCGACGCGCTGGGCTTCATCCGGCAGCAAGAGATCGGGTCGCCGATCGTGATGGGGCACTCGATGGGGGGCGGGGTGACGATGGCGCTCGCGGTGCGGGAGCCGGAGCTGCCTCGGGCGCTCGTGTTCGTGGATACGGGGCCGGCGATCGACGCGATGAACGAGGGCGCGCAGGAGATCCGCAACTTCATCACGGCGAACGTGGAGTTCGACCACATCGAGGACTTCGTGGAGCGGGTGCAGGCGTACGACCCATTCCGGCCTCGAGAGCACATGGAGCGGACGGCGCGGTACAACCTGTTCCGGCGGGCAGACGGGAAGTACGTGAGCAAGTCGGACCGCGTGCTGCACAACATGGACCGGCCGATGCCGCCCGAGGGGCAGCGGCCGACGCTGGCCTCGGTAGGGGCGATCGGGCGGCCGGCGCTCATCCTGCGGGGCGAGCATTCGCGAGTGCTGACGCGGGAGCGGGCGCAGGAGTTCGCGGACGCGCTGCCTCAGGGGCGGTGGGTCGAGGTGGAGCGCTGCGGGCACAACGTGCAGACGCAGAACACGCCGGGGTTCCTCGCGGCGGTCGCGTCGTTCCTCGAGGAGCTGGGGTAGCCGACGGACAGCGGGCCCCTAGGGCCCGCTCTCATCGTGTTCGCGCTGGAGGTGGTCCTCCAGTTCGCCGTCTGTCGTGAACTCGGCGTCACAGTGGGGGCACCGGATCATGACCTCTTTGGGGGTGGCCGCCTCCTCGCCTTCGGGAGCCATCAGACGCTACCGCTTCTCGCGCAGAACGCGCGGGAAGGGGACCAGCGCCCACAGGCCGGCGAGGCCAACGAGCGTGGACGACCTTGCTCGCGGCCTCGGTGTCGCCGAAGATCTCCGCCACGAGGTCGTACTCGAAGAGTACCCAGAGGCCCAGCTAAGGGCGCCGACGATCACGAGCACCAACGCCAGCACGGTCATCCCACGCATCGCCTACCTCCGCTCCGGAAGCTCGGCTCCGGTCCCGCCCTTCTTCGAGGTTAGGCGGGATGCACTTACGAGGGCACAGCCAGGTGCGTTGGGCCCTCGCAGATCCGTGACGGGGCGGGGTCTTCGGGGGGGCGGGGGCAGAGCGAAAGCCCCCGAGCGATCGGGGGCTTTCGTACGGCGGTCCAGCATCGCTGCCGTCCTGCCAGTGATCACAGGCTAGGGCAGCGGCCGTTGCGCGTTTGCTGCGGAGGGGCTGTCTTGATCGCGTCTTCATCACGAGGCTGATAGCCGCGCGCCACGCGCGGGGTGGCGGCGCTGAGCCGGACGTTGCGAAAGTCCTCGTACGCTCCGCCTCCGGATGGAGGTGTGACATGCCAAGACGACGAGCAGAGCGCGGCGGCGGCGAAATGCCGAGCACGGTAGCGCGTTCGGACGAGCACGCGCAGCGGACCTGGCAGGAGACGCACGACAGCGCGGTCGAGACGTACGGAGAGGGGGAGGCGGCGCATCGGACGGCGTTCGCGTCGCTGAAACATTCGTACAAGAAGGAGGGCGACCGCTGGGTGCGGAAGTCGCGGCGGGGGCCCTCGGACGAGCAGGCGGCGCGGGGGCCGACGACGCCTCGCAAGTCGACGGACGAGCGGACGGCGAAGACGGCGGGGGGCCGCGTCGACGACGAGCGGATGACGAAGCAGGAGCTATACGAGCGGGCGCAGCGCCTCGAGATCCCGGGGCGAAGCAAGATGGACAAGGAAGCGCTGGCGGTGGCGGTGCGGGAGCACGAGTCCAAGGGGTAGCGTCGCGCCTTGGGGCGGCGGGGCCGGCGCGGAGGTGGTACAACAACGCTCGTAGTCCGTGAGGAGCGAGCGATGAACTGGGACGACACTCCGGAGCAGGCGGCGTTTCGGGAGGAGGTGCGCTCGTTCATCGAGGAGCGGCTGCCGGCGGCGTACCGTTCGCACGAGCACGGGGCGGGGATGCTGAGCTGGTACCGGCATCGGAAGTCGGAGAACGGCGCGCTGCGGGGAGCGGCGCAGGAGTGGGCATCGGCGCTGTCGGAGCGGGGATGGGTGGCGCCGCACTGGCCGAAGGAGTACGGCGGGGCGGGGCTCACTTCGTGGGAGCAGTTCATCTTCAACGAAGAGATGGCGAAGGGGCGGGCGCCGATGATCGGCGGGTCGGGCGTGGTGATGCTCGGGCCGACGTTAATCGTGCACGGCAGCGAGGAGCAGAAGCGGAAGTACCTGCCTCGAATCCTGTCGGGCGAGGTGGCGTGGGCGCAGGGGTACTCGGAGCCGGGGGCGGGGTCGGACCTCGCATCGCTGCAGACGCGGGCGGTCCGCGACGGCGACGAGTATGTGATCAACGGGCAGAAGATCTGGACGTCGTCGGCGCACTTCGCGGATGCGCTGTTCGCCCTCGTGCGGACCGACCCGGATGCGCCGAAGCATCGCGGCATCTCGTTCGTGCTGATCGAGGACATCAAGACGCCCGGGCTGACGGTGCGTCCGCTCATCGACGCGGCGTGGGGGCACGAGGTAAACGAGACGTTCTTCGAAGACGTGCGTATCCCGGGGGAGAACGTGGTCGGCGAGGTGAACCGCGGCTGGTACGTCGGCATGACGCTGCTCGACTTCGAGCGGTCGGGGATCTCGGACGCGGTGGGGCAGCGGCGGGAGTTCCGGGAGCTGTTGGCGGCGGCGCGTGGGGACGCACGGTCGAGCCTCGGGCGGTCGCCGGCGCTGCGGGGGCGGCTGACGGACCGCGCGATCGCGATCGAGGTGGCGTACAACTTCTCGCTGCGAGTGGCGTCGATCCAGGCGGCCGGGATGGTGCCGAACTACGAGGCGTCGGTGGCCAAGATGTTCTCCTCGGAGCAGGGGCAAGAGCTGCACCGCGTCGGAGTGCGGACGTTCGGGCTGTTCGGGCAGGTGTGGCCGGGCGACGGGGCGGCGCCGCTGGGCGGGGCGCACATCGAGGGGTACATCCGATCGATCCCGTCGACGATCGGCGGCGGCAGCTCCGAAGTGCAGCGGAACATCATCGCGACGCGGGGGCTGGGGCTGCCTCGAGGCTAACGCTCGATGAGCCAGGCTCCGAGGTCGGGGGCGGGGCGGGCGAAGGGTTGGTAGGCGGCGTCGCGGCGGCCGAGGGCGATGCAGGCCTGCGGGCGCCATTCCGGGTCGAGGTCGAGGGCGGCGCGGACGGCCTCGGGGGCGTAGAGCGGAGCGGAAATCCAGTAGCCGGCGAGCCCTCGATCGTGGGCGGCGAGCAGGAGGTTCTGGAGGGCAGCGCCGAAGGAGTGGGCGGCGAGCGTCCATTCGGCGCGGTCGCGGCGGTCGTCGGGCCAGGCGCGGAGGCCGTCGCCGACGAGGCAGCCGAGCAGCAGCGTCGGCGCCTCGATGAGCTGGCGGCGGGAGCGAGCGAGCGCCCTCTTCTGTTGCGCCTCGGTGACGCCGTCGGCCTGCATGTCTCGTCGCCATGCCTCGCCCATCCCGGCGGCGAGCGCCTCGCGGCGACCGGGGGAGACGTGGACGAAGCGCCACGGGCGCGAGTGGTGCGGCGCGGGGGCAAGCACCGCGAGTCCGATGAGGCTCGCGACCTCCTCGGCGGTCAGGGGTGGGCCGTCGAGCCCGCGGATCGAGCGGCGGGTGCGGATGGCGTCCTCGAGGTCCACGCCTACCTCCGGCCAGCCAGCGCGTGGCACGCCAGGAACTCGCGGGTTGCGGGGCCGAGCGAGGCGGGGTCGCGATCGAGGTCGGCGGGTGTGTCCACGTCAAAGGCGAGGGAGGGGCAGTCGAGCTCATCCAAGCGGCTGGAGGCGGCTCGGGCGGCGTTGCGGTGGGCGGCGGCGGAGCCGGGGCCGAAGGCGGGCGCGATGGCTCCCGGCGGGCGGAGACCGAGCGCGCCCGTGCCGCCGTCGTGGGCGGGGACGAGGACGACCTCGGCGGTGCGGAGGGCCTCGATGACGCGGGCGACATCCTCGGGGGTGGCGCGCGGGAGGTCAGCGGGCAGGATCAGGGCGGCGCCGGCGTCCCGGACGGCGTGGGAGCGGAGGGCGGCGGCGACGGCGCTGTTGTAGTCGTGGCCGCGGTCATCGAGGCGGGCGACGTCGAAGCGGGCGGCGATGCCGTCGTAGGCCTGGTCGGAGGTGACGAGCAGGAGCGAGCCGCCGTGGGCGGCGCGGGCGGCGGCGAGGACATCGGTGAGCATGGCGCGGACGAGGGCGGCATGGGCGTCGCCGTCGTAGACACCTCGGAAGCGGGACTTCGCGTCGGCAAGCGGCTTGAGGGGGACGAGGACGGCGGTCACGAGAAGGCGGCCTCGAGGACGGCGCGGGCGAGGGCGGCGCGGCGTTCCACGGAGGTCATCATCGTGTCGGTGACGCAGACGCGGAGGCCGAGGGCCTCGATGGCGGGGGCCTGTCCGGCGTCGACGGCGTCGAGGACGAACGTGTCGACGAGGCGGGCGTAGAGGCGGGCGACGGCGAGGGTGGAGACCTCGTGGCCGAGGGCGGCGAGCATCGCGGCGGCCGGGCCTTTGACGGCGGCACCGCCCACGATGGGAGTGACAGCGATGCGGCGGGCGGCGGTCGCGGCGAGCGCCTCGCGGACGCCGGGCACCTCGAGGATAGGGGCGACGGAGACGAAGGGGTTGCTGGGGGCGAAGACGACCGCGTCGGCGGACGTAAGGGCGTCGAGGACGCCGGGCGCGGGCCTGGCGGCGTGTGCGCCCGGAAAGCGGAAGCCGCGGACGGGATCAGCGGCGCGGCGGCGGACGAAGTAGTCCTGGAAGCCGAGCGGGCCGTCCTCGGTCAGGACGACCGTGGGGTGGGGATCGTCCGTGACGGGGAGCAGGGTGCAGCTGAGGCCGCGGGCGGCCGCGAGCTGACTCGTGACCTCGCTCAGGGGGCGGCCGCCGCGGAGGCGATCGGTGCGCCAGACGTGAGTGGCGAGGTCGCGGTCGCCGACGAGGAACCACGGGTCCTCGCCGAGGACGGTGAGTTCGTCGAGGGCGGCGCGGGTGTCGCCTCGGACGCCCCAGCCCTGGGGGCCCTCGAGGCCGGCTAGCGTGTAGACGACGGTGTCGATATCGGGGCAGACGAAGAGGCCGTGCCAGGCGAAGTCGTCGCTGACGTTGCAGATGACGGTCACCTCGACGGGGTCAACGATACGGACAAGGCCATCGAGGAAGCGGGCGGCGCCGACGCCGCCGGCGAGGACGGTGATTCGCATGCGGGGGATCATAGCCGCCGTCCGCTCAGTGGGCGCTCTCCAGACCGCCTTCCCGTCCATTCGTCCCGTTGCGGCGGGACGAAGGGCACTCGCCGGCCTCGATACAGTGGATGGAGAAGCATACGAGCGATGACGCGGGAGGCGACGGGTGAGCGCGTTGAGCGACGACATCGAGCGGCGGCTGCGGGAGCAGGCGGGCCTGTACGTGGCGGTGGAGGAGGACGCCGGCGCGCTCGTGCTGAGCGGGCTGGTGGACACGGAAGGCGACCGGGCAACGGCGCTCGACATCGTGCGAGAGATGGCACCCGGCTACCGGGTGGACGACGGGATGGACGTCAGCACCGGCCTCCCCGAGCAGACGACCGAGGGCCGCCTGATGGAAGGCGGCGCTGGGATGTTCGTCGACGCCGAGGCCGACCTGGAGATGGAGGAGGAGGCGATCGAGCCGGGCGACTTCACCGACCAGCCCATCGAGGAGTACGGAGACTTCGCGGCGGGGCCGTCGTCCGCGTTCGCGGAGGACGAGGCGTCGGAGGGGGACGAAGTGTTCGTGCCGCCGACTGACCCGGTAGGGACGGACCGTGAGGTCATCGGGGGGCTGACGACGACCTCGATGGATGAGGTTGACGTCGAGCCGTCGTCGGACGGTGCACTGGGGGACGAAGCGATCCGCGACGCCATCCTGCGGGAGCTGCGCGAGGACGCGATGACGACGGACCTCGCGATCGAGGTGGAGGTGGTGGAGGGGGTCGTGACGCTGACGGGGACGGTGCCGTCGATCGACTCGGCGGAGAGCGCGGAGGAGGTCGCGGCGCGGGTGCCCGGGGTGGTGGAGGTATCCGAGGAGCTCGATGTCGAGGAACTCTGACGGCCTGCGGCTCTGGACCGTGGGGCACTCGACGCGGAGCTTCGAGGAGCTCGTCGGGGTCCTCCGGAGTCCCGAGGCGGAGCCGATCGGAGTGCTGGTGGACATCCGGACGGTGCCGAAGTCACGGCGGCACCCACACTTCAGCCTCGAGGCGCTGGCCGCCGAGCTGCCGCGCCGGGAGATCGTGTATGTGCATCTGCAGGCGCTCGGGGGGTTTCGCAGGCCGGCGACCGACTCGACCAACGGAGCATGGCGGAATGAGAGCTTCCGCGGGTACGCGGACTACATGCAGACGCCGGCGTTTGAGGAGGCGGTCGCTGCGCTCCTCGACGTGGCGCGGGGTGCACGGACTGCGGTGATGTGCTCGGAGGCAATGCCATGGCGATGCCATCGCACGCTGGTGGCCGACGCGGTCGCGGCGCGCGGCGTCCAGGTGACGCATCTGCTGTCGGCGGCGAAGGCGCAGGCGCACACGCTCACCTCGTTCGCGCGTGTCGAGGGGGAGCGAGTGACGTATCCGGCGATGGACGAGGCCGTCGTGGCAACCCAAGGGGAGGCGTGATGTTCCAGCGGCAGTACGAGGACGACGCGGACGTGCTGGATGAACACGGCGAAGTCCTGGCGCGGGGCTATCCACGCCTCGTGTTGATGGGCGAGGGGGAAGCGACGAACTGGCGGGGGACGTTCCGGGTGACGGACCCGCCCGAGCCGCCATCGGTCGAGGGTGACCGAACGCTCCGGTTGCGGGGAGGCGTGGAGGGGCAGGCTCGCCTCGAAGCGACCGAGGACCTGCAGGGCGAGTCCGCAGGACGGGCGGGGACGTTCTTCGAGGTGACGGGGGTCGGGCCCGCGCCGTTCTAGCCGGGGGAGCGGTCGTGGGAGAGGCGCGCGGCGCCGAGCGTCCAGCTGCGGGTCCACGCCGCGCCGGCGAGCCAGACGAGGGCGGGCGGGCCGAAGGCGACGACGATGGGTGCAGCGACGGCCTTCTTGTACTCGGCGAGGAATGACCAGTTGTTGCGGTACTGCTCGATCAGGTCGGGGAAGCAGCACGCGAATGTGATGGCGAGCAGGACGGCAGCCAGCCAGCTCTTCGGGCGGAGCGCGGCGAGCGTCACCGGCCAGAGCATGTACCAGGGCCGGAACCAGCCGGTGGGACCCAGCAGGTAGAGGAAGAGGATGGTGAAGCTGGCGGCGGCCAGGTGGTCGAAGCTCCGGCGCGCCTGCCAGACGAGCAGGATGTAGAGGCCGAGGAACAGGACGCGGAGGACACCGCGCGCGGTCTCCACGGTCGCGGGGTCCTCGGGAGGGCCGGACATGAGCAGGCCGATGAGGAGCGGGGTCGAGGTGATGACCTTGTCGGCTTCGCCGCGGACGGTGTCGAAGGTGGCCAGGCCTTCCCAGAGCGGGGCGAAGACGACGATGACCACGATCGCGGCGACGGCCAGGGCCTCGATGGCCGTTGCGACCTTCTGGCGTGGCGTGCCTGCGGCGTGAAACAGCAGGTAGATGAGGAGCGGAGGGCCGAGGAGGAGGCTGACGTACTTCACGAGGGCGGAGCAGGCGAAGGCGAGAAACGCGTAGTTCCAGTGCCGACGCACTGCCAGCTCAAGGGCGAGGAGCAGGAAGAACATCATCACGAGGTCGTTGTGGCCGTTGCCGACGACGCGGAGGACGACGAAGGGGTTCCAGGCGAAAAGGATGACGGCGAGGGTCTCCTCGCCGGGGCGGGTGCGGGCGACGAGGCGCCAGATCATGACGGCACACCCGAGGTAGCTCGCGGCGGCGATCAGCTTGAAGCCGTACAGGCCCGCGAGGTAGTGGTCGCCGGTGAGCAACACGGCCGGGCCGGCGATGACCGGCCAGAGGGGGCCGTAGGGCGCGGGCTGGCCGGCCCAGCTGTAGCCGATGGGGTACGGGAAGTCGCCAGGCGGAACGGTGAGCGGGTTCTCGCCGTGTACCCACAGCACCCGGCTAGACGCCTGGTAGTGAAACATGTCGACGGCGGTCGGGGGGTACATCGAGAGGAGGATCAGCGCAAAGGCGGCGGGCATGCCGAACAGGAGCCAGCGGGGGATGGGCGCGCGGGTGCGCCACGCGGCAGCGAGGGCCACGAGGTAGCTGGCGAAGGTGATGAGGACGACGTCGACGTACTCGACCGCGGGGCGTTCCCAGCCGGGGCCGAGCATCTTCACGAAGTCGACGGTGATGCCGGCCTCGGGGAAGTAGCGGGCGAGGGGGATGCGAGCAGTGGCGACGGCGTAGACGGCGCACAGCAGCACGCCGCTCGCGGCGAGGACGATCGATGCGCGGCTGAGCCTCACGGTCGGGGCGCCCTGGTCCTCGGCGGGCAAGAGCGTGGTGGCGGTCATCGACGCTCCGAGCGGCGGTCGAGGGCAGCGTCGAGGCGCTGGCGGCGACGGTGAGAGAACACCCAGCCGCGGAGCAGCGTGAAGTTCCAGATCATGCCGATGCCGATGGCGCCGAGCTTGCTGGCGGCGAGCGTCGTGGAGGCGTCGGGCCAGAGGGCTCGCACGACCGAGAACGCAATCGCGGAAACGACCGCGCCGCCGACGGCGACGGAAAAGAACTGCCCGAGGAGGGCGGGCGAGTCGCCGGCGTTCCCAAAGCGGAACGTGACGCGGGAGTTCCAGATGTAGGAGTGGGTGGCGCCTCCGAAGAAGCCGATGACGGAGGCGGCGAGGGGCTCGACGCCGCTGCGCCAGTCGAGGGCAGTGACGAAGAACGTGAAGATGAGGCCGTCGACGGTCGCGTTGCCGATGCCGACGAGCGCGAAGAGGGCGAATTGCGAGTAGAGGGATCGCGGGGCCGCACGGGGAGCGCGGCCTGAAGCGTCGGGCATGGCGGGTGGGAGGGGTGCGCCGCTCATCGGGCGGCCGTGGTGAGCGCGCGCATGATCGCCATCATGCCCCATTCGCTAAGCCTGACGCCGCGTGCGCGACATCCGATGGCGGGAACAGTGCGAGTCGCCGTTGAGGGCACGGTAGCAGCGTGCGGCGGTCGATGCGACCTCAGCGGGGTCAGCCAGGCTTCGTGAACGCCCAGTCGGTGAGCTTCGCAGCGTCCTCGTAGCGGACATCGTCGTTGAGCAGGATGACGAAGATGCGGCGGCCGTTGCGGGTGGCCGAAGAGACGAGGGTGCGGCCGGCGGCGTCGGTGAAGCCGGTCTTGACGCCGTCTGCGCCGGGGTAGCTCGAGAGGAACCCGTTCACGTTCGGGAGATTGATGGTGCGTGAGCCTTTCGCACTCCACTGCGGAGTGCCGACGATCGCCTCGAAGATGGGGAGTGACATGCCGTACCGGGCAATGGCGGCCAGGTCGTGCGCTGACGTGAGGTGCCCGGCCGCATCGAGTCCGTGCGGGTTGACAAAGTGCGTGTCGGTGAGGGCGAGAGCGGCGACGAAGGCGTTCATCTCGTCGACGAAGGCGGCATCGGAGCCGGCGATGTGGCGCGCGATGGCGAGGGCGGCGTCGTTCCCGGAAGGGAGCATCAGCCCGTAGATGAGGTCGCGGAGCTGAAAACAGTCTCCGGGCAGCAGGCCCATGAGCGAACTGCCGGGCATCTGGCGGCTATCGACATCGACCTTCACCCAGGCATCGAGCTCGCCCTGCTCGATGGCCAGGATGGCGGTGACCATCTTCGTGAGGCTGGCGGGGGCGAGCGCGAGGCGGGCGTCCTTCTCGAACAGCGTCTTGCCGGTGTTGCCGTCCATCACGAGGGCGGCCCTCGCGGCGACGGTGGGGGTGGCGTTCGGGTTCGGGGTGGCGGTGGGTGTGGGGCTGGGTGTGGGTGTCGGGGTTGGCGTGGCGGCGGTCTGCGGTGCAGACGTGAGAGTGGACTCGGGGCCCGTCGCGAGAGCGGGCGAGCCGGCCCCCTGGGTCGATCCGGCCGACAGAGCAGAGGTCGTCGGCCCGGCGCACACGACGAGGACCGCAGTGCCGTCGGGCACCTGGCCATCCGGGAACATCGTCATCCACGGCTGATTAACGACCTCGGGCGCGCCGAAGATGTAGACGACGAAGGCCCCCTCGGGCGAGGTGGCCCAGACGGCGGCGAGCTGGCATCCGCCGGCGGCGGCGGTCGTGGCGATGTCCTCGGTGGCACCGCCATGCCAGACGGTGAGGCCGAAGCCGCCCTGGACCGGCAGCTCACCGCCGGTGAGGCCGGTGGGCCGGGCAGAGACGGGGCGGGACACGGGCGCGGTGGCAGGGCAGGCGCCGCCGGTGGCGCCCGCGGGCTCGAGGTACTGCTCGGCGGCCCACCCCTCGATGGAGCCCGACCGCACCTTCTGCCACGTGTAGCCATCGGCGGTCACGCTGCCTTCGAGAATCTCGACGATGGCGCCCTCGGGGAGGCACGTGAGCGATGTCGCGTTGAGGGCGGGCGACTGGCGAATGCGTAGGCAGTCGCCATCGGCCTTCACGGCGGCGTTCGAGCCGGGCGTGAGCGCGGCGGACAGGGGGTTCTCAGCTGGTGGCGTGGCGGGCGAGCCGACGGCGAGCGCGGCGGAGGGGGAGGCGGCAAGCACGGAGATGAGCAGCAGCAGCGTCACTGAACGCCGCCGAGCGACCATCAGCAAGGTTACGACCGCCTCTACCCGCCGCCGTCAGGATAACGATTCCGATCCAGCACGGAAAGGCCGCCTAGGGGAACTGTACGGGTTTCCTAGCGGTATAGGGGCCTCAGGCCGCGGGATGCACCTCGGACATCAGCGCGAGGAGGTTGTCGTCCGGATCGCGGAAGAACGCCATCCACTCCTCTAGGCCGGACTCATGGCGATGGACGAGGTGCGGCGCGCCTTCGAAGCGGACGCCGTGAGCGGAGAGGGCGTCGTAGGCGTCGTCGATGCTGGCGACGCGGAAGTAGATGACCGACGACGGCGCGAGCAGACGATCCTCGTGGGAGGAGATGAAGAGGCGGAGGCCGCCGCAGTCGAAGAACGCAAGATGGCCCGCGGGGTGCGGGAACGTGAAGAGATGGTGGAGGCCGAGTGCGTCGCGAAAGAAGTGCACGGCGCGATCGATGTCGGTGGTCTCGAGGCTGACCTGGCCGACTGCGAGGAGGGTCGTGTCGTGGGCCGTCATGGTTGTTGTCTCCTCGGGTGGGTGCATCTGCCGGGATCCGCGCCAGAAGCGGAGCGCGGGGCGTCCGGCGAGCGCGAGCTTGCCGGCGATGTTGCGGCGATGAAACTTCACGGCGTCGAGGCTCGTGCCGCGGGCGCGCGCGATCTGGCGGTCGGTGAGGCCATGCTGCAGCAGGCGCAGCACGCGCCACTCCGCAGGCGTGAGGAGGTCGGGATGCGGCGGGCGTCCTCGACGGCCGGTGGGCTTCGCCATGCGCGGATGGTACGCGCCGCGCCCTCGAATTTCCCTACCCTCCGTGGCGGTGTCAGAGCGGGAGGGCAGCGGCGGCCCGGCGCAGGGTGGCTCTGCGTTCGCGGTGGTCGGGGAGGACGCGCTCGACCTGGGTCCAGAAGGCGGGAGAGTGATTGCGGACGGCGAGATGGGCCAGCTCGTGGACGATGACGTAGTCGAAGATTCCGGGCTCGAACATCGCGAGGCGCCAGTTGAAGCGGAGCGTCCCATCGGGAGCGCAGCTGCCCCATCGTGCGCGTTGGTTACGGACGTGGACGGCCGCCGGCTGGCGGCCGACGGCGGCGGCCCACCAGTCGACATGGCTATCCAGGTAGGCGGCGGACTGGCGGGTCAGCCACGCGCGGACGGCGGTGGAAGCCACCTCGGCGCGGATCTCCGCGGGCAGCGCAGCCGGCAGCTCGATGTGCAGCCGCGAGCCATCGCGCCGCGCCGTGGCGCGCCGCCGCGGTCCGGGCTCGACGTGCAACTCGAGCGGCTGTCCGAAGAATGGTATGACCTCCCCGCTCATAAACTGGAGACGGCGGTCCGAGGCGGCGTTGATGCGAGCGCGCTGGCGCGCGATCCAGCCGGCGCGACGGGCGACGAAGGCAGCAATCTCGGCGTGTGGAGTCCAGACGGGGGCGGCGACGCGAACCGCGCCTTCGGGGGTGACGGAGAGCTGGATGGTGCGGCGGCGCCTAGGGCTGCGCACCGTCTCGAAGTCGACGGGCGTGGCGCCCGCCAGGGCGACGTCGCGATCGAGGTCCATCGTGTCTCCGCACCCGCCGCAGCGCATCCATGGTGACGGGGCGAGGCTGGCGCGTCGAGTGGGAGAGACAGGAAGGGGAGCCCAACGGCTCCCCTTCCTGTCTCCTGTCTCGCGGGGACGGTCTAGCGACCGCGGCGGCTCAGGGTGCGAGCGCCGAACAGCGCGAGCGCCGCGATGGCCGTCCAGATCATGGCCACCTCGGCGGTCCCGGAGGCGGACGCGAGGCCGGCGGAGCCGGTCTTCGGGGCGCTCGGGGTGGCTGTGGTAGCGGGCGTGGCCGTCGCGGTGGCGGCTGGGGTGGCGGCGGCAGTCGCGGTGGCTGTGGCCGTGGCGGTGGGTGTGACGACAGCCGTCGCTGTGGCCGTGGGCGTGGAAGTTGCCGGGGCGGTGGCGGTCGGGGTCACCTGCTGGGCCGGCGGTGCGCCCGTGGCGGCCACGGTCACGGAGCCGACCATCTTGCCGGCGGCCTGACCCTGCTCGTTGGCGTCGGCGGCGGTCGCGTGGACGCTGCAGTAGTACCAGAAGGTCCCCGGGGTGGTGAAGGTGTGGGCGAACGTCTGCCCCGACGCGGGCTGCGGGGCACCCGAGGTGAAGGCGCCCGTCGTGGACATGACGTCATGGAAGCCTGCGACCCACGTCCATGTCACGGACTCACCGACTCCGACGGAGACGTTGGCTGGCGTGTAGCGCAGGCCGCCATCTCCCACGTTGACGCTCGCGTTCGCGGCTTGAGCGGGCCCGACGTTTCCCGCGGCGACGGCAAGCATCAGCGCGAAGCCTGCCATCGATGCGAGTATGGCGACGCGCGACACGCGCCCGAGCGGCCGAATTGGCCCAGCTATCATCGATCTCTCCTCCCGAGCATGACGTTGCGTCCGTGCACGGTGCCGGACGCCTGCTCATTTCTCGCCGAGCTGGGAGCCGCGGATCACCGCGGTTCCTGTGAGGGGGGAGGGCGCGCGCAGTGCGACGGACGGACCGGAGGGGCCCGCTCGTCCTGCGCGTAGGTCGTCACACGGCTCTCGGGCGCAGCGCACCGGAGATAAAGCAATTTTCGGTACGCAAATAGGGTAGCCCTTGCAAGGGCGTACAGCGGGTGCGTAAAATTCCCGCAGAAAGACCCGCGGGGAAGAGGCGCCCCTGCGGGTCTTTCTTTGCGTACGGCGCTGGGTGAGGCATTCCGGACGCTGCGTGGCGGAAACCCGCCTCCGCTGATCGGGGGAGGCGCTCCCCGGTCAGCGGCGATCCGGCGTCGAGGCGACCCAGCCCTCCTCGACAAGACTCAGTTTCGCGGCCGTGTGTCACTACGACATCAGGTCTTTGACGTATAGCGACATGTACGTCACAAGCGGGCGGGCGTTCAAATACGATCGTGATTGATGTGGCCTGCTAAGGCGGTTCCTCGTATGTTTCCGAAGGCAGGAGGGCCTCTATGCGGTACCCAATCATTGCGGTGGTCATCGCGCTGCTGGCGTTGGCGATCGTGCCGGCGATCTACAGCGGGCTTGATGTGGAAGGCGAGTCGCGGGGGGCGTCGGCGACGCTCAGTGAGCCGCCCACGCCGGTCGTCGAATCCGGGACGGCGTCTCGCACTCCTCGGGCCACCGCAACGGCCGCGAGCGGCGGCGCCGCGCTCGGTCAGCAGCTCGCGACGCAGAACGCGTGCCTCGGCTGTCACAGCATCACGGGGGCGACGCTCGTGGGGCCGAGCTGGAAGGGACTCGCGGGGAGCACGCGGCAGCTCTCGGGCGGCGGCTCCGCGACGGCAGACGACGCTTACCTGCGTGAGTCGATCGTCTCCCCGAACGCGAAGGTGGCGAACGGATTCCAGCCCAACGTGATGCCGCAGGACTTCGGGACGAAGCTGACGGCGGACCAGGTGACCGCGCTCGTGGAATACATCAAGACGCTGCAGTAGCAGCCTATATGCCCGAGCGATGAACAGGGGCCCCTCACGGGGCCCCTGTCGTGTGCGTGGTGCTTCGATGCGCGGCGGATGGCCGCTACCAGTCCCATGCGCCGTCGGGCCGCGGCGTCCACGAGACGATGCCGACGTAGCCAGGCGCGCGGGGGAGTGCGATACCGTCCGCGCTGCCCCACCACTCGTCGAGCAGCGTGCACATCCGCTGGTCCTTCGGCGAGCCCTCCGTGAGCCACAGGAGGCGCCGGGCCTCGAAGATGGCCTGGTCGCGTGGGACGACCGGGGGTTCGGCGTCGGCGGGGACGGTGCGCACTTCGTAGCGGCGCCGCCGGGCGGCAAGCAGCGTGACGAGTTCGTTGAACGCGGGCAGCGTGTGCAGGGGCTCGCCGTGGACGGCCTCGAACAGCGAGGCGAGAGCGGCGCCGCGCGCCCACGGACGCAGCGCGATGACGCACATGCGCCTCGCGTGGCGCTCCATGGCGTCCAGGAAGTCGTCGATGGCGGCGATGTCGTAGACGGCGTGGGCGGCCATGGCGACGTCGACGGTCTCGGACCAGTCGGGCTCGGGCCAGCGCGCGTCGCGGACTTCGATGTTGTCGCAGCCGGCGCCGGCGATGGCCGTCTGCAGTTGCTCCCGCATGGCGGGAGACGGGTCGACGGCGACGACGCGGTGCACGTAGCCGGCGAGCGGCAGTGCGAGGCGTCCGCCACCCGCACCGATGTCGAGCCACGTGTCGGTGGGGAGGGCGAGCGCGCGCAGGGCGTCGACCTCGGGGGTGGCGCGGACACCGGCGCGGAAGCGGGCGGCGATGGGGGCGTAGTAGTCGGCGGCTGGGCCGTCCTCGCGGACGCGAGGGACCTGGTCGGCGTCGGCGTCGACGAGAGCGCGCCAGGCGGCGATGGCCTCGTCCGCGGTGGGCCTCAGGGGTTCTGGCATGACGGCCTCTCTCTCCACTCGCGGCGGCGGTCGCGAGCCTCGTGCGTGCTCTCGTTGATCGGGTGTCAGGCGAACGGGCCCTCCGTGAGGCCGACCGGTTCGAGGTCGTGGGCGCGGAGCATGGACTCGTCTGCGAGGAGCCGCGACGTGTCGCCATCGGCGACGATGCGTCCTTCGTCCATGACGATGGCGCGTGGGAAGACATCGTGGACCATCCCGAGGTCGTGGGTGGAAACGAGCATGGTCTGGGGGAGATCGCGGAGCAGCCCGATGAGCTCCCTGCGGGCGCCGGGCGCGAGGTTCGCGGTGGGCTCGTCGAGGGCGAGCACGGGGGCGCCCATAGCGAGGACAGTGGCGATAGCGACGCGCTTCTTCTGCCCCATGCTGAGCCGGTGCGGCATGCGTCCGCCGAAGCCAGACATTCCCACCTGCGCGAGAGCCTCGTTCGCGCGGCGTTCGACCTCGTCACGGGGGAGGCCCATGTAGAGGGGGCCGAAGGCGACGTCATCGAAGACGGTGGGCGAGAAGAGCTGGTCATCGGGGTTGGGAAAGAGGAGGCCAACGAGGGCGCGAACATCCCGCAGGGAGCGGTCGTCGACGGTGGTGCCCAGGATCGAAACGGAGCCCGCGCCGCGAAGGATGCCGTTCAGGTGCATGAGCAGCGTGGACTTGCCCGCGCCATTCGGGCCGATCAGCGCGACTTTCTCTCCCCGTGCGACGCGGAGGTCGATGCCGCGGAGGGCGGGGAGGCCGTCCGGGTACTCGAACTGGAGGCCGCGGATCTCGATGGCCGGCGGGTCAGACACGGGCGGCCGCCTGCACCGCCAGACCGTAGAGGACGATCAAGATGCCCACGGCGACCTCGCGACGACGAAGCGGGCGCTCAGCTAGGAAGCGGAGTTCGCCATCGTAGCCACGGGCCTGCATCGCGGCGTAGACGCGTTCGCTGCGCTCGAAGCTGCGCAGGAACAGCGAGCCGACCATATGGCCGACGACGCGGGCACGCCAGGGGATTGAGCCGCCGCTGCGATAGCCGGCGAGACGCGCGCTGCGGCTGTCGCGACCGCGGACGAGGCGCCCGGCCTCCTCGCCGATGGTGAAGAGGTAGCGGTAGGTAAAGAACACGACGGCGGTCAGGAGCCTCGGCACATGGAGACCCTGAAGGGCACGGACGAGGTCGGTCGCGGGGGTGGCAGCGGTCAGGACGACGGCCGCGAGGACGGAGAGCCATGACTTCGCGAGGATGGTGGCGGTCGCCTCGATGCCCTCGCGGGAGGCGGTCCAACCGAGCAGGGGCAACTCGAAGACGGTATCCCCGGGTTTCGTGAACGCGAGGGGGACGGCGGCGAGGACGAAGGGGAGCGCGAGCAGCGAGCGCCGGAGTACGAGCGCGGTGGGGAGGCGGGCGAGCGCGATGGCGGCGAGCACGGGCAGTGCGAGCAGCGCCAGGACAGGCCAGGCGCCGACGGAGGTGAAGGCGATCGCGAAGACGTACGCGACGGTGACCGCGAGCTTCACGCGCGGGTCGGCGCGGTGCACCGGGCTGGAGCCCGCCTGGTACCGCTCCGAGAAGGGGAAGGCGATCGCCACGCGTACCCTCTGGTGCTCAGCCGCCGCCGGCGGCGAGCGAGGAGGGCTCGGCGTCGTCCCGCCCGCGGCTAAGGAACATGCCGGCGCCGAGGAGGATGGCGGCGACGGCGATCACGCCGGTGATGCCGGCGAGGATGGTTGCGACGCGCTCATTGTCCACGCCGGGGAACTGATAGTCGGGGATGACCTCGTATTTCGGCTCCGCCTCCGCGCGGTCGATGAACTCCTTGTCCTCGGCTACCTTCTCGAGTCCATCGGGGTGCGACGAGGCCCACGGGGAGAAGAGGGTGACGATCAGGGCGATGCCGATGCCGGCGATGAGGATTCCGAGGTAGCGGCGTTGAGGGATCATCCCGCGACTCCTTCCATGACCGTACCGGTGCGGCGCACGCCGAGGATGTCAGGCCGCGTGGCGAGCAGGAACGATACAGCCGCGGCGGTGATGAGCCCCTCGCCGATGCCCACCAACGCGTGCACGCCGAGCACGGCGGGCATGACGACGCTGAAGGGTGAGGTGTCCGAGAGGACGAGCTGGAGACTCGTGGCGAGTGCCGCGACCTCGACGGATATCCAGGCGGCGGCGAAGGCCGCGACCACGGTGGCCTGCGGGATGATCCGGCCGAGCGGTCGGATAGTGTGGTAGACGCCATAGCCGACGAAGGCGGTCAGGACGCCCATGTTGACGACGTTGGCGCCGAGGGCGACGAGGCCGCCGTCCTGGAAGAGGAGCGCCTGCAGGCCAACGACGGCGGTCATGACGAGGATGGCGGCCCAGGGGCCGAGGACGATCGCGGCGAGCGCGCCGCCGAGCATGTGACCCGAGGTGCCACCGGCGACGGGGAAGTTCATCATCTGCGCCGCGAAGATGAAGGCGCCCATGACGCCCATGAGGGGCACGGTGCGCGGGCCGATCTTGCGGTCCGTCTGCCGGAGGGCGACCGCCAGGGCGACGCCGAAGACGACGTACCCGGCGGTCGCCACGGGAGCGCTGAGGAATCCATCCGGGATATGGAGCGCGGGCCCGGCGGATCCTGCGACCTCCGGGCCTGGCAGCGTCATGCTCATGCTTCGCCTCCGTCCATGGTGGAGCCCGTGTCACTGCAACCGGCGCAGGCTCCGTAGATGGCGTGCTGGTCGAGGTGCGCCTCGAATCCGGTTGCGCTGCGGATCTCGTCGCTCAGGGAGGTCAGGAGCCCCGGCTCGAGGCCGACGTCGGCGCCGCAGCGCTGGCAGATGAGGTGGTGGTGGGGGTGGGTGGCGACCCACTCGTAGGCGGAGCGGCCGCCCGCGTCCACCTCGGCGACGAGGCGCGCTTCCTTGAGGGTGGCGAGTGTGCGATAGACGGTGGACAGCGGCATCGCGGCGTGAGGGTCCTCGGTGGCGAGGAGGTCGCGGATCTCCTCGGCGGTGCGATGGCCGCCACAGTGGCGGAGTGCGGCCGCGACCTTCAGGCGCTGCACCGTGAAGCGGCGCCCGGTCTCCCGGAGTTCATGGGCCGTGTCGCCCTCGCAGCTCATCTCCACTCCCTCCTGCGAATGTTCGCAAGTGTAACGCGGCGCGACGGGGCTGTGTGATGCCGGTCGCGGTCGCTACCAGGGATTTCGCCAGGTGGACCAGTCGTATGGCTCGATGCCGTCGTCGGTGAGCTGCCAAATGGAGGCCTCGGGGCGGCCGTCGACGACATCGAGGAAGCCAATCGTGCCGAGGCGAGTGGAGTGGTTGCGGGGGAAGGTGGGGGAGCCGGGGTTCACGCAGAGGATGCCGTGGAGGGTATCGATGGCCTCGACGTGCGTGTCGCCGTAGACGAGGACATCGAGGTCCATGTGACCGAAGTGGCGGTCGAGGGCGCGTTCGAGCGTGTACTGGCCATAGGCGGGGATGGGCGCGACATGGAGCATGCCGATGCGGAGGCCGCCGAGCTCCACTTCCCACGCCTCGCGGAGGCGGGGGTCATCGGGCTGGACGGGCCGGCCGCCGGAACCGTCGTCGCCGTTGCCGCGGGCGGCGAAGGTAGGGGCGAGGCGTCCGAGCTCGTCGATGACGCCGAGGTCGTGGATGTCGCCCGCGTGCAGGATGGCGTCGACGTCACGGAAGGCCTCGAAGACCTGCGGCCACAGCTCGGGCCGGGCCTCGGGGATGTGGGTGTCGGAGATCAGGCCGATGCGCATGCGGGGAGTGTAGCGCCGAGGCGGTGCATCGCCGGCGTCAGCCGGCCTTCCCAGTCGCACCACGCGCGGATAGCCGCCTCGAGGTCGGTGCGCGCCGCCTCGACTTCATCGAGGCCGGCGAGCCGCATCGTGCGGGCGAGCTTGCCGTCACCCTCGAGGCGGGGGTGGTCGCCGGGGATCTCGGCGCCTCGGTGGAACATCAGGCTCACGAACTTCTTCGAGGGGTTGAAGCTGACAATGTTGCCGCGGAACTCGAAGGTTGGCGTGCTCCACTTAATGGATTCGGTGACGCGCGTGTCAGCGCCGAGGATGATGTCGCGGACGCGCTGCATCGCGGCATCGAGGGGATGCGCGCGCTCCTCGAACCAGCGATCTACCTCAGGGTGGTGGGCTGGCACGCGTACGTACCTCCGTGGCCGCTGCGCCGAAGTTGGTCCCGCGCGCTGAACCATGCGCCGCGAGCGGGGCCGGCGTGTCGTCGGGCGCACGCGAGTCTAGCACCGTCGGGCTGCCGGAGGGAGGTCGCCGCGCGGTGCCAGTGGAGCGGTGTGCGTCGCGGCAAGGGACGAGGCCTGCGGAGGAAAGGGGAACCGGCGGACCCGCTTCCGGAAGCGAGCCTGCCGGCCCGGGTCACCAGCATGCGCCTCCTGCGCTGACTCCCCGATCCGAGGTTAGCGACGACGCCAGGGTCACTACACGACGAGCCGGGGGTGCAACTGGAGCGTCCGCCTCCGGGTGCTCAGAATGGTGGGCGGGGCGAGGCGTGCGACGCCCCGACGTGCGAGCGCTTCGTGGATCCGGACTGCGATGAGACTTCCCATCTCGCTCGGTCGAGCACGTCTCGCGGCGGCGCGCGCGGCCGCGTCGCCTGCCGTCCTGCGGCCCGCCGCCCGGGTCGTGGTGGTGCCGGTATTCAACGAGCGCGAGACGGTGGTCGGCGTCCTCGACGACGTCGAGGCACTGGGGTTCGGCCGGCTCATCGTGGTGGACGATGGGTCGACAGACGGGTCGTCGGAGCTGCTCGATGCGTGGGCGGTCACTCGACCGTCCGTGCGGGTCATCCACCTGCCGGAGAACCGGGGCAAGTCGGCGGCTCTGCGCGCCGCCTGGGACGCGCTGCGCGCGGATCTCGAGCGGGGGGAGCTGGGCCCGGACGCGGTGGTGGTGGGCGTGGACGCGGACGGCCAGCATGACCTGCGGGAGGTCAGGGCGCTCGTGGAACGCCTCGAAGCGCTCGACGCGGATGCAGTGATCGCGCGGCGCGACCTCTCGTACCACCGCCCGTTCAAGCGGTTCGGCAACCACGTGATGGCTGCGCTCGCGAGCGTGCTCGGGGGCGGGCGGCTACACGACGTCGAAAGCGGGTTTCGAGTCACGCGGCTGGGCCCGCTGCTGCACGCCACCGAGTTCTACCGCGGACGGCGTTACAGCGAGGCGAGCGAGCTGGCGGTCGTGCTGCGGCGCCTCGGGTATCGGGTGGACAACGAATATCTGGTGCGCGTCCCGGTGGCGCGCTCGCGGACGCAGCTGACGGACGCGGCGGCGCACGTCGTGGCGATGGTCGGGGCGTGGTTCCGGGTGGTGTGCTGGAGCGCGGTTCCGACCTCGCAGCGACGGACGGCGTACGCCGTCGCGGCATTCGGGTTGATCGCGGCGTTCGCGATGTTCCTCGGGATGCTGCTATCGCACCGGGTGTTCCTGGGCGACGACAGCGCGCAGTCGTACGCGCACGTGTGGTTCATCGCGAAGAGGCTGTTCGCGGGCGAGTGGCTGCCGCTGCGTATGCCCTCGCTGGAGTCCGGACGGGCGTACACGCTGCCGTACGGCGCGCTCCCGTGGATCCCGACGGCACTGGTCTGGCCCGTGCTGGGGGACTGGGCCGTGACGGCGAGTATGGGAGCCGGTGTTGCGCTCCTGCTGGCGGGGATCTGGCGATGGTTGCCGAGGACGGCGACGCCGCTGATGACGGCGCTGGTGCTATTGAACTGGCAGCTGTGGAACGGCGTACTGCAGTTCCAGCTCCTGACGATCTGGGCGCTGGCGTTCGCGTGCCTTGCGGCGGCGGAGTTTGACCGCGGGCGACCGCGCCGGGGAACGGCGCTGGCGGTGGGGGCGTTCCTCGCGCACCCGTTGCTCGGAGGCTGTGGGCTGGCGCTGACCTCGCTGGCCGCGGCCGAGGAGCGGCGGAGCATCCCCTGGAGCCGGGTGGCGTGGCTGGGCCTCGCGGCGCTGGCGGCGTCGCCCGCGATCTGGATGTTCCTCACGACGCCATCGGTGACGGACGCGGCGCAGTGGTCGCCGCTGGTGACCGCGCAGGTGCTGGGGCGGCGGCTAAGCATCCTCGCGTGGCCGTGGCTGATCCAGCGCTTCTGGCCGGTGACGCTGCGTCTGTATGCGCCGGCGTTCGCCGTGGGCGTCGTGCTGCTGGTGCTGCATCTGCGACAGGCGAACCCACGGAACCTCGAGTGGGAGTCCCAGCCGCGGTTCCCGGATTACGTGGCGGCGGGACGGGTGGCGCCCGGCGAGCGGTATCGCGTGCTGACGACCTCGAACCTCGAGGACGGGATGACCGAGGTGCTGAGGGCGGGCGGTTCACTGGCACAGGAGTACTTCGACGAGAGCATCCACCGGCACTCGTTCCGCAGTGTCGAGGAGTACCGCTGCTTCCTCGAGCGGAAGCGCGCGACACGGGTGCTGGTGAGCGGGCTGTGGGTGAGCTTGAACCGCACGAACGAGGTACGGATGCTGGACGACCTCGTCGCTCGCGGGGAGGCGGCGCCGACCTACCGGGGGCCGGCGGGGACGCTGGAGTACACGATCGTGGGGCCGGCGCCAGCGCACTGCGACGAGGGCTCCCGGTGAGGCTCCGGGCGGCGGCGATCGTGGTCGCCCTGGTGGCAGTCGTCGTCACCGCGTGCGGGGGCGGCGCGGAGGCGGGGGTGACGCGTGGACCGGCATCGTCGCCCGTGGTGGCGCTGACGTTCGACGACGGGTTGAACGGTGCCACGACACGTTCGGTGGCCTCGATGCTCGAAGCGGCCGGGATGCGCGGGACGTTCTTCGTGGTGGGGCAGACAGTCGAGGGCCAGGCGGACCTCGGGCGTGAGTTGATCGCGCACGGGCACGCGGTCGCGAACCACTCGTTCGACCATCGGCGCGCGGGGCCCGACGACGACGGCTACGACCAGTTGGAGCGGACCCAGGCAGAGATCCGTCGGTTCCTCGGGGTGTGCCCACGATACTTCCGGCCGCCCTACGGCACGGAGACGGAGCAGACGAGGGCGGCAGTGCGGGCGGCGGGCATGCGGACCGTGCTCTGGGATGTCGAGGTGGGGGACTGGTCGGAGACGGACGCGTCGCGCCTCGCTTCGAACGTGCTCGGGAAGGTGCGGGCCGGTTCGATCGTGCTGCTGCACGACGGCGGCGAGGGCCGGCCGGCGGCCGACCGCTCGGTGCTGCTGGCGGCCCTGCCGATGATCCTTGATGGGCTGCGCGCGCGAGGACTCACGAGCGTGGGACTTGACGAGCTGCTGGGGGAGAGCGCGTACCTCGACGGGTGTTGAGCGCGCTAGGGCTGGTAGCGCTCCCAGCCGGGTGCAACGCCGAGGCCCTCGCGCGTCGGCTCGAGCAAGTCTTCCGACAGCACGTACGCGAACATGATCTTCGTCGCGCGCCACTCGCCATCCGTGAACTCCCACGTAAGCAGCCAGGTGACCCGAATCGGCCGCTGAGGGCCGAAGTCCGGCGGCGACGTGATGATGGCGGTGATCACCGTCCGATATGCGCCCGAGTTCGCGACCGCGTACACGCGCATGGCGCCGTCTCCGAAGGCGTCGGTGGCCTCGGGGTGGAGGGTGGTGGAGGCGGTGTCGAGGCGGGCGTTCACGCGGTCGACCGGCGAGATGCCTCCGGACGAGCGCCAGGTGCTGCTGTCCAGGCCCTGATAGCGCTCGCCGGCCTGCTCGCAGAAGGCGCCGTCGGCGCGCTGGGGGACATCCTCGGCACGGCAGACGACCTCGATCGTCTTCCACCGGGTCTTAATGGCGGCGGCCCCCTGCGCCTGCAGGCCCTCGTCCAGCCGGCGAACGAAGGCGCGGAACCCCTCGTCGCCCGGATGGTCAGAGCCGACCGGCAGGCCGGTCGTCGCGGTTGCCCGGGGCGTCGGCGAGGGGCGCGGCGTTGGCGTCAGGTTGGCGACCGCCGTGACCTCGGACGCCGCCGTCGTCGGGGTTGGGCTGCTCGGCGGGGATTCGTCGTCGCCGCCCGAGCAGGCAACGAAGCACAACGCGCACGCGAGGAGCAGGCGACACGCAAGGAACGAAGCGGTGCGCCGAGCGCGCTGCATGGACTGCTCCGGGCTGCTGTAGTGTCGAGGAGCGTACGAACCTCGTGCGGTTCGAGAAAGGGGGCCGTCGTGGCGAGCTCGAGTCCGATTGTGTACTTCCAGATCGGGGCGACTGACGCTGGTGAGATGGCGGCGTTCTGTCGCGACGTGTTCGGCTGGGAGATCGGCGGCACCACCGGCGCGGTGACCGCCCTCGACACGGGGGCGGGGCAGGTCGACCCGAACGACATCTTCGTAGGCGGTTCGATCCGGCAGCTCGCCGAGGAAGCGTCTTCGTTCGTGAGCCTGTACGTGCGGGTCTCCGACCTCGATGGGGCGATCGAGCGGGCGGTGGCTCGCGGGGCCCAACTGGTGGTGCCGAGGCGCGACCCGGAGGGTGGCGCCTCCGTGGCTGTGGTGCGCGGGCCGGGTGGGGTGGCGTTCGGAATCGTGCAGCTGTAGCCGGGCCCGGCGCATGCCGGGCCCGGCACGTCCGCGAAGTCAGCGCTTGCGCACGCCGATCGAGTACCGGCCGGTGCCGGTCGTGCGGTCGTAATGGCGGACCTGGGCCAGGTACTCGCCGGGCATCAATGCCGTGGCGATCCTCGGGTTCAGGCCGAGTCCGCTGTCGTCGTCCTCGTCGATGAGCGCGGTCGGGTTGTTCGGGCCAAAGAGCTTGAGGTAGACGTCGGTCGGGCCGACCGTATCGACGATGTAGACGCCGGGGTCAGCGACCTGGAAGCGGAAGAGGTCTTCCTCGCCCGGCTTGCCGATGCCGGCCTCGACCCGACCGGGGCCGATCGCGAGGGTGGTGGCGGCGGCCACTCCGGGGTGCGACTTCGGGTACATCTTCGCGCCGGCGATGAACTCCCGATCGAGGGTCGATAGCACCTCGTTGGCGTGAGTGGCGACCCCGTTCAGGGTCCAGGTGCCGGGGAAGGCGTACAGCATGATGGAGTCGGGGTCGAAGTCCGTGCCGTTGATCTGGTCCATCGAGTACTTGAAGAAGACGTTGTGGCGGGTGGTCTGCTCGTCCCAGAAGTTGGGCGGGCCGGCGAGGACCTGGAGCACGACCGCCTCGTTCCACTGCATGCCGCCCAGCGGGCTCGAGTGTTCATGGGCGAGGCCGAGCGCGTGGCCAAACTCGTGGGCGGCGGTGCCGCCATCGAGGAAGCCGAGGTTCATCGTGGCCTGGTTGGAGGGGATGTGGCGGGCGTCCGTGCCGAGCATCGACCAGGCGCCGTCGTCCTGATCGAAGGTGATGCGGATATCGGCGTTGGGGTGGTTGCCGAAGTCGAAGCGGAGGTTGGCGACCTCGGACCACCAGGCGGCCTGCTCTTTCGCGGTGGACTGCTCCGCGGCGGTGCCGCCGAAGAAGCGGACCCGCAACGTGGAGCCGTTCGGCCAGGCTTTGCCCTTCGGGGAGATGGCACGCACCCGGCCGGCGGGGCCGGGGCGCGTCTCGACGGGCCGGATGAGGTCACGGGGAAGGATGCGGTCGAAGCAGATGTGCGGGGCTGGCATACGGAACCTCCTTCGGTTCGACGCTCCCGACGGCGACGCCGCGGCGAGCGACAGGCGCGACGAGAGGCTATCACTTCGGTAATGACTTTCCAGCCCCTCGGTACCGCTCGCGGCCGGTCTGGTCGCGGGGGATACTGGCCGGCATGTATGCGTCACTAGCCGGGAAGCGGGCGGTGGTCCTCGGGGGGTCGCGCGGGATCGGGCGGGCGATCGCGCTGCGGCTCGCGTCCGAGGGCGCGCACGTTGTCGTGAACTACGCCCGTTCGGCGGAGGCAGCCGAGGCGACGGCCTCGGAGTGCCGCGCGCAGGGCGTTGAGTCGGTGGCTGTGCGAGCGGACGTTGGGGATGCCGAGGAGCTGGGCTCGTTGTTCGAGCAGGTGCGCGGGTGGGGCGGCCTCGACGTGCTCGTGAACAATGCGGCGCGCGGGCTCGAGCGGCCGCGGCCGGCGCTGGAACAGCGCCCGAAGCACCTGCGGGCGACGATGGACGTGAACCTGTTCGGCCCGTGGACGGCGGTGCAACTGGCGGCGCCGACGATGGAGGCGCGAGGCGGCGGGCGAGTCGTCAACCTGCTGTCGCCCGGGGCGTGGCAGTACATGCCGAACTACTCGGCGGTTGGGGTAAGCAAGGCGGCGCTCGCCTCACTCACGAGGTACCTGGCGGTAGAGCTGGCGCCTCGAGGGATCCGAGTGAACGGGGTATCGGCGGGCTGGGTCGAGGGGTCCGAGGGCGAGCACTCCTATCGGGCGGACATCAGCGAGCGCGTGCGCCCGCAGGTGCCGGCGGGCCGCAACGTGGCGCCCGAGGACGTGGCCGCGGCGGTGGCGTGGTTGTGCTCGGATGAGTCCTCGATGCTGGTCGGGGAGACGGTGCACCTCGACGGGGGGTTCGGGATCGCGGCGTGGCGGGACGTGCTCGAGGAGTAGCGAGCGGCCTCGCTGCCGTCACAGCGGTGGCGGCATGCACGAACGTCATTGAGTGAACGGGGCCAACGGCACGTGTCACGGCGGGCCGCCGGGACGACGATCGGGAACGGCGTTTCCGGCCTGTGAGCGCAGGCGACGCCGGGAAGGACGCGTGGCCGCGTGGAATGGGATCTAGGAATCGAGGGATTCGGGCTGCTGGCGGCGATGTCGCTCGGGTTTGGAGTCGCGGCACAGTTGCTGTTCTGGCGGTCGACGCCGCGCTGGCTGTGGGCCGCGGCCGCCGGGACGTTCTTTGTCCTCGGTGTGCTGATCAGTGAGTGGTGGTTCGGGTGGGCGACCGGGGAAGACCTGCAGCCGAACGTGGACGGGCTCTCGACGGATGAGGTGTGGCTGATCGGGCTGTGGCCCAGCCTCGCGCTGGTACTGCTGATCCGGTACATCACGCTGCGGCGGCGCCACCGGTAGCCTGGCGCGCGCGGTCGCTCTACCCTCCCGTCGGACCTCGCGAGGCGGGGGATGGAGGAGGGCGAGATGGCGGCGACGGTGGTGCTGAGGAGCGTCGGCGAGCGGTACACGACGCAGGTGACGACAGAGCGTCATGCGCTCGTGGCGGACGAGCCGGCGCCGGCCGGCGCCGACCTGGGGCCGACGCCGTATGAGTTGCTGCTCGGGGCGCTGGGGTCCTGCACCTCGATGACGCTCCTGATGTACGCGCGGCGGCAGGGTTGGCCGCTGGCCGAAGTGCAGATCGAGTTGAGCCACCGGCGTGACTACGTGCAGGACTGCGAGGATTGCGAGAACGACGGCGCGAAGCTGGAGGCCGTGGTGCGCCGCATCCACCTCGAGGGGGCGCTGTCGGAGGAGCAGCGGGCGCGGCTGATGGAGATCGCGCGGCGCTGCCCGGTGGGGAAGACGCTGGAGTCCTCGCTACTGATCGTGGACGCGCCGGACTAGCCTCCCGTGATGCCCGCGAGGAACGACTCGACGGCGGTCTGGTAGGCCTCGGGGTCCACGTTCCACGACTGGGTGTGGTACGCGTCCTCGACGCGGTGGTACTCGATGAGCTCCGGGTGGCGCGCGGCGAGGCGGTCGCTCTGCGCGACGGCGACGTAGTCGTCCTTGACCCCATGGAAGAGCAGCACGGGCACGGTCACGCCCTGGTCGTGGCTCAAGTAGTCGATGGCGTCCCAGTCGATCCCGTAGCGGACGCCCATCAGCCACAGCGGGAGCGCTCGGAGCGGACCGGGGATGCCGGCATCGCCGAGACCGCTGTCGATCATGGCGCGGAGGTCGAGCATCGGCGCGTCCATCACGGTGGCGACGATGGAGTCCGCAAGTGCAGAGCGTTCGAGGAAGCTCATGCCCGTGACGGCTCCCATACTGTAGCCGTACAGCACGACGTCGCGAGCGCCGTGGTCGAGCGCGTAGCGCACGGCCGCCTCGAGATCGCGCCACTCGGAGGCGCCGAACTCGTAGCGCGTGCGCGGGCCAGGGGCTTCGTCGTCGTTACGGTAGGCGATGACAAGCGCGGGAAGTCCGAGGCGGACGACGCTGGGGAGGATGCGGAGCGCCTCGCGACGCTCTGCGCCGCGGCCGTGGGTGAAGATGACCCAGGTCGTGCGGGTCCCGGGGACGAACCAGGCGGGCATCGGGCCGTCCGGGGCGTCGTAGGTCACGTCCTCGAAAGCGAGTCCGACGTCCGAGGGGTCCCCGGGGAAGGCCCAGATATCGAGGCGGGCACGGACGCCGGGGGACGGGGCCGGCCAGCCGGGAACGCGGGCGCGTGTGACCTCGTCTTTCGTCTCGTCGACACGGAGGATGTCGCCGACTTGTGCCCAGCCGCCGCCTTCGTCGCGCCACTCGAGCCCCCAGACGCCGGGCTTTCGGAGGTTCGAGTCGCCGAGGTCGCGGAGGGTAACCTCGGTGTCCGTGACGGCGACGACTTCGAGTTCGAGCTTCCGCTCGCCGGTATGGACAATGATCGTGCGGTCGGCGGCGAGGCCCGCGACGTACCAGGCCGCGGCCAGGCCCACGGCGGCGACGAACAACGCCGCCGCCGTCACGATGATGAGACGGCGCTGCTGCAGGCGGGCCAGCCAACTGACCATCGCGGGCTTCCGCTTCTCGGACCTGCGGGTCCGCAGGCTGAGGATAGCGGCGCGGGCTGAGTCCTCGACAGGACCAAAGCGAAGGCGGCGTGGGGGCCGATCGTCCTCGGTTCGGGTGTTCTAGAAGAAGGAGCGGCGTCCGAAGGGACGCCGCTCCTGGACTGAGCGCCCTGGACCGGGCGTTTACGCCATCGTCGGAGCGGCGCTGATCTGCATGAGGAGGCCGTGGAGGTCCATTTCAAGCCAGCGTTCGACGATACGGCCGCCCTCGAAGCGGTCGACGCTCACACCATGGACTGAAACGGCCTTACCGGTGGGCGGCGTGCCCATCAGCGCGGCCTGATGTGTGCCCCGGACGCTCCAGCGCCAGGCGAGGCGGTCGCCGTCGACGATGATGTCGTCGACCGTCATTTGCAGATCGGGGAAGGCGGTGCGGAAGGCGAGGTTGAGCGCGATGACCCCGTCGCGGCCGGGGGGCAGACCGGGCGGGGCGTAGTGGTCGATGACATCAGGAGCGAACGCCTCGACGAGGACATCCACGCTGCCGGCGTTCCAGAATTCGTCCGCGATCCGACGGATCAGGGTGCGGCGTTGTTCGGCGGTCACTTCGGTTGCTCCTCTCGGGTCGCACGGGTTGATGGAGGGAGCGTGCGGGGAGGGAGCGCGGCGGGACATCGGGCGAACGCCCTATGCGGGAGAGATGAGGGCGTGCTCGAAGGCCCAGACCGTGGCGGCTGCGCGGCTGCGCACGCCTGCCTTCTGGTAGATGTGCTGGACGTGATGGCCGACGGTCTTAGGGCTGATGCGCAGGCGCGCGGCGATCTCCTCGTTCGTCATGCCGACGACGAGCGCGCGGAGCACCTGCAGTTCACGCGCGGTGAGGCCCGCGGGAAGGTCGCGCGCGTGGCGTTCCCTGGGGTGGCCGGCCGCGGCGAGGACGGCTGAGACGGCTTCGGCGTCCAGGCGGCGGGCGGTTACTTCATCGTGGAGACGGGCCGCGGCGTCCCTGGAGGTGAAGGCGGGGCGGTATGGGCGCGCCTCACGGAGCGAGCAGTAGTGGTCGGCGGCGGCGAGGACGCGCGCGCCGAGATCGAGGTCGGCGGCGCGGCGGCCTCGATGGTAGCCGGAGCCGTCGAGACGCTCGTGGTGCGCTCCGCCGAGGGCGCCGACCTCGGCGAGGGTCTGGGACTGGGCGAAGGCGCGCTCGGTGAAGTGAGGATGGAGGCGGACCCGCTCGCGCTCGCCGAAGGTCAGCGGACCGGCCTTCTCCCAGATCGCGTTGGAGACGCCGACTCGCCCGAGGTCATGAACGAGCGCTGCTCGTCGCAGCCTGGCGACCGCCGGTGCGGGCAGGTCGAGGCGCCAGGCCGCAGCCTCGGCGATCTCGGCGACGCCTAAGGAGTGGGTACGGAACCAGGGCGACTTGAGGTCGGCGAAGGTGGCGAGTGCCCCAAAGGCAGCGTCGATCTCGTCGCCGGCGAACCAGATGCCAGGCTTCGGCTCCGCGTCGATGGCCTGCTCCCAGATACGTGTCTCGTCCAGGTCGCCAAGGAGTGTGTCCAGGCGGTCGAGGGCGACGCCGGCGATCCAGGGGTCGTAGGCGGTGCCGGCGCGCGTCGCGAGGACCACCCGGGCCGCCTCGACACCGCCGTTGTTCAGGAAGATCGAGATATCACGGGCGACGTGGAGCAACCGCGCGGGCAGCGGCAGTGCGTCGCCGGCTGTGACGCCCGGGAAGCCATGTCCGTCCCAGCGCTCGAAGGAGTGTTCGAGGGCCGCGGTGGTGCCGACACTGAGGCCGAGCCAACTGGCGAAGCGCTGGGCGACCTCGCAGTGCATCGCGAGCGCCTGACGGGCGAGCGGCAGGCCGTTCCGCAGAGCGTATTCGACCAGAGCTGTGCGCTCGGCCGGAGGACGGTCTGCGCCGACGTAACCGCGGAGGAACGCGACGATCTCATCGACATCGGCCGTGTCGAGGAGCGCGAAGGCCGCGCGTGGCTCGATGTCATCGCCGTACAGGTGTTGCGCCTCGTGGCCGTCCGATGTGCAGCCTGAGGCATGGAGGAGCGCGACGTAGTAGACGTCGGTGAGGTCGGCGGGCGACACGCCGCACCGTTCGCCGAGACGGACGGCGAGGACCGCGGTGCGCAACGCGTGCTCAAGCGGCTGGCCGCTCCCGAGGTCCGTGGCCAGCGAGAGGGCGGCGCAGAGCTCGGCGGCGCGGATGTGGCTGTCGGTGAGGTCCTCGGTCACTCGTGCGGGCCTGCGTGTGGGCATCGGCGGCATGGTACTGCGGGAGGGGACGCCGACAAAGGAGCGGCGTCCGAAGGGACGCCGCTCCTTGTGGGTGGGTGCCGCGAATCGCGGGTTAGCCGCGGGGGAGGCCCAGGCCGCGGGTGGCGATGATGTTGCGCTGGATCTCGCTGGAGCCGCCGGCGATGGTGGCCGGGATCGAGCGGACGTAGCCGTGGATGTGCTTGCCGCCGAGCGGGGCGAGCGAGTCGCCGCTCCAGAGGTTGGAGTAGAGGCCGAAGGTGCGCACGCCGGTGCGGTAGATCTCCTGGCCGATCTCGCTGCCGAACATCTTGCCCATGGAGGCCTCGTAGTTGGGGACGAGGCCCGCGGCCTGCATCGAGGCGATGCGGAGCGAGAAGTTGTAGGAGACGGCGGTCTCGGTCCAGCGGTCGGCAATGCGGTCGCGGAGCGAGGTGTTGCGGGCGAGCGTCGAGCGGTCGTCTGTGCGGGCGGCCTCGATGAGCTCGTCGAGCTCCTCCTGCTGCTGGATGGCGCCGGAGATGCCGGAGCGCTCGAAGTCGAGGAGGGTCATGCCGACGTACCAGCCGCGGTTCTCCTCGCCGACGAGGTTGGCGGCGGGGACGCGGACGTCCTCGAAGAAGGTCTCGTTGACGGTGTGGCCCCAGTTCGCGCCGATGAGCGGGCGGACGGAGATGCCGGGGACGTGGATGTCCTCCATCACGAAGAACGAGATGCCGCGGTGCTTCGGGGCATCCGGGTCGGTGCGGGCGAGGAGGAAGAGGGCGTCCGCCATGTGGGCGGCGGAGGTCCAGATCTTCTGCCCGTTGATGACGTACTCGTCGCCGTCACGCACGGCCCTCGTCTGCAGCGAACCGAGGTCGGAGCCGGCGCCGGGCTCGGAGTAGCCCTGCGCGTACGCGGTCTCGCCCTTGAGGATCTTCGGGAGGACGCGCTGCTTGAGGTCGTCGCTGCCGTGGATGATGAGGGTGGGGCCGAGGAGCATGACGCCGGAGCCACCGACCATCGGGGCATGGGCCTTCGCCATCTCCGCGCCGAGGACGAACTGCTCCATGGTGGTGAGGCCGCCGCCGCCGTACTCCTTCGGCCAGTGGGGGGCGACCCAGCCGCGCTCGGCGAGGGCGGAGGCCCACTCGGCAGCAGCCTGGCGGGCGTTCGGGTCGTCCGAGATGCGGTCGGCGTACCAGCCGAAGAGGCCTTCCTCGGCTTCCTCGGCGTTGCGGTAGTACTCGGGGAGGCGGGTGCGAAGGAACTCTGCGGCGTCGGCACGGAATGCGGCCTGTTCGGGTGAGTCGTTCCAGTCCATGGGGTGCTGGTCTCCTGATTCGTGCTGTGCGATTCGAGAGGATTATCCGCTGTGCCTCGAAAGGGGGTCAACGAAGAGCGGTCGGGGACGGCGGTGGGTTAGACCCTGACCGGAACGGGTAGTCGTCGCTGGCCTTCAGACGGGCTCGCACCCGGCCCTGAGGCTTCCACTCGGCCCCGCGTAGCCCGCCACACGAAGCCATTGCGACCGCGACGAAGAACCGCGGCAGCATCAGGCAGCCCGGCGGCTGAGCGCTCGATCTATCGAATCAACGCCTCCAGGGTCGGGCGGGCGGTCTGCGGATCAGCGGGGAGTTTCTTCATCAGCGGAATGTCCACGCCGAGCTCGGCGCGCTCCTGGAGCTGCTCGCGGGCGGACTCGACGGGGCCGATGACATCGATGTCGCGGACCATGCGGTCGGAGATGGCGGCGATGGCGCCCTCGCGGTCGCGCTGCGCGAACGCGGCGCGGGAGGCGGCGACCTCCGCCTCGTAGCCCTGGCGCTCGAACATCTGCCAGTAGAAGTCACCCATGCGGTTGATGTAGTGCGAGAGGTGCTCGCGGGCGGCGTGCCATTGCGCCTCGTCGTTGGTGCCGTCCGTGATCCAGACGGACATGTGGGGCGCGATCGTGAGCGCCGAGGGGTCGCGGCCGGCCTCGCGGGCGGCGTCATCGAGCTGCTTGCGGAGGTCGGGGAAGCGCTGCTTCGGCCAGTGGATGGGGATGATGCCGTCGGCGACCTGCGCGGTCTGGCGGATGGACTTCGGCGTGATGGAGGCGATGTAGACGGGGATGTCGGTGCGCGGGCGGACGTAATCCATCGTGAAGCCGCGGTCGAGGTGAAAGAGGGTGCCTTCGTACTGGAGGCGGTCACCTCGGATCAGCGTCTTGAAGATGTCGACGTATTCCTTGAGGCGGAGGAGGGGGCGGTCGAAGGGGACGCCATGGAAGCCCTCGATGACGGCGGAGGCGGAGGAGCCGAGGCCGAGCATGGCGCGGCCGCCCGAGATGACGTCGAGGGCAGCGAACTCCTGCGCGATGGCGGCGGGGCTGCGCGAGAAGTGGTTGATGATGGCGGTGCCGAGGCGGATGTTGCGCGTCTCGCGGGCCATGATCGTGAGCCAGGGGAGGGCGGAGAGACCCCAGGTCTCGGTGCTGCAGAGCAGCTCGTAGCCAAGGTCGTCGGCGAGGCGTACGAACTCGATGTGGCCGTCGAGGGCGCCGGGGGCAGAGTAGTCCTCCTGGAACACGATGCCGAGCCGCATGGTCGCCTCCTGTGACGCCTCGAGGGGTGGTTCGTGGAAGTGATGGTACGGCGCTCGGGGAGCGGGCGCAGGGGGATCAGGCCGTTTGCCGCCGCCTCCCGCGGACGAACGTAGCGGAGGCGTAGGCGAGCAGGGCGGCTAATCCGACGAACGCCAGCGCCGCGACGTTGCCCGATGAGCCCTCGAGACGGCTGTCAGGGGCGGAGGCGGCCCGGCTTTCGCCCTCGCCCGTGGGCACCGTCGATTCGGCGGCGGATCGCGGCGGGAGCGGGGGGAGGTCCAGGGAGGCGTGGAAGGCCTCGCGGAGTTCGGGCGGGATGACGAAGCCGCGGCCGATCCACGCATTGTTGCTCGGGAGGGAGTCCCGCGATCACCCCGCTGGTGGGGTAGTACGCGAGTCGGACCTCGCGGCCGTCGATCTCGAGGGAGAGCCAGTCGGGTTCGGCGTAGCCGTAGACCATCGCCTCGGTGGCTTCGTCGTGGTCTGCCGGCGCGCCCGTGTGAAGCTTCGCGCCCAGCCTGGAACCGTACACCTCGACTTCAGGCCAGGTGGCCGAACCGGCGATGCGCCAGAACTCCTCGAGGGTGGCCGTCGTCAGGGGACGCTCGCCGACAACCACGGAGGTCGGCCGGCCGTCCCGAGCATCGGCGGCCAACACGTCGAGGATGCCCGGTTGCTCAGGCAATTCGCCAGCGCGGCCGAGCCTGATGTAACGGTCCAGGATCGCGGCGCGGCCGGCGTCGAGGCGGGCCCAGCGAGGCGGGTCGCCGCCGATGTGGAGCTCGACCGCTCCGATGCCCGGGTAGTAGGTAGACCGTGGCACGCGGCCCTCGCCAAACTCGACATCTCGCCACAGGCCGAACGGGTTGTTGCCGAGTAAGGCGGCGGCGATTCCGCTCTGGAGCTCGTACCCGATGCCCAGATCCACGGGCTGGGCATCGAGCCGTGTCGGCCAGCCATCCGGCAGATCGAGGTTCGAACGGGGGTCCGGCAGCGCCCAGAAGGCGTAGGCGTCCTCGAACGCGAGTGTGATCGGATAGGGCAGGTCGCCGCCGGAGAGGATGGCCGCATCGACCTTCGCCTCGACCGGGGTGGCGCCCTCGGCGGCGGCGAGCGCGGCGAGGAGGAGGGCTGCGGCAGTCAGGATGCGGGCGGCGGTGCGCATGACGACCTCCGAGGGGACGGCGTCGCCCTCGATGATAACGAATGCAGTGCCCGTCGTGCGCTAGTGCCTCGGGAGGACCTCCGTGAGGAAGGCGTCGAGTTCGCGGGCGAAGTCGACGGGGTTATCGGAGTGGACGTTGTGGGTGGCGCGGGGGATGACGACGAGGCGCGCGTTGGTCATCGCGGCCACGGTGCGTTCGGCGACGTCCTGGGAGAGGATCTTGCTGTCGGCGCCCTTGAAGAGTAGCACCGGCTGGTGGATGGCGCGGATGTCCGCCCAGAGGGCGTCCGCGCGGCGCGCGTTCTCTTCCTTGCGCTGCTCCTCGGTGAGGTCCTGCATGCCGGGGCGGGGGCGGTGGTCCTGCTTCCACGTCCAGCCGTCGGCGGTCTGCTTCAGGCTGTGGGTGAGGCTGTAGCGGAGGTGGTCGGGCGGGCGGTGCGGCATGAACTGGATGGCGCGGTTCAGGAAGTCGTCGAAGCTATTGAGGGTCTCGGTGGCGGCACGGAACGCTTCCATCTCGAGCAGGCCCTCCCGCTCGGTCTCGGGAGCGATGTCGACGATGCCGACGGCGTCGAGGCGCTCGGGGTGACGGGCGGCGTAGCGGATGGTGTTCATGCCGCCCATGGACATGCCGACAAGCGTCATGTGGTCGTAGTTGAGGTGCTCGATGAACTGGCGGGTGTCCTCGAGCATGAGGTCGTTGTTGTCTTCGGCGAGCTGGTCCTCGGGGGTCCAGTCGGTGTCGCCGTGTCCGCGCTGGTCGAGGCAGACGAGGTGGTACTTGTCGCGCAGGAGCAGCGCCGCCATGTCCCAGGTGTGGGCGGTGAGGGAGCCGCCGTGGAGCAGCACGACGTGCGGGAGGTGCTCGTTGCCCCAGTCGAGGTAGTGGAAGTTGATGCCGTTGAGCTGCACCCAGTGATCGGTGGGGGCGACGACGGCGGGGACGGCGATGTTCTGGGCGCGGGCGGCGGCCGCCATCAGTTCGGTCTGGTCCATGGTCATCGGTGGCTCCTTCACCCTCGGTGTGGTCGGTGGCGGGCATCGTACACGGCGGCCGGGCGTCGGTGAGCGTGTCAGTGCCTGGCCTCGGGAGGATGTTGTTCAGGGGGACCCCCACCCCCGCCCTCCCCCCGAGCGGAGGGCGGGGGTGGGAGCGTTGAGCAGGGGCGGCGCGTCCCTCGACGGTGGGCAGAGGGCGCTGGTATCGTGCCGGACGCATCGAGGGAGGGTGGACGGATGCCGGTGCAGCCCATCGAGGAGTGGCGGAAGCGCTGGTCGGAGGAGGGCGTGACGCGCCTCGGGGTGCGGGCGTTGGACGTGGCCGAGGGGTACGCCGCGTTCGAGATCGGGTTGCCGTACGGCGATGAGCGCGACGGGGACCTCGACTTCCTGAACCTGGCGCTGTCGTACGCAGTCGACGTGGCGGCGCTGGGGGCGGTGATCGCGCAGGTCGACCCGGAGCGGGAGCAGCCGAACGGGACGGCCTCGTTGCACCTGAACTTCCTCGATGTACCGTCCGGGCCGGTGACGGTGGAGGGTCGGGTCGTGTACTGGCAGGTGCCAAGCGCGCTCATCGAGGTGGTGGCGAAGGATGCCGACGGGGCGCTGATTGCGCGGGGTGTGTCGCCGTACTCGCTGCGGGCGAAGACGCCCGAGGGGGCGGCCTCGTGAGCTCCGCCGCGAGCGAGCTGGCCTCCCGGGCGGAGGCGTCGCCGACGTACCGCGAGTTCGGGGCGACGGTCCCCACGCTCGACGCGGAGCGGGCGGTGATCAGCGTGCCTCGGGAGTCGGTACGACTGCGCGGGGTGCGCGACTCCATCAACGGCGGCGTGGTGGCGACGCTCGCGTGCGCAGCGGCGCGGCTGCTGCTGCAGTCGCGGCTCGGCGACGAAGGACGCGCGGGGCCGGCGACCGAGATCGACGTCGCGTACCTGTCGGCGGCGCGCGGGTCGGTGACGACGTTCGAGGCGCGGATGCTGCGCCAGGGCGGGCGGGTCGCGGTATGCGAGGTCGAAGTGCGCGACATCGACGACAGCACGCTGAACGCGAAGGCGCGGGTCTCGCTCGACATCCTGCGTTAGCGGGTCTCTTCGTCACTCCCTGACTCCTCGCGAGCTACACTGCGGGCGACCATCGAGGATTCGCGAGGGGGACGTCATGCCTGAGTCGATCGGTGCGGAGCTGGAAGCGCTGCGAGCGAAGGTACAGGCGTTCATCGACGACGACCTAAAGCCGCTCGAGGTGGGGCTCGGGGAGGACTCGGAGGATGTGCCCGCGGAGACGCGGGGGCGCGTCCGCGAGCGCTCGCGGGAGCTCGGGCTGTTCCAGATGACGCAGCCCGAGGAGTTCGGCGGGGTCCGCACGGGGCCGCTCGCGCTGACCGTCGTGCGGGAGACACTTGCGGCGGCGAACTCGCGGCTGACGCGGTACGTGTTCGGCCCGGGGCCGGGCGCGCTCGGCTCTGCCACGGGGGAGCTGCGGGCGCGCTACCTCGAGCCAGTGCTGCGCGGCGAGAAGCAGGGGGCGTGGGCGTTCACGGAGCCGGGCGACGCGCCACGGCCGACGTGGGCGACGCGTGACGGCGACGACCTCGTGGTGACGGGGCGCAAGTCGTACGTGTCGGGCGGCGCGGAGGCTGACTTCTACACGGTGCTCGTGAACGTCGAGGACGATGGGAGTAGGCCGGGCGGCACGGCCCTCGTTGTGATCGACCGGGGGACTCCGGGGCTCGTGATGCAGCGGGAGTTCCGGAGCCTCGAGGGCGGCGGGCACATCGACCTGCGCATCGAGGGCGTGCGGGTGCCGCAGGAGAACGTCGTGGGGAAGATTGGCGAGGGGATGCCGCGGGCACTGGGAAACATCACGTCGATGCGCCTCGGGCTGGCGGCGCAGGCCTCGGGGCTGGCGATGTGGGTGACGGAGTTCACGGAGCGCAACATCACGGCGCCGCACCGCGGCGGAGGCAAGCTCGCGGACCGCGAGGGTGTGCGGCTGCACTACGGCGAGATGCGGCTGCAGACGTACGCGGTGCGTTCGATGCTATATCGGACGGCGAGGCTGGCCGAGGCCTCCTCGAAGGAGGAGGCGTCGATGAACGAGATCATGGCGACGAAGGTGTTCGCAACGGAGACGCTCGGGCGCGTCGTGGACACGGCAATCCAGCTCGCGGGCGGGCAGGCGCTGATCATCGGGCACCCGCTGGAGCGGCTGTACCGCGAGGTGCGGTCGTGGCGGATCGCGGAGGGGCCCTCGGATGTGCTCCGGCTGAACATCGCGCGAGGGCGAGTGGAGTTCGGGTCGGGGCGTCTGTAACGAGTCGCGCGCTAGGGGCGTTCGACCTCGACGGGGACGGGTACAGGCGAGGGCTGGTCGTAGCGCACAGCGGAGCGGGCCCGGATCTCGGGGACGCGGAACACCATCACGGTGCTCAGGGCGAGTAGGACCGAGAAGACCGAGAAGGCGATGGTGAGGCCGCCGGAGACGGTGTCCGCCCTCGATGCGATGAGGACGGCGACGGCGATGCCGATCAGGCTGCCGAGCTGCTGCGCCATCATGCGCAGGCCGGTGATGGCGGCGATGCGGTCCGGGGCGATCTCGAAGCCGGCGTTGTTCATCGAGGGGTTCGAGATGCCGAAGACGAGGCCGAGCGCGAGCACGATCAGCATGACGTACCAGAAGTCGTTGAGGCCGAGGCCGGGGATGTCCGCGCCCTCGAAACCTTGCGCCATGAGGAGGATCAGCGCGGCCACGCTGAGGAAGCCGACCGCCAGGGGACGCCGGTAGCCGGTGCGAAGCAGCAGCGAGGCGAAGAGCGCGGAGGACGCCATCATGGCGACGGAGCGGGGGGCGAGGAGCGCGCCGGCCTCGGAGGCGCTGAAGCCGTAGGTCTCCTGGAGGAAGAGGGGCATGAGCAGGGTCATGCTGCCCCAGCACAGGCCGAAGAAGAACATGAGGCCGTTGGCCGACAGG
Organism: Dehalococcoidia bacterium; assembly: GCA_050248355.1. Classification (GTDB taxonomy): domain Bacteria; phylum Chloroflexota; class Dehalococcoidia; order UBA2979; family UBA2979; genus JAIBBD01. The sequence continues at coordinate 76,644 of JBFWSN010000006.1, forward strand.
AACTCGATGCGGGTCACGAGGTCCATATCGACGACGGGGACGGGCGTGCGGCGCTCGTGCCAGACGAGGATGGCGAGCGCGGCGAGGCCGGTGGCCGCAGCCCCGGCGACGATGCCGTAGTTGGGCGTGACGCCTCGGCGTCCCAGTTCGGTGAGGGCGAAGATGAGGGGCGTGGCGGCGGCGGCGATGAGCAGGACGCCCGCGTAGTCAACGCGGATACCCTCGATGCGGCGGCCTCGTGGCAGGAGGGCGAAGCCGAGCACGCAGGCGACGAGGGAGAGCGGGCCGTTGATGCCGAAGGTCCAGCGCCAGCCGATGGTGTCGACGATGAGGCCGCCGACGGTGGGGCCGAGGACGGAGGCGAAGGGGATGAGCGAGGCGAAGAAGCCAATCGCCTTCGCGCGGTTCTCCCCGTAGACATCGCCGATGATGCCCGAGCCGGCGGGGAGGACGCCGCCGCCGGCCACGCCCTGGACGAAGCGGGCGACGATCATCACATAGACGTTGGGCGCGCCGGCGCAGACGAGGGAGGCGACGCCGAAGATGGCGAGCCCGCCCGCGAAGACGGACTTTGCGCCGAGGCGTTCCGTAAGACGGCCGGCGACAGGCTGGGCGATCACCTGGCCGAGGGCGAAGATCGTGATGACCCAGGAGCTCCAACGGAGCGGGGCGTTGAGGTCTTCGGTGAGCTGCTTCACGGAGACCGACACCATCGTGAACTGCATGACGACGGTCAGCAGCGAGAGCACGAGCAGCGCGAAGATGAGGTGACGATTCCGGGCCGGCGCCGGCATCTTCTGGGCAGCCGCTGACATGTTTGCTCCGGATGACGTGGAACGCGTGCCTATGACGATAGTGCCGTGCTGCCGTTCAATCAATGTACACTAAACGAACGCGCATGGGCGCGCGCTGGGTAGCGTACGATGCGGATGATGACCACCGTGCGTGAAGCGCCTGCGCTCGTATCCCCGTCTCGCCTCGCGCCGCTGCGCGAGCGCGACTTCCGGTGGGTGCTGTTCGTGCAACTGGCGAGCAGCATCCGACAGCCGATGCAGTTCTTCGCGCAGGGGTGGTTCGTGAACCAGGCGGCGCCGGACGACCGGCGCGTCGTGATGCTCGGGCTGCTCGCGACGTTGCAGGGCGCGGCGTATCTCTCGTGGGTCCTGTTCGGGTCAGCGCTTTCGGACCGCTATCCGAGGCGGCTGACGCTGATGGTCACGCACGCGGCGGGCTTCGCATGGCTCGTCGGCACCTCGTTGCTGCTGCGGTTTCCGGGCGCGGCGGAGGGCGAGGGGCTGTGGCTGTGGATCATGATGGCAGTGTTCATCGAGTTCGGCGTGATGATGGCGCAGGACATCCCGAGCCGGGCGGCGTTCGCCGGTGAGGTTGTCCCGCAGGACGTGCGCACGAGCGCGATCACGATGCACTGGCTGGTCTTCGCCAGCGCGCTGGTGGTGGGCGCCCCGCTGACCGGCTGGATGATCGAGCGGATCGGGTTCGCGAACCTTTACCTCGTGGCGGCGTCCATGCACCTGGTCGTGCTGTTCGGGCTGCGGATGATCCGTGCGCGTGGAGGCGCGGCCGACCCTGAGGCCTCGGCGGATTCGGTGATCGACAACGTGCGGGCGGGGCTGCGGTATCTGGGCGAAGACCCGGCGATGCGCTGGACGGTGGTGTTGACGATCCTCGCGCTGGCGATGGGGATCCTGACCATGGGGATCCTCGTGGCCGCCTGGGTGAGCGACGTATTGCTGCTCGACGCGCAGGGGTGGGGCCGACTCGCGTTGTTCTGGGGGCTGGGCGGGGTGCTGGCGAACCTCGTGCTGATGATGCGGGGCGACTACCGGGGGAAGGGGCTGATCTTCCTGACGGGCGCGGGCCTCCTCGGCGTCGCCGTGCTCGGGGTATCGGCAAGCCGGCATGTCGTGCCGAGCGCGGTCGGGTTCGCGTTCGCGGGGGTGGGCGCGCAGGTGGTGATGACCGTGGGGAACGCGATCGCGCAGTCCATCGTGCCCGGGCGGCTGCTGGGCCGCGTGATGGGCCTGCTCTGGGTGGCGCAGGGCCTCGCCCAGAGCGCGGGGCTCTTTGTCGGGCTGATCGGGCAGGCGATCGGGCTGACGGTGCTGTATCCCCTCGTGGGCGTGCTCATGGTCGCGGTCACCATGGTGACGTTCTTCCGCAGCCCCTTGCGATCGCTGCCGTAGGGCGCCGCCGCGGCGCCCGGGCGCTGCGAGGCGGACGACTGCGACGAGCGCGCTTTGCTCGTATCATCGCGGAACCGTTTTCGACCGGATGAGGGGGAGATATGAGCGGAGCGCTCGAGGGCATCCGTGTCCTCGACCTGACCCAGGGCGTGGCAGGGCCGTACGCAACGAAGCTGTTCTCGGACTACGGCGCCGACGTCTTGAAGATCGAGCGTCCGGGGACGGGCGACGTCTCGAGGCGGATGGGGCCGTTCCCGAAGGACGAGCCGCACCTCGAGACGAGCGGCATGTTCCTCGAGCTGAACACGGGGAAGCGCAGCGTCACGCTCGACCTCAAAACCGCGTCGGGGCGGGCGATCCTGCGGCGGCTGGCCGAGGACGCGGACGTGATCGTGGAGAGCTTCCGCCCGGGCACCCTCGAGCGGTTGGGGCTCGGCCCGGACGTGCTGGAGGAGGTGAACCCGCGGGGGGCGCTCGTGCGCGTCTCCAACTTCGGGCAGTACGGGCCGTACCGCGACTTCGACGCGGACGACATGTTGCTGTACGGAATGGGGGGCGTGCTGGCGGTGACGGCGACGGAGGGTCGCGAGCCGGTGCGCATCGGGCTGTACGCGCCGCTGTTCCTCGCGGGCGGGGTCATCGCGGCGTTCACGATGGGCGCCTTCAACGGGTCGCGGGCTTCGGGCGTGGGGGAGCGGGCGGACATTTCGATCCACGAGATCCTGACCGCCTCGATGGACCGAGGTGGGCCCAACCTCGTGTCGTATCAGTACTCGGGGTCGCTGTTCTTCGAGCGGGGGCGCGCGTCACGGGCGTCGGCGATGCCGAACGGCGTGTATCCGTGCGCGGACGGGTACCTGCACATTACGACGGGGCCCAACTGGTGGGACCGCTTCTGCCGGGCGATCGACCGGCCGGACCTGATCACGGACGAGCGGCTGCTGCCGCACCTGCTGGACCCGGAGTGGGCGCCCGAGATCGACGCGATCATCTACCCGTGGCTCCTCGAACGGACGAAGCAGGAGATCATGGAGCGCGCGCAGGCCGAGGGCTGGGTCGTGGCCGCCATTAACGGTATGGACGATGTAGCGCGCGACCCGCACCTGGAGGCGCGCGGCTTCTGGTCACAGCTCGATCACCCGCTGGCGGGACGCGTGACCCTGCCGGGTTTCCCGTTCCGCATGCTCGGCACGCCGGGGGAGATCCGGCGCGCGCCGCTGCTGGGTGAGCACACCTCGAGCGTGCTGGCGGAGCGGCTCGGGTACTCGGCGGAGGACATCGCGCGGCTGGCGCAACGGGGGGTGATCTAGATGGCGGAGTCGACGGAGCGGCGGCTGCCGCTACAGGGCGTGCGCATCCTGGCGCAGGCGATCGTGTGGGCAGGTCCCTTCGGGTCGATGATCCTGTCTGACCTCGGCGCGGACGTCATCGAGGTCGAGTCGGTGCAGCACCTCAACCCGACGCGGGCCGGGATGCGGCACCTACCGCCCGCGATTCTCGAGGGGCCGACAGGAGCGCTGTACCTGAACCGCGACGGAAGCGAGGGCTTCTGGAACCGGCAGGCGTTCTACAACTTCGCGAAGCGCGGCCACCGGAGCGTGACGATCGACCTGCGGCGCCAGGAAGGGCGTGAGCTGTTCTTCGGGCTGGTCCGCGAGGCGGACGTGTTCATGGAGAACAACGCGGCCAACGTCGTGGAGCACCTCGGGATCGACTATGAGCAGCTGTCGGCGGTCAACCCACGGCTGATCATGATGCGGTTCCCCGGGTTCGGGATCGACGGCCCGTACAAGCACTTCAAGGGATACGGCGCCACGATGGAGGCGGTCGTCGGCCATTCGTTGTTGCGCGGATACGCGGACTCGGACCCCTCCGCGACGCCGGCGGTGTACCACGGGGACCCGAACGCGGGCGCGCATGCGGCGTTCGCGATCCAGGCGGCGCTGTACGCGCGAGAGCGCACCGGCCAGGGCCAGCTGATCGACATGTCGCAGGCCGAAGCGGTGACGCACCACATCTCGTACGACCTGCTCGACTACCGGTTCAACGGACGGGCGAACCAGCACTGGGGGAACCGCCACCCGGCGATGGCGCCATATGGCGTCTTCCCCTCATCGGGGGAGGACACGTTCGTCGCGATCGCGGTGGACACGGACGAGGCGTTCGCCGCGCTGTGCCGCGAGATGGGGCAGCCCGACCTCGCGTCGGACGAGCGGTTCGCGGACCTCGTGTCGCGGTATGAGCACCAGGCGGAACTGGAGCCGGCGATCGCGGCCTGGACGCGGCAGCTCACGCAGCGCGAGGCGATGGAGCGGCTGCAGGCGGCTGGCGTGATGGCGACGATGGTGTACAACCAGGCGGAGCTCTTCGACGACCCGCACCTGCGGGAGCGCGGGTTCTTCGTCGAGCTGGACCACCCAGACGTGGGGAGGAAGCAGTACCCGGGGCCGATGGCGCAGTTCGAGCGGATGCCGTTGACGCCGCCCCGTGGCCCGGCACCGCGACTGGGTCAGCACAACCGGGAGGTGTTCCAGGGCATCCTGGGCGTCAGCGACGAGCGTCTCGATGAGCTCGACGCGGCCCACGTCATCGGCGACGCCTACCTCGAGGACGCGAAGGCGACGTAACACGGTCGGCTGTGGGGCGGGTCCGGGGGGGCGACGACTCCTCGGACTCGTCCATCGCGATGTCCCTGCAATGCGGACGGCGCCCCTGATACGGGGCGTACATGTCCGCCCCCCGCTCGCTGTTAGCATCGAAGTGCGCACGCCCCTGCTCGTTGTTCCCCGGCGCGAGGAGGCTCGCTCGTCCGCGACGACGCCGGATGGCGCCGCGGGCATGCGCCCCGCGCTGAGAGAAGCGAACAACCCATGGAAACCCCGTCCGCCTGGTCGGCGGCCGACTCCGAGGCGGCCGCGGGCCGGTTCATGGCGCAACTGCGCGAAGCCGCCCTCGCGATCGTCGACGATTCCGCGCACATTCGCGCGTGGAACGCCGGCGCGGAGGAGGTCTTCGGCTACCGCGCGGCGGAAGTGATCGGCAAAGACCTGTCGCTGCTGGAGCCGAGCGGCGAGACGGGGGCGGACACGATGACCTCGCGCCTCGATGTGGCCCGTCGCGAGGGGCACAGTGAGTTTGACCGCGAGCTACGGCGCGCGGACGGCCGCCTGTTCGCGGCGCGCGTGAGGATCGCGCCGGTTACCGGCGACCACGGCCGTGCGGCCTTCGGCGTCCTGATGCACGACCGGGGGCGCGAGTCGGAGGCGGACGCGCAGCATCGGGCCTCGCTCGAGGCGGAGCGGAGCGCGCGCCTCGAGGCAGAGGACGCTTCGCGGCAGTTGCGCGCGATCCAGCGTGTGACCGAAGTGGGCCTCGCGTGGCTGCCCTTCGAGCGCCTGATGACGGCGCTGCTGGAACGGGTTGCGGAGCTGCTTACGGCGGACACGGCCGTCGTGCTGCTGCGCGACGGCGACGAACTGCAGGCGGTGGCGGCGCTCGGGATCGAGGAGGAAGTCGAGCAGCGCGTGCGAGTGCCGCTGGGCGCGGGATTCGCGGGTCGAGTGGCGATCGAGCGCCGCCCGGTGATCGTCGAGGACGTGAACGAATATCCGGTGGTGAACCAGCTGCTGCGAACGCGCGGTCTGCGCACGCTGCTCGGGGTGCCGCTGCTGGTGGAGGGGGAGTTGCTCGGTGTACTCCATGTGGGAAGCCTCACGCCGCGCGACTTCACCGCCGGGGACGCCAAGCTGCTGCAGGTGGTGGCCGACCGGGTCGCGCTGGCCCTGTCCAATCGGCGGCTGGCCGAAGCGGAGCACGAGGCGCGTACGGAAGCCGCGACGGCGGCGGCCACGGCGAGGCTGCGGGAGCAGTTCCTGGGGATCACCGCGCACGAACTGAAGACACCGCTGACGGTGGTGTCGGGGTACGCGGGGATGCTGCGGCGGGCGCTGGAGCGGGGCACGCTCGATGACGCGGTGCTACGCGCCGCGGTGGACGAGATCGCGACGCACGCGTCGCGGCTCGACCGGCTGATCAACGACCTGCTCGAGACCTCGCGGGTGCATGAGGGACGGCTGACGCTCAACCCGGAGCCGATGGACCTGACCGAGCTGGCACGTGACGTCGCGAAGCGGTTCGTGGGGGGGCCGGACGCGAGCGCGCTGCACCGCGTGATCGTCGATGCGCCGGAGGCGGTGTGGGGAGAGTGGGACATGAGCCGCCTCGATCAGGTCGTGACCAACCTCGTCAGCAACGCGATCAAGTACTCGCCGCAGGGGGGCGATGTGACGATTCGCGTGCGACCGAGGGCGGGGGGTGGCGCGGCGCTGAGCGTGGAGGACCGCGGGATTGGCATCCCGGCCGAGGCGCAACGCGACCTCTTCCAGCCGTTCAGCCGACTGGCGGGGAGCGGCGGCCAGGGCGGGATCGGGCTCGGGCTCTTTCTCGCAGCGCAGTTCGTGCGGCGGCACGCGGGGGTGATCACCGTGCGGAGCGAGGTTACCCGCGGCAGCACGTTCACAGTGGAGCTGCCCGCGCGGGCGCCGGTCGAGGAAGCGGGGACTGCGGCGACACCGGAGTAGGCCGCTCGCGGTGCGTGCCGATTGACGGGCGTCGGTGGATGGACTACCAACGTGATGCCGTCACGATGCGGTGAGCGGCATCGAGGGGGGCCGGGCGTGGCTGAGGCGAGGGTGGGGGAGGCCGCGGTGCGGCCGTATCGGTGGGCGCTCATTGGAGCGCTCGTCCTCTGCTCGTCGGCGATGCTGTGGTACGGGTTCACCATCGGCGTGTTGCTGCCCGATATCAGTGAGGATCTGGGGCTGCGCCCGGCGGAAGAGGGGTGGCTGAGCTCGGCCTTCTACTTCGGGCAGCTCGTGCTGACGCTGCCGGTGACGGCGTGGCTGTCGCGGTACCAGCCGCTGCGGACAATGGGGGTGGTGTACCTCGGCGCGGTGGTGTTGCTCGCGGCGGCCGCGGTGACGCCCTGGTACTGGGTACAGGTGGGCATCCGCTTCGTGCTCGCGTTTGCGTTCGTGGCGTTGAATCCGGTGCGGACGCTCATCATCGCGGGCTGGTTCCGGCGCGACGAGGTGGCGCGTGTCAACAGCGTGTTCAACTCGGGGTTTGGCCTGGTGCAGACGATCGCGTTCTGGAGCACCGGGGCGCTGCTCGGGGTGCTCGGCGGTTGGCGCGAGGTGATGTGGTTGCTCGCCGGCATCGCCACGCTGTCGGCGGCTGCGTGGGCGCTCGTCGCGTCGCGCGCGCCGGCGCCAGCGTTCGCACTGCCCTCGGGCGCCGACGAGGAGGGCAGCAGCGGCGGCGGCATGGGGCGCGTGCTGCAGCGGAAAGAGGTGTGGTTCCTGTGCCTCATCGGGACGGGCGGGGCGCTGACGTGGGCGACGTACCTGACGTTCTGGCCGTCGTTCGCACAGGACGAGATGGGGGTCTCGGAGGGCGTCACGGGGATCGTCCTCGGGGTGTCCGCGCTGGCGATCATTCCCGGATCGCTGGCCGCGGTGTGGGCGGTGCGCGTGATGCGGAGCCGGCGACTGTTCCTCATCGTGGCGACGGCATCGCAGGTCCCGCTGTTCGGGCTGTGGGCCGTCGTCGACGAACCAGCGCTGCTGATCCTCATTGGCCTATTCCAGGGGCTCAGCTGGATCTACTTCCCGATCATGTTGAGCATCCCGTTCGACTTCGACGGGTTCAACGCCCGCGAGATCGCGCTTGCGACGGCGCTCTTCATCGTGGCAAACGCGCTGGCGCTGACGCTGGGGCCGGCGGTATCGGGTGTGGTCGCAGAGCACGTGGCGATGCGGACGGTGCTGCTGGTGGCGGCGATCATGCCGCTGATCTCGGTGCTGGGGGCGGTGCTGCTGGCCGACCCGCCTCGAGGACCGCTGCGCACCGTGGGTGGTCCGGAGGCGGCGCTCGCGCCGGCCTCGTAGCAACGGGTCGACGGCAGACAGGGGGTGTGCAATGCCGGGAGCGCTCGATGGTATTCGTGTCCTCGAGTTCTCGCTGATCGTGGCGGGGCCGATGTGCGGCGAGGTGCTCGCCGACATGGGCGCGGACGTGATCAAGGTCGAGCCCCCGGGCGGCGAGCCGCAGCGAAAGAACCGCAGCGTGGTGCCGGGCGAGAGCAAGCTCTTCCAGGCGTTCAACCACGGCAAGCGCGACCTGGTCGTCGATCTCGGGCGGGTGGAGGGGCGTGAGATCATCCACCGGCTCATGCCGACCATCGACGTCGTGATCGTGAACTACCGGTACGGTGTGGCGGCGCAGCTTGGGATCGACTACGACACGCTGCGCGGCATCCGCCCGGACCTCATCTACGTCGAGAGCACCGGCTGGGGATCGCGCGGGCCGCTCGCGCAGCGCGGCTGCTCGGACGTGGTGGCGCAGGCGTACTCGGGGCTGATGGCGGCGGACGGGAAGCTCGAGGCGGACGGGGCGCCTGCGCAGGTGACGGCGACGGCGGTGGCGGACTACATGACGGCGCTCGCCTCGGCGACGGCGATCTGCGGGGCGCTGTTCCACCGGGGCCGGACGGGCGAGGGGCAGAAGATCGGCACCTCGCTGCTGCGCTCGGCGGTGTGGGGGCAGGCGCACACGGTGAACCGGGAGCCGGTGACCGACTCGCTGTTCGCCGACGTGACGGTGCAGAAGATGAACGACATCCGCGCCTCGGGCGGTTCGTACTCAGATCTGATCCGGATGCGCGAGGGCGAACGCTCGATGGGGGCGCAGTTCGCGCTGTACTACAGCGGCTATCAGGCGAAGGACGGCGGCGTGATCCTCGGGGCGCTGACGCCGGCGAACCGGGACGCGTTCCGCCGCGCGCTGGAGCTGGAGGGCGAGGACAGCGACGACTCGAGCTACGACGCGCTCGACCCGGAGAACGTGCGCAAGGGCGACGAGTTCAAGGAGATCATCCGCCAGAAGATGCGGACGCGGACGGTCGCGGAGTGGCTCGACATTTTCGACGCGCAGGGGGCGCCGGTTGCGCCCGTCAACTTCCCCGAGGAGCTGCGGGACGATCCGCAGGTGCAGGCCGAGGGGCTGTTCGTGGACCTCGTGCACGAGGTGACCGGGGAGCAGTCGGTCGTGGCGCCGGTGTTCGAGATGTCGGCGACGCCGACGCGGGTGACGCGGCCCGCGCCGCCGCTCGGTCGGGACACGCGCGAGATCCTCCTCGAAGGCGGCTGGAGCGCCGACGAGGTCGAGCAGCTCGTCGGTGGAGGCGTCGTGTACGCGCGCGACTGACCCGTCTCAGCCGAGGTCGACCCGCACGCGCTGACCGGACATCGACGCCTCCTCGAGCGCATCGAGGAAGCGGTGTCGTCGGACCGCGTGGTTGAAGTCGGGGTGCGCCGGGCCGCCGCGGTTGATGGCGTTGCCGAGGCGGCGGAAGAGCTGCGCGACGTTCAGCGGCGGACCGCTCAGCGTGTCGGGCACCCAGCGGTCGGTGACCTCGAGCGGGATTTCGTGGAGGGTACGCTCGCCGCGCTGCGCGCCTTCGAGGTAGAGGTCGCCCATCTGGGCGCCGCCGGTCGAGGTGACGCGCAGCGTGCCCTCGGAGCCGTGGACTTCGAAGCGGAAGCCGGTACCGACGGCGGGGACGCTCTTGATCGCGGCGGAGACGAGCGCGCCGCCCTCGAGCGTCCCGCTCAAGAGGACGTGGTCGGGCGAGGTGACATCGAGCATCTGGTCGGTCCCCTCGAGGGGGACACGCGGTACGCGCGTGGACACGGCGGCGGAGACATCCTGGAACTCGCCGAGGCAGAAGGCGAGGGCGTCGAGCGAGTGGCCGGCGGCGATGCTGAGGGTCGATGCGCCCTTCGCGCGGTCGACGGCCCAGGCAAAGCTCTCACGCCTTGGGCCGGCACCGGGGAGCGCCGAGTACATGTCGGCGGAGAGCACCTCGCCGATGTGGCCGCCGGCGACCAGTTCGCGGAGTCGGACGAACGCGGGCGCGCCGCGGGCCTGGAGGCCGACCATGTTGCGGACGCCGCGCGCCTCGGCGAGGTCGCGCAGCTCGACGGCCTCGGCGGTGTTGGCGCCGAGGGGCCACTCGCAGAAGACGTGCTTGCCGGCCTCGAGGGCGGTCTTCACCAGGGCATAGTGACCGGGCACGCGCACGCAGACGACGACAAGGTCGACCTCCGGATGGGCGGCGAGGGCGGCGGCATCATCGAAGGCATGCCTGATGCCGAAGCGCTCGGCAGTCTCGCGTGCGGTGGTCATCTGCGTGGTCGCGACCGCGACGAGGGCGAACTCGGGGAGTGCCTCGAGGGCCGGCAGGTGGGCGCGTGTGCCCCAGCCGTAGCTCACGTTCGCGCCGATGATGCCGACGCCGAGGGTGTCCGGCACGGTGCTGCTCCTCGTCATGCTGCTTCGGGCGGGATGCCGGACGGGATGATACACCGCCCGTGAGCGGAGGCTAGTCGCGGCGCAGGAGGGCGAGGATCAAGACGGGCGGAAGCGTGAACAGGAGCCCGACGAAGAGCGTGCCGACGAATACGAGGCCGACCTGGTAGTCGTCATTCCCGAGCTCATTGTCGATGGCGCCGACGAGAGCGACCGCGGCGGCCGCGAGCATCCCGGCGGCGACGAAGCTCATCGCGTCGAGGGCGCGGCTGGCGAACCAGGCCGTGACGGCCGGACCGACGACGAGGGTGAGGATGAGCAGCGCCGTGACGGGCGCGGGCATGCTCACGGTGACCGCGAGGGCGGTCAGCGCGGCGCAGATGGCGGCGGGGATGAGCAGGCGGGGAGACATCGGAGCGATTGTAGGGGCGGGCGGCGTTACGGCCTCGCGCGGTCAGCGCCAGCGCTCGGCGCGCCATTGCTCCTCGGAGGTGGCGGGACGGCGGGCGGCGACGCTCTGCAGAACCCCGACCGCCAGGAGCATGGCGACGAGGGCCGAGCCGCCCTGCGAGATAAACGGGAGCGGGATGCCGGTCGTGGGGAGGAGGCGGAGGTTCACAGCGATGTTGACCACGCCCTGGATGAGCACCATGGCAGTGAGCCCGGTGGCCAGGAGGCGTCCGAAGGCATCGGGTGCGCTCGATGCGGCGGTGAAGCCCCTCGTTACGACTGCGGCCAGGAGGGCGATGAGGAGGAGGCCGCCGAGGAGGCCCAGCTCGGCGCCGAGGAAGCCGAACATGAAGTCGCTCGAGCGGGCGGCGACGGCGTCGAGGTGGGACTCGGCGCCGCTGAACAGGCCGTGGCCGGTGACGCCGCCCGTGCCGAGCGCCACCTCGACCTGCCTCAGGTTGAAGCCGCTGCCGAGGGGGTCGCGGCCGGGGTCCAGGAAGACCGCGAGTCGCTCGCGCTGGTAGTCGGGGACGCCGACGAAGAGCAGCGGGACGAGCGCCAGGACGACGACGGCGAGCGCGCCCAGGGCGCGCCAGGAGACGCCCCACGCCACGACGCCCACGAGCCAGATGCCCGCGAGCACGATCACAGTGCCGAGGTCGGGCTGCAGCGCCACGAGGCCCATCGGCAGAGCAGTGAGCGCGAGCGACACCGCGATGGCCGACGGGCGGGGTTGTCGCGCGGCGGCGTAGGCCGCGAGGGCGACGGCCAGGCCGAGCTTGGCGAACTCGGAGGGCTGGACGGTGATGCCGCCGACGCCCAGCCAGCGCTGCGCGCCGTGCTCGCTGACGCCGACCACGAGCACGGCGGCGAGCAGCAGCAGCGAGATGCCGTAGACGAATCCGGCGAACGGGGCGAGCAGCCGGTAGTCGACACGGGCGGCGACCAGCATCGCGGCGACGCCGATGACGGCGTACGCGCCCTGACGCAGCGCCTCGCTCGACGAGGCGGCGTCGCGAGGGCCCTCGAGGGAGGCGGAGTAGACCATGAGCACGCCGAGGGGCACGAGCACGCCGACAGCGAGCCAGAGCCAGCGGTCGGAGCGCGGGAGGGGCACGGGGAGCGGGAGCGGCTGGCGGATCATCGGGCGACCAGCGCCTGGCCAGGCGGAAGGTTGAAGTACGCCTCGAGGATTTGCTTCGCGACGGGCGCCGCGTACGTCTGTCCGACCCCGTGCTCGATGTAGACGATGACGGCGACCTGCGGGTCGTCGTAGGGGGCGAAGCCCATGTACCAGCCGTGGGAGTCGTACGAGCCGTCCGGGCGCTGCACGCCAAACTCGGCGGTGCCGGTCTTGCCGCCAATGACGATGCCGTCGGGCTTGCCCTCGAACGCGGTGCCGCCCGGGCTGGCGGCGACCCGCATCGCCTCGCGGACGGTCTCGAGGTTCGCGGCATCCACGGGTGCGCCGCTGCGGACAGTGCGCGGGAACACCTCGATGGCGTTGTCGCGGCGGAGGCCGTGCGCGACGCGGGGTTGCAGTACCTCGCCGCCGTTGGCGATGGCGGCGGCGGCGACCGCCATCTGGATGGGGGTGGTCGTGAGGTAGCCCTGGCCGATGCCAAAGGTGTAGGTGTCGCCGAGGACCCACGGCTCCTCGATGGTCGCTTCCTTCCACGCGGAGTCGGGTACGAGGCCATCGGCCTCGCCAGGGAGGTCGAGGCCGGTGGGGCCGCCGAGGCCGAACGCGCGCGCGTAGCTCGCGACGCGGTCGGCGCCGAGACCTTCGAAGTGCTCGCCGTCCTGGTCGTAGCCGCCCGCCAGATAGTAGAAGTACACGTCCGACGAGCGGGCGATGCCGCCGTTGAAGTCGAGGGTCCCGTGGGCCGCCCAGTCGCGGAACACGTAGGTGACACCGGGGTTGTAGATATCGCGGATGGTGATGGCCCCGGTACTGGTGATGCGCGTGGAGGGCTGGGCGATGCCCTCTTGCAGGGCGGCGGCGCCGACGAGCGGCTTGAAGATCGAACCCGGGGCGTGCACTTCCATGTAGCCGCGATGCAGCAGCGGCTTCGCAGGATCGTCGAGCAGCCGCTCGAGGGCCGCCGAGTCCGCGCGGCCGGCGAAGACGCCGGCGTCGTAGGAGGGGAGCGAGACGAGCGCGAGGAGTTCGCCGGAGCGGACATCCATCACGACGGCGGCGCCGGCGGCCATCGCTGGCTGGCCCGCGGCGTCGAGTCCGCCTGGCGGGAGCGCCCTCGCGATGCCGTCCTGAAGCGCGTCGCGGACGGCCTGCTGGAGACGGACATCGATGGAGAGGACGAGGTCGGCGCCGGTCTGCGGGGCCACGTCGCCGAGCCGTGCCACCTCGCGGCCGGAAGGGTGGGATGAGATGAGGCGCTTGCCGGGCGCGCCACGCAGGAACGACTCGTACGTGAGCTCGACGCCGCTGCGTCCGACACGGTCGTCGAGGTCGTACCCGGCATCGAGGTAGCCGGCCACCTCGCCGGGTTCGATGGGGCCGACGTAACCGAGGATCTGCGGCATCAGGTCGCCGGAGGCATAGATGCGGACGGGGTGGGCGTCGACGCGGACCCCCTCGAGTCCGGTGAGGGCGGCACGCGCCTCGATGGCCGCGGTGGCGTCGAGGTGGTCACGGATGACGACCGGGGCGAAGGCGTCCGGCTGCTCGCCGGCGCGGGCGGCCTCCTCGATGGCGGCAAGCGGGACGCCGGTCGCGTGCTCGACGGCGGTGAACGCGGCAAGGCGGGAGGCAGGGCCGGTGGGCAGTTCGCCGGGGATGACGACGACTTCGAACTCGGGCTGGTTGCGGGCCAGGACGACCCCGTTGCGGTCGGTGACGATGCCGCGGGCCGCCTCGATGGGCACCGCGCGGGTACTCAGCTCGTCCGCGAGCTGCCGGTAGTGGGCCGACTGGAGCAGTTGCATCCGCGCGAGTTGCAGGGCAAGCAGGCCGAACAGCATCAAGGCGACGACCCGCAGCGCGACAAAGCGGCCGGCCGTCACCGGAACAGCCCAGGGGCGCGGCGGGCGCGGAGCGGCCAGAGGAGTACAGCGAACAAGCTCGATGCGACGGCTGTCAGCAGCGCGGCTCCGACGAGCGTGGTGAGGGCGCCCGGGAGCCCTCGGACGTCGCCCGCGGCGAGCCACAGGAGCGCAAGGTAGCCGAGCGCGCCGAGCGCCGCGACGAGCGGAGCGCGCGCGAACTGGGCGAGGGTGTCGGGGTCCGGGCGGCGTCGGAGAAGCAGCCCGGCGGTGGGCAGGAGCGCGAGGAGGAACCAGCCGAGGCGCTCCTCGGAGAGCAGGGCCAGCGGGAGCGGCGCGACCAGGAAAGCGGGCCAGAGCTCCTCGGGGCCGCGGAGGGCGCCCCAGGCGGCGAGGAGGGCAACGGGAAGGAGCGGCGCGGCCAAGGGGTCGAAGAAGAGCGCGGGCAGCGCGCCGACCTGCACCAGCGACGCGAGGAGGGCAAGCGCGACGACGAGGACGCGCGTCACTGCGCGGCCTCGTCTGTCGCCGCGTCGGGGACGGGCGCGAAGCCGGTCATGATGAGGACGTGCTCGAGGCGAGCGTAGTCGGTGAGCGGTTCCACCTCGATGGTGGCGAAGAGGTCCTGGGGCCGCGCCTGGCGAGACGTCACGCGGCCGATGAGGAGTCCCCCGGGAAGCAGGCCGCCGAGCGGCGAGCTGACGATGAGATCTCCCGCCATGACCTCGGCGTCGATGGACACGAAGTCGAGGCCGAGGCGCGCGTCCTCGGCGCCGACGAGGGCGGCGGCGACGCGCGACTGCTGGATCACGGCGGCGACGGCCGAACTGGCGTCGCTAAGGAGGCGGATGCGCGCGCGCTGCTCTTGCACCTCGATGACGGTGCCGACGAGCGTGGCGCCCGCGCCGAGGACGGGCTGGCCGACGGCGACGCCATCGGCATGGCCGCGGTCGACGACGACGACCTGGCGGCCGGGGGCCGGATCGCGGACTACGACCGAGGCGACGACCTGCTGGACATCCTCGCCAGCGGCGGCGCGGAGCGCAGTGGAGGCCTCGACGGCGCCCTGATGCTCGCGGAGGGCGGCGGACTCCGCCTCGAGGCGGGCGACTTGCTCGCGGAGCGCCGCGTTCTCCTGGCTGAGCTCGTCGATCTGCCCGGCGTGCAGCACGACATCGGACAGCGGCCGGACGGCGTCGTGGAGCATCGTGGTGGCGGGGGCGAGCAGCGCTCCGCCGCGCTCCTCGAGCCGGTCGGAGAGCGGCAATGGCGACAGGGCGAGGAGCAGCAGCCCGAGGAGAAAGAGGGCGGTGAGGCGCGCGGCGTTGCTCGTGCGGACCAACGGGGTTCCACCTCGAGGGCATGACGCAGCGTCGCGTCCTGCGGGGAGCGAGTTCGTGGGCAGCCGTGTGGGGAGTCGCAGCCAGGCCGGCGGGGATACCGGCTGGGGCTATGTTAGCGCGGCGGCTTACGGGTTACTACCGCTGCCTGCACCTTCTGCAGCGTCTCTGCTTCCTCCAGCGCTTCGCCGCAGCCTCGCACCACCGCGCGCAGCGGATCTTCGGCGACATACACGGGGAAACGGGTCTCGGTGGCGATGCGGCGGTCGAGGCCGCGGAGGAGGGAGCCGCCGCCGGCCATGGCAATGCCGTGCAGCATGAGGTCGGCGATCAGCTCGGGTGGGGTGGTCTCGATGGTGGCGCGGACGGCGCGGATGATCTCGTTGGTGACGGGCGAGAGGGCGTCGCGCACCTCGACGGTGGAGAGCTCGACGGCGCGGGGGAGTCCGGTCGCGAGGTCGCGCCCGCGAAGGTCGATGGAGCCCTCGTCGTCGAGGGGATAGGCGGAACCGGCTTCGATCTTGATCTGCTCGGCGCTGCGCTCGCCGATGAGCAGGTTGTGCATCTGGCGGGCGTAGGTGATCAGGGCGTGGTCCATGGCGTCGCCGGCGGCGCGGATGGAAGTGGAGTTCACGATGCCGCCGAGGGCGATCACGGCGACTTCGGTCGTGCCCCCGCCGATGTCGACGATCATCGAGCCGGAGGCGTCCATCACGGGGAGGCGTGCGCCGATGGCGGCGGCCATGGGCTCCTCGATGAGGTAGGCGGAGCGGGCCCCGGCGGCGAGCGCGGCGTCGTGGACCGCGCGCTTCTCCACCTCGGTGGCGCCGGATGGAATGCCGACGACGACGCGGGGCTTGGGGATGCCGAGGCCGAAGCGCTCGTGCACGGAGCGGATGAAGTGCTGGAGCATGCGCTCGGTGACGGCGAAGTCTGAGATCACGCCGTCGCGGAGCGGGCGGACGGCGACGATGCTGGAAGGCGTGCGGCCGACCATGCGCTTGGCCTCTTCGCCGATGGCGAGGATACGCTTCGAGACGCGGTCGATGGCGACGACCGAGGGCTCATCGATGAGGATGCCACGGCCGCGGACGGTGACGAGCGTGTTCGCGGTGCCGAGGTCGATTCCGATGTCGTGGGAGAACATCCCGAGGAAGGACGCAAGGGGGTTGATCGCCACAGCAGTGCCGTTCTGGGGAAGTCGGCCGGGGTTGGGGGGAGTGCCCGGAGCGCCGCGCACCGGAGGCAGGGCGAGTATACGGAGGCCGGGGCTCGCGGGACAAGGCGAGGGGGCGCGGCGGGAGCGCCGATGGAGCCTCAGACCCCCGCTACGCCGCCGATCGCGGAGCCGATGGCGAAGGTGATTGTCGCGATCACGAGGCCGAGGACGAGCTGGCGCAGGCCGGAGAACCAGGGGCTGCGGCCGGTGAGCAGCGTGATCGCGCTGCCGAGGGTGAACAGCCCGAGGCCCGCGAGCGTGGCGCTCAGGACGATGCCGGTGACGCCGCCCGTAATGAAGAACGGGAGCACGGGTAACAGCGCGCCGATGGCGAAGAGGATGAACGAGGCGAGGGCCGCGGTCCAGGGAGAGCCGAGTTCCTCGGGGACGATCCCGAGTTCCTCGCGGGCGAGGACGCCAAGGGCGGATTCGCGGTCGGCCATGATGTGGGCTGCGAGCTCGTCGGCCTGGGCCTCCGGAAGGCCCTTCGCCTGGTAGATGAGCGCGAGTTCCTCGCGTTCGGCCTCCGGCATGCGCTCGAGTTCCTCGCGCTCGGCGGCGATCTGCGCCTGGGCGGCCTCGCGGGACGAGGTGACGGAGATCCACTCACCGAGGGCCATCGAGAAGGCGCCGGCGAGGAGGCCCGCGACGCCGGCGAGGACCACCGTGGCGTGGCCGGGGTCGGCGCCGGCCACGCCCATGACGAGCGCGAGGTTCGACGTGAGGCCATCGTTGGCGCCGAGGACGGAGGCGCGGAGCGCGTTGCCGCCGCCGAGGGCCCGGTGCCGTGTCTCGACCCGGCCGATCGAGGAGCCGGGGAGGCCGCCACGGCCGGAAATGGCGACGAAGATGCGCGCATGTTGGCGCTCGTCTGCGGGGAGCAGCTCCTCGGCGGCGCGTGGTTCGGCGGAGTAGACGACGTCGGCGCCGGTCTCTTTTGCCTTGATGACCGGGAGTACGACGTCGGGGCCGAGACGACGCGCGAACCACATCAGGAGGCGGGCGCTCCTCGAAGGGCCCTCGGCCCTGGCGGGGACGCCGGCCTTCGCGAGCTCGTCCCGCCAGAGTTGCAGGTGCCGTTCTTCGGTCTGCGCCATCTTGCTGTAGATGCCGCTGAGCTGTTCGTCGTGCTCAAGATCGGCGAGGGTGCGGTAGTAGTAGACGCCGTTGATCTCCTCCTGCAGGTAGCCCTGGAAGCGCTTGATCTCGGCCTCGGTGGCCACGGTCAGTCTCCGTTCCAGCCGCGTTCGCGCAGCAGGGCGAGGAAGCCATCCTCATCGAGGATGGGGGTGCCGGCGGCCTCGGCCTTCTCACGCTTGGAGCCGCCGCCTTCGCCGGCGACGAGGAGGGTCGTCTTCTTCGTCACGCTCGACCCGACTTTGCCGCCGAGCTGCTTGATGAGCGCCTCGATGCGGTCGCGAGAC
This sequence comes from Dehalococcoidia bacterium, assembly GCA_050248355.1. Taxonomy (GTDB): domain Bacteria; phylum Chloroflexota; class Dehalococcoidia; order UBA2979; family UBA2979; genus JAIBBD01. The sequence goes on from JBFWSN010000006.1 coordinate 94,657, forward strand.
CAACGTTCGAGGGAGCCGGTGACGACGATCGTCTCCTGCTCGAGCGGTCCGCCGCGCGCCGCGGTCTCGTCCGTCATCCTGAGGCCGAGGCCCTGCAGGCGGTCGAGGAGCGCCGCGTACTCCTCGTCGTGGAGGTAGTCGTGGACGGAAGCGGCAACGATGGGGCCGATGCCGTCGATGGCCGCGAGGTCCTCGAGGGTGGCGGCGCGGAGGGCGTCCATGCCGCCGAAATGGACGGCGAGGGCGGTGGCGGTCTCGCCGCCGACGTGGCGGATGCCGAGGGCGACGAGCAGGCGGCGCAGGGGGCGGGTCTTGCTCTCCTCGATGTGCGCGAAGAGGTTGTCGAGGGTCTTCGGGCCGATGCCGTCGAGCTGCAGCAGCTCGTCGCGGCGCGCGGGGAGTTCGTAGATGTCGGCGAGGCTGCGCACGAGTTCGAGGCGGACGAGGCGCGCGGCGAGCTGTTCGCCGAGGCCCTCGATGTCCATGGCGCCCCGGGAGGCCCAGTGCTCGAGCGAACGGGCGAGGCGGGAGGGGCAGGCGCGGTTCGGGCAGTAGGTGGCGGCCTGGCTCGGGTCGCGGACGACAGGAGTGGCGCAGACGGGGCAAGCGGTCGGCATCTCGAAGCGGCGGAGGTCGCGGCCCTCGCGGCGCGAGGGGACGGGGCCGATGACCTCGGGGATGACCTCGCCGGCACGCTGTACGACCACGTCGTCGCCGATGAAGAGGTCCTTGAGGCGCACCTGGTCCTCGTTGTGGAGGGTGGCCACGCTGACGGTTGCGCCGCCGACGAACACGGGCTCGAGCATCGCGAACGGCGTGAGGACGCCCGTCCGGCCGACCGACACCTGGATGTCGCGCAGGAGCGTGACGGCCTGTTCGGCGGGGAACTTGTAGGCCGTCGCCCACCTCGGCTCGCGGCCGACGACGCCCAGCTGGCGCTGCAGGCTGATGTCATCGACCTTCACGACCACGCCGTCGATGGCGTAGCGGAGGCTGTCGCGGCGCTCACCCATCTGCTCGCAGAAGGCGGCGACCTCCTCGATGGTCTCGAAGCGCTGCGCGAGGGGGTTCGTAGGGAAGCCGGCGGCCTGCATCCACTCGAGGGCGGCCCAGTGGGCCGGTGGCCGGGCCGCGCCGTCCATCCAGCCGAGCTGGTAGACGAACAGCTCGAGGCGGCGGGAGGCCGTGATGGAGGGGTCGAGCTGGCGGAGGGAGCCGGCGGCGGTGTTGCGGGGGTTCATGTAGAGCGGCTCACCGGCGGCGGTGCGCTCGGCGTTCAGGCGCTCGAACTCGGCCTTGGACATGTAGACCTCTCCGCGCACCTCGAAGGCCTCGGGCGCGGGGTCGGTGGAGACGGCGAGGGGGAGTGAGCGGATGGTGCGGAGGTTGTTCGTGATGTCCTCGCCGCGGAGGCCATCGCCGCGGGTGGCGCCGACGGCGAAGCGGCCCCGCTGGTAGATGAGCGAGATGGCGAGGCCGTCGATCTTCGGCTCGCAGACCATCGCGAAGTCGTCCCGCTCGAGGAGACGCGCGACGCGGGCGTGCCACGCGCGCAGCTCGTCGCTGTCGAAGACGTTGCCGAGGGAGAGCATCGGCTCGCGGTGCACGACGACGCCGAAGGCGGGTGAGGGTTCGCCGGAGACGCGCTGGGTGGGCGAGTCGGGGGTGACGAGTTCCGGGAAGCGCGCCTCGATGTCCACGAGCTCGCGGAAGAGGCGGTCGTACTCGGTGTCGCCGATTTCGGGCTGATTGAGGACGTGGTAGCGGTAGTCGTGATAGCGGACGAGGGAGCGCAGTTCCTCGACGCGAAGACGTGCCTCTTCCAGGTCGCGCTGCGTGTCCGTGGACGTCATGCCCTGCGAGTATACCGGCAGGCGCCTGCTAGAATCGGTTGAGACGGCACTCATCAGGAGGCGACAGCGTGACGGACGTGGTCATCGTCGACTACGGAGCGGGGAACCTGCGCAGCGTGGCGCGCGCGGTGGCCCATGCCGGCGTCGAGGCTGCGGTGACCTCGCGCGCGCAGGCCGTCGCCGATGCGCGGGCGCTGATCGTGCCGGGCGTGGGCGCGGCGGCGGACACGATGGCGAACCTCCGCGCGGGAGGCCTCGTCGAGCCGATCCGGGAGTACATCGCCTCGGGGCGACCGTTCCTCGGCGTGTGCATGGGGATGCAGGCGTTGTTCGAGGTGTCCGAGGAGGGCGGCTCGCACGAGTGCCTGGGCGTGCTGCCGGGCCGCATCGTGCGCTTCCCGCACGGACTCACGGTGCCGCACATGGGCTGGAACAACGTGCGCCTGCGGGCGCCGCACCCGGTGTTCGAGGGCATCGCGCAGGATGCGTTCTTCTATTTCGTCCACTCGTTCCACCCGCGGCCGGCCGACGAAGGGCACGTAATCGCGGAGACCGAGTACGGCGGGGTGACGTTCCCGGCGGTGGTGGGCCGCGACAACCTGGTGGCGACGCAGTTCCACCCAGAGAAGTCGGGCGCGGACGGGCTGCGGCTGTATGCAAACTTCCTGCGGCTGGCGCTGGAGCAGGGCTCGATCGCGCCGGTCGTGGCGACCACTCCGTAGCTTGATGCGAGGTTCGCGATGCAGGTGATCCCCGCCGTCGACATCCGCGCCGGCCGTTGCGTCCGTCTCGCGCAGGGCGACTACGCGCGCGAGACGGTGTTCGAGGAGGATCCGGTCGTCGCCGCTCGCCGCTGGGCGGACCTCGGGGCGGAGCGCATCCACGTCGTGGACCTCGACGGGGCGCGGGACGGGCGGCAGGCGAACGCCGACATCGTGCAGGCGATCGCGCGTGGTGTCGGCTGCCCCGTGCAGACCGGGGGCGGCGTGCGTAGCCTCGAGACGTTCGAGGCGAGGATCGCGGGCGGGCTCGACCGGGTGGCGGTGGGGACCGCGGCTGTGAAGGACCCGGCGTTCCTGCGCGCGGCGGTCGCTGCCGCCCCGGAGCGGCTGATCGTCTCAGTCGACGCGCGGGACGGGCGAGTGAGCCTCGAGGGGTGGACCGAGGGGACTGACCTCGATGCGCTCGCGTTCATCGAGGAGCTGGCCGGGCTGGGCGTGCAGCGCATCGTGTACACGGACATCAGCCGGGACGGGGTCGCAGGCAGTCCCAACTTCGAGGTGTACGAGCGGCTGACCTCGAAGGTGCCGCTGGCGGTGGTGGCGGCGGGCGGCGTGTCCCGGGTCGACGACCTGCGGCGGCTGGCCGCGTGCGGCGTCGAGGGCGCGATCGTGGGACGGGCGCTCTACACCGGTGACGTGGACCTGCGCGAGGCGCTGGAGGTGGTGGCGGCGTGCTGACGAAACGGATCATCCCGTGTTTCGACGTGGCAGAGGGCCGTGTCGTGAAAGGGGTCTCGTTCGTCGAACTGCGGGATGCCGGCGACCCGGTGGAGCTGGCGGCGGCGTACGACCGCGGCGGCGCCGACGAGCTGGTGTTCCTCGACATCACCGCCTCGCACGAGGGGCGCGCGAGCGTGTACGACATGATCGCGCGCACGGCGGACCAGGTGTTCATCCCGCTCACGGTGGGTGGCGGCGTGCGGACGACGCAGGATATGCGGCAGATGCTCGAGGTGGGGGCAGACAAGGTGTCCGTGAACACGGCGGCGGTCGAGCGGCCGGAGCTCATCTCGGAGGGCGCGCACCGCTTCGGGTCGCAGTGCATCGTCGTGGCGGTCGACGCCAAACGGGTGCCGGGCACCGAGGCGGCGCCGCGCTGGGAGATCTACGTGCACGGCGGGCGCACGCCCACGGGCCGCGACGCCATCGAGTGGGCGCAGGAGGCCGTGCAGCGAGGCGCGGGCGAGCTGCTCGTGACCTCGATGGATACGGACGGGCACCAGCAGGGGTACGACCTGGGGCTGCTGCGGGCGGTGAGCGACGCGGTCGAGGTGCCAGTGATCGCCTCGGGCGGGGCGGGGAAGCCGGAGCACCTGTACGACGCGCTGGCGGACGGCGGGGCGGACGCCGTGCTGGCAGCCTCGATCTTCCACTTCGGGACGTACACCATCGGGTCGATCAAGGAGTACCTGGCCGGGCGCGGGGTGCCGATGCGGCCGGTGCGGGCGGAGGATGTGGCATGAGCCTCGATCCGAACGCGTTGAAGTACGACGCACAGGGGCTGATCCCGGCGGTGCTGCAGGATGCGGCCTCGCGCGAGGTGGTGATGGTCGGGTACATGAATGCGGACACGCTCCGGCATACGCTCGAGATCGGGCAGGCGGTGTTCTGGTCTCGCAGCCGGCAGGAGGTGTGGCACAAGGGAGCCACTTCCGGCGACTACGTGCAGGTCCTCGACGTCACGACCGACTGCGATGGGGACGTGGTGCTGCTGCAGGTAGCGTTGCTCGGCGAGGGCGTCTGCCACACGGGGGCGCGATCCTGCTTCGTGGAACCGGAGAACGCGATGCCGCGGACAGTCGCCCTCGGCTGACGTCCCAGGCGGCCCGTGGAGGCGCCGATGACCGCTCCGTTCCGGGTCACGCACGTCGTCTTCGACATCGATGGCACACTGGTGGACTTCGTCGCGGCGTACCACGCCGGGATGCGGGCGGCGGCGGATCTGACCTCGACGCTCGCCGGGCGCGAGGTCAGCGCAGACGAGCTGCGCTCGGCGCAACGAGCGGCCGGCGCCGCGCTCCGTGAGGCCGGGCGAGCCGCGGGCGAAGCGCGCGTGCTCGCGTTCCGGCATGCGGTGTCGACGTTCGGTTGCGACGAGGACGACGTGTCCTCGGTCGTTCAGACCTTCGAGCAGACGCGGGACAGCCTGCTCCAGCCGTATGACGACGTCGAGGAGACCATCGCGACGCTGCACGGGCGCCGGCTGACCCTCGTGGCGGCGAGCAATGGGAACGCGGACATGGCACGGCTGGCGGTCTTCCGATACTTCGACGCGACGTGGTTCGCGGAGGCGGCGGGCGTGGCGAAGCCGGACCCGCGCTTCTTCCTCGGAGCGCTTGCGCACGCGGGCGCGCGTCCGGAGGCCGCGGTCATGGTGGGCGACCGCCTCGACAACGACTACGAACCCGCGCGGAGCGTGGGAATGCACGCGGTGCTGGTGGACCGCGAGCGGAAGGTCGAGGACCCCTCGGTCTTGCGGGTGAGCGCGCTGACGGAACTACTCAAGCTGGTGGAGCGGGCGGAGTAGCGGCTCAGTCTGTGGCCGGATCCGCCAGCGTGGCCTCGCCCAGGGGCGGGATGCCGCGGGCGGCGCGCTCGTCCTCGGCGACGGTGTGTTCGAGCGAGGCGATCGCGACCTGGATGTGCTCGTCCTCAGGCACGCGGGTGGTCAGGTACTGCAGCGCGATGTTGCCGGCGAAGAGCCAGCGCACGATAGGCCAGCGCTGGTGGAAACCGGCGAAGCGGATCGCCTCGTAGGCCACGGAGGCGATGACGGGCACGAGCACGATGCGGGAGCTGATGCGCCACCACAGGGGCGGCGAGCCGAGTAGCGCGAAGACGAACACGGCAACGACACCGACGGTGAGCAGGAACGACGTGCCGCATCGCGGATGCTCCTTGGGGAAGCGTCGAATCGCCTGCACGGTGAGCTCGCGGCCCTCCTCGAAGGCGTGGATGGCCATGTGCTCCGCGCCGTGGTACTGGAAGACGCGGCTGATCTCTTCGGAACGGCCGATGAGCCAGATGTAGCCGATGAGCATGCCGAGGCGCAGCAGTCCCTCGATGAGGACGACGACGAACGTGGGCAACTCGCCTTCGAGCCAGGCAGTGGCCACGACGGGAATGACGAAGAAGAGGGCGACCCCGATCGCCATCGACAGGCCCATGACAATCCAGGAGAGCGCGCCCAGTGAGCCGGAATCGCCCGGCTCCGTCCCGTCCTCGACGGTTTCCTCGGTGGCCACGGCCGCCGACCAGGCGAGGGCCTTCATGCCGAGCGCGAGCGTCTCCCAGAGCACGATCACGCCGCGGATCAGGGGGATGCGGCGCAGGGCGCTCGTGTAGATGTTGCCGAGGCGGTCGGCGCGCAGGGCGATGGAGCCATCGGGGCGACGCACGGCGACGGCCATGGCCCGCGCACCGCGGATCATGACGCCCTCGACGACGGCCTGGCCTCCGTATGTCTGGCTCACCTGTCCAGCCTACGATGCCGTGGGGCAACCGACGAGGGCGGCAGGCCTCCGCCGGCGCGCACTACGGCGCTGGGTCGCGCACGGCCCGCCTGACCAGCGCCTCGATGCGCGATTCCTCGGCGGGGGTGAGCGCTTTCAGTGCGAAGGAGGTGGGCCACATCCCGCCGTCGTCCAGGCGGGCCGCGTCGTTGAATCCGAGCGTCGCGTACCGAGCGGCGAACTTCGCGGCGCTCTGGAAGAAGCACACGACCTGGCCGTCTCGCGTGTACGCAGGCATGCCGTACCAGGTGCGCGGGACGAGAAAGGGCGCGTGTTCCGTCACGATCTCGTGGATGCGCGTCGCCATCGCGCGGTCGGGTTCGGGCATCTCCGCGATCTTCTCCCGTACGGCGCGGGCGCCCTCCTCGCGGTTCTTCGTGGCGCGAGCCTCGGCTCTCAGCTCGCGGGCGCGCTCGTTCATCGCTTCGCGCTCGGCGTCGGAGAACGCCTCGCCCGCCTTCGCGGGCTTCTTCGCAGGCACGCTGCACCTCCTTCGACGGTCGCTGCTCGCATTGAGAATAGCGAGCCCGCGAAGCCGGGATGGTCGCCGGAATGGCACGAGGGCGGCCCATGGCCGCCCTCGTGAATGTCGTGCCGTCGGGTGCGGTCTAGCTTTCCTTCTTCGCGTAGCGGCGGCGGAAGCGCTCGACGCGGCCCGCCGTGTCGACGATGCGCTGCTCACCGGTGAAGAAGGGGTGGCAGTTCGAGCAGACGTCTACGCGCATCTCGGGCTTCGTGGAGCGGGTGCGCCACTCCTTGCCGCAAGAGCACTGGACAGTCGCGTCGACGTACTCGGGGTGGATCTCGGCCTTCATGGGGGCTGCTACTCCAGGGTCTGGTCTGGGTGTTCTGGTCTTGGGGTTCTGGTCTGGTCGTTCGTACAGGCCGGCGCGCGCTATGCCTCGGCGGTCACGATCGAGACCTGCTTGCGGCGGCCCCTCGCGAACGGGCTGAACTTGACGGAGCCGTCGACCTTCGCCCAGAGGGTGTGGTCGCGGCCGACGCCGATGTTCTCGCCGGGGTGTACACGGGTGCCGCGCTGGCGGACGATGATGGAACCGGCGGTCACGACCTCGCCATCGAAGCGCTTCACGCCGAGGCGCTGCGCGTTCGAGTCGCGGCCGTTCTTGCTCGAGCCGCCGGACTTCTTGTGAGCCATAGTCTGCTCCTCGTGGGCCCTAGCCGGCGTCGATCGCCGTGATGGCGAGTCGGGTGCGCTCGTGGCGGTGTCCGCGTAGCTGGCGACGGCGGGTCTTGTTCTTGTACTTGAACACGAGCACCTTGTCGTCTCGAGGGTGGTCTTTCACCGTAGCGGCCACGGAGGCGCCCGCGACGGTCGGGGAGCCGACCTTCACAGCGCCGTCCCGGTCGATGAGGAGGACGTCCTCGATGGTGATGCTGGAACCCTCAGGCGCGTCCAGCCGTTCGACGAGGATCTCGTCGCCCTGGCGCACACGATACTGTTTTCCGCCGGTGCGGATAATCGCAAACATATTCACCTCATGAAGATGCGGTGCAAGTAGTCTAGGTGTTGGCCATCGACACCGTCAAACTCCAGGTGCGCGGGAGTACTGCGGGGACACCCTGAGCGTCATCGACATCATCACGGCGCCGTTCGACCTGTTCAACTGGCTGACGGACGAGACGTTCCTGCTGTTGCGGGACCTCTTCGAGCGGTTCGGCGTGCCGATCGTGTTCCTCGCCGCGCTGTCGGAGGCGACGGTAGGGCTCGGGCTGGTGGTGCCCGGGGTGCTCCTGATCTTCGTGGCGGGCGTGTACGCGGAAGACACAGGGTCATCGCTCCCGGTGATGCTCGCTGTGGCGACGGCGGGGACGATCATTGGCGATACCGTCTCGTACATCCTCGGACGGTGGGGTGGGCGGCGACTGGAGTCGACTCGCTTCGGGAGCGCGCTGCGCATGGGCGAGGTGCTCGTCAAGGGACAGGCGCGGTGGTTCATCCCGCTGTATCACTTCAACAGCGTGACGAGGACCATCGGGCCGTTCGGCGCGGGAGCGCTGCGGATGCCGCTGCGCGTCTGGCTCCCGCTCGACTACCTCGGCGCCGCCCTCGCCAACGCAGTATGGATGGGGGCGGGGGCGATCCTCGGGCGGGCCGTCCTGAACGAGGACGGGACGTTGAACGAGCACCCGGCGCTGCGCCTGGGCCTGGTGGCGGCGGCGTTGCTGTGGGTGGTGGTCATTCAGCGCGAGATCAACAAGCAGCGGGAGCGGCGGCGCGTGGAGCTGGAGGCGCAGAGCGACCGACTGCGCACGCTGACATCGTCTCGTTCGGCGGGCGGGGCAGAGGGCGACGGCGAACCGTAGGCCGGCGTGACGCACCACTCAGGCAAGCAGAAGGAGGGAGGCCGCTTGGCCTCCCTCCTTCTGTTCGTCCACCTGTGGCGCCGCGTCAGTCGGCGGGTGGCGCCATGCTCGACTGCTGGCCCCAGGCGAGGCCGGGGCGGCCCTGCGGGCGCTCCTCCTCGGTCTCCTCGCCACCGGTGGCAGCGGGGGGAGCCGCGGGCGGGACGTTCACCTCGGGGTGGTCGTCGGGCATCGTGCGGCCCTCGGCCGGGCCGAGGATGCGCTGGAGGTCGTCACCCTCGAGGGTTTCGACCTCGATGAGGGCGTTCGCCAGCTCCGCGAGCTTGTCGCGGTGCGCCTCCATCACTGAGCGGCAGCGCGAGTGCGCCTCGTCGATGATCCGGCGGACCTCCTCGTCGATCTCCTCGGCGGTGCGCTCGGAGTAGTCGCGTTGCTCGGCGATGTCGCGGCCGAGGAAGACCATCGAGTCCCGGCGGCCGAAGGTGCGGGGCCCGAGGCGTTCGCTCATGCCCCACTGGGTCACCATCTCGCGAGCGATGTGGGTGACCTTGCCGATGTCGTCGTGGGCGCCGGTGGTGGGCTCGCCGAAGATCATCTCTTCGGCGACGTGGCCACCGAGGGCCTGCGCCATCATCGCCTCGTAGTAGGAGCGGTCCTGGAGCCGGCGGTCGTCGGCGGGGAGCGAGCGGGTGTACCCGCCCGCCATGCCGCGAGCGACGATCGTGACCTTGAAGACCGGGTCAGCCTTCGGTTGGAAGTGGCCGACGATGGCGTGGCCCGCCTCGTGGAAGGCAATGATCTTCTTCTCAAGCGGGGTGATGACGCGAGACTTGCGCTCGGGGCCGGCGATCACGCGGTCGACGGCCTCGTTCATCTCGCCCATGCCGATGCGCTTCTTATTGCGGCGGGCGGCGAGGATGGCGGCCTCGTTCACGAGGTTCGCGAGATCGGCGCCGGAGAAGCCTGGCGTCTGCTTGGCGACGGTCTCGAGCTTGATTTCCGGCTCCAGCGGCTTGCCACGGACGTGGACGTCAAGGACCGCGCGGCGGCCCTTCACGTCGGGCAGGTCGAGGGTGACCTGGCGGTCGAAGCGGCCCGGGCGCAGGAGCGCCGGGTCGAGGATGTCCGGCCGGTTGGTCGCGGCGATGACGATGACGTTCGAGTTGGAGTCGAACCCGTCCATCTCCACGAGGATCTGGTTCAGGGTCTGCTCTCGCTCGTCGTGGGAGCCGCCGAGGCCGGCGCCGCGCTGGCGGCCGACCGCGTCGATCTCGTCGACGAAGACGATGGCGGGCGCGTTGCGCTTCGCCTGGTCGAAGAGGTCACGCACACGGCTGGCGCCGACGCCGACGAACATCTCGACGAACTCGGAGCCTGAAATGGAGAAGAAGGGAACGCCGGCCTCACCGGAGACGGCGCGCGCGAGCATGGTCTTGCCGGTGCCCGGCGGGCCGACGAGGAGCACGCCGTGCGGGATGCGAGCGCCCAGCGCCGCGAACTTCTCGGGGTACTTGAGGAACTCGACGACCTCGGCGAGCTCTTGCTTCGCCTCTTCCTGCCCGGCCACGTCGACGAACGTCACCGTCGGTTTCTGGCCGGTGAACATGCGCGCGCGGCTGCGTCCGAACGACATCGCCTGCGAGTTCGTGCCCTGAGCCTGGCGCATCATGAAGATGAGGATGGCGCCGAAGATGATCAGCGGCAGGAAGTTGAAGATCAGTCCGAAGATGTTGCCGAACTGACTCGGGCCCTTCACCTGAATGGCGACGGCACCCTGGCCGGTGCCGACCTCAACGTCGTTCTGGCGGAGGATCTCCTCGACGGACGAGGACGACTCCTTGCGGGAGCGTACCTCTTCCTGCTCGCCGCGAAGCTTCACCAGGAGGCTATCTCCCGTGACGGTGATCTTCTCGACATCGCCGTCTTTGGCGCGCTGCACGACTTCCGAGATCGGGACGTCGCGTGAGCCGGCGGCCGGGCGGAAGAACATCACCACGACGAGCGCGATGGCGCCGAGGATGAGGAGGTAGATAAAGGAGTTCCGTATCCAGCGCGAGTTCATCGAATCAGCGGTTCCGTTCTCGAGAATCGACAGGCGTGGGCACGCGGTCGTCCCACCCAGTGTATCACCGGGCTCGTGCACCCTCCCGGGGTTGCCGTGGAGCGGCGGCCAACAGGTTTGCGGGGTTCAGTCCTCGTCGTCGTCCTCGAGGTCGAGGTAGAGGCTGCCCTCCTGACCCCAGTGCTCGACGGAGTACTCGTTGATGAGGACGAACGTGTCCTCCGGGCGGGCCTGGGCGATGTTGCAGACGGCGTCGGTAATCACGCGCGTCAGCTCGCGCTTCTGTGCGAGTGAGCGGCCGGCGAGCATCTCGATGCGGACGATGGGCACGGACGGTCCTTTCCTCGGGGCGTGCTGGCGGGGCTCGTCCCGGTCGCGGGGGAACGTCACGCATCATACGCGCGAGAAACGGATCACTTGCCTGCGCGCTTTCAGCGCGACTAGGATGACGCCGTGAGCGGGAAAGCCCCAACGTGGCGGGCCGAGAAGACGTTCTGGCGGGACGGGTTTCCCCGTGTCGCGGGTGTGGACGAGGTGGGGCGCGGACCTCTCGCAGGACCGGTCGTCGCCGGGGCGGTCGTGATGCCGCAATCCCGGGCGCGGTGGGTGCGCGGGCTGCGCGACTCGAAGCAGTTGACGGCGGCCGCGCGCGAGGAACTGGCGGCCGAGATCCGGGCCCGGACGGACTGGGGCCTCGGGTTCGTTTCGCCGCAGGTCATCGACCAGATCGGCATCCTGTGGGCGACCCGGCTGGCGATGCGGCGCGCGGTGCTGGCGCTGCGCGAGCGCCCCGACGCGCTGATCGTCGACGGCCGCGAGGTCGTCTACTGCGGCATTGAGCAGCGGGCGATCGTGGACGCGGACGAACTGTGCATCTCCGTCTCGGCGGCGAGCATCCTCGCGAAGGTGGCGCGAGACGCGCTCATGTGCGCCTACGAGGAGACATTTCCGGGGTATCGCTTCGTGGAGAACAAGGGGTATGCGACGCCGGAGCACCGGCGGGCGCTGCGCGACCTTGGGCCCTCGACGGTGCACCGGCTGACGTGGGAGCCGGTGCGGACGGCGATCCGGCAATGACAACGCCGCAGCGCCGCATCGGCGACGCGGGGGAGCGGCTGGCCGCGGACTATCTCGAACGTCACGGGCACCGTGTGATCGACCGCAACGTGCGGCGACGGGAAGGCGAGATTGACCTCGTGACGATCGAGGGCGACACAGTCGTCTTCGTCGAGGTGAAACTGCGCCGGCCACGCGAGTTCGGGCGAGCGGTCGAAGCGCTGACGGCCGCGAAGCGGCGACGGCTGCAGACGCTCGCGGAGGCGTACGCTGCGGAGCACCCGGAACTGCCGCAGGCGCAGCGCATCGACCTCGTGGCGGTGGAACTGGGGGCGGACGGCTCGGTGCGGGAGGTCCGGCACGTGGAGAGCGCCGTCGAGGGGTGACCGTCTGGCGAGCGGCGGGCGCGCGTCCTACACTCGGCGCATGCCGCTGTATCAGTTCGACTGTTCGGGGTGCGCGAAGCGGGTGGAGATCCTGTTCCGCTCCGTCACGACCACGAAGAAGCCGGTGTGCCCGGAGTGTGGGAGCAAGAAGCTCAAGAAGGTGATGTCGCGCGTGGCGCGCATCAAGTCGACGCGTGAACGCTTCGAGGACATCGACCACGTGCGGGAGGCGGCCGAGCTCAACGGGAGCAGCGACCCGGCGGTGTTCGCGCGGTGGGCGCGGCGGGTCGGTGCCGAGTACGACGAAGAACTCGGGACGAACTATCGGGAGCTGGCGGAGCGCGCGGAGGCCGGCGAGACGGTGCACGAGCGCGTCGACGCGGACCATACCTTCCGTCACCAGGTGAGCCAGCGCCTCTCCTCGATGGACGCGGCGGGGACCGAGCCGGTGGACGCCGGCGGCGGGCACGACCACGTCCACTAGGGGATCGAGCGGAGCAACGGCAGGGGGCGTCCATGCCGATCTATGAGTACAAGTGCGCGAAGTGTGAGCACGTCACCTCGGTGTTCGTGCGCTCAGCGACCGCCACGGTGTCGCCGACGTGCGAGTCGTGTGGCGCGAAGAAGCTGACGCGTCAGATGTCGCGCGTCGCCCGCCTGCGGACCGTGAAGGACGTGCAGGAGGAGTACAGCCGCCCCGAGGACGCGAACCGGGACCCCCGCCAGATCGGACAGTGGGTCGAGGAGCGCTTCGAGAAGTACGGCATGAACCTGCCCAAGGACGCCCGCGAGGCGATAGAGAAGGCGCGCGAAGGGCAGATGCCCGGCCCCGTCGACGACCTGTAGCGGCCAGTCCTGGCCATCGCGGCGACGCCCCCCCTTAGTTCCCGGCCGCGTCTTGCGGCGCCCGCCGCCCGCCTGATACGGTAACCGATGAGTTACTCAGTCATTCGAGGAGTTGACGATGGCACAGGCGACGTTCACCGGCTCGGGCACGGCCGCGGATCCATGGGTGCTCAAGACGCCCCCGGGCTCCTCGGAGTTCACGATGCACCGCGAGCCGGAAGCGGACCCACCCGCCCTCGTGTGCCAGGTGGGGAAGACGCAGCTCCGATATCACCTGCGGTGCATCGAGGACTTGCACGGTTGGCTGCGTGAGCAGGGGGACTGGGTGCCCCTCGGGGGGGCGGACGAGCAGAAGGATGCGCCGGCGGGCACCGTCGAGGCGTGGGGGCGGGACCCCTCGAACCCGGTGGGGGGCTGGTACGGCTTGAAGAAGGGGCTGCGCGGCCGGTTCGGCGTGTACGTGCCTCCCGTGCTCGAGGCGCTGGGGCTGGCGGAGGTGGAGCACAATGCGCGCAACAACCGCATGCGGGCGCTGTAGCGCCGAGCGGCGCCGCTAGGTCTCGAACGGGGTCTCCGCCTCGGCGGCGTAGCGGAGCGTGCGTACCTCGGCGGTGTGGGCCTCGACCTCCGCGGCGCCGAAGCCGAGGCGCAGCAACGTGCGGTGGATCATCTCGATCCCGCCCTCGAACTCAGGGACGACGACCTCGTGGGCGCCAAGGGAGCGTTGCAGATCGAGCACGGAGTTGCTGTGCGCGCGGCTCACGGTGGTGAGGCCCGGATTGAGCCGGTGCGCGTTCGTGATCGCGAGCAGCGCCGTGCTGTCGTCGGGTACACACACCGCAAGGAGGCGGGCGTGCGCGACGCCGGCGGTGTCGAGGACGTTGGCCTGGGCGGCGTCGCCCCAGACGGCATCGATGCCCTGGGCACGGAGGGCGCGTACCCGCTCGATGGCCGCGTCGATGACCACGAAGGGGATGCCGAGCCCTCGAAGTGAACGCCCGGTCAACTCGCCGACGCGACCGTAGCCGGCGATGACCACGTGGTCCGTCAGCTGGGGAGCCGTGGACGGCAGGACGCCCTGATGGTCGAGTCGCCGCCACAGCGATGGGGTCCGACGTAGCTGCCGCTCGAGGGACGCGACCGCGCGGAAGGCCAGCGGGTTCAGGGCGATCGTGATGACCGAGGTCGCGAGGATGACGTTGTATGTCGACTGACTCAGCTGGTCTCGGTCGAGGCCTTCCTGGGCGACGATGAAGGAGAACTCGCCGACCTGCGCGAGGGCAGCGGCGACGACAAGTCCCGTATGTACGGGGTACGGGAAGGCGGCTGCGACGACGAACGTGATGAGTGATTTCGCGAGCAGGGCCACGACGAGCGTGGCGGCGAGCAAGGCGAGGTCGTCGCCGAGCGTCGTGGGGTCGAGCAGCATGCCGACGGAGACGAAGAAGAGGACGGCGAACGCCTCGCGGAAGGGGAGGACGTCGGCAGCGGCCTGGTGGCTGGTTTCGGTCTCGCTCACGACGACGCCGGCGACGAAGGCCCCGAGGGCGACGGAGAGCCCGAACACCTCGGCGCCGGTCGCGATACCGAGCGCGAGCGTAATGATGGTAAGGATGAACAGCTCCCGTGAGCCGGACCGGGCGACCTGCGCGAGCAGCAGGGGGACGACGCGGGCACCGGCGATGAGCATCGTCGCGACGAAGACAGCCGCGATGGCGAGGGAACGCCCGGTGTCGACGAGAGCGTGGTTTCCCTCGCCCGCGTCGAACGACGGGATCAGGACGAGGAAGAAGACCGTGGCGATGTCCTGGACGACGAGCCAGCCGATCGTCACGCGGCCATGTACGGAGTCGGCGGCGCCCCGGTCCTCGAGCGCGCGAATGGCGACGACGGTGCTGCCGATGCAGACGGAGAGACCGAGCAGCATGCTCTCGATGGCGCCGAGTCCAAGGAGCATCGCCACGAGGTACCCGACGCCCGCGGTGATGGCGATCTGTGCGGTGCCGCCGAGGACGGCGATCCCTCGGACAGCTGCGAGATCGCGGAGGTTGAAATGCAGGCCGACGCCGAACATGAGGAAGATGACGCCCAGGTCGGCGAGCGAGCGGAGCGTCTCGATGTCCGCGACATAGCCCGGCGTATAGGGACTGAGGAGGACGCCCGCGAGGATGTACCCGAGGATCGTCGGGAGGCCGAGGAGGCGCGCGGCGAAGCCGCCGGTGAACGCCACCGTGAGCGCGATCGCGAGGTCGTGGAGCAGGTGGGGTTCGGGCATGGTCTACGTCACGGTCGGCGCGACTGGACGAGCCCTTCTGTCGGTCCGGACGGCGGCGGGAGTTCGACGCCCGTGCTACGGCGCCGAAGGGGCCGGAGCGACCGGATCCGCGGGCATCTGAGAAGGCGGTTGTGCGGGTGGTTCGGGCATTGCGGGGGCCGGCGGCGCGTCGAGCTGCTCTCGGGCGGACAGCACGACCGCGATGGCCGCGCCGATGGTGACGCCCAGCCCAAGGACGAGCAACTTGCGCACTGTGAGCCTCCGATCGGTGGCGATCGTACCACGGGGGACGCCGGCCTCTTCGCGCGGAATTGAGGGCAGAGAATGCGGGTGCTACGCTCGCGGCCCGACCGCCCGTAGCCTGGAGTGAGTGTGACCGAGAGCCCGACGCCCACGCCCCCGAGCGCTGACCTCGAGACGATTACCTCGCTGGCCAAGCGCCGGGGATTCGCGTTCCCTTCGGCCGAGGTGTACGGCGGCCTGTCGTCGACGTACGACTACGGACCGCTGGGGGTCGAGATGAAGCGCGCGATTCGCGAGCTGTGGTGGCGGCGGATGGTGCAGGAGCGCGACGACGTGGTGGGCATCGAGGCGGCGGTCATCACGAACCCGGCCGTCTGGCAGGCCTCGGGACACGTCGCCGGCTTCACGGACCCGCTCGTCGACTGCCTCGAGTGCCACTCGCGCGTGCGGGCGGACCACATCGAGAACAACACGTGCCCGGTGTGTGGGGCGGTGGGGCGCTTCACGGAGGAGCGGCAGTTCAACCTGCTGTTCCGCACGTTCATCGGGCCGGTGCAGGAGGAAGCGGCGACCGCCTATCTGCGGCCGGAGACGGCGCAGGGCATGTTCGTGAACTTCGAGAACGTGCAGACCACGACTCGGAAGCGGCTGCCGTTCGGTATCGCGCAGATCGGGAAGTCGTTCCGGAACGAGATCACGCCGGGACAGTTCATCTTCCGCACGCGCGAGTTCGAGCAGATGGAGATGGAGTTCTTCTGCCACCCGGAGAGCTCGCTCGAATGGCACACCTACTGGAAGCAGGAGCGGATGGCGTGGTACCGCACGCTCGGCATCAAGCCGGAGCGGCTGCGGCTGCGGGACCATGCGACCGAGGAGCTGGCGCACTACTCGCAGGCGACCTCGGACGTGGAATACCTGTTCCCGTGGGGGTGGGGTGAACTCGAGGGCATCGCGCATCGAGGCGACTACGACCTGCGGGCGCACTCGACGGCCTCGGGCCACGCGCTGACGTACTTCGACCAGGAGCGCAACGAGCACATCACGCCGCACGTGATCGAGCCCGCGGCGGGCGTCGACCGGGTGCTGTTCACGTTGCTCGCGGACGCGTACGACGAGGAGGTCGACGACCGGGGCGAGAAGCGCGTGGTGCTGCACCTGTCGCCCCTCGTGGCGCCGGTAACGGTGGCGATCTTGCCGCTGTCGCGCAACGACCAGCTCACGCCAACCGCTCGCGAGGTATACGACGTGCTGCGGCCGCATTTCCGCACGCAGTACGATGACGCACAGTCGATCGGCCGCCGCTACCGGCGGCAGGACGAGATCGGCACGCCGCTGTGCGTCACTGTGGACTTCGAGACCATCGAGGACCAGGCGGTGACGATCCGGGAGCGTGACTCGATGAGCCAGGTGCGCGTCCCGATCGAGGGGTTGCGGACGGCGATCCAGGACCGCCTGGACGCGGTCAAGGCGCCCGCGTCATGACCGACGTACGCCGCCCGTTCCGCCTGCTGCATACCTCGGACGTGCACCTCGGCACGTTTGACTTCGACCGCAGCGGGCGGTGGGACGAGCGACGCGCGCAGTCCGAAGACCGGTTCCGGCGCGTGATCGAGGTCGGTATTGCGGAGCAAGTCGACGTCTTCGTGATCGCGGGCGATTTCTTTGACAATGCGCGGGTGAGCGAAGAGACGCTGCGGTTCGCGGCGGAGCAGATCGGGCGCATCGAAGTGCCGACGGTGATTGTGCCCGGCAACCACGATCACGTGGGGCAGAACTCCGTGTATGACCGCATCGACCTGACCTCGATCGCACAGAACCTGACGATCACGCGGTCGGTCGAGGGCGAGACGGTGGCCTTCAGCGGACTCGACCTCGAGTTGTGGGCCCGCAGCCACCTCGAGCACGACCCTGACTTCTCGCCGTTCGTCGACGCGCCGGGGCGCGGGGATGCGCCATGGCACATCGCGGTGGGGCACGGGCATTACTGGCACCCGCGCTCGGGGGACCATCCGTCGTTCCACATCCGCGAGGACCATTTCACGAAGCTCGACTACGACTACGTCGCGCTGGGGCACTGGGAGCAGCAGACGCGCATTGCGGCGCGGGACCTGCTGGCCGCGTACTCGGGCGCGCCCGATGGACATGCGAGCATCCTGGGTGAGAGCGGGCGGGTGCTGGTCGTGGACTTCCGAAGTGACGCGACGGTACGGCTGACCTCGCACCCACTGGACGAGGGCGCGCCGATCCTCTCGCACGACGAGATCCCGTTCCTGCAGGGCTCGTAGCTTCCGCGACCTCCGCGGACGACCTGGCTACACGCGTTCGGAGAACTCGTAGCGATTGAGGCGGCGGACCGCGTACGCGGCAGCGACGAGCACTATCACGACGGTCAGGATTGCCGCGGTCGGGCCGTCGAGGCGAGCCTCGAACACCTCGGCCGGGGCGTCCGTCAGGGCGTCGGCGATGCCGCGGGTGTAGGCGCGGAGGCTGAAGAAGCGCACGCCCTCGATATAGTTCGAGACGAGCCCCTCCCACACGAAGACGTATGCGAGGCCGATCACGAGCGCGCGGTTGAAGCGGATGCTGAGCGCGATGAAGAGAGCGCTGTAGGCGAGGGCGCCGGCCACCGTCGCGACGACGAAGGCGACCACGAGTCCGTCCTCGTCCGGCTGCCCGAGGAGTGGCGCGCCCGTCCCGAGGACCGCCACGGCGACGAAGATGCCGCAGGCAAGCCACGCGGCGACCAGCTTCCCCACGACGATCTGCCAGCGGCTGATCGGCTTGCTGAAGAGATAGAACGCCGTGCCGTCCTCGAACTCCTGGCCGAGGGCGGCTGTGCCGAGGATCAGCGCGGTCAGTGGCAACCCGATCGCGACGATGAAGCTGTCCATCGCGCCGGCGACGAACTCGGGGAGCCGGTTCGCGGCCTGGTCGCTCGCGAAGCGGAAGAGGAGGGTGATGGCGATCGGGATCGCGGCAAGCAGCGCGAGGAGCAGGGCGCGCCGCTGCCGGATGAGCTGCCCGAGCGTCAGGGTGAAGATGAGGCGGATCATCGCGCCACCAGGTACTCGAAGACGCTCTCGAGGGACTCGTCGAGGGCCTCGACACCGGTGATGGTGATGCCCGCGGCGCGCGCAATGCGCGGCGCATGCACCGTGAAGCGGTCGAAGTCATCGGTGCGCACGGTGAGATGACCGGCGTCGAGGGCGACGCCCGTGACGCTGTCGTCGGCAACGAGCGCACTGGCGAGCGCGCGGTTGTCCGTCGAAGCGACCGCGAAGGTGTGCGGTCGGTCGGTCATCAGGCGGCGGATGGCGCGGAAGTCGCCGGAGGCGGCGAGGCGGCCGGCGACGACCACGAGGACGCGCTCGGCGAGGCGTTCGACTTCCTCGAGGATGTGGGACGAGAAGAGGATGGTGCGCCCCTCGGCGGCCATGGCCCGCAGCATGTCCATCATCTGCAGGCGCTGCGCGGGGTCGGTGCCGTTGAAGGGTTCGTCGAGGAGGAGGATGCGCGGGTCGTGCACGATGGCGGCGGCGATCTTGATGCGCTGCTTCATGCCCTTCGAGTAGCCGCCGGTGCGGCGCCCCTGGGCAGGGCCCATCTGCACGCGATCGATGGCACGACGCGTCGCCTCGGCCGGGTCCGGCAGGCGATGGAGGCGAGCGCTCAGCAGGACAAAGTCGTACCCGGTGAGCGCGTCGTACACGGATTCGCGCTCCTGGACGATCCCCACGTGCTCGTACAGCCGGACGTTGCCCCAGGTCGAGGCCCCGAGGATACGGACCTCGCCGGAGGACGGACGGAGGAAGCCGCCGAGCATGTGGAGCAGCGTCGACTTGCCCGCGCCGTTCGGTCCGAGCAGGCCGGTGATCCCCGGGTCGATGGCGAAGGTAATGTCGTTCACGGCGACGACGTTGCCGTACCAGCGCGAGACGTCGCTCGCCTCGATGGTCGGCGGGGCGCCAGGAGGGGCGGTCATGCGCGGATCGACCGGTAGCGGCGGACGACGAGGAGGGATGCTACGAAGGCGATCGCAAGTGACGCGCCGAAGTAGGCCCAGCCGCTGAAGCCCGCGTTGTCGATGGTGCTGCCGCGCGGGAACTCCGCGCGGAAGGCCCAGCTCGACACGCCGGCGATGAGGTCGAGCGGACTGAGGAACACTCCGTAGTGAGTGGCGTCCGTGTCGATCTCGTTCACGAGGATGCCGGCGACGGCGAGGGGAATGATGAAGGCGACGACGACGCCGACGGTGGCGAATGCGCGTCGCGGGGTCTGGGCGGAGATCGCGACGCCGATCGACGCGATCAGGGCGGATCCGAGGAGTGCCGTGCCGACAATGGGGAGGACCAGATCCCAGCTGTCGCGCAGGTAGGCGCCGAAGTCCTCGGCGACCAGGCCGTTGGCGATGAGCAGGAGTGCCTGCGGGCCTAGCGTGATGAGCAGCATCGCCGTCGTCATGGCGGCGAGCTTCGCGAAGGCGTAGTCGACGCGCTTGATGGCGCGGGAGAAGTACAGCGTGAGCGCGCGGTTGCGCTGGTCGCGGCCCGCGAGGTCGGGCGCGACGGCGGCGCAGTAGAGCCCGAGGATGAGCGCGATCACGCCGTAGTAGTCGTCGTGGGTAAATACCTCGGCTTCGCCAGGGAAGAGCGCGCTGACGATGAGCTGGATGAGCGCCGGGACGGCGGCGACGAAGATGAGCACCGCGGGCGCCACCTTTGCGGCGGCGCTCCGGCCGAGTCCGAAGGCGGCGCGCAGGCTCTCGAGGTAGAGGACGGCGATCGCGTGGCGGCGGCCCCGGCGCTCGCCCTCGTAGTGGCGGTAGCCGAGGTCGAAGATGTTGCCCTGCGCCGCCGGGCCGGGCGCGCTAGCCACGTGGGACCGCCTCGGAGCGTTCGCCGGAGCCTTCGACGTGTGGCTGCTGAAACAGATCCTCGAGCGTGTGGCGGCGCTGCGCCATGCGGACGAGGCCCACCTCGAGGTCCACGACGGTGTCGCGGATGAGGTCGTATGGCGCGAGGCCATCCTCGGCATGCACGGTGAGATGGCGGCCATCGACGGCGCAGTCGAGGCCGTGCCGCCGCAACGCGTCGGCGACCGCCTCGGCCTCCGCGGTGACCTCGACGGAAAGGAACTGCGTCGCCTCTGTGAAGCCGGCGAGCGGGCCGTAGTGCTGGAGACGACCGGCGTCGATGACGATGAGCTGGTCGCAGACGCGTTCGATCTCGCCGAGGAGGTGGGTCGCCATGATGATGCTGATGCCAAGGCCGTGGCCCGTGCGGCGGACGAGGTCGAGCATCTCGTCGCGTCCGCCGGGGTCGAGGCCGTTCGTGGGCTCGTCGAGGAAGACGACCGACGGGTCGTGCACGAGCGCCTGCGCGAGCTTTGCGCGCTGGCGCATGCCGGTGGAGTAGCCGGACATCGCGCGGTAGCGCTCCTCGAAGAGGCCGGTGTGACGGAGGGTCTCCGCGGTGCGCTCGCGGGACGCGGCGCGCGGAAGGCCGCTCATCTGCGCCATGTGTGCGACGAACTCCACGGCGGACATATCGAGGGGGAGGCAGTCGTGCTCTGCCATGTAGCCGACGAACTGGCGGAGGCGGCTGCCCTCGCGGCGGACATCGTAGCCGAGGACCGATGCGCCGCCCGACGTGGGGTCGATGAGGCCGAGGAGCAGCTTCACGAGCGTGCTCTTGCCCGCGCCGTTGGCGCCGACGAGCCCGATCACGCCCGGCTGCACCTCGATGGTGAAGTCATCGAGCGCGGCGACCGAGCCGTAACGCTTCGTGAGGGCACGCGTCTCGACGATGGCGGACATCGCATCGAGAGTAGCCCCCCGACGGGGATCGTGGCGAGCGCGGGGGAGAACGGGCGAGGGCGCCTCGATGGGCGCCCTCGCTGGTCGTGCCGGTGTCGGGGAGTGGGCTACGCCGGGATCTTGGCCCGGGCGGCGTCCTTGTCCTGGTACCAGAGGGCGTCGATCTCCGTGTAGACGGCCTGGTCGGCGGGGACATCGTCTTCCGCGAAGATGGCGGAGACGGGGCAGGCGGGCTCGCAGGCGCCGCAGTCGATGCACTCATCCGGATCGATGTAGAGCTTGCGGTCGACGCCCTCGTCGAAGTGGATGCAGTCCACGGGGCACACATCGACGCAGGACTGGTCGAGGGTATCGATACACGGCTGCGTGATGACGTACGTCACTGGCGGGTTCCCTTCCCCCTGCTGCCGCAGGATCTACTCGATGGCGCGATTCTAGGCGGCGTGGTGCTCGCTCGACAAGCGATTAGCGAAGCACAGCATTCGCAATTACGCCGGTATCACGAAATCTCCACATCGAGGGGCTCGTGACGCCGCCGTCCGCGTGTCATGGACGTGGCGCGACGATGGTTGAGGTGCCGGCGGGGACGATCTGCTCAGCCGCGGCTCCGCAGCCGTACCAGATGCCGACGATCGCCTGTGCGCCGATGACGACGCCGGCGCCGACGCGCCCCTGACCGGCCGCGTTGCGGCTGAACACCGCCACGTACTGGCCGTCGGGCATCAGCGGCTGGAACTGCGAGGGCATGCCGTACACGGCGTACAGCTCCGGGTCGTTCAGGAGCGGCTGGATCGACGGTCGGAGGGCCGATTCGGGGCGCCATTCGCCCTCACAGGCCGCGACCGGGAAGACCGGCACGGGGGTGCCATTCGGCTGGCCGGCCGGACACGGCGGCGGCGAGCCAATGCCGGCCTGCGGGCCGCACGCGACCTGGCGCAGCTGCGCGAGGGCCGTGACACGGTCGAGGTTCCGGGAGAGGACGGCGGCGATGACCGCATCGACGGCGGGGAGGCCGGAGTACTCGCTCGGGATGGCGGTGGTGGTGGCGGTCGGGCTGGCTGTGGCCGCCGTCGTCGAGGTCGATGCTGGCGAGGCGGTTGACGACGAGCCGGCTGTGCGTGTGGGAATTGGCGCGATCGTGGCGATGGCGGTGGACGTGGGGGTGGCCGTGGGCGTCGCGTCCTTGTCGTCGCCCGAGCAGGCGTGGGCCGTCAGCGCGAGCGTGGCGAGGAGTGCGAGGGCGAGTCGGGTCATCGGAGCAGCCTTCCAGGTGATCGAGCGCTCGGGCGTTAGCGTTGCCATGGCTTCCACCAGCGGCGGGTGGCCTGCCGGCGGGACTCCTCCGCGGCGGCGCGCTGCGCCTCGAGATCCTCGGCGGCCTGGCGGACCACCGGGTCGAGGCGGCGGCGAAGCATCACGATACGTGACACCAGATCGAGAGGGCCCGGGACATCCTCGTGGCCCTCGTGGGCGGGGGTCAGCTCGGGGAAGAGCAGACCGACCGCGGTGTCGAAGTTCGGCACCGCGGAGCGGCGATGGGACATGTCGTACTGCTTCAGCTCGTTCAGCGTCCCGAGCAGCGCTTCATCGAGGCGGTGGAGCTGGTAGGGCGACAGCTCGAGGCGCACTTCGGCCATCGCGAGCTGCGGGTCGAGCGCTCGCCCGACGGGGGCGAGGCCGAGGTCGTGGCGCTGGAGGGTCTCGGGGTCGGTCTCGGAGCCCGGCCGGCCGAGGTGATAGGTGATGGCGAGCGCGACGATGCGCGCATCCTCGTTGCGGAAGCTGAGCAGCGGCATGCAGCCAGCGTAGCGGACGGCCGAACTAGCCGGGCAGCGGGTAGTCGCCGATCCAGCGCACCGAGGCGAGTTCGCCGCGGGTGGCCTCGTAGAGGGGGCGGTCGCCGGTCCAGAGGTCGGCGCGCAGCCGGAGCGCGAGCGCGACGTAGGCGGCGTCGTACGCGGCAATGGAGAAGCGGCGGCAGAGGCGGAGCATGCGGGCCGGCTCGGGCGGGAACAGCTCGATGTTCGCGGCGACGAGGTTCGCCAGCGCCTCGTCGGCCACGTCCGCGGGCACGCGGGCACGCTTCGCGGCCATGCCGATGGCGTTCGTGACCTCGTAGAGGAACAGCGAGGGCGCGACGAGCGCGACCTCGCCGCGCACGAGGTAGTCGTCGCGGAGCGCCGCCGCTTGGGGGATGAAGTCCTCGTCGGGGAGCTGCCACTTGAGCGCGACCGAGGCGTCGACGACGACGCGGCGGGGGAGTCCTCGGCGGACGGTCCGCGGCCGCCCGCCGGCGGTCACCGGTGGCGGCCCTCCTCGATGAGTTCGGTGGCGGTCATGCCGATGCCGGTGAACCTGGCGCGCACGGCTTCCATGCGGGCGATGAGCGCGGCGCCGTCCGCGGGGGCGCCGCCGCCCCCCTCGAGGCGCCTCAAGTAGTCAGCGATGGTCACGATGCGACCCTCCTCCTCATGCGGGTACACGTCCACGGGGCGGCCGTCCTCCAGCACCACGAGCGCCGGGACGCCGCGCCCGAAGCGGGAGCCCGCGTACTTGTTGGTCCCGAACACGCGCTTCACGCCGTACTGGCGGCGCACCGAGGGCGGCACGGCGCGGCTCACGTACGCGTCCTCCAACTGCTCCCGCGTGTACCCGGAGACGTCCACCACCTCGATGTCCGACGCATACGCGGCGGCAGCCTCCCGGAGGCGGCGGACGATTGGCTCCGCGCCGGCGTCCGGCAGCCCCTCGTTCTCCGGCACGTCGAGCGGCTGATCGGCTTCGGACGCGTCGTAATAAAGCTCGTAACGCTCGGTCATCTCTGACTCCCCCTGGGGGGAGGGTACGAGAACGAGAAGACGATGTCAATCGTGATAGGTGCGCCGCGTCCGGACTCCGGCAGCGGTCCCGACGCGCGCCACGTTGCCTGTAGCCTGATGGGGCCGTCCGATCGATCCGAGGAGGTGCATCGATGGCTGCCGTGACCTCGAACTCACGCACGCTATGGGCCGCGGACCGCTGGTTCCGAGGCTGGGGGGTGGCCGCGCTCGCCGCGCTGGTGGTGACGATCGCGATGATCGCGCTGCGCCTCGAGGCGTGGCGCGCGCCGTTCGTGCTCGCGCACCTGGCGGCGCTGCTGGCGCTGGTGCCGCTCGGCGTGGTGCTGGTCGGGCGGACGTTCGCGCGCTACCGGCGCGAGCGCGGCTCAGTCCTCGGCGCGGTGCGGGGGACGCTGGCCCACGACGGCGTCGCGACGGTGCTCGTGGCGGTAGCGTTCGTGGCGGCGGCGGTGTCGCTGTCGCAGTTCCAGGACGGCGTGCGCGTCGTGCGATCGCTGGCGAACTTCACGACGGTGGGGGTGATTGTGGTGCTGGTGGGGCGGTATCTGCGGCGTTAGAATGCCATCAGAGCACGTGTTAATTCTACACGCGTGCCCGTCGCCGGAGACCGGCGCTCCTTTTCCGAAACTCGCTCAGGGCGCATCGGCCGGCGGTCGCACGGTTCGCTTCGCGAGATTGGGCGCTCGAGATGAAGAGATTCGCACGCATTCGAAATGCGCTTCGCGTATGGATACGGCACCATCGGAATCTCCTTCTATTTGTGGGCATGGTAGTGTCCCTGCTTGTCGCTATTGTCGCGAGTTACTCTTGGAATAATCAGCGAGAGATGGAGTACACGACGCTGATCTCCGGCGAGTGGATACCTGTGCCGATCGACGGGAAGGAGGCTTACACAGAAGGTGTCCGATGGGAGGGTGACGAGTGGCTGGAAACGAAGCAGGCATGCGACGCCGAGTTTCAAGCCGACTTCCCTCGAAGGTATATTAGTGCAAACGGCCAAACGATAACTACTAACGTGCTTCCGCTCGAGATCGCTGGGCTGGCGCCGCACATTTGCATCTATCAGGGCGAGTTTCGGAAGATCCCTGGGATGTCCGGTTTTTCGGCGAAGCTTGCAGTGGCTGATCGCGTAACAGTAGACGCTCAGCATGTTCTTCAATCTGTCGTCGTGAGGCAGGATCCCCCGCTCAACGCGGCGTTGCTCGCCGCCGCGGCGGTCGTATTCGGCGCGTTGTCGGTATCTGCACTAACTGAAGTCGTAAAAGCGAGATGGTTGGCGCTATCGAACGAGCGAGACTGAGTCTACCGTCCGCAGACGACGCAAGTTGATACCCGCATACGCTCTGGGCTGGCGTCGCGAAGGGCACGATCGACGCGGGGTTGGTCTCCCGATCACTACACCCCCGCTGTGGCTTTCCGCCGCCGGCCTGACTTCGCGGGTTTAGAGGCGGCCACCCGCTCCCCCAGCAGCCCCCGCAAGAACGTGCCGGTCGCCGAGTCCGGGTGGGTGGCCAGGGCCTCGGGGGTGCCTTCCGCGAGGAGGCGGCCGCCGCGCTGGCCGCCGGCGGGGCCGAGGTCGATCAGCCAGTCGGCGTTCTTGATCACGTCGAGGTTGTGCTCGATGACGATGACGGTATTGCCGCCGTCGACGAGCGCCTGGAGGACGCGCAGGAGCGCCTCGGTGTCCGCGAACGAGAGGCCGGTGGTCGGCTCGTCGAGGATGTAGACCGTGCGCCCGGTGGAGCGGCGGGAGAGCTCGGTGGAGAGCTTCACGCGCTGCGCCTCGCCGCCGGACATCGTGGTCGCGGGCTGGCCGAGGCGGATGTAGCCGAGACCGACGTCGTTCAGCGTCTGCAGCTTGCGGCGGGCGGCCGGGAACGCCTCGAAGAACTCGAGCGCCTCCGACACGGTCATGTTCAGGACCTCGGCGATGTTCCTGCCGCGGAACGTGATCTCGAGGGCCTCGCGGTTGTAGCGCGCGCCGTGGCAGACCTCGCAGGGGACGGTGACGTCGGGGAGGAACTGCATCTCGATCTGGTTGTAGCCGTCGCCCGAGCACGCCTCGCAGCGGCCGCCCTTCACGTTGAAGGAGAAGCGGCCGGGGCCGTAGCCGCGGGCGCGCGACTCCGGGACGGCCGCGAAGAGGTCGCGCACGACGGTGAACAGGCCGGTGTACGTGGCGGGGTTCGAGCGCGGCGTGCGGCCGATCGGGGACTGGTCGATGCGCACGACCTTGTCGACATGCTCGATGCCCTCGAAGGCGGCGTGGGCGCCGGGGCGCTCGCGGGCGGCGTGCAGCTCGTGGGCGAGGCGCTTGGCGAGGATCTCGTTGACGAGCGTGGACTTGCCCGAGCCGGAGACGCCGGTCACGCCGATGAACGTGCCGAGGGGGAAGGCGACATCGATGCGCTTCAGGTTGTGCTCGCTCGCGCCGCGGATGACGAGGGCCTCGCCGTTACCTCGACGGCGGGTCTCGGGGATGGGGATCTGCTTCGCGCCCGAAAGGTACTGGCCGGTGATCGAGGCGGGGTTCGCCATCACCTCGTCGGGGGTGCCGGTGGCGATCACCTCGCCGCCGTGCTCGCCGGCGCCGGGGCCGAGGTCGATGAGCCAGTCGGCGGCGCGCATCATCGCCTCGTCGTGCTCGACGACGAGCACGGTGTTGCCGAGGTCGCGCAGGCGGGTGAGCGTGCGGATGAGGCGCTCGTTGTCGACGGGGTGCAGGCCGATCGAGGGCTCGTCGCACACATACAGCACGCCCATGAGCGCGGAGCCGATCTGCGTCGCGAGGCGGATGCGCTGGCCCTCGCCGCCGGAGAGCGTGGCCGAGGCGCGGTCGAGCGTGAGGTAGTCGAGGCCGACGTCGCGCAGGAACGTGAGGCGGCCGGCGATCTCCTGCAGCACCTGGCGGCCGATCTGGCGGTCGCGGGCGGAGAGCGGGGAGTCCTCGGCGCGCAGCTGCTCGGTCCACTCCGAGGCGTCCGAGACGGACATGCGGGCGACATCGACGATCGAGCGGTCCTCGATGGTGACGGCGAGCATCTCGGGCTTCAGGCGGGCGCCGCGGCACTCGGCGCAGGGGATGGCGACCATGTACTTCTCGATGTCGCCGCGCACCCAGTCGGACTCCGTCTCGCGGTAGCGGCGGGCGAGGTTCGTGAGGACGCCTTCCCAGGACACCTCGAAGTTGCGGACGCGGCCGCGAGTGGTCTGGTAGGCGACGTTGATGGTCTCGCCCTCGGTGCCGTGCATGAGGGAGCGCCACTGCAGCTCCGTGAGGTCCTTGAGCGGCGTGTTGAGGGTGTAGCCGAACGCCTCGGCAAGCGCGGCGAGGCGGCGACGGTACCACGACATCTGCGTGCTCATGCGGGCGTAGGGGACGATGGCGCCCTCGTCGATCGTCAGGTTCTTGTTCGGCACCACGAGGTCAGCGTCGAGCTCCATCTGGATGCCGAGGCCGGTGCAGGCGGGGCAGGCGCCGTGCGGGCTGTTGAAGGAGAAGTTGCGCGGCTCGATCTCGCCGACCGAGTAGGGGGGGTGCGAGGTGTTCGGGCAGGCGTAGCGCTCGCTGAAGGTCAGCTCCTCGCGGCCCTCGGGGGCGAGGAGGAGGATCCCCTCGCCGAGCTTGAGCGCCTGCTCCACGGAGTCGGAGACGCGCTGGCGCATGCCGTCGAGGTCCTCGTCGTCGGGGGCGGGGACGACGAGGCGGTCGACGACGACATCGATGTCGTGCCACTTGTTGCGCTCGAGGGTGAACTGCTCCTCGATGTCGCGTACCACGCCGTCGACGCGCACGCGCACGAAGCCGGCGCGGCGCACGCCCTCGAAGATCTGCACGTGCTCGCCGCGACGGTGACGGATCAGCGGCGCGAGGAGCAGCGCCCGTGTGCCGGCGGGCTCGCCCAGGATGGCGTCCACGATCTGCTGGACGGTCTGGCGGCGAATCACCTGGCCGCAGTGCGGGCAGTGCGGCACGCCGATGCGGGCGAAGAGCAGGCGGAGGTAGTCGTAAATCTCGGTGACGGTGGCGACGGTGGAGCGGGGGTTCTTCGAGACGCCCTTCTGGTCGATGGAGATGGCCGGTGAGAGGCCGTCGATGTGGTCGACGTCCGGCTTCTCCATGAGGCCGAGGAACTGGCGGGCGTACGCCGACAGAGACTCGACATAACGACGCTGCCCCTCGGCGTAGATGGTGTCGAAGGCGAGCGAGGACTTGCCGGAGCCGGAGAGCCCGGTGATGACCACGAGGCGGTCGCGGGGGATCTCCACGGTGACGTTCTTGAGGTTGTGCTCGCGGGCGCCGACGACGGTGATCTTGTCCTGTGGCAACGAGGTACCTCGATGTCTCGATTGTAGTCAGAGCGGGCGCGGACGGCGGACGCGAGGGGAGTAGAACGTCCGATCCAAGTTACGCACCTCGGGAGTGCGCTTCAAGGGCGGGGGTTGGGGCCTACAGGCGGGGCACGTCCTCGTCGCCCTCGGCGTCGGGGCCTGCGAGGCCGCCGAGGTGGCGGCGCAGCTCGCGCTCGATCTCGCCGAGCTGGTCCTCGGTGACACCCATCGCGTTCATGGTGTCGCGGATGAGGCTCTGCACCTCCTCGAGGTCGCCGCGCATGAGCGCTTCGGCGACCTCGAGCTGCGTCTCCACGGCGCGGAAGCCCTCGCGGCGCTGGGTGATGGAGTCCATGTCGAGGATGGTCGACATGAGGCGCGTGAAGAGCGTGGTGGTGCGTGCGATGCGGACGCGGTCATCAGGGTCGTCCGGGAACTGGCCGGTGACGGCGACCTCGAGGCCGGTGCGCGTGTCGTGCGCCACGTACTGCTCGCGCCGGGGCTGCGTGACGTCGTCGGGCGTGGGGTCGACCATCGCGGCGGGCCTCCTCGGCAGAGGGCTATCGTAGCGCGGGCACGGAGTACGAGGGCAGGGAGTACGAGGAGGCGCCGCGTGGGGAGCCTCCTCGATCGGCGTGACCCGAGGTCAGTCGACTACCACTGGATGAGGACCCAGCCGGGCTGGCCGGGCTTCCCGTCGGTGTCAGCGATGTCGACGTCCGGGATGCCGCCCTTGCCGCCGTCGCCGCGCGGAGTGCCCACGAATGGCATGGTGATCGGGTTGGCGCGTCCGCCGACGCCGCCACCGCCGAGAACCCCGCTCTCGAGGTTGTCGCCGCCGTCCTCGCCCTCGCGAGCGACGAACTGGCCAGCAAGGCCGGGCGACAGCGTGACCGAGCCGCCATCACCGCCCTCGCCGGCGTCAGCGGGGTCAAACGTCGGTCCGTGGGTGCCACCGCTGCCGCCGCCCGCTTGAACGGTGGCGCTGGCGCCGCAATCGACGATGGAGGTGCCGCCGCCGGTCCCATCGTCCGGGCTCGTGGCGCCGGGGCCGCCGAGGCCTACCGTAATTGTGCAACTGGCGCCAGGGGTAACCGGCAGGACGCCGCGCGCATAGGCGCCCGCGCCACCGCCGCCTCCCCCGCCCTCACCGTCGCCGCCACCACCGCCGCCGCCGCCTACCAACTCGACGAGGATACGGGTGACGCCGGCCGGCACGACGAAGTTGCCGCTCGAGCTGTACTCCTGGAGCCCTCGGACCTCCCCGGCGGGGCCCTGCTGATTCCAGTCGAGCGGCTTCTCGCCGAAGAGGCACGAGCCATCGGCGGGGATGATGCGGACCCAGCCGGTGAGCCGGTTCACACAGCTATGGACGGCGGCCGTATTGCCGCCATGGGCGAACACGAGCCTGGCGCCGCCGAGGAGGAGCAGGATGGCGCTCCCAACGGCGAATGCGCCGAGCATCACCGACGATCGTCTCCGCAACGCAATGCCGAGCACGGGACCTCCTCGACTCGCCCGATGACGGGATCTCTGCCAGGTGGAATGTAGCGGCTGGCGCCTGGGGCGTCATCGTTGACCCGCCGTCGCAGGCCGCGCGTCGCGGCACTGCTAGTTGAGCGTGACCGACCACATCACATTCGGGTCGTCGGACGCTGCCCGCTTCTGGTTCGCTGGGCGAGCGTGTTCGTGGCACACGAAGGAGGCCCCCGCATTGGGAGCCTCCTCGATGTGTGCGCCGCCGGGTCAGGCGTTAGGGATTGTGCTCAGGGTCGAGGTCCAGACACCAGACCAGGATTGCGTGGCTGGTGCTGACGACCTCCGTGCCGTCGAACGTATCGATGTCCGCGCGGACTGCCGGCAGGGTGGCGTTAAGGTGATCCGCGAAGATGGCGACATCGCCGTTGTCACAGCTCACGGAGATGGTGTCGGAGCTCGTCTCGTCCCCTGAAGTGGGGAAACGGACCGAGTAGTACTGACTGATGCCGACGGGGCCGGTCGGCCCGGTCGCGCCACCAGGGCCGGTCGCACCCGTCGCGCCGGTGGGACCAGCCGGGCCGGTGGAGCCAGTGGGGCCGTCGCCGCCGCTGCCGCCACTCCCGCCGAGCTGGATCGGGATCTCCCAGGCGGTGCAGTCGGTCGACGGGTAGCCGACCACTACTCGGATGAAGCCTGTGTACTTGTTGATGCATGCCTGCTGTGTCGCCGTGGTCGTGCTTGGCGATGCGGTCGCCATCGTCGCGCCGCCGATGACGACGGCGCCGACCGTTGCTGCGACCGCGGCCACGACGATCCCTCTGCGTTGCTTCCACCAGCTGAGTCCGAGCATCTACGCCTCCTTCGATGCCTCGCGATCCAGACGGTATTAATGCAAGGATTCGGCAAATATGCAAAGGTATTAACATGTAAAGTACTTCACTCGTAAAGCAATAGGTAAACACTACGGTGGGTGTCCGACGCGGCTGTCGGTGTGGGGGCCCGCCCGGGGGCGGATCCAGGCCGTGCGGGACGGAGGCAGAGGAGGGCCCTCGAGAGCCTCTTCCGCCTCCGATGTGTCGTGACCGGCGCCGGCGCGGGCGGTGCGGGTCCGGTTCAGTGCGCGGGGGGAAGGTCGAGACAAACGACCGTGGTCGTGAGAGAGCGGTCGCTCACGATCGGGCCGGACTGCCACGCGTTCGTGCCGGAAGCCAGTCCCGCGATGGTCGTGTCGTTGGCGCCGTCCCCGTCCACGAATCCCCAGCCGTTGATGGCGATATCGTCGGGGCTCGCGCCGTTGTCGTCGCAGGTTGCGGTCGCCACGGCAACGGTGTTCGGCGGTACCGTGTCCGACTGCGTCGTGTAGACGCCGAGCAGGGCGGCACCGCCGAGGTCGAGGGGAGTCTCCCACGAGGTGCAACCGGTGGACGGGTAACCGACGACGGCGCGAATGAAGCCGGTATAACGGTTCACGCAGGCCGGCTGCGTCGTCGGGGTGCCTGGGGACGCGACGACGGTCGCTGCGCCGCCGATGAGGACCGTCACCGCCGTCGCGGCGACCGCGCCGGCCGCCGCCGCCACCAGCACGTCTCGCCGTCGCCTCCACCATTCGAGTCCGGACAATCGACACCTCCTTCGGAGTCTCCGCAACACGGGCGGGAGCGATGCGGCGCGGGAATGGTACTAATTCTCAGCGCGCGAAGGTTCCCGAGCTGGTCGGCGCTGGCAGCCGACGCTAGGTCGGAGGGCTGGACGGCGGGGGGCGCCTAGTGTTGTGCGGCCGCGGTCGTGGCCCCTGAGGCCGCGCGCTGGCGCATGGCCTCGGCGCCGTAGCGCTCGACGAGGCCTCGGGGCGGCGTGGCGGCGAGCATGGCGGGGACGGCGAGCGCGGCGACGGCGCCGCAGAGCAGCCAGCCCGAGGTGTACTCGCCCGTGCGGTCGACGAGGAGTCCGACGGCCCAGGGCCCGAAGAACGAGCCGAGCGTCACGATGAGCATGTTCATGCCGTTGATGGTCCCGAACGTCCTCGTGCCGAAGTAGTCGACGAGGAGGGCGGGGCGGAGCGGGATGACGCCGCCGAATCCGGGTGCGATGAAGGCGAGCACGAGGATGGCCGGCCAGTAGGAGTGCACGACCGACAGGAGCGGCATGCCAGCGGCGACGATGCCGACGCCGATGGCGAGCAGGATGCGCTTGTCGTGGCGGTCGCCGAGCCAGCCAAAGCCGAGCCGGCCGACCAGGGTGGTCACGGCGAAGATGGTGATGGCGGAGGCTGCGGCGCTCTTCGACACGCCGTTGTCCTCCATGAAGGGGATGGTGTGCACCATCAGCGCGGTGGTGGAGAAGGAGAGGGCGGCCTGGCCGAGGGCGATCATGAGGAACGCCTTCGTGCGGCAGGCGCGCGCCCATGGGACGCCCCAGCTGTTATCGGCGCGCGGGATGGTGCGACCCTCGGAGTCGATCTCCTCGGGGATGCCGTCCATCGGCTGGTGGTGTCCGGCGGGCCGCGAGCGGACGTTGAGCGCCACGAACGATCCAACGATGACGATCATGAGGCCCATGACGCGGAGGCCATCGCGCCAGCCGACGGCCTCGACGAGCCAGGCGATGAAGACCACGAAGAGGCCGGAGATGCCGCCGCCAACTGTCATGAACGACAGGGCGCGGGCGCGGCGACGCTCAAACCAGCTCGCGGTGGCGACCATGCCGACCGGTCCGCCGCTGGCGCTGACGCCGAAGGCGATGACGAACATCGCGAGGTAGAAGTGGAACAGGTTCTGCATGTACGACATGCCGATGACCCCGAGCGCGGTGACGACGATGCCGCCGATCAGCACACGCCGCGGGCCCATACGGTCGACGAGGTAGCCGATGGCAGGGGCGCCGAGGCCCTGCACCTCGGAGCGCAGTGAGAAGCCGAAGGAGACGGATGCGTTCGACCACCCGAACTCCGTGATCACCGGGTTGAAGATCGTGCCGAAGCCGTAGAAGAACGTGGAGCCGATGAGCACCACGATGAACGCGAACGAGCCGGTGACGAGCCAGCCTTCGTAGACGTTGGGAAACAGTTTGCGAAGCAACGAACCTACTCGACGGCTGCCGGATACGGTGTGGGACTGACCGCATGACCGGTTAACGATTTAGTCGGACAACTTCGTTCTGTATCTCACATTCTCGTGACTGGGGGAAGCGTACTGGCTCGGATTGCGGGGAGGGGCGTCCGCGGACGCCCCTCCCTCCACGGGTGTCAGTGCTCCACGATGCCGAGGTAGATGTCCGCATCTCCGAAGTTGATCGGGCAGTCGGCGAGGCTCGGCGGGACGCCGGTGCCCGTGAACAGGACATCGAGGCGGAACTCGTCGACCGCGGGGCAGGACGCGCCGTTCCTCGTATCCGTCCAGACGACGTACAGATGTCCGCTGTCGGCCACCGCGGCGATGTAGTCGCCGAGGAACTGGACGGCCAGGCTGTGCGAGCTCGATACGTTGGGGTCGGAGGCGGCGCTGCTGACCTTGAACGGCGTCCCGAACGAGGCGCCGCCGTCGGATGACTGCGCGACGTAGGCGTCGTACGAGACGACGCCGGCTCCGGGCAGCGTGTCATCGGCCACGTCGTCCATGGCGAGGAAGGCGACGTGAACGGCGTTGGAGGGCGCCGCGGCGACCGAGACGAAGAACGCGCTGCGGCCGGGCACGTCGGCGGCGACGGCGGGCGTCGACCACGTCGCGCCCCGGTCGGTGGACGTTGTGAGGACGACGGAGGTGTGGCCGAGCTGGCGCTCCGCCCAGGCGAGGTAGAGCGCGCCCTCGGGCGACACGCTGAACGCAGGGAGCACGCGCCCGAGCTGGCGGAAGGTCGCGCCGCCGGGGAACGAGAACTCATCGGCGATGATGGCGACGGTGGTCGGGTCGCTGAACTTCTTCCCGCCGTCCCTCGAGACGGCGATCTGCTGCACGAAGAGGCCCTGCACGGTGTCGGCCCATGTCACGTACACCGTGCCGTCGGGGCCGACCTTGACGTTGGCGCCCTGGCGCGGCGGGATGCCGGGGTAGACCGCGCGCGTCTCATCGCTGAGGCCGACGGGCTTGCTCCAGGTCTCGCCGCCGTCCGAGGAGCGGGCGACCACGACCTGCACGCGGCTCTTCTCGTCGGCGCCCCGTGCGGCGTCCTTGTACTGCGTCCAGGCGACGTAAAGGTTATTCGCGTGCGGGCTCGCGGGGTTGGTGTCCGCTGCGATGGATGGCTTGTCATCCGAGATGTTCTGCGAGTTGCTCGCGACCTTCGAGATGGCCGGGTACGAGCAGCCGCCGTCAGTCGACCTGGCGACGAAGATGTCGGCGGTGTCGAAGCGCAGGCGCTCGCCCGGCTCGAGGAGCGGCAGCGCGATGGTGCTCAGATAGGCGTTGCCCTGGGCGTCGAAGGTCTGCCACGCGTCGCCGAAGGCGATCTTGCCGAACGGGCTGAGGTCGATATGGCCCTGGCAGGGCCAGGTGAGGCCGCCATCGTGTGAAGCGTAGAACCCGGTCCCCTGTCCGCTGGGCGCGAACTCGTCGTTGGAGCTTGCGATGAGGTTGGCGGCGTTGGTCGGGTTCTGCGCGATCGCGGGCTGGTTCTGCCCGTTGCGCGGGAAGGGGACGGAGGCCGCCTGATTCACCTGTACGTTGGTGACCGCCGGCAGGTCGCCGGCGCGGCCGTCGCCCGCGGGACCGAGGATGAGCAGGGCCGCCGCGAGCACGAGCGCTACGGCGCCGGTGCCAGCTCGTCGTATGGTCATATCCCACTCCTTTATCGCGTTGCAGAGAGCATGCGCGAAGTATGCGCGAATAGTGGCGCGGCGGGGCCCTACGGGCGATATTTCGTGCGGTCCCGCGCGTCCGACGATGCACTCGGGACGTAGCGGGAGGAGGCGGGCGAGTGGGCGTAACGGGGTGGGGCATGCGAACGAGGCGGGGGATCGGGGCGCGGCTCGCGCTGCTGGTCATGGTGGTGGCGCTCCTCAGCGGCTGTGTGCGCGCTGAGATCGGCGTGCACGTCGAGGAGGACGGGTCTGGGACGGCGACGGTGCTGTTCGCCTTCGAGGAGTCATTCATCGACCTCATGTCGTCGCTCGACGGAGGTAGCGGTGAGGAATTCGACCCCGAAGACGTGTTCAGCGATATCGACCCCAGTGATCTGCCGGAAGGCACCGAGGTTGAGCGGTACGAGGCGGATGGGTTCGTCGGGTCGCGGATCACGATGCCGTTCCAGGATGTGCAGGAGCTGTCCAGCCTCCTGGGTTTCGTGACCACTGGGGCAGCCGTGCCCGCGGAAGCGGCGCAGGATGAGGGCGGGTTCGAGCGCTTTGCGATCGAGCGGACCGAGGACGGGTGGCGCCTGGACGCGGTGGCCGCCGCCCTGACGACGGAGGAGGACCTGGAGAACGCGGAGGACGCGTTCACGCAGGATTTCTTTGAGAGCGCATCGTTCACCATCACCATCGAGTTGCCCGGCGCGGTCGAGGAGCACAATGCCGACGAAGTCGACGGCAACGCACTGACCTGGAACCTCGACTTCGAGTCGACCGAGGCGCGCGAGCTACACGCCGTGACCACAACCTCCGGTGGCGGCGACGGCGCCCCGTGGGTGCTGATCGGCGCAGTCGTGGCGGGCGTCGTGGCCCTGGCGGCGGTCGGCTGGGACATCAACCGGCGACGACGAGTTGGCGTCGCCGCTCAGTGAGCCGGGACGTCGATAGGGACAGAACAGGGGAGGGAGCGGCACGCCGCTCCCTCCCCTGTGAGTAATCACACCGAGGCCGGGGCCTAGTAGGGCTCCTCCACGGTGGCGCAAATCGCGTAGACCGTGCTGCCGGGAATGAGGTTCCCCACTTCCCAGCCCTGGTAGCTGCCGTCCTCGACGGGCCGGTTCACGTAGAGCAACGTGCCGATGGAGGGCGAGAAGAAGCCGCCGCCAAGGACACTGTCCCCTTCGTCACACCAGGCAGTTGCCGTCTCAAACGGGAACACGATCGTCGTGGTCGTGACCCAGTATGGCGAGCCCATGTTGCCAACGGGTCCCGTGGGGCCGGTGGCCCCTTCAGGTCCTGACGGACCGGTCGCACCCTCGGCACCCGTCGGGCCGGTCGGGCCTTCAGGGCCGGACGCGCCGGAGGCGCCGCTCGGACCCGTGGGGCCTTCAGCACCGGTGGGGCCGGTCGGACCCTCCGGACCGGTTGCGCCCGAGGCGCCATCGGGGCCGGTGGGGCCCTCAGCGCCCGTCGGGCCGGTGGGGCCTTCGGGGCCGGACGCGCCGCTCGGGCCGGTCGGGCCTTCAGCACCGGTGGGGCCGGTTGGACCGTCCGGGCCGGTTGCTCCCGAGGCGCCGTCGGGGCCGGTGGGGCCTTCAGCACCCGTCGGGCCAGTTGGACCCTCCGGACCGGTTGCGCCCGAGGCGCCGTCGGGGCCGGTGGGGCCCTCAGCACCCGTCGGGCCGGTTGGACCCTCCGGACCGGACGCACCGCTGGGGCCCGTGGGGCCTTCAACGCCCGTGGGGCCGGTGGGGCCCTGGGGGCCAGAAGCGCCGGACGCACCGGTGGCGCCCGT
This sequence comes from Dehalococcoidia bacterium, assembly GCA_050248355.1. GTDB lineage: Bacteria > Chloroflexota > Dehalococcoidia > UBA2979 > UBA2979 > JAIBBD01. Next base: position 131,044 of record JBFWSN010000006.1, read on the forward strand.
CATACCCGTCGCCCCGGTGGGGCCGGTCGGGCCAGATGGGCCGCCGACCGACCAGCTGTACTTCGTCTCCCAGGGGGAGCAGTTCAGCGTGCTCGGGTCGAGGAACCGAATCCCGCCAGTGATGTTGTGACGGCAGACGGCCACCGTGCCGTCGTCGCCCGGCGCGGCGCTGACGATCGCCGCTCCGCCGAGCACGGCGAGTGCCGCGCCGGCACCGAGCGTGCCGAGGAGGAGCTTCCGTCTCCTCCAATACCTAAAACGTCCGATCAAGAGGCGCCATCCCTTCCGCGTGGAACGTACCCACTTCGAGTACTGCGGGGATTATCGAAACGATCGTCCGGTGGTGTCAAACTTTTACGTGAATTAGGAATGATCGCGACTGGTTATCTCCGACGACTTCACAGGCGGGCGCGGCGCCGGAGGTCGGTCAGCGCCTGTACGGCGCGCTGGCGACGCTGGTCGTTGACGGCGAAGGCCGCGAGAATGACCGCCCCGGCGACCTGCAGCGCGTGGCGTCCCGCGCTCGGCCCGTAGCGGAACACAACAGCGTGCTCGCCGGAACCGACGTCCACGGCGAGGTAGCTCGGCGTGACCATCCGAGGGGTGACTTCCCGTCCGTCAACGTAGGCGCGCCACCCTGGGTGATAGGACTGCTTGAGGATGACTGTGCCGCCCTCGGGGGCGTTCACAACGGCGACGTACCGGCCAGGGCTGACATCTTCGGCCAACACGCTGCCATAAACGGGCCGTGGCGCGCCCGGCGCTTGCTGCGGGTATGCGGCCGCCTCGATGGGCTGGCCGACGGGGATGCCGGCAGTGCCCGGCGAGCCGGGGAACACGAGCGTCGGATAGAAGCGCAGCGTGGGAGCGGCGCTCGCCAGCCAGTTGGAAGCCGTGAAGTAGAAGCTTTGTTTGTCGGCGTAGAACGCACGGTTGGACGTCACCACGTCGAAGAAGCCGGTCGTGTCAACCCGGTACAGGCGATGGCGGCCAAAGGACCCGACCAGCTGGACGAAGTCCGGAAAGGTGCGGTCCTCGGGGGCGACGATGTAACGGATGTTGAAGAGGTCGTACAACTCTGGACGCTGCTCATCGAAGAGGACCTGCACGTCGCCGTTGAACGACCAAGGATGCCAAAGGAAGCCGACATTATCGAACCCGTGCGCTGTGAGGATGGCGTGCACGGGCACGGAGCCAATCCGGTACTGTCCGCCCCACTGTGCCGCGAGGCCGGCATACACCCTGCCGGGGGGCGCGGTCTCGAGCAGCGTGAGCAGGCCCTCGATGTCCTGCTCCTCGGCGGCCATCGCGGCGCTCGTCTGGCGCATGAACGTACGGTTGTCGCCGAGGTAGTCGACCCGCTCGAGATAGACCGGAAGCAAAGCAACGGCGGCCCCGAGTGCGAACGCAGGGATGTAGCGACGGTCGTCGAGGTCGCGTACCCAGCGCCACGGTACCGCCAGGCCGATGCCGGCGAGCATGATGCCGGCGAGGTGGACGCCCGCGATGAGCCGGTGGAAGTAGAAATCGCGCCCGAGGGGCGTGGCATCGAGGAGCCCGCCCCAGGTCTTCGGCCCGAAGTAGAGCACGAACCAGAGCGCGAACAGCACCGCCACCATGCGATAGCGTTCCTCGGCGCGCCACAACACGCCGCACGCGATGAGCCCGGCGCCGACGAGCAGGGTGAGTACCGGAAAGCGGCTGTAGTCGAACAACTGGCCCTGCAGCAGCCATTCGGTGACCTGCTGCCCGCCGAACGACTCGTACTTGAAGAGCGGATCCCACACGCTGCGGTTGAGGTAGCCGCTGTCGAGGACGAGCGGGACGAGGAAGTACGAGGTCACGCCAACGGTGAGGGCGACGAGGGCCACTGCCCGCGGCGCGCGCGCTCTCACCTCGCGACGGTTTGGAGAGAGGACGGCGAAGACCGCGATCGAAGCAAAAGCGACATAACCAAATGCCAGGTGGCTCATCACCGTGGCGGCGAGGAACACGACGGCCCAACGATAGCCTCGGCCTTCCCGGACGACTCGGTAGGAAAGTGCGAGCGCCGGCGGGAGGAGGAGCATGCCCCACAACTGCGTGTAGAGCCCGTAACCCGCCCAGACGTAGCTGCCGAAGTCAAAGCCGAACAGTCCATCCGTGGAGAGGAGCGACGCCGTCAGGGCGGCGAGGGCGGCTTCCGGGCGGCCGAACTCGAAGCGCCGCATCGACCAGTACATGGAGACGGGGAAGAGGCAGAGCAACACGTAGTTGATGGTGTGGAAGACCCACTCAAGGGGAAGGCTGGTGACGACCTGTATCGCCGCGGGCACGACGTACGGCAGGTGCTGGTAGTAGTGGAAGACGGGATACCCGAGGGCGATCTCGCTCGTCCACGGGTCGGTGGGGTCGTCGAGGCCGCGGATCGCTTCGCTGGCGTGCTGGAGGTTGAGGTAGTGGAAGACGTTGTCGTTCAGGTCGGCGGGGCGGCTGGTGAGTTCGGGGAGCAGGAAGACGGCGTTGAAGAGCACGGCGAACGCGACGAGGCCGAGGCAGAGGGCGCGCTCGCGGTCCGCGAGCAGGCGGGCAGCGCCGGTCTGCTCGACGGCGGCGCGAACTCGCGATGGCGCCGTTGGGACATCGACGGTGACGTGCTGGGTCACGCGTGACCTTTCCGGCTCGGAGGCATCGCCCGGGGGCGCGAGCCGGCGATGATCATACGCGAGCGGACGGAACGCGCACGGGGCGCCGCGTTGACGGGGGAAAGCGGTCGGCGTTGAATGGGATGACCCGGTGACGGGACGCCTTCGGGCGGGGGTAGCTCAGTTGGTAGAGCACCTGCCTTCCAAGCAGGATGTCGCGGGTTCGAGACCCGTCCCCCGCTCCAGCTCCCGTGCTGCGTCCCCGCGAGAGATGGCTGGCTGACGGAACATCAGCATCCCTCAACGCGGCGTTCGTCCCGCCTCAGTGCGCCGGTGCGGCAGCCGTCCCGATCTGGCCGGTTGATACCGTCCCCCGCCGGCAAGCCTGCGCCGCCCCCGGGTCCGCCGCTTGTGGGACGTACCAGAAAACGCCGGTGGCCATGAGGTACCCCGTGGATTTGCTCATTCAGAAGACGGAGGCGCGACCAGGTGAAAGCTGACGTGGGGAATCCGTCGTAGTAGATCGTCGATCATCCCCTTCCGCCGGAATCCGGCGATTCCACGTTGTGGGGCGACGACAACCACGAGGTGATTCACATTCTCCGATCGGACGAGATCGGCGATCTCCACTCGGAGATCCGCTCCTGGCAATTCACGTAGCTCCGCGTTCAGGTCCATCGCGACGGTGAGGATGTGCATCATCCCTTGCTCACGGGCGAGTGCCTGCGGATACGCAGCCAGCAGGTCGCTATCGAATGCGCTCGCGAGACGCCAGGCCCGGCGGATCGCGACTTCCGAGGCGGCAGTATTGTCGAGCAGCACAAGGACGCGCTCGTTGGCCTCCCAGCCTGCGAGCGCATGGTCGCTCATGTACTCGTCCAGCTGGTGCTCCACCTGCTCTGCCACGCGTCGCAGGACAAGCTCGCGCAGCGCCGTCAAGTTGCCCTCCCGGAAGAAGCCTTCGAGCGCTCGGGCTGCCTGCTCGGGCGGGTAGATGTTGCCGTGTCTCATCCGAGAGCGGAGCGCTTGAGCCGAGATGTCGACCACCTCGATCTCGTCAGCGTCGTTGACGATCACGTCGGGCACGGTCTCACGCACGCGGATTCCCGTGATACCTGCGACGACGTCGTTCAGGCTTTCGAGGTGCTGGATGTTCAACGTCGAGATGACGGTGATGCCCGCGGCGAGGATGTCCTGGACGTCCTCCCACCGCCTGGTGTGTTTCGAGCCGGGGGCGTTCGTATGCGCGAGTTCGTCGACCAGCGCGACTTGTGGGTGGCGGGCGATGACACCAGCCGTGTCCATCTCCTCCAGCATGACACCCCGATACTGGACCGTGCGACGGGGAATCACCTCAAGGCCGGCGAGCGCTTCCACCGTTAATGGGCGCCCGTACGTCTCGGCGAACCCGACCACCACGTCGGTGCCGCGCGCCGCGCGCCGCTTGCCTTCGTTGAGCATCGCGAAGGTCTTTCCCACGCCCGGGGCCGCGCCGAGGTAGATCCGGAGGCGCCCCCGCGCGGTCTCTGCTTCCTCACGGTTGAGTTTGCGAAGCAGCGCTTCGGGGTCGGGACGTTCACCCGCTCCGTGCGTCACCTGGGGGCCTTCGCGCCAAGTCGGATCGCAATCGCGGCGTGCTCGGCGACGGCGAGGAGGAAGCGACCGAGGTGGACGGATGGCGGGAAGTGCTGCATCCCTGCGATCACGAGCAGAGTCGGGGCCGCTTCGTCTGGCAGGTCCACGAAGAACGGATCGGACGGCGTCCTCGGCAGGGAGCGCCGGCGCGACCGCGCGTCCTCCCATCCCTGCGCGATCGCCGCTGATTCCCCTCCCCCAAGGCGCTGGCCCGCTCGAGCGCTCCCGGCAAGCACGAGCCATTCGCCGCCGCGGCTGGTGACCAGCTCCACCCTTGCCGCCCGAAGATGACGGGCGATCGACGTGCACAGCGCAGCAGCTGCCGCATCGTCCGACGCGGATGCGACCGCATGACTGAGCTCCGCCAGCACGCTGTTCTCGGTCACCGCAGATTCAAGGCGCTGTGCTGCGTGCCGGAGCCGGGAGACGAGCGCCGCACCCAGCGCGGCGACCAGCAGGAACAGCACAAGCCCTCCGACGTTCCCACGGTCGGCGATGGTCAATGTGTGCGTGGGCGGGATGAAGAAGTAGTTGAGGAGGACGTTCGTGAGGATCGCGCTGAACGCCCCTACCGCGTACCCCCACAGTCCCGCCGACACGAGCGTGATCGCGATGTAGATCAGTGCGATATCCGGAAGGCGTCGCTCGTCCTGAAAGGAAGTGAAGATCGCGGTGAAGATCGTCGCGGTAGCGGCCGTCGAGAGAAGCCCGAACCAGCGCTCTGAAGACCACCTCCTCAGGTAGAGGACGGTTGCGCCGATCTCTGGCTCCAGCTGGCTCCCGTCCGCCGTGTCTTGTCTTCCGTCTGAGCCGTTTCCCACGATCATCGGGACTCCAATCGCGCTGGTCGCGTGGCGCGAGCAACGCGGACTTCAAGCGCCGGGCTACGGCAGCGGGAACCGCTCGTCGAGGGCCAGGTTGAGCTTGAGCACATTCACGCGTGGCTCGCCGATCAGGATGAGCTGGCGACCTTCGGTGAATTCATCGACCACCGCGCGCACCTCGGGCTCGGGCACACGGCGGGCCGAGGCGACCCGGCGGATCTGCAGCCGAGCGGTTGCGGGGCTCACGTGAGGATCAAGACCGCTGCCGGATGCGGTAACCGCGTCAGTCGGCAACGTTGCCTGCGTGTCCAGGCCGTTGAGGTCGCGGAACGCCTCAGCGTCCTCGGTGACGCGATCGATGAGCTTCTGGCTCGTCGGTCCAAGGTTGGAGCCGCTGGACGCGCTGGCGTCGTAGCCATCTCCAGCGGCCGATGGTCGGGTGTGGAAGTACTGGTCTCCCTCGAACGTCTGGCCGATGAGGGTCGAACCGACGGCAACCCCGTCGACCTCGATCAGGCTGCCGTTCGCCTGCCGGTCGAATAGCGTCTGAGCGACGCCAGTGACGGCCAATGGGTAGAACACGGTGGTGAGGAGCAGCATCGCGACGGTGATTCCGATGAGCGGCCGCAGTTCTTGTGTCAGTGCTCGGGAGTTCATCATGTCCTCCGTTACGCCAGGTTCACGGCGGTGAGCAGTACGTCGATTGCCTTGATCCCGACGAACGGCGCGACGATGCCCCCCACGCCGTAGATCAAGGCGTTCCGCCGCAGGAGCGCCGCCGCACCGATGGCGCGGTACGCGACGCCTCGGAGCGCCAGCGGCACAAGCGCGACGATGATGAGCGCGTTGAAGATCACAGCGGAGAGGATCGCGCTCTCCGGCGAGTGCAACTGCATCACGTTCAGCGCATCGAGTGCCGGATACGTGACCGCGAAGGCCGCCGGCAGGATCGCGAAGTACTTCGCCACGTCGTTCGCGATGCTGAACGTCGTCAGTGCGCCTCGCGTCATCAGCAGTTGTTTTCCGATGCCCACGATCTCAATGAGCTTGGTGGGGTCACTGTCGAGGTCGACCATGTTCCCGGCCTCTTTGGCCGCCTGAGTTCCGCTGTTCATCGCAACGCCGACATCTGCCTGAGCGAGGGCGGGGGCGTCGTTCGTACCGTCGCCCGTCATGGCGACGAGGCGGCCCTGTGCCTGCTCCTCGCGAATGACGCGGATCTTGTCCTCAGGCTTGCTCTCGGCCACGAAGTCGTCGACGCCCGCGTCCCGGGCGATCGTGGCCGCGGTGAGCCGGTTGTCCCCGGTGACCATGATCGTGCGGATCCCCATCCGCCGCAGTTCCTCGAACCGTTGACGAATGCCCGGCTTCACGGTGTCTTTCAGGTAGATCAGGCCGAGGACTTCGCGACCGTCCAGCACCGCGAGCGGCGTACCACCCTCGCCGGCGATTCGCGCGGACTGGGCCGCGAGGTCTGGCGAAGGCGAGGTGCCCGCGGACGCCGAGATGGCGTCGACGGCCCCCTTCGCCACCAGTGTTCCGTTGAGCCGCACACCGCTGAGGCGTGTCTCTGCGCTGAACGGCACGAGTTCCGCGTCGGCGGGCAACGTTCCGATGAGGTGTGCGTGGCCCTGTGCACGGGCGAGATCGATGACGGAGCGGCCCTCGGGGGTCTCGTCGCCGAGGGAGCAACGCACGGCCGCAGAGACGAGGCGTTCCATCGCGACGCCGTCGATCGGCACAAACTCCGCGGCGAGGCGATTGCCGAATGTGATCGTCCCCGTCTTGTCGAGGAGCAACGTGTCGACGTCACCCGCGGCCTCGACGGCACGGCCGGACATCGCAAGGACGTTGCGCTGCACCAGGCGGTCCATTCCCGCGATTCCGATAGCCGAGAGCAGGCCCCCGATCGTGGTCGGAATCAGCGTGACGAGCAGCGCGACGAGGATGACCACGGAGATTTCGGAACCCGAGTAGCGGGCGAACGGCTGCAGCGTGACCGTGACCATCAGGAAGATGAACGTGAGCCCGCTGAGGAGAATGTTGAGGGCGACCTCGTTCGGTGTCTTCTGGCGCTCGGCGCCCTCGACGAGGGCGATCATGCGGTCGAGGAACGTCTCCCCGGGATTCGCCGTGATGCGGATACGGAGCGAGTCACTGACGACGGTGGTGCCACCGGTGACCGAGCTGCGGATGTCGGTGCCGGGCTCTTTGACGACGGGTGCCGACTCGCCGGTGATCGCAGCTTCGTTGACGTACGCGACCCCCTCGATGACGTCGCCGTCGCCCGGTATGAGATCACCCGCCGCGACCACGACGATGTCGCCGCGCCTGAGCTGACTGGCGGCCACCTCCTCGATCTCGCCGCCCGCCCGGGCCCGGCGTGCCATCGCCTGCGTACGAGTGCGGCGGAGCGTGTCCGCCTGCGCCTTGCCTCGCCCCTCGGCAATCGCCTCGGCGAAGTTGGCGAAGAGCACCGTGAACCAGAGCCAGACGGAGATCTGCAGCTCGAAGCGCGCGCGATCGAAGGACTCACCGTCGATCACGTCCCGGACGTAGATCAAGGTCGTGAGGAGTGCGCCTACTTCAACGATGAAGATGATGACGTTCTTGTAGAGCGTCCAGGGCGCGAGCTTCTTCAACGAGTCGACGACGGCCTGGCGGACGATCTGAGCGGTCCAGACGCTCGCGTTGCGGCGCTTCTCGACCTGTAGCGGTGCCGGAGCAGGCGCCTGTGCTAATGCCATCTCAGTCTCTTCTCCTTGCTGGTCTAGAACACGTTCCCGCTGCGCATCAGATGCTCGACGACCGGGCCCAGCGCGAATGCGGGGAAGAATGTCAGCAGCCCGACGATGAGGATCACTCCCGCGAAGAGACCACCGAACGTGATCCCATCGACGGGGAACGTGCCGAGGCTCGCGGGTACCCGGCGCTTCTCGACCAGGGTCCCGGCGATCACCATCACCGCGACGATGAAGATGAACCGTCCCACGAGCATGTTGATCCCGATCCCGAGGTTGTAGAACGTCGTGTTCGCTCCGAGCCCGGCGAACGCGGAACCGTTGTTGGCCGCACCCGAGGTGAACGCGTACAGGATCTCCGACAGACCATGCGGCCCCGCGTTGTTCAGCGTGTCCGTACCGAAACTCTGCACGGCGCCGACGGCCGCCCAACCGAGGATCAGGAGTGGGAAGATGAGCAGCGCGACCATGACGGCTTTCATCTCGCGCGCCTCGACTTTCTTGCCGAGGTATTCGGGCGTGCGGCCGACCATCAGTCCCGCGATGAAGACCGTGAGCAGCACGTACAGCACGGCGCCGTACATGCCGGAACCAACGCCGCCGAAGATCACTTCGCTCGTCGCCATGTTCGCGAGCGGTACCAGGCCCCCGAGCGCCGTGTAACTGTCGTGCATGCTGTTGACGGAGCCGTTCGAGGCAGCGGTCGTCGTCACGGCCCAGATCGTCGAGTTCCCGATGCCGAAGCGTTGCTCCTTGCCCTCCATGTTGCCGCCGAGCTGGTCATCCGTTGCGGCCTGGGTCACACCGGATACCTCGAGGTTCGGGTTCCCGGTCTGTTCGGCGTAGCCGGCGATCACTGCCCCGAGCAGCAACAGGCCGGTCATCGCACCGACCAGCACCCAGCCGTGCTTCGTCGATCCGACCATCTTCCCGTACATGTAGACGGAGGCGACCGGGATCAGCAGGATCGCTAGCATCTCGACGAGGTTGGACCACGCCGTGGGGTTCTCAAACGGATGGGACGAGTTCACGTTGAAGAACCCGCCGCCGTTTGTCCCCAGCTGCTTGATGGCGATCTGCGCCGCGGCTGGCCCCATTCCGAGGACCTGCGTCGGCCCCTCGAGTGTCGCGACCTCCCGGTAGGCTTCGAAGTTCTGGATCACCCCCTGCGATACGAGGAACACCGCGACCAAGAGACTCAGTGGCAGCAGGATGTACAGGACGCTGCGCGTGAGGTCGACCCAGAAGTTGCCGAGGGTGTGTGCTGAATGACGAGCGATCCCCCGGATGACGGCGACCAGGATCGCCATCCCGACGGCCGCGGAGACGAAGTTCTGGAAGGTGAGCCCGACCATCTGTGAGAAGTAGCTCAGGGCGGTCTCGCCGCCGTAGGACTGCCAGTTCGTATTCGTGACAAAGCTGACCGCGGTATTGAACGCGAGGCTTGGCTTTGCTCCGGGGAACTCCTGGGGATTCAGGGGCAAGGAACCCTGCGCCCTCAGGATCGAATAGAGGAGCAGGAATCCGAGTAGGTTGAAGGCCAGGATGGCGAACAGGTATCGCCGCCAGTCCTGCTCCGACTCCTCCCGGACTCCGGAGAGCCGGTAGACGGCGGTCTCGAGGGGCCGCATGACCGGGTGCAGCCAGGTCCGCCGCCCCTCGTACACCGCGGCCATGTACGAGCCGAGCGGCTTCGCGGCCAGCAGTAGCAATGTTGTGTACAGGGCCAGCTGGCCCCAATGGACTGCGGTCATCGCGTCACATCTCCTCGGCGCGGAGCAGCGCGTACAGGACGTATGCCCCGAGCACGAGCGCGAGCACGAGCGCCACCAGGTTCTCGGCGTCCATCAGACCCTCCTCAGGAACTCCGCAAGGAGTCCGAACACCGCGAACGAGGTCACCGTCACCGTCAGAAACGCCACATCAGGCATCTCTACCCTCCGTCCCGTGACGCCCTTCGATTACTTCATCGACAAGCCGCAACAGCGCATCGACCGGAAAGGGCTTGAGCAACACTCCCGAGGGATGGAACTCCTCGACACGCTTCCGCGAGAGCGGCGCTGCTGAGAACACGATCACCGGGACTCGTCCTCGGTCCGTCGGGGACAGGCGACGAAGGACCTCCCACCCCGTGAGGTCAGGAAGATTAATGTCGAGCAGCAGCACGCTCGGCACGAGCTCAGCGAGGTTCGCCAGCGCCTCCCGACCCCCGGAGGCCGTGTGCACCGTGTAGCCGCGGGCGCTCAGCGCCCGCTGCAACACGTTGAGAATCGGCTGTTCGTCGTCGACCAGCAGGATGTGTGTGCTCATGGGTGCTTCGGACCCTGCGCGAGCGGCCATTGATCCATCGGCATGCGTCCGAGTATCGCGAGCAGCGCGTCAGCCGAGGGTCAGCGATTGGACTCGGGATGTCCGGGATCTGTCAGGAGTTGTCGGCGGCTATCCGGTATCCGACTCCGGGGTCCGTGACGATGAGCTTGCCTGCTTCAGGCACTGCGTCGCTCAACTTTCGTCGCAGTTGATGGATGAACGTCCGCAAGATGTGACTCTCGTCCGCGTACTCCGGTCCCCAGACACGCTGGAGTATCAGCCGTTGCGTGAGCACGCGGCCCTGCTGCCGAGCCAGGAGATGCAGCAGCTCGAACTCGGTCGGCGTCAGATGGACAGCTCGGCCGTCAGCGAACACCTCGTGCGAGTCGAGGTGAATCTCAACAGGGCCGGCGCGGAGGACTGGTTCGTCGACGTTGCCGCTTCGCCGGCGTAATGAGACCCGTATACGCGCGAGCAGCTCGTCCATGCTGAAGGGCTTCGTGACGTAGTCGTCGGCGCCGTGATCCAGGGCCTCCACCTTCCTCAGGTCGTCTCCGACGGCGCTGACGACGATGATCCAGGCGTCCGTCAGCGGGCGGACGGATCGGCATACCTCAACTCCGTCGGTATCGGGCAGCATCAGGTCAAGCAGGATCACGTCCGGACGGAACCCGGCGACCACTGACGGCACGTCGCGTCCCTCCTCGACCGTCCGGACGAGGTATGAGTGGGCCTCGAGGGTGCGGCGGAGCGCCCGCAGGATGGCGGGATCGTCGTCCACGATGAGGACACGGGCTCCCTTCATGCCGGGGGCTCGGCACGGGGCAACCTGATGGTGAATGTCGTGCCGTGGAGACTCGAGCGCACCGAGATCTCGCCACCGCTGAGCTCGACCATCGCCTTCGTGATCGCCAGTCCGAGGCCGGTTCCTCTCGTCCGCCGGGTCTGCACGCCTCGATAGGACTTCTCGAAGACATGCGGAAGGTCGGCCTCCGGGATCCCCGGGCCGTCATCGGCGACGCTGATCGAGACGCCGTCGGGACTCGCCGCCTCGGCGCTCAGGCGGATGGTGCCAAGTGGCACGGAGTACCGCGCGGCGTTCTCCACCAGGTTCGTCAGGGCCTGCATCGTCAGGCGATAGTCCGCGAGCGCCCACAGGTCGGAACGTGCGTCGACGACGAGTGGATGCGTCTCCACCGTCACGCGGGCGGCGTTCTGGACATCGTGCAGCAGCGGGTGCACCTGTACCCGTTCGATGTGGGCTTGCTCTGTACCGCTCTCCAGGCGACTCATATCGAGTAGCTCCCCGACGACCGCGATCAGGCGATCTGCCTGCGACTCAATCGTCTCGAGGAAGCTCTCTTTGTCGTCGTCCGTCCATTGGACGTCAGGGGTGCGGAGGCTGCCCACCGCCGCTTTGATTGCCGTCAGAGGCGAACGAAGGTCATGGGAGAGCGACGAGAGCAGCGTACTCTTCATCTCGTCCGACCGTTCCAGCACGACCGCCCTGTGGGCTTCCTCCGTCAGTGCGGCACGCTCGACGAGAATCTCCCCTTCCGCGGCAATCGCACGGAGTAGCTCGTCACGCCGAGCAAAGGGCGGGAGCTGTATTCGGCCGATGATGCGGAGCACGGCTGGTGGAGAGGCGCGCCCGGGGACGAAGATACGAGTCGAGTTCGTGCCTTCGACGATTGCGTCGGTGGTTGTGGCTTTGGTTGCGGAGGCGATGTCGGCACCAGCGATCAGTTCGCCTTCTTCCGGGCGTCTAGTCGATCCGACGAGGTGCCAACCCCGCTCGTCCCGGAGGAGCGCGACGCCGCGCAGGTCCAGCGAGTCCGCCACTGCCGTGCAGTACGCGGTCACGGCTTCGTCGGGTGTCGTGGTTGCGACAACGGCCTGTGCGCCCCGCAGCAGGATGCCCATTTCCAGCTCCCGCGCGGTCGCGATGGCCGCCTGCCGGCGAAGACGCGACAACATCGAGGCGCCCACGAGCGCGACAGCGAGAAACAGCAGGAGTGCAACGGCGTTCTCGGGCGACTGGACTGTCAGGCGATGCAGGGGTGGGACGAAGAAGAAGTTGACGATGAGGCTCGAGAGGACCGCAGTCGTGAGCCCGACCACATAGCCCCCCAGCGCTGCCGACAGCAGGGTGACCACCAGGTACAGGAGCGCAACGTCGAGGAGTTGCGGCTCGCCAAGCGTCGGCGCGAGGACGGCCGTGAGTAGAGCGAGCGCGAGCAACGAGACGACCAGGCGGATCCGGATCGAGCCCAGCACAAGAAGGAGCGACCGCCGTCGAGCTTCGGCAGCGTTCCCCGAGGGTCGTCCGGACCTGGATGCGCGCATTCGTCGCTGGGGATCATATATCTCGTGCAGAAAGTGGCGGGCCCTGACCGTTTGAGTCCCCGCGGGCGGCCGAGCGGCGGCCCATGGCCGCGCATCACCGCCCGCACCACGGCGATGGTGTTGCAGGTGGCGGGACAGGTTCTGGTCCCGCCCCCGATTGGGACGCACAGTGTGTACGGTTGGGGTCCCTCGCAAGCGGGATGTCGCGGGTTCGAGACCCCTCCCCCGCTCCGCACGACCCACTCTCATGCGCCGTGGCGTTGTCGTACGGGCCGGGCCGCCGACATTCCAGGTGCGATGGCGCGGCTCGCTAGAGGATCGCCGGTAGGCCCTCGCGCTCCTTGCGCCAGGCGAGGAGATCCGCGATGCCCTTGCCGGCGCGCGTGACCGTCGGCACGATGGCGATGCGCTTCTGGTGCGCGAACTGAGTGACTCGGCGCACGCGCCGCTCCTCCTGCACCATGACGATGGGGACGCCAGTGCGCTCCTGGATGCGGGAGAACTCCTCGATGGCAGCGCGGAAGTGCTGGTCCTCCTCGTCGCGGCTGCTGTCGCGGCCCGGGCGCCACGGGCCGCCCACGCGAGTGAGTATGACGTCGGGGGAGTGCGAGCCCGCGAGCACCACGAAGAGGCGGGCCGTCAGTTCGGGCGCGCTGACGAAGTCGA
>JBFWSN010000007.1:0-114165 GCA_050248355.1 Dehalococcoidia bacterium
TCCGGCGGTCGGCCGCCGACAGCCCCGTCACCCCGCCGAGCCACGACCCAAACCCCGCCGCGATCTGTGCCGTCGGCCCTTCACGCCCTGCGCTGCCGCCTGACCCGATCGTGATCGCCGAAGCCAGTAGCTTGATCGGAGGGATCCGAGGCCGGATGCGCCCGCCCCGCTCGTGAAACGCCTCGATCGCCGCGTCTGTCCCGTGTCCCTCCGCCTCCGGCGCCAGCCCGAACACGATCAGCCCGCTGATCAGCCCGCCGAGCCCCACCACGAGCGGCAGCACCCACGGCCTCAGCGGCGCCTCGAGGACCGGCGCCGCCTCACCCCTCGGTGCAGGAGGCGTGAACCCCGCCAGTCGTCCGAGGAAGAAGGCCGTGCTCCAGTCGATCGCCGCAAAGAACGCGATCGCCCCCACCCCGGCCACCGCTCCGATGAGCACACCGAGGATGACCCATTTCCGGAAGTAGCCCTCGAACAACCAGTCCCTGAACGAAGGCGTTCTAAATAGTGAAGCACTGAACATATATCCAGTTGTACCACGCTGCCCGCGCTTCGATCACGGCGCGCACGGCGCCGGGCCGTCCCCGCGCGGGGCCGCGAGCCCGGCTCACTGCGACGGGCGACGAATCGCGACGAACAGAGAGAGAGGCCGCCCTGAGGGCGGCCTCCTCCTGCATGGCCGATCGCGCCCCGTCGACGCCTCCTACTTATCGAGCCACGCCTCCGCGGCCTGGTCGCCCCAGTCGTAGTACGACGCGTTCGCCGCCAGCGCTCCGCCGAATCGGATGCCTCGCAGCCACGGCTGGTAGATCTCGAATGTCACCTGCGACGGCATCGGCGGCCAGTATGACATGTCGAGGATTCGGTCCCACATCTGCCGGTGGATTGCCTTCCGTGCTTCCACGTTCAACTCCACCTGCTGCTGCTCCGCCAGCTTGTCGATCTGCGCATCATTCATCCGCCACCGGTTCCCCGGCGACTTCGAGTGCACGATGTTGTAGAAGAAGTTGTCCGCGTCGAAGCCTACGGTCACCCACCCACTCGTGGTGACCTCCTTCAGCTGCGCCCCCACCCACTGCGAGTTGAACTCCGTGTAGTCCACCTTCCCGCCGCTCATCGTGATCCCCACGTCACGCAGCATGGGCACGAGCAGCTCTGCGTACCGGTCGAGGTAGTCTCCGTACGCGTAGTACTGGTTCGTGACCGCGAGCCCCTCTGCGCCCGCTGCCTGTAGCAGCTGTTTGGACTCCGCCGGCGCGAACCGCCACCACTTCCCCAGCACCCCCGAGTCTTGCGTCGGCTCCTCGTCGAACATGAACGCCCACGGCAGCGGGGGCAGCGTCTTGCCCAGCCCCTTCCACACCACTGTCGTCATCATCTTCGTGTCGATCGCGAGCTGGATCGCCCGCCGCACCCGCTCGTCCTGGAACTTCGCGTGCGACAGGTTCATCCCGAACGGGATCCCCCCGTAAGACACCGGCACCATGTTGATCTGGATCTGCGGGTTCGTCCCCAGCAGGTTGTTCACGTCGTCGATGCTGTTCGCCACCGCGTACGCGTACTCCACCTGCCCCGCTCGGAACGCCGCCAGCCGCGCCGCTTGGTCCGGCATGATCTTGAACTCGAACCCGTCGAGGAGCACCGGCTTCTCGAAGTAGTCCGGGTTCTTCTCGAACACCGCGCTGCTCCCCGCCGTCGCCGACTTCAGGATCATCGCTGACGTCCCCACTGCCGTCCGCTCGATGCTCCCGTTGTCTACCAGCTCGCGCGGGAAGATCGTCTGGTACCGCCCGCCGAGGGGGTTCAGGAAGTCCGCCACCGGCCGCTTCATGTTGATCTTCAGCGTCGTGTCGCCCACCGCTTCCAGCGATGCCACGTTCACCCACAACGACTGGTGCACGCCGCTCGTCCGGTACCGCTCGTACGCGAACTTCGCGTCCTCTGCCACGAATGGCCGCCCGTTCAGCGGCGCGACGTTCTGCCACTTCGTCCCCGGTTTGATCTGGAACGTATACGTCATCCCGTCGGGCGTGCGCTCCCAGCTCGCCGCCAGCTCCGGCTCCAGCTCCAGCCGTAACGGGTTCACGTCCGGCCCGCCGACCATGCCCAGCAGCCGGTTGTACACCATGTTCGGGATCGTGATCGTCCCGCCCGCCGCCGACTTCGTCGGGTCCATCGTCGCCACGTCCCACGACGCCGCCACGCGCATCGTCCCGCCCGCCTTCGGCGTCTTCCCCGCCGGCTCCGGGAAGTTGTACGCGTACGGCAGGTTCGGGTCCTTCCGGTACCGCGGGTCCGTCGAGGCCGCACTCGTCCCGCTGGCCGCCGCCGTCGCCTCCCCCGAGGGCGCATCGTCGCCCTCGTCGTCACCCCCGCATCCGATCAGCGCCGCCGCCGCCACCCCCGAGGCGCCGATGAGCCCGCCTCGCAGCGCCGCCCGCCGCCCGAGGCGCAACCCCATCCCTGCGCCGACCGTCTCGTCCTTCGTTGGGTCCATCGACAACCTCCGTCCGTATGCAGCGCGCACGGCTGCAAGCACGGACGTGATTGTAACTCCGTACGTAATGCGAATGTAGTCAGTCCACCGGACGCCTCAAGGTGTGCCGTGCCCGCCGAGCGGCAGGGGCCCCGAGCCGCTCAGCGGACGGCCCGCACATGGCGAGCCCGGCCCGAGCCGTGGTCTACGCCACCGCCCCCGACGCCCGCAGCGCCGCGATCTCCTCGTCGCTGAACCCGTGCTCCCGCAGCACTTCGTCCGTGTGCTTCCCCAGCACGGGCGACGGCGTCGCCGTCCCCGTCGGCGTCAGTGACATGTGCACCACCGGCCCGGGCATCCGCTCCGGCCCCGTCATCTCGTGGTCGTACTCCGCGAAGTACCCCATCGCCTGCACCTGCGGGTCGTCCGCCATCTCCTCGGGGAAGTTGACCTTCGACACAGGCGCGCCCTCGCGGTCGAACGCCTCGATCCACTCGTCCATCGTCCGAGTCAGCATCACCGCCCGGATCCGCCCGAACATCGCCTCCACCGCCGCGTCGCTCGCCGGGTCCAGCGCGTTGAAGTCCGGCGACGCCGTCGGGTCGTCCGCGATCCCCATCGCACGCCGCATCTGGTCCCGGTTCGCCGGCGTCAGCGCTCCGAGGATGATCGCCCCGTCCTTCACCGGGTACCCACCGTAGTACAGGCGGAATGCCTGCCCCATTAGCTTGAAGATGTCACCCTTCGCCTCGAGCTGTTCCCGGTACGATCCCCCGCGAGCCCGCACCTCGCGCACCCGCTCCATCATCGCGTCCGTCGCGATCGCGTCGAACGCCGGCAGCTTCGAGACGATGCTCCCCTGCAGCGCCAGCCCCGCCTGCAACAGCGAGCCCGTGATGTACTGCCCCTGCCCCGTCTGGCTCCGGTAGAACAGCGCCGCGCAGATCCCCATCGCCCCCGCGAGGCCCGCCGTGTAGTCCCCCGGCGCCGTCGCCGTGATCAGCTGCGGCGCCCCGAACTCGTCCACCTTCATGTCGCCGACCATCAGCCCCGAGTATGCCTGAGACACGATGTCCGACCCCGACCGCAGCGCGCTCGGTCCCCGGTTCCCGTACCCGGTGTTCTCGAAGTAGATCAGGTCCGGCCGGTGCTGCCGCAGCGTCTCGTAGTCGAGCCCCAGCCGCTCCGCCACCCCCGCCCGCGAGTTGATGTGGAACACATCGAAGTCCCGGATCATCCGGTGGATCGCCGCCTTCGCCTCCGGCTTCTGCACGTCCAGCACGATGCTCCGCTTACCGCGGTTCAGGCTGTGGAACCCCTTGCTCTCCCCCGGCACGAACTGCCCGAGGACCCGCATCCCCTCGCCTCCCGGAGGCTCGATCTTCACTACGTCCGCCCCGAGGTCCGCCAGGTTCTGCCCGCAGAACGGCCCCGCGACGATCTGAGTGAGTTCGAGGACCTTGACCCCGTGCAGCGGCCCCGGCATGGCGCTCCCCCTTCCACTTGCCCCTTGTCGACGCCGCACATGGTAGCGGCCGCGGCCCCGCGCGCCACGAGGCGAACGGCCCCCCGCTCAGCTCCGAGGCCTCGCCTGCCCGCCGCCGTCCCGCATCCGCGCCATCGCGTCAATCTCGGACGCCAGCTCCGCCTGCAGCCGCTCGCTCACATCCACCGCGTACGGCTCCGCCGTCCGCTCGATCGACCGCAGCCGCGCCGGCAGCGTCGCGAGGGCCTCCGCGGCCCGTCGCCGTGCCCCCTCCAGCCCCGCGTCTCCGCGAGGCACGCGCCGCCCGTCGCGCATCACCTCCACCAGCAGCGGCGTCCCGTCGAGGCGCTCGCTCGCCAGCCCCACCGTGTCCCCCGCCGCGGTGCCTCCCTCGTACCGGCGGTACACCTGCTTCCGCCCCGGGAGCGTGACCTTCTCCGGCGACAGCTTGATACGGCCGTCCCCCGCGTACTCCGCCAGCTTGTACACCGTGTCGAGCACCGGCCGGTCGATCGAGACGCCCACGTGCGTCCCCACCGCGAACGTGTCGATCGGTGCGCCTGACGCCCGCAGCCGCGCGATCCCCTCCTCGTCGAGCCCGCCGCTCGCCACGATCCGCACCCGCTGCAGTCCCGCCTCATCGAGGATGCACCGCGCCTCGTGCGCCAGCGCTGCGAGGTCGCCCGAGTCGAGCCGGATCGCCCGCACCCGGAACGCGTCCCCCAGCTCCCCGGCGATGCGGCACACCTCCCGCACGCCCTCCACCGTGTCGTACGTGTCCACGAGCAGCGTCGTCTCCGGATACGCCCGCACGAACGCCCGGAACGCCTCGGCCTCCGTGTCGTGCGCCTGGATGTAGCTGTGCGCCATCGTCCCCACCACCGGGATCCCGTACCGCTGCCCCGCCAGCACGCTCGAGGTCCCTGCGAAGCCCGCGATATATGACGCCCGCGCCGCCGTCAGCCCCGCGTCCACGCCGTGCGTCCGCCGCTGCCCGAAGTCGACGACCGTCCGTCCCTCCGCCGCAATCACCGAACGCACCGCCTTCGAGGCCAGCACGGTCCCCGCCGTCACGCGGTTCAGGATGTACGTCTCCACCAGCTGCGCCTCTGGCAGCGGTGCGATCACCTCCAGCAGCGGCTCGCCCGCGAAGACCGGGGTCCCCTCCGGCACGGCCATCACTGTCCCCGTGAACCGGAACCCCGCCAGCCGATCCAGGAACGCCCGCTCGAACAGCCCCAGCGTCTCGAGGTACGCGATCGCTTCCGGCGTGAACCGCAATCCTTCGAGGTAGTCCAGGACCTCCTCGATCCCGCACGCGATCAGGAAGTTCCGCTCCGCTGGCAGCGTCCGCACGCTCAGGTCGAACGCGGCAGTCTCGGTCAGGCCTTCCGCGTAGTAGGCCTGCATCATCGTCAGCTCGTATAGGTCGGTGAACAGCGCCATGTCGGGCGGCACGCCGCCCGTCACTCGAGGACGGCTCCCGCGTCGCGCAGCCTGGCCAGCGCCCGCTCCCCGTCCCCCGGTTCGAGGTTCACGGCCGCGATTGCATCCGTGACCACCGCCGCCTCGAACCCCAGCCGCACGGCGTCCAGCCCCGTCTCGAGCACGCAGTAATCCGTCGCCAGCCCGACGATCGCGACCCGTTCGATGCCGTGGTCGCGCAGCTCCTGCTCCAGCGCCGTGCTGAACCGCTCCCCGCTGTCCGGATTCCGCACGGAGAACGCCGAGTACCCGTCTTCGCCCTCGGTCCCCTTGCGGATCACCGGCGCATCGGCGTGCACTTCGAGGGCCGGGTGGAACGCCGCCCCCTCCGTGCCTCCGACGCAGTGCACCGGCCACACGCCGCCGTCCTGCTCGAAGTGCGGCGTATGCGCCGGATGCCAGTCCTGCGTGTAGACGAGGAGCGCCCCGGCCGCCCGCGCCCGCGCGATCTCCCGGTTGATCGCCCCGATCGCCTCGGCGCCTCCCGGCACGTGCAACGACCCCGCGGGCGACGCGAAGTCGTTCTGCACGTCCACCACCACCAGGGCCGTCCGCCCGTCGTACTTCACCATCCCGCGATTCTATCCGAGCCCGGCGCGCAGCGCGGTCGCGCCCCCGCCCCCCGCTAGCTCCCCGCCACCGCCGACCGCGCCTCCGACGCCGGCCGCAGCCCATCGATGCCGCCGAGGTGCTCCTCGTACAGCCTCTCCCATCGCCCATCCGCCAGCATCGACTCGATCACCCCGTCCACGAACGTCACCAGCTCCGCCTGCCCCTGCTTCAGCGCCACCCCGTACGGCTCCTCCGAGAACACTCCGCCCGCCAGCTTCAGGCTCGGGTCCTCCCGCGCGAACCCCGCCAGCACCACGTCATCCGACGTCACCGCCTCCGCGCGCCCGTCCTTGAGGGCAGCCACGCACGCCCCGAAGTCCGCCAGCGTCAGCAGCTCCGCCTGCGGAGCGCGCTCCCGCACGTTCCGCTCGCTCGTCGACTCCGGCACCGTACATACCGTCCGCCCGTTCAGGTCCCCCACCGAGCGGATCGAGGTGTTCTCCCGTTGCACCAGTAGCGACTGCCCCGCGAGGAAATACGGCCGCGAGAAGTCGACCTCCCGCCGCCGCTCCTCCGTAATCGTCATCGTCGCGATCACCAGGTCCACCCGCCCCTCGTTCAGGGACGGGATGCGCGTCCCCGACTGCACCTCGACGAACGTCACCTGCTCTTCGTCGAGCCCCAGCGCCTCCCCGATCGCCCGCCCGAGCGCCACATCGAACCCATCGAGGCGGCCCGTGGCCGCGTCCTGCAGCCCGAACCCGGGCTGGTCGAACGTCACCCCCACCGTCAGCCGCCCGGCCTCCACAATCCGCGCCATCGCCGACCCGGCCGCGAACGAGCCACCGTCGTCACCCGTGTCGTCATCCCCGCACGCTGCGCTCACCAGCGCTGCCGCGACCCCCAACACCACGACGCACCACGCTTCACGCCTCATCCAG
This sequence comes from Dehalococcoidia bacterium, assembly GCA_050248355.1. Taxonomy (GTDB): domain Bacteria; phylum Chloroflexota; class Dehalococcoidia; order UBA2979; family UBA2979; genus JAIBBD01. The sequence continues at coordinate 6,941 of JBFWSN010000007.1, forward strand.
TCCTCCCTGCCATGAGTCCCCCGCCTGAAGCTCGCCGCCGCATCTCTCTCCCGCCGAAGTCCCCTCCCCCGTCCCGGGGGAGGGTGAGGGGTTCCCCAGGCTCGGCCCCCGCCTATCCGCCAGCTTCCACCGCCGCGCGTGCCGCCGCCGCCGGCTTCACTCCCTCGATGCCACCGAGGTACTCCGTGTACAACCGCTCCCAGCGCCCGTCGTCGAGCATCTCCTCAATCACTTCGTCCACAAAGGTCACCAGGTCGGGCTGCCCCTGCCGCACGCCGATGCCGTACGGCTCCTCCGTGAACGTCCCGCCCACCAGCTTCAGCGTCGCGTCCGCTTTCGCGTACCCCGCGAGGATCACGTCGTCCGTTGTGACCGCCTCGGCGCGGCCGTCCTTGAGCGCCGTCACGCACGCCCCGTACGTGTCGAGCGTCAGCAGGTCCACCTGCGGCGCCCGCTCCCGCGCCGTCGTCGCGCTCGTCGACCCCGTCACCGAGCACGCCTTGCGACCGTTGAGGTCCGCCACCGACCGGATCGAGGTGTTTGTCTTCTGCACGAGTACCGACTGCCCCGCCCGGAAGTACACCCGCGAAAAGTCGATCTCCTGCCGCCGCGCCTCCGTGATCGTCATCGTCGCGATCACGAGGTCGACGTTACCCTCCGTCAGCATCGCAATCCGGTTCGCCGAGGTGACCTCGACGAACTGCACCTCGTCGTCCCGCAGCCCGAGCGCCTTCCCGATCTCCCGCCCAACTGCCACGTCGAAGCCGTCGAAGCTGCCACCCGCCTCTTTGAACCCAAACCCCGGCTGGTCGGACTTCACTCCCACCGTCAGCCGCCCCGCCTCCGCCAGCCGCGCCATCGCCGACCCCGCCGCGAACGTTGGCTCGCCCGCCTCGCCGTCCGAGGTGTCGTCATCCCCGCACGCCGCCAGCAACGCGGCCGTCGCCAGCATCCCCGCTACGAGGAACAACCACGCCGCTCGCTGCAACGCCGCCTCCTTCAATCGCCCGCCTCATCGACCGTCGTTACTGCTCGGTGACCACTCCGAACGCTACCGCCCGCTGCAGCGCCGCCTCCCGCATCTCCGGCTCGATCTCGATCGGCCCCCCGATCGCCATCGCCGTGATCGCGTCCCGCGCCGCCTCCTCGACCACGCCGAGGATGTTCACCGCTTGCTCCGAGGTGTGATGGAACACCAGCACTCCGTGGTTCGCCAGCAACACCGCCGGCCCCCCGCCGCGGATCGCCTCGCGGATGTGGCCTACCGCCTGCGCCGACCCTCGAGGCCCGTACTCCGCCACCGGCACCCCGTCCGCCAGCCCGAACATCGCCAGCGCCTCGATCCAGCAGTCGATCCGCCGCCGCGCCACCGCGAACGCCGTGGCGTACGGCGCGTGCGTGTGGATCACGCACCCCGCCTCCGGCAGGTCGCTGTAGATCGCCGTGTGCATGTCGATCACCGCCCGCGCGATCGGAGGCACGTCCCCTTCGAGGACTTCGCCCGTCAGCGCCACTCGCGCTGCCATCTCCCCCGTCATCCCCGCCAGCGTCGGCGCCGTGGAGAACAGCATCTCCGAGGCCCCGGGCACCCGCAGGCTGAGGTTCCCGTGCCCGTTCGGCGAGATCGCCTGCCCCGCCATTACCGCCGCCGCCGTCGCCGCCAGCTCCGCCCGCAGCGCGTCGAGGTTCATCGCCGTCATGCACGATCCTCCTTACATCCCCGGGAGCGTCCGAGATGATACGTGCCTCCATCTCGACGCGCCCGCCCGCTCCGCCGTGGCCGCACCCTGTACCCTCGATGTCACCACAGGTCGGACGCGAGACGTCCGCGGAGGACTCGAGGAGAAAGGGTGAGCCCCATGCCCGGTGAAGACGGAAAGAGCTACCGCATCGTCGAACTGGTCGGCACCTCCGCCGACAGCCTCGATGCCGCCATCCAGAACGGCATCGCCGCCGCCGGCGAGGCCGTCGACAGCCTCGACTGGTTCCACGTCCGCGAGATCCGCGGCCGCATCGAGGACAAGCGCGTCGCCTGGTACCAGGTCACCCTCGGCGTCGGCTTCCGCATCGAGGACGCGTCGCAGACCGTCTAGCGGAACCGGCGTAAGGTTATAGGCGAAGCTGCCGCTCGAAGGGGCCCGCGATGACCTGGACCTGTCTCCTCCGCTCGCCCGTGTCCGGCTTCGTCGCCGGCGTCGCCGTCGCCTCCGCGGTTCTGGTGGGGGCGACCGAGGTGCGCGCCGGCCCCTCGAATGCCACCCCCGAGGTGCAGGCCTGCGTCAACCGGTTCACAGGACTGGTCCGCGTCGCCGTGCGGTTCCCGTGCACATCGTTCGAGACGCCACTGACGCTGAATGACGGCGGCCCTCCCGGCCCGATCGGCGACACCGGGCCCGCCGGCCCGGCCGGCCCCACGGGAGCCACGGGCCCAACAGGCCCCACAGGCCCCCAGGGTGCGACCGGCGCCACGGGCCCGGCCGGGCCGGCGGGCTAGCGGTGAGACGGCACCGCTCCGCGATGAACACGGCGCAGCCATGAACTGGGCACGAGTCGTTCGCTCCCCCGCGTTCGGCGTCGCAGCCGGCGTCGTCGTTGCCGCCGCCATCCTCGCCGGTGCGACCGAGGTGCGCGCCGGTCGTTCGACGTCCGCGCCTGACGTGCAGGTGTGCGTGAACCGGGTGACCGGCATCGTCCGTGCGGCCCGGCCCTTCCCGTGTACGCCCTTCGAGACCTCATTCATGCTGAGCCCGGCCGGCGTCCCCGGCCCGAAGGGCGGCACGGGCGCCGTCGGGCCAACCGGATCGACTGGCCCCACTGGTCCCTCTGGCGCGGCTGGCCCCACCGGCCCTGCGGGCCCCCTTGGCGCGACTGGCCCCCTTGGCGCCCAGTAATACGGCGTAACCGCGAGGGCCCTCGAACATCGAGGGCCCTCGTCACATTGTGCCGTACTGCCTCAGCCTAGAAGTGCCAGGGGAACTTCTCGAACTCCGGCGGCCGCTTTTCGAGGAACGCGTCGCGCCCCTCCTGCGCCTCGTCCGTGCCGTAGGCCAGCCGCGTCGCCTCACCGGCGAATAGCTGCTGCCCCAGCAACCCGTCGTCCGGCAGGTTGAACCCGTACTTGATCATCCGCATCGCCGTCGGGCTCTTCGAGTTGATCGTCCGCGCCCACTCGAGCGCCACCGCTTCGAGCTCCGCGTGCGGCACGACTTTGTTCACCATCCCCATCTGGAAGGCGTCCTCGGCCGTGTAGTCGAAGCCGAGGAAGAACACCTCCCGCCCCCGCTTCTGACCCACCTGCCGCGCCAGCAGCGCCGACCCATACCCCGAGTCGAAGCTCGCCACGTTCGGGTCCGTCTGCTTGAACAGCGCGTGCTCCTGGCTCGCCAGCGTCATGTCGCACACCACGTGCAGGCTGTGCCCGCCGCCGACGGCCCAGCCGGGCACCACCGCGATCACCACCTTCGGCATGAACCGGATCAGCCGCTGCACCTCGAGGATGTGCAGCCGTCCGAGGCGCGCCGGGTCGATCTCGCCCTCCGTGTCGCCCTCGTACTTGTACCCGTCCTTGCCGCGCACCCGCTGGTCACCGCCCGAGCAGAACGCCCACCGCCCGTCCTTCGGGGACGGCCCGTTCCCCGTGATCAGCACGCACCCCACAGTGCTCGTCATCCGCGCGTGGTCCAGCGCCTGGTACAGCTCGTCCACCGTCAGCGGCCGGAACGCGTTCCGCACCTCCGGCCGGTTGAACGCCACCCGCACCGTCTTCCGGTCGTGCGTCCGGTGGTACGTGATGTCGGAGAAGTCGAAGCCCGGTACCGGCTCCCACGCGCTCGGGTCGAAGATCTCGGAAACCACTCGTTCAGCCTCCAGTCCGTTTCGAGGGCCGCCCGAGCAGGTTCGTCGCCCCGAGGGCCCCGGTGCCGCGACATCATAACGGGCGCTCGTGGTGCGGGGGAGCGCCGCCCGCCCGCCTACCCGAACGCCACCAGCGCCAGCGTCCCGAGGACGCACAGCGCCGTCCCCACCCCGATCAGACGCGTCGGACGCTCCCCCAGGAAGTACATCGACAGCGGCACCACCATCAACGGCGACGTCGAGTTCAGGATCACCGCCCGCGCCGCCCCCGCTTCCGTCACCCCGTAGATGTACAGCACGCTCCCCACCGCCGTCCCGCCGAGGCCCAGCGCCACCATCAGCGGCAGGTCCGCCCGCGAAGGCAGCCGCCGCACCACCGTCCCCTTCGAGGCCAGCATCGCCCCCACCGCGATCGTGAGCCCGCCCGCCGGAATCCGGATCGCGCTCACCGGCAACGCCCCGAGGTCCCCTCGGCCTCCCGCCAGCAGCAGCGTCGCCGTCGTCCAGCACCCCGCCACCAGCGCCAGCACCGCCGCCGTCGCCGCCAGCCCCAGCCGCCGAGGCGCCCCCGGCTCCGGCAGCCCCTCCACCCTTGCCCGCACGATCAGATACGTCCCCGCCACCACCCCGGCCCCGCCGAACAGCAGCGCCCACCCCGCCGGCTCATCGAGCAGCAGCACCCCGCCGATCGCGCTCGACGCCACGAACAGCGCCGTCGTCGTCGGCGCCATCCGCTGCAACCCGATGCGAGGCAGCGCCCGCACATACATCGTGTCCCCGACCCCGTACCCGATCGCCGCCGACAGCGCGATCGCCCCCACCGCCCGCGCCGGCGCGCTCCCCAGCTCCGAGGCGCCCCCCGTCGCCAGCATCAGCAGAATCACCAGCGGCGACGCAATCAGAAACCGCAACCCGCTGAGCACAGCGCCGCCATAGCGCGTACTCAGCCGCGCCATCCCCACACTAGTCGCCGCCCACGCCAGCGCCGAAGCCAGCGCCGCCGCCTCCCCCATCGCACCCCTCCGCCCGCGATGCTACGTCCGAGGCGCGTTGTGGGCTTCGCGGCGAGGGCAGCTCGTTCCCAGAGGGCAGTACTTTCCTCACTGCCAGTTAGTGACGTTCGTCTATTGAGATGGGCACCCTGAAAGCGAATCGTTATAGTAGTGGTCGCGTTCCGACTGGCCAAGTGGCGTGCTCCGTCGATAGGGGATCCGAATGTCCATGACTGCGTCTCGACTTCCGATCGGACACCCAAGCTTCTTTACGGCTTTCGTTGCATTCGGTATCTTCGTCCCCTTCATCGCAAGCGTCGCCCTTGCGTTTAGCTATGCTTGGTCCGGGAACTACAACTGGGCATGGCAGTACACCGCGCTCCTCGTCTCGATGATCTGGCTTGCCGCATCAGTGATCCTCCGTTCGTTTACGACCGCCGATCGCGCTCAACAGTCGAGTTTCTTGTCGTTCACGACGAGATTCGATGCACTCATCGCCGCGATGAGTAGTGTCCAGATGGCGAGCGTGGACTGCGGTGCTGATGAAACAAGACGAGCCATTGGTGAAGCGCAAGCGCATGTGGATGGAATTCTTGCCCAGTTATCACCCGCTGCTGCACAGGACAACAGGCACCTTAGTGTACGTAATCTGCAGTGGCTCACCGGTGATGGGTACATCGGACTCTGGGAGGGTCTCCAGCGTGCTGAGGAGGCGTTGATCCCGGCACTGCCGGTTCACGAGATCATCAGCGCTGCGAACTTCGAAGACTCTCGAATCCGCGAGTCGGGGATCCGAGACGAAGCCGCCTTGAGAGAGCAGCTACAAGCGGCTATTTCTGTTCTGCAGCAGGCGGCCCGCCTCTCACCCAGTTGGAGTTTCGGGCGGCAGGAGCCAAGTCACACGCCACCGCCGACCTCGACGAGCGAGAAGCTCGAACCGACCGCTGTGGAAATTCGAGCAGCGCGGCAGCGTGTGAAAGCAGTACGACAAGCGGTCAACGAGTACCGCGAGGGTAGGCGCGCCGCGCTTATCGGCGCCCGTAACCGTCTGTATGCGACTGTGTTTGTGACATCGGTCTTCCTGTTCTTGGCCGTGTTGCTGACCGTCGTCGTTGCATCCTCCGGGGCAAGCAAGGAGCCGATCAAGAACGGTCTGGTCGCAGGTGTCGCTTTCTTCGTCATCGGCGGAACGGCAGGGCTCTTCAGCCGTCTATACGCGGACGCGGGGTCGGACAACGAATCACGAGCAGGAGTTGACGACTACGGTCTTTCAACGGCGAAACTGCTTCACGCGGCGGTCCTCTCTGGACTGGCCGGCGTCATCGGCGCTGCAGTGCTCCCGATCCTGGGCGCACTGGGGAATGACACGGTGGAGCTGCCACAGCTCCACGAGATATTCAGTCTCGAAGACAACATCTCCGGTTTGTTGTTCGCCGCGCTCTTTGGCGTCGCACCGTCAGCGTTAATTGGGAGACTGCAGCAAGAGGCTGACCGCTACAAGTCGGATTTGGCGAAGAGCGAAGCGACCGCTTCGACCGGTTAGCATTGGGCGCCTGGTTGCAAATACCCGAAGCCATGTTGAGTGAGCGACGTCGATAGGACTCCCCCCTAATAACCCACCGGCCGCCCCAACAACTCCGCGAAAACCTCCGCGTCGTGCGTCCGGATGAACTCCGGCCCCACCTCGAGGAGACACGCCGCCCACACCACCCGGCTCATATCCCCGTCCCGCCGCGTGTGGTCCACCATCACCCGGCACCCCAGTTCGCGCAGCCGGGGCAACGCGTGCAGCACGTGCATCCGGTACCGGATCGCCGCCACCCGGTCCGCCCGCAGCGCCGGGTGCAACACCCCGATGTTCGGGTCCACCACCACCCGCTCCCGAGGCAGCCCCAGCGCCGCCATCGAGGCCTCAAAGTGCGCCAGCATCCCCTCGATGCTTCCGATCGGCTCCGGCGCCGACCGCATCCGGTACGGGTCTCCGTACGGCATGTACGCGATCACGAAGTCCGCCGCCGAGGACGCCAGCGCCCCCCGCAGCTCCGCCGAAAAATCCGTTCCCAGGAAGTTCACGAGGTCCGCCCCGCCCTCGACCGCCCGCGCCGCCGTCTGCGCGCTCCACGTATCCACCGACACGAGGTAGCCGTGCTCCTTTAGCGCCCCCAGCGCGGGTAGCAGCCGTCGCTGCTCCTCCGCCTCGTCCACCGCCGGCGAATCCACCGCCGTCGACCGCGCTCCGATCTCGACATAACGCGTTCCAAGACCCCGGTACTCCTCCGCCTTGCGCAGCACCGGCTCTACCCCCTGTGCCACCGAGTCTGCGTTCGGCGACTCCGGCGACAGGTTGATCACCCCCACCAGCGCCGGGCTCGAGGCGGCCCGCTCGTTCACGCCGTCCGCCCCCGCGCGGCGCCGCCCGCCGAGGCCCCGGCCACGATCCCCTCGAGGAGCGCCCGCGCCTCAAACAGGTCCGCCACCACGTGCGTCGGCAACTCCGGCGGCACCGCCCCATGCCCCCCGCCCGACGCCCCCACGAGCACCCGTAGCGCAATCCCCGCGTCCGACGCGCACAGCATGTCGGTCGCCGTGTCGCCCACGAACGCCGCCTCCTCCGGCCCCGCGTCGAGGAGGGCGAGCGCGCGTAGCGCTGGCTCCGCGCTCGGCTTCCGCCCTGCCCCCGAGTCCGCTCCCAGCACGACCGCGAACCGCGCCCCCCACCCCAGCTGATCGAGCAGCGCGCGCACGTCCACCTCGGGATTGTTCGTGATCAGCGCGAGCCCCACCCCGGCCTCGTCCAGCGCGTCGAGGAGCGCGTCCGCCCCCGGGTGCTTCGCGATGCTCGCTCGACGGCTCGCATAGAGCCGCCCGAACGTCTCCACCATCGTCTCGACGTCCCCCGGCGCCGCCCCGGTGAGCGCCTCCACCACCCGAGGCGTCGACGGCCCGAGCCCCGCCGCCACCCGCGTCGCTGCCACGTCGTACCCGAAGCCCCGCAGCGTCTCCGCCAGGCACCGCGCGATCAGCCCCGCCGAGTCCACCAGCGTCCCGTCGAGGTCGAACAGCGCTGCTCGTAACAAGCGGCCCCCTCCGGCGCGCCCCGCCCGCGGGACGGCTTCGGCGCGGCATCGATGGTACACCGCGGTTCGGCTCGCCCCCGGCCATCGAGGCGCCACCAGGCCCTGGGAGGGGACGTGGCGGACGTCCTACTCCAAGCGTGTCGCCGCCTGTGGCCGCGCTGCCGGCCGCTCGAGCCGCGCCAGTGCATCCCGAAACGCCGCCTCCTCCGGCACCACCCCCTGCGAGTACACCCGGCCGTCGATCGTCACCACCGGCGCGTGCCAGCCGCCCCGCCACAGCGCCTCCGCGAGGTGGTTCAGCCACGGCTTCACGCGCACACGCACGTCGTCGAATTCCGCGCTCACCCGCTCGACCACATCGATCGTGAAGTCGCACTCCCGGCAGAACGACTCCGGGATGCGGAAGAACAGCTGTCGCCCCGCGATCGGGTACACCGTCACCTCGTGCCGCGCCACACCCGCGGCGCTCGCCGCTTCCGGCACCTCCGCTCCGGCTCCCGGCACATCGATCCCGTGGCGCGCCAGAAACGGCACGAGCTGCTCCGGCCGCGGCTCCGAGATCACAGTCCCCCGGTCCGTCGCTCGCGTTCGCCGCCCGTCCAGCGGCTCCGGCGTGACCGCGGGCCCGTACTCACCCTCCTCGGCGATCACCAGCGTCGGCACCGCCTCCGAGCCCACGAGCTGCCGCAGGTCCGCTCGCGCCTCCGCATCCCTGCTGATGTCTCGCGCCTCGTACGTCACCGGGTGCGACCGCAGCCACCGCTGCCAGCGGTACATGTCGGGGCACGGCGTCGATCTCACGTACACCACGAGCCGCTTCAGAACCTCTCCTCTCGAGGCGGCAGCCCCGCCCGTGCCGTGATCAACGCGTATCCCAGCGTCCCGTCGTCCACCGCCCCCGAAGCTGACCGCAACAACGACTTCGCCTCTCGCAGCGACTCCCGCGACAGGGCAAGCTTCCCCAGCGCCGATGCCACTTCGGCCGCCAGCAGGCGCAGCCGGACCTGCTGCAGCAGCTCCCGCACCGCCCCGTCGTGACGCTCAATCGTGCCGACCGCCAGCCCCGCAGCCGCCAGTTCCGTCGCGTACGCCACCGCCGGCTGCGCCTCCGCTATGCAGGCGACCCGCCCGAGCAGCGTGTCGAGGTCACCTGGCAGCCGCCCGTCGAGCGTCACGTCTGTCACGCACACCACGCCCCCCGGGCGTAGCGCCCGCGCGAACTCCCTTGCCGCTGCTTCCTTCGAGGGGAACGTGCAGAACGCGCACTCGCACAGCACTGCGTCGAACGTTTCGTCATCCACCCGAAGCCACTCCGCGTCCCCCACCTCGAAGCGCACGCGGTCCGCTACCCCGGCCCGCTCCGCGTCCCCTCGTGCGATCTCCACGTTGCGTGCGCTGAGGTCCACGCCGAGTGCCGAGCACCCGTACTCCCGCGCCAGCGCGATCGCCGAGGCGCCCTGCCCGCACGCCACGTCCAGCAGCGTCCGGTTCGGGGCCAGCTCCAGCATCGCCCCCGCGTGCATCGTCAGCTCGAGGCCGCCGGGGTGCCACGATGCCCCCAGCAGCAGCTCCACCCACTCGCTCTCATACGCCGTGACGCAGCAGCTCTTCACGGCCGCGGCGTCGCTGTCCGATGCGGACTGCCACTCGATCATCGGCTCGCCTCGGGGCGGGAGAAGTCGAACCGCAGTGGAGGCGACACGTAGGCCTTCCCCTCCCGCTGCGCCTCGTGCCGCCGTCGCTGCTCCGCCGCCATCTGCGCTGTCGCCTGTTCCCGGTACCCCACCGAGTTGTACGCGCAGAACGGGATCTGCTTCCCGTCGGGCAGCAGGATCTCTTTGCAGCACTTCATCAGGTTCTTCTGGTTGAACGTCCACGGGTCCATGAAGTCCTGCAGCATGATCATCACGAATCGCTTCGAGATTTCCACGTCGGTCAGCGGTGGCATGTCGCACACCGCGCACGACAGCTTCAGGTGCTCGATCGAGTGGTCCGCCCCCGGCAACGCGCTCGTCGCCCACAGCCCTTCGAGGGCGCTCCGCAGCTCGTGCGCCGCCACATCCGGCACCGCCCGGTTCGTGATGTAGTCCAGGTACTCCTCAACGTCGACCAGCCGCGGGATCGGCGTCACCGTCCCGTCCGCCTCGTCGAGGTACGCATACGTCACCGAGTTGCACGTCGGGAAGCAGCAGGGGATCGGTACGAAGTCCGACCGCACGAAGAGCCCGCCCGTCTGCGCTTCGATCCAGCCGATCACGTCCGGGATCGTCACCCGCTGCAGCGGGTCGTGCGCCTCATGCCGCCCCGCGTGAAACGCCGGCTGGAAGTTCACCCCCCGCACCGCCGGATGCTCGATCGCGAACCGCACGATGCGCCCCACCTCGTGGTCGTTGATCCCGCGTTCGATCGCCGGCACCAGCACCACGTTGAGGTCGATCTCCGCGAGCCGGTCCAGCGCGCGCAGCTTCTCTGCCAGGATTCCCGGCTCACCTCGGATCGCCCGATACGTCTCCTCCTCGAATCCGTCGAATTGGAAGTAGATCGAGGGCCGCTCAACCGCGAGCTCAGCGAGGAAGTCGTCGTCGTACGCAATGCGGCGCCCGTTCGTGTTGATCATCACCAGCGGGATCCCGCGCCGCTTCGCCGATCGCACCATCTCCATGATCTGCGGGTGGATCGTCGGCTCCCCGCCCGAAAACTGCACCACGTCCGGCCGCCCCTCCGCCCCCACGAAGCGGTCGAGGATCAACTCCACCTCGTCCAGTGTTAGGCTGAACCCCGGCCCCGCGTTCGCGAAGCACAGCGGGCAGTCCATGTTGCATCCGCTGTTGACTTCGATAATCCCCACACACGCGTGCTGCTGATGGTCGGGGCACAGACCGCAGTCGTGCGGACATCCATGCTCGACCGCCGTCGCGAACTCGAGAGGGATCGACCCAGGCTTGTTCAGCCGGCTGTTCGCCACGTACGCTTCCGCATCCCCGTACACCAGTGCCTCTACGACTCCGTGCTCCGGGCACCGCTTCCGCAGATACACCTTTCGCCCACGCAGCAGCACCTGCGCGTCCACGACCGTCTTGCACTCCGGGCAGATGCTCCGAGTCAGTTCGTGGAAGACGTAGTCGGCCGTAGCCTTCTCGAGTGGCAACCGGGACACAGGCTTCTCCTTCTTCGCCCGTCAAGTGCACCACCTCGCCGCCCGCCCTTCGGTGATTCGCATCACGAGGTGTCCCGCCGCCCGCGGAAAGACCACCACAACAACGGGACGACCGTCGCACCCAGCAGTACGCTGCCCGCCGTCAGCGCCAGGCGCTCGTGCTCTACCAGGGCGTCGCCGATCGCCACGAGCGCCATCACCGGCAGCGCGACGCCCGCCAGCGTCGCGACCATGAACGCGCCCAACGACATCGACGACAGTCCCGCCGCGTAGCTCACGAGCTCAAAGCTGAACGTCGGGATCAGCCGCACCACCGCCAGCGCTCGGGGCGTCAGGCCTTCGGCCAGCGCGATCACGCCCGGCTCGCCACTGCGCGTCGCCCGTGAAGTCGTCCATCGCCTCCCGAAGCGTCGCGCGAGCAAGAACGCGATCGAGCCCCCCAGCACGTCCCCCGTGAGCGTGAGCGCCGATCCCCACCAGAACCCGAACACGCCCCCCGCGGCCACGTCCAGCGGCACCGAGGGCAATGGCGGCACCACGACCGCCGCAATCACGACGAGGACGAACACCACCGGCGCGGCCGGCCCGGTCCGCTCTACGGCCCCTTCGATAACGGACGGCCGCAGCGGCAGCGCGTTCCCCACCCATGCCTCGAGGGTCGCCGCGAGCGTCAGCGACGCGATGACGAGCACCAGCAGCCATCGAGCCTGTGTCTGACTGGGGGGCCGAAGCCGCATCAGGACCGTCGCGGCTGCCGGGATGCCCGGGCCGCGGGAGGCGGCCCGGCATGACCGGATGGCTGCTGGACGCACTTCCGCGTGGTCCCCCCTCCTGCATCCCGCCGCTGGTCCCCTCCCGGTCCCCGCCCCCACGTTAACCGCCCGTTAACGGCGCGCCGGCCCTCAATCGGCGAAACTATCCCTCGCTGCCACGTCCAGTCGAAAGGCCAACGGTGACCGATTCCATCCCCACTCCCGACGAGCCCCCGGTCGCGCCCGAAGGCAGCCTCTTCCTCAACCGCGAGCTCAGCTGGCTCGACTTCAACGACCGCGTCTTCGCGGAGTCCGAGGACGCCCGCAACCCCCTCCTCGAGCGTGTCCGCTTCCTCGCCATCACCGCCTCCAACCTGGACGAGTTCTACTCCAAGCGCATCGGCTGGCTGAAGCGCGTCGCCCACTCCGATCCCCTCACCCGCACCGTCGATGACCTCACCGTCCTCGATCAACTCCGCCTCGTCCTCGACCGCACCCAGGCCGCGCGCACCCGCATGGAGCGCCACTGGCGAGACCGCCTCTGCCCGGCTCTCGCAGATCACGGCATCTGCTTCGCCTCCTACGAGTCCCTCGACCCCGCCGCCCAGGCCCGCCTGCACGAGTACTTCCTCAGCGATGTCTTCCCCGTGCTCACCCCCCTCGTTGTCGACCCGGCCCACCCGTTCCCCTTCATCTCCGGCGGCAGCCTTTCGCTCGCGCTGAGCATTCGCGACCGCCGCTCCGGCCGTGACCTCTTCGCGCGCATCAAAGTCCCACAGAACCGCCCTCGCCTCATCGATGCCGGCGAGGGCCGCTTCGTCTGGCTGGAGGACCTCATCGCCGCGAACCTCGACCTCCTCTTCCCAGGCGTCGAGGTCACCGATTGCCAGGTCATCCGCGTCCTCCGCAGTGTCGACCTCGACACCCCGGACGAGGAGAGCGACGACCTCCTCGAGCTCATGGAGAGCGAGCTTCGGCGCCGGCGCTTCGCCTCCGCCGTCTCCTTCGAGGGCACCCACGCCCTTTCGTCCGCCACCCGCGCCCTGCTCATCGAGGAGCTTGAGATCGACGAGACCGACATCGTCACCCTCGAGGGCCCGCTCGGCCTTGCCGACCTCAGCCAGATCGCCAACCTCCCCTTCTCCGACCTCGCTTTCCCGTCCTTCACTCCGGCGGTTCCGTCCGTCTTCCGCGAAGCCGAAGGCGCATCGCTCTTCGACGCCATCCGAAGCCAGGACATCCTCGTCCACCACCCCTACGAGTCCTTCGACGCCACGGTCGCCCGCTTCGTGCAGCAGGCCGCCGTCGACCCCGGCGTGCTCGCCATCAAGCACACCATGTACCGCACCTCCCCCGACTCCCCCATCCTGCAGTCCCTCATCGACGCCTCCGGCCGCGGCAAGCAGGTCGCCGTCCTCGTCGAGCTGAGCGCCCGCCTCGACGAAGCCAACAACATCGAGTGGGCCCGTCGCCTAGAGGAGGCCGGCGTCCACGTCGCCTACGGCAACCCCCACCTCAAGATCCACAGCAAGATCTCCCTCGTCGTCCGCGAAGAAGCCTCGGGCGTCACCCTCTACGGCCACATCGGCACCGGCAACTACAACTCGCGCACCGCCCGCGTCTACACCGACTTCGGTCTCCTCACCGCCGACCCGCGCATCTGTTCCGACCTCGTCATGGTCTTCAACTTCCTCACCGGCCTCTCCGAGCACCCGGACACCCGCATGCTCCTCCTCGCTCCCGCGAACCTCCGCTCCGAGCTCGAGCGCCGCGTCCGCCGCGAGATCGATCACGCCCGCGCCGGCCGCGCCGCGCGCATCGTCTTCAAGATGAACGCCCTCGAGGACGCCGGCTTCACCTCCCTCCTCTATGAAGCCAGCCAGGCCGGCGTCGATGTCGAGCTCATCGTCCGCGGTATCTGCCGCCTCCGTGCCGGCCTCCCCGGCCTCAGCGACCGCGTCCGCGTCACCAGCATCATCGGCCGCTTCCTCGAGCACGCTCGCGTCTACTACTTCCACAACGACGGCTCGCCCGAGTACTTTGTGGGCAGCGCCGACCTCATGAAGCGCAATCTGGACGAACGCATCGAGGTACTCACTCCCATCAACGACCCCGCACTCCGTCACCAGCTCGATGGCTTCCTCGCGCTCCAGCTCACGGACGACCGCCAGTCCTGGACGCTCCACGACGCCCGCTGGACCCGCGACGAGGCCTCCACCGCCGAGGGCGTCCACGCCCGCCTCCTCGCCATCGCGAGCGGCTCCGCATGACCCTTCCCACCTCCGCCATCGAGGTCGAATGGCAGTTTGACGCCCCCGACCTCGAGGCCGTCCGCCGCTGGCTCGAGTCCCAGCCCGCGCACAGCACGCTCGCCTTCGTTGCCCGCCCTGAGCGCGTCCAGCACGACGAGTACCTCGACACCCACGACTGGCGCGTCCACCGCGCCCGCTTCACCCTCCGCGTCCGTTCCCTCCCCGACGCCGCCGAGGCCACCCTCAAGGCCTTCGGCGACTCCGCGGATGGCGTCCGCCGCCGTCTCGAGATCAACCAGCCGCTCCCCTCCGGCGTCACCGACCCCCTCGCCGCCGAGGGCCCCGTCTCCGAGCGCCTGCGCCTCCTCCTCGGCAGCCGCGACCTGCGCTCCCTCGTCGTCGTCGACACCCACCGCCGCCCCTACCTCATCCAGCGCGATGGTGTCACCCTCGCCACCCTCACCCTCGACGAGGCCACCGTCCCCGGTTCCGAGGCGCCTCCCATCCGCCGCGTCGAGGTCGAAGAAGCCTTCCCTGGCGCCATGTCCGAGGTCGATCGCTTCCTTCACGCCCTCCGCGCCGCCACCGGCCTCACCCTCGCCTCCCGGTCCAAGTTCGAGTCCGGGCTCGCCGCCGTCGGCCTCACACCCGACGCCGGCCTCGACTTCGGCACCACCGAGGTCGCCGACGCCGCCGATGCCCCCGCGGCTCCCTTCGCGTACGCCGCCATCCGCCGCAACTGGGCCGCCCTGCTTCGCCGCGAGCCCGGCACCCGCCTCGGCGAGGACATCGAGGAACTCCACCAGATGCGCGTCGCCACGCGTCGCCTCCGCGCCGCCATGAGCGCCTTCGCCCCCGTCCTCCCCGAGGAGCTCCACTCCCTCCGCGACGAGCTCCGCTGGCTCGCCGCTGCGCTCGGCGCCGTTCGTGACCTCGACGTCCAGCTCGAAGCCCTCGAGCACGTCCGCCGCGAGGCGGGCTGGGACGAAGGCAACGCTATCGGCCCCCTCATCGACCTCGTCGAGGAGTCCCGCCGCGAAGCCCGCCGCCTTCTCCTCGCCACACTCGACTCCCCCGCCTACGACTCGCTCGTGCAGCGTCTCTCCGACGCCCTCCGCGCCGGTCCGCCCCCCGCGACGCCCGCCGAGGGTGTGCCCGCCTCCGCTCGCGAGTTCGCGGCTGCCCTCCTCCGTCGCCGCTACCGCAGCTTCCGCCGTGACGCCGAGCGCCTCACCCGCCGCTCCGAGGCCGCCGAGTTCCACGCGGTGCGTATCCGCGCCAAGCGCCTCCGCTACTCCGTCGACTTCACCGAGAGCCTCTTCGGGCGCCCGGCCCTCCGCCTCGAGCGCGAGCTGCGCCGCACACAGGACCTCCTCGGTGAGCACCAGGACGCCGATGTCGCGCGCGCCTGGCTCCACGACGTCGCTCGCGATCGCGGGGGGCAGCTGCCCCCCGACACCCTCTTCCTCATGGGCCAGCTCTCCGAGCGCCACGCCGCCCGCATGGTCGAGCTCCGGCGCGACTGGCCCGGACACCTCGAACGCCTCGAGGATCGCTGGACCCGCCTCCGCCGCACCTTCGACGCCGGCGCGACCGCCGCCCCGCCCCGCCCCGCCCCCGAGGGCGTTCGCCCCCGCCTCGCCGCGCCCGCCCCGCGCCGGCCCCGGCGCGTCCTGCGCCTTCCCGGCTTCCCCCGCCGCCCCCTCCCCACCACTTCCGACGACGAGTAGCCCGCCCGCACCGGCAGACGCTCCACACGAAGACGCCCGGACCGCCGCCGAGGCGTGTCCGGGCGTCCATCCCACTGCGGCGCCGAGCGTCCGCCCCCGAGCGACCTGCTACGCCACCGGAGCCGACACGGGCGCCGGGCAGTTCACCATGAACAGCGTCCCGTTCGTGTCCGGCGTCCCCGGGAACCGCTTCAGCGCCCCCGAGCTCTCACGCGACACGAGGTCGCCCGGCGACTTCAGCACGGACGCGCTCGCCTCGTTCCCCCACATGAACGTGTAGTGGTCCCAGAACGGACTCCACGCCGGGTCCCCCACGTTCGTGTCCGTCACGCTCTTCTGGAATCCCATCGGCCCGCTGCCCTTGACCCCGTTTCCGAACACCAGGATCTGCGCCGTCGCCCCCGCGTCCGTCAGCGGCCCCGCGCCGCCCGCCGGCGCGATATTCATCCCGCCCGCCATCGGCGGCAGCGTCACGTCCGTCACGATGTACCGCGTCCCCGGGTAGCACGAGTGCAGCTTGAACGTCACCTTCGAGCCGGCCACATCCACGGGCTCGATTAACTGCCCGTCCCCGAGGTACGCCGTCCGCGCCGAGTCCGCCGGCAACTCCCCGCCCGGCCACTTCACCACCGGATAGTTCACCACGATGTCCGTCTGCTCCACCCGCAGCGTCCCCGCAGTCTCCGCAGCCTTGATCGCTGCCACCGACCCGAGCTTCGTCGGCTGCCCGGTGAAGGTCACCCGGTGCACCCGGAACGCCGGGCTGAAGTCCGCCATATGCGGTGCCGAGCTCAGCACCGGCGTCTGCCCCGAGGCCCCGCCCTCGAAGAGGTAGATCGCGCTCAGCCCCGCGCCCGACCGCAGTGCCGCCGCCATCTTCGGCACGTACACCAGCTTCTCCGCCGTCGCGAACGCTCGGTCCGAGGCGTCGGTACGGATGAAATACGCCGGCTGGTCGTCCACCGACGCCGCATGCAGCTTGAACGTCACGAAGCCGAAGTCGCCCTGCCACCGGTCGGACCGCAGCGCGTGCTCGATCACGTCACCAACGAGCACCGTCCCCGTCAGCGGCCCGCTCCCGCCGGCCGCCGTACCCGTCGCCACCGGCGACCCCGAAGCTGCGGCAATCGCCGTCCCCGTCGAGGTCGCCGCCGCCGTGGGCGTCGCCTCATCCTCATCATCGCCGCACGCCGCCAGCACCACCCCGCCCACGAGCCCGCCGCCCGTCAACGACAGAAACCGTCGCCGCGACACCCCCCCGAGGCGTTCCGCCACCTGACCACCGTCCATCTTCGCCACCTCCTCGCGAGATAGCGTCGCCCGGAGACATCCCCGCCATCGGTGATCCCGCTCACGCCCCACAGGTCGGGACGTACTGCGCCACTGCTTAGCCCCTCCCCTACCGACCGCTCACGCCCACCAACACCCGCCTCACGTCCCCTCGCCCACAGCGTGGGAGAGGGGACAGGGTGAAAAGCCCAGCACCGACTCCGGCACAAAAAGTCGAATCGCCGAGGTGCTACCGCCACAGCACGCCTCCGGATCGCGCAGGCGAAGCCTGTCGCGTTCAGGGGTCAAGGGGGCGAGGCCCCTTTGGGGCGGGTGGGCGGGCCTTCCGAAAAACAACAGCCGGCCGCGAAGCGGCCGCCCACCCCGGCCCGCGCAGCGGGCCGCTCCGGCCTCCCCTCGCGCCTCGACGAACACGCGAACATCAACGAAGACCGTCCGCCACCTCGCCCGCCCACTCCACCGCCCCTCACTGAGCACAGCACGACCGCCCGTGTCCCCCTCGCCCACCCCCGGTGGGAGAGGGGACGGGGGTGAGGGCGCTGGCCCGCGCCCGACCTCCATGCCCCCCCCCCGCCGGGCACAGCGCAACCACCCGAGGACCGCGTTCGCCTTCTGCCAGCCTCAACCCGTACCCGGCCGACTCCCGCCCCGGCGCCGGCCACGCGCTATCATCGCCCGCAATCCCCCCGCCCTCCGGGGCGCAACGAACGGACGAGGCCTCCATGCAGCTCGATCTCCTCATCGACGGCATCGACTTCGGCGAAGGCCCCCGCTGGCACAAAGGCCGCCTCTGGTACTCCGACTTCTTCCAGCACGCCGTCTACGCCGTCACCCCCGACGGCCACCGCGAGCACGTCGTCGACGTCCCCGAACAGCCCTCCGGCCTCGGCTGGCTCCCTGACGGCCGCCTCCTCGTCGTCTCCATGCTCGACCACAAACTCCTCCGCCTCGAGGCGGACGGGACGCTCGCCGAGCACGCAGACCTCTCCGGGGTTGCCACCGGCCCCTGCAACGACATGGTCGTCAGCGCCACCGGCCACGCCTACGTCGGCAACTTCGGCGCCCCCACCCCGGCCGGCCCTCCCGAGGCCGCCCTCGCCCACGTCACCCCCGAAGGCAACGCCACCGAGGCCGCCCGCGGCCTCCGCTTCCCCAACGGCTCCGTCATCACCCCCGACGGCCGCACCCTCATCGTCGCCGAATCCGCCGGCGCCGCCCTCACCGCCTTCGACATCCACGACGACGGCTCACTCACCAACCGCCGCACCTGGGCAGAACTCGACGCCCGCCCCGACGGCATCGCCCTCGACGCCGAAGGCGCCATCTGGCTCGCCGACGCCGGCGGCCGGCGCGTGCTCCGCGTCCGCGAAGGCGGCGAAGTCACCCACACCATCGACACCGAAGACAACGCCTACGCCTGCGCCCTCGGCGGCCCCGACCGCCGCACCCTCTACATCCTCACCGCCCCCGGCCACACCGCCGAAGACTGCGCCGGCCAGCGCGCCGGCTGCATCCTCCAGACCCCCGTCGACGCCCCGCGCGCCGGCCTCCCATGACCGGCCTCGCGAACGCGCCCGGCATCAGGCTCGCCACCAGCAGGGGACGAATCCCGATGTCCGACACCGGCGCTATGACCGTCACGCTCCTCGGCACCGGACGCCCCTGCCCTCGAGCGAGCGCTAACCACGGAGCACCCTCGTCGAGGCGAGCGGACAGCGTCTCCTCATCGACTGCGGCCGCGGCGTTGGCACCCGGCTCTTCGAAGCCGGCATCGAGTTCGGCGAGGTCGGCCCGCTCTTCGTCACCCACCTCCACTCCGATCACATCGTCGGCATCCCCGACCTGCGGATCACCAGCTGGTTCCTCCCCCGGCCGGACGCGCACGACGCCCTTCCGGGTGTATGGGCCCGCTGGCACGACCGACATGATGCGAAACCTTGAAGCCGCCTTCTCGGTCGACCGCCATGTGCGCACGGCCTACGAGCTCAACCAGCCTGAAGGAGCCGGCTACGCGGCGGCCGACATCGACGAAGGACTCGTCTACGACCACGAAGGCGTCCGCGTGGACGCCCTCTGCGTTGCGCACTGGCCCCACGAGGACGCACCACACGCCCTCAGTGATCGAGTCAGCTACAGCGGACGCTCCGCTGTCTTCTCAGGCGACACCCTCTACGCCCCGCACGTCGCCCGCTTCGCGCGCGGCGCAGACCTCCTCGTCCACGAAGTCATGGTCACCGCGCTCTCCGACGCCGAGGAGACCGCCATTCGAGGCGCTTCCGACCCGAGTCGGCGTTTCGACGTCATCATGTCGCTGCATACCAGCCCGCGCGAAGCCGGCCGTCTCTTCGCAGACGCTGCACCGAGGCTCACGGTCTACTCGCACATCATCGCCGCAGCCGGCACCGGCGCGACCACGCAGGAAGTGGACGCCACCCTCATCGCCCAGACCCGCGAAACCCTACGACGGCCCGCTTCTCGTCGGCCACGACCTCATGCGCGTCCGCCTCGGCGACACCATCGACGTCGGTCGCGCCGCCACGGCATAGCGAGCAACTCCAATGCCATCCCGCGCTTCAAACGGACGTTCCGGGACCACCGCCAACTCGCACCCGCGGGCCAGCCCTTCTTAGAACCGACCTTCGCAAATGCAGTCGCTGCAACGTTCGCCATTCTCTACCACGCGCGTGCGCACCGGTGAGCTGCGCAGGGGGGGTGCTTTTGCTGCTCGCTGTCGGTTGCCTGGCGGTCGGTATCTTGATGATCCCGGGCCTCTTCGAGAGCGGTACAGAAGTTCCGCTCTACTTCCGAGTCATGCTCGTCGTCGTGCCAACGATCCTCTCGGGTGTGCTCGGACTACTCGGGTTCTGGATGTCCGCTGGGTAGGGGTACGCGGATCAGGAGCAGAGGCTAACCTCTTCCCCCAACGGCCCGATCGCTGGTCATGTTCCGCGGCTACGTCTACACATCTCAACCGTCTAGTCGTCGGCCAAGCGTGCACCCGCTCAGGTTCGTACGGGATTGACGAGCCGGTGATGGCAAGAGCACGGCATGGGTCACCAACCTCCGAGGTGTGCCGCCCGCCCCTCGAACCTCCGAGCATCAACACCCCGCCGCGCCAGTTCCCCTCGCCCACAGCGTGGGAGAGGGGCCAGGGGTGAGGGAGCAACCGCCGCCCGAGCCAACCCCGCCCGGGGCCGACGACGAGGAGTTCACCACTCAACACTCCGACCGCGCAGGCGCAGCCTGCCGCGTTCCAGGGGGTCAAGGGGGCGAAGCCCCCTTTGGGGAGGGCGGGTGGGCCTTCCGAAAAAAGACAGCCGGGCCGCGAAGCGGCCCGCCCACCACGGCCGGCACAGCCGGCCGCGTCCGTCAAGGACCGCCCGAGGAGTGCCACCCACCCCTCAAACCTCCGAGCCGCCCGGCCCTACCCTCCGCACACAACCATCCCATCGAGGAAGGAGCGCGCGCCTACCGCCTCCGCTGCAACTCCATCAGCACAAAGTTGGAGCTCGTCGGATGCACCCAGATCGCGTCGGTCGTCGGCACCCGCGTCACCCGGCCCCCGCCGGCCTCGATCTGCTGCGCCATCGCCTCCGGGTCATCCACCTCGCACACCAGCTGATAGATCCCCTCCCCGTGAGGGTTCAGCGGGTTCACCCGCTCCTTCATCAGCCGCGACACCGGACTCGTCTCATCCACCGGCGAAATGAGGTTCAGCACCACCTGGTCCCCGTACCCCATCGCCACCATCCGGAAATTCCCGATCGGATTGTGCGAGGGCTCACCCATCGCCTGCATCCCAAAGCGGGCCTCGTGGTTCCGCACCGCCTCCTCCAGGTCGTGCACGGCAATCGTGTGGTACTTCACCTGCAGCATCTCGACGTCCTCCTCCTGCCTCCCGCGCCCCGAGGCGCGACGGCCCGCAGTCTACTTCATCACACCCGACATCGCCCGCAACGACCCCGGCACGACGAGGTCCGCGAAAGCACCCCGAAAACGAATGAAACGAAGGAAACGAATCGCCGCCAGATTCGAAATCACCGGTTCGTTCCCTTCGTTCCCTCGCGGGCGCTGGAGCGAACCCGCCGCCAACGTCTGCGGCCCTCCGAGGAAACGCGGGCGCTCCCCGCAATAGAACGCATGTTTCACGTGAAACACATCGTGACGGCAATCACAAACGCCGATGCCGCCGCATGGATGACGATCGTGGTATCGTCCGCTCGCCGGCCCCGAGGCGCCCCTCGGCCCGCCGAGCCCTCGGCTGCATCACCTGGAGGTCATCGATGGAATGGAACGACACCGACCAGCAAGCTGCCTTCCGCGAGGATGTCCGCACCTTCCTGCGCACCCGCCTCCCGGCCTACTACCAGGATCACGAGTCCCGCCGCCACGAGAACAGCGGCCTCGAGAACGACTGGCAGCAGGACCTCCACAACGGCACCCCCGAGCAGCAGGACGCCGCCAAGGAATGGGCCGTCGCCCTCGCCGAGAAGGGTTGGGGGCAGCCCCACTGGCCCGCCGAGTTCGGCGGCGCCAGCCTCTCCCCGTTTGACCAGTTCATCCTCAAGCAGGAGTTCGCCCTCGCCGAAGCCCCCGAGATCGGCGGCTCCCTCGTCGGCTCCACCCTCCTCGTCCACGGCACCGAGGAGCAGAAGGAGCGCTTCCTCAAGCCCACGCTCACCGGGGAGATCCGCTGGGCCCAGGGCTTCTCCGAGCCCGGAGCTGGCTCCGACCTCGGCTCGCTCCAGTGCCGCGCCACCCGGGACGGCGACGACTTCATCATCAACGGCCAGAAGCTCTGGACCTCCGCCGGCCACAAGGCCAACTGGATCTTCGGTCTCTTCCGCACCGACCCCGACGCCCCCAAGCATCGAGGCATCACCTTCCTCCTCCTCGACGCCACCAGCCCCGGCGTCTCCGTCCGCCCCATCATCTCCATGGGTTGGGAGCACGCTACCAACGAAACCTTCTACGAGGACGTCCGTGTCCCCTCCAACCAGGTCGTCGGCGAGGTCAACCGCGGCTGGTACGTCGGCATGACCCTCCTCGACTACGAGCGCTCCGGCATCGGCGGCGCCGTCGCCCACCGCCGCAACCTCCAGGAGTTGATCGCGGACGTCCGAGGCGGCGGCGGCATCCCCAACCGCGCAAAGCTCGAACGCCTCGAGATCACCGACCGTTACATCGAGTCCGAGGTCATGTACAACCTCGCGCTGCGCGTCGCCTCGATGCACGCCGCCGGCACGCTCCCCAACTACGAGGCCTCCATGGGCAAGCTCTACTCCACCGAGCTCGCACAGCGCGTCGCCCGCACCGGCATGAGGACATACGGCCTGTACGCCAACTGCTGGTCACCCACCGAGGAGTACGCGCCCCTGCACGCCAAGCACACGCAAAACTGCTGCCACACCGTCGTCGGCACCATCGCCGGCGGCTCCAACGAGATCCAGCGCAACATCATCGCCACGCGCGGCCTCGGCCTCCCGCGCGGCTAGTCCTCGCCCCCGGACAACGAAGAGGCGGGCCCCGAAAGGCCCGCCTCTCGTGTGTACCGACCTCGCGAGGCGCGAGCGTTACTTGTCCAGCCAGAGGTTCTTCGCCTGCGCGCCAATGTCGTAGAAGTACGAGTTGGCCCCCAGCACACCCGAATACCGC
Source organism: Dehalococcoidia bacterium (assembly GCA_050248355.1). GTDB lineage: Bacteria > Chloroflexota > Dehalococcoidia > UBA2979 > UBA2979 > JAIBBD01. The sequence continues at coordinate 29,701 of JBFWSN010000007.1, forward strand.
ACGCCGCGCATCCACGGCTGGTACGTCGTCGTGCCGATGTTCGCCGGCTTCTCCACCCGGTACATCTGGTCCAGCGCCTTGTCCCAGATCTTCCGCAGGATCTCCTTGCGGGCCTGCGGGTTGATCTCGGACCGCTGCTGCTCCGCCCACGTGTCGATCTCGGAGTCCTTGATCCGCCAGCGGTTGCCCGTGGAGTCGGACCGCATGTGCTGGTAGAAGAAGTTGTCCGTGTCGAAGCCCTGGGCCGCCCAGCCGTCCGCGACATCCGCGAACTTCGCCCCGATCCACTGCGAGTTGAACTCCGTGTAGTCGGTCTTCTTCGCCTCGAGCGTGATCCCCGCTCGGCGCATCTGATCGACCAGCACCTCGTTCGGCCGCGTGTTCGTCGCGTCGTTGTAGTTGTAGTAGATCATCGGGACCGACAGGTTCGTCTGGCCCGCCGCCTCGAGGAGCTTCTTCGACTCCGCGAGGTCCGTCTTGAACCACTTCCCGAGCAGCCCGGACTCTACCGTCGGCTGCTCGTCGAACAGGAAGATCCATGGGAACGTCGGCAGCGCCACACCGTTCCCCTGGAACACCAGCTGGATCAGCTCGTCCCGGTCCATCGCGAGGCTGATCGCGCGCCGGACGCGCACGTCCTGCCACTTCGGGTTATCGAGGTTGAACGAGATCGCGAACGTCGTGTTCACTGGCCGCGTCGCCGTCGCCTGCACGTCCGGGTTCGACTTCAGCAGCGTTTCGAGGTCCTGCGGCGTCGCGCCCACCACGTACCCGAAGTCGATCTGCTTCGCCCGGAACGCCGCCAGCTGCGCCGCCCCGTCCGTCATTACCTTGCAGTCGATCCCGTCGACGTAGATCTGGCCGCCCCAGTACTCGGGGTTCTTGGTGAACGTGGCGCCGGTGCCCTGCTGCGCGTCCTTGAGGACCATCGGCCCCGTGCCGATCACCTTCTTCTCAATCTCGCCGGCGTCCACGAGCTCCTTCGGGTGGATCGTCGTGTATCGGCTCGCGATCGGGATCAGGAAGTCGGGCTGCGGTTTGTTCAGCGAGATCTTCAGCGTGGCATCGTCCACGACATCGATCGACTTCACGTTCGTGTAGTAGGGCTTGTGGACGCCCTCGTTCTTGTACCGCTCGAGCGCGAACTTCACGTCCGCCGCGGTGAATGCCCGCCCGCTCAGCGGCGCGGCGTTCTGCCACTTCACGCCCGACTGCATCTTGAAGGTGTACGTCAGGCCGTCCGGCGACGTCTCCCAGGACTTCGCCAGCTCGGGCACGAGCTCGAGCTTGAAGGGGTCCGCGTCCGGCCCGCGCTTAAAGCCGAGGAGACGGTCGTAGACCATGTTGGGGACCGTGATCGTTCCGCCGGCCGCCGACTTGGTCGGGTCCATCGTCGAGACGTCCCACGTCACCGCGAACACGGCCGTGCCCCCGGCCTTCGGAGTCTTTCCCGCGGGCTCCGGGAACGCGTACGGGATCGTCTTGCCGCCGACCTGGATGCCGGCAACCGGCGTGGACGCCGCCGTCGCGGCTGGCGTCCCGCCTGAACCGCCCGAGGGCTCCTCGCCGCCGTCCTCGTCGTCGCTGCCACAACCGATGAGCGCCGCGGCCGCGACGCCTCCTGCGGCCAGCGCCCCGCCGCGGAGCATGCTCCGCCGCGTGAGCAACGACTCCGGGCCTCCGAACAAGCTGTTCATCCGATGCCACTCCTCTTGTTTGCCGTTCTTCATGAACGGTCTTCATCACGATACGGGCCGTTATGCGGAGTGGATGTACGCTCCGGCGGCCCATCAACGAACATTTTGCGTTCGCCTCGGAGAGACATCGGTGTTCGCCTGCGCTAGAGTGGCGCCAGCCCGGCGGGCGCGTCAGTCGCGACACCGCTTTCGTTCACGAGGGGGAGGCAGAGATGACGTACGAGAACCTCGAACTGGAGCGTGACGGCCACGTCGCGATCATCCGGCTGAACCGGCCCGAGCGACTCAATGCACTGAGCGGCGGCCTAGTGCGAGACCTGAACGATGTCTGGGATCAGCTCGACACCGAGTTCCCCACGATCCGCGCGATCATCCTCACCGGCAACGGTCGAGGTTTTTGCTCCGGCGCTGACCTGAGCGCCCAGATCGCCGGAGTCAGCGGCGAGGCGCCCCGCCCCGCGTGGGACCCCCGCTCGAGCATTCCGCCGCTGGCCCCGCGCATGCGTCTGGTGCAGCAGCCGATCATCGCGGCCGTAAATGGCGTCGCGACGGGAGCTGGACTCTCGCTCACGCTCGCGTCCGACATCCGCATCGCCTCCACCGAGGCGCGCTTCGCCAGCATCTTCGTGAAGCGCGGGCTCGTGCCGGACACCGGTTCCTCGATCTCCCTCGTTGACCTCATCGGTCTGGGCGCCGCCTCGGAGATGGCCTACACGGGTCGGCTGGTTGACGCTCAGTGGGCGCTCGAGAAGGGCCTGGTGAACAAGGTGGTCCCGCCCGACCAGCTCATGGAGTCCGCGATGGCGCTCGCGCTGGAGATCGCCGGCAACCCGCCGCTCACCGTCCGCGCGAGCAAGCAGCTGATCCACCGCCGCCAGCGCCTCGAGGACGCGCTGCCGTACGAGCACGACGCGAACGGCCCTTCGATGCCCAGCGAAGACCGCATCGAGGCGCTCCGCGCCTTCGTCGAGAAGCGCGACCCCGTCTACCACGGCCGCTAGCCCCGCCCGATCAACCTTGAAGAGGCGGGCATTGTTGCCCGCCTCGTTCGAAGGCAGTCCACTCATGGCCGGTCCGCTCGAAGGTTGGCGCGTCCTCGACCTGACCCAGGGCATCGCCGGCCCCTACGTCACCAAACTCTACGCGGACTACGGCGCCGAGGTCGTGAAAGTGGAGCGCCCGGGCGCCGGCGACGTGTCGAGGCGTATCGGCCCCTTCCCCGGCGACCGCCCGGATGTCGACACGAGCGGGATGTTCCTGACCCTCAACACCGGAAAGCGCAGCGTCACCCTCAACCTCAAGACGAAGACCGGCCGGGAGATCCTCCTGCAGCTCGCGCGAAACGCTGACGTGGTCGTCGAGAGCTTCCGCGCTGGCACCCTCGAGCGCCTCGACCTCGCTCCCGAGCGCTTTGAGGAGGCGAACCCCCACGCCGCGCTCGTTCGCATCTCGAACTTCGGGCAGACCGGCCCGATGCGCGACTTCAGCGCCGACGACCTGACGGCGTACGCCGCCGCCGGGATCCTTCAGGTCACCGGCGAGCCGGACCGTGAGCCCGTCGCGCTGGGCATCTACACGCCGCTGTTTCTTGCGGGCGCCATCGCCGCGCCGATGGCCCTCGCGGCGATGCGTGCGGCACACCGAGACGGCCAACAGGAGGTCGTAGACTTCTCCATCCAGGAGGGTCTCGCCGGCTCGATGGACCGAGGCGGGCCGAACCTGGTCAGCTTCCAGTACAGCGGCGCCCTGATGGTAGAGCGCCGCGAACGCGTGCTCATCAACGCCCTTCCAAATGGTGTCTTCCCCTGTGCCGATGGCTACATCCAGGTCACGACTCAGGTGAACTGGTTCGATCGCTTCTGCCGGGTCATTGGCCACCCCGAGTGGATCACCGACGAGCGCATGCGCACCAACCTTAATAACCCGCTGGAGATCGGCGGCGAGGTCGAAATGGCTTTTTACGAGTGGCTGCTGCCGCGGACGAAGCAGCAGGCGATGGAGGAGGCGCAGGCCGTCGGCTGGCCGCTCTCCGCACTCAACACGCCCGCCGACGTCATCCGCGATCCGCATTTCCGGGAACGCGGCTTCTTCGCTGCGATCGACCACCCTCGCGCGGGGCACCTCGAGTTGCCCGGTCTCGCACTGCGCTTCTCGGGGACGCCTGGCGAGCTGCGCCGCCCGCCGCTGCTCGGCGAGCACACCTTCGAGGAGCTGCAGGCGCTGGGCTATGCGCCTTCCGAAGTCGCGGCCCTCCGCGCACAGAACGTCATCTAAGGCGATATGACGATGAACGAGCGAAAGCCCCCGCTGGACGGCGTCCGAGTTCTGGCTCAGGGTCTCGTCTGGGCGGGCCCGTTCTCCACCGTGATCCTGTCCGACCTCGGCGCCGAGGTGATCGAGGTCGAGTCGATCCAGCACCTCAACCCCACTCGCACGCAGATGCGACACATCCCGGACATCGTGATGGAGAGCGTCGGCGGCACTTACTACGTGAACCGGGACCCGTCCGAGGGCTTCTGGAACCGGCAGGCGTGGTTCAACTACGGGAAGCGGGGCTGCAAGTCGGTCACGCTGAACTTGCACAGCGACCGCGGTCGCGAGTTGTTCCTTGAGCTGGTGAAGCACGCCGACGCCTTCATCGAGAACAACGCGGCCGGCGTCGTCGATTCCCTCGGCATCGACTGGCCCGCCCTCCATGCGGTGAACCCACGGCTGATCATGGTCCGGTTCCCCGGCTTCGGGGTCACCGGGCCCTACAGCCACCACAAGGGCTACGGCTCGAACATGGAAGCCGTCGCCGGACACACGATGGTGCGGGGCTACGCGGACGCCGACCCGTCGCTCACCCCCGCTTCGCTCCACGGGGACCCCAATGCAGGAGCGCACGTCGCATGGGCGGTGCAGGCGGCGCTCCTGGCCCGCGAGCGCACGGGCGAGGGCCAGCTCATCGAGATCTCGCAGTCCGAGGCCGTGATGCACCACATTGCCTACGACATCCTCGACTACACCTTCAACGGCCGGGAGACGGGCCAGCGCGGTAACGGTCACCCCGCGTTCGCGCCATACGGCGTGTTCCCCTGTGCGGGCCACGACCGCTGGATCGCCATCGCCGTGACCTCGGATGCCGGATTTGCCGCCCTCGCGGAGGTCATCGGCGCGCCGGAACTGGCTTCGGACGAGCGGTTTGCGACGACCATCGACCGCCTACGCCATCGCGCGGAGGTGAATGCCGAGGTCGGGCAGCGCACGAGCGCCATGCAGAACCAGCAACTGGCGAGCGCGCTGCAGGCGCGCGGCGTGGCCGCTTCGGCGCTCGCGCACCAGCAGGAGATGCACGAGGACGAGCATCTGCGGGCACGCGGGTACTTCAATTCCATCACGCACCCCGAGGCAGGCACCCACCTGTATCCGGGACCCCTCGCGAAGCTCGAACGAACGGCGGCAGTGCCACCCTTCGAGCCCGCTCCCACACTGGGGCAGCACAACGAGTACGTGCTCAAGGGGATCCTGGGCCTCGATGACGACGCATACCAGACGCTGATCCAGGACCAGGTGATCGGCGATACCTACCTGGAGAGCGCGACCGCCTGAGTGATCGAGCGCGCTGAGATTCGTGGGCTCTCGGCGTCCCACTGCGCCATCGGCGGCGTAGTATGACGCACGGCATGCAAAGGACTAGAGGAGGAGACTGATGCCAGATCTGCTGTATGAGAAGAAGGACTTCTACGCCGTCTTCACCATGAACCGGCCGGAACGGCTGAACGCGCTCGGCGGGACGATGAACGCAGAGCGCCAGGCGGCCCTCGACGACTTCAACTCCGACCCGAAGATGCGCGTCGGCATCGTCACGGGCGCCGGCCGCGCGTTCTGCGCGGGCGCCGACCTCAAGGAGATGGCGGAGCGTAACGCGTCCGGGGTTGCGCAGAACCGGCGCATCGTCGGGTCTGCGTCCATGGGATACGCCGCGAGCCCGAAGCCGTTCATCGCCGCGATCAACGGCCTCGCCATCGGTGGCGGCTTCGAGACCTCGATGGACTGCGACATCCGGATCTGCTCGACCGAGGCGTACTTCGGCCTGTTCGAGCCGAAGCGAGGCATCCTCGCGGGTTACGGTATGCACCACCTGCCGCGCATCATTGGCCTGACACACGCTGCCTACATCCTGCTCACCGCTGACCGCGTCAGCCCGGAGCAGGCGAAGGAGTGGGGCATCGTGAGCGAGGTCACGGAGCCGGACCGGCTGCTGCCCCGCGCGGTCGAAATCGCGGAGATGATCGTCTCGAACGCGCCGCTCTCCATCGAGGGCACGAAGGCGATGCTTCAGGCGTGGCGCATGGCGAAGATCGACGACTCGTACCGCCTCGGTGCGTGGGTGTCCGACCGCGTGCTGCTCTCGGAGGATGCGAAGGAGGGCCCGAAGGCCTTCGCCGAGAAGCGCGCCCCGAACTGGGTCGACGGCTAGCCAGTCCGTCGCGAACGCCTCGTAACGATCGAGGTCAACGGACGCTGTCCTGCAGGGCAGCGTCCGTTCTGCAATCCCGCCGCTACGCCCTCTTCCCGCACCCGCAGGGGTTGCTATCATCGCGTACGGCACCAGGCAACGGAGAGGAAAACGATGACGACACAGCCCGAAACGCTCGTGACCCAGGAGATGATCGACAACCGCGACAAGTGGAGCGCGCCTCGTCAGTCATGGCCGGTCTCGGCGTCTGACATCCGCCGTTGGGCGCAGGGCGTCTACTGGCCGGAGGTCCCGCCGCGGCTGTACTGGGACGAGGAGTACGCGAAGACCACGAAGTGGGGCGGCATCATCGCGCCCGAGGAGTTCAACCCCTTCGCCTTCCCCCTCGAAGGTGCGTACGGCCAGGAAGCGGCCCTTGCCGAGGTGGAAGGGCGGCCCGCCCCCTCGACCGGCACGATGGGCAGTGGCCCCGGCTCGAACGCGATGAATGGCGGCCAGACCATCCGCTATCACGCCCCGATCCGGCCCGGCGACGTCATCTCAACCACGAGCGCGCTCGTGGACTGGAACGAACGGCAGACTCGCCTCGGCCTCACGATGTTCGTCACGAACGAGACGCGCTGGACGAATCAGAACGGCGAGCTGGTCTGCGTGAAGACGCAGGTCAGCATCCGCTACTAGAGCGTCGAAGAGGAGGAAACCAATGGCCTTTAACGTGTACTTCGAGGACGTCAACGTCGGCGACGATCTGCCCGGCTTCAAGCGCCGGACTGACCTGATGAACTGGAACCGCTACGCCGCAATCAACGACGAGTTCATCCCGATCCACATGGATGACGAGGCCGGCCGTCAGGGCCAGAACGAGCAGGGCGCCTTCGGGATGGGCAACCTGCGGACAGCCTATATCCACAACATGCTTCGCAACTGGGCCGGTGATGAGGCCGAGATCCGCGAGGTCGGCCTCCAGTTCCGCGCCATCAACCAGAAGAACGACCTGCTGACGACGACCGGCAAGATCGTGGAGAAGTACGTCGAGGGGGACGATCACCTCGTCCGCATCGAGACGAACGTCGTCAACCAGGACGGCGCGGGGACGGCTCCCGGTCACGCGATCGTGTGCCTCCCCTCGCGGGGATAACCGTCGAGGCGACCGCTCACGACAGAGCAGAAGGGAGGGCGCTCGCCCTCCCCTCTGCTCCGCTACCTCGAATCGCGTGGATTACAGTTTCTTAGGGGATCAGCCGGAGACTGGAAACACCTCGCTCCTAGGGTAGGTCGCGTGGAGGTGCCCCGTGCGGAGACGGATCGCCGTACTCGGGTTCGCAGTTACGGCGGTGCTGGCGGTGGCCGGCGTAGCGGGTGTCGCCGCGCAGACCGGCGGTAGCGGCAGCACGAATCCGGCCGACGGGTACGCCGAGCGTCTCGCGGCGAACCTCGGGATCGGCGAGGACGAGTTGCAGGCGGCCATCGAGAAGACGCGCGACGAGATGATCGACGATGCCGTTGAGCAGGGGCGGATCAGCCCCGAATTCGCCGAGGCATTGAAGGAAGGTCGCTTCGGGGACCGCATCCTACCGTTCGAACGCTTCGACTTCCGGTTCAGGCCCGACGAGGAACGGAGTGCCGTGCCGCCCTTCAGTCCCGAGGCGCTAACCGCGCCCGACGGCCTCATCAGTAAGGCGCTCGCCCCCGTCGCGGAAGCCGCCGGTACCGATGTCACGACGCTGCTCGATGGTCTGAAGAGCGGCAAGTCTCCCGAGCAGATCGCCGGCGAGCACGGAGTTACTCCTGAGGAGTTCAGGCAGCGGCTCATGGAGGCGTTCCGCAGCCGCTTCGAAGCGTGGAGCGGCCACCCGCTGCCGTTCAGGTTCGAGTTCGACCCGGGTGTTTCGCCTTCCTCCGATGGAGGCTCATCACACTGGACGCGCACCTGACCGGACGTCGAGCCTGATCCCGGGCGGGTGGCGACTGGCTTCATGCCGGGGCCGGGAGTTCAGGCGGCGCGAGGGCGGCTTCGAGGGCGATCGCCGTTGTGGAGTCATGTGGCAGCCGGAGTGTGAGCAGTTGTGCGCCCAGCTCACGGTACAGTGCCGCAAGGCCGCTGTCGCCGAGCGCGACGAGGTGGCGGCGCACGGTCTCGACATCACCACGGGCGACCGGGCCCGTTAGCGCCTCGCGAAGCTCGTGGCGCGAGACGTTGTCGGCGGCCCCCTTGAGCAGCGGGGCCAGCGACGGGCGTGCGGCATCGGCCGGCAGCCCGGCCTCCGTCCAGGCCCGCCGAGCCGCGGCCATCAGCGAGACGACGTAGTTACTCGCGAAGACGGCTGCCGCATGGTAGGCGGCGCGGTCGACGCCCTCGAGGCGCACGACACTGGCTCCAGTCCGGGCCGCGACCGACTCAAGCACGAGACTGAGGTCGCCACTAGCCTCGATTCCACAGGCGATGCCCCGAAACCTCGAGGCATCGCCCTCGAGAGCGGGAAACGACTGTAGCGGGTGGAAACAGCCGACGGCCGCGCCGCGTGCCGCGGCGCCGGCAAGGGCCGTGAGGCCCAGGGCGCCGCTGCAGTGCACGACGGCCTGTGCGCTGCGCCAGTCGACGCTGGACGCCACCGATGTGACGGCGGCGTCGGGGACCGTCACGAACACGAGGTCGCAGCGCTCCACGAGCTCCTGGGAACTCAGCGGCGCTACGGACGGCGCGAGCGATGAAGATAGGCGTCGCGCTGATTCCGGCCGACGACTCGCAACTCCCTCGATGCGGTATCCGGCTTCGGTGAGCGCGGCCCCCAGCGAGGCGGCTAGACGTCCCGCGCCGAGCAGACCGACGCGCAGCGATTCTGTGTCGAGCATGTTCCGAGGATAGCCGTTTTGCCTCTGCTGCCGCTTCCTGCGTACAGTCGAGTCAGCCAGCTGAGACGGGGGGCCATGTGGACGACGACGAGGTGCTGGTCGGGATCGATTTTACCGCGGACCGGCTCCGTGTGCTGCTCGCCGATCTCGATGGAGAGCCGGTGCAGGAGGGCGAGTGGCCGCTCCCCGACCTGCCTGACGAGGCCGCCTGGTCATGGGAGGTCGGGGGTCGCATCGCGGCGCTGTTCGCGGAAGAGGGGAACGGGCGGTCGGCACTGGCGATCGCGGTGGCTGCGCCGGGCGCCGTCGACCCGGTGACCGGGCGCCTCGAACGGAGTCTGGGTCAGCCGGGATGGGACGGCCTGGCAGTCGTCGAGGTGTTGCGCAGGCACATCGACGCGCCGATCGCTGCAGAGAGCCGTGTGCGCGCCGCTCTCCTCGGCGAGACGTGGCAGGGCGCCGCTGCGGGGCTCGACGACGTTTTGTACGTCTCACTCCGGGGTGCGCCGGAGGCCGCGATCCTGTCCGGCGGACGTGCACTGCGTGGCGCTCGGTTTCGGGCCGGCGCGTTGCCCGCGTTTCCGGAGCTTCCTGCCATCGCGAGCCTGCCTACGGACCCAATCGAACAGACGGCAGGGCTGCTCGCCGATGCGGCCGCCCTCCTCGATCCGCAGGCACTGGTGCTGTACGGACTGCCGCAGCACCTCGACGTGCTCGTGCCGCTCACGCAACGTGTCCTGACTGAAGTCGCCCCGGGAATATCCGTGGCGCGGGCCTCCCTGGGGCATCGAGCGGCGCTGATCGGCGCGATCCGCATCGCGAGCACGCTCGCGTACGAAGGGCAGCGGAAGCCATGACCTCCAACCGACGTACCCACTACGCGCTTCGCCTCGACGCGGAGGGCTGCGGGACGATGCTTGGGACGCTGGCGTGGGTGATGGGCGCGCTGGAAATCCTCAAGGACCGTGGGCACGCCGTCGGTGACGAGCGCTGGCATGAGCTCTCGGACGACCTGGCACCGCGGCTTGAACGGCTCGTGCAGACCATCGCGGGCGCCCGGATGGCAGTCGCATCTGAACCCGAGATGGAGTCGGAGGTCGAAGCGGCTTACGGCCGCGTACGCGATGCGTTCGAGCGCTGGATCGAAGTGACGGCCGCGGACACGGTCGACGCCGCGCTCGGCTTCCGGCATCAGCTCCACGACCACGGCGAGGGGGACGACCAGGAGGGTCAGTAGCCCAGGTAGCGGGAGGCGAGCGGGAGCCTTCGGTCGCGGCCGAAGGCACGAGGCGTGATCTTGACGCCCGGAGCTGCCTGGCGACGCTTGTACTCGTTGCGGTTGATCATGCCGATTACGCGGCGAACCGTCGCCTCGTCGAACCCCATCGCGACGATGTCTTCCGCCGGCATGTCATCCTCGACATAAGCCTCGATGATTGGGTCGAGCACCTCGTACGGCGGCAGGGAGTCTGTGTCGAGCTGATCCGGTCGCAGCTCGGCGGATGGCGGCTTCTCGATCGAGTTGTGCGGTATGACGGGGGCGTCCGCATTGCGAAAGCGGGCGAGCTGGTAAACGAGCGTCTTCGGGACGTCCTTGATCACCGCGAACCCGCCGGCCATGTCGCCGTAGAGCGTGGCGTAGCCGCAGGCGTACTCGGACTTGTTCCCCGTCGTGAGAACGATCGATCCGAACTTGTTGGACAGGGCCATGACGAGCAGCCCGCGGAGGCGGGATTGCAGGTTCTCTTCGGCGGTGCCCGGCTCCGTGCCATGGAACTCGCGCGCGAGGGTGTCGAGCGCGGTCTGGTGCATCGCCTCGATGGGCATGGTTGCCAGGCGGATCCCCAGGTTGGAGGCTAGTTCCTGCGCGTCGGCGATCGAGCCCTCGGACGAGTATCGGGAGGGAAGGGACACGCCCAGGACATGTTCGGGGCCAAGCGCGTCGACCGCGACAGTGGCCACAAGGGCTGAGTCGATGCCACCGGACAGGGCCACGATCGCGTCCTGGAATCCGCTCTTGCGGATGTAGTCGCGGGTGCCGACGACGAGGGCTCCGTACACCTCCTGGATGTTGTCCGGGCGCTCGAGTCTGTAGGAGGGGGCCGGGCGGCGGGCTCCCCCCGTGGCGTCGGTGACGTGTACGGGTGCCGAGCGATCCGAGGCTCGACGCTCTCTCCGCAGGCGGACATCGTGGAGCTGTCGTTGAAGGACGCGTCCGACCGGGACGTCCACGACGACCAGATCCTCTTCCATCGAAGCGCCCCGCGCGATGACTTCGCCGTCGGGGCCAAAGACGGCGGAGTTCCCGTCGAAGACGAGCTCGTCCTGTCCTCCGACCTGGTTGACCCAGGCGACGGCGACCGTGTTGTCGGACGCTCGCGTCGCGACCATTCGCTCGCGAACGTGCGGCTTCCCCGCGTGGAAGGGCGAGGCGTTGATGTTCACGACCACACGGGCACCCGCCAGAGCCAGCTCACGCATCGGGCCGGCAGGAAACCAGAGGTCCTCGCAGATCGTCACACCGACCTCGATACCCCCGATGACGAACAGCGGCGCCCGGTCGCCTGGCTGAAAGTAGCGATACTCATCGAAGACGCCGTAGTTCGGCAGCGAGTGCTTTCGATACCAGCCGACGACCTCGCCCATGTGTATGACGGCGGCCGCGTTGTACAACTGCGCATCGAATTCGACGCAGCCCACGATCAGCGGAGGAAGCCCGGCTGTGCGCCGCGCGAGGTCGTGCAGCGCCGCTGTGGCATCCTCGATGAAGGCCGCGCGGATAAGCAGGTCCTCGGGGGGATAGCCGGTCAAAGCCAGTTCTGGGAAGGCAACCAGATCGGCACCCTGACCTGATGCGCGGCGGGCGTACTCGAGGATGCGTTCGGTGTTGCCTTTGAGGTCGCCCACCGTCGTGTTGATCTGGGCGAGGGCAACGCGCAGGTTCTGCATCACGTCCGTCGCTTCCCGCCTCCCCGGCGAGTATATCGGTCACCCGGAGGGAGCGGCATACTGGAAGTACCGCGCGATGCGGAGGTGCGTGTGAACGCGGACTTGATCGGCGGCCTCACCTCGGCCGGTGTCGCCGCGCACGATGCGATCGGCGAAGGCGAATCGGAGTGGCTGGCCTGGTCGTTCGATTTGCCGGTCTTGATTCCGGGGATCCTCCTCGGCGTGTTCTACGCCCGCGGATTGCGTCGTTGGCCGGTGCGAAGCCGCCCACACCCCTGGTGGATGGTCGCTTTTTTCTACAGCGGGTTGCTGGTCGGGGTACTGTCGGTCGTCTCCCCGATCGACAGCCTGGGATCGCACCACTTCTTCATGCACATGATCCAGCACGAGCTCATCATGCTGGTAGCAGTCCCGCTCATTCTCCTCGGGGCTCCGGTCACACCGGTGCTTCGAGGGATGCCCAGGTGGCTGCGGGTCGACTTCGTAGGGTCCTTCGTCAGTGAGCCGGCGACGCGCTTCGTGTGGCGATGGCTCACGCAGCCACTGGTAGCGCTGCTGATCTCGCAGGGCGTCGTGGTGGTGTGGCATCTGTTCCCGGGCTGGTACGAGGGCGCCGTGCGGCACGAGGGTGTGCACTACCTGCAGCACTTCTCGTTCGCGTTCGGGGCGTTGCTGTTCTGGTGGAACATCATCGACCCCGCACCGCTGCATGCACCGATGGGCTATCTGCTCCGCATGGCATACGTGCTGGCTGGGACGACCGCGCAGGCGGCGATCGCGGCCATGATCACACTTGCCGACGAGCCGCTGTATGAGGTGTACCTGACCGCGCGGCCGATCTTCGACCTATCGCCCCTGTCCGACCAGGAACTCGGCGGCCTCGTGATGTGGGTTCCAGGGCAGATGATCCACCTTGGCGTGATGGGCGCTTTGTTCGCCGTCTGGGCGACGAAGTCCGAGCAACGGCAGCGAGAGGTCGAGGCGCGGGAAGGCGGGAGCCAAACGGTCGCGCTGTGACGGGCGCGTACGTTTCGGTCGTCAGGAATGAATGAAGTCCGCAAGCAGCGCTTGCGGACTTCGTTGTCTCGGAGCCTGTTGCCGGTTAGCCGAGCGGCAGCCGATGGTCGTCTGCCCAGAAGAGACTGACCAGCGCGATCAAGATGGCGAGCGCCAGGAAGAAACTCCCGACGAACATCCGAGTGAAGATCGGGGCATCGAAGCGCAGATGCATGAAGTACGCAACGACGACCGCGAACTTCACGGCGGAGAGGATTAAGAGGATCGGCACCATCGCGTCGCCGAGGTCGCTATAGGAAACAGCGAGCTCGATGATCGTGATGACCGTCAGTGCTGCGCCGATCATCAGGTACTGGCGAATCGTCAGACCATGTTGCTCGGTGCCCAACTCGGCATGCTCTGCGTGGCTCATCGAGTGCTCCGCTTCTGCTCGCTAGTCCGGGATGAGGTAGACAACGGTGAAGATGACGATCCAGACGATGTCGACGAAGTGCCAGTAGAGGCCGGCCGTCTCCACGTGGAACCCTGTGTCGGGCCCGAGCCCGGAGCGGCGGAACGACGCCAGGAGTAGCGACGCCAGGTACAGGACACCAACCGCCACGTGAGTGCCGTGGAAGCCTGTCATGACGTAGAACGTCGCCCCGAAGATGTTCGTCGAGAGGGTGAGGCCCTCGTGGGCGAAGTGGCGGAACTCGTAGACCTGGAAGCCGAGGAATCCGATGCCCAGGAGGATGGTCGCGAGAAGCGACAGCTTCATCATCTTCTGCAGGTTGTGCTGGGCACCGTATACGGCGAGAACCATCGTCACGCTGCTCATCAGCAGGACGAACGTGCTCGTCGAGGTGAGCGGGATGTCGAGGATACCGTGCTCGTCGCCGTGCGGATGCGGGAACGGGCCGACGATCGAGTCGCCCTTGAAAATGAGGTACGTCGCGATGAGCGACCCGAAGAAGAGGCATTCGGAACCGAGGAAGAACCACATGAGGAGCTTCCGGTTGTCGGTTCCCGTGTTGGTCGCGTGATGGGCCGGGGCGTGCCCCGTTGCCGCGTGAGCCATGGTCGTGCTTACTCCTCCTCCTGGTCCGAGTTCGTGCGCTCGACCTAGTCGGTTGGCTCGAGGGCCCAACCCCAGATGCTGTAGACGACGACCACCGCGCCGAGGGCCGTCAGTGCGAGGTGCGAGAGCGGGCCGAGGCCCATCAGCAGGACGCCCGAGGCCAACAAGATTGGGTAGTACGAGGGTGGTGGCATGTGGATGTGCTCGCCGGTCGGCTCGGGCCGCTCGATATTGTGGTCGCGGTCATGCCAGAGGGGATCGCGCGCACGGACGGTCGGGACGACGTCGAAGTCATGCTCCGGCGGCGGCGACGACGTGGCCCACTCGAGCGTGGCGGCGTCCCACGGGTTGTCCGGGGCGGTCTTGGGCTGCTGCATCGAGCGGAAGAAGTTCCACACGAACACGATGATGGAGATCCCGATCACGAAGGAGCCGATGGTCGCGAACATGTTCCAGAAGCCCCAGTCGAGTCCCTGGTCGTACGTGTAGATACGCCGGGGCATACCCGCGAGGCCCAGGAAGTGCATGGGGAAGAAGGTCATGTTCAGGCCGATGAACATCAGCCAGAAGTGCATCTTGCCCAGGCCCTCGCCGAGGAAGCGCCCGGTCATCTTCGGGAACCAGTAGTAGATGCCTGAGAAGATGCCCATCACCGCGCCACCGAAGAGCACGTAGTGGATGTGCGCGACGACGAAGTACGAGTCCTGGTGCTGCGAGTCGACCGGCGGTGACGCGTGCATGACGCCGGAGATTCCGCCGATGGTGAAGGTCACGATGAACGCGACCGAGAAGAGCATCGCCGTATTGAACCGGATGCTGCCGCCGTACAGGGTGCCGATCCAGTTGAAGATCTTGATGCCCGTGGGGACCGCGATCACCATCGTGTTCGCGGCGAAGACGGTCCTTGGAACCGTGCCCATTCCGGTGGTGAACATGTGGTGCGCCCAGACCGCCCAGCCGAGGAAGGCGATTGCGACGCCGGCGAATACCACGGCGGGGTAGCCGAAGAGTGGCTTCCGTGAGAAGACCGGGAGCACCTCGGAGACGATACCCATGGCGGGGAGGATGAGGATGTAGACCTCGGGGTGTCCGAACACCCAGAAGAGGTGTTGCCAGAGGATCGGGTCGCCGCCCTGCTCGGCGACGAAGAAGTTTGTCTCGAAGTTGCGGTCGAAGAGCAGCTGGATGAGTCCCACCGTCAGAGGCGGCAGCGCCAGGACCAGCAGGAAAGAGATGATGAGGGTCATCCAGACGAAGACGGGAAGCCGCATCATCGTGAGGCCGGGCGCCCGCATGTTGATGATCGTGACGCAGAAGTTGAGTGCGGCCATCAGCGACGACGTACCGAGGATCAGCAGACCGACGACGTAGAAATCGATTCCCAGGTCAGCGGTGTACGTCTCGTTGGAGAGGGGAGTGTAGTTGAACCAGCCGGCAGAGGGGGCGTCCCAGAAGAAGCTGCTGGTCAGGAGGAGGCCGCCACCGAGGTACACCCAGTAGGAGAGCGCGTTGAGCCTCGGGAAGGCCACGTCCCGGGCACCGATCATGAGTGGTGTGAGGAAGTTGAAGAATGCCGCGCCCAGCGGCATGACGGCGAGGAAGATCATCGTGAGCGCGTGCATCGTGAACAGCTGATTGAAGCGCTCGGCGTCGATGACGGTGCCGTTCGGGACCGCGAGCTGTGTGCGGATAAGCAATGCCTGCACCCCGCCCCAGAGGAGGAACGAGAACGCAGTGATGCCGTAGAGGACGCCGATCCGCTTGTGGTCGACCGTGGTGACCCATGACCAAACGCCGACGTTGGCGGGTCTTGCGAGCGTCCCTGCTACCGTGGCCATCTGTGCCTCCCGGCCCGGCGGATTCCCGCCGGCGACTACTACGCGATTTCCTGACCCGTACCTGCCTCCGCGACTAGCGCAGGCTCAGCAGGTACGCGGAGATTGCCTCGATCTGGTCGTCCGTGAGCGTGCCGCCTGCTGAAGCACCCTGCGGGGGCATCTTCGAGCCGGGCTTCACGTCCTCGGAGTTGTGGATCCAGCGCTGCAGGTTCTCGGCGTTGTTCTCGAGGACACCCGACGCGATCGTCGTCCTGGAGCCGACGTGTGTGAGGTCGGGACCGATCACGCCCTGAGCACTGGTGCCTCGGACGGTGTGGCAGCCGATGCACGCGCTCTGCAGGAAGAGTTCCTCTCCCTGCGCCGCAAGGTCGCCGGTCGGGGTGACAGCTTCCTGCTGCTGGTCTTCGAACCAGCTCTCGAACTCCTGGGGCGCATGCACGAAGACGCGGAACCGCATGTTGGCGTGCGACAGCCCGCACAGCTCGGCGCACTGCCCGAGGTAGGGTTCAGGCCGGGCCTTCGTAGGTGTGAAGGCGATGTTGTTGTCGTGGCCGGGGACCATGTCGACCTTGCCGGCGATGGCGGGGACCCAGAACGAGTGGATCACATCCTCGGTGCGGAGGGCGACTGCCACCGCGCGGCCTTCGGGCAGGTGCAACTCATTGGCGGTGGTGAGGATGGTCTCGCCGTTGTCGTCCAGGTAGCGGAACTCGAACCACCACTGGTGACCGATCGCTTCGACGTGCAGTGCGTCCGCCGGCGGGTCGTCGCTGATCTTGAACAGCGCGTCGAACGTGGGTACGGCGATCAGCGCCACGATGGCCACGGGGATCAGCGTCCAGATCACCTCGAGGCGGGTGTTGCCATGGATCTGCTGCGCAACACGGCCTGGCCGTTCCCGGAACCAGATGCTGAAGCCCAGCGTCAGCACGAGCACCACCACGAACACGATGGCGGCGAGAATGAGGACCATTTGGTAGGGTCCCCAAACCGCATCGTTGTAGTCGCCCGCGATCTCGGTGGTGCTCTGTGGCGCGCCGCACCCTGCGAGGAGGCTGATGAGGAGGACGAGCGCGACGAGTGGCAACATGCGCCTGCCGCGTCGGAAAGTCAGACCGAGTCGAGTCGCGCGCAACAACGTCCCCCTTGCTGACGTACGGCACGGCCCAGCGTGGCGTGTGGGAAAGCGGGCCGCAGTAGCAGTACCATCGGCGCATTATCTGGGTCAAGCTCAGAACGCGATAGACCGCGATCGCGATGGATGACCGGGCGAAGCGTCGTTTCGAGCGTTGATCCGCGCCCCGGGACGGGATAGCCTCGATCCGAATGACCTCACCGCGAGTGGCCCAGGTGGTTCGCCGCCAGCCCGTCATGCTCATCGCCGCAGTCATCGTCCTCGCACTGCTGTCGGTGACCGCGTATGGGATGGCCCGCGGCGTCGGCGGCGGCAACCAACCCGGCGAGGCTGTCGTCGGCGATGCGCCCCCGTTTGCTATCCAGGCGTTCGACGGCACGACATTCGACATCGCGGCACACGACGACCGACCGATCCTCCTGTACTTCTGGGCCTCCTGGTGCCTCCCCTGCCGGAGCGAGGCTCCGCTCATCCAGCGTTTGTGGGCAGAGTACGAGGGCCGCGGGTACACATTCGTCGGTATGAACATCTGGGATACGGAAGCCGACGCGAAACGATTCGCCGAGGAGTTCGGGTTAACATTCCCGGTAGTCCGCGACCCCGAGAACCGGGTGTACCTGGACTACGGCGTGGAGACGTTGCCGATGGCGTTCATGATTCGCCCTGGGCTTGAGATCGACCGTCGGTACCTCGGCGAGCTCAAGGAGGACGACCTGCGCGCCATGCTCGACCGGCTGGCGGAGCCGTCATGAAGACGCGGCTTCGACGGATGTTCTCCAGCAGGCGCGCTCGGCTCATCGCGATCCTCGCGCTGGCGACCGCCGCGATTAGCGTGCTGGCCGTCTCCGCGGCGGGATCGTCCCTTTCGTATTACGCCACACCCGACGAGTTTGCGAAGCAGATCGACGTGGAGGGGCGCCGATGGCGCGTTGGTGGCCGCGTGATCGAGGGCACCATCGTTGAGGAGAACGGGCGCCCCGTGTCGTTCGCGATCCAGAGCGAAGACGGGCTGGAGCGGATGGACATCACGTACGACGGCATCAAGCCCAATCTCTTCGGTCCGAGAGCGTTTGTCATCGTCGAAGGGGTTGCGGAGTCGGTGGGGCGGCTGCACGCCTCGTCCGTGATCATCAAGCACGAATCGGAGTTCCTCACGAGCACCGAGGTGGCCACGCCATCGAACTGAACGTCCTGGCTACGGTCGGCGCAGCGGCGCTCATCACCGCGCTCGCGACATCCCTGTTCTCGTGCGTCGGGGCAACGGTCGGCTTACGGGCGCGCCGTCCCGGTCTGCAAGTGCTCGCCCGCCGCGCGTGGATGACAAGCGCGCTTTTCACCTCGGTCGCGATCGGCGCCCTGGTCGTCGGGCTGCTGCGGGATGACTTTTCGCTTGCCTACGTTGCCTCGGTTTCGTCCCGCGAGATGGAAACGCCGATGAAGTGGGCGGCGCTGTGGGGCTCGCAGGCCGGTTCGCTGCTGTTCTGGACGTGGACGATGTCCGTCCTGATGGCGGTCTTCGCGTGGATCACGCTGCCTCGCATCCCGTGGGGCGCCGGTCACGCGACCGCGCTGGGAAGCGGGGTACTGGCGGCATTCCTGACGGCGCTGGTGTTCCTCGCGTCGCCGTTCGAGGTGAGCCGCATCACGCCTCCGGACGGCGTTGGGCTGAATCCGCTCCTGGTCGACAAGGGGATGTTGATCCACCCGCCGTTCTTGCTGACCGGCCTGGTGAGCACGTCCATCCCGTTCGTGCTGGGCGGGGCTGCGCTGCTCTCGGCGCGGATCGACAACGCGTGGCTCCGCTCGGTGCGCCACTGGGCGCTGCTGTCGTGGCTGGTCCTCAGCGTCGGGAACTTCCTCGGTGGGTGGTGGGCGTACACGGTACTCGGGTGGGGCGGCTACTGGGCCTGGGACCCGGTCGAGAACTCCGCGATGCTTCCGCTCTTGCCGATGACGGCGTTCCTGCACTCGATGATGGTGCAGGAGCGCCGAGGGATGTTGAAGCTGTGGAACCTCGGACTCGTCGCCGCGGCGTTCGGCCTGGCCGTGTTCGGCACGTTCAACGTGCGGAGCGGACTGGTTGAGTCGGTGCATTCGTTCGCTGAGTCCGATGTCGGGTCCTACTTCCTGATATTGCTCGCCATCGTCGTGATTCTCTCGATCGCGCTCCTCATCTGGCGGGGTCCGTACCTGAGGCCCGACCACGATTTCGACTCGTTGCTCTCGCGAGAGAGCGGGCTCATCGTCAACAACTACCTCTTAACCGCGATTGCGCTCATCGTGCTCGGCGGCACCCTCTTCCCCGTGTTCTCGGAGCTGTTCGACAATTCCCGCATCACCGTCGGGCCGCCCTTCTATAACCGGGCCGTCGGGCCGCTGCTGATCGGGCTCGTGGTGCTGGCCGCGATTGGCACGGTCCTACCGTGGCGTCAGGCGGCCGCACCGACACTGCTGCGGCGGTTCCGATCGCCCGCGCTCGTGCTCGTGGTGTCGCTCGTGGCACTCGTCGCGGGCGGGATGCACGACCCCTTCGCGCTGGCGGGCACTTCGTCAGCGATCGTGCTGCTGTACGTGACGCTCCGTGAGTACTTCCTCGGAGCGCGGGGGGCGAAGGTGGCGCGAAACGCCGGGTGGATATCAGCGTTTGGCGGACTATTCGGCCGTGACCGCCGGCGGTATGGCGGATACCTGGTGCATATCGGGTTCGCCGTGATGGCGATCGCGATTGTCGGGTCCAATGTGTACCAGGAGCAGGTCCGTACCGCGGTGGCGCCCGGTGAGTCGTTCGAGGCGGGTGGGCGCACGCTCACCTACCTGGGGCTGCGAGAGCGGCCGGGGACAGCAAACGGGATTGAGACTGAGATCGTCGCTCCGGTCCGCGTATCGAAGGACGGTAAGGAGGTTGCCTACCTCGAGCCGGGGCGCAGGCTGTTCGAGAACTTCCCCCAGCAACCGACGGGCATCGTCGCGGTCGATACCACGCTGCGCGACGATCTGTACGTCTTCGTCCAGGGATGGGATGCGAACGGTGTCGCCGAGTTCCACGTCTTCGTCAATCCGCTCATCATGTGGCTGTGGATCGGCGGGGCCGTCTACGTGGTTGGCGGACTGATCGCGTTCGCCCCGGTCCGCGCGCTCGCGCCGGAGCGTCAGGTCGTGGGGACGCCTGCGATCCCGCAGACATGAGATACGCACCTCGGTCGGTCGCGCGCGGAGTCCGCCTGCTCATCGCTGCGGCGCTCGCGATCGGTCTCCTCTGTGGCACCGGAAGCATGTCGCGGGCCCAGACGGACATCGATGCTCGTGCGCTCGACATCGAGCGGCAGCTGCTCTGCCCCCAGTGCACGAACCTGCGCCTCGATGTCTGCGAGACGCAGATCTGCATCGACATGCGTTCGGTGATCCGCGAGCGCCTCGAGCAGGGTCAGTCGGACACCCAGATCATCGACTACTTCACCGGCCGGTATGGCGACCGCGTGCTCGCGGACGTGCCTCGCGAGGGGTTCAACCTGTGGTTGTTCGCCTGGGTCGGCGGGTCGATGGCAATGGTCGCGCTCGTGGGCGGGTACGTGCTGTTGCGGCTGCGGAGGACGGCTGTGGCGCCGGAAGCCATTGATGCCGCGGACGAGCGCTGGCTGGACGAGCACCTGAGGCACGATCTGGGCCGAGACAGCTGACGCACGGTGGAGTGGGTTGTGCTCGTTGTGTTCGCCGCCGTGGCGGCTGCGCTCGTGGGTGTGCCGTACACCCGGCGACACGGGGGCGATTCCAGTGCGGACGCCCGCGTGGAGCGTCTGATCGAGCAACGTCGAGAGCTGTATGCGGAGCTCCGCGAGCTCGACGATGACGCCGCCGCGGGGCGGATATCGGCGGACGATCGCGTACGTGGGCGTCGCGCGCTGGCGCCACGCCTGCGAGGAGTGACCGAGGCGTTGCGTGACGCAGGAATCGAGCAGGGGCAGGAGTGAGGGCGCTCGCGATCCTATCCTCAATGGCCGGGCTGATTGCCGGTGTCGCGGTCCTGACTGGTGTCGCATCCGGCCAGACGCCGGTCCCGACGGGACGCGTGAGCGGCACGGTCGTGAACGGGACGGCGGGAATGACGAGCCTGTCAGGAGTCCGGGTCCAGCTGCTGGCACTGGCGGAGGACGGCCGGGTGAGTTCGAGCGAAGAGAACGCCGAGGACGGTGAGTTCGCCTTCGCGCCACCCGCGGACCCAACGGTCACGTACGTGCTTCGGGCGACGTATCGGGGGGTGTCGTATCTCGTCGATCCGCCAATCCTGCTGTCTCCGGAATTACCGAGCGAAGAGCGCGCGATCACGGTCTACGAGACGAGCGATGAGGCACCAGCGCTACGGATCGAGGCCACAGTCGTGTCAGTGCAGGGGCTGGACCGCGATCTTGGCGAGCTCTCGCTCCAGCGGGAAGACCAGGTGGTTAACCCCTCTGACCGGGTCTACGTAGGTGGGGATGACGGCGTGACGCTTCGCATCCCGGCGCCGGACGGCGTCACAGGTCTCGGCGCCACCGATGACGTCGACGCGGAGGTCCGGCTCGAAGGTCTGGTAACGACCACGACGCAGGCGTTGCGACCCGGGTCGAACCTCGTCGTCACCCGCTACGTGGTGGGCTACGATCAGGCGAGCGACGTCTATCGCCTCCGTGTGACAAGCCCGGTGCCGGCCGGCGAGATGGAGCTGTGGGTGCCGGCGCGTTTCGTCGACGCTGTCGAGGCTGGCCCGGAGGCGGTCCGGGGGGCCGACCGGACGCTTCGGGATGAACGGTGGATCGTGGTCCAGCGGAACGAGCCAGCGGAGGAGGGCGAGAGTCTCACGGCTTCGATCATCGGCCTGACGCGCGCGAACGACGCCAATCCACTGATCGGATTTCCCGGAGCCCTGTTCGGAGCCTCGATAGCGGTGGGTGCCGTCGTGGCGGGCATTGTGTTGCTTCGGCGGGTTCGAGCGTCGACAGAGGGGGCTGCATGACGGTGCCGCCGGCCATCGAGGTGCAAGGCCTGTCGAAGCGGTACGGAGTAAGCACGGTCCTCGACGGCGTTGATCTGGAACTGCCTCTGGGGTCGAAGACGGCGCTGGTGGGCGCGAACGGTGCCGGGAAGAGCACGCTCCTCGCCATCCTCTCGACCCTGGTCGTGCCGAACGCCGGACACGCCCGGATCGCTGGGTTCGATATCCAACGCGAGGGCGTCGAGGTGCGACGGCGCATCGGCGTCCTGAGCCACCGGCCGATGCTCTACGAGGACCTCACGCCGCTCGAGAACCTCCTATTCTTCTCCGCGCTGTATGGGGTGCAAGGTGCGCCCGCGAGGGCTGAGGCGTTCCTGCGGCTGCTCGGACTGTGGACTCGTCGGGGCGAGCCTGTATCGGTGCTCTCGCGTGGGTATCACCAGCGGCTGGGGATCGCTCGGGCGCTCATCCACAGCCCGGAGGTCCTGTTGCTCGACGAGCCGGAGACGGGCCTCGATGGCGAGGGGATGGAGCTTCTTGACGGGCTCATGTTGCGCGAGCCGTCGTTCACCGTCCTCGCGGCAACTCACCGCTTCGACCGAGTCGAAGGATGGGCCGACGCCGTGGTCCGTGTCTCGCACGGCCGGTTGGACATCGAGGGGGGCCGTCCGAAGGCGGCCACGATGGCCGGATGACCGGGGCCGCCGCGGTCGTGCGTAAGGACCTGACGCTCCTGTGGCGGCACCGGAGCGGCTGGCTCTCCGCGGGGACGTTCGCAACGATGAGCGTGCTGACGTACTCGTTCGCGTTCGACCTCGTCACGGATGACGTTCGGCCGCTGCTCCCCGGGGTCCTGTGGGTGACGTTCCTCTTCGCGGGGATCATCGCGTGCAGCCGGTCGTTCGCCGACGAAGTCGAGCAGGGGACGTTCGACGCCATGCTGCTGGCGCCGATCCCGCGGACGTCGTTGTACGTCGGCAAGGTGGTCGCAAATCTGGTGGCGCTGTTATCGATCGAAGTGGCGGTCATGGTGATGGCCACTATCCTGTTCAATACGACACTGCTCACTGTCGAATTGGCGGCGATCGTGGCCGTCGGAACGGCCGGGTACGTGACACTGACAACGCTGCTTGCGACGCTCGGCACGCGCGTGCGGTCGCGCGAGGTGCTGCTGCCGGTCCTTGCGTTGCCGCTCCTTGTCCCCTTGTTGATCGCGGGTGTGCGTGCGACTGGCGGGGTGCTCGACGTACCGAATGGCGACGGCCCCTGGCTGCTGCTGCTGGTGGTATTCACCATCTGGAGCGCCGTTGGGAGCGCGCTTCTGTTCCCGCTGGTCGTCGAACAGTGACCGGGCTCTGGCGGCAGATCGAGCGAGTGTACGAATGGCGTTGGGTCTTCCTCCCGCCCGCCGTTGGGATCGCGATGCTGGCGATGATTGTCGGCGCCGTGGTGGTTGCGCCGAGGGAGGCCGTGGAGGGGGAGGTGCAGCGCATCTTCTACATCCACGTGCCGTCAGCGATCGCCGCTTACCTCGCGTTCTTCATCGTGTTCGTCGCTTCGATCGTTGTGCTCTGGCGTCGCGACATGCGTTTCGATGTAGTGGCACGGGCGGCGGCGGGCGTTGGTGTGCTCTTCACGGCGCTGGTGCTGGCGACCGGGGCGATCTGGGGACATCCGATCTGGGGTACCTGGTGGGCGTGGGATGCTCGGCTCACCAGCACCCTGATCTTGTTCCTTATCTTCTCGGGCTACCTCCTGGCCAGGAGCCTGTCGGACGTCGCCGACGAGCAAGCGGCTCGGTACGCCGCGGTCTTCGCGATCATCGGGTTCCTCGACATACCGATCATCAACATGTCCGTCAGGTGGTGGCGCACCCTGCATCCGCAGCCCATCGTGCTGCAGCTGCCGGGCGATCAGGCGCTGCCGCAGTCGATGTTCGCGGTGCTGATGCTCGGGATGGTCGCGATCCTTCTCCTCGCCCTCTGGTTCATCGTCCTGCGCGCCGAGACCGAGCGCGTGAGCGCGCGCCTGAATGAGCTGCGCCTGGCACTCGATCGCCAGGACGAGAGGTAGACCGATGGACCATCTCGAGTATTTGTTCGCCGGATTCGCCGTGTTCTGGGCGGGCCTCTTCGTCTACCTGCTCTGGCTGCAGGCTCGGCTGCGGGCCGTGTCGCGCGAGCTCAGACAGCTGGAGGAGCGCCTCGCGGACCGCTCCGCCGGCGGAAGTGCCGATGTGCGGCTCGCGGACGTCCGACGCCCGGAAGTCACCCTCAGAGATGTCGCCCCGCAGCGCACAACGGAGTGACGTCGTAGCATGAAGGTATCGTGAGCGGGCAATCGAACCGGTACTTCGCCCTGGCCGCTACGACGGTCATCGCCACACTGATCTTGATCGCGATCGGGTCGGTGGTCCGGACCACGGGCTCCGGCCTCGGATGCCCAGACTGGCCACTCTGTCATGGCCAGTGGCATCCGCCTCTCGAGAAAACGGCAATCATCGAGTACACCCACCGCACAGCCGCGGCCATCGTCGGCGTGCTCGTCGTCGCCACCGCGATCGTGACGCTGCGGACTCGCTGGGGTGACGTTGCCAGTCGATGGCTGGCGATCACGTCGCTGCCGCTGCTCGGGTTCCAGGCGTGGCTCGGTAAGGAGACGGTAGAGCGGGAACTGCCGCCGGAGGTTGTCACGTTCCACCTCGCCACGGCCATGGTGCTGCTCGCGATCCTGACCGTGATCGCGGGATTCGCGTACCTCGGCCCAGACCGGGCGCCGGATGTCTCGGAGCGCCGAGGATCCATGGTGAGGGTGGCCTCGGCTGGCGCGGCGATCATGTTCATCGTGTTGCTCAGCGGCGCGTATGTAGTCGGTGCGAACGCCACGACTGCCTGCACGAGCTGGCCCGGCTGCGCCGAGGCGGCGATCCCGTTCGCCGACGGGGGGCGGGAGCAGTCGATCCACTGGCTGCATCGGTTCGTGGTCGCCGGCGGCCTCCTCGCGGTCACGGGGGTGACGTGGGCCGTGCTCCGCAACCGGAGCGCTGGACGCCTGATGCGGCGGTCGGCGTGGCTCCTCGTTGTGCTGTACGGGACGCAGATCCTGGTGGGGGCCTCCAACATGTGGACGGACTTCTCGGAGGCGTCACGCGTGGCGCATCTGGCAGTCGGGGCGGCCATCTGGTCGCTGATGGTGTTGATCGCGATCGGGGGCCGGTATCGAGCGGGCGTGCGGAGCGGGGCGTCGGCCACCGAGCCCAGCCGTTCACGTCCCGAGGCGGCCGCGCGTGTCTAGCGCCGCGATGAAGGCGGCGGACCTCAGTGAGGTCAGCGCCGGGGCCGCGCGTCGCGGCCTTGGCCAGACGCTGCGGGCCTACGTTGCCCTGACGAAGCCCCACATTATCTGGCTACTCCTGATCACGACCGTGCCTGCGATGGTGCTCGCGGAACGCGGATGGCCGAGCACGTGGCTCGTCGTGGCGACGCTGTTCGGCGGGATGATGGCCGCAGGAAGCGCGAACTCGATCAATCAATATGTCGACCGTGACATCGATGTCCGGATGAGACGGACGTCTCGGCGGCCCCTCCCCGCAGGTGTCGTTTCGCCGAAGCAGGCGGCTGCGTTCGGAATCGTGCTCGGCGCGGTCTCGGTCGCGTGGATGTCCATCGCGGTGAATCTCATGGCGGCACTGCTGTCGCTGAGCGCGATCGGCTTCTACGTGGTGATCTACACGTATCTGTTGAAGCGGAGCACCCCACAGAACATCGTCATCGGGGGTGCGGCCGGGGCGGCGCCGACGCTCATTGGGTGGGCGGCGGTGACCGGCGGTCTGGCCAGCCTTGAGCCTGTATTCATGTTTCTCATCGTGTTCTGGTGGACGCCTCCGCACTTCTGGGCGCTCGCGCTCGTCATGGAGGACGAGTACCGTGCGGCCGGGGTGCCGATGCTGCCGGTCGTCCGCGGAGTCGAGGAGACGAAACGGCAGATCCTGCTGTGGACGGTCATGCTCGTAGCGCTCACCACGCTGTTCGCGGGAGTGGCGCAGCTGGGGGGCGTGTACTGGACGGTCAATCTCGTCGCTGGCGCGGCCTTCATCGCGCTTGCGTACGCCCTCCGGCGCGAGCCGGGGATCACTCGCGCGTGGCCGCTGTTCAAGTACTCGACGTATTATCTCGCCGCGCTCTTTGCCGCGATCCTGGTCGACCAGCTGATCCGCGCGTAGGGCGGCCTGCTAGCGGTCGTCCTGCGGGACGTCGTGGTTGCTGTGCGGGGACGCCCAGCTTCTAGCTCCAGCGGTCGATGTGCTCGATCAGTTCTGACAGGCAGCCGATGGTTGCGTCTGGATCGATGTCGTGGGTGGGGACGGCGGGATTGTGCCGGAGCACCGCCCGCATCCCGGCCTGCCGCGCCCCGAATACGTCGTCGTAGGGGCGGTCGCCCACGAACACCGCCCTGCCCGGATCGTCCACGCCTACCGCGGCCATCGCGGCTCGAAACGCCTCGATGTGAGGCTTCGTGTGCTGCATCTCGCTCGTGTACAGCCGCGCGTCGATGAGACCACTTAGCCCATCTCGCTCGAGGAATCGTTCGTGGAACGCGCGAGGCCAGTGCGTGTTCGAAAGCAGGCCGATGCGCAGACCTCGGGAGCGGAGTGCGTGCAGGACCTCCCGTGCGTCGGGTTCGTGGCGGATGTGCGGAGTCCACGCATCGAGGTACAGAACGCCCGCTTCCTCGAGCAGAGCTTCGGCGACATCGGCCCCGATCGTTGTGCGGGCCTCAGCCAACAACTGAGCCAGTGTCCATGAACGGTGATCCTGGCTCGACCGTTGCCAGAACGAGTCCTCGATGGCAGCGAGGATGCTCGCCACTTCGAGGTCTCGTTCAGGGGCGAGGTGGCGCGCCGCGAGCCGCCAGAGGTCCTCAAGGTCGATCGTCGCGTATTCGGCGAGCGTCCCACCCCAGTCGAATATGACGGCCTCGACTCGTCCGTTCGCCGAAGCCGCCGACATCGCGACGATGTGTATCGCGACCTAGAGTGCTCGGTACGCCATCGACAGGGTCGCGCGGTCGAACTCGAGCGGATTGCGGTCGTTGGCGAACTCGAAGAGCGCTGCCTTGAAGATGCCCTCGAGCGCCATCACGGTGCCGATCGCCATCGCGAACAGCGGCACTGCTACCACGACGCCCAACGCGGGCATCAGTGCGAAGAGAAGGATGCTGGGCAGGAGCGCCACGAAGATCGCCCCGACGTAGACGATGCCGAACCCAAAGCCGCTGACCGCCTGTTGTCCCCACGTCCGCCGGAACAGTGATCCGGAGCGGCGGATCGCCTCGACCGGACCGATGCCCTCGGTGACCAGCACCGGCACGACGAAGAACGTCATGTATGCCCACGCCCCGCCGACCAGTGCGATCGCGATCCGGCCGAGGATGTTGTCGGTGCGGTTGCGGAGCACCTGGAGGATGAGGCCGACCGTGGCGGCGATCAGCGCCCAGGCGGCGATCGCCGCTACGTTCGCCAGGGCGACCTGGAGACCGGACGACACGTTCGGGTCGCCACCGCGAAGCCGTTCGATGGCTGCCGCAATGAGCGCCGAGTTGAAGAAGATCACAACAAAGGTGCCGGCGGCGTACACGATGACGCCCAGCGCCACGTCGGCAGCATTGGCCTGTTGCCCTGCGCCGTTCTCCGCACCGAGGCGCTCGAACGTCCCGAGCGAGGCTCCGAGGGCGGCCGCGATTGCGACCACCACCAGCAGTACGGCACCGGCCATGATGGGGAACCAGAGCAGCTCGCGGTCCTTCATGAGCACTCGCCAGCTGAGCTTCATCAGGTGGAGCGTCTGGCCGATGGTGGCGAACATGGCATCCCTCTTTCGTCGCTGTCGAGTATAGGGCCCCGAACAGTGGCCTTACGAGGCACGCGCGATTCGATCCGGCGTGCTTGCCGACTCCAGCACCGCCCTTCCTCTGGCGGGCCCCTCGGATACGATGGCGTTCATGTCGCTGCCGCCTCAGTTCGACGAGCCCGCCTTCCGCGCTCTCCAACGCCTCGACGCGGCGCTCGATCGCGGGCAAACGCGGGTGTTTCGCGTGCTGTGGTTCATGCTGCCGGCCGGCTCGGTGGCGCGTAAGCCGCAGTTCCAGGCGCTTCTTGCTTCGAGGTTTCTGAGCGACATCGCCATCCAGGCGCTCCTTTATGGGGCGCTCATCGCGACCGTGCGAAGCGGGGGGACGGCGGTCGACGCGGCGCTGCTCGGTGTGGCGTACCTGCTTCCCGGCGTCGTACTGGCGTTGTACGGCGGCGCGCTTGCCGACGCGCTGCCGAAGCGACTCGCGCTGGTCGGCGCCTATCTGGCCATGGGGCTGCTGTGTTTCGTCATCGCAGGCGCCTTTGGCACCGGCTTTCGATCGCTGCTGCTGGTCATCGTCTGTGTCCGTGCGTTGCACCAGTTGTCGCAGCCCTCGGAAGCCTCCGCTCTGCCGCTGGTGGCGACGCGAGAGGAACTGGCGGCGGCAACCTCGTTTCTTTCGTTCGCGTCGTCGGCCGGGGAAGTGGCCGGGAAGGCGTTGCTGGCGCCTGTGCTGGTGCGGGCATGGGGCGTCAATCCGGTGATCGGACTGGCCGGCCTGCTGTTCATCCTGTCATCCAGTCGAGTACT
Organism: Dehalococcoidia bacterium; assembly: GCA_050248355.1. Classification (GTDB taxonomy): domain Bacteria; phylum Chloroflexota; class Dehalococcoidia; order UBA2979; family UBA2979; genus JAIBBD01. The sequence continues at coordinate 58,340 of JBFWSN010000007.1, forward strand.
GAAACTGCAGACGCAGGCGCGCGAGGTCCGACAGCAGGAGCGAGCTTCGCTCGACGCCGCGCGCCGGCAGTTCTCTACGCGGGTCGCTCTCCAGTACCTGCTGGGGCAACCGGGCGTCCTCTGGATGTTGCTGCTTGCGGCGATGGCGAGCACGGTCAACGTCGTGCTTGGCGTCCTCGGACCGCAGTACGTGCAGTCCGTCCTGAACGTCGATCCATCGAACGCCGTGTACGTGTTCGCTCCGGCGCCCATCGGTCTACTGGTGGCGCTCGTCTTTGCGCCAGCCCTCATCGATTCCCTCGGAGAGCGCGCAATCGCGGCAGTCGGGTTCGGCCTTGTAGCCGTAGCCGACACCGGCCTCGGCTTGGTCGAGTGGCTGGTGGGTCATCTCGGGTGGCTGCTGGTGATGGACCTTCCGGGTATCAGCGAGCGGGTGGAGCTGGCAGCGCTCCTCTCGGTACTGCTCGGGGCCGGGATGACGCTCGCCGCCGCGGCAGCACAGACGTTCGTCACTCGAAACGTGCCCCTGGAGATCCAGGGTCGGACCAATGCGCTGCTGGGGATGCTCAAGGACGGGCTCGCTATCCCGAGCCTGCTCCTCCTGGGCGCCGTGGCCGGTCTCGTCAGCGTCAGGGCGGTGATCACGGTGGTGCCAGGGCTGCTGCTGGTGGCCGCACTGGCCGTCGACCGGTACTCCACGAGGTGGCGCAGTCTCCCGTCCACGAACAGGTTCATCGAGCGCTCGTCGTGGTCACGCTGATGTGGTTGGAGACAACAGCCTGTGTCGTGCTAGGCTGGTGGCGGCGGGTATTGGATTACCCTTGCACACTCCCCACGCCGGCCGCCCCCTGCGGTCCGTTTCGTTTCGTGCTGTCGCCATCCTCGCGGTACTAGTCGCTGCGGTGGCGTTCGCCGCGCCGCACCTGGCGGCCTCCGCGTCTCGCATCCCGGCCACCTATGTCGTCGAGCCCGGCGACACGTTGTCGGACATCGCGGACCGGTTCGGGACGACCGTCGACGCGCTCGCGGTCCTTAACGGCCTCGTTGATCCGTCGCGAATCGTGGCCGGGACGGTGCTGCGCCTGCGAGACGAAGAGCAGGTGCAACAATCCATCTCGACGTTGTCCTACCGAGTCCAGCCGGGGGACACGCTCTGGGAGATCGCGCTCGAGTTCGGCACCACGCCTGAGGCGATCGCTGCACTGAACGGCATCAGCGAGACGAACGTCCTCGCGACCGGAACCGAACTGGACATTCCAACGCCGCAGACAACGTCACGCCCAACGTCGATGGTGTACATCGTCCGGCCGGGCGACAGTCTATCCAGCGTCGCCGAGTCGCACAGCGTAACCGTCTCGTCCCTCCGGCAAGCCAATGGGCTGACTACAGACGTGATTCGCATCGGGCAGGTATTGGACATTCCCACGTCCGCGATACCGCAGCTCTCGGTGCGGACGGCCAACGCGTTAAACCAGGCCGCCGGCGAGTCGGGGGTGGACCCGTACCTGCTGATGGCGCTCGCGCTCATGGAGAGCGGCTGGCAGAACCACGTGGTCAGCAGTGCCGGCGCTGTCGGACTGATGCAGCTCATGCCGGACACAGCCGAATGGACGGTTGACTACCTCGCCTCGGGAGCAGACAACTGGCACGTGAGCCTCGAGGACAACGCGCGCGTGGGCGCGGCCTACCTCGCGCACCTCCTGTTTATCGAGGGCGGCGACGTTGAAGGCGCGTTGGCTTCGTACTACCAGGGGTGGGCAGCCTATAAGCAATACGGCATGTACGACGAGACGCGCGATTACGTGGAAGATGTACTCGCTCTCGAGGCTCGGCTCAGGGCGGACGAGTAGCCGGTGACGTGTCGATGGAATGCCGCACGGACCCGGACACGACGCCGGTCGGGTGGCCGCTGGCGGCACCGCCCGAGTCGTGTATGATGTAAGTTAGTTCTCCTGTCCCAAGTGCCTCACTCAATGCGCCTCATGTCGTCTCTTTACTGGAGGCCATCATGGCTGGCGAGGCACAGCTACCCCCTTTTGTGTTTCACGGCACGCCGAACGCGTATACCAACTATGGCTGCCGGTGTGATCCTTGCCGCGAGGCGCACAGCCTTTATCGCAGCGAGCGACGCGCGCGTGATCCCGCCAGGTACACAACGTACATGCGCGAGTACATGCGGAAATACCGCGCGCGAAAACGCCTGGAACGCGAGGGGCTCTGTCTGAATTGCGGCGAAGCCCCGGCGGTCGTCCAGGCGGAGAATGGTCGTCGCTATTGCGAGCGCTGTGCTTCCGAACTCAGTCGATCTGGCGAGATTACGATCGTCGACGATACGTCCGGGGACCGGTAGCGCGTGCGCGGCACTTGATCGCGACGGTCCGGTCGCGCCGCAGCCGGTGCGATACTGTAGGACGCAGCGGAAGGAGCACCGGGTGGTCGGCGGGCCGGTTGTCTTGCTCAGCGCGTTCGCGCTCGGCTCGTTCGTCTACGCGTTGCTGCTGGTGGCGCAGCCGGGAGCGCTGGACAGCGAGGCTGACTCGGATGCTCCCGACTGGAAGGTGCTGGCCAAGGGTGGCACGGCGTTCGGGCTCGCAATCGCGTTCATGCTGACCGCGATTCTGATGATTGACGTGTAGCACGTCACCCCGGTGATATGCAGAAAGCCGGCGTCGTCGCCGGCTTTCTGCATATCACCGGCTGGTCGCTTCTAGTACATACCCGCTGCAGCCGCGCCGGCTGCCTGCTCCTCCTTGAGGTCCGTTACGAGGCAGTTCGTCGTAAGGACCATGCCGGCGATGGAGACGGCGTTGTCGAGGGCCGCCTTCGTTACCTTGGCCGGGTCGATGATGCCGAATTCCATCATGCTGCCGTAGCGTCCCTTGGCGGCGTCGTAGCCTTCGCCGCGCTTCAGGCTCTGGACCTGACGGACGATCACCGAGCCGTCCTCACCGGCGTTCGCGGCGATGCGACGCATAGGCTCCTCGAGCGCGCGACGCAGGATGCGGACGCCGGTGCCTTCGTCGCCTTCGAGGCCGACCTTGTCGAGGGCGGGCAGGGCGTTGATGAACGCCACGCCACCACCCGGGACGATGCCCTCTTCGACGGCCGCGCGGGTCGCGGAGAGTGCGTCCTCGACGCGGTGCTTCTTCTCCGTCAGCTCGACCTCGGTGGCTGCGCCGACCTTGATGACGGCGACCGAGCCCGCCAGGCGACCGAGGCGCTCCTGGAGCTTCTCGCGCTCCCAGTCGCTGGTGGCGGCGTCGAGCTGCGCCTTGATCATCGAGACCTGCTCATCGATGCGCTTCTTGTCGCCGCGGCCCTCGATGATGGTCGTCTCCTCCTTGGTGACGACTACGCGGCGGGCACGACCGAGGTCGGCCGGCTCGGCCGAGTCGAGCGAGCGGCCGAGCTCGGGGCTGATCACCGTGGCTCCCGTGAGCGCGGCGATGTCCGAGATGTTCTCCTTGCGGCGGTCGCCGAAGCCCGGCGCCTTGACGGCCACGCAGCTGATGGTGCCGCGCAGGCGGTTCACCGCGAGGGTCGCCAGGGCCTCTCCTTCGATGTCCTCGCCGATGATGACGATGTCCTTCGAGATCTGGAGCTGCTTCTCCAGCAGGGGAAGGATGTCGTTCACCGATGAAAGCTTCTGGTCCGTCACGAAGATGTACGGCTCGTCGATGACGGCCTCCATCCGCTCCGGGTTGGTAACGAAGTAGGGAGAGACGTACCCGCGGTCGAACTGCATACCTTCGACGTACTCGACCTCGGTATTGATGCTGCGCGACTCCTCGACGGTGATGACGCCGTCCTTGCCGGTGGCTTCCATCACGTCGCCGATCAGGGCGCCGATCTCGGGGGAGGCCGCCGAGATCGCGGCGACCTGGGCCATCTGCTCGCGGGTGGTGACCTTGGTGGAGTTGCGAGCAATCTGCTCGCTGATTGCGCGGGCGGCCGTCTCGATGCCCCGCTTGAGGGCCATGGGGTCGGCGCCCGCCGCAACGTTCTTCAGGCCCTCGTGGACGATGGCCTGGCCGAGAACGGTGGCGGTGGTGGTGCCGTCACCAGCGATGTCGTTGGTTTTGGAGGCGATCTCCTTGGCGAGCTGCGCCCCGATGTTCTCGAACGGGTCAGCCAGCTCGATCTCCTTGGCGATCGTGACGCCGTCGTTGGTGATGGTGGGCGACCCGAACTTCTTGTCGAGGACGACGTTGCGGCCTTTGGGGCCGAGCGTCATGCGTACGGCGCTCGCGAGCTGGTCGATGCCGTCGCGCAGCGCCTGACGAGCCTGTTCATCGAACTTGAGTTGCTTGGCCATGCGTCCCTCGTCTTACTGATACCCGTGTGGCTATCCTGAGCGTCCTTGAGTGGCGCACTCACGCTAGGCAGGGAGTTTAGCACTCTCGAATGTGGAGTGCTAAGACGTTGTACCGAATCGCTCATCGTGGTGCAAGGGGACGGGGGGCTCGGGGACTGCCTCGACGGTTGGAGCCGGACGACTGGCGAACCGCCGGGGGACGCGATCGACCATGCCGATGCGTCCCGGCGGCCAGTATCGAAGCCACACCGCGCCTTCGATTGCATCCTGCCGAATCGGGCCGAACTGGCGGCTGTCCGTGCTCGCGGCGCGATTGTCTCCCAGCACGAAGTACTCGCCAGGCCCCAGCCGATTGACACCTCGATATGACGGCGTGGGAGCCGGCCCGTGTGTGTAGTGCTCGACGAGGGCGCGGCCGTTGACCTCGACGTGATCGCCGACGCGGAGGGACTCGCCAGGAAGGCCGACCACTCGCTTCACAAGGGGACGTCCGAGCTCGCCTTCGACGTATACGATTCTGCCCGCGATGTCGCGCGGAAGGCCGCGCCGCACCACCAGGAACTCCCCGGGGCGGAGGGTGGGGGCCATGCTCTCGCCAGCCACCTCGATTATGAGGAAGGCGCGACGGGCATAGCGGGAGAGCAGAAACGCGGCGCATGTCCCGACGATCAGGAGCATGCGCCGCGCCACGGTGAACGTGCGGTAGCGAGGCTAGGCCTGCTTGGTCTCCCAGAAGATCTTGTCGATCTCGGCGATGGCGTCGAGGAGCTTCTGGCCCTGCTCGGGGTCCGACGACTTCTTCGCGAGGCCAGCCTCCTTGGTGGCCGACCAGAAGAGCTGGTGCAACTGCGGGTACTTCTCCAGGTGGGCCGGGGTGAAGTAGTCGGTCCAGAGCACCCACAGGTGGTGCTTCACGAGGTCAGCGCGCTCTTCCTTAATGACGAGGCAGCGGGCGCGGTAGTCCTCGACGGTCTGGCCTGCAGTCTTCATCTGCTCGGCGTTCTGGTAGCGCTGCTGGATCGCCCGGACGGACTCGGCCTCAACGCGAGCCTGAGCGGGGTCGTAGATGCCACAGGGGAGATCGCAGTGCGCATACGCGGTCGTGCGGGGTCGGATCAGGCGTTCGATCGTGTGGGCAACGTTCATGCGGCCATCCCTTCAGTGCGGTTGTTGAGACGTGGATCGCTTCGATAATAGCAGGCAACCGTGGCTGCATCGCCGGAGCGCGCGGAGCCTAGCACTCCGCACCCGGGGCAGTCCAATGCTCCTCGACTTGACACCATCCTCAGCCGATCGTCCACCACGGTTCGCCTCGGTGGAGCCTGTCGTGGCCCACGAACCAGGCGGCGACCGCCGCGGCGAGCATCACCAGGACCGCGGCGATGAATATCTCGTGGAAGGTGCTGACCTGTGCCTGCGCCACCAGCGCCTCGAACTCGGGGCTCCCGAACTCGACGTTGCCGGCCTTCGCGTAGAAGCGACCAAGGCCCTGTGAGGTGAGGAGGGCAGCGCCGATGAGCATGCCGATGACTCGACCCATCGTGAGCCAGGCGGCCGCAGTCGCTCGCTCGGCCTCGGAGACGTGCTGGAGCACGGCAGCCCCGAATGGGGCGATCACCAGGCCGAAGCCGAGGCCGCCCAGCAACAGCGGCAACGTGCGGACCGGCTCGCTGAGGTCGCGATCCCAGGTGCGAAGCACGAGGAAGCAAACCGCGGCGAGGAGGAGTCCTCCGACGGCCGGAGCACGGAGGCCGATCCGTCCGCCCAGCCAGCCGCCCGCCAGTGCGCCTACCGGGACGGCCACGGTCAGGCGCATGAGCGTCCATCCGCCATCGAGCGGGCTGCCGGCGAGTACGAGGTTCACGAACAGCGGCACGGCGATGAGCGCCGCTATCAGACCAACACCCACGAGCAGACTCGCGACCGCAGCGGCGGCGACAGGGCCGACCGTGAACATCGAGAGGCGGACCATGGGTGCTGCGGATCGGCGTTCATGACGGACGAAGAGCGCGACGAGGGCCACGCTGGCGGCCAGCAGGCTCACCGTGGCGATCAGCGAACGGGGGGCCAAGGGGTCATCGACGAGGGCGTAGGTGAAGACTGCGAGGGCCCCCCCAAGCAGCGCAGCGCCCCGCCAGTCGATTGCGCCGCGGTGGCCCTCGGAGGCCCGGGCGAGGCGCCAACCGGCGAACGCGATGGGAGCGGTCATGGGGAGGTTCACCCAGAACACCCAGCGCCAGCCGGCGAGCTCTGTGATGGCGCCACCCCAGAGGGGGCCCAGCAGCGCCCCCGCCTCCGAGGCGGCGGCGATCGCACCGAGCCCCAGCGCACGCCTCGACGGGGGGAGCTCGTCGACGACGATGGCCATGGCGACTGGCACGACCCCGCCGCCGCCGACGGCCTGCAGGGCGCGGGCCACGATCAGCCACTCGAACGAGGGTGCGACGGCGACGAGCAGGCTGCCGACCATGAAGATGAGGAGCGCCACCACGAAGATGCGGCCACGACCGTAGACATCGGCGACCCGTCCGAGGAGCGGAAGAGCGACGAGGTAGCCAAGCAGATAGCCGTTGACGACCCAGGAGGAGCGGTAGAAGTCGTCCACCGTGATGCCGACATCGCTGATGATCGAGGGCAGGACTGTGACGATCGAGGTCTGGTCGTCGGCGGCGACGAAGACGCCGAGGGCGACGACCACGAGCAGCGCCAACGAAGAGTCGTGCGCCACGGGGGTGGAGGGAAGTCTCTCGGGGGCGGTGGGTGCCGGGCGGCTACTACCGCGGCGGGACAATCGAGATGTCCTCGTCGAAGCGGCTCAGTGTGAGGGTGCGCACGAGGTCCTCGGATTCGCCTTCCGCCACCGCGCCCTGGAGCTCGACCTTGTAGACGAGGTCATCGTCGACGCCCACCCAGGCGACCGTGGGGACGGCCTTCCCAGGCGCGGGGTCACCGGGCAGCAGGTCGAGGTCGCCCGAGTCGAGCGTCGCCTCGAGGCGGTAGCAGTCGACGCCGGCGACTTCGTCGGTGCCGGTGACGGAGGCATCGCGGGTGGAGCGGACGAGGGCGATCACGCCCTCGCGGGGGTCGAACACCTGGTCGATCGTGATGTCCTCGGACTCCCAGCGGCGGTTGAGGGGGTTCTGGATCCACGCCTCGTCGCCAAGGATGACGATGCCGATCTCGAAGTTCACCGGGCCGAGGCCGCCTTTCACGGTGGCCTGCATCTTATCGGGGGTGACGACATCGCCTTCGGCGCGGGTCATGGCGATGCCTCGCACGATCTCGGTGGCGCCGTCCTGGTGCTCGAGGAGGAAGTGCATTGAGCGGAGTTGCTCCATGCGGGTGGCCGACTCCTCGAGGACGGTGGTGGCCTCGGGAAGGTCCTGCGCCGGCGGGTCGTCGCCGCCACCACAAGAAGCGAGCAGCACCGCGAGCAGCAGGGCGACAGCGGTGAGACCTCGACGGGCGGGACGGGAGCCTTGCTGTCGGACGGTCATGTGCACTTTCCCGTCGGTCCGGATCCGGGAGGGCTGGGGCTCATCGTCGCATCCCTCGGAGGGGCGGGGCAATGCGGATTCGTTTCGGAGGCCCGATCGAAACGAAGGGAACGAAGGGGGCGTCGTGGATTCCGACGGGGGTTCGTTTCCTTCGGTCCCCTCGTTTTCGGGGCATTTGGCGATGCGGCGCTCGCTCCTCGAACGAGGGGTGCGGGCGTGTCGAGGCGACGTTCGAGCAGTGTGAGTTCCTCTTCGCGCCACGGTACGGGGGCCGGCAAGGAGCATTGATGCGGGGATGACGCGGGGCGGTGCGAGCGCCGGCGGGGATCGGCCGAGGCAGGGCGGTGTAGAGTGGAGGCGCGCGATCCCAGTACGGGGGGGAGGTTCTGATGACCACTGAGCGACCACGGCCGGCGATGCGTTCACCGCTGGAGGGGCCGTTTCCGACGGGGCCGGAGGTCGGGGAGCGGACGCCGGAGTTCACGCTCGTCGACCAGGCGGGGCGGGAGGTGTCGTTTCCCTCGGCGGCGGGGGAGGGTGGGGCGGTCATCGTCTTCCATCGAGGGGCGGCGTGGTGCCCGTTCTGCCGGACGCAGGTGCTGGAGATGCAGCGGCGGCTGGGGGACTTCGAGGCAGCCGGGGTGACGGTGATGGCGATCAGCCCGGACCCGCCGCAGGCGCTCGTGGACTTCGCTGCGCAGCAGGGCGTGACGTTCCCGCTGCTTTCGGACGCGGACTCCTCGGTGATCCGGCGCTTCGGCATCCTGAACACGCTGATCGACCCGGATGAGCCGTTCTACGGGATCCCATACCCGGGGGTGTACGTGACGGACTCCGAGGGGGTGGTGCGGGCGAAGTTCTTCCGGCGGTACTACCGGGAGCGGGATACGGCGGAGACGGTGCTGCACGAAGGGCTGCAGATACCGGTCGACATGTCGGCGAACCCGGCGGGGCGGGACGGCGCGGAGGTGTCGGCGGTGCTGGGGGCGCCGGCGCTGGCGTTCCGGCAGCGGGCGAATGTGTACGTGCGGATCGCGCTGGAGGCGGGGACGCACGCGAACGGGCCGGCCGTGGCGGAGGGGCTGATCCCGACCTCGGTGACGGTGCGGGCGCCGGAGCAGGTGGGCGTGGGGGAGGCGGTGTATCCCTCGACGCGGCCGTTCGTGGTGAGCGGGGTGGCGGAACCGGTGCCGGTGTTCGAGGGCGATGTCGAGATCGCGGTGCCGATCGTGTCGAAGTTCGACGAGGGGGAGTCGTTCCCGCTGGAGGTGGAGGTGCGGTACCAGGCGTGCACGGAGCGGGAGTGCCTGTTGCCTCGGACGCAGGTGGTGCGGCTGGAGGTGCCGATCGTGCCGCTGAACCGGCCGCCGCGGCGGGAGTGAGGGGGCGCGGGGGCCGGGTTCGTCCGCTCGCCGGCAGCGCCCCCTTACCGCATCGATAGACGCCACACGGGCGTCATGGATCGTGTGTCGCGGCCGGGGTCCTGCGGCCGTTGTGACGCAGACTCGAGGGGCAGCGATGAGCGAGCGGGTGGCGGTGGTAACGGGGGCGAGCCGGGGGATCGGGAAGGCGATTGCGCTGGAGCTGGCGGGGGTGGGCTTCGACATCGTAGTGGTGGCGCGGACGGTGGAGCGGAAGCGGGTGATTCCGGGGACGATCCACGAGACGGTGGCGGAGGTGGAGGCGCTGGGCCGGCGGGCGGCGGCGGTGCAGGCGGACCTGTCGCGGCGCGACGACATCGGACGGCTGGTCGAGGAGGCAATGGCGGCGTTCGGGCGAGTCGATGTGCTGGTGAACAATGCGGCGCATACGGGCACGGAGATCATGGCGCCGTTCTTCGAGACCACCGAGGGGGCGTGGGACAGGCAGCTGGCGATCAATGTGACGGCGCCGTTCCTGCTGATGCAGGCGTTCGGGGCACGGATGCGGGATCAGGGGGGCGGGCTGGTCGTGAATCTGACCTCGGGGGCGGCGCGGATGGGATATATGGGGCCGGCGCCGGGCTCAGGGGATGGGGCGACGGGCGCGGGGTATCGGACGACGAAGGCGGCACTGGACGGGCTGGCGGTGGTGCTGGCGCCGGAGCTGCGGCCGTTCGGGATCGCGGTGGTGAATGTGGACCCGGGCGCGACGCTGACGGAGATCATGGAGCTGTCGGCGGCGCGAAATCCGTCGGTGGTGGCGTCGGCGCATCCGATGTCGGTGCCGGCACGGGCGGTGATGCGGCTGGCGACGTCGGCGGACGTGATGCGGCTTTCGGGGCGGGTGGTGAGTGCGGTGGAGGTGCTGGAGGAGCTGGGGGCGTAGGGCCTCGATGGATTGGGGGCGGGGAGCGGCCCGCTGGCCGGGACGGACGGCCGCTGGGCGGGCCGGCTGTTGTTGTTCGGAAGGCCCGCCCGCCCGCCCCAAAGGGGGCTTTGCCGACTTTGCCCCCTTGACCCCCTCGAACGCGGCAGGCTGCGCGGCGGAGTTGGCGGCGGCAGCGGGGCGGGTGGGGTAATTCGGGGTGGTGGGGGGTAGGGTGGGGGCGTGAGACGTGGGCGGCCTCCGGTGGCGGACGTGCTGACACCTCGGGAGTGGGAGGTGTGGGGGCTACTACGCGAGGGGCTGACGAACGCGGAAATCGCGGAGCGGCTGGGGATCAGCGCGAACACGGCGAAGTACCACGTGGCGGAGATCCTAGGGAAGCTCGGGGTGCGTACGCGCGAGGAGGCGGCGGCGTGGACGCCCGAGTCCGGTGCGCGCCGGCGGGCGTGGGGTCTCGGGGCGATGGAGTGGGTCGGGCGGTGGTGGGCCTCAGGGGCGGCGGCGAAGACAGTGGCGGCCGTCGGGGCGGCGGGTGTGGTGGGGGCGTTCGAGCTGGCGCTGGCGATGCTGGCGCGGCCGGACGATGGGGGCCTCGGGAAGCTGGTTTGGGTGCGGGACGGGGACCTGTGGGTGCGGACGCTGCCGGATGGGGAGCCGCGGCGCCTGACCTCGGACGGCTCGAACTCGCTGCCTCGGTGGTCGCCGAGCGGGGAGTGGGTGCTGTACACGCACGGGCCAGTCGGCGACGACGCGCAGTCGTGGGTGGTGCGCGCAGACGGGAGCGGCCGGCGGCGGGTGGAGGCGACGCAGTTCTATGCCTCGCAGTGGAAGCCAGGGGAGGACCTGCTGCTGCTCGTGCGGCCGGACGGGGCCGTGGTCGTCGAGGACGTGGCTACGGGCTCGGCGCATACGGTCATCGACCCGTATTCGAGCACGACTGAGGGGCGCGCGGTGGTGCCGTGGTGGACACCGGACGGGGCGCGCGTCGCCTTCGTCGAGGAGCGATGGCCCCGGGAGGAAAGCGACTCACGCGGAGGACCGTCCGGAGACGAGCGGACGTACGTCGGTCTGCGCGTCGTGGACGCGGACGGGTCAAAGTCGAGGGAGCTCGTCAACCTCGGAGCGGCCCCGAGGGAGCAGATCGCGCCGCTGGGGTTCGCGGGCGATTCGCTGCTCTTCGCGCAGCTGTCCGCCGACGCGGGGGGGGGGGGGGCGGGGTGCGACGGGGCCGAGCTGCTGGCGGTAACGGTCAGCGGGGGCGCCGTCCCGAACCACGGCGTCCGGGTGGCCTTGTTGTCGGGGGTAACGGACAGGTACGGGGAGGACGCGCTCGCGGTGATTGGCGATGGGCGCGAGTCCTGGACGCACAAGCGCATCGCGGTCGTCGTGCCGCGGGGGCGGACCACCTTCCTGACGGCAACCCGTTTCGCTGCCGTCTCGGCTCGGTGGTCGATGGACGGCGCGCGGGTGGCGTACGTGAGCGCGCCTGACCTCGGGGCCGGCGAGCGGGACCGGGCGCTCGCTGCGCGACGGATCTGGGTGATGGATGCGGACGGGTCGGACGCGCGACAGGTGTCACCGGACGAGGAATACCGTCACGAGGCGCCTCGATGGTCGAACGACGGGGAGCACATCCTGTTCGCGCGGCTGACACTCGATCGGTGTTCGCCCTCGTGGACGTTGCAGCTGCTCGACGTGCGGGATGGGTCGATGCGAGAGGTGGCGTCGGGGCTGCCTCGAATTGCCGCGTACAACGAGCGGCCGGTGGTCAACGAGATTCCAGAGTGCGAGTTCGGCGGGGCGGGCGGGGTCGTGACCGACACTTACGGGAACGTCGGCGTCGCATGGGCATACGACTGGTGGCAGCCGCGGGGATGAATCAGCCGGGGCGGCCCCGGAGGAAGTGCGAGTAGACAATCACCCTGGCGGCGCGGACGGCGCGCGGCCCGAGTGACAGTATCGCAGCGCCTCGAAGGGTTCAGGCGCGCTGCGTTTCCATGCCGCAGCAGCAGCGGGGGGCCTGGTCGCCGCCGTTGGGGCCTGCGCCGCGGGTGACGGTGATTTCGCAGCCGCAGCCTTCCATGGGGCAGCGGTAGTGTTCGCCTTGCTGCAGGGCCATGTGGGTGGGTGTCTTTCCTCGAGGCGCGGAGGCCGGCGCGGCCGAGGCCCTACGGGGCCTCGGCGATGTCCTTGTCGGTGAGGTGGGGGCCGCGGCCGCCCTCGGAGTCGGGGTCGAGCTCGGAGCCGGGGGGCGGGGAGGCGTCACCGCCGGGGCGGGGCTCGGTCCACTCCTGGGGGGTGGATTCGGGCTCCTGCTGGCCGAGCTGGCGCTCCTCGTCGGGAAGCTGGGGCGTGTCGTCGGGGCGTTGCATCGGCTCGAGCTCACGGGTCTCGGGCTCGGTGCCGGGGCGCTGCGGGCGTTCCTGTTCGCGGACCATACGGTGCCTCCTCGTCGATCGGGGTTGTCTGACGAGGGTAGGGAAGGGCCTGCTACGACCGGGTCACCTCGCGGGGCGCGGGATGGCGATTGGGTTGCAGCCAGCGGTCAGCGAGCGAGAGCCGCGATGTCCTCGGGGGTGGTGCGCTCGGCGCGGCCGCGGATGCCGAGGAGCATCTTGCGTTCCATGACGAGGGAGCCGGGCTCCATCAAGAGGCGCATGAGGAGCCAGAAGCGAAGGCCGTGTCCCTCGACGCGGTTGCGGGAGATGAGGCGGGTGCCGCCGTCCTCGCCGCCGCGCGGGATGAGCACGAAGGCCCAGGTGGAGCCGGCGGGCTCCCACTGGAGGACGATGGCGCGGCCCGGCTGCACGTCGCGGACGCGGAGGCCCTGGCCGGGGCTGAGCTCCCAGTACGTGTCCGCCTCGAGGTGCTGAAACTCGGGGAGGAGGCGGTCGCTGTTCTCGATGTCGATGCCGAGGCGGCGCTCGATCCAGTCGTAGGTGTAGACGCCGGCGCGGGGACGGGGGCCCATCTGGAGGAGCCAGGGCCAGACGCGCTCGGGCGGTGCCTCGATGGTGATCGCGCGCGTGGTCTCGATGGCGGGGTGGGCGACGATCCCGTCGCCGGGGAGGGTGCGGCGGCGTTCGTCCTCGGTGGCGTTCCAGTCGAGCACGCGGGGGCGGCCGAAGCGGAGGTAGGCAACGAAGGCGAGGCCGAGAAGGGCGGCGAGCTTCGCGGCGTGTTTCATCCTCGGTGCTCCTCGCGGCGCTGCCGGTGGACCTGCATCGCGCCGAGGAGGGCGACGAGCGGGAACACGGCCCACCAGAGGAGCTGGCTCCAGTGGCGGAGGCCGAGGATGGCGGTCTGGATCGCCAGCCAGACGACGAGCAGGAGGCCGGTGGCGAGGCTGAGGTAGGGGCCGCCTCGGTGGCGGCGGGCGAGGAGGAGCGCGCTGGCGACGTTGGCGGGGGCGATGACGAGCAGGAGGAACAGGCCGGGGATGCGGAAGTCGGTGAACGGGGAGCCCTCGAGCCAGGTGGCCTCCATGCCGAGGTCGCCGCCGTCGGGGCGCCTCGCGAAGGCCAGGCCGGCGGCGACGGCGGCGACGCCGAGGACGGCGTGGAGCAGGATCGAGGCGGTGCGGGTCATGGGGCTATGATGCCAGCCCGGTCGATGGCGGCCGGGTACGGAGGTCACATGATGGCGGAGCCGTTCGTCATCGAGGTTGGGGACGCGGAGCCGCGGGGACGCCTCGAGCGGACGTGCCGGCCGCACGAGGCAACGGGCAACGAGGGCTGGGAGAGGGACGGACCTCGAAGCGGGCATTTCGTCGCTGTGACGGAGCCGAAGCTGCGGTACGAGTGAGGAGCGGTGGGGCCATGAACCAGCGGCAGTTGACGGCACTCCTCGGTGGGTTCGCGGGGGCGGAGGCGGGGTATCCGTTCGGGCCGGGGGCTCAGGTGTGGAAGGTGGGCGGGAAGATCTTCGCGATCGTGGGGGAGGACTCGCGGCCGCTGGAGGTGAGCCTGAAGTGCGACCCCGACCTTGCGGAGGAGTTGCGGGCGGCGTTTCCGGAGCTCGTGCGGCCGGGCTATCACCTCAACAAGCGGCACTGGAACACCGTGCGCGCGGACGCTCCTCGGGCGGAGTTGCGAGAGTGGGTGGAGCACTCCTACGAGCTGGTGTTCGGTTCGTTGCCGAGGCGGGTGCGCGAGGCGATCACGGTGGCAGCGTCGGTGCGGGAGCGGTAGCGGCGCGGGCTACTGGACGGTCAGGGCGCCACGCATGCCGGCGTCCTTGTGGCCGGGGACGGTGCAATAGAACTCGTAGGTCCCGGCCTCGGTGGGTTCGAACTCGAGCCAGCCGGCCTTGCCCTTGTCGAGGGCGAGATGGAGCGCGTTCGCGGCCGCCGCGTGGTCGTGCTCCTCGCCGGTCGCGCCGCCCTCGGAGTGGAGGCCGTCGACGGGGATGCGGTCGATGGTGAAGTCGTGGGTGACCTGGCCCTTGTTGTCGAGCTCGATGCGAATTTGGTCGCCCTTCGCGGCGGTGAGGGTGGTCGTCGAGTAGGCGATGTCCTGCATCGAGACCTGCATGGCGCGCGCCGGCGCCTCTTCGCTCTCGTTGTCGGCGCAAGCGACCGCGACGAAGGCCGTGGCGGCCATGAGTGCGGCGAGGAGGAAGGGCAGACGGCGGGTTGGCCGATCCACGGTCAGGGCTCCTTGCTGTTCGAGGCTGTTCGAGCGGCTACGATCGGAGACATGGTACCGCGCCGCTCCTCCAAGGCCGCCGGCTACACGCCCGCGGAGCTCATCGCAATCCTCGACGCGTACTACGGGCGGGCGCCGGCGCAGGCCTCGGGGGACCCGGCGGCGGAGCTGGTGCTGACGCTGCTGTCGCAGCACACGTCCGACCACAACTCGGGGCGCGCGTACCACCGGCTGATCGAGCGGTTCCCGGAGTGGGACGCGGTGCTGGCGGCGCCGACTTCGGAGGTAGAGGAGGCGATCCGGCCGGGGGGATTGGCGCCGACGAAGGCGCCGCGGTTGCAGGAGTTGCTGGCGGCGGTGCGGGAGCGCGCGCCGGAGTACGACCTGGGGTTCCTCGAGACGATGCCGCTGGAGGAGGCGAGGGCGTGGCTGCGCGCGCTGCCCGGGGTGGGTCCGAAGACGGCGGCGTGCGTGCTGCTGTTCGCGCTGGGGCGGCCGGCGCTGCCGGTGGACACGCACGTGGACCGGGTGTCGCGCCGGCTGGGGCTGGTGGCGCCGAAGGCGAGCGTGGAGCAGGCACAGGTGATCCTCGAGGGGATGCTGGAGCCGGACGAGGTGTATGCGTTCCACGTGGACCTGATCCAGCACGGGCGGCGGACGTGTCACGCGCGGGGGCCGGAGTGTCCTCGATGTCCGTTGCTGGAGCGGTGTCCAAGGGTGGGGTTGCCGCCGCTGAGCTGAGCGGGGGCGCTGGTATGCTGCTGCGGCGGGCCTGTCGAGGGGGTGGATTCGGCATGGTGGGTGCATCGAAGTGGATGCGGTTCGGCGCGGCGGGCGTGGCCGCTGTGGCATTGGCGGTCCTGACCTCGACGGGAGGCGGCGCGAGCACGTTCTATCCGACGGGGAGCACCGGGTACGACGTGTCGTATCCGCAGTGCGGCACGTCGCTGCCTCGAGGCGGGGCGTTCGGGATCGTGGGGGTGACGAACGGGCTGCCGTGGTCGGCGAACCCGTGTCTGAGGACGCAGTATCAGTGGGCGGCGGGGAAGTCCTCGGCGGCGTCGTTCTACATGAACACGGCGAACCCGGGGCCGATCTCTAAGTACTGGAACCGGCCGGGGCCTCGGACGTGCGCGGACGCGACGTCGTACCCGGACCTCGGGTGCGCGTACAACTACGGCTGGAACGCGGCGAACGACGCGTGGACGGTGGCGAACGGCGCGACCTCGGGGGCGGCGGCCGGGAAGCACTGGTGGCTGGACGTGGAGACGGTGAACAGCTGGAACGGGACGACGGCGGCGAACGGCGAGGCGATCCTGGGGTATCTGGAGGCGCTGCGGAGCCTCGGCGCGGGCGGAGTCGGGATCTATTCGACGTCCTACCAGTGGTCGGCGATCACGGGCGGGCGGCAGTTTGCCGGGGCGCCGAACTGGGTGGCGGGGGCGCGCAACGCGCGGGACGCGTCGCAGCGCTGCGGCTCGAGCTTCGCGGGCGGGCCAGTGTGGCTGGTGCAGTACATCGCGAAGGGCCTCGACAACAACTTCGTCTGCCGGTAGACGGCGGGGTAACACCTCGGAACCGGTTAGTGGGGCGGGCAGCGTTCTCTCACCCCCTTTGGTCCCCTCCCCCACTTCGCCGGCCCGGCTGTTGTTGTTCGGAAGGCCCGCCCGCCCAAAGGGGCGCTTCGCCCGTTGACCCGCTCGGAGCGCGGCACGCTGCACCTGCGCGAGGGGATTGCCGGGCGTGGCTGCGGGTGAAGCCGGGCAGCGTACGCGCGTAGTGGGGGGCGCTCGGGCTCGGCTATACTCGCGGCTCGACGAAGTCGGAGGGGCGAGCTGTGGCGGTTGAGCTGGAGTGGGTGGAGGGCGGCGGGGTGACGACGCCGCTCGGCTGGCGGGCGGGGGCGGCGTACGCCGGGGTGCGGACGTACGGCGAGGAGCCTCGCTACGACGTCGGGATCCTGGTGTCGGAGTTCCCGGCCTCGGTGGCGGGGATCTTCAGCCGTAACGCGGTGGTGGGCGCTCCGATCAGGTACAACCGGCCGCGGGTGGCGACGGGGCGGGCGCGAGGCATCGTCGCGAACTCGGGGAACGCCAATACGGTGACGGGGGAGCAGGGGGACCGCGACGCGGCTCGGATGGCCGAGCTGGCGGCGCGACAGGCGGGCGTCGAGGTGGAGGAGATGCTGGTCGCCTCGACGGGGGTGATCGGGCGGTTGCTGCCGATGGAGCAGATCGAGGCGGGGATCGCCTCGGTCCAGCCGAGCGCGGGCGGCGGGCCGCTGTTCACGCGGGCGATCATGACCACGGACACGGTGCCGAAGCACCGGGCGGTGCGCGTGACCTGCGACGGCCGGACGTACACCGTCGGTGGCACGGCGAAGGGGTCGGGGATGGTGCACCCCGACATGGCGACGGTGTTCTGCTTCCTGACGACGGACGCGCCGTGCGAGATCGAGTGGTTGCGACGGACGCTGCGCGAGGTGGGGGATGTCTCGATCAATATGATCGATGTCGACATGGATTCCTCGACGAGCGACACGATGCTGCTGTTCGCGAACGGCGCCGCCGGCGGCGCGGACATCGACGCGGCGCACCCGGCCTCGGGGGCACTGCGAGAGGCGATCGAGGCGCTGGCGATCGCGCTGGCGCGCGACCTCGCGCGGGACGGGGAGGGAGCGCGGACGCTGATCGAAGTGACCGTGGAGGGGGCGGCGACGCGGGAGGACGCGCGGAAGGCGGCGCGAACGGTCACCTCGTCGCCGCTGGTGAAGACGATGGTGACGGGGCGCGACGCGAACCTCGGGCGGGTGCTGATGGCCGTGGGACGGTCGGGCGCACGGGTTGAGGTGGAGCGGGCGAGCGTGTGGATCGGTGAGCACTGCGCGTTCGAGCGGGGCGTGCCGACGGACGTCGACTACTCGGTGCTGTCGAAGGCGATGGACGCGGACGAGGTCAAGATCCGCGTAGAACTGGGGCTCGGCAGCGAGCGGGCGACGGCCTGGGGCTGTGACCTGACCGAGGACTACGTCCGAATCAACGCCGATTACACGACATAACTGATGGGGGACGCGGAAGTGAGTGGGACCTCGAAGCGGCCGGTGGTGGTGAAGATCGGCGGCTCCACGCTCGGCGCGGAGGACACGACGCTGGACGACGTGGTGGCGCTCCAGCGTGCGGGTGAGCGCGTGGCGGTCGTGCACGGCGGCGGCGCGATGATCACCGACTGGCTGACGCGGCTGGACGTGCCCTCGGAGTTCGTGGACGGGCTGCGGTCCACCTCGGCGGAGGCGATGGAGGTCGTGGTCGCGGTGCTGCGCGGGGTGATCAACACGCAGCTCGTGGCGGCGGTCGTGGAGCGAGGGGGACGCGCGGTCGGGCTGTCGGGGGTCGACGGCGGGATCGTACGCGCGGAGCGGTATGACCCGCGCCTCGGGTACGTGGGGCGGGTGACGGCCGTCGATGGCGAGTTGCTGCTCGCGCTGATGGACGCGGGCGCGATCCCGGTGATCGCGCCGATCGGCCTCGAGGCTCCGGTGCAGCCGCTGAACATCAACGCCGACACGGTCGCGGGGGAAGTAGCGCGGGCGGTGGGGGCGAGGCAGCTCGTGTTCCTGACGGATGTGGATGGACTCCTCGATGCCGGAGGCGGGCTGATCGCGGAACTCGATGCGGAGCGCGCGGAGTCGCTGCGCGCGGAGGGCACGCTCGCGGGAGGGATGATCCCGAAGGTGGAAGCGTGCTTCCGGGCAGTCGAGGCAGGGGGAACCGCGTACATGGCAAACGGTCGTGCGGGGGGAATGCTGCGGCGGATCGCCGCCGGCGAGGCGGTCGGGACACGGATCACATGACGCGTGACCGCGCCCGCGCGAAGGGCGGCACGTGATGCAGTTCTACGACGACCGCGGCGACCTGGGGCCGCCGCCAGACCCGTTCCGGTTCGACCGTGGCGGGCGATTCCGCGCGCCCTCGGGGGTCGTGCGGTGGCTGGGGATCGCGGCGGCGCTGCTGGTGCTGTTCGTGCTGCTGAGCGTGCTGAAGTCGATCTACGTCGACCTGTTGTGGTTCGACTCGGTGGAGTACGCGAGCGTGTACCGGCGCGCGATCGTGTGGCGGGTGGTGTTGTTCCTCGTCGGCGCGGCGGTGTCCGCGCTCGTGATCGGCGGGAACATCTGGCTGGCGCGCCGCCTGGCGCCGGAGGCGCCGGAGGAATCGTTCATCGACGAGGTGGACCCGCAGGCGATCCGGCGCGTGGGCACGGTGCTCATGGTGGCGAGCACGATCTTCCTGGCGTTGATCTTCGGGTCCGCGCTGGGCGGGGCGTGGCAGACGATCCTGTCGGGGCTGAACGGTGTGCCCTTCGGTCGAGAGGACCCGGAGTTCGGACGCGACATCTCGTTCTACCTGTTTGACCTGCCGGCGTATCAGCTGATGCAGGGGTGGCTGCTGGCGCTCGTGGTGATCTCGACGCTGGCGGCGGGGGCAGTGTACGCGCTGACGTTCTCGCTGCAGCGGTTCGTGCTGAACGTGACGCGGGCGGTGCGGATCCACCTGTCGATCCTCGTGGGGGTCGCGCTCTTGCTGGTGGCGGTGGGGACCTGGCTGGGCATCTTCGACCTGGTAAGCGAGCCAGGCGGGATCGTGGACGGGGCGACGTATACGGACATCCACGCGCGCGTGCCCGTGCGGTACGTGTTGATCGTGCTAACGGCGTTCGCGGGGGCGACGGTCATCGCGAGCGCGTTCCTGTCGACGCACTACCGGGTACCGGCGGCGGCGCTAGGTGGCGTCGCGATCGCGGGGCTGCTGGGCGGCGGGCTGTACCCTTCGGCGGTGCAGTCGGTCCAGGTGCGCCCGAACGAGCTGGAAAAGGAAGAGCCATACATCGCGCGGAACATCGAGTTCACGCGGCTGGCGTTCGGGCTCGAGGCGGTGGAGGAAAGCGCGTACCCGGCGCGGCTCGGCGCGACGGCAGCAGCGATCGACGAGAACGAAGACACGACGAGCAATGTGCGCGTGTGGGACCCCGCGCCGCTCCTCGACACGTTCAACCAGATCCAGTCGATCCGGCCGTTCTACGTGTTCAATGACGTCGATGTCGACCGGTACTCGATGGGCGATGGCGAGCGGCAGGTCATGCTCGCGGTGCGAGAGCTCGACATCGGGCGGGTGGAGGCGAACTGGACGCGGGAGCAATTGCAGCTCACGCACGGGTTCGGCGCTGTGGTGTCGCCGGTGAACGAATCTCGTGACGAGGGACTGCCGGTGCTGCTGACGCGGGACATCCCCCCGGTGGGCGAGGACGTCCCCGTGAGCCTCGAAGGATCGCGTGTCTATTTCGGGGAGCGGACGACGCACTACGTGATCGTGCGGACGAACGTGGCGGAGTTCGACTACCCGCTGGGGGAGGGGAACTCCGAGACGCGGTACGAGCCGGACCGGGGGATCCGGCTGTCCTCGGCGTTCCGGCGGCTGGCGCTGGCGTGGGAGCTCGGCGACGTCAACGTGCTCATCTCGGGACAGCTGGGTTCGGACTCGCGGCTGTTGATGCACCGGCAGCTATCGGACCGCGTGTTGAAGGTGGCGCCGTTCCTGGAGCTGGACCGGGACCCGTACGCCGTGATCCTCGACGGGCAAGTCACGTGGATCCAGGACGGTTACACCTCGTCGGGGCGTTTTCCGTACGCGCAGCATCGTGGCGACACGAACTACGTGCGGAACAGCGTGAAGATCGTGACGGACGCGCTGACGGGCGACATGACGTTCTACCTCATGGACCCGAATGAGCCGATCGCGGCGACGTGGGCGAAGATTTTCCCAGACCTGTTCACGCCGTTCGAGGAGATGCCGCAGGCGCTGCGCGAGCACCTGCGGTACCCGGAGGACCTGTTCCGGGCGCAGTCGGACATCTACCTGAAGTACCACATCACGGACCCGCAGGTGTTCTTCGTGGGCGAAGACGTGTGGAACATCCCGCTGCAGAAGGTGGGACAGCGTGAGGAGCCGCTCGCCCCGTATTACCTGACCATGCGGCTGCCGGGCGAGGCGGACGAGGAGTTCGTGTTGGTGATGCCGTTCACGCCTCGGAACAAGGCGAACACGGTGGGGTGGCTCGCGGGGCGGTCGGATCCGGGGCAGTACGGGAAGCTGCGGGCGTACCGGTTCCCGACGGACTCGCTGGTGTATGGCCCGGCGCAGATCGAGGCTCGGATCGACCAGACGCCGGGCATCTCGCAGCAGCTGAGTCTGTGGAACCAGTCTGGGTCACAGGTAATTCGTGGGAACATGTTCATGATCCCCGTCGCGGACTCGTTCCTGTTCGTGGAGCCGATCTACCTGCAGGCGGAGAACTCGCGGCTGCCGGAGCTGAAGCGCGTAGTTGTGGCGAACGGCAACGAGATCGCGATGGAGCCGACGTTCACTGAGGCGCTCGACGTGGTGCTGGGGCGTCGGGAGTCGACGTTGCCGGGAGAGGCGGGCGGTCCGCCGCTGCCTGGGACGCCCGAGATGACGCCTACGCCGGGACCGACCTCGACGCCGGTACCGACGCCGACAGCAACGCTGACGCCGGGCGACCTGCAGGCGCTGATCGACCAGGCACGGCAGGCCTCGGATTCGGTGCAGCAGGACCTCGACCGACTGCGGCAGCTACTCGACCAGATCGAATCGAAGTCGCAGCGGTAGACTCCACCGAGCGGACGAGCAAGCAGCAGAGGAGCGACGACGTGAGTGACATCCCCGCGCGCGAGGCGGAGGTCTACATGCAGGCGGCCCGGCGGCTGCCGGTGACGATCGTGCGTGGCGAGGGGACGCGCGTGTGGGACAGCGACGGCAAGGAGTACCTCGACTTCGTGGCGGGGATCGCGGTGGTGTCGCTGGGGCATGCGGACGCGCAGCTCGCGGAGGTCATCGCGAAGCAGGCGCACACACTGCTGACGGTGTCGAACATCTTCTACACGGAGCCGCAGATCGAGCTGGCGGAACTGCTGGTGCGGCATTCGGCGCTGGACCGCGTGTTCTTCGTGAACTCGGGCGCGGAGGCGAACGAGAGCGCGATCAAGCTGGCGCGGAAGTGGGGGAACCTGCACAAGCAGGGGGCGTTCGAGATCATCTCGACGAACAACTCGTTCCACGGGCGGACGATGGCGACGGTCTCGGCGACGGGGACGCCTCGGTACCGGGAGCCGTTTGGGCCGCAGCTGCCGGGGTTCGTCTTCGTGGATTACAACGACCTCGACGCGCTGAAGGCGGCGACGAACGAGCGCACCTGCGCGGTGCTCCTCGAGCCGGTGCAGGGCGAGGGCGGCATCAACGTGCCGGCGGCGGACTACCTGCGGCAGGTGCGGGCGTGGTGCGACGAGCAGCAGTTGCTGTTGATCCTCGACGAGGTGCAGACGGGGATGGGGCGCACGGGGACGCTGTGGGCGTATGAGCAGGCGGGCATCGAGCCGGACATCATGACCTCGGCGAAGGGGCTGGGGGGCGGCGTGCCGATCGGCGCGGTGCTGGCGAAGGAGCACGCGGCGGTGTTCGAGCCGGGCGACCACGGGAATACGTTCGGGGGGAACCCCCTCGTGACGGCGGCCGGAGCGCACGTGATGCACCGGCTGGCCGAGGGCGGGGTACTGGAGAACGTGCGCGACCGCGCGGCACAGCTGTCGCAGCGGCTGCGCGGCCTGGAGGACCGCTATGAGGTCGTGAAGGGCGTGCGCGGGGTGGGGCTGCTGCAGGGCCTGGAGCTGCACCGCGAGATCGCGGTGGATGTGGTCGGGGCGGGGCTGAAGCTGGGGATTCTGTTGAACCCGGTGCGGCCGGACATCGTGCGGATGATGCCGCCGCTCACGATCACGGCGGAGGAGGTCGACCGGGGGGTGGACCTGCTGGAGGAGGCAATCAAGCAGGTGACGGCGGCGGGGTAGCCCCGGGGGAGGCGACGCGCTCCGGCGGCGTTTTTCGGACCCCCTCCCGGGCCCTCCGCTGCTCGCTGGCGTACACGTTGAGCTTGCAGGACACGTTCTTCCTGCGTCAGATCGCTGTGGAAGCACACATGGCGTCGCATCTCACCGCGGAGATGCGGCCGCTGGCGGGGGCGTTCTTGCTCCTCGGGCTGTGCCTCTTCGTCGAGCGCGGGTACAGCGGCAAGCGAGTCCAGCTGGCGCACGTGCAGCTAGCCGAGCGCCGGCGGGAGTGGCCGCGGTTCGGGAGGCCGCCGGAATCCTCGGCGATGACCGTCCTCGACGTGCTAGCGGCGCCGCCGGGCGAGTCACGGACGAGGCGATCCGGGAGTGTGGGCGGGCGGTGTGGGCGGCGTGGCGGCCCGAGCACGAGCGCGTCCGCGCCCTCATCAGGTCGATCGACGAGGAGCGGCTGCCCTGGGCGTAGCCGTCCGGTCGCATCCGCACATCCCGCGTCGCGAATGAGGAAGGCAGCTAGCAGCAGGGCTCTTATACTCAGGCGCGTCGTCTCTCGCAGGCGGGGCCTGCAGGCGATGTCCTCAAATCTTCACAGGTGGAGCGGGTCATGGGTGAGACGATTGTCCTTGCGTACTCCGGGGGGCTGGACACCTCGGTGGCGACGAAGTGGTTGCAGGAGGCGCGCGGCTACGACGTCGTGTGCCTGATGGTGGACCTCGGGAGCCTGCCGGACATCGAGGGGGCGCGGGAGCGCGGGCTGACGGCGGGCGCGCTGGAGGTCGACGTCGTCGACGCAAAAGAGGACTTCCTGCGGTACTTCGTGTTTCCGGCGCTGGGCGCGGGGGCAGTGTACGAGGGGTCGTACCCGCTCGCGACGGCCCTTGGGCGGCCGTTGATCGCAAAGCTGCTCGTCGACAAGGCGCGCGAGGTGGGAGCCACGGCGGTGGCGCACGGGTGCACGGGCAAGGGCAACGACCAGGTGCGGTTCGACGTGTCGATCCGGGCGCTGGGGCCCGACCTGAAGGTGATCGGGACGGCGCGTGAGAACCTGATGAACCGCGACGAGGCGATCGCGTACGCCGAGCGGTTCGGGATCCCGATCAAGCAGACGATCGCGTCGCCCTACTCGGTGGACGAGAACCTGTGGGGCCGCGCCGTGGAGGCGGGCATCCTTGAGGACCCCTGGGTGGAGCCTCCGGAGGAGGTCTACGAGTGGACGAAGGCGGTGAGCGCGACGCCGGAGGAGCCGGCGTACGTGACGGTACGCTTTGACCATGGGGTGCCGGTGGCCCTCGATGGGGAATCCCTGGGGGCGGTGGAGCTGGTGGAGCGGCTGAACGCGCTGGCGGGTGAGCACGGCGTAGGGCGGATCGACATGGTCGAGGACCGCCTCGTGGGGATTAAGTCGCGCGAGGTGTACGAATCGCCGGCGGCGGTGACGCTGCTGGAGGCGCACCGGGCGCTGGAGTCGCTGACGCTGACGAAGCTACAGCTGCGGTTCAAGGAGCGGGTGGCGCAGGAGTACGCGGACCTGATCTACAACGGGCTGTGGTTCACGGCGCACCACCAGGACCTCGCGGCGTACGTGCAGTCGACGCAGCGGCACGTGACCGGTGAGGTGCGGATGCGGCTACATCGGGGGTCGGCGACGGCGGTCGGGCGGCAGTCGGAGCGGAGCCTGTACAGCCACGCGCTGGCGACGTACAGCGAGGGTGACCAGTTCGACCAGACGGCGGCGCAGGGGTTCATCAAACTGCACGGGCTGCCGGTGGAGGTGCAGGCGCGACGACAGTTGATGCTGGACGCGAAGGCTGAGGACCCGTTGCGCCTCGGGACGATTGGGGAGTAGTAGCGCGTCGAGCGGGGACGACCGGCGGGAGCGCTACTCGCCCTCGCCCACGGGCTCGAGCCCTGACGCGAGGTGGCAATTGAGGCCACCTTCGTGCCAGTAATGCAGATACACGGGCGACTCGTTGCGGAGCAGGTCGACGAGCGCAGGCAAGCGCGAGTAGTGGAAGTAGACACGGTAGATGCCGTCCGCGTCCTGGTAGTTCTCCTTGAGCGGTTCGGACTCTGGGCGGATGTAGGCGGCGCCGAACTGACCCCCCTGAGCATCGTAGAGGCTGACCTTCGCGCCGTGTGAGAAGAGGGCGAGGCGGTAGCTCTTGATCTCGATGGTGGTGTACGTCATCGGTGACTGTCCGTGCGGTGCGTCTCTGGGAGCCAGCGGTAAGGGTGCGTGACGGGCGCGAGGGGTGTCAACCGGGGCGGGAAGCAAACAGCCGAGGCGTGAGCCTCGGCTGTTCGTTGTGGTTCGATCGGCGGGAGAGTTAGCGGCCCTTCCAGACGGGGGCGCGCTTCTCGGTGAAGGCGAGGGGGCCCTCCTTGGCGTCCTCGGAGTCGATGACGACCTTGCTGACCCAGGTGTTGAGCTGGAGGGAGTCGTCGATGCCGTAGGTTCGCCATGAGCGCATGATCGCCTTGGAGCCGGCCTCGGCGAGGGGGGCGTTCTCCGCGATCATGGCGGCGATTTCCTCGGCGCGGGGGATGAGGCGGTCGGGCTCGACGACCTCGGTGACGAAGCCCCAGTCGAGGGCCTGCTGCGGCGAGATGCGGTCCGCGGTGAAGACGGTGTAGTAGGCGTGCGAAGCGGGGATGAGCCGCATGAGGTGGTGGATGCCGTAGCCGGCCATGATGCCGCGCTTGACCTCGAAGAGGCCGAAGTAGGCCTCGGTGGAGGCGATGCGAATGTCGCAGGACATGGCCGTCTCCATGCCGCCGCCGACGGCGAGGCCGTTGACCGCCGCGATGACGGGCTTGGGGACGTCGACCCACGGGAAGCTGTGGTCGAGGCCGCGGTGGCCGAGCGCGACCTGGCGCTGGCCGCTGGCGTTGCGCTCGGCCATGGCCTTGAGGTCAGCGCCGGCAGAGAAGGCGCGGCCGGCGCCGGTGACGATGGCGGCACGCATGTCCGGGTCGGCGATGAAGTCCTGGAGGGCGACGTGCAACTCCTCCATGAGGGTGCCGCCGAGGGCGTTGAGCCGCTCGGGGCGGTTGTAGGTGAAAATCGCGTAGTTTTGCTTCTTCTCGTACAGCAGGTCTGACAACTCGAACCCCCTCTTTGCGGGCAATCCCGGGCGGCCGTTGCGGCGGCCCACTCGGGTGTTCATATACAGCGCGCCGGGCGGGTGTCAATGCGCGTGTCCATCTCGCGCGGCCGGACGCCGGAACGAGCGACCCATCACGTCAGTTGTATTCCTTACGTTATAGTGTGCCCGAGGTGGGGACGAGTTCTGGGGGAGGGACTGCATGCGTGAGATCGATGAGCAGGTGGGAGCGCCAGGCGTGTTGACCCGGCGAAACGTGTTGCGAGGCCTGGGCATGGGCGGCGCGGGAATCGCGTTCGCCGCTCTGGTCGGATGTGGTGGTGACGACGAAACGGATGGGAGCAGCGGAGCTACGTCCAGCGCGTCAGGGGGCGACACGAGCGCTGCGATCAGGACGACCGGAGAGCGCCCCGCGACGCTTCCTGCCGGGTGGAACTGGGATCCGAATCTGCCGTTCCCGTACCAGTTCCCCGAGCCCTCGAACGCGACGAAACCGGGCGGGACGATGCGGGTCGCGGCGTCCTGGGACGTCGGGCCGATGGACCCGACCGTCTCCGCGGCGGGCGGTTCGATTACGGTGCCGAACATGGTCTACAACCGCCTCGTGGGCCACGTCGGCGGTGTGGACGTGGACCCGTTCAAGTTCAAGCTCGAGCCTGAGCTGGCGGCGAGCTGGGAGCGGTCGCCGGACGGGATGACGGTGACGTTTCGGCTGGCGAAGGGCGTGAAGTGGCAGAACGTCGCGCCATTGAACGGTCGCGACTTCGTGGCAGCGGACGCGAAGTTCGCGTTCGAGCGCTACCAGTCGACGGGTGTGCACAAGTCGTACTGGACGAGTGTCACCTCGATTGAGGCGGTGGACGCCGGTACGCTGAAGGTCAACCTGGCGAGGCCGCTGGTCGACTTCGTCATTCCGCTGGGGAGCCGGTATCAGACCATCTTCCCGCGCGAACTGGTGGACAGCGGTTCGATCACGAAAGAGGTCGTGGGCACGGGGCCGATGATCCTGAAGGAAGCGGTCACGGGCGGGACGGTGCGGCTGGAGAAGAACCCGGACTTCTGGGAGCGCACGGTGCTGCTCGACGGGGCCGAGTTCAAGGTGATGCCGGACGCGGCGGCGCGGGTGGCGGCGTTCCGGGCGGGGCAGGTGGACTACGCGTACTCGCCGGTGACGACGGAGCGTGACGTACGGGCGCTCCTCGACTCGAACCCGGGCCTGCAGGTCAATGTGGTGCCGCAGACGTACGTGACGACGACCTCGCCATCTCTGAACCTACGAAATCCGAAGTATCAGGATGTGCGCGTACGGCGGGCGATCTCGCTCGCAGTAGACCGCGACGCGCTGATGAACGTGATCTGGGGCGGCCTGGCGAAGGCGTTGCCGATCATTCCGTGGATCTTCCTCTTCGACAAGGAGCCGACCGCGGCGGGCGGCGAGCTGGGGAACTGGGTGCGGTTCGCGCCAGCCGAGGCGAAACAGCTGCTGCAGGCGGCGGGCGCCGAAGACCTGGTGATCGAAGCGCCGTACTACGAATACGCGTCATCGGACACGCAGCGGGCGGAGTTCATGACGGACCAGCTGCGCGGCGTTGGGATCACATTCAAGCCGCAAAAAGTGGACTACACGACCTACAACTCGCAGTTGCAGAGCGGGAGCTGGGCCGATGCGCTCGCGGGCGCCTACTACGCGCTGGGGTTCGACGCGGACACCTTCTTCTATAACCAGGTGCACTCGAAGTCGCCGGGGAACCGTGACCACATCACCGACACCGAGATCGACTCCTGGGCGGAGGCGCAGCAGGTGGAGCTGAACCCGGAGAACCGGAAGCAGATTCAGCTGAAGATGTGGAACAAGCTGATGGACCAGGTGTACCGGCCGATCACCGCTCGCGGGATGACGTTTGAGATCTACCAGCCGTGGCTACGCGGGATCCGTTTTGGCGGGGCGCTGGGGGACAACAGCTCGTACTACGAGTGGGGCGACCAGATCGCGGAGGCGTGGCTGGACAAGTAGGGCGGAGACGGGACGGGCGGCGGACTCGCCGCCCGTCCCGTCCTGTACACGTCATCATCCGACCGCGGCGGCCACCCGGTTGCCCTCAGGTGGTTTTGGGGCAATCGTGGGGAGGATGGTCCTTCGAGCTGGTGCACGGGCGGTGCGGCGGCTGCGCCAGGCGCTCGCCGCGATGGCGATCTGCGGACTGCTGGCGCCGTTGCTCACGCCGGCCATGCCGGCGCTCGCTGCGTGGACGCCCGACCACGGGCACGTGTTCGCGGATGGGGTGGCGAGACCGCACTCCCACCCGTGGGACGATCCGGCGGCCGCGACGACGAGCGTGCCGCTGCACTTCTGCGCGTTGCATCCGGACGGGCGGGTCGCTGGCGAGATGGCCGCCCAGCCGGTCGCTGACGCGGTCGATGACGGCGAGGGCGCGACCGCCGAGGTGGTGTTCCTGTTCGACCACGACCTCAGCGGCAGCGTGCTGCCGCCGCCCGCCCCGCCCGCATTGCACTGCGCCGGGGTGACGCTGGTCACCTCGATGGATAACCCTGCGAGGCCGGCCTCCGTGGTGACGCCGACCCCGAGCCCTCCTCCCAGGTCCTCCCTGACGGCCGCCTAACCCCAGGCCCGATGCGGGCCGGGCAGCGGACGCATGTCCGCGCTCGAGACGGAGCGCGTGGCGGAGCCGTTGCGCGGCCCAGGCTGGAGTGACTTCACATGTATCTCGTTCTGCGCATGGCGCGGAGGCTTCCGGCCTTCGCGCGTGCATCGCGACGCTTGACCCTGCCGGCTGTCCTCGGAGCGGCGCTGCTGCTCGTGGCGTGCGGCTCGGAAGACGGCGGCACGGATGCGACCGCCACCGTCGATACGGGAGCGGACGACCGCTCACCGGCGATGGTGGCGGAGTTTCAGCCGCGACCGTCGTTCGTGCTCACTGATACCTCGGGCGCACGGTTCGACTTCGAGGCGGAGACGGAGGGGTTCCTGACACTTCTGTACTTCGGCTACACAAACTGCCCTGACGTGTGCCCGGTGCACTTCGGGAACATCGCGGCGGCGCTGGACCAGATCCCGAGCTCGCTCCGCGGGCGGGTGAAGGTCATCTTCGTGGGCGTCGACCCGCCTCGTGACTCACCGGAACGGCTGCGGTCGTGGCTGGACCACTTCGATGCGACGTTCATCGGGCTGACGGGGACGGACGACGAATTGCGAGCGGCGCAGGTGGCGGCGGGCGTCCCGCCGGCCCAACGCGAGCCGGCGGATGAGAACGGCCGTTACGCAGTCAGCCACGCCGCGTGGGTGACCGCGTACACGGCGGGCGATGAGCAGACCTGGTGGTTCCCGATCGGGATCCGGCAGGCGACGTGGGCCTCGACTATCGAGGAACTGGCACAGATTGGACGAACCGACTCATGAAACTTCGAACATACCGCTGGATGGGCCTCGTGATGGGGCTGGCGATCGTGGCGATGGCCGCGATCGCGTGTGGCGACGAAGACGAGGCCGCGTCGGATGAGGACGCGGGGATCCAGATCGTGAACCCGTTCGTGCCGGAGCCGCCGGCGGACCTGGGAGCGGCATACATGGTGATCGAGAACCATGGGGACAGCGCCGACCGGCTGGTGAGCGCCGTCTCGGACGTCGCGGGGACGGTCGAGCTGCACCAGACGAAGATGGAGAACGGCGCGATGAAGATGTCGCGGGTGGAGGGGATGGAGATCCCGGCGCACGGCGAGTTCAAGCTCGAGCGGGGCGGTTACCACGTGATGTTGATCGACCTCACTCGTGAGCTGAAGCAAGGCGACGAGGTTTCCCTCACGCTGACGTTTGAGCAGGCCGGTGAGGTGAAGGTCGTGGCGCCGGTGGTGGAATCCGCGGGTACGGAGGCGATGTCCGGGACCGGCACGCCGACGCCCGCGCGCTAAGGTGGAGCGTCACTCGACGCACGACCGGCGCGACCGGCGCGGCCGAGAGCGGTTGTGAACTGGTCGTGCAGCGGTCAGGTTGCGGTGCCCAATTCCAGGGCACCGCAACCGTACCCCGACCTGCAGGCGGATGGGCGCGGGGCCGCTTCAATGCGGTGCGCCGGCCACGTGCGACGCGTCGGGCACCGCCGCGAGACACCTCGATCGCTATGCGTTTACACTCCGCGTCGGCGCGATGCGGGCGTCGGCGACGATTCGCGGAGTGAGGGACGACGATGCACCGCCGGGCATGGGCTGCGGGTCTGATATTGACGTGGTGCCTTGCGTCTGCCGGCTGCGGAGGCGGGGGAGACGACCGCGTGGCGACGCCTTCGCCGTCAGCGACCGTGGTCGGGACGCAGACGGCCGTTGCCATGAACTCGTCGCCGTCGCCGGGTCCGCCCGGCGCCACCTCGACCGCGGTGGGCAGCGCGGTCGAGGCACATACACCCGAAGGGCTGCAGGCGTTCGCACGACTCGTGGACGAGGCCTTAGCGCAGGGCGACATCGATGCCGTGACCTCGCGGGTGCGGGGGGCACCGGAGGTGGCGTTCTCGCAGTGGGGGCAGGCGGCGAGCACGCTGGCCGTGGACCGCGCGCGGACGGATCTGACGCAGCTGCTGACGCGGACGCGAGCGTCCGACCGCGACTCGTACGGGATGGCAGCGCCCAAGGTGTGGTGGGTGGGGTTGGACATGTCGCGTCCCAGCCTCGTCGTGACGGCGATCAGCCTCGACGAGGCGACCGGATACCGGCGACTGGGGCTGGTGCTGCAGTTGCGGTATTGCGAGGACGGATGCGCCGCGGAGGACCGGGGGCGGTGGATGATCGGCGGGATCGTCCTTGACTGGGGGGACGGACTGCTTACGCCCAGTGAGGAGTTCGTCGCGGCGTTTGGGCGGACCGGCGAGACGTATCGCCGGCCGCTGGTGTTGACGCCCGAGATTCGGGAGGCGGCTCTCAGCGTGGCACGCGACTTCGGCGAGCAGGTGCGGGCGATTCCGGACTGCGTGCCCTCGGCGCCATGTGTCACGACCACCAACCCGGGCGTCTCGGCGGACCTCGGGATCATGCGTTTCGCCTACCAGGAGCCGGTACCGGGCGGAGGTGGAGCGCTGGTGTTCGCGGGGCGGACGGCGGACGGGAGCTGGCGGTTCTGGTTCGGTACGCAGAACGTGCAGTACCGACTGGTGGATCTGCCGGGTGACATCCTCGTGTGCGCGGACGGCGACGGGCTGAATGTCCGGGAGCGGCCGGACGGAGCCTCGCCGGTGGTGGGATTCGTGGCGGACCTGTCGAAGCTGCGCGCAGAGGAGTTCCTGCTCACGGAGCCCGGAAGCACAAAGCCCGACCTCGTGGCGGGCACAGGCTGGTACCGCGTTGGGGTCGGCAGTCCCGCGCAGACCGCCTGGGTGGCATCGGCGTTCGTCGCGGACGCACGGTCCGGTAGCTGCGCGCTGCGTGATGCGGTTGAGCGGCCGTAGAGGGGCGAGGGCCCGGCTGCGCGGGTGCGTGCGCTCCTTGTGTTGGGGGCGCTCACGCCGCACGATGGAAGGGCTTCCACCATCGATCCGCAGGCACGAAGGTTCAGTCCTGGGCGTTGCGCAGCGCGCGGAATCGCGCGAGGTGGAGCAGCAGGATCGAGAGGAAGCCAGAGCCCGCCATGAAGGCGATGGAGATGAAGCCGAACTCCTCGACGTACCGCACGCTGCAGGGGACGCCGGCGGTGCACTTGGTGGCCTGCTCGGGGAAGAGTTCGAGCTGGTAATGGTAGGTCGACAGGGCGAGCCCGATCGCGGCCAGAGTAACGACATAACGAGGATGCAGCCGCTCGCGAGTGACCGCTGCGACCGTGAGCAGCACCGCGATCGGATACATCGCGATGCGCTGGTACCAGCAGAACTCACAGGGGATGAAGTGGGCGACTTCCGAGTAGTAGAGGGAGCCCAGCATCGCGGTGGCAGCGATGGCCAGTGCGAGCGTGTGGGTCCGGCGGATCACGAGGTCGCGCAGCTGTACAGCAGCCGGCGATCCGGCGCCGAGCGCGAGGACCAGGGAGCCGCCGACGGCGAACAGCGCGGCAAGCGCGAGGATGCGAGAGATGACGTCTTCGGACATCGATGCCTGCTTCCGTGGGGAGCGCATCCGGGTACATTAGCCATCGCCGAGGCGGGCGGCCGCTACGGGTGGTCACGATGCGACAGCAGGATCGCACGGCTTCGGCGCAGGCGACAGCAAGGAGTGCGGTGTGGCGGGAAGTCGCACCGTGGCGAAGGGAGACCAACGAGGTGAGCAGCTCGCGACGGAACCGGCCTACGCGCCGCCAGACGCCGTCAGCGCGTCAGGATGGCTCAGGGCAGAGCCAGCCGCGGGCGCAGGCGCCCAAGCCCGCATGGCGTCAGACGATCGACCAGTGGGGGGGCATCCCCGTGCTGGCGGCCGTGATCATCGTGCCGGTGATCGTGGTGGCGATGATCGTCATCGGCGGCGGGGGAGCGGATTCGAGCGGTGCGCCGCGCGGCGGCGAGTTCGTGGTCCGCGAGCGGCCGGAAGTCGATGGGCGCCGCGAAGGAAGCGCGAACGCGCCGGTGCAGATCATCGAGTACGCGGACTTCAGCTGCCCGCACTGCCGGGAGTTCCACGAAGGGGCGTACGACCAGCTGCGGACTGAATACATCGATTCCGGGCTCGTGAGCCTCGAGTACAAGTATGTGTCGTTCCTCGGCCCGGGTTCGGTGCGGGCGGCGCAGGCGGCGGAGTGTGCGAACGAGCAGGGGTACTTCTGGGACATGCACGACCTGCTGTTCCTGCGCCAGGCAACGGGCGCGTTCTCGGAGGACAACCTCAAGGACTTCGGTCAGGAGATCAAGGACTCACGGAGCGACTTCGACACCGGCCGTTACGAGTCGTGCGTGGAGTCCGCGTCGACCGAGTCGACGGTCGAGGCGGACGCGCAGGATGCAGAGGAGAACGGGGTGAACTCGACGCCGACGTTCTTCATTAACGGCGAGCGGGTGAGCGGGAACCGGTCGATCGACGAGCTGCGGGAGATCATCAACCGCTACCTCGGGCGGTAGGCCGGAAGACGGGGGCCTGAACGACGGGGGCCGGCGATGAAGCGCCGGCCCCCGTCCTGTTCGCAGGTGCGGTTGCGGTTGCCTGCCGGGCGCACACGCACCTCGACATCGACCGGCTTGCCCGGGCGGCGTGACGGGACGGGGCGTGCCGACGGACGCGCCGGCTATGGCGCGAGCGTCAGCTCGGAGATCCGCAAGGGGTGCGTTGTCATCGTGGACGGGTCGGCGGGGACGGTGCGACTGGAAGCCGCGGAGAGCTAGCGGGCGGCGCGCCGGATGAGCAGCGCTCCGCCGAGCACGAGCAGCGCGCCGAAGGCGAGGAAGGCGAGGTCCCAGCCGAGCGGCCCGCCGAGGTCGTCGCGGACGTGGTGGATGCCGAGGATGTGGTGGTCGATGACGCCCTCGACGAGGTTGAAGAGGCCCCAGCCGACGGCGAGCGCGCCGATGGTTGCGAGTGGCGACCAGCGCACCCGGGGAATGCCGGCGGCGCGCCAGAGTAGCCCGAGCCCCGCGGCCGTGGCGACCCACGTCGCGGAGTGAAACAGCCCGTCCCACAACGTGTTCACCTCGAGGCCGCGGACCGTGTTGAAGGGGAAGCGCTGGTGATCGTAGGCCGTGAGCATGTGGTGCCACTGGAGCATCTGGTGCAGGACGATGCCGTCCACGAAGCCGCCCAGCCCGACGCCGAGCACGATGCCGGCGACGACAACGGGGCGGACGACTCCGCCTCGATCCGCGTTCATGTCTTCAGGCTCGTGAGTGGGCGATGGGCACGACGCAGCTTATCCGCGTGTCCGCGGCATGGCATGCCGTGACCTCGGTGCGGTGGGCGCGGGACCGGCAGGGCGGCCCCGCGGCTCACGCCTCGTCGTGGCGTCAACTCTGCTTCGAGCCCTTGCGGATCATGAGGCCCGTCCAGAGGCCGACCACGAAGCCGACCATGGAGCCGCTCATCATGCCCATGGACCAGCCGAGGAAGCCCCCGGTGGCGATCCCGGCTCCACCGGCCACCTTCATCTGCTGCTGCTCGTCGCCGTGGTTCATTTGCGCCACCTCCCTGGTCGTTAGTCCGAGGTTAGGTGAGCGGGCGTTGCGAGCGGAGAACATTGGTGGCGCTTAGATGCAGTCGGCGTTCCGGAACGAGGGGCGCGCCCCTTCGAGGCGGGCGGGACCGCGCCAAAAGCACCCACCCCCCCCACGAGACTCAGATGAGTGCCGCGATCTGCCTCGCGGCTTCCTTGCCGGTGACGGCTCCGCCCTCCATGTAGCCCTGGAAGTCGAAGCTGAGGTGCTCGCCGGCGAAGAAGAGATTTCCGACGGGGGCCGCGGAGCCGATGAAGGCCGTGTACTGGCCGGGTGAGAAGCAGGTGTAGCTTCCTCTGCTCCACTCGTGCTCCGGCCAGACGAAGCGGAACGCGCGGTCGTTGTGGTGGCTCGTGGCGCCGGGGAAGAGCTGCTCCAACATCGGGAGGGCGAGGTCGCGCTGGTGGCCGACGGTGCCCTGCCCGACCGCGACGCCCTGGTCGCCGCCGGTGTAGACGGTCAAGCTGCCTCGATGTCCCGGCTGCAGCTGTGAGCTGTCCCAGCCGGACTGGAGCGCGAGGTCGGTGAAGAAGAGGCCGTTTTTTCCGGCGTCGCGCCAGTAGCGGCGATCAAAGCCGATGACCAGCTTCGAGTTCGTGCCGTAGCCGCATTCATCGATGTACCGCCGAACGACGGTGGGGACGGTCACGTCGAGGTCGATGTGGCGCAGGACGGAGAAGGGGAGAGTGAGCAGGAGGACGTCCGTCGCGACCTCGCGAACACCGGATGCAGTCTCGAAGGTGCAGATGAAGCCGTCGCCGTCGGGCCGCACGGCGACCAGGCGGTGACCGAGCCGGACCGGCCGGTCGAGGTCGTTCGCGATCGCGGACGTGACGCGGTCGTTGCCGCCCATGACCTTGCACCGCTGGTCGCTCGCGCCGAACTCCTGGAAGCCGTGGTTCGTCTTCGTGCCGATGAGGAACACGAGGTTGAGCGCGGACTGCTGTTCGGTCTCACAGCCGTACTCGGTGAGGTAGGCGACGTCGAGAAGGTCGCGGATGAATCCGGTCGCGCCGATCTGGGTGAGGTAGTCGGACAACGCGGTGTGGTCGAGCTCGAAGGCGCGCTCGTTGTAGTCGGTGTAATCGTTGAGAACCACGTCCTGCTGGTCCTGTGCGATCACCGCAGCGAGCGGGCGGAACGCCTCGATGACCTCGTCTTCGGTCTTTGAGGCGCCGCCGAAGTGGAACGTCTTGATGAGATCGCGTTCGCTGTGGGCCTCGACGTCAATGAGGTCGAGGTCGAAGCGGCGGGTGAGGCGGAGCATCTCCTTGTGACCGGAATCGATGAACTCGCCGCCGATCTCGGTCGTCAAGCCGGGGCCCATGATGTCGTGGCCGCTCCAGATGCGGCCGCCGATGCGGTCCGAGCCCTCGTAGACGGTGGCATTGAGGCCGGCCCGCTGCAGGTACCAGGCGGCATTCAGGCCGGCGATGCCCGCGCCGACGATGGTGATCTTCGGCTGAGAGCTCGCAGATGCTGCGCTCGGGAATGTCGAGGCCGGCAGCGCCGCCAGCGCGGCTCCCGCAGCGAGTGCCGCGGTGCCTCGTCTCAGGAAGTGACGGCGACTGAGGCCGTCCTGGAGACGGTTACGGCGGTCAGCCTCGTCGATAAGGCGTGATATGTTGGAAAGGAGTGGTGTTTTTCCTGTCATTGTCCCTCTATAGCATGACGACGGACATACGCCTAGGGACTAACTATCTGTCGGCGGCCGGACCGGACGCGCGCGTGGCGGAGTCGGTCCGGCCGCACGGACATCTTCGCTACTTCCACTCCCAACCGGCGTCTGTCCAGCTGCCGTCCGCTGCCGACTCGAATTCCCCGACGAGGAGGCAGCCGTTGAGGGCGGCGAGGGCGCCGGCGGGGTCGGCCTGGAGGGCGACCGCATAGCGAAGGGCGACACCCATGCCGTCCCCGGTGGGGTGCCCGACGCCGTGGCCGTTCCAGATCGCGCTCTGGCCGTCGGCGGTCATCATGATGCCCTGGCCCTGGGCGTACATCTGTCCCGGGACGCGCTCGAAGGTGGTGAAGGTGCCCATGTTCTTCGCGTCCATACCGAGGATCGTGCCAGCGCCGTCGATGGTGAGCTCGAGCTTGACGTACCGGAAGTCGTCGCCGGGCAGGACGCGCATCCCGGTCGTGCTCCCTGCGCCTTCCCAGATCTTGTCACCGAGCATGGGTTCTTCCTTTCTCGCAGATTCGCGTGCGGCTTCTCCGCGC
The DNA here is from genome assembly GCA_050248355.1 of Dehalococcoidia bacterium. GTDB lineage: Bacteria > Chloroflexota > Dehalococcoidia > UBA2979 > UBA2979 > JAIBBD01. The sequence goes on from JBFWSN010000007.1 coordinate 94,470, forward strand.
GCATGATAGAACCACCGAGCGCGCGCGGCCGTTAACGTCGCGCGAACAGTGCGATCGTTCAGGCCTCGGACGCGGCGAGCGGGAGGTCGGCGAGCGAGGCCACCTTGGGCGGCGGCTCGCGCGAGATCAGGACGGCGACGGCGCCGACGACGTAGACGATGGCCAGCATCAGCCAGGCGGAGGTGTAGGAGCCGCTCGCGTCGAAGAGCGCGGAGACGGCCAGGGGGCCGGCGGCGCCGAAGGCGATGCCGATGGGCATACCGATGCTGCGGACGGCGCCGATGTGGACGCGGCCGAAGTACTTCGCCCAGATGAACTCGCCCAGCGGGACGCCGCCGCCGAATCCGAGGCCCCACACGAAGAAGCCGAAGAGCATCAACGGCAACTGCCCGGTCTCGCGCGAGAGGAGCATGAGCGCGGCACCGGCGATCATGCCGGAGAAGCTGCCCACCCAGAGGGACCGCACCTGAAACCTCGCGAGGGTGTAGCCCCAGAAGAACTTGGCGATGAGATTGGCGACGCCAGCCACGGCGGCGGCGAGGGCGGCCTCGCTTCTGGTGAAGCCTGCCTCCGTGACGAAGGGGATGCCGTGGATGAGGACGCCGAAGGCGCCGCCACCGAAGCAGCCAAACGAGAGCGTGAGCAGCCAGAGGGCGCGCGTGCGGACAGCCTCGTGCCTCGTGTAGGAGTTCAGGCGGTCGAGGGTGATGATGTCGTGGTCGGCCTGTGAGGTGCCGACGCCATCGCCTCGGCGGCCGTCCGGGAGGAGCCCGTAGTCCTCGGGCTGACGGCGCATGATCAGCGCCACGGGAATGGACAGGACGAGGGCGCCGGCGCCGAGGACGAGGTAGCCCTCGCGCCATCCGAAGTTGTCGACCACGCGGGTGAGTGCGAGCGGGACGAGGATGCTGGCGAAGGAGATGCCGGTGGAGCCGAGCGCGATCGCCCATCCGCGGCGGAGGACGAACCACTTCGACATGGTGATGTTGAGGACGAGCGGGCCGAGCAGGGAGATGCCGAGGCCGACACCGAGCGATTGGAGGATGAAGAACTGCCAGGGCTCATGGACGCGAGAGATGAGCAGCAGCGATCCCGATAGGACGGCAGTGCCGGCGAGCATGAGCGGTCGCGCGCCGTGTTTATCGACGAGCGGGCCAATGAAGACGCCCGCTAGCCCGCTGACGACGTTCGTGCCGGTGATGGCCAGGGTGAAGGCGCCTACGCTCCAGCCGAGGTCGTCGACGATAGGGCGAAGGAAGATGCCGGCGGAACCGGCACCGGCGGCCACGGAGACGAAGTAGCCGACCACGGCGCCGGCCACGATCCACCAGCCGTAGAAGACGCGGGGCTGCGGATCGGCGGCGGTGGCGGCTGCGGTCACGAGGCAGATTCTATCTCTCTATCGCCGAACGTGTTCGGCCTCGGTGAGCCTCGTGCGGTGCGTGGCGGCCCGGGCAAGCGGCGAGGCCACCCCCGAAGGGGCGGCCTCGCCGCTGAGTCTCGTGCGTGACGAAGTGGGTTAGCGGCCCTTCCAGTTGGGGGCGCGCTTCTCAGCGAAGGCCTTGGGGCCTTCCATGCGGTCCTCGCTGTTGGCGACCTTGTCCAGGAGCGGCGCGTTGACACTCTTGAGGTGGTCGAGCAGGAGGGTGCCGGTGGGCGGGGTGGGCGGGTTCATGTGCAGGTGGACGCCGTTCTTCAGGGCCTGCACGGCGAGCGGCGCGCACTTCTTGAGGATCTCGGCGCGCTTCTCGGCCTCTTCCATCATGGCGTCGCGGTCCGGGACCAGCCACTGCACGAACCCGATGTCGTGGGCCTGCTGGGCGGTGATGTGGTCACCGGAGAGGATGATCCAGAGCGCCCAGCCGAGCGGGACGAACCCGAGCTCGAGGGTGTCCATGAGGTTGATCGGCGTGAGGCTGCGCAGCGGCTCCGGCATGCCGAACATCGACTTCTGCGTCGCGATGCGGAAGTCGCAGCGAGCCGACATCTGCATGCCACCGGCGAGGGCGTACCCATCGACGGCCGCGATGATGGGCTTCTTGCAGTTGGTGGCGGCGTCGAAGCCGTTCTTGGCCTGCTGGGCGGCGCCCTGGCCGATGGTCTGATCGCGCTCGGTCATCTCCTTGAGGTCGGCGCCGGCGCAGAAGGCGCGGCCGCCCTCGCCGGTGACGACCACGACGAGGACGTCGTCGTCGTTCGTGGCCTCATTGAAGGAGTCGTGGAGACCGTTCATGACACCGGTGCTGAGCGCGTTCATGCGCTCGGCGTTGTTGATGGTGATCCACGCGACACGGTTGCGCTTCTCGTAGTTCACCAGTTCGAAGACCTTCGAAACCATCTAGATGCCTTCCTCTGTTCACTGCCTGGTCGCGACGGGAGCAACATACCCGTTGTAGCGCAGGGTGGGAACCCCGACAGCAGGGGAGTATTTACCCAAGGCCGAGCGATCGAGTACCATCCCGGGCAGTTCCTGGCGCCTCACGTTCACCAGACGGTAGATGTGAGGTGTACATGCCTGCCGCGGCCGAGCTTCCTTCCTTTGTCTCCCACGGCACGCCGAATGCGTACACAAACTACGGTTGCCGCTGCGACCGGTGCCGCCAGGCTCACTCGCTGTACCGGAGCGAGCGGCGCGCACGTGACCCGCAGAAGTACACGGACTACATGCGGGAGTACATGCGGAAGTACCGAGCACGCAAAAAGGCGCTTCAGCAGCAGTAAGCGTGTGCCCTCGAACGGGCGTCGACCACGGTGTCGTGAGGTGCGTCCTACCTTCGTCGTCGACGACAGCGCGATCCTCGGTAACGCTCCCTCGCGCGGCCGGCGATTACTCCAGGCTGGCCAGGAATGCCGCGATGTGGGTCTCGCGGCGGTCCCCGGCGTGTGGACGCCACGCGTCCGCGGGTTAGTCTGAAGCGACATCGCGCGGGTACCTCCCGCGCGACCGGTGCGCAGCCGAGTCGGGGTCGTTTCGACGTGGGCAAGCGATTTCTGTTCGTCATCCCCCCGTTCCACGGGCACCTGAACCCCGCGGTCGCGGTCGCGCGGCAGTTGTTGGAACGGGGGCACGAGGTGGCATGGGTGACATCGTCCTCGATGCGGGAGGTGCTGCCCGAGGGCGCGGTGATCTACGACTCGATCGGTCGCGGCTACGAGTGGTCGAGCGAGAAGACGCACGAGCTGACGGAGCTTCCGCGAGCCGAGCAGTTCTACGCCTACTACCGGGAACTCGTGCTTCCGGCCGCGGCGGCCGGTCTCGATGACGTCGCACGAGCCTGCCAGGATTTCGAGCCTGACGCTCTGCTCGTGGACCAGCACGCGCTCGGGGGGGCGATCGTCGCCCGCCAACGGGAACTGCCGTGGGCGACATCGGCACCGTCTCAGCAGATGATGAATCCACTCCGGCACCTGATTCAGCCGTGGATTGATGAGCAGGTGGCGGCGCTGGGGCGTTCGTGCGGAGTGCCGGACCTCCATGAAGTGTCGGACGCCCTGGTAGTGGCGTACACCTCGCCGTTACTCGTGCCGGAGGATTCGGCAGCGCCGCAAGTGCGGTTCGTGGGGCCCGCGATCGACCCTCGACGGTTCGTTGAGACCGACGTGCTGTCCGAGTTACAGCCAGGGCCGAAGGTGCTCGTCTCACTGAGCACGATCTACGGCAATGAAGGGGACGCGTTCTTGCTCAAGCTCGGGAACGCGCTGCACAGCCAGGGGATCCAGGGCATCTTCAGCAGCGGCAGTCCGGACCTCGCGACGCTCCCGGCGCCTGCGGTGGTGCGACCGTGGCTCCCCCTACTCGCGCTGATGCCGCACGTCGATGCCGTGGTGAGCCACGGGGGAGCGAACACGGCGCACGAGGCGCTGTACTTCGGTAAGCCGCTCGTGTTCGCACCGCTGGCCTTCGACAATTTCATGGTCGCGCAGGCCGCCGTCGGCGCGGGCGCCGCGATCCGGCTTCGCATCAAGCGGGCGACGGAGCGCGACATCGAGCGGGTGGTGGGTGAGATTGTGGGCAATCCGACGTACCGAGAGGCTGCGGAAGGCATCGGCGCGTCGCTTCGCGCGGGGGGAGGCGCCGATGCGGCGGCCGACGCGCTGCTCGAACTCGTAGCGTGAGTACCGCGGTGGGCTCGCTGGCGCTCTTGCGAGGCTGGTAGCGAATGGCGCCCTGGGGCGATTTGCCGCGGGGGCTGAGCGACACCGACATAGAATTTAACGAATGAATCGTCGCAATCGAGTGCCCTCAGGAGGGACGACGCGTACGCGTGCGACGCCGTCGAGTGAGCGCCGCTGACAGCCGCAGCCGGGGTCGCACAGGGCTGCCTTCGAGGCGAGTGATGCGTTGCCTCGGGTGTTATGCCAGTCTATTCTGCCTGAAACGCCCGTGCACTCATCGATGAGGTGTTCAGGTGCTTGATCGGTTGTCGCGCGTCGTCGTGTTGAGTCCGTTCGAGGCGCCAGATCACGCCCTCGTGATCGCGGCGGCGCGTGCGGGCGCGTTCGGCATACTCGACGTTGGACGCGACCGTGCGCGGGCGCTCGCATCTCTTTACCAGCTGGCGGCGGAGCCCCGACTGGAGTTCGGTGTGCGCGTGCCGGAAGGCGCGCTCCTGGACGTCGAGAGACTGCCTGCGAATGTCACTACAATCGTTGTCCCGGCTGGAGCCGACCTCGAACGCTGGGCAGGCTTCCGGCGTGTCGTCCAGGTCACCTCGGTCGAAGAGGCGGTCTCGGCACGCGACGCCGGGGCGGATGGGATCATCGCGAAGGGCTACGAAGCGGGCGGGCGCGTCGGCAATGAGACGGCGTTCGTCCTGCTCCAGGAGCTGGTGCGGGAAATCGACCTGCCGATCTGGGTGCAGGGCGGCATCGGGATGTTCACCGCAGCCGCCTGCGTGGCGGGCGGGGCCGCGGGAGTGTTGCTCGACTCGCAGACGGCGCTGCTCCAGGAGAGCGCGCTGCCGGCGGAGTTGCGGCGTGTGGTCGGCGCCATGGACGGCAGCGAGACTGCCGTCCTGCACGGGCACCGCGTATACAGCCGTCCGGGCCTCAACCTCGGGGAGCTTTCCGCCGAGGCGCTCGTGCGCCTGCTCGGCGCGGGTGGGCTCGGCCGGAACGTGCTGCCCGCCGGGGCGGACGCCGCGTTCGCGGCCGGGTTCGCGGAGGAGTACGGCAGCATCGGACGGCTGGTACCGGCCCTCGAGCGGCGGATCGATGAGCAGTTGCAGCTGGCGTGCGAAGCGCCGCTGCTCGACGGGCAGTCGGCGTTCGCGGCGCTGCACGGTACTGGCGCGGCGATCGCGCAGGGGCCGATGACACGCGTGAGTGACAGTCCGGCCTTCGCCGAGGCGGTCAGCGAAGCGGGCGGGCTGCCGTTCCTCGCGCTGGCGGTGATGTCCGGCGCCGAGGCGCAGCGACTGCTGACCGCGGCGGCGGAACGCCTCGCGGGGCGCACCTGGGGCGTGGGCATTCTGGGGTTCGTGCCGCCGGCGCTGCAGGAGGAGCAGTTCGCGGCCGTCGAGGCCGTGCGGCCACCAGTGGCGCTGATCGCGGGCGGGCGTCCGGAGCAGGCGGCGAAGTTCGAGGCACTGGGAACCGCGACGTACCTGCACGTGCCGTCGCCGGGGCTCCTCGACCTGTTCTTGAAGCAGGGCGCACGGCGGTTCGTGTTCGAGGGACAAGAGTGCGGCGGTCACATCGGGCCGCGCAGTAGCTTCGTGCTGTGGGAGCAGCAGGTCCAGCGGCTGATGCGTTTCGAGCGCCCCGAGGAGCTATCGGTGCTGTTCGCCGGCGGCATCCACGACGCGCGGTCGGCGGCGATGGTGTCGGTGCTCGCGTCGCCGCTCGCCGCTCGAGGCGCGAGCGTCGGTGTCCTCATGGGCACGGCGTATCTGTTCACCGAAGAGCTGGTGGCCACCGAGGCACTGAAGCCGCTGTTCCAGCGCGCTGCGCTGGACTGTGAGCGGACGGTGCTGCTCGAGACGGCGCCCGGGCACGTGACCCGCTGCGCCGACACGCCGTACGTGCGGGCCTTCGAGGCGGAGCGGGCGCGCCTCGTCGCCGCCGGCCTCGCGCGGGATGAGGTGTGGGCCGCACTGGAGGACATGAACCTCGGACGGTTGCGCATCGCGGCGAAAGGGATCGTGCGCGAGGGGGCGGAGCTGGTCTCGGTAGATGAGTCGGTGCAGCAGCGTGAGGGCATGGTGATGATCGGCCAGGTGGCCGCCCTCGGAGACCGCGTGCGGACGATCCGGGAGTTGCATGCCGACGTTGCCGAGGGGTCGTTCGAGCTCCTGCGTGAGTCAGTCGGGGACGAGCTCGCGGCGACGCCCGACGCCTCGTCTGGCGACGACGTCGCCATCGTGGGGATGTCGGTGATCCTGCCAGGCGCGGCCGACCTGCCCTCGTTCTGGTCGAACATCGTGAACGGCGTGAACAGCATCACGGAGGTCCCGGCGGACCGCTGGAACGCCGGGGAGTTCTTCGACCCGGACTCGAGGAACGGCGACATGACGCCCTCGAAGTGGGGCGGGTTCATTGACCCGGTGGAGTTCGACCCGCTGGCGTACGGGATTCCGCCGCGGTCGCTCGCGGCGATCGAGCCGGTGCAGCTCGTGGCGCTCGAGGTGAGCAGGCGGGCGCTGCGAGACGCGGGTTATGAGACGCGCAGCTTCGACCGCGAGCGCGCGTCGGTGATCTTCGGCGCTGAGGGTGGCGGCGAGCTGGCCGGGGTGTACGGGTTCCGCGCGCTGTGGCGCCAATACGTCGGCGAGCTTCCGCCCGAACTGGACGACGTGCTGCCGAGCCTGACTGAGGACTCGTTCCCGGGGATCCTCGGAAACGTGATCGCGGGCCGGATCGCGAACCGGCTCGACCTCGGGGGCGTGAACTATACGGTGGACGCCGCCTGTGCATCAGCGCTCGCGGCGGTCGACCTCGCGGTGAAGGAGCTGACGACGGGGTCGAGCGACCTCGTCATCTGTGGCGGGGCGGACTTCCACAACGGGATCACCGACTACCTGATGTTCGCGAGCGTGCATGCGCTGTCGCCCACGGGGCAGTGCAAGCCGCTGGACGCTTCGGCGGACGGGATCGCCCTCGGCGAGGGCGTGGCGGCAGTGGTGCTCAAGCGGCTGAGCGACGCGCAGCGTGACGGCGACCGCATCTACGCGGTCATCAAGGGCGTCGCCGGCGGCAGCGACGGCAAAAGCCTCGGCTTGACGGCGCCACGCCAGGAGGGTCAGGTCCGCACGCTTCACCGCGCGTACGCGCGGGCGGGCGTGTCGCCGGCCTCGGTCGGGTTGATCGAGGCGCACGGAACCGGAACGGTCGTGGGGGACCGGACGGAGCTCGAGACGCTGACCGAGGTGTTCCGGAAGGCCGGGGCAACCTCGGCGAGCTGCGCGCTGGGATCGGTGAAGTCTCAGATCGGGCACACGAAGTGCACGGCGGGGCTCGCGGGGATGATCAAGGCGGCTCTGGCGCTGCACTACCGGGTGCTGCCGCCGACGCTGAACGTGCAAGCGCCGAATCCGGGCTGGGAGCCGAGCAGCCCGTTCATCATCAACACCGAGCCTCGGCCGTGGCCCGGGCCGGAGCGCTTCGCCGGCGTGAGCGCCTTCGGGTTCGGAGGCACGAACTTCCACGCGGTGCTGTCGAGCTACGATGCGGCCGGCGTGCCGGAGGCATCGCCCGCATGGCCGGCAGAGCTGTTCCTGTTCCGGGGCGCCGACGAAGCCGAGGCCATGCGCACTGTCGACGCGGTGCGATCCGCGCTCGAAGCGGGGACGCGCTGGGATCTCGCCGACCTCGCGAAGACCGTCTCGACGATGCCCGGGGCCGTGCAGCTGGCGCTGGTGGCGACGAGCCTGGACGAGCTGCGTGAGCACCTCGAGACGCTGGGGGCCGGGGTATACCGCCGTCCGGCAACGCCGCTGGCCGAGGACGGCAAGCTGGCGTTCCTGTTCCCGGGACAGGGCAGCCAGAAGCCCGGAATGCTCGGCGACCTGTTCATCCACTTCGCCTCGCTGCAGCGGTACCTGGAGCTGGGGGCGCGCTGGCGCGACGTGATGCTGCCGCCGCCGGCGTGGTCGCGCGAGGAGGCCGATGCGCAGAAGCGCATGCTCACGGACACCCGCAACGCGCAGCCGTCCCTCGGGATCGCCGGGCTGGCGGCATCGGAGTTGCTGCTGGGTCTCGGGATCGAGCCCGCGATGCTCGGCGGGCACAGCTACGGGGAACTGGTGGCGCTCTGCGTGGCAGGCGCGTTCTCGGCGCAGGACCTGCTCATGCTCAGCGAGGCGCGGGCCGCCTCGATCGCGGAGTGCATCCCGGAGGGCGGCGACCCGGGCAGCATGGCGGCAGCACTGTCCGACCTCGAGACGATCCGAGGGCTGATCCAGGACGTCGACGGCGTCGTGATCGCAAACCAGAACGCGCCGGACCAGAACGTGCTGTCGGGGGCGACGACGGCAGTCGCGGAGGCGCGGTCGCGCCTTCGCGAAGCGGGCATCCGGACAGTGGAACTGCCGGTGAGCAGCGCGTTCCACAGCCCCATCGTCGCGCCGGCCGCCGACCGCTTCGCAGGTGTGCTCGCGGACGTGCGAATCGGTGAGCCACGGCGCACCGTGTACTCGAACACGACCGCGGAGGCATACCCACTGGAGCCGGCGGCGATCAAGCAGCGGCTCGTGGAGCACATACCGGCGCCGGTGCGGTTCGCCGACGAGGTGCGCGCCATGTACGAGGCCGGGGCACGTGTCTTCGTGGAAGCGGGGCCAGGGCAGACGCTGACGGGGCTGGCCGGCCGCATCCTCGGCGACCGTCCGCACCTTGCGGTGCCGATCGACCAGGGCGGGCCGCAGGCATTGCCGTCGTTGCTCGCCGCACTCGCTCAGCTCGCTGTCCATGGCGTCGAGTTCGACGTCGAGCGGCTGTTCGCCGGCCGCGGGGCGGAGGTCATAGACCTCAAATCGCGGCCCGGACCGAAGCCGACCTCGTGGATGCTGAATGGTCAGCTCGCGATCCCGGTGTCAGGCGCGCTGCCGGAGCACGGGATGAAGCCGGTTACCGGGTCCGTGGTAGCGCCCGCTGCGGCCATCCCACAGCCGTACCCGGCGGCCGCACCGGATGCAGCCCCAGGCGACGCGCTCCGGCCGGCGGAACCCCTCGATGGCGGGGGAGGCGGCATCGTGCGTGACGCGCAAGGCGCCGTCATGCTGCAGTACCTGCGCAACGTGCGGGAGCTGGCGGAGGCCCAGGAGCGCGCGCTGATGGCGTACCTCGGGCAGCCGGCGCCGGCCACCGGTGGGCAGGACTCGCACAGCGAGCTGCCGGCGTTCGCGCCGCGGCCCTACGACCTGCACAACGGCAACGGTGGCAACGGGAACGGCAACAGAGCAAGCGGCGGATACGCGGCATCGGGCCACGCGAACGGCGTCGGCACCGCCGGCAGTCCCGTCCCGTCCCGCGCCAGCGCCAACTCCAGCGCCAGCCCGCCCGCCGGCCTCGAACCGCCGATGGTGGAGACGGCAGCCGCCGCACCGGATGTGACAACGGCGGCCGCTGCTGTCTCGGTGCGGACGATGCTGGTCGACCTGGTGAGTGAGCGGACGGGGTACCCAGCCGAGATGCTGGACCCGGACCTCGACCTGGAGGCGGACCTGAGCATCGACTCGATCAAGCGGGTCGAGATCGTCGGGGCGATCCTCGAGCGGCTGACGCCGGGCGGAAGCACATCGCTGGCGGAAGCGCCGGACGACCTCGTGCGGCTCAAGACGCTGCGGGAGATCGGCGGCGCGCTCGAGGAGCTGTACGGCACCGCGCTATCGGCGGCGGGGCCGGAGATCGCGACTGTCGAGGCGACGGTCACCTCGACGGTCGTTGCGGCCGTGGCTTCGCCCGCACCGTCACAACCCACACCCGCTTCCGCATCCGTTGCAGCGCCGGATGTCGCGGCGATGCTCGTCGCAATCGTGAGCGAGCGGACTGGGTATCCGCCGGAGATGCTCGACTCGGACCTGGACCTCGAGGCGGACCTCAGCATCGACTCGATCAAGCGAGTGGAGATCGTAGGCGCGGTGCTCGACCGCGTCGCGGAGGGCGGCGCGGCGGGTCTGGCGGAGACGCCCGATGAACTGGTGCGGTTGAAGACGCTGCGCGAGATCGCGGCGGCGCTGCAGGCCGTTGTTCCCGCGGCGACACCTGCACCCGCCGTCGCGTCCGCTCCCAGTGCAGCATCTTCAGTGGCTGCGCCGGGCGCGATCGCGGCCCCGACCCCGCCGCCGGTGGCGGACCTGACGGCGATGCTCGTCGCGATCGTGAGTGAGCGCACGGGGTATCCGCCGGAGATGCTCGACCTCGACCTCGACCTGGAGGCGGACCTGAGCATCGACTCGATCAAGCGGATCGAGATCCTCGGAGCGCTCTCCGAGGTCACGGGCACGGGCGGCGCGGCGTCCTCGGAACTCCCGGACGAGATTGTGCGGCTCAAGACGCTGCGCGCGATCGTTGCGGCGCTCACCTCGACCACGCCCGACCAGACGCACGCGCCGGCCGTGGACCAGGTGCTTCCCATCGCGGAGGCGGCACCGGCACGTGACGTCGTTGAGGTCACAGGCGCGCGGCCTGAGCGGTACGTGACCCGGTTCGTCGCGACCGGAGGCCTGCCGGAAGCGGGGTCGCTTCAGGGACTGACAGTCGCCGTGAGCGGGGGCGAAGAGCCTCTCGTCGAGTCGGTGTCGGTTGAACTGACCCGGCTGGGCGCGGCGATCGTGGGAGGCGCGGAGCGCGCCAATGCGCTCATCGAGCTGGCCGGGCTGTCCGCCCACTGGAGTCCGTTGCAGGTGCCGCACGTGTTCGGGCGGCTCAAGGATCGGCTGCTGGCCGGCGCCACGCGCGTCCTCGTCGTTACGCGCGAGGCGACGATTCTCGCGGGAGGCAAGGCCACAGAGGCGGGATACGAAGCCGGCGGGCTCGCGGGACTGACGAAGAGCCTGGCACGTGAGTGGCCGGACCGGATGATCCGCGTCGTGCACGTTGAGCCGGCGGCAGACGACGCGCTGGTGGTGCAGCGTCTGTGCGCTGAACTGGGTGAGTACAACGAGCTGGACGAGGTCGCGTACACGGGTGACGTGCGCCGCGTACGGCGGGTCGTCTCGCGCGACCTCGAAGACACAGGGATTGCCGCGATTGAGCTGGACCGGGAGTCGGTGATCCTGATCACGGGTGGGGCGCGGGGGATCAGCAGCCGCATCGCCACGGAGCTGGCCCGGCGCTACGGGTGCGTCTTCGAGCTGGTTGGGCGCACGGAACCAGATGTCGACCCGATCGAGGCGCGGCTCAACGGCGCCGGCGACCTCGCGGCGTTGCGGAGCGCCCTCGTGGCGCTCGGGGAGAGCGACGTGCGCGCGGTGGACGCTCGGGCGCGGCGCATCCTCGCTGCCCACGAAGTGCGCGGGACGGTCGATGCCATCGAGGCGGCCGGCGGGACGGTCACGTACACCGCGCTCGACGTCCGAGACGCGGAGGCGTTCGGCGCGTTCATCGACGGCGTGTACGAGCGTCGCGGGCGGATCGATGGCGTGATTCACGCCGCTGGCGTGATCGAGGACCGGCTGGTTCGGGACAAAGAGATCGACTCCTTCGAGCGGGTCTTCCTGACGAAAGTAGAGCCAGCGTTGGTGCTGGCAGAGAAGCTGCGGCCTGGCGTACGGTTCGTAGCGTTCTTCTCGAGCATCGCGTCGGTATTCGGGAGCCGGGGGCAGACCGACTACGCCGCGGCGAACGACCTGCTGGACCGGCTGGCGGCGCGGTTGAATGGCGACTCCATCGGACGGGTGTTCTCCGTGAACTGGGGCCCGTGGGGCGGCGGTGGGATGGTGAGCCCGGAGCTGGTGGAGGAGTACCGCCGGCGCGGTGTGAGCGTGATCGACCCTGAGCTGGGCGTGCAGGCGTTCCTCGACGAGTTGCGTATCGGGACGGACGAGGACGCGCAGGTGATCCTGATGAGCGGGACGCCGGGACGTGTCTCGTGAGGTCCGCGGCCGTTCATGAGTGACGTCGCGATCATCGGGATGGCGTGCGTCTTCCCCGGCGCGCCCGACCTCGAGACGTACTGGAACAACATTCGGAATGGGGTGGACGCGATTACGGACGCGCCGCCGGAGCGCCTCGACGGGCTGTTCTTCGACGAGGCGTCGTCGACACCGGACCGGCTGTACTCGCGTCGCGGCGGGTTCATCGATGCGTACGCGACGTTCGACGCGGCGGCCTTCGGGGTGATGCCGGTGGCGGCCATGGGGGCCGAGCCCGACCAGCTGATCACGCTCCAGGTCGCGCAGCGCGCGCTGGCCGACGCGGGGTACACAACGCGGCGGTTCGACCGCGACCGGACCTCGATCATCCTCGGGCGGGGGAACTACTTCAGCGCCGGGCTGATGCGGGTCAACAACGTGACGCGGGTGGCGGAGCAGGTCCTCCTGACGCTCCGTGAGCTCGTGCCGGAGATCAGCGAGGAGCGACTCGCCGAGGTGAAGACGGCGTTCAACGAGAGCGCCTCGACGTTCCGCTCCGACACGGCCATCGGGGTGGTGCCGAACCTCGTGGCGTCCCGGGTCGCGAATCGGATGGACTTTCACGGGGGCGCGTACACGGTGGACGCGGCGTGCGCGAGCTCGCTCGTGGCGGTGGACCAGGCGTGTCACGAGATCGAGTCGGGGCGGTCTGAGATGGTGATCGCCGGCGGAGTCCACGTGTGCCAGGACCCGCCGTTCTGGAGCATCCTGTGCCAGCTGGGGGCGGTCTCGCGCAACCAGCACATCCGCCCATTCGACCGGCGCGCGGACGGTCTGCTGATCGGCGAGGGCGTCGGGCTGCTGGTCCTGAAGGACCGGCGCGCGGCGGAGCGCGACGGGGACCGCATCTACGCGGTGATCCGCGGTACCGGCGTCTCCAGTGACGGCCGGAGCGCGAGCCTGATGTCGCCTGCGGTGGAGGGGCAGATCCGCGCGCTGTCCCGAGCGTGGGAGGCGAGCGGGCTCGACCCGAGCACGGTGGGGCTGATCGAGGCGCACGGGACGGCGACGAGCGCGGGGGACGCCGCGGAGCTCGAGACGCTCGATCGGTTCTTTGGGAGCGGGCGCGCGAGCGACGACCGCATTGCGATCGGGTCGGTGAAGTCGATGATCGGGCATGCGATGCCGGCGGCCGGCGCGGCGGGGCTGATCAAGGCGGTGCTCTCGGTATACCACGGCGTGCTGCCGCCGAGCATTCACTGTGAGGAACCACGCGACGAGCTGCGCGACGGTCCGTTCGAGGTACTGCCGGCCGCCAAGCCCTGGGACGCGCCGGTGCGCCGGGCGGGCGTGAACGCGTTCGGGTTTGGCGGGGTCAATTCGCACGTGATCGTGGAGGCGCATTCGGCGGTTCCCGCGCCGGTCCGCAGCAGCGCTCCAACCGCTCCCGCTGACGCGCTGGTCCTCGCGGCGTCGACGCGTGAGGAGCTGCTCGCGCTCCTCGACCGAGGGGTGAGCCGGATCAGCGAGGGCCGCTGGCGGCTGGCGGTGTTCAACCCGACGCCGGAGCGGATCGCGACGGCGCGCGCCACCGTCGAGCGCGGGGTACGGCGCTTCGGGCGCGACGGCATCTTCTTCGCTCCCGGGGGCTACCTCGCGGACGGAGGGAAGCTGGCATTCCTGTTCCCCGGCGTCGAGGCGGTGGAGACGCCGGACGTCGGGGAGGTCGCGGCGCACTTCGGCTATCCGGTGCCGGACCGGCCGGGGACGGACGTCGAGAGCCTCGGGGCGCGGGCGGTAGAGGTGGCCGCGCTCCTCGACCGCGCGCTGCGCTCGCTCGGGGCCACGCCGGACGTCATCGCTGGGCACAGCATCGGCGAGTGGAGCGGGATGCTCTCGTCCGGGATGGTGCCGATGGACGAGGTCGAGTCGCTCCTCGAGACGTTCCAACAGGGAGCGTTCGACCTGCCCGACCTCGTGTTTGTCGCCGTCGGCGCGGGCGCGGAGACAGCCGCAGGGCTGATCGAGGACCTCGAGGGGTCGTGCGTGTCGCATGACAACTGTGCACACCAGTCGATCGCCTGCGGGCCCGCGGCGCAGATGGAGCGGTTGAAGGGACGGCTGCGGGAGCGGCGCATCCTCTTCGAAGAGCTGCCGTTCCGGTCGGGCTTCCACACGCCGTCGTACCGGCCGTTCGTGCAGCAACACCTCGACCGTCTTTCGACACTGAGCATCCGCCCGGCGACCGTGCCGCTGTGGTCGGCGACCACGTGCGGCCCCTACCCGGACACACGCGCGGAGTTCACGGAGCTGTTCGTCCGCCACCTCGTGGAGCCGGTGCGGTTCCGCGAGCTGGTGGGGCGGCTGTGGGAGGACGGCGCGCGGGTCTTCGTGCAGGTGGGGGCCGGGAGCCTCCACGCGTTCGTGGACGACTCGCTCGGTGGGCAGCCGCACAACGCGCTGAGCACGCTGGGGATGCAGCGCGGAGCGCTCGACCAGCTGCGCTGGGTCGCGGCCGCGCTCTTCGTCGAAGGGGCCGACCTGGAGCTGCAGAAGATCGGGCTGGGCGTCACAGGAGCGACCTCCTCGCGGCCGCTGAACGTGCCGCTCGGGGTCCCGCTGGTCCACCTCAAGCCGAAGGCCGAAGGCGTACAGGACATCCCCGCGCCAGCCGTGGTGCCCACCGCGGGGATGTCCCCGGCCGCGACGCCGGCGCTGCTCGAGCGCACCGAGCACCGCGTGTTCTCGGTGGATACGTTTCCCGAGCTGCGGGACCACTGCCTGTATCACCAGCCTCCGAACTGGCCAGTGCTCGAGGACCATGCCCCCTCTGCGCCGATGACGATGTCGGTGGCGCTCATGCGGGAGGCGGCGGAGGCCCTATTGCCCGGGAAGCTCGCGATCGCGGTCGAACGCGTCGTGGCGAGCGCCTGGCTGCGGGTTGAGCCGCCGGTCGAGGTGGCGATCACAGCCAGGCAGGTCGACCAGGAGCGGGTGCGGGTGACGGTCGGACCGTACGCCGAGGGGACGGTGGTGATGGGCGACCGGTACCCGGCACCGCCGCAACTGCCGCGCACCGTGAAGGCGCAGGACCCGATCCTGTTGACGGCCGAGGCGTGCTACCGGCAGCGCTGGCTCTTCCACGGCCCCGCCTACCAGGGGCTCACATCGATCGACGCTTCGGATGCGAATGGCGTCCGGGGGACACTGGTCAACCTTCCCGCGAAGGGCGCGCTCCTGGACGCCGCCGGACAGCTTGCCGGTGTGTGGATCGTCCAGAAGACGGAGACCGACCGGGTCTCGATGCCTGTGCGGATCGGGCGGGTGGAGTTCTTTGCCCCCGAGCCGCCGGTCGGGGCGCGCGTGGAGTGCGAGGTTGTCGTGCGCAACCTCGGTGCGCGCGAGGTCCGATCGGACATCGCGCTCTGGCACGACCACGCGCCCTATTGCCTCATCAGCCAGTGGGAGAACTGGCGGTTCGACACGAGCGGCGGACTGTTCGAGGTGATGCGACACCCGGAGCGGAGCCTCCTCGCGGAGGTGCATCCGGAGGGGTTCGTGACACTCGCGGAGCGGAGCGAGCCCAGCAGGGAGGTCCTGTCGCTCGCCGGACGGTTCGTCTCCGCGACAGCGCTGGACGAGTACCGGTCGTTGCCGACCCCGCGGAAACGGAGCGAGTGGCTGCTCGGGCGCATTGCAGCCAAGGACGCGGTCCGGAGTTATCTCTTCGACCAGGGATACGGCCCGATCTATCCGATCGAGGTCGGCATCGAGCACGACGGCAACGGCAGACCCGTGGTGAAGAGCGAGACCGGCCGCGACCTTCGCGTGTCGATCTCGCACACGGAGGGAATCGCGGCCGCGCTCGCAGCGGAAGGCGCGGACCCCGGGATCGACATCGAACGCATCGTCCCGCGGACGGAGAGCTTCGGTTCCATCGCGTTCACGGCGGAGGAGCTGGCGATGCTCCCCCCGGTCAACCGGGACGAGTGGATGACGCGGCTCTGGTCGGCGAAAGAAGCGGCCGGCAAGGCGCGGGGGACGGGCCTGCAGGGTTCACCCCGGACGCTGCCGCTCAAGGAGATCAACGGTACGAAGATGCTGGTCGACGGCGTGTGGGTGAACACCCGGCGCATTGGTCAGTATGTAGTTGCTTGGACGGTCTTATGATCGAAGCCCACATGCCGAAGGAAGCCATCCTCGAGGAGGTCGCCACGATCATCCGAGGGGTGGTGCAGGAGGAGTGGATCCAGACCGCTCCGATCACCATGGAGAGCACGTTCGCGGAAGACCTCGAGCTGGAGAGCATCGAGATCGTCGCGCTGGCGGAGCAGGTGCAGGGCCGGTTCGGCACCGACATCGATTTCGCCGGATGGCTCAGTGACATGGATCTGGACGGAATCGTTGCGCTGACGGTCGGGCAACTGGTCGACCGCATCGCCGAACGGACGGCGGGGGCCGCGTGAGGCCGGTCTGCGTGGCTGCCAGAGGCGTCGCGAGCAGACCGAGATCGAGAGGTAGTGCCCGATGAGCGAGTGGTGGAGCGACCTGCGAGCGCGCCTGCCTGAGTGGAACCGCTGGATTATCGCGGGGGTTGCGGCCCTCGTGCTCGTCATTACGGCAGGCGGGATGGTCTTCGCGTTCGGCGGCGACGACGGCGATGCGCCGGCGAGTGTCGCGGCTTCGGCCTCGCCCGGGGCGTCGACGAGGGAGACTCGGACCGCGACGGCGACGCGCACCGCCAGCGCAGTCGCCCGGTCGGGCTCGGCGACCGCGACGGCCACCCAGACGGGGACTGCGAGCGCAGGAAGCGGCCCCTCGGGAGCGAGCGGCGGCAGCGGCCCGCAGGCGGTGGCTGCCACGCAGGGAGGCTCCACGACGACAGGCGCCAGCGGGCCGTCCTCGGGCGGCAGCGGCCCGGCGGCCAATCCGACGACCACATCGCCCTCGGGGAACCCGACGCAGGCGCCGTCCGGGCCGACGGGCGGGCAAACGTCCCCCAGCGGATCCACGGGCCCTTCGTCTCAGCCGACGAGCACGACGCCTGCTCCGGTGCCGACGTCGCCGCCGACACCCGCGCCGACACCCGCGCCGACGGTCGCTTCGACGCCCGCGCCCACGCCGACTCCGACCGCCGCGCCGACGCCCACGCCAACGCAGGCGCCAACTCCCACACCTACGCCAACGGCGACTCCCACGCCGCCGCCGCCGGCGCTCACGCTTACTGCTAGCCCACCCGCTGTGGCGCCCGGCGGAGCGATCACGATCGAGGGGTCGGGGCTGATCCCGGGGACCATAGCCAGCCTTAGCTTCTCGTTCACCCCGCAGGGTGGGGGGCCATGCCCGTTCTCGAGCTGCTCGGGTGGGTTCCCCTTCACGCCCGACACCCCCTCGTTCGATCCGTTCGAATACCAGGTGCCGGCTGACGCGCCCCTCGGGACGTATCAGGTGACGATCACGCAGGGGACAAGGACGGCGAGCGCGAGCGTTACGGTCGTGCCGTAAGGTCGAGTTCGTCGACCCAGTCGACGAGGCGCTGGCGGAGCATGGTCGTTGCCTGCCAGATGAGGCCATGGGTGGCGCCCGGGACGAGTTCGAGGGTGCAGCGCGGGATGAGGGCGGCCACGCGCTCGCCCTCGGCGCGCAGGTCGGAGTGCTCGCCGTACAGGGCGAGCACGGGCATGGTGAGCGAGCGGAGCTCGGCGTCCTCGGTCTGAGGGGTGTCGCGGAGGTCGACGACCAGGGACGTGTTCGACGTCAGTTCCTGGGCGCGCGTTGCGAGGGGATTCCTGCGCCGCTTCCCGATGCGGCGGAACATCCGCATCGTGGCCTGCACGTCGGCATCGGGCTCGCCGTCGACGGTATGACCGTCGACCCAGTGGCCGAACAGTTCATGGATCTTCGCCTCGCGAGCGTCGCCTTCGAGCTCGAGCGTGGTCGCCATCTGGCGTCCGAAGTCGGACTGCGCGATGTGGGCGTCGATGAGCACCAGGCTCGCGACGGCCTCGGGGTAGCGCAGCGCGAAGCGGAGCCCGACGAGGCCGCCGGTGCTATTGCCGGCGAGCACCAGGGGACGTCCGGAGAGGCCGGAGGCGTCGACGATGGCCCGCAGGTCGAGGGCCATGTCCTCGATGGTGTAGCCCGAGGGTGGCTGCTCGCTGGCCCCGTGGCCGCGGAGGTCGTACATGAGGACGGTGCATCGAGCGGCGATAGCGGGGGCGATGCTGAAGTACCAGCTCGAGAGGTTGTCGACGACGAGGCCGTGGATGAGGACGACGACCGGGTCGCCTGACCCGATCTGGTGGGTATTGAAGCGCAGTCCGTTGGCCTCGATCTCGGGCATTGGTGGGGGCCGGCCCTCGCGTTCGCTTCGTCGTCTCTCGTGTCACGCACGGCCCGCGTGGGGCAGCCCGCTGGAACCCTCCCAGCCGGGCTCGGGCATCCGGGCCAGTGTAGCGCGCTATCTCGCTCCGGCCGGGGCGGCGAGCGTCGCGAGGTCGACGATGGTGGCGTGGCGGGTCTCGGGCGTGAGCTCGAGGATGGCGACGGTGCCGAGGCCGATCTCCTGGCGGATGAGGTTCGGGCTGCCCGGGTTCACGAGCAGGACGCCGTCATGCTCCTCGATCATTGCCTGGTGCGTGTAACCGAAGACGACGATGTCGACGGGCCGCTCGAAAATGGTCTCGAGGGCCTTTGCGAGGGACTCGTCCTTCGGGTAGTAGCGCTCGATGGCGCCCGGCAGCACCTCGTCGCCGAGGCTCTTGAGGATGAGCTCATGCGTCATGCCAACCACGTGGCCTTCGAGGTCGAAGACCTGGAGGGTGCTGGTGCGCATGGGGGATTCGCTGATGCCCTGGAGCCAGGACTCGGCCGACGTCACGGGTGCGATGCGTTCGAGCCACTCGATGCACTGCGCGGTGTAGGCGTGGCCGGCGTGGAGGATGAGGTCGACGCCGTGGAACGCCTCGATGACCTCGTCGGGGGGCGCCTCGCCAGAGGACGGGATGTGTGTGTCCGAGATCAGGCCGATGCGCATGCGGACCCCCAGGGTCGAGTCGACGGGTTGTAGTGTGGCAGTGCTACTTGAGCCACTCGAGCCAGGGCTCGGTCTCGCCTTCGTGGTCCCAGAGGAAGCGAAAGCCGGCTTGCTCGGCGAGCTGCTGGTCGAGGTCGCGGTCGCCGATGTGGACGTAGATATCGGCCTCGAAGCGCTGCCTGATATCGGGGAGCATGTGCTTGGCGGCGACGAAGTCGACCTGGATGTCGCGGGAGTCCCAGAGCGACTTCTGGGCGGAGGGGAAGCGGTCGGAGCAGCTACCGATGAGGAAGCCGAGCTCCTGGGCGCGCTTCACCATCTCGACGGTGATGCCGCCGGGCGGGTCACCGAACTCGAGGGTGCCGTCGATGTCGAAGCTGATGAGGATGGCCAAGCTAACGTCCTTCGCTCGTAAGCGTCTGCGGTGCGGTGAGTATTGCGGACTGCGGGTCCCCCGCGCCAGTGGCTGAGGGACCCGCAGTCCGGAACGCGCGTTGCGGGCGCGGCTAGTCGGGGCTGGAGGCCCAGATCAGGGAGTCGCACATGTGCGGCATGTGCGCGCCGGAGACACCGTAGTTCGCCGGCTTCGAGATCTGGGAGGGCGACCGCCCCTGGATCTGCAGGATGCTGTCGCGGTGGTTCCACC
>JBFWSN010000008.1:0-111927 GCA_050248355.1 Dehalococcoidia bacterium
CGACGCTCTTCCGATCTCTGTCCTCGACGCTGTCATGGCTCGAGCGCACCAACCAGCAACGCGGGGTCGCGGAGCGGGTGCTGCCCGCGGCGCTGTTCGTGCGCGCGGTCGCGCTGGCGACGCGCGAAGTGCCGGAGATGAACGGGCAGTACCTCGATGGGCAGTTCCGGGCCGCTGAGGGCGCGAACGTGGGGTTTGCCGTGGCGGTGCCGGGCGGCGGCCTGATTGCCCCGGCGATCCTGGAGGCCGACCGCAAGTCCCTCGTCGAGGTGATGGCCGACCTGCGTCTGCTGGTGTCGCGGGCGCGGGCGGGTACGCTGCGTTCCTCGGAGCTGGCGAACCCGACGATCACGATCTCGAGCCTGGGCGACCGCGGCGGCGTCGACACGGTGTACGGCATCATCAACCCGCCGCAGGTGGCACTGGTGGGGGTCGGGAGCATCGTCGAGCGGCCGTGGGCCGAGGGCGGCCTGGTTGGAGCGCGGCGGCAGGTCACGCTGTCGCTGTCAGGCGACCATCGCGTCAGCGACGGGCATCGAGGCGCGCTGTTCCTTGCGGCCATCGACCGGCTGCTGCGAGATCCGGAGCGACTATGAGCGACTCGATGCGTCCCGAAGTAGAGCGGGTGTTGCGCGAACTGCGGCCAGAGGCAGACCTCGCAACGCTGCCCGCGGATGCTGACCTGCGCGAAGAACTCGATCTCGACTCGATGGACTTTCTGAACTTCGTGATCGGGGTGCACGAGGCGACCGGGGTGGACATCCCCGAGGCCGACTACTCACGCGTGTCCACCCTCGAGGCATGCCTCGAGTACCTGGACGAGCACCGGCGCTGAGCCGCGGGGGCGCCCCGCAGGCAGGAGGTGAACCATGCAAGAGGACGAGCAGGAGCTGCGCGATCGAGCGCTGCAGCGCATCCAGAAGAAGCGCGAGTTCATGGCGCACCTCGTCTCGTACGTGCTCGTGAACGCGTTTCTCCTCGTGCTGTGGGCTACAGTCACAGGCGGCGGCTTCTTCTGGCCGATGTTCCCGCTCATCGGCTGGGGCATCGGCCTGTTCTTCCACGGCTGGAAGCAGTCGTTAGCTCACCCCTCCCCCCAGGTGGGCGAAACGGCGGGCGTTTTATTCATTTTCTATGCGTCCGGTTCCCGGTTCCGGTTTTCGCCCCTCATCTGAGGTCGCGAAACCGGAACCGCGATACTGACCCACTGCTTGACCGCTCACGCGGCCGCACCCCCGTCAGTCCAGTTTGCCAAATCGCGAAAGTTGTTCGATTCCGCCTGTACCCAGCGGCTCCCTCGCGGGAGGCACGCCTGATTATCGCAATTCGGTAATTCGGTAATTCGGTAGTTCGCCGAATCACCCGTCGCCAGCGGCCCCCGGGTCGAACTCCTGCAGCGCCGGCCACCGCCGGCGAGCGATGCGGTACACCCCAGCCGCGAAGCCGCCGAACACCGGGGCGAGCAGACCCGCGACGATCGGGTCGACGCCGTAATGCAGCATCAGCCCGGCAGCGAGCGAGGTCGCACCGCCGACGGTCACCGCGTCTCGCACAGATTTTCGAGCTTCCATCAGTAGACCTCCGCAGATTTGCAGACGTTCCGCCCTCTTCCGGTGGCGGCCCCGACTCTCGCTGAACCTCAGCGAACCTCGCTAGACCGGGGAGAGCCTGATTACCTCGTCGGTGATCGCCATGTGCTCGATGGCGTTCGCCTTCAGCCGCCCGAGCGCCTGCTGGTACTCGGTCATCGGCGGGATCGGCGACGGCTCCACCGGGGCTGGCGGCGAGGCGGCCCACGGGTCGTCCAGCGCCGCGAGGCCGTCTCGCTGCTCGGGCGATAGGAACTGCCGGCGCCAGAGGGCGAAGCCGTTCGTCCCCAGCTCTTTGCAGTAGAGGATGCCTTCGAGGAGTTCGCCCCAGGCGATCGGGTTCCCCGCGTTGTCCGAGGTCATGAGCGTGGGGGTGATGGCGTTCGCCGGGATCCCGCCGTAGAGCAGCGGGCGGACGGAGGCGTCGATGCCCTGCCGGGCCCGGTTCGGCATCCCGGCGTGGTAGAACATCGCGTAGTACGCCTGCGGCCACACGCGAGTGACGATGTCGTGCCCCCACCACCGCCAGAAGTTCTCGCCGGCGAGGTGGTGCGCGCGGGTGTCGGGCCACAGGAAGACCTCGCGGCCGCCGCCCTCTTTGAACCCTTCGATCCAGGCGTCGACCGCGGCCTCGATCCCCTGCCAGTAGAAGTCCGGATCGTCCTCGAGGTCGACGAGCACGCAGCCCTCGACGGCCGTCGAGTAGATGCCCGCCTGGCGCCCTTCCTCGCGCGCCCCTTCGACGCTGAAGCCGCGCACGACGGTCCACGGGATCATGCCGATCCCCTGGGGCTGGTAGGTCTCGAGGAAGTAGCTCCGCAGCACGTCCCACGAGTACCAGGGCCGCCCCGAGTCCATCATCTTGAAGAGGGCATAGCTCATCTGCGCCTGCGTGTCGTCCGTGCCGATGAGCGCGCTCCGGTAGTCCTCGCCGATCGTGACGATCGCCTGCCCGACCTTCGTCCCGGTCATCACCGATCCTCCCCGGTTGTCCCCGCCGCCTGGGTTGCCTGCGCGATCCGGTCGAGGCGGTCTACCTCGGCCCGCGCGTCGATCCGCTGCACTTCCCGCGCCAGCAGGTCGAGGCGCGCCGAAGTCGCCGCGTCCGTCGCCTGCGCGTACTCGATGTGGCGCTCGAGGATCTGCCGCTGCTGCGTGACCTCGGCGTTGATGGCCTGCACTTCGTCGCGCATGGAGCTGCCGCCGTTCGGCTGCAGCTGCGCGAGGATCGCTTCGGACTTCGCCGCCAGCTCGTCCAGCCGGGCCTCGCGCTCGCGCGCCTCGACGAGCCGCTCGGCGCGGTCGATGTCGAGGCGGCGGAGCCGGCCCGGCCACCTGCCGAGGCGCGACATCCGCTCGAGACCGCGGTCGAGCAGGATCGCGCCGGCGATGACGAGGGTGGCGATCTCGAAGATGTCCACCGGCACTTACGCTCCCCGCCGCTTCAGCTGGTCCACATCGCGCACCAGCGACCGGTACGAGTCCGCGAACGGCGCGTCGTACACGTCGCCCAGCAGCGGGACGTAGCGCTCTCGCGTGGTCTGGTACCAGCCGTCCGCTCGCCGCTCGACCCGCTCCCGCGACCGTTCGATCTCCCGAGGCATCAGCCCACCTCCAGCACCAGCTCGACGAAGCGTTCGTGCTCCATCGGCTGCACCCCCGCGATCACGGCAGGGCCGTCGTACCCGACCCCGAAGGCGTCGTCCGAGACGAGGTGCAGCACGTTCCCCGGTTCGAGGTACTTCCACGTGGAGGCGAGCGTCCCTTCGACGTCCGGATAGGCCCGCCCCACCAGCGACCGCGGCGGCCGTGCGCGCGTCAGCCGCGCCTCAGCGACTTCCCGCGTGGTGCCCTGCGCCTTCAGCTCTTCGAGTACAAGCAGCCGCTCACGGCGCTGCGTGGGCGCGCGGTAGCCGCTCTCGCCCCCGATCACGTGGCCGTGCCGGGTGAGGCGGTCGCCTTCGACGATGTGCACGCCCACCGAGGAGTCCCCGCGCGCGAACTGCGAGTCGCGCACGGCGACCGACCGCTCGCGCTCGGCGAAGGTCGTCGAGGGCGAGGCCTGGCCGCCGACGACGGTGGTGGCGTAGACGCGGTTGCGGTTGCTGCTGCGCGAGTCGGCGATCTCGAAGTTCCCCGGCTGCCGGAGCACGACGCGGTCGTAGAAGGAGTTGCCCCGCTCGCGCCCGACGTTGAGCAGGACGCGCACGGCGCCGGCGTCGTACCGATAGCTCAGCCACCACTCCATGCCGGCGTTCTCGGCGAGCCGCTCGAGCGCTTCGATGCCGAGGATGTTGGCCAGCGCGAGCGGCGGGACGATGGTGTCGGCGCCGTCGCCCATCTCGATGCCCGTGTCGTTGATGCCGTTCACCCGCGCGAGGATCTGCCGCGCGACCGTCGAGGCACGGCCCCGGCTGGTGGCGAACTCGGTGTCCAGCACGCGCTCGCCGAGGATGGCTTCGTACGATTCGGCCTGCACGGTCCAGAAGCGGCCGGGGTGGTTCGCCCGCCGCTCGACGATGCGCCCGACCCACGGCGATGGGTACTCGGGGCTGTCGATGACGAGGACATGCCCCCGCTCGTCGTCGGTGAGCGCCCCGTCCGGGTGCGACCAGGCGATGTCGAACTCGGCGTGGCGCACTTTCTCGCGCAGGGCGAAGTCGCGGTTGATGCTGCTGACCTCGGTCAGCTCGACGAGCCGGCGCAGCGTCTCCCCGTCGTGGATGTACAGCCGCGGCCGCGCGTTGAGGCCGATGTCGAAGAAGACGACGATGCTGCCGCTAGCCGTGAGGACGGCGATCCCGGAGAGCGAGGCCGCCCCCTCGAGGCCCACCGATCCCGCGGCGGTGACCGACCCGGTCGCGGACAGGGAGGCCACGCCACCCCGGCCGGCCGAGGCCGCTGCCGTAAGCGCCGCCGCCGCGGCGATCGCCGCCGCGCCCTGCAACGTGAGCATCGCCGAGGCGGTGACGGCTGCCGTCGCCGCGAGCGAGGCGGCGCCGAGCTTGGCGTTGTCCGGCGTGGCGGTGACCAGGGCAACGGCCGCGAGTGACGTCGCCCCTCGAAGGCCGACGCTGCCCGCCGCCGTCATGCTCCCGACGCCGGCCAGCGATGCGCTCGCCAGCGCTCCCCGCCGACCGGCTGCCGTCACTGAGGCGGTGGCGGCCATCGAAGCCACTCCCAGCGCGCCCCGGCGCCCGGCGGCCGTCACCGCTGCCACAGCCGCCAGCGAAGCAGCGCCGGAGTGCGCGACACCTCCGGGCGGCACGGCGATCGTGATCGCGCGCCAGCTTTGCGCGCTCCCATCGAGCGTGAACGTGCCCGGGTTCTCGGAGGAGGCCGTCAGTGCCCGGTACGCGATCGAGGCTTCCAGTTCTCCCGACCCAGGCTGAATGTCGAAGTCCGTCGTCGCCGTGTAGTTGGTCGGGACGGCCGTCCGTGCGCGGTCGGAACCAAAGAAGTGTGACCATTCGGCGATCGCGAGCCACAGCCAGTCTTTCGAGACGGCCGGGTTCAGGTCCGGCGGATCCGGGTTGGCGTTGGTCCCGCTCGCCACCGATCCCGAAGCCGTGATCGTGGAGGCATCCGTGGCGTGGCTGCCGCTGATGCGGATCACCCGGCCGAGCGCGACGGTGTTACTTCCCGTGTGCGTCAGAGTGACTGTGGACGCACTCGCCGACGTACTGTAGATGCGTTCGTAAACGTGGAAGCGGGTGTCGGCGAGGATGTTCGTCCAGTTCGCAGGCGCCGAGCCCGCCGTCCGGTCCGCATAGACCACCAGCACGGCGATCAGGCGGTCGCCCGCGTCCACCGCTGGCGTGTCCAGGACGTACGACGCCGCCGACGTCGTGAACGGCGTGTTGGTGATCGAGACCAGCGACGGCGACGTCATCCCGGAGCGTCCCTACCTACGCCGCGGCGCCCTCGCGAGGCTGCCCCGCGCGCGCCGTGGCCGCCGCCTCGCCCCACTGCGAGGCGTAGGCGCTGATGTGCGCCGCGACGACGTCCTCGGGCCACACGAGCAGCCACCGCAGCCCGCGCAGCGTGCGCGCCGCTCGCAGCACGGACGGCTCCTCGGACTCGTCGAGGTCCGCCAGGGGCGCGTCCTTCGACAGCCCCGCCGCCTCGATCGCCTCGATGGCCTCGGCCTGCTGCCGCGCCATGTCGTGCCGGTCGCCCCAGATCCCGTCGGGAATGTCGTCGGCGTTGATGTTGTCGCCGGTGAGCCGCCAGGCTCGCTTCGTCCAGAA
Source organism: Dehalococcoidia bacterium (assembly GCA_050248355.1). Taxonomy (GTDB): domain Bacteria; phylum Chloroflexota; class Dehalococcoidia; order UBA2979; family UBA2979; genus JAIBBD01. The sequence continues at coordinate 5,840 of JBFWSN010000008.1, forward strand.
ACGCCCGCCGACCGATTCCTCCATGAAGTACCCGCCGAGCGTGGGCGCGATCCTGAACTGCGGCTGGCCGTTCGGGCGCTTGAACACCCGCCCGCTGTCGACCGCCTCCGTGTACCGTTCGATGATCTCCGCTGCCTCGGTCATGCTGCTGTCTCCCCTTCCCCCTGGCCCTCGACTAGCCGAACGAGACGTCCAGGTCGCCCGTCGGGAACTTGAACGAGTCGCCGTTGTTGACGGTCTTCGAGGCGCTCAGCGCACCGTGGAACAGCCGGTTGGCCGCGCTCGGCATCTCGATCGAGACGTGCGAGACCGTGCCCCAGTTCGCCGAGGCGGTGCCGAAGTCGGTGTCCGCCGAGTTGGCCGTGGCGCCGCCCGTGCTCCCCGGCGCGTCCCACCCCGCCGCCGCGACGTTCTCCGCCGCGTACGACCCGCCCGAGACTTCCGTCCCCGTGGAGTTCGCGTCCGAGGTCGACGAGGTGTACAGGTGCACGTCGACGGACGCCGGCGTCGAGAAGATCGCCGTGTTCTTGAAGACGTGCTCCATTACCTCCTGCTCGAGGTAGTCGCCCGCCGCCGACCCGCCCACGAGGAAGTACTTGCCCCGCAGCAGCTCCTCGAACAGTTCGAGCTTCCACGCCTCGGTCGCCCGCAGCCCCATGAACCCGACGATGGGCCCGACGACCCTCGCCACCCGAGGCGCGACCGCTCGCGCGAGCTCCTGCCGCTTGCTCCTCGGCGGGTCGAGCACGAGCGGCTTCCAGTCGTCGCCCCACCGTCCCGCCGCCGGCCGGCCGCCGACCAGTTCCGCGAACGCGTCGTGCAGGTGCGGGATCAGCAGCCCGCTCTTCCGCAGCGTGAGATGCGCCGCCGCCTCGTGCTGTACCATCCCCGATCCTCCCTACTCCCACGCCGCCCGGAAGGTGACCGTGAAGTCGACCTCCACCACGCCGGCGTCGTCCAGCTGCAACTCGTTGGTCCCCGGCGCCAGCGCGAAGAACCCGGCCTGCGTCGGGTCCAGCGTGACGCCGTAGATCAGCCCCGTTTCCCCCGTCGTGAGGTTCCGCACCGACCGCCGCCCGCAGTCGATCTCGATCTCGTCGCTCGTGCCGATGTAGAGGTTGAAGCGCAGCTCCTGGCCGGTCGTGTTGTTCTTCAGCACGTGGTCGGCCTGGTAGACGCTCGCCTCGGCGCCGAGGCTGAAGTACGGCACCCCGTCGGCGTCGAGGTCGACGCCCACCGCCGTGACACCGGCCGTCTCCCCCAGCTCCGCCCGCGCGTCGGGGTGGATCGCCCCGTCCCCCAGCAGCCGGTAGGCGTACCACGGCCACGCGCCGCCCGCTTGCACGGCGTACTGGTAGTGCCAGAACAAGGCAGCATGGCTCACCGACGCGGTGCCGACGTACACATGCACGGCGGCGCCCGGCATGATCAGCGCCGGCAGCACCGTGTCCCACGACCCATTGCCGAGCAGGTCTTCCAAGACCCCACCAACCCACACCGCGGAATTCGCACTCGTTGCGATCTCCGTGTTGAGGCCGACGAGACCGAGGTAGTTAGTTGTTATCGCCCCATCGCCGTCGTCTGCTGCGACGGCGAGTGTGACGTCGGCACGCGGGGTCCCACTGAAGTACAGCAGGGCCATCACCCCGCGCACGTCGACTGGCTCATCGAGTTCGTTGGCAACGTAGATGCTCGCGTCGTCCGCCGTATTGACCGCCGCGACCTGGCTCTCCGGCCCGTCGAGGTTGGACAGCACACGGTCAGCGAAGTCCGGCGTGGAGAGCACGACCTGCGACCGCGCGTAGAGCGAGACCGCCCGCAGCACGTTCGTGAGCGTCGAGGCGTAGGTGTCCGCGTCTTCGCCGTGGATGATGTCCGCCTGCACTTCGACGCCCTCGGCGTCCGTGCCGATCACGCGCAGCTGCAGCGTGGCGTCGATGTCGTAGTCGAAGCCGACCTGCCCCGCGCCCCCCGAGGTCCCCGACGGGAAGCGCCGCGTGATGACGTTGTACGGCAGCTCGTCCGGCTCGGCGGGCCCGTAGTTGTACCGCCAGGTGGCCCCCGTGGGCTGCCCCGTCGGCAAGAACATGTACCCCGCCTGGCTGTCCCGCGCCTGCTGCACCCGCGACCACTGCCCCGCCCTCGAGGGGTAGACGTCGTCGTAGAGTTTCAGCCACTCCCACCGCTCGTTGTCGAGCGTGTTCGAGGTGAGGTCGAACATGGGCTTCAGCTCGGGCCGCGACTCCGGCGCGGTCGCGCCCGTGTGGCCGTACAGCAGCTCGACCTTGTGCTGGACGCGGTAGACGACGTCGCCGGCGGAGGCGCTCGCCGCCGACGTCCCCCACTGCCCCCTCGTGATGCTCTTGAACCCGTCGTACCCGTCGACGTCCGGGTCGGCGAGGCCGTCGTAGCGGATCACTTCGTCGGTGTCTTCGATGACGAGCGCTCCCGAGGCCGGCCACCCGCGGGTCCCGCCCCGCTTGACGACGAGGTCGCCCCCGTCCGCCGGCGCGATGTTGGTGATGGCGTCCCGCAGCTCCGCCGAGGCGGTCGCACCGTACCCCGGCGTGACCCACACCTTGGTCGCCGCGGAGTTGGCCTCGTTATCGGCGTGCTCCCCGAGGTACCTCGGAATCTCGATGCCGTTGCGCAGCACCCGCAGGTCTTCCCCGGCCGTCTTCGACTTGCCACCGGAGACGAGCGACGCGTGGTTGATGCCTCCGTTGGTGATCTCGATCGGGTCCGGGTACGGCTCCCCCACCCGGTTCGCGATGTTCGCGAAGCGGCGGTAGAGCTGCGCGTCCGAGGCCGCCTTCTGCTGCTGCGGCTGGAACACGATCACGGCGTCGTCGACCGTGGCGTTCCCGTCGTTCTCGACATCCCACGTCTGCCCGTCCGCCGTCACGGTCTCTACGACCTCGGTCTCCTCGGTCGCCCGCCAGCGCGGGTCGGCCGCCTCGAGGACGGCCATGAACCGCGGCGAGGATCCGGCAAGCGGGAAGGCGTCGATCACCCGGCAGGTGCGCTGCTTCTCCACGCCGTCTTCGTCGATGACGAGCGCGCCCGATCGCCCGACGCGGAACGCCGCGAGCAGGGTGTTTTTCCCGGCGACGATGTCACCGAGGATGAGCGTCTCGACCTGGAACTCGGCCGGCTCGTGCTCGAAGCCCTCGCTCCGGGCGAACCCCCCGATCGTGGGGAGCGTGATCGGGGTGGCGTGCCGGTCGAACGCCTGGCCCTCGTACGGGAACCCCGCCGTGAAGTCGTCGTTGTCGAGGTCGAAGCCGTCGAACGAGACCAGTTGGATTACCACGGCAGCACCCGATCGAGTTCGCGCATGATGTCGTCGGCGCTCCGCGCGTTCGGCAGCACGATCTGCACGGGCCGGTAGAAGTGGTAGTTGTTCCCGCCGCCGCCCCTGAATCGCCCGTCGAGCGGGATGACGGCTTCGTCTCTTCCACCCTCACCGACGTTGACCAGCGTGCCCCCGGGCCGGGCCCGGACGATGCCGCCCTCGGCGAGGTACGGGATGCTGCCGATGTCTTTGGCGTCGAAGCTGAAGCTGACGCCTGGGATGTTCGGAATTGGGTCTGGCATGTCGACGCCCGGGATCGAGACGCTGAACTCGAGCGCGCTGTTGATCTGTCCGATTACCCAGTTGATGCCCCCGATCAGGTCGTTGAAGGCGTCGCGAACCCACCCCACCATCGCCCCGATCGAGCCGATGAACGCGTCTTTGGCGCGCTCGCCACCGCCGGCGACGATGTTGAAGAACTCACCCATCTTTTCGCCCGCGGTCCCGACCATCCCTCCGAAGGCGTTCTTGAGCGCTGTACGCACACCGAAGGCGTCCGTCGCCACGGCGACCAGCGGCATGAACGGGCCCGAGATCAGCGTGGCGATCTCCGGCCAGTGGTCCGCTCCGAACTCGAGCACGTCGCCGAGCCCGTCCGTGAGCGCGGTCCGCACCCCGAAGGCGTCCGTCGCCACGGCGACCAACGGCATGAACGGTCCCGACAGTAAGGTGGCTATCTCCGGCCAGTGATCAGCTCCGAACTCGAGCACGTCTCCGAGGGCGCCCGTGATCGCCCCGCCGATCTTCGGCGCGATGCCCGTGACGAAGTCCGCCGCGGCCCCGAGCCCAGCCTTGATCTCGTCACGGAAGACGTATATCGCTACTCCGGCCGCCACCAGCGCGACCACGAAGCCGAGCGGCGGCGTGAGCATCGCCGTCCCCATCGCCATGAGCGCCTTGACGGCGACCCCGGACATGAGCGTGAACGCAGGGCCCACCGCGCCGATGACCGGCATCAGGCCGCTGAACGCCATCCCCAGCTGCCCTGCGACCGGCAACACGGTCTGCAGGTGCTCGGCCATCGGCAGCAGGCCCACTTCGGCCTTGCGCTTCAGGCCCTCGATCCTCGACCCGAGCGTGTCGTACTTCTCATCGAGGCTCGCCGTCGAACCAGCCAGCTCAGACGTCGAAGTGCTCCACAAGTCGATGGCGTCTATCCCGCTCTGGCCAAGGTCCTCGAACTGTGTCCCTAGGAGCCCCACGCCGGCTTGCATCTTGATCGTCTCGTCGGTCTGCTCGCGCAGCTTCGAAGTGACGATGTCGAAAGCGTCTGCAGCCGTGAGCTCTCCCGTCGAGAGCTTGTCGGTGAAGTCAACGAAGTCGATTCCGAGCTGGTCCAGGGCGGTGGCCGTTGCCTTCGACCCGTCCTGGATGCGCACTCTGAACTCTTTGAAGGCGTCGGCGGCTTTGTCGGTGCCGAGCATCCCGCCCTGCAGGCCTGTCTTCATGAGCGAGAAGAACTGGTTCGCCGAGGCGCCTCCGTTCTCGAACTGCGTCGAGTACTCGCCGATCGTGTCGAGGAAGTCCCCGCTTCGGTTAAGGCCCTCCTGGAGCCCGGTAGTGACGAAGTCGAACGCCTCCTCCGAGCTCAGCCCGAAGTTCTCCATCAGCGTCTTCGCGGCATCGATGGACTCCGCCGTGTCGATGCCGAAGGAGTCCTGCAGCCGCAGCGCGTTCTCGGTGATCGACTGCAGTTCTTCGTCACCGACGTCGCCGATCACTTTGAACGAGGTCGCGATGACCCCTGCCGCCTCTTCGATGGACCCGGCGAAGTTGTCGAGGTAGACGCGCTTGGCGACCTCGCCGAGGCGGTCGGCCTGCGCCCCCGTCGCGCCGAGCTGCACCTGGAACTCGTTGTTCGCCTTGTGCATGTCGTTCGAGATGCCGAGGAAAGCCACGCCCACGCCCGCGGCTGCGGCGACGGCCACCCCGGCGCCGGCCGTGACCTTCGTGCCGAGGCCGGTGCCGGCTTCACCGATGCCGTTCAGGACGGCGGAGGCCTCGTCCTTCCCGACTACGCTGAGGATGAGTTCAGCGACGCTGGCCACGCTCGGCCCTCCGTCGCTGTTCGCGGTTACGCACGGCCTCGGCGGCCTCGTGCTGCCACTCCGCCGCCATCACCTGGCGCGCGTCCTCGATCACCAGGACCGGGAGCCCGACGTAGTCGTCGTAGTTCCCGATCACGCCGTGCTCGCGGAGCCAGCGCATTTCGTTCAGGTACCCGAGTTCGGCGGGGAAGGCTCCCCGCCCGGCTCCGAAGTGGGCGAGTAGGGCGAGCCCGAGTCTTTTTTTTCGGCCTCGGTCCGCACCGGCGAGGCCTTGGCGATCTCCGCGTCCAGCCAGGCGAACGTCGCACCGTCGAGGAGCGCGCACTGCTCGGGCGTGATCGGCTCGGCGTAGCTCCACGACTGGATGACGCGGGGCATGAGGTCCAGGGACTTCGCGGCCGCGGTTTCGCCCTGCGCGGCGGCGTAGTCGCCGGCGGAGAGCGGGACGCGGATCACCGCCCACGTCCCCGGCTCGGTCGGGTGCTCGATGCGCTTGTCTTGTTTCGTGACGAAGGCCAACGGGAACCACCTTTCGGCGATTCGCGCTGGCCCTCGGTTCAAGACCCTCGGCTCGGGCGGATCAGTACATGCAACGTGTCTACGCAGGTGATCCTATCATGCCGGCGCCAGTCTCGGCAGCGGGACGTCCACCATCCCGACGCGCACTTCACGGCCGTCGCAGTGCGCCCACACCCGGCGCTTGCAGGCCGGGCACTTGCCACGCGCGAGCCCCGTCGCGATCTCCATCACGACGGGGCGTTCGCCGCGCTCGGCGCACGCGGGGCAGCGCACGACGTGGAAGTCGAGCACCGCCCCTACGCCAGCGAGTAGACCGTGGGGTGGTCGATCACGGCCTGCAGGAAGTTGGTCTGGTCGGTGCTTTCCTCCAGCTCGATCTCGACGATGTCCTGGCCGTCCTGCTCCCCGATCTTGAACAGCGAGGGCTTGGTGTGCTGGAAGAGGCCGTCCAGCTGCAGCAGGCGGCCGCCGCTGCCCGCCACGTTCAGGCGCACCGCCCGCAGGTCGCCAGCGGCCGCGTGCACGCTCTCTGCGGCGTACGTCGCGGGGTCGAGCAGCAGCGTGATCGTGAGCCCCAGCTGCACTTCCATCGCGTCGTACTGGTGCTTCGTGAAGTCGAGGTCCGTCCGGCCTTCCGCCGTGTGCAGCGGCATGGCGCCGGTGCCGATGCGCCAGCGCCACCCGACGACCTGCTCCGCGAGCAGCGTGTCGCCCACGGTCGCCCAGGTGTCGTCCATGTAGACGGTGCTCAGCGCGGAGACGCCCAGCTGCGCCGTCGGCAGGCTCAGCGCGCTCGTGATCGCCGAGGTGGCGAACTTGCGGGCGAAGCCCGACCCTGACATCCGCATGTGCTCGTTCTGCGCCCAGGCGAGCTCCAGTTCGCTCATGAGGGCGTACGCGGCCCGCTGGTCGATCTTGTCCGTGCCCTCGACCGAACCGAGGCCCGTCGAGAAGCGCCGCTGCAGCGTCCACGACAGCGGCTTGGGGTTCGAGGCCGGGTCCCGCACGAAGGTCCAGCGGTACACGCTGTCGCCGTCGTCCCACACGACGTCCGGCTCGCCTTCGATCACCATCGTGAGCCAGTGCATGAGCTGTTCCCACACCACCGGCTGGTCGCTGAAGCTGAACCTGGTCCCGTGCTGCACGGCCATCGCGGCTCCGCGGTTGCGGATGAGCAGCCCGGTCTTGAACTGCGGGCGGTAGATGCTCTCGTCGTCGTCACCCCACGTGATGCTCTCGATCGCGATCTTGGAGGTGGCGGCCACCGCCGTCCCCCGCGCGAACGCTCCCGTGGTCGTGCCGCCGAGGACGCCGCTGCCGTTCATGACGTTCGACCCGGACGTGAAGTTCTCGGTGAAGACGATCGCGTTGCCCGCCGGCCCGGGGATCCGGGCGGTGATCGTGCAGTTGTCGGACGAGAACGTCGCGGCGCTCGCCTTCGGGTTCGCGGCGTTCCACCCGTCGGTGCCGTTGATGGCGGCGACGATGTTGACCTTCGCCGCCGCGAGGTCGGCGCCGACGTTGATCTCGCCCTGCTCGTTCGCGCCCGAGGACACGAAGGTGTACGTCTCGTCGCCGATCACGAAGCTGTCGCCGGCGGTCGGCTGGACGGCGACGGTGAGCACGCCGGCTGCGCGCACGCCTTCGACGCCCCACTGCTGTACGCGCAGCCCGTCCAGGGTGTTCTCAGTCATCGACGGCCTCCTCGCTGTCGTCGGTCACTTCGGGGGCTGCGTCCGGCGCCGGCTCCGGCGCTGGACCATCGCTCGCTGTGGCCGTCACCACGCCGCCCCGCGCCCTGCGCGCGGCCGGTCGACCGGCTTCTTCCGCGGGCTCCGCTTCGAAGTACCCGCGTTCGCGGATCTCGGGGTGGCGCTCCTCTGCCGCCGCGAACTCGGCGTCGCTCAGGTCTCGCCAGGGGACGCCGATGAGCGGCATCCGCGTCCGGCCCCAGCTGGTCAGCTTCCACGGCATGTCGGCCTCCTATGCGCTGTGCGCCCTGGTCTCTTTCAGCGTGACGTCGATCCACATGTCGAGCCCGACGAACGCTTCGCCCGCCCACTCGAGGCGCACCAGCGTCTCGCGCTCCCCGCGGACGCCACGAATGACGCTCGCGTTCCCGCCCAGGCGCATCGCGCCCGAGCAGGCGAGGATGATGGCGTCCTCGAACGCCGAGGCGATCCGCGCGCTCAACCCCTGCTCCACGTCGACCCGCTTGACGAAGAGCTGCAGGTTGACGGCGTACTGCTTCTCGATGAACGCCGATCGGAACTGCACGGACTGCAGTTCGTGGGTCGGCAGCATGGCGCACGGCAGGTCGGTCAGCGCCCGGTTGAGGTCGGGCACCGTCGGGTAGGCCCGCTCGATCTCCGCCGCGACGGGGTCGGTGATCTCGATCCCCGGCAGGAACGTCTCCGCGAGGTAGTCGTGCACGTCGAAGATGTTCATTCGACGTCCCCGTAGCTACCGGGCCCCACGCTCGCCGGGTTCTCAGCGGCCCATCGCTCCTCGATGCGCTTGACCATCTTGTTGAGGACGCGCGGCGCCATGCTCTTCAGCGCGGCTTCCTGCTTCCGCTGCCACGCCCGCCCCGTCGTCCTGGGGTAGCGCAGCGTGGACTCCGCCCGCGCGCCGAGCGACTGTGTCTCCCGGCGAATCGAGTTGCGCTTCGCGCCCAGGCCTTTGCCCTGGCGCTCCATGCGCTTCCCGAACGACTCGAGCGCGCCGTCGAACTCAGGCTGCGCGAGCACGTCCCACTGCGTCTTCTGGACGAGTGCGTCGAGCCCTTTGACCTGGACTTCGCGCTCGGTCATAGCGTCACCAGCTTGTGGCGGTAGCGCTCGAGCAGCTTGTCGATGATTCCCTGCGCCACCCGGCTCGTGCTGATCACCTGCTGCAGTTCGTTGACCCGCGTCGTCGACCGCGGCGACTCGAGGCGGACGATCCTCGTGAGCTCGATGGTCGCGGTGACGATCGCCGACGGTACGGCAGGCCAGCCGTGGATCCCGGTGACTTTGACCCGCTGGCCGGGCACGAAGACACGGCGCGATCCCCAGCTGGTGAGCTCGATGGTGTCGTACGGCCGCACCTCCGGGCCTACCGCGGCGTTGCGGGGCAGCAGCTCGTAGTCCGCCGCCACCAGCGTCGTGGCGAAGGTGTTGTCGCGCCCGGTGTCGATGGTGATGCCGCCGGACCCGCCCAGCTCCACGAGGTCTTCGATGTAGAGGCGCGAGAACGCCCCCAGCGACGACCAGGGGTCGTAGATGCGCACCGTCGCCGTGGCGTCTTTGTTGAACCCGGACGGCCTGCCTAGCTCTGAGTCGATGAGGCGCGAGACCGCTTTGAGGTCGCGCTCGATGATTGTGTTCTCGCTCGCGTCCACCCGGTCGGTGACGGCAAGGTACTCGGCGGCGGTGGCGTATGCGTCTCCGATCGCCATTGCTTAACCACCCTGCGTCGGCGCCGATGTGGTGAAGTGCCCCATCGGGCAGTTCGCGAGGCCGTCACGATCTCGCCGGTCCAGCGGCGTGCCGCAGATCGGGCAGTCGACCAGCGGGCGATTCGCGTTCTCTTCGTCGAGCGTCCGCGCCTCCTCGACGATCCCCCGCAGCCCCCCGAAGTCCCCGCTCATTGGAGGTTCACCACCCCAACGCTGTAGGTCCACGATCCGCTCGCGGAGTGCAGGATGTTAACGCGCCACGTCCGTCCGATCGGCAAGGCCTGAAGCTCGTGCTTCGCGGTAGCGATGGTTTCCGCTGCGCCGGGGTACAGCGTGTAGACGTATGTTTCGGTCGTCGGCGTCGCTCCGAGCACAGACGCGGTGAGCGCCGTGAACGCGGCGACCTGAACGTACTTGCCGGAAACCGGGTCTTTGAGTTCGACCGTGACCTGCAGCGTCTCGGCGTTGTTTGGGGTCGCCGTAACGTCGAGGATGATCTGGGCGCCACGGCCGTTGTAGTTGGTCTGGTCCGAGGTCGCCGTGCTCGCCGTGCGCGCCGCACTGGCGAGTCCCGTGGCCGCCGCGTTCCCCCGCAGCCGATCCCATCCGGATCCGTTGAACAGGAACTGCCGGGCACCCACGTATCCGATGCCGGAGCCATTGGAAACGCCATCTGCAGCCGTCGAGTCGAAGTACTGCCCGATCGTATTCCCGTTGACGTCCAAGAAGCCGACGAGCAGCGCTCCCCTATTTGTCAGTTGCAGATCGCCGTGGTCACCATCCGTGAGCGTCGGCTTCGTGAGGTTGTACTGACCCCCCGCTCCTGGCCGGAGCGTCCAGCCCGCCGCGCTGTACACGTAGTGCGCACTGGTGTCTGTCTCGAAGAACGTCGATCCTATCCGCACGCCCGTCGTCGGCTTCTCGTCGGCCGCGAGGCCGACGTAGTGGCTTACGGCGCCCAGAAGCTCGACCGTCATTTCGGCACCCCCACGAACGCCTGCGCCTGCCACTCAGGCCCGACGCCGATGCCGTCCCAGTTGACGTAGCCGAGGTGCACGCCGTGCCCGCAGCACGCACCGGCGACTCCCTCGATCGTCCTGAGGCAGGCGTCCGGGTCGTCCGGCAGGTGCCACACACCGCACTGCGGGCACCGCAGCGCGGTCCCGTGCGCGTCTTCGCCGCTGGGCAGCCGCCAGCAGGCGCCGTCCCACTCGACGGCGTTCCCGCGCACGATCCCCGAGGCTCCCGCCTCGAGCACCGGCATTACGCCGCCGCCTTCGACCAGTAGTTGACGCGCACGCCGTACAGCTCGACGGTGTCGTTGCCGTGGGTGCCCGGGTAGAGGACGAGCGTCATCTGGCCGGGAGTGTCCGGGACGTCCGCGGCGGCGAGCTCCACTTCGGCGAGCGCCGCCCCCGTGCCGTTCGCGAGGTTCGCACTCGTGCCCGTGACTTCGGTGTCGCCCCGGTCGAACCAGGCGGAGACGTTGAGCGCGACGGTGTCCATCGTGCCGGTCTTGCCGGCGATGAGCTCGACGCCCAGGGCCCGCGTCCCGTCGCAGTCGACCGGCAGCATCAGCGATGCCGAGATCTTGTCGACGTTCGACGCCGCCCACTGCAGCTGCTGCGCCCGGTCCGTGGCCCCGTTCACGGCCTCGAAGTTCGGCGTGGCGTCCTTACCCATGATGCCGGACCCGCCCGAGGCGATCGCGACGGCCGGGATGTCATCCGAGGACAGCTCGCGGAACGCCGACAGCGGGATGACCACCGAACGGCGCTCGGCGATGTACAGACGCTGGTTCGCGCCGTCGAACGTCGCGATGACGTTGCCGCTCTTGTCGTAGAACTTGAGGTTTCCCGCCGTCCAGCGGGATTCGACTGCCTTGCCGCCACCCATCGTTCACTCCTGCCTTTCTCTGGGCTTCGAGCCGGGAGTGAGCCGGCCTTCTGGACTGCGGCGCTTACGCGCCCGTTGGTTCGTCGGGCTGTTGGGCTGCGCCTCCGTCGCCGGCCGGCTCTTCACCGTCCTGCGATGCCTCATCCGCTTCGGTCGCTTGCCCTGCTTCCTCCGCGTCGGCGCCCGGCGGCTGGTCGCCTTCGGACTCCGGCTCGGCGGGCGTGTCGCTCTTGCCGCGAGGCGCTCGTTTCGGCTTGGATTTCGGCTCGGGCGCGGGCTCGGCTTCGATCTCGCCCTCGGCCTCCGCCAGGGCCGCTTCGATGCCGCGACGCCACTGGTACAGGTCGCGCCCCTCGAGCGCGGCACGCAGCGGCCCGAGGTCGCCCCCGCGCGCCGCAGCGATGGCCCCGGGAAGCGCCCCGAGGCCATCGAGCGACCGCACGTTGTACCGCTCGCAGAGCAGGCGCTCGACCGTGTCGATCGCGTTCTTCATCGCTGGTTACGCGTTCGCCACGCCGGGCCGCAGGAGGCTCGGGAGGTTCTCGGGCGCGCGCTGCACCTTCAGCCCGAAGGGGATGAAGATGACCGTCCCGTACTCGGTGTCGGTGTTGCCGAGGTCGGGGACGTTGACGGCGATGTGCGTGTAGCCGTCCGAGAGCTGCTCCGCCCGGACTTCGAAGTAGAGCATCAGCTCCTTCTCGGCGGTCCCGGCGATCGCGGTGATCTCGGACGCGGCGGCCTGGGTCGTCTTCGTCCAGGCTTCGTCGTTGTCGAGCGCCGTCTCACTCTTCATCCAGTACTCGGTGATGATGTCGAGGTCGCGCGGCGTGCCCCCGTACCCGTTCACCTCCTGCAGGTCGATCGCGATGTCGTCGGTCGTGCCGTTCGCCATTTTCACCACGAGGACGCCGACGCCCTCACAGTTCTGCAGCGAGATGTTCTTGCCGGTGATGCCCGAACCGTTGAAGTTCTGGACGATCGCGCCGATGCCGATGTCGAAGTCCCGGCCGAGACCGAGCGCCTTGGTGGTCATGTCTGCCTCCTCCCGAGGGGGTTGATTGCCCCGGGCTGAATGGCCCCGGCCCGCCGGGGCTGGCGTTTGTTACGCGACCGCGCCCAGCTGGACGAACGGCGAGAGCGTGTCGCCGTTCACCGGCGTGACCACGCCCTGCACCCAGGGCCGACCGTCGTTGCGGGCGGTCAGCTTCATCTCGGTCAGGTCGTTCATGAACTGCGCGTGCGGCGAGCTTTCGAGCTGGCCACCCGGCCGGTCACCGATGAGGTAGTGGCTCAGGTCCGCGTAGAGGATCTGGCCGGCGCTGCCGAGCGCGGGCAGCATCTCGGTCTCGACCACCGGCCGCCCGAGCAGCGTGGTCGGGCCGTCGCCGCGCGCGTCCATCAGCATGACGGGCGCGCCACCGGTGCCGACGGCGATCGAGAGCTGCCAGAGCTCCTTCATGACCGTCGGGTTCACGAACCAGACGGCCCGGCCCTTCGACCGCGGCAGCATCCGCGAGTACATGTTGAGGATGTTCTGGAGCACGACCGTCGAGGCCGGCTGCCCCGACTCCGCGGCGACGGTGATGAGCGCGCCGTTGGCCTCGTTCAGCACGCCGAGCGGCGCACCGGCGCCGCCGCCGTTGAAGAAGTCGTAGTCTTCCGCGAACGCCATCGCCTGCGGAAGCGTCGTCCGGATGTAGCCATCGAGCGACGCCACGTCCGAGAACATCTCGTTCGGCACTTCGGCCCCGGCGACCTGCTTCGTCACCTCGAGCTTCACTCGCCCGAAGTTCGGACGGCTCGGCGTGATGGTCCCACCCTCTTCGACGCGAGTGACCGTCCACCCACCGAAGCTGGTCGCCGAGTTCGTGTTGGAGTCCAGGTACGGGAAGAGCATTTTCGGCGAGGTCATGTCGATGACCGTCGCGTACTGGCGGAAGATGGAGGCGGCCGCCTGCAGGGCGTGGATCTCTTCGAAGAGCGACTCCGGGATGAGGAACCCGCCGGCGGCGGCCTCGCCGCTGGAGAACGCCGCGTTCATGACCCGCTGCATTTCCTGCCGCCGGTCGTCGGTCTCGTTCTTGTGCCAGATCGACCGGGCGAAGTCGCCGAGGTTCGTGAAGCCGATCGCTTCGATTTGCCCCGCGAACCTGTTGCGCGGCGGCGTCTGCGGCCCATCGACCGGCATCCCCGGCCGGGCGATGCGGCTTCCCGCGAGGCCGTGCTCCTTGAACCAGTCGTCCATCGCGGCTCGCGTGGCCTGCGCGACGGTGCCGTTCGCGGCCTCACGCGCGTCGAGGATGTCGGCGATCTGGTTCGCCAGGGGCGGCCGTTCGAGTTCGTTGAACCTGGCCTGCAGGTTTGCGAACTGCCCGGCGCGCAGCCAGCGGTTCACCTCGGCGGGGTCGTTGAGCATCCGCGTCGCGGTGTCGAGGTCCGTCGGGAGCTGCAGTTCCTCAGCTACGGGCGGCATGGTCAGGCCTCCTTGTGCGCGGGCAGGTTCGCCGCAACTAGTCGCGTGAAGTCATCGGGAAGCGGCGGACGGTACCCGTTCGCCAGCGGAGGGATCAGTTCAATCGGGATGTCGATGCCCGCCGGCGGCGCCTCTTGGGGCTCGGTCGGCTCGGGTGCGGCAATCGCGACGATGGGAGCGCGGCGCTCGTTCGCCGCTCCAGCGGACGCGACGGAATGCGCGAGGCCGATGTCGACGGCCTCCTGGCCGTGGTACGTCGTGCCGAGCTTCCCGTTCTGCAGCATTCGGTCGCGCCAGTCTGCGACGCTGCCGCCGGCCCGCTCGGCGTAGATCGAAGCGATGTTGTCGGACTCTTTGTCGATCGCGCCCTTCAGCGCGGTGAGCAGCCCCTCGATCTCCGAGATTTCGGCGGCGTTGAGGTAGCCGAAGACGTCTACGAACGCCATCGCGTCGTGGATCATGAACTTGCCGTTGGTCGTGATCTCGCGGGTGTCGGCCGCCATCGCGACGATGGTCGCGGCCGAGTACGCGGTGATGATGTGCGCTGTCACGTGGGCCGGGTGGGTCCGCAGGGCGTCGTACATCGCCAGCGCGTCGTCGATGACGCCGCCGGGGCTGTTGATGTTCAGGCGGATCTCGGAGACGGCCCCGAGGTCGCGCAGCTCCTGGGTGAACGACTTCGCGCTCGTGCCGTCGCCCCACCAGTCCTCGCCGATCTGGTCAAAGAGGTCGATCTCGGCCTGACCACCGCCCGCATTGCGGACGCGCCAGACAAGCTGTGCGCGCGCCTTCCGTTCGGTCGTGGGGTCGCGGTTGACGATCTGAGCCATACGCCGACTCTCGCGCGCGACACCGGCGAGATTCGGCAGGAACCGGCAGGATTACCGGCGAGATTCGCTAGTCGGCGTCGTCCTCAGATTCGGAGAACCGGCGGCGGTACTCCCGCAGCGTCCGTTCCGAGACCGCCACGCGGGCGGCGATCTGCGCCCAGGCGAGGTGCGGATAGCGGCCACGAAGCTCGACGGCTTCTTCGTAGATGGCCCGCGCGCTCGGGTCGTCTTCGATGCGCGGCCGCCCACGGCTGTCCGCATCGAGGAGCGCGAAGGCCGTGCTCGGGTCGGTGGACGAAGGCGGGCGCTGCTCTTCCGCCAGGCGCGCGGTCGTGACGTAGTCCGAAGCCCGAGGGCGCGCGAACAGCTCATCCCCGTCCGGGTCCGGCGGTAGCCCGATCGCGGTGCGCGACTCGTGGAAGCCGGCCAGGCCGACCTGCCAGTCCTTGCGCGCGCTCTCCTTCATCGCCTCGGAGTCTTCCTGCAGCGCCCGGATGTCGCTCAGGTCGAAGGCGACCTCGTCGATCCCCCCGAACTCGGGCGTCAGCGCGAGGTTGAGGACGTCGTCGAAGTCGCTCAGCAGCGGCGTCATCGTGATGTCCCAGAACACCTGCCAGTCCTGACGCTTGTTCGCGTAGCTCGAGCTTTCGTACCCGATCAGCAGCCCGAGGATCGACCCCGGAATGCCGAGCTTCATCGCGATCCGCGCCTCGCTGACCGCGTCGATCTCCTTCGGCAGCGCGTCCCGCAGCCCCCGGTCGAGGCCAAGCGGCGTATAGGTCATCTCTTCGGCGTTTGCGACCAGGATGTCGTACTGGCCGCCGCTGAACATGCGCCGGAACCGCGTGCGGATGTCGTCCTTCAGTTCCTGGCTGAGTTTGCCCTTCACGTTCATGACGGCGCCCACGCCCGCCCCACCGCGCGCGTAGAAGGTGGCGAGGAAGGTCCGCATGTAGCTGTCGATGTTGACCCGCTCGAGGATCGACGCCACCGGCGAGAGGCCCCGATATGGGTCCAGCGGGTCGTTCGCGCGGATGTGGATGATGTCTTCGACGGGAATCGTCCGCACGGTGCGCACGTCGATCCGGTATTCGTAGCCCTTGATGAACGGCTCGCCCGCCTCCATGTCGCCCGGCACCGGGTCGACGCGGTCAGGGCGCAGACGCCACAGCTCGCCCACGGCCCCGTCGAGTGGGCCGTCCGTGTACCGAGCCTTCAGGATGTAGACGTTCCCCGCGAGGTACCGGTCGAGGCATGCCTCTGACCAGAACTGGGCGCGAGACCGGTACGGGTTCGGCTGGTTCAGGAGCCTCACCAGCGGGTGACCGTCGACCTCTTCCCAGAAGCCGTTGCGCACCATGAAGGCGTCCGCGACCCGCGCGCCCGCTCGGTTCTTGATGCCGAAGGCGTTCAGCCGACGCATCTCCGCGCGAATCTGCGCCCGGTTGCGCCGCCAGCGCCGCCCGATGATCTGCGGCTCGCCCGCCGACTTCGAAAGGAGGTCGAGCCCCGAGGAGACGATCTCGTTCCCCGAGTACGCCCGCGCCGTCTGCTGGTATGTCGCCTTCGTCCCGCCTCGGAAGAGGTCGAGCACGCTCGTCGACCCGCCCGGCATCGCGCCGGCCAGCGCCTGGGGCCGAAATGCTCGAGTGAGCACTCCCATGAGCGTATTCTACCCCCGCACCAGCTCGAACACACGCCAGGCCAGCCCCAGCGTCCCCGCGCCGCCCACGACCGCCAGCGCCACCGCCGCCGCACGCAGGCCCCACACCAGGATCAGTTCGCGGTCCTCGGCATCGATCATCAGACCCAGAACACCTCCACTGGCCCGCCGTCTTCCAGCACCCCCGCCGCGATCGCGTCACGCCGCGCGCGCCACGAGAGCGCGCCGGCCATCGCCGGGTCGATCTTGAGCGGGCTCCCGGGGCGCTCCTTCTCGATGGTGAACATCTGCTCCCCCTTGTCGTCCCGGAACGTCCGCATCCGCTTGAAGCTGTTCCCGATCGCCGCCGCCATGCGCTCGTCGCCGTCGTGCCGCACCTCCCCCGCCTCGATCGCGTTGCGGTAGTCGAGGATCGCGAGCGCGGTCGCTTTGAGGTTGGTGGTCGAGAAGCTGATGACCACTTCGTGGCCCGGCCGGTTGTACTTCCCCGCCCACTTCGACAGGTGCTCCATCCAGTAGAAGGGGTCGGCGAGCATGCGCCAGACTTCGTACGTCTCGAAGAGATCAGCGACCGTCGCATCGACTTCGTTGACGTCGATGCTCCACTCGCCCCGGTCGTCCTGCACCGGGATCCAGATGCCCGCCGGCCACTGAATACCGGTCGCAATCTCGGTGACGATCAGCGCCGTCCAGTCGTCATTGACAGACCCGTCGAAGCCCAGCGTGACGGCGGCGCCCGGCTCGGCGCGGTATCGACGGTCTCGTGGTCCGTCTGCCTCCGGTTCGACGTTCACGACGAGCTCGTCCCACCGTTCGCGCCGGAATGCGCGGTCCTCCGCCGCCGCCAGCCGGTTGAAGTAGAACCGCAGCGCTTCGTTCACCGGGGTCCGTGGCGCGAGGCAGACTTCGAGGATCCCGTCGACGTCGAGCCATACAGAGTCGCCTCTGCAGGCCGCCAGCTCGGCGTGCAGCTGCGCGCGCAGCCGCTCGGCCTCTGCCTCTTCGACGTCGCTCGCGAGCTTCAGGATGTTCAGCGCTTCGATCACCGCGTTCGTGGCCTCGAGGCTGTCGTACAGGAACCCTGCGTCGCCCTTCATGAAGCCTTCGTAGTCCAGCTCGGCGTCCGAGAGCTCGCCCGGCGCGTGGGCGTTGGAGATGGCGAGCGTGCGGGTGGCGCCGTCCCGCGCCTTCGCGGCGTTCCGGGCGCAGACGGCGGACATGTCGTGTCCGCCGTTCGAGGCGATCCAGTGCTGGGTTTCGTTCTTCAGGATGAACGTCGGACGCGGCCCCTCCGCCGATCGCGCCGAGGTGGTCAGCAGCTCGATCCGGTTGCGGCCCCCGTTGGCGTAGATGATCTCTTTCCCCAGGTCGATCCCGAACTCAGCGATCGCCTCCTGCGAGAGCATCAGCGGGAAGAGGCTCATGGTGTTTCGCTTCACCTGGTCGAGGCTCACGGCGGCGATCTGGACGTTCGCCGCGTAGTGCGGGACGGCGATCGGCTCGCCCTTCGCATCCCACCCCCCGAACCGGCATGGCCCCAGCGCTTCGAGGGCGCAGATGACGACGGCGAACGGGTCTTTCCCCCACCCCTTCATCCGCCGCAGCATCCCCGCCCGGTACACGAACCGGCCCCGGGCGTCGACGGCGTACCACCAGGCGAGGAAGCGCATCTGCTCCTGGGTGAGGCGGAACGGTTCGCCGGCGTCCGGGCCGTCCGGCTGCTCGAGGTACTTTTCGACCCAAGGGATCTGCTGCCACGCCAGCGTCCGTCGAGGCAGCACGAACCGCCCCGCCTCGTTCCGGCGCCACGTCGGCCCGACCGCGACCGGCGACTGCGGCGCTGGTGGGGCGGGCGGAGCAGCGGTCGTCACGCGCCTTCCTCCGGATCCGCTTCGACGTCACCGAGCTTCGAGCGGTAGTCCGCGAGGTTCGGCGGAGGCGTCGGCGCCCCACTGACCCGCTCGATCTCGATCCGCACGCGCCGCCTCGAGGACTCAGTCGTGAGCAAGTCGCCCATCGCCTTCCAGATAGCCGCGAACAGCTCCGCCGACACTTTCCTCGAGGGCGCCGCCTTCCCCTTCACCGGCTTCCCCCCGAGGCCCCTCGACATCACCTCCGCGAGGAGATAGGCCGCCGCCCAGTCCGAGGGCTCGTAGTACACCGCGAACGCGGACTCCTTGAGCGACCGGAACCACCGCACCGCGATCGGGTGCCAATCCCTCGAGGCAGGCGGCGGACGGACCTCCCCGATAGCCTCGACCGTGTCGACGTCGCCGGAGTGGTTCCGGCGGCGCCGCTCGATCTGGCGCTTCGGCATCGGGCCCCTGGTCCCCATCAGGCGCCCTCAAAATCCCCGGAAAACCCGTACGCGTTCGGAGATGGGTAGCACAGCGGGTCCGCGGCCCCCAGCCGCCTGAAATTTCGACCACCCTCCCCCCTCGACGCCCGCGACTGCTCAGCCCGCCGACGCTCGTTGCATGCGCCGCACGAGGCGCGCAGGTTGCCGAGGTCTTCCGTGCCGCCGAGGGCCATCGGCACGATGTGGTCAGCCGTCGTCGCGATCTCAGTGCAGCCTTCGAGGCGCAGCTGGCACAGCCCGCCGTCGCGCTCGATGACGGCCTGACGGCGGCGCTCCCACTCGTAGCCGGAGATGCCTCGATGCGCCGTCTTCGTCGCCCACGGCTTTGGCTCGCCGTGCACCGGGCACGGCCGCGTACGCCAGCACGTCACCTCACGGCATGGCTTCGAGGGACGCGCCATCACGCTCCCCCCTCGATAACGGATGGGTGCACCGGTGCATCGAGACGGCCGCGGGGCGGGCGGTCGATGATCTCGTACAGCGCCTGCATCCCCGCCACAGTTATTTCGGCGGCGCCGGCCCCCACATCGAAGGACGCTCGCTCCTCCACCGCCTCCAGGTAGTCCTCGATCGCCGTCAGCGCCGCCCCGCTCGCGACGTCGTCCGGCGTGAAGCGCAGCACCGACCACCCGTGCAGCGTGGCGAGGTTCAAGCGCTCGTTGTCCCGCAGCACGCCGCTCACGCTCCCATGCGCCTGCCCGGTGTAGACGCCGCCCTGCACTTCGATGAGCAGGCGCAGCTCCGGGAAGGCGAAGTCGGCCTTGAAGCGCCGCCCCGGCACGTACTGGTGCTGCCGCACGAAGGCGAACCGCACGCGGTCCGAGGCGGCAAGCTGCACCGCGAGGTCATCCTCGGCCTGCTCCGGGCTGAACTCGAGGCGGACGCCCACCTATGCCACCTCCCACAACCGCAGCTGCGCCGGCTGACGCGCGCCTTCCGAGGCGCTGGCCCGCAGCCGCCGCACCGCTGCCCGCATCCGGCCCTCGATTTCGTGCTGGCGCATGGCCCGAGGCGTGACTTCACGCTGCAGCCAGTGCTCCAGTTCGTCCGCGTCCGAGGTGAGGCGGTAGCCGCCTCCACCCGCCACGGACCGGCTGACCACCGGGAAGCCGAGGTGCCGCAGCTCTTCGACGGCCGCGCGGGCGGCCCGGTCGTTCAGCCGCGCGGCTTTGGCCAGCGCGCCCCGCTCCCACCGCTGGCCGTCGAGCAGGAGGCCGAGGACGGTGACGCCGTGCCCGGTCATGCCCGCCCAGTCGCCCGGAGGCGCGACCCGCCTCAGCAGCTCCCCGCGCGCGTAGTCCCCGCCCAGCGTGGCCTCCAGCGCCGCCCACGTCGGGCCGTGCTTCGCCCCCACCCCTTTCGAGGCGAACAGGGCGCTCACGCCCACCGCGGGCTGCGCGGGCCCGGTCATCAGGCGGGGGCTCCATCAGGGAAGACGGCATGCGCTGGCGCGTGCCCACAGTCGTATCGGACCCCTTGGACGCCGAGTAGAACCGGCTGCAGCGGTTCGTTGAACGTCATCACGGCGAGTTCGACACAGGCGCCATCCATGATCGCCCGGCGCTCGTCGAGAGACGGGCGCCAGCGAGTGACCATCCTTCCCTCGGGGCCGGGGAACATGACCGCCGGGAGCGGCTCGTACTCCGGCTGGTTCGCACCGATCAGGAGCAGCTCATACGGTTGGACGTGCTGCAGTTCCTCGGCCGGGATGAATTCTGGCTTCAACGTCGCCCCCTCCTCGCTCAGTAGCACGACCACGGCAACCAGCCGTGCGCCGCGACGATGCCCGCCGCCTGGCGGGCTTGCCCGTCGATGTCGCCCGGCACCGGGCCGTGGTACACCGCCATGACCTGGAAGATGCCCTGCTCGCCCGCCTTCCCCACCTTCGTCGGGTCGAAGGTGCCGCCGGTCTCGCACGAGGCGACCCGGTACGCCGTGGCCTGCTCCGAGGCCGGAAAGTGCGCCTCGATCGCCGCGAGCGCCTGCGCTTCGTTGCCGCCGACTTCCGATCGCGGCGCGATAGTCACCATCGGCGTCGCGGGGGCCGCGTCGACCGTGGTGACGACCGTCACCGTGGCCGTGAGCGCCTGCGTGGCGACCGTCGAGGCCTCCGCTCGAGGAGTTGGCCGGACGCCGAGGTGAACCTCGACCTCCTCGAACGGAGTCGCCTCGACGCTGCCGCCGCCCACCGCGGGGGGCCGTGGTGTGCGGGCGGGCGCCGTCGTCGAGGTGGGGGTGGCGATGGCCGGCTCCCCACTCGACGACGACTCCCGGCCTCCCACCACGCCTGCGGCGCTGAGAATCACTGCGAGAATGAGCACCGCGACGACGAACTTCGCCAGAGGCGGGACTTCTCTGCGCAGCTCCTCCAACATCCGATTACGCATGCGTCTCCACCTCCACCTGGCAGGTCCGGCAGCGCCACTCCGAGGGGCCGCACGGCCCCAGGCAGCACGAGCACTCCCGCGAGGGCTGCCGCTGGCCGGTCTGCTGCTCGATTTCGTATTCCGCGTCCCACGCGCCACTCGCCGAGGCGTTCGACACCCCGTGCGGGCAGTCCGGGACCGCCGGCTGCTTGCCGCTCACTGCGCCTGCTCCCCGTACGGCCAGCGCGGCTCATACGTGCCGTAGGGGTCGCGCGAGCAGACGAGGCAGAGTTCGGCGTTCGGGCGGCACGGCATCTCGCAGCAGCCGCACATGCCCGACTCCGCGTCTTCCTTCCGAGGCCGTTCCCGACGCCGCTTCCACGCGCGGTCGACCCGCGCCTTGCTGACGAAGTGCTCGCATGCCATGACCTCGGCGGCCGGCACGTCGACGACTTCGCCTTCGAGGACTTCACCCTCGAGGACGGCCGCGCCCTGCTCGGCGCTCATCGACGCGTCCTCGGGCGCAGCACGTCCCACAGCCCGAAGGCGAGGAAGACGAAGAGCGCGATCTGGACGTTGCGCGAGACCTCGCCGTCCAGCAGGTCCTCGTACAAGAGCAGGAAGCCGATCACGGCCATCGCCCGCACCATCAGGTTCACAGGGGCTCCCCCCTCTCCGCCGGCGCGCACTCGGGTTCGTGCTGCGCCGTGATCTGCGCGAGGCCGTCCAGATCGGCCTTGCACTGCCGGCACCACCACCGGAAGCCGTCGAAGCTGTCCGGCGCGACGTAGTGCTCGCGTTCCGGGTGGCCGCAGTTGACCGCCGTGCAGGTACGAGTCCCCTCGACAACCGAGAAGGCGACCATCCGCCCGTCGTCGGAGATGCCGATCGGCGCGCCGTCGAAGGCGAGGCCGTCCGGGACTTCGATGTGCATGTCGACGCCGATGAGCGACTCGAACAGCGAGGCCGCGTGCGGCGCCCAGACGCGCAGTTCGGCGTCTTCGACGCGCTCCGGCCACCCTCGACGACGCACCCCGCACGGCGGACGGCAGGCCCCGCGGTATAGCCGCACCCCGAAGTCCTGCAGCGCCACCAGCGAGGCGTGCGCGCGGTCGAGGTCGCCCTGGGTGCGGATCTCGGTCATGCCGGCACCGGCCACGGCTTGACGAGCTCGCGCGGCGCTTCACTGAACTCACGCAGCACCACGTCGAGGCCGCCGAACAGGCAGTCGGTGCATGTCACCTCGTGGTGCACCGCGAGGCCCTCGTTGCCGGTCGGGATGCCGCAGACGGTGAAGTCGCAGTCGCCCGAACCAGACAACCCCGCGCGGCCTGCTGGGCGCAGGTTCACCAGCACCACGGCATGCCAGACGCCCTCGTGCTCCCATGCGCGCTCGACGCGGTCGGCGAACGGCCACTGCGCTCCCATCGCTCAGCCCTCCGCCCCGAACACCGCGACCTTGGCGAGGCCGAGGCGCTCTTCGTAGCCTTCGAGGCATACCGGGCACGTCGGGCGCTCGCCGCCCAGCTCGGACACCGGCGCCACGGCCTGCCCGCACGAGGTGACCGCAGGCTCGGACGCCTCGAGGACGTCGCCGTTCGCGACTCCGGAGACGCACGCCGAGTGCACCTCGCCCGCCTCGTCTCGCCAGGACACCCACACGACGATGCGCATCGCTACGCCTCCATCCCGAGACGCCGGAAGCGGGCGAGGTACGAGGCCTCCAGCTCTGCCTCGGAGCGCTCGACTACGTGTTCGTGCTCGGGTTCGGCCTGCACCGGGTGGGCGTACGCGACAAACGCCGGTGCGACAGGCTCATCGAGCTCGTCAGCGGGTTCGTCTTCGGACTGCACCGGTCGCGGGCCGTAGATGGACTCGGCAGCCGGCACCCTCCGGGACACCTCGAAGACGTTGCGGAGGCTGCGGACGGTCTTCTGGACGTAGAGCGGCGTGCGGCCGCCCTTCTCCCACGTGACCCGGATCGCGAGGTCGGCGATGTCAGGCCCCGCCAGCAGCAGCTCTCTGATGAGTTCCTCGGTCGGCTGGACACCGATCGCGTAGAGCCTCGCTGCGAGGGGGAGCCGTTCTGGATCCGGGTTGTTACCGGTAGGCGGTCCGTCTACCGGGTGACCGGATGATGGCGACGATGACGATGATGATCCTGTATAGGGCTCACCTACCGGGCGACTGACCGGGCGAAGGTCAGACAGACCGGGCGACGCCCCTGAATCTGCGTTATGTTGACCGGGCGATCTACCGGGTGATTGACCGGGCGACGCGTCCTGTTGACCGGGCGACGCCGAAGCCCAAATCCCGCGCATCGCAGCCGCGCGCACCGCCTCGATCCCCTCCGCACCCCGGCGCAGCATGTACACCGTCCCTGGCTTGCCGCCGCCGGCCTTCACCCACGCCACCGCGCCCGCTGCCTCCACCACCGCGAACCACTGCCGGCAGGTCTTCTCGTTGGCCCGCAGGCGGTCCGCGAGGTCGACCTTTGTCCCCGTCCAGAACTCACGAGGGCCGCACAGTTCCTCGAGCAGCGCGAGCAGGCGCAGCGGCCCCGGCACGCCATCCGGCGCCGCCGAGGCGCTGTCGCCTCCCACTACCCGCAGACTGGCCTCGCTCTGTTCGTTCATCGCCCGCAGCCGTCAGCAGCCCCCGCCGCCTAGCCGCCCAGGCTGGCCACCTCCTCACCGTGGAACATGGAGCGCTGGTGGCCCGCGTCCGAGGCCGCGGCGTTCAGCCAGAGGCACTCCACCGCGCGGCCGGGACGCCCCGCCTTGCCGTCGGTGTTGGTCGTCCGCTCAACGCGGGTCCAGCCCGCGTACAGCTCGTCGTAGAGCGCGCTGCGGTAGCCGCTGATGACGACCATGCCCACGGCGGGTCGCAGCGCCTCAGCCAGGCGACGGTGGTCTTCGTCCGTCATCTCGTGCCGGTAGGCGTTCTCGCGCCAGCGCATGGATCTCGAGGAGCGGACGTACGGCGGGTCGCAGTAGAACAGCGTCCCCGGCGCGTCGTACCGCTCAATGACCGCCACGGCGTCGTCATGCTCGACGCAGACCTCGCGCCAGCGCGCCGCGACCTCGAAGAGGCGCTCGGCGTCACGCCAGTCGTCGACCGGCGTCTGTCCGCGCAGCGTGAGCGTCCGCATGTACCGCCAGCCGGTGCGCCAGTTGCCGCGGTTCGCGCCGCGCGACTGCCAGGCGAGGACGAAGAAGCGGCGCGCGCGTTCGAGGTCGTCGATCCCCTCGACCTGGTACGCCTCCTGCTGCTCCTGCCGCGAGTACGGCGTGAGCGCGACCGCCCGCACCAGCTCGTCGGTGCGGTCCCGCAGCACGCGGAAGAAGTTCACCACCTCGCCATCGAGGTCGTTGTACACCTCGATCGGCGACGGCCGTTTGCGCAGCAGCACTGAGGCGGCGCCACCGAACGGCTCGACGTAACACTGATGCCCCGCCGGAAGGTGCTCGATGATCCACGGCGCGAGCACCCACTTGCCCCCGTGGTACCGCAGCGCAGGCATGGTGAGCGGTTGCGCCGTCACGATGCCGCTACCTTCCGTGGCCGGTCGCCCGTGAACGGCGCCCCCCGGAACCCCTGCGGCCCGAGCTCTCCTCGCTGCAGCCGCGCATTGCAGCTGCGGACGCAGATCCACACCGGCTCCGGCAGGAAGACCGAGCACAGCGCGCGCTCCTCCTCACCACACCAGTCGCACTTCCCCACCGGGCGGAACCCGGCGCGGCTGTACACCACCTCCGGCTTCACGAGGCCCTCCGCTCGTCGAGTGGCACGAGGACCGTGCGGCGGATGCCGTAGTGCGCCCGGTAGTCTCCGAAGTCGGTGCGGTAGCCGTTCTCAGGGCGGTGTGTGCGCTTCGGCGCGCGCAGCAGGTGCGCCACCGCCTTCGCGTCGGACGGGTCGACCGCCCAGATGTTGGTCTTGCCCGCCGGGTGGTGCGCCTTCAGCTCGCCGTTGCGGATGAGCGTCAGCACGCGCTTGACGCCGCACCCGTACTCGACGGCCACCTGCTGCGCGGACATGAAGCCCTGCGCGTCCCGCGCGCGGAGGCCGAGGTCGTACAGCTTGCGCCTGCAGGCCGCCCGGGAACGGTGCAGCCGCGTCTCGATCTGCTTGAGCGTCTGGTTGCCGGCGTGCTCGAGGAGGTATTCGACCTCCTCCTCCGTCCAGGCGTCGCCGAGGAACTTCACCCGCGACTTCGGGGCGCCCACGGCCAGCCAGGCGCGCGAGATGGCGCCGTACCGCTCGACGACCGTCACCGCCACGGGCAGCGAGGGGTCGCCCTTCTTCACGGCGCTGTACTCGTCCGACCCGCTCGGCAGCATGCCGGCGGTGCGCTTCACATAGGCCCGCAGCGCGTCCTCGATCCGCTCGGGCGTCCACACGACGCCGTGCCCGAACCCCGTCCCGCCGCGTCCGAAGCGCTCGCGCGCGTCCACCACGTCGTCAATCGCGAGCACGCGCGGCCCCGCTTCGAGGCGCGCGCATGTCCCGCACAACCGCTTCTTCGACGGCACCGGCGGCGCGATCCCGCACAGGGACTTCCCCGGCTCCCCCGGCCTCGCGATGTGCCGCCGCTTGCTCACGAGGCCACCTCCGGCCACTGCCGGACGCGCAGGTCCTCGGGCCACTCCTCAGGGTCAGCGCCGTGGCTGTTGCGGAGCTTGCGGAAGTAGGACTCACCTTCGCGGCGCCACGGCCCTTCAAGACCGAAGTCGTCTGGTGGCCAGAGCGTCGATGCGGCACCGTCCCACCCGGTGCTCGTTGGCCGCGAGCCGAGCTGCTTCATGAAGAACGGCACGCCCGCAGCCGCGCACTGGTCGCGCAGCGACCGCGCCCACGCGAGGTCCATCAGCCGCGCGTGCTGCCCGCTCTCCCCGCCCGCGATCACCCAGTCGATGCGGTCGTCGTACGGCGGCTCGGTGTAGCCACTGATGAGGTAAGGAATGCTCATCAGGTCGACCGCGCCCAGCAGCGGCTCGCAGCTCAGGAAGCGCACGGCGGTCGGCGTGTCGAGGAGCCACGGGATGCGCTCGTCGGCGGCGGCCTGGTCCTCGACGCTCACGCCCAGCCAGACGTTCGGGAGCGGCCACCCCCGTGGCCCTCCGTGGATGCCGAAGTGGAGCAGCAGGTTCACGCGCGAGTAGTCGCCGCCGTGCTCCTCGTACAGCGTATCCGCCGCCCAGCCGATCGCCTCGTCACGGTCTCTGCGCGTCAGGTAGTCGTGCATCCGCGACGGTCGCTTGGTCAGCACCATGAAGAGGTGCTGAGGGCGCAGCGCCATCACCGCGAACACGCGGTCGAGGAACTCGTCCGGCACCTCCTCGTGGAAGAGGTCGGCCATCGAATCGACGAAGTACGCCGTCGGGATGCGCCGCCGCAGCGGCTCCGTCAGCCGCTTCTCATCGAGCACCTGCACCGTCGAGAACGGGACGTCGTACTGCGCTGGAAATGGCAGGCGCGCCCCGTTCTCGCGCATAAGGCGGATGTCGCGAGCCGCCCCGGTGAAGTGACCGCCGGTGCCGACCGCGAACTCGACGGCAGCCTTCCGCTGCGTCGCGAAGCGCTGGTCGTGCAACTCGAAGGCGTAGCAGTGGTCGCACCCCGCCGAGACGCGCGTGCAGCCCGTCGTCGGGTTCCACGTCGCCCCTCGATAGCCAGGGACGTGCGTCCACTGGATTCCCGTCTGGTGGCGCTCGCCGCTCACAGCAGCTGCTCCCACGGCCGGTCAGCCTCATGACGCAGCGCCGCCGCTCGCGTGCGCAGGTCCGCCGCGTGTTCCTCCGCCATGCGGTCGCAGTCCTCGGCGGCCCGGCGCAACGCGCCCTGCAGCCGCTCGACGGTCAGCTTCAACGCCCGGTTCTCGTCGCCCAGGACGGCGTTCCGTTCGCGCGTGGCGACCAGGTGCTGGTACAGCCGCTCGATCCGCTCGCGCGCCGTGTCGATCTGCTCGATGAGGCCGGGCGCCGAGGCGACACCGCCGATGACCGTTGCCTCCACTGCGCCGCTCACGCCGCCACCCCCTTGAGCCGCACGCGGCCGCGCAGCAGCGCCTTGTACTGGTTCGGGGTCGGCTCGTACTTGCCCGCCGGCAGGTGACCGACGTGGAAGTGGGCGCCGCCGTTGCGGCAGCGGTAGACGTGCAGCGTCGCGACGCCGACTCGCCCCGCGCGCTCAGCACCCCTCAGCGCCCCGTGCGCCTCGGCCTCCGTCGCGTACGGCTTCTTCCTCGTGCACTCGTGGCGCCGCTGCGCTCGCTTGCTGGCCATCACGCGACCGCCGCCCTCGCGCCGTGCAGCAGCGCGCAGTGCACGTCCGGCGGGATGAGGTAGGACGCGCCGCTCTCCAGCTGCACGAGCACCACCGAAGGGCCGAAAGAGCTGTTGAGGTACTTCGCCTCCACCAGCTCGCCCGCTGCCGCCGCCAGTTCCTCGGGCACCTGGTCACGCGTGAAGATGACCGTCGCGCCTCGGATGTCGTCGATGAGGCTCATACGCCCCGCTCCCTCCTCGCGATCTCCTGGCACACCTCGTGCCACGGCCCCGCCTCGAACGAGACACTGCCTGGGACCGCGTGGTAGTCCGCCCCGCAGACGGCGAGGCCGACGCGCGTGAACTCGTGCTCGGTGCTGCGCCGGTACTCGATGGCGACGTGCAACGTCCGCTCGCCGTCCGAGGAGTGGCCGAGCACCGCGCGATAGCGCAGCAGGTACGGACCGCCCTCGACCAGCCACGGCGGCACCGACGGCACCGCCCGCTCCTGCGTCCACGGGTGCCCCTCGGACTCCCGACGAGGCGACCCGCCGCCCACCGGCCCGATCCCCCCGACCATCTAGTCGACCTCCAGGCTGTGCTGCTGCGGGCGCAGGCGGTCGGACTCCGCCCCTGGTGCGCCCAGGCGGTCGACGATCGCGGCGAGGCTGTCTTTTCCGTCCCACTGCACGCCGACCGGCGTGAGGACGGCCGCGAACTCGTCATGTCCCTCGTTCACCGCGAAGTAGGCGACCACCAGCGGGTTCTCGCCGGCGCTCTTCGCCGGCCGCAGGTACCACCGCACCGCGAACGGGATCTGGTCCTTCGCGAGCAGCTCGGCCTTCGCGACCTGCGCGAGGAACTGCGGCGACACGGCGAAGCGCGGCTCGGAAGCCGGCGCCGTGCGGTCATACGCGAGCAGCTTGCGGAAGTCCGGGAACGAGGCGACGTCCAGGCCGTGGCAGCCGTAGACGACCAGGCGGTCGTCGTCACCCTCGTACCGCAGGTTGACCGGGCTCTGACCCTCCCCGGTGACGAAGTCGATCACGACGTCGCCGAGCTGCTCGTCCTTCCTCGGGCGCGGCAGCATCTTGAGCATCCGCTGTGCGTCATAGGTGGAGAGCGCGAAGACGCCCTCGGCTTCCGCCTGACAGCGCATCTTCTGGACGGCCAGCGTGTACCCGTCGAGCGCGGACGCCTTCGCCCAGTAGGGCGCGACTTCGACGCGGACACCAGCCCACTCGTCTCTCGTCGAGGCGAACAGCAGGCAGCGCCCGATCATGGCCCGGAAGTCTTCGGCCGTCATCTTGAACTCGACCTGGCGGCGCGGTGCGGACGGCGGGCCGCCAGCGACATCGACCAGCTCTTCGACGAGGCGGCGGGCGCCGCGCATCGCGTCGCTCTCCTCCTCGTCGCCGCCGCGCGCAAGCGCGTGCAGCTCGTCCGGGCTCAGCGTGGCCGATCCGGTCGGCGTCTCGATCGTGACCGCGGCGATGTCGTCAGCCACTTCGCATCCCTTCCCCGATCACGTGCGCCTCCACCGACCGCCAGACGCCATCGAGGCCGTCCGGGAGGTCGAGCAGCGCTTCGTTCGGCTCGTGCGGCGCCAGCCCCGCGATGCGGCGCACCGCCGCCGAGTCCAGCCCGTGCGCCTGCAGCGCCCGGTTGAACAGCGCCCCGATCCCCGAGTAGATCCCCAGCCGCGGGTCCCGCGGCTTCCGCGTTGCCTGGCGGCCGGTCGCCGGCGCGGCCCGTGTTCCTTCCGTGGGAGGGGCCACGTGTGCATCCGGCCCGGCCGCCGCATCCACCGCGCCCCGTTCGGCAGGGGCGGTCGACTGCTGTCGTGTCCCTCGAGGGCGGACGGCGGCGCGCCTCTTGCCGCCGCCCACCCCTCCGGGCGCCGCCTCGGACTCGCCCTGCCTCGGCGACACGGGAGTAGCGCGTCCGCCTCCCAGCCGGCGCACCACTCCCGCAGCCTCCAAGGCCGCGATCGCCCGTCGCTTCCCCCGCGCCCGGCTCGCCGTGCGCTTCGTCATCGCCCGATCCCCATCAGGTCCCGCACGTCCGAGGCGAGCTCGCGCGCCCACATCGCCACGCCGATCCCCAGCACGGCCCACCCCACCGGCGCGCCGACCACCACCGCCACGAAGACGACTCGCTCCAGCGTCATGCCGCCTCTCCCTCTCCGATCCCCTCGACCCCCTGGCGGCGCGATGCGCACGCTTCGAGGTCGCCCCGGCACCGGCAGTGCGCCGTGTGGATGCGGACTCGAGCGGCCGGCACGTGCTCCGGGTTCGCCACCCGGGCGTACACGCGGCCCTCCGCATCCACCACGGCGCCGTCTGCCCGAATCACCTCGTCTGCGCCTCCGCCGGCGCTCGCTGCTCGCGCTCCCACGCCGCGATCTCCTTGGGCCCCCACGGGCGGATCAGCGGGCGCGGATGCCGCTCCCGGTACCGGCCGTCCTGGGCGGCCCCGCTCTCCTCCTCGGAGGGCGCACGCTGCGCACCAGGCACGAAGCCGCAGTTGATGCACTTCCGCACCTCGACCGTCCCGAAGTACTCCCCACCGATTTCGAGGTCCCGCAGCAGCCGGCCGCCGCACTTCGGGCACCCGTCCCCCCGCCCGCTCACGAGGAGGCCCCGAACACGAGCGTGTCGAGCGAGACGTCGAAGTGACGCGCCAGCCGGACCAGCGTCGACAGCGGCACTTCCCGCTTGCCCGTCTCGTAGTTCGAGAGCGCCGCCTGGGTGATGCCGATCTCCTGGACAACGGTTTCCTGGCTCTTGCCCGACGCCGCCCTCAGGGCCCGCAGCCGGTAGCCGACGTCGCGGCGCAGTTCGTGGTCAGCCGTGACGTTCACGAGGCCCCTCCGTCCGGCAGCAGCGCGTCCACCGGGACGCCGAAGAAGTCCGCGAGGCGCTGCGCCGTCGACAACGGCGGTTCGCGGCGCCCCTTCTCGTAGTTGCAGATCGCCCGAGGACTCACGCCGACGAACCCGCCCACGTCTTCCTGGGACGCCCGCGCGTCGAGGCGCAGCTGTCGCAGCCGCGACCCCACACCGCGCCGGAACCCCGGTCCCCCGACCCCACTCACCTCGTGCCCCTTTCGCTCACCGCGCGACCGCCGCAAGGCCGCCCGATCTCCACTACCGCCGAGAGCGGCAGTCGGGGTGTGCGTCGCCTCTCCCCAGACGACGTCGCCCCCGACTGACTCACTCGGCGTGCCATCAGCACCGCCCCCACAACCGGTCCCACCACGTGCACACCGGGCCCGGCGTGGCCGTGGCCGTCGGTGTCGCGGTGAGCGTGCTCGTTGCCGTGGCGGTCGGCGTGGCCGTCGAGGTAGGCGACGGCGCGGGCCCGCACGGGCTCACCGCCGGCCACCCGATCGCCGCCGAGGTCACCGCCGCGTTCGTCAAGAAGTCGTTATGTCCGAGGTTGTACGTGCGCAGGCAGTCGACCTGCGGCAGCGCCGCCGTCTTGCTGCTGAGGTTGAGGATCGGCACCGCCGAGGGCGCCGCCGCCTCGATCGCTGCGAGCATGTCGGAACCCGCGCACTGGTCGCCCGGGATGGACTGCCAGAGGATGCGCGTACACCCGTACCCCGTGTCTCGCAGCACCACCGAGGTCACCGCCGGGTCCCGCCGCACCAGCACGACGTACAGCGCCAGCCACCCGCCCAGGCTGTGGCCGTCCAGCTGCACGTCCGTCAGCCCGTGCGCCGCGATGTAGTCCTGCACGGCGGTGGCGTTGACCGCCGTGTCCCCCGCGCTGCTCCCGCCTCGAGGCAGCGAGAGCACGTGCACCGTGGCCCCCGACGCTTCGTACTGCGCCTTCGCGGTGTTCCAGTTGCCGGTGTTGCCGTTCCACCCGAAGAGCAGCAGCACGTCCCGGCCCGCCACCGACGGGGCTGCCGAGGGCACAGCCGCCGATGACCTCGGCGCGGTCGCCGCCGCCAGCACCAGCCCGATCAGCAGGAGCACTGACCCGGCGATGAGCGCCACCCGCGCGCGGCTCACTCGGCCGCCTCCGCGTCAGCCGCTCGGCGCGCCACGATCCGCTCCAGCGCTTCGAGGTATTCCGAGCGCCCGCGCCCGTCCGGCAGCCGTTCCCGCAGCCCCGTCTCGAACTGAGACAGCACCGGCGCTCCCACGCCCAGCTCCGCCGCGAGCTCGTATTGCTTCACTCGCGGCTTTATGGAAAGCCGTTCGTGGACTAAGTCCGAGTTGTCAACCGACCTTTGCAAGGTCGCCGCGCTTTCTCGCCCCATCCGGTAAAAACCCTCATCCGCGTGAGCGGGTCAGCCGCCCCGAATAAATTTTCCGTTCTGAACGATAGTCACACGTATCGACGTTGTCAAGAAAAATTTGTCGGTGACTCGATTTCGGTTCTCGACGCTTGCGGAAAACGTGAAACGAGAGCGGGAGGCGGCCGGCCTGTCGCAGCGAGGCCTCGCGCGCGCGGCCGGGCTTTCGCAACCGACGGTGCTGGCCATCGAGCAGGGTTCGAGCCCGAGCATGGATTCGGTGGTGCGGATCGCGCGGGCCCTGAACGTTGCCCTGAACGACCTGATCGACGACGCGCCCCGGACGATCGAGGAGATGATCCCCGGCTGGGGGACCCTGAACGCCGACGAGCAGTACCACTTCCGTGCGCTCATCGCCTCGATCGCGGAGAGCCGAGGCGTGCGCGGCCTCCGCGCCGCCGAGGACCCCGCGCCCTACATCGGCGCGAACGCGGACGCCATCGAGGACGCCCGCCGCGAGTCCGACCGCCTCAGCGACTCAGACGACGACGAAGGCGAGGAAGACGGCGACCAGCGCCAGCGGCGGGGCCGGGGACGGTAGGGGAGGAGCACGTCATGCCGAAGCCCACGGAACCATGCTCAGAGTGCGGGGCCGACGCCGCTGATTGGCGTCCGAT
Source organism: Dehalococcoidia bacterium (assembly GCA_050248355.1). GTDB lineage: Bacteria > Chloroflexota > Dehalococcoidia > UBA2979 > UBA2979 > JAIBBD01. Next base: position 37,982 of record JBFWSN010000008.1, read on the forward strand.
GCGCCTCGTAGACTTCGAGCGACTCGGTGTCGGATGGGCCGACCTGCAGGACGGGGTCGATGCCCTCACGTGGATTGAACGCTACGGCGTTCACGTGTGTGGGAACGGCGAGCACCTCGTGAAGACTCGGACGTGGCGAGGAGGCCTCGGGCGACCGTAGGGCAGCGGCGTTGTAGTGGAGGATGGGGATTGGTGAGGTTCGGCGACCGTCAACTTCTTGACAAGAAAAATTGCCAGACGGAAACTCTCGACACCCCCCCAGACCGCTTCGGCGACTGGGTCGAAGGAGCCGCAAGGCTCCTTCGCTGTTATTATCGGCCACCACGATGACGCCTCAGCGGCCCCGCTCGATCCTGTACGTGGACGGCTTCAACCTGTACTACGCCATCCGCGGCACGCCCAATAAGTGGCTCGACCTCGGCGCGCTCGCCGACCGCGTGCTCCCCCATACCGAGGTCGTCCTGGTGCGATACTTCACCGCCGAAGTGAAGGCGTTCGACGATGTTCGCGCCCCCGCGCGGCAACAGGCATACCTCCGTGCGGTCGGGAGCCTTCCCCGGCTGGCCATCCACCGCGGCCAGTTCCGAGTGAACGAGCACTCCCTTCCCCTGTCTGAGGACCACGCGCGCCGAGCCGCGCGCCAAGGTGGTCGGGCGGGCACGCGCGTGCCTGTCCTGAAGGCCGAGGAGAAGGGCTCCGATGTCAACCTAGCGACCTACCTGCTGATCGATGCCTATGAGGAGCGCTTCGAGGAGGCCGCGGTCATAACCAACGACTCTGACCTTACCGAACCGATTCGGCACGTCAGTCGCCAGCTCGGCCGCCCGGTCTGGCTCATGAACAATCGTGGCCGGCCAGCGCGTGAGCTTCAGCGCGCCGCCAGTAAGTACCTCCGGCTCACACACGACGACTTCGCAGCCTGCCAACTGCCTGATCCCGTGATCATCGGCAGCGACAAAGTCTCGAAGCCACCCAAATGGTCGGTCGAGCCTTACTGAATCTCCGCCTCCGAGTGACGCCCCGCTCGCCGATCCTCTTCCGTCTGCGCTACAACGTTCGGCGGTGGGGCGGGCACGGACCAGGGAGGCGCGCACAGTCGCGGCGGCGCTGGCCGCACACCTCGGCGGCCCCGTGAGGGCGGCTGACGAGGCTCGCTTCGTGGTGCGCCGCAGGCAGCTCGCGCCGGGCACCGTCGGCATCTACGTCCCCTCGCCTCGCTACGCCGGCCGCCCGGTACTGATCCTCGCGGCGCCGACCTCGGGCCGCGAGCGCGAGGCGCTGTTCGCCCTGGCCGTCGGCCATCACTACCTCGGACACCGCGGCCAGCGCGCCTACGAGTACGGCGACGAGGGCGCGCGCTACCTCGATCCCCTCGCCGAGGAGGAGGCCCGCGCCTTCGCCGTGGCGTTCCTCCGCGCGCTCCCCGCGCGACCTTCGCCCCTTGTAAGTACGTGGCGCACAAACGTAGTATCCGCCCGGGGGTGAGGCGCACTCCCGGCGGCATGGGGGTTCACATGAAGTTGGTCGTCCTCGCGTTCGTGCTGTTCTCGTCACTCGCCTTCATGGCCTGCACGGACGAACCAGACACCGGCACGCTCGCGGACGCTCCTGCAGGGGCGGAATCGACTGGCGGGACGGACACCGAAGCGACCACCACCAGCCCGGTTGCGACGGCTTCTCCCACCGCAACGGCTCAACCGGAGTTTTTCGTGGGCGACACCGTGGTCACCGCCGCCGGCAACAAGCTCACCGTCTACGAGTACCTGCCCGACGTCCAGTCGGACAATCAGTTCATCACGCCGGATCCCGGCATGGCGTACGTCGCCTTCGATGTCGAGGGCTGCTCGAACGTCGAGGTGGCGTCACTGAACCCGTTCGACTTCCGAGTGCAGATGGGGGACAACACCCGGCACGAACCTTCGATCGCCGTCCGAGAGCCGGCCCTGCACAGCACGAATCTGCTGCGCGGCGACTGCGTCCGTGGATGGGTGACGTTCGAGATCCCAGCGGGTGAGACGCCGAAGACGATCAACTACGAATCGTCGTCCGGCGGACGGGTCGCCGTCATCAAGTGGAACGTCGCGCCCTAGCGTGACCCGAGCCGCCGCCTACTTCCGCGTCTCTTCGGAGGCGCAGTCGCGCGACGACCGCAACTCCTTCGAGGTCCAGCGCGCCGCCTTCGCCCGTGCCTGCGCCGAGCGCGGCTATGACCCCGTGGCGGACTACACCGACGTAATGTCGGGCCGCCGCGCCGACCGCCCCGAGTACCAGCGCATGCTCGCCGCCGCCCGCTCCCGCGCCTTCGACGTGATCCTCGTGACCTGGCTCGACCGCTTCGGGCGCGACGACCGCGAGATCACGCTGCGCTTCCTCGAACTCGAGGCGGCCGGCGTCCGCGTCGAGGCCGTCGAGGAGGACGTGAGCGAGTTCATCCACCTCGCCCTCGGCGCGTGGAAGGCCGGCCAGGAGTCGCAGCGCCTCGGCGACCGGGTGACGTTCGGCAACCTCGCCGCCGCCCGCCGGGGCGTGGCCCTCGGGCGCACCCCCTACGGCTACGTGAAGCGCTGGGACTACACCCCGGAGGGCCGCAAGACGGACATCCGCTTCGAGGTGGACGAGGCCCGCGCCTACTGGGTGCGCTGGGCGTTCCACGCCTACGCCGTGGAGAACCGCGGCCTGAAGTTCATCGCCCGCCGCTTGAGCCTCGAGGCCCCGCCGAAGCCGAACGGCCGCCCGTGGAACGACGCCGAGGCCCGCCAGATGCTCACCCGCCGCCGCTACACCGGCGTCTGGACGTGGCGGGTGAAGGCGACCGCCCGCCGCGAGGAGCAGGTCGTGGAGCTACCCGGCGCGATCCCCGCCATCGTCTCCCCCGATCTCTTCGAGCAGGTCCAGCAGCGCCTCGCGGTGAAGGCGACGCTGTACGGCGGCAAGACGCAGACGAGCCGCTGGCTGCTCTCAGGCCTCGCCCGTTGCGCCCACTGCGGCGGGCCGATGAACGGCAACCAGGTGCGCGACCCACGCACGAAGGAGCCCCGCTACGCCTACAACTGCGTGAACCACCGGAAGGCCCTCGCCCAGTGCGCCTACCTGAACTGGATCCCGGCGGACGCCGTCGAGGAGGCGGTCGTGCGGTTCATCGAGGAGGAGCTGGCCGACGTCGACCGCATCGCCGGCGCGATCGAGGAGCGCACGAACGATGACCGCCGCGCCCTCCTGGCGAACCGCGCGGCCCTCGATGAGGTCGACCGGAAGTTCGCCCGCAACATGCGGCTGTTCGACTCCGGCGCGATCGCCTCCGAGGAGCAGCTGGCGACCGCGAACCGGCTCCTCGCCGAGGAGCAGCGACGCCTCAACGCGGACCGTCAGCGGCTCCTCGCCGCCGTCGACGGCGCCGCCCGCCGCCAGCGCGAGGTCGCATCGCTCCCCGATCGCCTCCCGCGCCTCCTGGACCCGGCCACCCCCACCCCGGAACGCAAGGCCATCATCCAGTCCGTCATCGACCGCATCGACCTCCGCCGAGGCTCCCCGCCGGTCGTCCACCTTCGCACGTTGTCCTAACGACTTCTTCCACGGCTGGGACGTGTACCAGGGGGAGCCGTCCGAGGCTCGCATCCGCCGCGAGATGGATCGGATGCGGGGCCGCTAGCCCGTCGGATCCGCCGCCGCCAGCGAAGCGGGGCGACCGGGGGTCACCCGCGACGCGTCCTCGACAATGCGCCCATCGAGCATGCGGATGACCCGGTCGGCGCGGGACGCGACCGCAGGGTCGTGCGTGACGACGATCACGGTCACGCCCTGCTCGCGGCGCAGCGACTCCAGCAGGTCGAGCACCCGGGTGCTGGTGGCTGAGTCGAGGCGGCCGGTGGGCTCGTCCGCGAGGACGATGCCAGGGCCGTTCGCGAGCGCCCGCGCGATCGCGACGCGCTGACGTTCGCCGCCGGACAGCTGGGGCGGGCGGCTTCCCGCACGGCCCTCGATGCCGACGAACGCGAGCAGTTCCATCGCGCGGGCGCGCCGCTCCCGGCCGGAGCGTCCCTGACCGTACATGGGCACCTCGACGTTCTCGCGGACGGTGAGCCCCGGCAGCAGGTTGTCGAGCTGGAACACGAGGCCGATGTCGCGAGCGCGGAAACGGTCGAGCTGGCGCTGGCGCCGGAGGTCGTTCCCGGCGACGACCAGCTGACCTTCGTCGGGTCGGTCGAGGGCGGCGATCATGTTAAGCAGCGTCGACTTGCCGCAGCCGGACGGCCCCATGATGGCGACGAACTCGCCCGGCAGGACATCGAGGTCGACGCCGTCGAGAGCCCGGAGCCGCCCGCCCTCGAACGACTTGACGAGCGCGCGCATGTGGACGGTGGGTGGCGGTGCACTACTCATAGCGCAGCGCCTCCATGGGAGTGAGCCTCGTGGCGCGGATCGCCGGGTAGACCGCACCGATCAGCGCTACGCCGATGGCTACGAGGAAGGCCTGCACGAACACGCCCGGCTCATACGACGGCTCGAGGAGACCTCGGACCGCGGGGACGCGCATGACGGCCTGGACAGCCAGCAGGCCGACGAGGGAGCCCATGGCCGCGGCGGCGAGGCAGAGCATCAGGGCCTCGATGAGGATCATGCGCAGGACACGCCAGCCGCTCCAACCGACGGCGCGCAGAACGCCGATCTCGCGCGTGCGCTCGAAGATCGACATGACCATGGTGTTCATGACGCCGATGCCGCCGATGACGATCGCCAGGCCCGAGATCGCAGCATTCGCGGCATCGAGGATCTGAAAGCCGCTATCGACCTTGCCGATGTCGCCCGCCGTGACGATCGAGACGACACCGGCCACCTGTTCCTCGACGCGTCGGGCGACCGCCTCCGGATCGGCGCCGGACACGACACTGACGTGGACGACGCTCACCGCCTCGCGACGATTCGTGATGTCCTGCACGGTCGGAAGGGGAGCGAGGGCACCCGACTGCTCCCAGAGAACCTCTGAATCGACGATGCCGACGACCTCGAACGCCCGCTCATCGATGACCACTTCGCCGCCGACCGACACGCCGAGTTCCGCGGCCGCCTGAACCCCCAGCACGATCTCCGCCGGCGAGTCCGGAGCGAGATGGCGGCCCTCGACCAGCGGCGGGTCATCCTCGGAGAGATCGCCGGGAAGCACGCCGAGGACGAGGAAGAACGGGTTCGAACCGACGCGGGTGAAATGGAAGAGACCGCCGCGTACGGACTCGACGCCCTCGACCGCCGCGATCTGAGGGATGGCAGCTTCGGGGATCGTGCTGAAACTCATATCGGCGGCGCCCTCCTGCGCCACCATGAAGTCGGCGCCGCCGGACTGGACGAAGGCACCGGCGGTGCTCTTGAAGCCAGCCGTGATGACACCCAGGGCGACGATCGTCGTGATGCCGAGGCTGATGCCGATCAGGGTCAGCGCCGAGCGAACGCGGGCGCGGAGGAGGTTGCGGAGGACGAGGTGGGCGAATCCCATTGGCTCATCCTAGCTCGACCACCACGGGACTCGTGGAGTCGAAGGTCAGGCCGCGGTCATGACTGGTGCCCGGGAACGGCGGCGTCCTCTCGGTGCTCGGGCCAGACGCGGTGCGTCACCCAGACCGCCAACTGCGAGAGGTTCCCGGCGGCGAAACCTAGGGCGACGACGAGGGCCCAGTCACGCGCGCTCGGAACTGCCAGCTCGAGGGCGGCTCGCATGAACGGGACGTACAGGGCGAAGAGCAGGAACGCCGCGCTCATGGCGAGGGCGTACCACAACTCGGCGCGCGCCAGGGCGCGCGGGAGCGCGCGGATCGAGGGGATGCCGATGAGGAACGACTGTCCGAGGAGGCACGCGGCGATGACCATGAACACAAGCGTCTGCTGGTGCTCGAGCGCCTCGCTCTCATTGACGGCCCATGCGAAGAGGCCGGCGGCGACGAGCGCGACGACCACGGCGCGTGCCCCGATCTCAGCCCAGGTCGCCGGCGCGAGGAGGACGCGCGTCGGGCTGCCGATGTCCGTCAGGCCTCGACCGGTGGCCAGGGCGATCGCCGGGAAGACGTGCACGACCAGGTTCAGCCAGAGGATCTGGATGGGGCCGAGCGGCAACTCGTCGTCGATGAACAGGGCGAGGCCCACCGCCCCGATAGTCGCGAAGCTGGCCGCCAGAAGGTAGACGATCGCGCGGCGGAGGTTGAGTGCGGTGGTGCGGCCCTCGCGGATGCCGTCAACCAGTGACGCGAGCCGTCCATCGGAAAGGATGACCTCGGAAGCTTCGACGGCGACGTCGCTCGCGCCGGGGCCGACGGCGACGCCGACATCGGCGGCTCGGAGGGCGGGGGCATCGTTGACGCCGTCGCCGAGCATAGCGACGACCTCGCCACGCTGCTGCAGCCGTGCGAGGAGCGCCACCTTCTGGTCGTGCGTGGCGCGTGCCACGACCGTGACCGTGTCCGAGCTGGCATCGTCCAGCGCCGAGGCCTCGACAGCGGCCTCGCCCTCCCGGAGGAGCCCGGACTCACGGGCAATGGTCGCCGCGGTCGTGAGCTGGTCGCCCGTCGCGAGCATGAGACGCAGCCCCGCGGCGCGGGAGGCGGCGACCGCCTCGGCAGCGTCGACGCGGAGCGGGTCCTCGAGGACGATGGCGCCGATGACCTCGAGGTCGGAATCGACGGAGCCGGCAGCGACCGCGAGGACGCGGTAGCCCTCGCGGCCGAGGGCGGTGGTCGCCTCGAGGAGTCGTTGGTCGCCGGTCGCGATGGTGAACACCTGCGCGGGCGCACCTTTCACCGCGATGAGCGGGCCGTCCTCGGTGTGATGCTCCGTACGCATGTAGCGACGCTCAGGAGTGAACGGCGTCGTGTTGCGGCGCGGGAAATGGTCGTGGAGCTCGTTGGTGTGCCAGCCCAGGGCAGCTGCGGCGTACGAGATCGCGGCTTCGAGGGGGTCACCGTGGGCGCGCCAGCCGTCCTCGTCGTCATACTCGACCACCGCCTCGCCGCACAGCGCACCGATGAGCAGGACGCGGGCGGCATCGCTGGAAGCCTCGGCTGGCACGCGCGCGCTGCCGTCCTCCTCGTGCGCGGGATCGAGGTGGCGGGGGAACTCCCAGCGATCGCCGGAGGGGAGCAGCACGGCGCGTACGGCCATGCGGTTCTCGGTCAGGGTGCCGGTCTTGTCGCTGACGATGACCGTCGTGGAACCGAGCGTCTCGACGGCGTTCAGGCGGCGGACGAGGACGCGCCGCGCGGCGAGCCGGCGCACGGCGACGGCGAGGGTCGTGGTCGCGACGGCGGGGAGGCCTTCGGGGACGGCGCCGATGGCCAGCGCGACGGCCATCTCGATCGTCAGGCGGAGGTCGCGGCCCTGAGCGATACCGACGACCGTGAGCACGGCGGTGAGCACGAGGAAGAGCAGGACAAGCCGCCGTCCAAGATTCTCGAGCCGCCGCTCGAGCGGCGTCACGTGCTCTCGCTCCTCACCGAGCGACGTGAAGATAGTCCCGAGGGCGGTGCGTCCTCCGGTCGCGTACACGAGCGCCCGGCCGAAGCCGGCCACCACCGTCGTGCCTGCCGACAGCCGGCCGGGCGCGGCCAGCCCGTGAATCGCCTCGACCGGCTGGGGCTCCTTCTCGACGGGCAACGCCTCGCCCGTGAGCACGGCCTCGCTGACGAGCAAGCCATGGCTCTCGATGACCAGGGCGTCGGCGGGGACAGTGTCCCCCTCATCGACGACCAGGAGGTCACCGGGGACGACGGCGAGGGCCGATACCTCGTTTCGCTTGCCTTCCCGGACCACTTCCGCGCGGAGCGCGGTCAGGGTACGGAGGGCGGAGATGGCCTGCTCGGAACGGAACTCCTGGACGAAGCCGAGCGCCGCTGACGCGACAATCGAGATGGCGATGGCGATCCCGTTCACCCACTCCTGCAGCGCGAAGGAGGCGACCATGGCGGCGACGAGCACGACGATGATCGCGCTCCGCAGCTGGCGCAGCAGGAGGTGACGCCAGCTGCGTCCGACGACAGGGGCGGGGTCGTTCGGGCCCCAGCGGTCGAGGAGCGCCTCCGCTTCCGCTTGCGTCAGGCCGCGGGCGAGGTCGCTCGTCGCGAGCAGGCGGGCAAGATCTTCGGCGGGTGGATCAGATGCGGAGGCGGGTCGCTCGGCCGTCACGCACGGCCCCCTTGCGAAGCGGGCGCCGAAGCGGCGCGAGGCAGGGTTACCTCCACTCGCAGCCCGCCGAGCGACGAGGCGCTCGCGGTGGCGCGCCCGCCCCGTCGCTCGGCGATCCCTCGCACGATCGCGAGGCCCAGTCCCGCGCCGCCCGCCTCACCCGGCGTGCGCGCGACGTCGAGCTGAGTGAAGCGGTCGAAGATGCGGTCGAGGTCGCCGGGCGAAACCCCGGGGCCGTCGTCCTCGACGGCGAGGCGGGCCTCGTGGCCCACGACGCCAGTCGTCAGGATGACCTTCGTGCCGGGCGGCGTGTGCGTCAGGACGTTCTCAAGCAGTGCTCGCGCCAGGCGCGTCGCCTCGGCCGCAGCGAGAGCGGCGGGGGCGGCGGCGAGACGGCGCTCGACTGTCGTGCGGTGCGCCTCGAGGAGCGGCGCCATCCGCTCGCAGGCGAGCGCAGCAGCGCGGCCGAGGTCGACCGTGAGCGGCGCGGACGCGGGCTGCGGCTCCTCCGAGACGCGCGCGAGCGCGAGCAGGTCGTCAATCAGCTCGCTCGCCTCGTCCGCGACGGCGACGAGGTCGCTGGCGGTGGCGCGCTGGTCAGCAGGCAGGTCGCCACGCTGCAGGAGTTCGGCGAGCGCACGGATGAGGGTGACCGGGGAGCGCAGCTCGTGCGAAGCATCGCCGATGAACGCGCGCTGGCGCTCGTGGGCAAGCCGCAGCGGGGCCAGGGCGCGGCCCGCGAGCAGGTAGCCTGCGCCGACGGCGAGCAGCAGACCGGTGCCGGCCACGACGCCGAGGACGGCGACGAGCGTCCGCACGCTCTGGTCGCGGCCATCGAGGTTGCGTCCGGCGATCACAGCGCCCACCGTTGTCCCTCCCTGCCGGAGCGGGGTCGCCCTCACGCGCAACCGAGCGTGGTCGTGCGAGAGGGTCTCCCACGTCTCACGGCCCGCGAGCGCCCTCTCCACGGTGCCTGCCTCGATCAACTCCTCGGCTTCCAGGCCGCGAGGGTTCGCGACGAGGGCGCCGTCCGACCGAAAGACCACGAGGAACACCTCGCTCGGGACGCCGTCGGAATGCGCCTCGAGGTCAAGCGGCTGCAGCGTCTGCAGCGGCGGCGCAGACGCGGCCCAGTCGTCGGCGACGGCGCGGATCGATGCGTCGACCTCGCGGTCGATGGCCCAGACAAGCCCGAAGTAGGTGCCGGCTCCGAGCGCGAGCAGGACGGCAAGGAACGCCGTGGCGTACCAGGCGGTCAGGTGGAACCGCGCTCGGCGGTACATCAGGTGGCGTCGATACGGTAGCCGACGCCTCGGACGGTGCGGATCGGCGAAGCGTCGCCGAGCTTGCGCCGGAGGTAGTGCACGTAGAGGTCGACGTTGCTTTCGACGGGCTCGTCTTCATAGCCCCAGACGTTCGCGAGGATGGAGGCCCGAGGAAGCGTCTGGCCGCGATGGCGGGCGAGAAACTCCAGCAGCCGCCACTCCGTCGGGGCCAGCTCGACCTCCCGGCCGTCACGGCGCACCTCGCGGCGCCCGAGGTCGACTTCGATCTCACCGAGGGAGAGCACGTCAGGCTGGAGGCCCGCGTGCCGCCGGCCGCACGCGCGGACTCGAGCGAGTAGCTCCTCCAGCGCAAAGGGCTTGGTCAGGTAGTCATCGGCGCCGAGGTCGAGACCGCGTACGCGGTCCTCGACTTCGCCCTTTGCGGTCAGCATCAGGACGGGCGTGGCCACCCCGGCGCGACGCAGGCGGTCGAGGACGGCGAAGCCATCGAGGCCGGGCATCATCACATCCAGCACAAGCACATCGAAGGTGCACTCCGAGGCAAGCGCGAGCGCATCGTCCCCGGCGTGCGCGACGTCGACGACGTGGCCTTCCTCGGTGAGGACGCGTGCGATCACGCGAGCGAGGCGCCGGTCGTCCTCGGCGAGCAGCACATGCATGCACCAATCGTGACGCACGGCTGGCGGGGACGGCAACGGTCAAAGGCAATTCCAATGTCACGGCCAGAGCATTGGATCCAGCAAAGCGGAGCTGAAGGGAGTGCTCGAATGGCTCGCAGACCAGTGCTGGCATACGCGATCGGTGGGACCGCGGCGGCGATCGCCGCGATCGTCATCACCGCATCCACGGTCGGTCTGACCCCGTCCACTTCGGAAGGTTCATCCGACCAGGCGGGAGCCCCCGCCGTCCTCCCGGCGGAAAACTCGCCGGCCTTCTGCGAAGGCTACGAGGATGACGAGGGAGAAGACGAAGAAGACGAGCACGAGTACTACCGGGCGGCGGACGGCCGCGTGCAGCACGAAGGACGCGGCCATGACGACGACGACTGATGCGCGGAAGCGGCCCGGCGCGCAGGCGCGGGCCGAGCGGCGACTGTTGGTGCAGCTGTCCGTCGCCGCGGTCTCGATGGCGACGCTCGCGGCCTCGTGGCTGGGCATCGCCGGGGCCGAGCGAGCGGTGACCCAACCGTCTTCCGGCTCGGGCACGGTGCTCACGGACGCGGGGACGGTCACCGGCCTGGCGCCGGCGCCGGCGTCGTCGAACGCGAACGTCGTCCGGCGTTCGCGCGCGTCGTGAGGGGACGGCGATGAAGCATGAGTTCTTCGCGACGGGGACGACGTGGTGGCTGCGATCGGAGGGCGCGCCGGCGGGGCTGATGGCGCTCGTGGAGCAGCTCGTGCGCGAGTACGAGGCGCGGCTCAGCCGCTTCCGGCCGGACTCCGCGCTCTCGCGACTGAACCGGGAGCGGCGCTGCGAGGACGATGTGGTCGCCAGCGTGCTGGCGTCGGCGGAGTCTCTGCGGCGGCTGACCCGAGGCGCGTTCGACGCTCGGGCGGGCGCGGCCGTGGTGGCGGCGGGCTACGACCGGCCGTTCGACGCCATCGAGGACGCCATCGAGGCATCCGCTGATCCGATCCCGAACATGCAGCGCCCCACGGTCCTGCTGTCGGGGCCGTCCGTGCTACTGCTGGGGCACGGTCGGGTCGACCTCGGAGGGATCGCCAAGGGCTGGATCGTCGACCGGGCAGCGGAGCTGCTGGCCGAAGCAGGGCCCTGCATCGTCGATGGCGGAGGCGACATGCGGACGGCGGGCGGGCAGGACGAGTGGGCGATCGGCGTCGGTGACGGCCTCGCAATCGGCCTGACGGATGGCGCGGTCGCAACCTCCTCCACCCTGCGACGGCGGTGGCGCACTGAGCGCGGCGCGGCGCACCACATCGTGGAGCCGCACCGCGGATGGTCCTCGGACGAGGCTGTGACGACAGCGGTCGTGCTGGCACGTGACGCGATGACCGCCGATGCGCTGGCGACCGCCGTCGTCGCCAACGCCACGAACGGCATGCGGGCCGTGCGTGCCAGCGGGGGCGAGCTGCTGCTGCAGCGGGCCGGGACCTGGGAAATGACGACGGGAATGACGAGGTATCTACGATGAGTGCCCGGACGACGATGATCGTATCGAACGCCCTCGTGTGGGCGCTGGTGGGCGCAGTGCTGGCGTCGCCGTGGCTGTTCGCCGCACGGGCGGAGGCGCCGGTGCTGTGGTGGGCCTCGAGGGCGTTCGGACTGGTGTCGTACGTGGCGCTGTGGCTCGCGATGTTCGCGGGCGTGCTGCTCAGCACGCACCGGCTGCCACAGCGGTTGGACCGAAAGACGTTGTTCGAGCTGCACCAGCAGTGGACGCTCGCGGCCCTGGTCGCGACGGCCCTGCACGTGCTGGCCGTGGTCACGCACTCGGAAGCGGACGTTGGCGTCAGCGGCGCGCTGATTCCCTACGCCTCGCGGCAACTCACGGGCCCCGTCGCGCTGGGCGTCTTCGGCATGTGGGGCCTCGGCTTGCTCGCGGTCAGCAGCTGGGTGCGCTCACGGATCGGGACGGCCACATGGCGGGCGATCCACATGCTCGCGTTCGGATCGTTCCTCGTGGCGCTGATGCACTCGATCGGTGCGGGGACGGACAGCGCAGCGCCGGCCGCGCATTGGCTGTACAGACTCACGGGGAGCGTGCTCGCGTCCGCGATCGTCGTGCGGATCGCGAGTGCGGCCGTGGGGCGGCCGTCGCACCGCGCACGCCCGTCCGAGCGCCGCGAGCCGGCCCGTTGAGCCCCGCGTTCAGGCACGCAGCGGACGATTCGGACGAACGTCGGACCTCCGCCTCGATGACCGCAGCACCGAAGGGAGACGAACTTGGAACTCGAATCAATCGCCGGTCTGCCGGCCCATCCGCTCCTGGTCCACGGCAGCGTGGTGCTCGTACCGCTGGCTGTCATCGGATTCATTGCCGTGGGATGGCGCGGTGCGTGGCGTGAACGTTACCTGCTGCCGGTCATGCTCGTGGCGGTTGCCGGGTGGGCACTCGCGTTCCTCGCGACCCAGAGCGGGGAGCCGATGGAGGAGCATGTGCGCCGCGTGGCGGCCGTCGCGGGCGAGGCGCGCCCGCGCTTCGGGGAGCATCCGGACCTCGGGAACACGGCGGCGATCCTGTCGTTTGTGTTCGCGCTGGCCGTCGGCGGGATGTACGCGGTCGAGCGCCGGCTGCCGTCCGTGAAGACCTCGAAGTCGATGGTAACGGCAGCGTACGCGGTGACCGCGTTCATCGGATTGGTGGCACTTGTGTGGATGGTGCGCGCCGGCCATCGGGGTGGGGACCCGGCGGGGGGAGACGGCGCTGGGGGTGGGGGGGGGGGGGGCCGGGGGGGAGCCCGGGCGGCCCGCCACCCGGTTACGCGGCGGTCTCGGTGTCCTCGTAGACCTCGGTGTTCACGGTGATGGTGACAGTCTTGCCGACGAGGACGCCCCGAATGCCGAAGGTCAGGTCGAAGTCGGCGCGGTCGACCTCGGCCGCGAGGACGAAGCGGACGCGACGTGGCGCTTCGGAGAGCATCTCAAAACGCCCGCGCGTAAGGATGGTGCGCGTGATGCCATGCATCGTCAGGTCCCCGCGCACGAGGAACGTCTCGCCATCGAGGCGGGTGATATCGGAACTGACGAAGCTGATCTCGGGAAACGACTCGGCATCGAGAAACGTACGCGAGAGCACCTCGCGGTCACGTTCCTCGTTATCGGTGCGCAGGCTGGCGGTCGCGATCCGCGCGGCGACGTGGGAGCGCTCGGGCTCGTCCGGATTCAGCGCGATGTCCGCGTCGAACTGCAAGAACCGGCCGTGGACCGTACTGACCATGAGGTGTTCGACGGAGAAAGCGATCTCGGTCCGCGTCTCGTCGAGCTGCCACGCCATAGCGCCTCCTCGGGCCTCGTACGGAACCGCTTCCATTGAACCACAGCCGCCGGGGGACCCGTCCGCACCCCTCCGCGCACGTCAGGACTCGATGGCGCCCTCCCGCAGCGGGACACGGTCGAGCTGTCCGGCGTCACCGACCAGGACGAGACTGTCCTCAATGCTCCCGCCGACGAGGGCGCGCAGCGCCTCCCGGGTCTCGGGCAGCAGGGCGGCAGCGCCGTCCGGCGCGCCCGCGCGCGTCCAGACGCGGACGCGCAGACCCTCGACATCCGCGAGCGCGGTGGCAAGCGACTCCGCGCCGGGCGGCACCACGAGCACGACGGCGCGGCGGCGAGGTGGAGCCGCAGCCTCGGGCGGAGCCGCGGCCTGATCCTCGCGCAGCACCGCCCAGTGGTAACCGGCGACGATCCCGGCGGCGATGACGAAGGCCGCGTTCCAGCGCACGTCGACCAGCAGCTCGCGGGACAGCCCCTCGCCGAGCATCGCGTCGAAGAAGCGGAAGAGGACCATCGTGAGGTTGACGAGCAGGACGACGGTCGCCGCGCCGAAGATCGCGAAGATGTAGAGCCGCCTGGGGAGCGCGACGCGATCCGTCGCATCGCTCCTCGCGACGCGCTGCGCGCCGAACCAGAACCAGACCCAGACGGGAGCGCCAACGAGGAGGAGGGTCAGCGCCATGACAAGCTGCTCGCGCCACCAGCCCTCAGAGCGGATCACGGTCACGCTCTCTGGGGCGCCGGCCTCGATGGCAAGCGCGAGACCGGCGACGATGCCACCCGCCAGCACGAGAAGTCCCGCGGCCGAGACGAGATAACGGTAGACGCGCTCGGCGTCACCTCGGGCGACGCGTTCGGCGTCTTCCTCCCAGAGCAGCGACCGGAAGTACACCCACACACCGAGCCCGACGACGGCAACGGCGAGCGCGTCAGGAAGCGCCGCAAAGTGGTCGGCGGCACTCCCACCGGGATCGCCGAGCCACCAGTCGAGCACGGTATGCAGGGCGATCGCGGACGGGACGAGCGTCATCGCGACGCCGGGCAGCACACCGAACAGGAATACGACGACCTGCCAGATGACCCGGCGCCGGGGTTCGCCGCGCAGCTGCAGCAGCCAGTGTCCGACCCAAACGATCGCCCCGACGGCGGCCGGTGCGCCCGCCTCGCGCAGGTTGCGACTCCAGTCGAGGTGGACGATCGCTTCGCGGAAAAGCCCGTCGTAGGCGGCCGACAGCACCGAGGACAGCGCGGCGCCTGACCCGCTGAGGAGCAGGCCCAGTCCGAACACCGACGCGAAGCCGAGGTACAGCTCGTCGAGCCAGACGGTCGCGCGGGCCCGCGGCTCGCGGCGCACGACCTGGTCGTGGAGCAGCCAGATGCCGCCCCACACGATCAGCCATCCGAGGGGCGCGCCGTCGAAGTCGGACAGGCGCAGGGCGAATGCAAGCGCCTCGATCGCGTTGACGGCGACGATGACCAGGGCGATGCCGCGCGCGAGGTTCAGATAGAGGCGGCGCAGCTCGGCGCCCACCTCGGCTTCGCGGGCTGCGGCAACCGAGCGCTGCGCGATGAAAGCGGCGATGAGCCAGGCCGGGACACCGACGATGCTGAAGGACAGCGCGAACGCAAGCTCGGTGTCGCTCTCCGAGATGACGGTTTCGCCGCCGAACGAATCGATGAGCCCGCCGGTGAGGAGCGACAGGCCGATGCCCGCGAACACCAGCGCCAGCAGGCCCACGCCATACAGGAACAGCCGGCGTACCGTACCAAGGCCGGCGTCAGTGACCGAGGTCGTGTCATCCGCGGGCCGACGCCGGCGCACGACGGCAACGATCACGCCGATGACCACCAGGAGCAGAATGAGGCCGACGAACAATCCCACGAGGTCTCCCAACACGTCACGCCCCCCGTCGAACCGTCAGGGCAGTTTCGCCGGGCAGTAGATTGGCCACGGCGGCTGTGAGAAGCGCCACTCCCCCTCGATGCGTTCGAGGTCAAAGACGATCGTCTGCTTCGGGTCGCTCGATCCGAACGGCGAGCTGTCGTAGCGCTCGGTCAGCTCGACGCGGACCGTGGCGGCGTCGCCGTCGATCTTCGTCTCCTCGAGCGTCGCTCGGATGGCGATGTCTCCGCGACGGCTGATGACTTCGCGGGGCATCGTCGAACACCGGTCGGTGACCTCCGGCGAGAGATACGAGAACGCCTCGTTGGCGTCCTGATCCTCGACGGCGCGCAGGTAGAGCTGCACGATCCGCCCGGGGGTGCCGTCGGGCAGCTCGTCCTCGCCGCCCCGGAGCGCAGCAACGACCGCAGCGGTGGCGATCGCTGCGCCGAGCAGCAGACCGATGATGATCAGCAGGACCGTGGAACGCGCCATCGCGCCTCTCCGAGCCGGGCCGCATACCGCAGCGTAGCAGAGCATTCACCCTGTGGTGCGCGTGCGCCAGAGGCGGGCGGCGACGAACGAGGTGACGTTCGTCACGTGATACACCGCCGGATCGCGGTCATCCGGAGACGATGACCTTCGCCTCTCCGCCGCGGGCCGGGGCGTTGCCTATTCTGAACCGACGCCGAATCATTCGGTTATCGTCGGGGAGAATGGGATACGGCGACGGGACATCGTGACGGAGCGTACCGCACCAGCGGAGCAGAGTGCGTTGCTCGAGGCGATCGTGGAGTCGTCTCCGGACGGCATCCTGGTCGTCGACGGGAGTTCGCGCATCCGCCTGGCCAACCGCCAGGTGGAGACGCTGTTCCAGTACCCTCGCGAGCAACTGCTGGGCGAGCCAATCGACCTCCTTCTCCCGGCTCGATATCGCGACCGGCACGGTCAGGCCATCGACACGTACGGGCAGCGCCCATCCAGCCGGCCGATGGGCAGCGGACTGAGCATCTTCGCGCTGCGGCGCGACGGTAGCGAGTTCGCGGCGGACATCGCGCTGAGCCCGATCGTGACGCCCAGCGGCTCGTTCGTCATCACCTCGGTGCGCGATGTCTCGATGCGCCGGGGCCTCGAGGAGGAGTACCGCGAACTCGCGGAGCGGCTGCGCGCGCACTCCGAGCGCGAGCGCGTCGCGCTGGGCCTGCAGGATTCGCTGATCCAGGTCTCGTATGGCGTGGGCCTCAACCTGATGAAAGCGCGCGAGATGGTCAGCGGCACCAGCGGTCACGCGGAACGAGTCCTCGATGACGCGATCGAGGAGTTGAACGAGCTGATCCTGCGCGTGCGCCGTCTGATCCTCGACGTCTCGGGGCAGGCGGAGTAGGGACGTCCGGCAGCGCCTCCAAGGCGTATCGTCAGGGCGTGGGCGGAGGACGACGGTGACCTTGCGGGGGCCAGACCATCGCCCCGCGGGCGGTGCGCTGGAGCCGCAGGCCGCGTCGCTCGCGGCGCTGTCCAGCGCGGAGCGCTTCTCCGCGCTCGGCACCGGCGCAGGTGGCCTGGCCAGCACGGACGTGCCCGCCCGGCGAGCACGGGCGGGGTGGAACGAGCCTGTCGTCCCCACGCGGCGACACCGGCTGCTGCCTCTGCTGCGGAACTTCACCCACACGCTCGCGCTCCTGTTGTGGTTCGCCGGCGGTCTGGCGCTCGCTGCCGGGATCGAGGAACTCGCGTTCGCTGTCGCCGCCGTGATCGTGATCAACGGCGTCTTCGCCGCGGCTCAGGAGTACCGAGCGGAGCGCCTTGTCGAGAGCCTGATGCGCCGGGTAGCGGTGCAGGCGCACGTGATTCGGGACGGGATCGTGCATACGGCGCCAGCACGTGAGCTGGTCCCCGGTGATGTCGTCCTCCTCGCGGGCGGCGACATCGTCCCGGCGGACTGCGTACTGGTAGGTGGCGACGAGATCGCGCTGGACCTCTCGATGCTCACAGGAGAGACCGCGCCCGTCGTGCGGACGGCCGAGGCTGCGGCGTCGGTCGCGCCCGACGTCCACGTGACAGAGGTGCCGGCAGTTGCGCCCGCCGGGGCAGCCGTCATCAGCGGGTCGGCCACGGCGCTCGTCTGGGCCACCGGGCCCACGAGCACCCTCGGGCAGATCGCGACGCTGGTGGGGGGGGTCAGGCGAGGCGACTCGTCGCTGGAACGGCAGGTGCGCGCGCTGTCGTGGGCGACGGCGGTGATCGCGGTACTGACCGGGACGGCCACGTTGGCCCTCGCGACGGGGCTCACGGATACATCGTTTGCCACGGCTCTGACGTTTGCCACCGGTGTGATCGTGGCGCTGGTGCCCGAGGGGATGCTGCCGACGCTGAGCGTGGCGCTGGCCATCGGCGCTCGACGGATGGCCAGCCGAGGCGCCGCGGTGCGCCGCCTGGCGGCGGTGGAAATCGTCGGCTCGGCGACGGTGATCTGCACCGACAAGACCGGGACGCTCACGGAGAACGTCCTGTCCGTGCTACGGGTCACCGCGCGCGACGGATCGCCCGCGTCCGCGGAGGGCCCCGCAGGGCTGGTCGCCGCCCTGTGCGGCAATGCCCGGCTCGAGGACGGGCACTACACGGGCGACTCGATCGACGTGGCGCTGGCAGAGTGGGCGCGGGCCGCCGGGCTCGACCCGGAGGTGCTGCGCGCCCGGTACCGGCGGACCGCCGAAACGCCGTTCGACGCACATCGGCGGTACATGACGGTCAGCCACCTGGTGGATGGCAGTGCCGTCGAATTCGTGAAGGGGGCGCCGGAGGCCGTACTTGCCGCGTTCGACCTGGAAGTGACCGAGCCGCTGCGCGTGGCGATGGACCGGGCGGCGGAGGCGGGTGAACGCGTACTCCTCCTGGCCGCGCGGGCGGAGGGCGAATCCGCGAGGATCGAGGGGCTCGTCGAGCTGTTCGACCGGCCGCGACCAGAGGTGCCAGCGGCGATCGCGGCGTGCCGCGAGGCGGGGATTGGCGTCGTCATGCTGACGGGCGATCACCCGGCAACGGCACGCTCCGTCGCGAGGCAGGTCGGGCTCGACGACGGGACCGGACTGCCCGTCACTGAGGGCACGGAGCTGGATGCGATGTCGGACCAGGCCGTGCTGCGTCTGCTGCGCGGCAACGCGATCTTCGCGCGCATCCATCCGGAGCAGAAGCTGCGCATCGTCACCGTGCTGCGCCAGGCCGGCGCGGTGGTGGTCGTGACAGGCGACGGGATCAACGACGCGCCGGCACTCCGAGCGGCCGACGTGGGTGTCGCGATGGGCGCCCGCGGTACCGAGGTGGCGAAACAGGCGGCCGATATCGTGCTGGCCGACGACAATTTCGCAACGCTCGTCGCGGCGATCGAAGAAGGACGATCGCTGAAGCGGAACATCCGGCGATTCGTGAGCTACGTCTTCACGAGCAACGTGGCCGAAGTGATGCCCTTCTTGTCTTATGTCTTCTTACAAATACCGTTGCCGCTCGCGGTGATCCAGGCGCTCGCCATCGATGTGGGTACCGACCTCGCACCGGCGCTCGCCTTGGGCGCGGAGCCACCCGCGGCGAAGACGATGCAGGCTCCGCCTGAGCCGCCAGCGCAACCGCTGATGACGCGCGCCCTCGGGGTGCGCACGTTCCTCGTATTCGGTCTGGCGGAGGCAGCGCTCGGCCTGGCCGCCTATACGGGGTATTACCTCTGGAGCGGCTGGCGACCACCTGACGCCATGGACGCGGGGCTCGTGCGCGCGGCTTCGACACTCACGTTCCTAGGCATCGTGGGCGGCCAGGTCGGTTGCCTCTTCGCGCAGC
Organism: Dehalococcoidia bacterium; assembly: GCA_050248355.1. GTDB lineage: Bacteria > Chloroflexota > Dehalococcoidia > UBA2979 > UBA2979 > JAIBBD01. Next base: position 57,095 of record JBFWSN010000008.1, read on the forward strand.
GGGATGGGTCGCTCAGAGAGCGGCTCTCATTCAGGTCGAACGGGCTCCTCGCCGTCGGCCTGCTCTCGGAGCTCGTGCTGGCGCCGGCACTCGTCTACGTGCCGGGCCTGAACACGACATTCTCGATGGCGGCGGTGCACCCGGCCTGGCTACTCGTCATCCCCGTGGGCGCCGCGGTGTTCCTGCTGATCGACCTGGCTCGGCGAGCGGTGGAGCGCAGGCGACCCGGCGGCGGGCTTCCGACCGCCGCTACGATGCCCGCGATCCGGCGAGGATGAGCGCCCGATCACCGACATGGCGCAGGACGTACTCAGCGACTGAGCCGACGACCTCGCGGCCGAGGCCCCCGTGGCCGCGCGTCGCCATCACGATAGCGTCCACATCGTGACGGTCGGCCGCGTCGAGGATGGCGTTGCCAGGGACGCCTTCACCGACGTCGGTCGTGACCGCAGCGCCGACCGCGCGCAGCCGTTCGGCGGCGGCCTCAACCTCCTGGTGCGCGTGGTCGCGCTGCATGAAGTGCTGATCTTCGGCCAGCTGAGCGATTGCCTCGGGGCGACCGCCGGTGAACTCGAACGACTCGCCGATGAAGCGGTTCCGCAGCGCCGCTACGGTCTCGATCGCCTGGAAGACGACGACCTCGGTGCTGCTGCCCTGGACGAGCGCGATGGCGTGGGGGACGGCAGTCCTCGAGAGCTCCGAACCGTCGAGCGTGAGCATGATGCGTCGGTACATCTGACCCCTCCTGATTCCAGTGCCATCGTGGCGCGCCCCGATCGGGCTGGCCACGGACCTTCGTCCCGCTTCGGGAGGGGCGAATGGCGTCAGCGACCCTTGCGGCCTGCGCCGCCCGCGGACCCGCCAAAGACCAAACCGACGCCAATCAGGAACCCGAACTGGTACCAGCCAGAGTCGCGCTGGACGTTGTAGACCGGGAAGCGCTCCCACCAGTCGAACACGTGGGCGATCAACACCGGCCACGCCGTCAGTCCGTTCCACAGACCCCAGAGGAAGTCGCTCACTCGGCGCTCCTTTCGTTGTCTCGTCGCTCAGCGAGCCGCACCGGCTGGCGGAGGACCGTACGCACACGGTCGGGGGCCGTGCGCTCCGGATCGCTCAGGTAGACTTCGTGCCGACGACCGTGCGCCGCGAGACCCCGCGAAGCGATGAACGCACCCAACGCCTCGACCGACGACTGCGCGGTGGCGCAGGAACCGACGTGCATCACCTGAACGCAGAGACCCTCGGTACGTGCCTCCAGCCGCAGTCGACCGACCAGCTCGCTGGCGAAGGTGCCCGGAACGCGGGCCCGCACGCGCTCGAGGTCGACGACCGTGACCTCGTCCGGCTGGCGGATCAACAGTGTCCATGACCGGTCGAGCGGCAAGCCGGCCGTGAGCGGGGCCTCACCCGCCCGCGACCAGAGCGCCTCGAGCGGGCCGACGACCCAGTCGAGGCCGAGTGTCCGTTTCAGCCCGAACTTGAGCAGGTAGGACGCCGTATAGAGGAGGGCGGCCGCCGCCTCGAAGTCCGGTGTCTCCACGGGCTCGCCGCATCCATCCAGTGCCAGAAACTGAAAGCGCGGAACCTCGATGAGCACGGGGTGACGCGGCGGGGCGTAGCAGCGCGGGGCATCCCGTTTGAAATCGACCTTCGAGAGGGCCACGACCCCTCCTCGCACCCCATCAGGGTGCCTCGATGCGGTGAGCACCGGAGGGGCCGTTGGTCAGTGGGGAAGCGGGACCTGTGCCCGCGTCGCTCCGGCTATGCTGCGCTCGGGAGGCGGACGCGCACGACGGTCCCGTCGCCGGGATGGCTCTCAATGTCGAGGACGCCGGACAGTGCCTCGACGCGGCTGCGCATGTTCCGCAGGCCCATGTGCTGGTGGTCGCGATCGGCATCGGGGTCGAAGCCGCAGCCGTCGTCGCGGACTTCGAGGAGCATCGCGTCGCCGTCCCGGGCGAGGCGGACTTCGGCGCGCGTCGCCATGGCGTGCTTGCGGACGTTGGTCAGCGCCTCACGGACGAGGTGGTAGAGCGCCTGCGCCTGCCCGCCGGGGAGTTCCGGCAGCGCGGGTGGGACGTCGAGTGCGACTTCCAACGCCGAGTCCGCGCGCACCTCATCGACGACCTCGCGCAGGAGCACCGCGATGTCCGATTCGAGCCGGTTCAGCGGGAGGCCCATGACGTACGTGCGGATGTCGTCGATGACCTGGCGCAGCTCCTGGACGGCCTCGTCGAGGGCGGGCAGCGCCTCGGGTGCGTGTGGCTCGATGGCGCTCCGGGTCTCGATCAGGCTCAGGCCAACCGCATAGATCGACTGCATGACCCCGTCGTGCAGGTCGCGGGCGATGCGCTCCCGGTCACGCTGCAGCTCAGCCTGCGCCATGAGCTGGCGCCGCTCCGCCTCGAATACGCGGCGCTCGGTCATGTCGCGGACGATGGCGGTGACGTAGGTGCCTTCGTCGGTGGGGATGGCGCCCAGGCTGATCTCGACCGGGAGTTCGCTGCCGTCGCTGCAGCGGGCCGACAGCTCGAGCCCGCTTCCCATCGGCCGGGCGACGGGGTGCGCGTGGTACGCAGCCTGATGAGTGCGATGGGCGGTGCGGAACCGCTCCGGTACGAGGTCCTCGATGGCACGACCCACGAGGTCCTGCGCCGAGTAGCGGAACAACCGCTCCGCCTGCTCGTTGACGAAGATGATCCGTCCGTCAGGGTGCACGAGGAGAATGCCATCGGGAGCCGAATCCACGAGTGCCTGCAGCAGGACGCGGTCCACGGCGGCCTTTCGGTGCTGACGTCCGGCGACCCGGCGTTCTCCCCGCAGTGTACCGGCTGCGGGCGGCAATAGCCCGCACGCCCGGCGCATCCTCCTGTACGTTGGGGCTCCAGCGGTCGGAGGCGACGAACGGGAGCACGAGGCAGCATGCGACTGGTTTCGGTGGACGAGGCGATCGAGGCAGTGAACAGCCGGCACCGCGTTTACCTGCACGGAGGCGCAGCGACGTCGACGCCGCTGTTGTATGCGCTCGCTAAGCGCGCGCTGACACTCGAAGGCGTCGAGACGGTGTCGCTGCACCTCGACGGACCCGCGCCGCACGTGGCGCCGGAGCTGGCGGGCCACCTGCGCCACAACGCGCTCTTCATCGGAGCGAACGTGCGCGAGGCGGTCGCCGAGGGCCGCGCCGACTTCACGCCGGTGTTCCTCTCAGATATCCCTCAGCTATTCACGCGCGGAGTACTCCCGATCGACGTGGCGCTAATCCAGGTATCGCCCCCCGACCAGCACGGCTACTGCTCGCTCGGTGTGTCCGTCGACGTCGCCCACGCGGCCGTGCGTCAGGCCCGCAAAGTGGTCGCCGAGGTGAACCGCCAGATGCCGCGGAGCCTCGGGCGGTCGTTCCTGCACGTATCGCAGATCGACTTCGGGGTGGAGACGGACCGGCCGCTCGTCGAAGTGCCCGCCCCGCCGCTCGACGACCGGTACTTCCAGATCGCGCGGCACGTCGCCTCCCTGATCGAGGACGGATCGACGCTGCAACTCGGTATCGGCGCCGTCGCGGAGGCCGTGCTCCTGCAGCTGTTCGACCATCGGGACCTCGGGGTGCACACGGAGATGTTCTCCGACGGCCTGGTCGACCTGTTCGAGGCCGGGGTGATCACCGGGGCGAAGAAGCGGCGGCACCCGGGCGAGATCGTGACCTCGTTCGTGCAGGGGACGCGACGGCTCTACGACTTCGTGGACGACAACCCGGTCGTCTCGATGCACCCCTCCGACTACACGAACAACCCCGCGGTGATCGCGAGCCACGTCGAGATGGTTGCGGTGAACTCGGCGATTGAGGTCGACCTGACGGGGCAGGTCTGCGCCGACTCCATCGGCGGGCGCTTCTACAGTGGCATCGGCGGGCAGCTGGACTTCATCCGCGGCGCCGCGCGTGCGGCGCAGGGCCGCCCGATCATCGCCCTCCCCTCGACCACTGGGGACGGAACGATTTCTCGCATCGTCAGCCGGCTCGCTCCCGGGGCGGGCGTCGTGACGACCCGGGGCGACGTGTACTTCGTCGTCACCGAGCACGGCATCGCGGAGTTGCACGGGCGCAACGTGCGCGAGCGGGCTGAAGCCCTGCTCCGCGTCGCGCACCCGGCATTCCGAGAACGGCTCGCCCGCGAGGCCCTCGAGACGTACGGGCTGCGCATCGGCGAGTAGCGACCACTCGTTGGGGCCGTCCGTCGGCCGGCGCCAGGCCGAACGGCCCTGCCCTCGGCCCGCTGAGAGCGAGATGCTGACCCTCGGAAGGTGAAGCCGAGGAGAAAGACCGTGGAGCAGCGCTGGATCGCCGCCGTCCGTGCGCATGTAGTGCTGGCCTACTTTGCGGTCGCGTACGGCGTGACATGGATGCTGTGGCTGCCGCTGGTCGCCTCGCGGCAGGGGTGGTGGAGCTTCGATCCCCCGGAATGGTTGCACTATGCCGGCGCCGCCGGGCCGGTCACGGGGGCGTTCGTGGTCGCGGGACTGGCGGACGGGCGTCGCGGATGGGGCGCGCTGCTGGCCCGGTACCGGCCGTCGAAGGCGCCGCTCGGCTGGCTGGTCGCGGCGGCCGGCAGCGTGCTGGCGCTGTCGGCCGTGGGCATCATCGCCACGCGGATGGCGGACGGCGCCTGGCCTTCGTACGCGGACATCGCGAAGACCAGCAATCTGCCGGCGATGGGGTTGCCGCTGACGATGCTCGTGCACCTGCTCACCTTCGGTATCGGTGAAGAGACGGGCTGGCGAGGGTTCGCGCTGCCGCATCTCCAGGAGCGGTGGGGCGCCCTCCGCGCCACAGCACTGCTGTACGCCGGCTGGGCCCTGTGGCATCTGCCGTCGTTTTTCGAGAACCCGACGTACAGCGACTGGTCCGCCGGGACGGTCGTGGGGTGGGCGTCTGGCCTGGCGCTCGGGGCGGTCTTCCTGACCTGGCTCTACAACAGCGCGCGCGGCAGCCTCCTGACTGTGGTGATGTGGCATGCGCTGTTCAACACCGTGACCGCCTCGGAGGCAGCCTCGACTTCAGTGGTGCTGGCGGCAGTCGTTACCACCGGGGTGATGGCGATCGCGGTCATCGCGCTGATCGCGGCCGGGCCGGCGGAGCTGCGGGGGTGGTCTCGTCGGGCCGGGCCTCGCGTGCGGTGGAGCGACCTCATGCATGGGTTGGGAGACAAGGAAGCGGGGCGGCCGGACGGCCGCCCCGCTTCGTCTGACCCGCTCCGAGGAGCGAGTTAGTTCAGGCTGCTGATGTTATCGATGCGCCAGACGTCACCGCTCATGGTGGTGACGAAGGCCGTGTCGCCGACGATCTCGAGCGTGGTCGGCATCGTCAGGTTCGCGACCAGGGTGCCGAACGTGCCATCTTCACGGACCAGGAGCACCTTGCCGCTGAACGGGTCAGCGGGCGGGCCCTCCGGCTCGGTCGGCTGGGTGCCGAACGAGAGCGCGTAGAGGCGGCTCGACGGGCCCTTCTCGACATCGATGATGAACGGGACGCCCGCCGCGACGAGGGAAGCCTCACCCTCGGGGAGCGTCAGCGCCCAGACGCGACCGTCTTCGGGCGCGTGCGGGTACGCGCCGATCTGGGAGACGTAGAGGACGTTGTCCGCCCGCGACGCGCCCGTCGGCACGATGTTGTCGAACTGCGCCAGCTGCGAAATGGTGCCCTGGAACGTGTCAACGACCAGGAGCCGGTTGTGGTTGGCGTCGGCGACCAGCAGGTTGCCGGCGTCCAGCACTTCCAGGCTGTAGGGGTTGCCGGTCGGCGCGGCGTCGCCGAACCCGACCGGGTGCGCCAGCGCGTACGCGCCGAGGTCCGCCAGGATTTCGGGCTTGCCGCCCTTCGGGATCCGGTAGACACCGACGACGTCGGGCGCGCTCACGCCGCTCGTCAGGGCGTACAGGTCGAAACCGATGAACGCGATGTCGCTGACACCGCCCTCTTCGCCAGCGGGCAGGCCCCAGGCCTCGAGCGTCTTAGCGCCCGTGTCCGGGTCAATCCGCCAGACCTCGCCCTTCGAGCCATCGGCCACGTAGAGCGCGTTATCCGGACCAATGGCGGTGCCGAGCACGAATCCCAGTTCGGCGGCGATCTTCGTGCCGGCCGTGGGCTGCGGCGTGTGGTCATGACCCTCATGCGCGCCGGCGCCCGCCGTGAGGATCAGTGCCATCGCGACGAACACCGCGGATGAGGCAGCGAGCGTAATCAGACGTTTCATAAGCCCTCCTTGCTAAACTGCAGACGCTCCTGCGCATTATGAGGTTGTCCACACCATATGTGCTATACCCGGCTGCTGCGCAACGCTCGCGCACGCGCCGCGGACAACACCCACGCGCAACGGCTCACAGACGGCGTGCATCCCGCCCTTCGACCGGGACTCATGAGCCCGGAGGCAGTAAGGTAGTGAGGCTCCGTCGAGCGCTGCGCCGGCGCCGAGACCGGCGGCTGTGGAGGCTGCGTGCGCATCAACCTCGAGGCTCTCGACCCTCGTACCGCGGTGCTCCGCCTGAACGGCCGTCTGGACCTCGGGTGCGCGGTCGAGGTGAAGACATCGATCCTGCGGGCCGTGGAGGACGGGCAACCATTCGTTGTGGTCGACCTCGAGCACGTCCCGTTCATCGACAGCTCCGGCCTGGGAGCGTTGATCGGCGGTCTGCGAGCGGCACGGGCGGCCGGTGGGGACCTGCGGATCGCGAACGCGGGGCCGCAGGCGCGCATGATCCTGGAACTGACAACGCTCGACCGGGTGCTCCCGACCCACGACACGATCGAGGCCGCGCTTGGCGGTGAGTAGCACGCCACTGGTCCTGCGGCGCGTGCAGCTCCAGGCGCGAACCGACCGCCTCGAGGGGATCCACGGGGCACTCGAGCACGTCTGGGCCGCCGGGGAAGACCACGGGGCGCGGCCGTCCTCCAACGCCCGGATGGAGTTCGACCTCGCGGTGATCGAGGTGGCGACGAACATCTGCGAGCACGCGGGGCAGGCAGGCGGCGTGACGTTCGAACTCGAGCTGGCCCTCTACGCGGACCGCATCGAGGCTCGCTTCGAGGACGATGCTGGACCGCCGGTGCTGCCGGCGCGGGCGGAGATGCCGCCACACACCGCGGAATCCGGGCGCGGACTGGCGATCGTCCAGCGCGCCGTTGACGAGATGCGGTACGAACGTCTCGGAGAGCGGAACAACATGTGGTTCCTCAGGAAGCAGCTCGCGCCGTCGTAGGGACGAGCTCACCGCGGGGCGAGGCCTCGGGCAGCCGGAGCAGCAGCAGGGTGACGTCGTCCTCCGGCGTCCCGGCATCGAGGGCGGTCAGGAGCGCGCGCTCGACGGCGTGGGGGGCGTCGAACCGGGCGCCACGGAGAACCGATGCCAGCGTACGGGGCGCCATCAGGTCGGGCAGCAGGTCAAGCAGGCCATCGCTACAGACGAACAGACAGTAACCGGGACCCAGTCGCACCTCGGTGCTGCGCACATCGTACGGTGTATCGAGCGTCCCGAGGGGCAGGCTGGTGGCCGGCAGCCGGTGAACGTCGCCTTCAGGGGTCAGGACGAACGAGAGACCGTGCCCGCAGTCGACATACGTCAGCGTATTCGTGCGGGTCTCGAATCGCGCGTAGAAGAGCGTGCTGAACGCGGACGTGTTGGTGAAGTCGTTCGCCATCAGGTCCGCGGCGCGCACGATGGTCTCGGACACCCCGCTGCCCCGCGCACAGGCGCGGAGCGCGGTGCGCATCGACGCCATGAGGAGCGCCGCGCCCAGGCCCTTGCCCATCACGTCGCCAAAGGCGATGTGGAGGGTGCCTGACGGCTGCTCCCACCAGTCGTAGAAGTCGCCTCCGAGGTTGCGGGCCGGGAGGTACCGAGCCGCGAGTTCGTAGTGGTCGCCACGATGGTTCGGGACCGGCATCAGGGTCGCCTGCAGCTCGGCGGCATTCCGTAGTTCCTGCCGGGTGTCGAGCACGACTTCCACGTTGTCGGTCAGCACGAGGAGGACGTGCGCCAGGATGGCCGCGCCACCGACCGCCCCCACGAATGCGAGCATACGGTCGAGGTGGAACCGTCCGTCCGCGCCGAGCGCGTCGCCGGCGAACAACGCCCCGACGATCACGAGCACCACGGCGGGGACCGCACCGAGCCAGCGCGCGCGGCGCCGCGCGGAGAGCACCACCCGATACTCGGCGCCGAAGAGCGCTTGCAACCCGGCTGCATAGGCCATCAGCAGAAACCCGCCGACCCACGCCGGGTCCGTCGCGAGGTTTCCGGACAGATAGCGGTTCTGCACCTCGAGGTAGGCGAACACGAGGTCGGCGGCGAGGAACGCCATCAGCCCGATGAAGAGCACGGCGAGGATGATGCCGGCGATCCCGCGCCACACTTTCCGCAGCGCGAGCGCGAGGACCGCCAGAAGCAGCAGGTCGCCGACCGGGTAGGCGGCCGATAGCACCTGCTGCAGCAAGCCAACATCCGACTGCGCGAAGATATCGCTCACCACGAAGTGCCAGATGAGCGCCGCTCCGACGAGCGCCGTGGCCCCGGCGCTCACCACGTCGGCCCAGTGCCGGGCCTCGGATTCCCGAGGCATGAGCATGACGATCCCGGCGAGCATCAGCGGGATCGACGCGAGATAGCCGACGTCCACGAGGGACGGAAACGGAGTCTCGACGCGCAGGATGACCTCGTAGATCCCCCAGACGGTCTCGCCCAGGCCCCACGCCAGCCAGCCCGAGGCGAGCAGGAACCACCCGCGGCGCGGACGGCCCTCGGCGCGACGGGCGGCAAGCACGGCGATCGCCGCCCCCGCAAGGGCCGGGAGCGCGCCGGCAACGTCGGATACGGCGAGGAAGGCGAGGCTTTCGCGTCCAAAGGGCCGGGCGGCCGTCCAGGCGAAGAACGCGATCGCATAGGCGGCAAGCCCCGCAGCGAGGACGGCATGCAACCGCCACGCCCGACCGCCGGCCGCGGGGCGCACTCCGGTCGCGTGGCCGGTGAACTCGATGGAGGGTGACGTACTCGACAAGGCGCTTGCCATCGCTCACGTTCGCGGCGAATCGATTGATCTTACCACCGGCGGCCGGAGCGGGTCGCGTCCCGGGCCGTGAGACAATCGAGAGCCAGCCTCGATAAGGAGACGGCATGCAGTTCGGCATCTTCTCAGTGGGGGACGTCACCCCCGACCCGACTACCGGACGGGCGCCGACCGAGGCGGAGCGCATCCAGTCGATGGTCGCGATCGCGCTCAAGGCGGAGGAGGTGGGCCTCGATGTCTTCGCGACCGGCGAGCACCACAACCCGCCGTTCGTCCCCTCCTCCCCCACGACACTCCTCGGGTATATCGCCGGGCGCACAACGCGGATCGTGCTCTCCACAGCCACGACGCTCATCACGACGAACGACCCCGTGAAAATCGCCGAGGACTACGCGATGCTGCAGCACCTCGCGGGCGGTCGTGTCGACCTCATGCTCGGGCGTGGCAACACGGACCCGGTGTACCCGTGGTTCGGGCAGGACATCCGCAACGGCATCGCGCTGGCGATCGAGCACTACGCGCTGCTCCACCAGCTCTGGCGCCAGGAGTCCGTGGACTGGGAGGGCCAGCTTCGCACCCCGCTGCAGAGGTTCACCTCGACGCCGCGACCGCTCGACGGCGTGCCGCCGTTCGTCTGGCACGGGTCAATTCGTAGCCCCGAGATCGCGGACCAGGCGGCCTTCTATGGCGACGGGTTCTTCCACAACAACATCTTCTGGCCGATCGATCACGTGCGGAGCCTCGTGACGTTCTATCGCGAGCGGTACGAGCGGTACGGCCACGGCGGCGCGGACGAAGCGATCGTCGGACTCGGTGGGCAGGTCTTCGCGCGCCCCCGGGCAGAGGACGCGGTGCGCGAATTCCGGCCGTACTTCGACAACGCGCCCGTGTATGGGCACGGCCCATCGCTCGAGGAGTTCAGCCGGACAACACCGCTCACCGTCGGTACGCCTCAGCAAATCGTCGAGCGCTACGCCGGGATGCGCGACCACGTGGGCGACTATCAGCGCCAGTTGTTCCTGACCGACCACGCCGGCCTCCCTCTCGAGACGGTGCTGGAGCAGATCGAAATCCTCGGGACCGAGATCGTGCCCGCGCTGCGGCGTGAAATGGCCATCGGCCGGCCGGCGCACGTCCCCGACGCCCCGACGCACGAGTCGCTGCGAGCGCAGGACGCCGCCAGGGCGCCGGCTGCGCCCTAGTCCGCGGCCCCCTCGGCGTCGTCGTTGGCCACGACATGGTCCAGCCGCAGCCACCCGAGGCGACGCGCGAGGTTGGCGTAGAACTGCCGTTCAGGACCAAGGCGGATAAACAGCGCCTCGCGCGGCGAGCGCGTGACACGGACGAACGTGCCCGACGGCACTGGCTGCTCGTGCGCGCCGTCGACGAGCAGCACCGCCTCGTAGCCCCGAGCGACCTCGAGTTCGATGCGGGCGTCCCCGGGGAGCACGAGCGCGTTGGGGTAGGACAGGTGGGGCGCTACGGCGGTGACGATCAGGCTGTCGGACGTCGGGTGCAGAATCGGACCGCCGACGGAGAGCGAGTAGCCGGTCGAGCCGGTCGCCGTCGCCGCCATCACGGCGTCGGCGCGGTACTCGGCGAGCAGCACGCCATCGACGCGCAGGCCTACGGTCACGGTACGCCCGAGGTGCACGCGCCCGATGACCACATCGTTCAGGGCGTGCTTCGGGGGCGCTTCGCCCACCTGCGCCTGCAGCATGACGCGGCGCTCGATGCGCCCGCCGCCGTCCATGATCGCGAGGAGCGCTGCTTCCGCCTCGCCTTCGGTCGCCTCGGCAAGGAACCCGAGGCGACCCATCCGGACGCCAAAGACGGGCACGCCAGCCTGGGACGCGATGCCCGACGCGTGAAGGACGGTCCCGTCGCCGCCCACGCAGACGAGCACGTCGGCGCCATCAAGACGTTCACCGAGGTCACCCTCCGCCTCGTCCCGAGGCAGCTCGGTCACGAGCGTCTTCGCGCCGCGCGCCTCGGCGGCGGCACGCAGGCGCTCGGTCATGCCGACAGCGCCGGCTACGGACGGGTGGTAGCAGAAATGCAGATGCCGCATGCCCCTGGACGCGCGTTCCGCCATCAGTTCCGCCGCTCCAGCACCAGGAAGAACTCCTGATTCCCGGCTGGCCCCAGCAGCGGGGAGCGGACAACGCCTCGGACACGGAGACCGTGGCGCACCGCCCAGACTGCGACCCGCCCCACGCACGCGGCATGCACGAGCGGGTCGCGCACGACGCCGCCCCGCCCCACCTCGGCCCGTCCCGCCTCGAACTGCGGCTTGACCAGCGCGAGGATGCGGGCGCCGGGACGCACCGATGCGACCACCGCGGGAAGCACGGTGGTGAGCGAAATGAATGAGACATCGATGGTCGCGAGGTCCGCCGGGGGGTCGAGGGGCGGCAGCGCGCGCGCGTTCACACGCTCACGGACCTCGACGCGAGGGTCGTCGCGCAGCCGTTGGGCCAGCTGGCCGTAGCCGACGTCGACAGCAACAACGCCCGCGGCGCCCCGCTGCAGGAGGCAGTCCGTGAAGCCTCCCGTGGACGCGCCGACGTCGAGACAACGGAGGCCGCGAGGGTCGATGCCGGCGCGGTCGAGAGCGTGCGCGAGCTTCTCGCCGCCACGGCTGACGAACGGCGCGGCCGCGCGGATCGAGACCTCGGCGTCCTCGCGGATGGCCTCCGCGGGTCGCGCGGCGGGGGTCCCGTCGACGAGCACGTCACGCGCGAGGATGAGCGCACGGGCTCGCTCACGCGTCGGAGCGAGTCCCCGCTCCACGAGCAGCGTGTCGAGCCGCTGGCGCCTGGTCCGTTGGGTAGCGGTCATCTCGTTGCCGAGAATATCACCGGAAAGTCGACGCCAGCGGGCTGCGCATCGTCGAGGCGGCGCAAGGGGCGACCCTGCCGCCTACATCTGGTCGCGCGGGCCCTGGCCGGGCCAGTGCAGCGTGCCATTGCTCAACTCGATTGCCTGCCCGTTGTATGACGCACTGACCACGCGTCCGCCGCGCTCGACATCCACATGCGCGGGAAGGGTCGGGTTCTTCAGACCTTCCGTCTCGCCGAGGGGGATGATCTCGGCGTGCACGCCGTCACGCGTGACATCGAGGAGGACGACGGAGCCAAGGCGCACGGTCTGGTTGTGCGGCAGGGTGAGACTGCCCGAGTTGATGATGAGGGTGTTGTCCTCGTACTCGAGGCGCTCGTAGTGGGTGTCCCCTGCGATCAGAATATCGAGCTCGGAATCGCCGTAGCCTCGTCGCTTCAGGTGGCCCACCCGGTCCTCGCGGTGGCGATGGTCGAGGACGATATGGGCCATGCCCATCCGCCAGCCCTCCCGCTCGATGACGACGACGTCCTCGAGGCGAGGGTCGTCGAACGTGTCGTGGTTGCCGCGGTTCACGATTAGCGGGCCGAACTGCTCCATCCAGTCGAGGACGAGCGGCCCCGTGACGTCGCCGGTGTGCACGATGAGGTCGACGGAAGCGAGGAATTCGCCCGGGCCCGGACCGAACTCATCAAGGGGCCTGCCGGTGTGCGTGTCAGAGAGGATGCCAATGCGCATCCGCCGACATTACACCATTCGTTGGTTGGGAGCCGCAGCGGGCCTGGCGCTACTCGACGACGCCCCCCGAGCGCAGTCCGGCGACCTCGTCCGCGGTGAGGCCGAACTCCGCCAGCACCTCGTCCGTGTGTCCGCCGAGGGGCGGCGAAGGGCGCGTGCTGCCGACGTGGGTCTTCGACAGCTGCACGACGGGGCCGACCATGCGCTCCGGACCGGTGAGCGGGTGGTCGAAGTCGAGCATGTAACCCATCGCCTCGACCTGCGGGTCGTACGCCATCTCCTCGGGGAAGTTCACTTTGGAGACGGGCGCGCCCTCGTGGTCGAAGCGCTCGATCCACTCGTCCATCGTGCGGGTGAGCATGATCTGGCGGATGCGCTCGCGCACCTGTTCGACGACGACATCGTTCGCGGGGTCGAGAGCGTTGAAGTCCGGCGAAGACGTCGGGTCGTCCTCGAGGCCGATGGCCCGGCGCATCTGCTGCTGGTTGAGCGGGGTCAGCGCGCCGAGGATGAGCGCGCCGTCCTTCACCCGGTAACCGCCGTACCAGAGGCGGAAGGCCTTGTTGAGGATGCCCGCCTGCGCGCGGATCTCGAGTTGCTCCTCGTAGGAGCGGCCCTGCGCTCGGGCCTCGCTGACGCGCTCGAACATCGGCTCGATGGCCATGGCATCGAAGACGGGGAGCTTCGCGACGAACGTGCCCTGGAGCACCAGCCCCGCCTGGAGGAGCGAAGTCGAGACCTTCTGCCCCTCGCCGGTCAGGCTGCGGTGGAAGAGCGCGGCGCACACGCCAACCGCGGCGGACACCGCCGCGAGGTAGTCGGCCGGCGCCGTCGCTGTGATCATCAGCGGCGCGCCCCACTCGTCGACCTTGGCGTCGCCGGCCATCAGGCCGGAGTACGCCTGCGCGACGATGTCCGAACCGGAGCGGTCGGCGCCGGGACCCTCGGTGCCGAAGCCGGTGTTCTCCACGTAGATGAGGTCGGGCCGAAGGCCGCTCAGCGTCGCGTAGTCGAGCTGCAGCTTCGCGGGCACGGAGGGGCGAGCGTTGATGATGAAGACATCAATCGACGGCATCAGGCGGTGGATCAGCGCCTTGCCCTCCGCCTTCGTCAGGTCGACGACGAGACTGCGCTTGCCTCGGTTGAGCGAATGGTACCCCTTGCTCTCGCCGGGCATGAACGCGCCGTTCCGGCGCGTGCTCTCGCCTCCGGGAGGCTCCACCTTGATCACATCGGCGCCGAGGTCAGCGAGGACGACGCCGCAGAACGGACCGGCGACGACCTGCGTGATGTCCAGTACCTTGATGCCGTCCAGCGGACCCGGCATGTCCCGCCCCCTCTCGTTCCGCGCTACGCGGCGATTATAGGGGTGATAGCCGTCCCGCCAACATTCCCGCGCGAGTTCCACGTTGACGCCGCCGGAAGGCGGGAGTACGTTCCGTCGGTTGAGGAACCATACCCCGTGGGGGTACACAGCCTGGTCTCACGCATGAAGGAGCAGCGACGATGGACATCCGGCAGATGGGGCGCTCGGGGCTGAGAGTTTCGGTGGTCGCACTGGGCGGGAACACGTTCGGGCCGGTCGTGGACGCGGCGCAGACGGCGAACATCCTCGCGGCCGCGCACGACTGCGGCGTGAACGCCGTCGACACGGCGGACATCTACAGCAACGGCATGTCCGAGGAGCACATCGGACGTGCGGTTGCCGGACGCCGCGACGAGTGGGTGATCATGACCAAGTTCACCGGCGTCATGCGTGACTCCCCGTACAAGACCAACAACTCGTCGCTGGGGTACATGCGCCGCGCGGTCGAGGCATCGCTGCGGCGGCTGAACACGGACTACATCGACCTGTACCAGGTGCATCAGTGGGACCCGACCACACCCGTCGAGGAGACGATGGCGGGCCTGAACGACCTCGTGCGCGAGGGCAAAGTGAACTACATCGGCATCTCCAACTGGCCGTCGTGGGCGGTGGCCGAGGCGAACACCCTGGCGCGCCAGCACGGCTGGGCGCCACTCGTCTCCTCGCAGCCGCGGTACAACGTGATCGACCGCACGGTCGAGGCGGAGCACGTCCCGGCGTGCCTGCGCTTCGGGCTGGGGCTGATCCCGTGGAGCCCGCTCGCGGGCGGTTTCCTGACCGGAAAGCACCGCCGCGGCGAAGAGCCGACGGAGGGCACACGCATGGCGAACAGCCCGTGGGCGCGCCAGGTGATGACCGACCGCAATTGGGACCGCCTCGAGCGGCTCCAGGCATTCGCCTCGGGACGCGGCATCTCGATGACGCAACTGGCCATCGGATGGCTGGCCGCGCAGCCGGTGGTGTCCACCATCATCATCGGAGCGACCAAGCCGGAACAGATCGTCGAGAACGCCGAAGCCGCCGAGGTACAGCTGACCGCGGACGACCTCGCGGGCATCGACGCCGCGTACCACGGGGAGTAGCGCGGTCCTCGGGGGTCGGCGCGGCGAGACGTTGCCGCGCGGCACGGCGCCGTCCCGTAAGATCGCTGCGGATCTGGCTCGAAGCCCGGCTTCGAGGTAGTTTCGTCGACGAGAAGAGAGGACTCCCATGACCACGTTCGTGCGTCGCGACGCGACCGGCAAGATCAACGGCCCCCACATCTCGCTGCCGGAGGACCCGAACCGCACGTTCGTGGGCGAGGTCCACGAACTCATGAAGGACCTGGACCTGCTCCGCGAGAGCCACGACATCACAAGCGAGGTCGAGGAGTGGCTGATGCGCATCGTCGATGCCGCCGTCGGCGTCGGGTTCGACTACGGCGTGGCATACGGTCGCTCGGGCGAGGCCCGCTAACCGAGGACAGCCAACCCGCATCCCGCAGAAGCGAGGCGTCCGGGTGACGCCTCGCTTCTTGTGCCCGACCGCCCGAGGCGCGCGGTACACTCGTGCCCACCGACGGCCTCGACAGCCGCGAGGGTGAGACTGGTGGCACATGTCGATGAGCGGACGCAAACCGGTCGACGGGCTGTACGAGCTCGCTGACGGCGTCTTCGACTTCGTGATCGAGGGCGCGATCCAGCTGAACGCTGGCATTGTGGTCGGCGATGACGCGGTCGCGGTCATCGACACGGGTACGACCGAAGACGACGCACGGGCGCTCCTTGAGGCCGTGCGGAGCGTGACCGACCTGCCCGTGCGCTATGTCATCAACACGCACCACCATGGCGACCACTCGTTCGGCAACTGGTGGTTCCTCCCCGCTGTGGTCCTGGGGCACTCGCGCTGCCGGATCAAGCTCGTCGGCAGCGAGGGCTTTTCGCACCGCGAGACGATGGCGGCACACCTGCCCATGGCACGAGAGCAGATCCGTGCCGTGCCCCTGACGCCGCCGGACGTGACCTTCGACGGGCACCTCGACCTGCACCTGGGGACGCGCAGCATGCGGCTCGCGTACCTCGGGCGGGGGCACACCGATAACGACATCGCGATCGGCGTCGACGACACGGGTGTGGCGTTCGCGGGCGACCTCATCGAGTCGGCGGGGCCGCCGATCGTGAGCGAGGGGTACCCCGCGGAGTGGGGGCCGACGCTGCGAAAGCTGGGCGGGGCGATGGTGGAGATGTTCGTGCCGGGCCACGGCAATTTCGTCGACGGGATGTTCGTCGCCGAGCAGGCCGGCGCGTTCGAGGAGTTGACGCGTGTGTGCGCGCAGGCGGCGACGCCAGCCGAAGCCATGCACGCAATGCCCCGGTCCGTCTTCGACGTGCTCGACTTCCAGACGGCCGCCGCTGTGAAGCGCTACTTCGAGACGGTCGCGTGACAGAGCACCGCCTTCACCGGCCCTCGGCCGTCTCCACCGGCCTGCGCCCGAGGTAGGGCGACGTGAGCCAGGCCACCACCCCCGAGGCGATCATCAGCAGGCCCAGGACCCAAGCCGCCGCCTCGATGTAGAAGAGCAAGAACACGCTCGTGACCACGCCGAGCGCCGCGGTCACCGGGACCGACCGCACGGCGAGGGGCGCGCGAAACGACCGCGGGACATCCGGCCGTGACCTGCGCAACCGGATGACCGCGAGGTTCACCGTAACGAAGAGCACGTAAATCGCGAAGTTCGTGACCTGCGCGATCAACTCGATGCGTCCCGAGAGCGTGAACGGGATGGCGACGGCCGCGCCCGCGAGCGCGGCCAGCCAGGGCGTCTTCGCGCCGGCGGTGAGACGTGCGAATACGGGCGGGAGCGCGTTGCCCCGCGCCATGCTGAAGATCATCCGCGTGCCCGCCGTGAGCACGAGGAGCGTGGTGTTCGTCGTCGAGGCGATCGCGATCGCGGCGATTACGTCGCCGGCGCGTCCGCCGAGGTCCTCCTCCATCACGAGCCCGAGCGGCTGATCGGAGCGCCCGAGGGCGTCGGCGCCCACGGCGCTAACGGCGACAACACCGACGGCGACGTAGAGGAGCGCGGAGATAGCGAGCGTCAGCAGCAGTGCACGCGGCACGGAATGCGAGGGGTCCCGTGTCTCCTCGGAGAGCGTGACAACCTCGTCGAAGCCGATGAACGCGAAGAAGACGAGCGCCGCGGCCGCCATGATGCCGCCCAGGCCCTCGCCTTCGAGCAATGGCTCGTCGCCAATGTGGGAGGCGCCGCTCGTGATCACGATGGCCAGGCCACCCACCTGAACCACGACGAGGCTGACCGAGAGCCAGATGGAGCGCTCGAGGCCCGCCACGACGACAACGGTCAGCGCGAGCAGCAGGCCGATCGCAGCGATACGCACGTCCACGTCAAAGAACCACTGCACGTAGTGGGCAAACCCGACGGAGACGGCCGCGGCGCCGACGAGCAGCGCGCCGATCATCATCCAGCCGGCCATGAACCCGACGAACTCGCCGAAGGCTTGACGCGCGAACTCGTACTCAGCCCCCGCGCGAGGGAAGAGCGCAGCGAGCTCGGCATAGCTGAGGCCGGTCAGCGCGGCCAGCGTCCCCGCGATGAGGAACGAGACCCACAGCAGACCTCCGGCGTCGGCGGCGGCCTCCCCGACGAGGACGTAGATTCCAGCCCCGATGACGATCCCGACGCCCGAGGCGACCAATTGCCACAGGCGGATCGACTGCTTGAGGCGGGGCGCGCCTTGACTGGAGTTCCGCACGTGCTCCCTCGCCGTCAGCGCGCGTCCCCGCAGTGAGCGCCCCATCAGGGGGCGCCGGCGGCTCGCACATGGTACGTGCGAGGCCGCGTGCACGCCTCGAAACTACGGCTGAGCGACCGCGAGCAACGCGCGCGCCCAGGCCGCGGCTCGCTCGCGCTCGCCGGGCTTGAGCGGCCCCTCCTTGCCCTCGACGAAGAAGCCGGCCGGCGGGGCGGCCAGTCGGCCGCCCTTCGCAGTGAGCGCTTTCGCGAGCCTGGGCGCGGCGTAGCCAATGGCCCGCATGAGAAGCCGGAGCGCGAACCCCCGTTCGCTGGCCTTGATCCGTGTGTCAAACGCCGCGACACGCGCCCCGGTCAGCGCGCCTCGGTCGACACTGGCGAGCAGCTTCGTGACGGCCGGCAGCGGACGCCCGCCCTGCGTCGGCGACCCAACGATGAGGAGGTCGAGGCGGAGGAGTGCGGCAGCCGAGAGATCGGCGGCCCGTTCGGCGCGCGCGGTGGGGCCGAGCGCCTCGGCGACCGCGCGAGCGATAGCCTCGGTGTTGCCCCACTGCGAACCGTAGACGACCAGGGCGCGCACGGACGTCGTCACCGCTTCGGATGCCCGCGCTCGAGCTTCGGCCGTCCGGGCTCATGGACCTGCTCGTGCAGCGTCCGCCGGGCCTCCGGGGGCACCTCATCGGTGTGCTCCTGCTCTCGAGGGACCATCGGCGCGGCGGGACGCCCGAAGCCGATCGCCGGGAGCACGCCGGTCATGGACTTCAGGAGTTGAATGAGTCCTCGTGCCATTGCGTCGTCCTTCTCGCATCTTCCGCGTGTCACCCTGAGGATGGCACGCCGTTTCTCCCGCCCGCAGGTGCGGAAGGTCGGGTCGGAGCGGGACGTTCGGCACGCAACGTGCCCGAGCCTCGTGGTCGACGGGACGGAGGGAGGGCCATCAGTCCCGATTCAGGGGGGACTTCTGTCACGTGGCTGCGCCCGCATGACGAGCGAGACTGCGTAAACGATGATAATCGGGGGGGAAGGGCATGCCGTGCCGGGAGGGGGACTCGTGACCACCGACCAGGAGCTGCGGGTGTTGCTGGTGGACGACCACGCGGTGGTACGCCGCGGCCTGCGGGCCTTGCTGTCGCAACCCGGCACAGCAATCGTGGGTGAGGCGGACACGGTCGCCTCCGCGGTGCAGGAGTCGATCCGCCTCAGTCCGGATGTCGTGGTCATGGACCTCAGACTCCCGGACGGGTCGGGTATCGAGGCATGCCGCGAGATCCGGGCAGCGAAGCCGGACACTAAGGTGCTCATCCTCACCTCGTACGCGGACGAGGACGCCCTCTTTTCGGCGGTGATGGCCGGCGCCTCGGGGTACGTGCTCAAGGACCTCGACCCGAGCCGCCTGCAGGACGCCGTCCGGACCGTCGGCGAGGGCGGGTCGCTCCTCGACCCGAATCTCACGACGACGCTGTTCTCGCGGCTCCGGCGAGGGATGTCCGGACACCCGGCGGACGACGTCTTCTCGGTGCTCACGCCGCAGGAGGACCGCATCCTCGACTTCATCGCGGACGGCCTGACGAACCGCGAGATCGCCGAGCGGCTCCACCTGAGCGAGAAGACCGTCAAGAACTACGTCTCGGAGATCTACTCGAAGCTCAACGTCGAGCGGCGTTCGCAGGCGGCGACGATGGCGACGGAACGGCGGCTGCGCAAGCAGCAATAGTCCGTCCACGGGACGCCGAACCAGGCTTACGGCCGCCGGCGGAGCCGGCTCCAGAACCCACCGTCCGCGGGCCGGCCGAGTGGCGTCGAGCGAGGCAGGGACGTCGTCAACATCGTCGACTGACCCTCCGCGTCGCCGACGGCGACCTGCTCCATCTGCATCCGCATCGTGGTGAGTTCGTCCTGCAGCACCACGTGTGCTCGGACGTCCCTCGGGAGCTCGGCGACCTCGACCACTCGATACGCCGGCGCGGGTGTGTCGTTGATGGGCAGGCCCCCGAAGGCCGCGTCGTGGAACGCCGGGAGCGCGTAGATGCCGCCCTCGCGGCCGTTGTGGGTCGCGCGAGCGAGGACGGGCTGTACACCTCGCAGCTCCGGGTTGCTGGCGAGCAGCCCGTACACGGACCAGTCCCAGCCCCAGTTATACCGCCAGTTCGCGTGGATGCCGCCCGCGCGGCCGTCGCGCCCGAGCCAGACGTCACGCAGGTGGTGGAGCCACTCCTCGCGACGGAGCACGAATCCGATCGAGTTGAAGGTGCGCGCCTCGAAGAGCAGGTCAGGATGTGCGGGGTTGGACAAGAGTCCGGCCGAGCCGCACGGCCCGGCGAGCAGCGAAAGGCACAACCAGTGGTCGCGCCGCTGACGCGCGTACCAGAGCGCCAGCCTCGTCGCGTCGGGCGAGACGAGGAAGTCCTCTTCCAGGTACAGGTTGAGATGGGACCCGCGCGCGAACGCCTCTTCCAGCGTCAGAAACGGGTTGACCGTGATGCCCCGGCGCTCGGAGTTGACCCGGAGGTCGCAGTCGACACCGCGTAGCAATTCGGCCGCGATCGGCGCGAACTCCGCCGCACGCGGCCCTGGCTCAACACGAACGAGCACCGTCCAGCCATCGAGGTCGTTTGCGACGAGCGACTCCAGCATCTGCCGAAAGAGGTGCGGCCGGCTCATCGCGGTGACGGTGATCGTCCGAGGCGGATCCATGCGGCCATCCTGATGCCGCCGCCGTCAGGCGCGCAACCGGACCGCTGCGTCTCGGATGCTTCCGGGCGGTCACGACTCTAGAATTGGCGACGGCGCAGCAAGCCGCTGACGGGAGGACTCATGTTTCGCAAAGCACTCGTGACCGTGGACCGGTCGCCGTTCGCTGAAGCCGCCCTCGACCGCGTGGCGGACGTGCGCGCGGAGGCAGTGGTGATCCTGCACGTCGTGGAGCCGGTGTCGAGCATCCTCGCGCGGGAGGTGCCGGCGTTCGACGTGCCGCCGGACATCGCCCGCAGCATCAGCGAGGCCGAGCGTGAGGCGGCCGCGACCTACCTCGCCGACGCGGCGGCCAAGCTGCGGGGACTGGGCGTGGAGCACGTCACGACCCTGATGCGAGAAGGGCGGCCCGGGCACGAAATCGTCGTGGCGGCCAGGGACGAGGGCTGCGACCTCGTGGTGATGAGTACGCACGGCCGCTCGGGCATCCGGCGGGCCCTCCTCGGGTCGGTGGCGAACCACGTCGCCACGCACATCGAGGATGGGGCAATCCTCCTCGTGCGCCCGCCCGCGGCCTGAGAACCCGAGCCACTCGAGGGCACGAACGCCACAGCGGCCTCCCGAACGGGAGGCCGCTTTCGTGGTGCACCGGGCGGCGGGCTAGCCTCGGGGCAGGCCCAGGCCGCGCGTGGCGATGATGTTGCGCTGGATTTCGTTCGAGCCACCGGCAATCGTGATCACAACGGTGCTCACATACTGCTGCGTGTGCTTCGCGTGCAGCGGCGCGTACGGCTCGTTGGCGGCCCAGAGGTTGCCGTAGAGGCCGAACACTTTCGTACCGGTGCGCGAGATGCGCTGCGAGAGCTCGGTCGAGTACGCCTTGCCCATCGACGCCTCGTAGTTCGGGATCAGGCCGCGCGACTGCATCGAGGCGATGCGCATCGACAGGTTGTTGTTCACCTCGACCTCGGTGGCGCGGTCGGCCACCTCGCGACGAAGCAGCTCGAGGCGGTTCGGGGTGTTACCCGTCTGCACGTGGCCGACCAGCTCATCGATGAGGCGCTTCTGCTGGGTGGCGCCGGCGATGTTCGAGCGCTCGAAGTCGAGCAGGGTCATGCCGACGTACCAGCCGCGGTTGATCTCACCTACGACCTGGTCCACCGGGACGCGGACATCCTCATAGAACGTCTCGTTCGTCGCGTGGTGCCAGCCCATCGAGATGATGGGACGCACACCGATGCCCGGCGTGGTCATGTCGACCATCAGGAACGAGATGCCGCGGTGCTTCGGCGCGTCCGGGTCGGTGCGCACGAGCATGTAGATCCAGTTCGCCTTGTGTCCTGCGGAGGTCCACAGCTTCTGGCCGTTGATGACGAATTCGTCGCCGTCGCGGACGGCACGCGTCTGCAGCGAGGCGAGGTCGGATCCCGCCCCCGGCTCCGAGTACCCCTGCGCCCACAGGTACTCGCCCGAGAGCGTCTTCGGCAGGAACTTCTTCTTCTGCTCCTCGGTGCCGTGCACGAGGAGCGTCGAGCCGAGCTGCGCGACGCCACCGTTGCTGCCAGGGTCCGGGGCCTCGGCGCGTGACAGCTCCTGCTTGAGGATGAACTGCTCCATGGTCGAGAGCCCGCCGCCGCCGTACTCCTTCGGCCAGCCGGCAGCGACCCAGCCGTGCTCCTGCAGCGCGGATGCCCAATCGCGGGCCGCGGACTGCGCCTCGGGCGTGCCGTGCATCATGTCCTGCTGCCAGTCAGCCTCCGGCTGGATCGACGCCTCAAGCCGGATCGCAGCGTCACGGTAGTACTCGGGGAGCCGGTCGGCGATGTGCTTGCGCACCTGCTCGCGGAACGCGGCCTGCTCTGGCGTGTCGCTCCAGTCCATCGATGTCCTCCCTCGCCTCGCGATGGTGTTGTGTATGTACGGGGAGAATACAACGCCCGCACATGCTGCGCTGCCCCTCGGCGGACGTTCTTCACGACGACGTCGAGGGCCGGACGTGCCCGACAACGGCTATGATGATGGCCAAAGCAGTTAAGGAGGACGAAATGGACTGGAACGACACGCCTGAGCAAGCGGCCTTTCGGGCGGAGGTGCGCCAGTTCATCGGGGCCGAGCTGCCTCCGTACTACCGGTCGATCGAGAAGCGGCGCGCCGCCGCTACCCGTCCGGAAGGCAATGACTGGATGACCGATCTCCTCCTGGGCAACGACGAGGCTCGGGCGGCCGCGGCCGACTGGAACAACGCACTGCTCGCGCGGGGGTGGGCGCAGCCCGGATGGCCACGGGAGTACGGCGGCGGCGGGCTCTCGACGATGGAACAGTTCATCCTCAAGCAGGAGCTGACGCGCGCCGAGGCGCCCGAGGTCGGCAGCACGGGCGGCGGCGGCCAGATCGGCCCGACGCTTCTGGTGCACGGCACCGAGGAGCAGAAGCGCGCCTATCTGCCGGGCACGCTCTCAGGCGAGTACCTCTGGGCGCAGGGGTACTCGGAGCCGGGGGCGGGATCCGACCTCGCCTCGCTGCAGACGCGTGCCGTCCGCGACGGCGACGAGTGGGTGATCAACGGGCAGAAGATGTGGACCTCGAACGCGCACAAGGCGAACTGGGTCTTCCTCCTTGTACGCACCGACCCGCAGGCCCCGAAGCATCGAGGCATCTCGTTCCTCATGGCGGACATCAAGTCGCCAGGGATCACGATCCGCCCGATCGTGAGCATGGGCGGATGGCACGTGACCAACGAGGTGTTCTACGAGAACGTCCGCGTGCCCGCCGACCAGATCGTCGGCGAGGAGAACCGCGGCTGGTACGTCGGCATGACCCTCCTCGACTACGAGCGTTCCGCCATCTCCGGGGCGATGCAGCAGCAGAAGTCGCTCCGTGAACTGCTCGATGAGGTGCGTGGCGAGCGGACGCCGCACCGCGCCCAACTGACGCGCGCGGAGATCGCCGACCGCCACATCGAGATCGAGGTGAACACCAACCTCAACATCCGGATCGCGACGATGCAGGCGCGCGGCATGGTGCCGAACTACGAAGCGTCGATGGTAAAGGCATTCTCCTCGGAGCTGTCTCAGCGGCTCGCGAGGACGGGCGTGAAGACCTTCGGCCTGTACGGGCTGCTGTTCAACGCCGACGAGCCGCTTGCGCCGGTGCGCGCGAAGCACGTACTGGCGATGGTCGGCAGCGTCGTGGGCACGATCGCGGGCGGGTCGAACGAGATCCAGCGCAACATCATCGCGACACGCGGGCTTGGGCTGCCTCGCGGGTAGGTACTCGGCGTCGAGTCGCCCTCCTCCTTCGGCGTTGACGATACGCGTATGTTATGTGCATCGCGCTTCGTGATTGAAGTAGCCGGAGGGAACCGTGAAGCAGGGATCATCGGACGACCGGGGCGGCCACAGACGGATGGACCGCCGTTCGCTGCTGCGTGGGGGCTCGCTCGCCCTCGGCGGGCTGGCCGCGGCGGCGCTCATTGGCTGTGGCGACGACGAGGATGACGGCTCGAGCGATGCGACCGGCACCGCTGTCGCCACGGGAACACCCGCGGCAGGGGCGGGACGCCTGGTGCAAGATCCGGACCTACCCTACCCATACGAATTCCCCGACCCCGCGGGCGAGCCGAAGCCGGGCGGTACGTTCGTCCACGGCAGCAACTTCCAGTTCACCCCTGCAGACCCGACGGTCAACCTGACCGGGGGCACCCTGATCCAGTTCGCGCCGGTGTACGACCGGCTGCTTGGCTACAAGATGGGCCCGACCGCCGATACGACGAAGGTCGAGGTGACCCCGGGGCTGGCGGAATCATGGGAGCGCTCGCCGGATGGCCTCGCGATCACGTTCAAGCTGCGGGGCAACGCGAAGTGGCAAAACTCGGCGCCGCTGAACGGGCGGCCGTTCGTCGCCGAGGACGTGAAGTTCGCGTATGACCGCATGAAGGCAAGCGGGGCTGCTTCGGCATTCTTCGTCGGGGTGAAGAGCATTGACGCTGTCGACGCGCGCACGGTGAAGGTATCGCTCGACCAGCCGCTGGTCGACTGGCTCACTGTCACGCCGCCCAGGCGCGAAGCGCCGATCTTCCCGAAAGAGACCGTCGACGCCGGGACGATCCAGAAGACGATCATCGGCACGGGCGCGTTCGTCGTCGACAAGCAGGAAGATCAGCGCATCACGTTCGTCAAGAACCCCGACTACTGGGGCCCGGCGCCACACGTCGATGGCGGCGAGGTACGCGTGATCGTCGACATCGCGGCGCGTGTGGCGGCCCTGCGGTCGGGTCAGCTGGATCACGCTGCAAACATCACCAATTCGTTCCGTGACACCAAGGCGATCGTCGACACGATTCCGGGCGCCCACGTCCAGATGAGCCGGGTGATGTCGGGTGGACACGGGTTCCTGATGAACCCGGCGAACCCGAAGTTCACGGACGAGCGCGTGCGCCGTGCCCTCTCCCTCGCGATGAACCGTGACGAGATGATCCAGATCGTCTATGGCGGGTACGGACGGGTGCACGGCCTGATCCCCTGGGGGTTCGCGTTCGAGCAGGAGCCGAAGGGCGCCCAGCTCGGGAAGTGGATGCAGCACGACCCCACACAGGCGAAGCAGCTCCTCGACGCGGCCGGCGCGAGCAACCTCACCATCAACGAGCTGCACTACGACTACCTGCCGACGTGGAAGCAGGACGGCGAGCTACTCGTCGACCAGTACCGGAAGTCGGGCATCACGCTCAACCTGCGGACCGACGAGTACACCGCGTACACCTCGGTGCTGACCGGCCGGAAAATCGAGGAGGCGACGATCAGCGGCTGGGGGGTGAGCGGCACGACACCCGACCCATACGTCTACGACCAGCTGTACTCGAAGTCGCCGCAGAACCGCTGGCTCATCAACGACCCGGTGATCGATGACCTGGCGCAGAAGCAGCGCACAGAGCTCGACCCGGCGAAGCGGCGAGAGCTCATCAAACAGATCTACGACCGCGACATGGATATGGTGTACCGCTTCGCGTTCCCCGGCGGAAATGGCTTCTACCTGCTCCAGCCATGGGTCCGCAACATGCGCCTGACCGGAGCCCTGAACAGCTCGTCCGAGGTCTGGGACACGGGCATTCAGATGAAGGACGTCTGGCTCGACAAGTAGCGCCGCAGCGCCTGTCCGCGAAGCGGCCGGCAGTGCGCCGGCCGCCTCACGTGCGTCCACCGTCATCACGGCCGCGGTCGCCACTTGTCCCGTGTCACGCGCCCGAGTACACAGGGAGCGGGCCGCCTCGGACGGGGCGGCGGGAGCGACACGGGGCCACACATGACGACGATGCCACTCGAGGGCGTGCGTGTGATCGACCTGACGCGGTACACGGCCGGGCCGTTCTGCACGCGCATCCTCGGTGACTACGGCGCCGACGTCATTAAGATCGAGGCACCCGACGGAGATCCCGGACGGCGGCTACCGCCCTTCGTGAAGGACGAGGAAGGCCCCGAGCGCAGCGGCACGTTTCTGTTCCTCAACACAAACAAGCGCAGCGTCGTCCTCGACCTCAAGTCGGACGAGGGACGACTACGACTGCTCGACCTCGTGCGCACGGCGCAGGTCGTGGTCGAGAACTTCGCACCGGGCACGCTCGAAAACCTGGGGCTGGGGTACGACATCCTCGCCGCCGCGAACCCGCGGATCGTGCTCACCTCGCTCAGCAACTTCGGGCAGGACGGCCCCTACCGAGACTGGCTGGCGACGGACCTCACCGTGTACGCGATGGCGGGGCCGATGCTCTCAACGGGGAACATCGACCACGAGCCGATCCGCGTCGCGGGCCGCATGGCCACGTACCAGACCGGGTACATGGCGGCTCTCGCGACCGTGGTCGCCCTGCACGCGGCGGAAGCGCGAGGCACGGGCGAGCACGTCGACGTGAGCATGTTCGAGGCGCTCACGAACAACGTCGACATGCGGCTCACACAGCTGCAGGCGTACCAGTACTCGGGGCGCATCGGCACGCGCGCGGGTCTCGCCTCGATGGTGGCGAGCGGGGTGTTCCCGTGCGCAGATGGGTACGTCCTGCTCACCGGCGGGCTCCAGGGCCGGCTGTCGTTGACGATGCGGATGATCGGCTGCGACGAACTCATGCTGCGTCCGGAGTGGCAGGACCCTGGCGCGCCGACGAATCCCGAGCGGATCGAGGAATTCCTCGGCTACCTGCTGCCGTGGACGCTGTCGCGCACGAAGCGGGAGGTGCGCGACGCCTGCGAGCAGTCCGGCGTGCTCGGCGCGCCGTTCAACACGGTCGCCGACATGCTGACCGACCCGAACTTCGTCGCGCGCGAGTTCTTCCAGACGATCGACCACCCCTCGACCGGGCCCGTGCAGTACCCGGGCTGGCACTTCCGCATGCACACGGACGAGGGCCCGATGCCCCCGCGACGGCGAGCGCCGCTGCTCGGCGAGCACACGGACGAGGTGCTCGCCGAGATGAACCCCGCTCCGGCGACGCCGGAGCCCGGGCCCGACCGCCTCGGCGGGCGGCTGCCCCTCGAGGGGTTGCGGGTGATCGACTTCACGGTCGTGTGGGCGGGCCCGTACGCCACGATGCACCTCGCGGACTGGGGCGCGGAAGTGATCCGCGTCGAGTCGCGGCAGCACCTCGCGCCGAACACGCGCGGCCAGATCGCGAAGATGAAGCGCGCGATGGTCGCGAACAACCCGAACGCGGCGAGCTGGTATCCGGACGGCGAGCCGGGCGTCGACCCGTGGAACCGCAACGCGCTGTTCAACGGTCATGGCCGGGGCAAGAAGTCGTTCACGATCGACCTCGGGCGGCCCGAGGGACAGGAGCAGTTCGAGCGTCTGGTCGCGGAGGCGGACGCGCTCATCGAGAACAACCTGCCGCCGAACATCGAGAAGCAGGGCATCACCTGGGAGCGGCTGTCGAAGATCAATCCGCGCCTTGTCCTCGTGCGCGTGCCGGCGTTCGGGCTGGAGGGCCCGTATCGCGCCTACCGCACCCTCGGCAACCACATGGAGTCGATCGCGGGGCATCCCGTGCTGCGCGCGTATCCCGACCTCTCGCTCGAGTACGCGCCGACCGGCGTGCCCGCCGACGCGGCCTCCGGCATCGGCGGGGCGACCGCGTTGCTCCTCGGAATCCGCTACCGGGACCGCACCGGCAAGGGGCTGATGATGGAGCTGGCGACTGCTGAGAACATGGTCGGGCTGCTCGGGGAGTTTGTGATGGACTACAGCATCAACGGCCGCGAGTGGGAGCACATGGGGAACGACCACTGGTGGCTCGCCCCGCACAACGTGTACCCCTGCCAGGTCGCCGATTCGTGGGTCACGATCGTCGCCCGCAACGACGAGGAATGGCGGTCGCTGTGCGGCGTCATGCTCCGGCCCGACCTCGTCGAGGATCCGCGCTTCGCCACGAACCCGGCGCGCTACGAGCATCGCCGCGAGCTTGACCGCATCATCGGCGCCTGGACGGCCGAGGCGGACGCTCGCTGGGTCATGCACCGCCTGCAGGGGGCGGGCGTGCCCGCGGGGATCGTGAACACGGAGCCCGGCATCCTGAGTGACGCGCAGCACCGCGCGCGCGACTTCTTCCAGGAGATCGACCACCCCTCGACGGGCCGTCAGCTGCACCCGCGGCGGGCGTGGCGCGCGAGCCGCACGCCCGAACGCCCGATGCGCCACGCGCCCCGGCTCGGTGAGGACAACGAGTACGTGTACCGCGAGTTGCTCGGCTTCAACGAACAGCGCTACCAGGAGTGGGTGGCATCGGGACACATCGGGACCGAGTACGACGAAAGCGTGCCGTAGCGGCGGGTCAGTCGAGGTTACGGACGGTCGGGAGCAAGACGGCCACGAGCGCCATCGCGACGACCATGAGGAACGCCAGCCCGCCGATGGCAAGCTGCGGCCCGAGCAACTCGGCGAGGATGCCGACGAAGAACGTGCCGAACTGCACGAGGTAGAACTGCATCATCCAGACCGCGAGCGCGCGCCCTCGATACTCCGGCGCTGAGTACGCCTGGATGAGGACCTGGCCGATCGACATCCGGCCCGCCTGGCCGACTCCGATGATCAGCATGATCGGCAACGTCAGGTAGAAGTTCGTCGAAGCGGCGAACCCGACGAGTCCCGTGCCGAGCACCGCCCCCCAGACGATCATCATGCGTCCGCGCCGGTGTCCGGACATCGAGGCGACGAACAGCGAGCCGGTAATCGCACCCACGCCGGATACCGCCATCAGCAAGCCCTGCGCGCCAGCGCCGCGACCAAGCACCTCGTGGACGAAGCCCGGCAAGAGCATGGTGTACGGCATCGCGACAACGACGATGAGGAAGTTCACGACGATCAGGAGGCGGACGACCGGATCCCTCGCGACGTACTGCAGGCCGCCGACCAGTTCTTTGAGGCTGCCGCTCCCCCGGCGGCCCGTCCTCGTGCCCTGGGGTGCGCGGTCGTACGCATAGATGGGGTGCGCAGGGATGCGCATCGTGAACGTGACGGCGAGTGCGTACATCGCAGCCATCAGCCAGAAGACCGCGGAGGCGCTCCAGAGCGAGATGAGCAGGCCGCCGAGTCCGGGGCCGACGAGTTGCATGAGGTTCTGGCCGGACGTGTTGATGGCGACGGCGTTCGTGAGCCGCTCGGGCGGCACGAGGTCGCTGATGATCGACTGCCTCGAGGGCATCATGATCGAGTTGACGCCGCCCTGGAACAGCGCGCTGGCGAACAGGTGCCAGAACTGCAACTCGAGACCGAACAGGCCGGCCGCGAGGATCGCCAGGACCGCCGCGTTCACGGCGTTGTAGGCCTGTGCGAACTGGATCACCGTCTTCTTCGGCGCGCGGTCCGCGACCACACCCCCGACCGGCGCGAGGACGAGCCCGGGGATGGCGTTCGCCAGCGCCATCGTGCCGAGGGCCGCGAATGAGCCCGTCAGTTGAAAGACAAGGTAGCCCCGCACCAGCAACTGCATCTGCATCGAGCCGAACTGCAGGGTGTTTCCGAAGTAGAGGAGCCTGAAGTTGGAGTCGCGCAGCGAGCTGAAGGTGCGGTCGAGCCATCCCGTCGCGGGTGAGCGCGTGACGGCTTCCAGCGTGACCGCCTGCGCGTCGATCTCGGACACACCCGCCATGAACGTTCCCGATGCCCTACGTAGTGAAGCCTGACTATACAACCTTCGTCTATTAACGTCGTCATGCCGCGCCGGCCGCGGGTCGCGCGCGTGGTGATAATGGTCTCGCCGGCGCGACCCCCACCGCGCGCCCGGCTTGCGAGGAGCAGACATGGCCGGGTTGAGGTTGCGCCGGCTCGGACGGACCGGGCTCATGGTCACCGAACTCGGACTGGGCGCGATGGATACGCCCACCTCGAGCGAGGGGCAGGCGACCGTGGAGGCGGCCGTCGAGGCCGGCATTACGTTCGTCGACACCGCGCGCGAGTACGCCGGCAGCGAGTTCCTCCTCGGGCAGGTCGTGCGCGCCCGTGGGTCG
This sequence comes from Dehalococcoidia bacterium, assembly GCA_050248355.1. GTDB lineage: Bacteria > Chloroflexota > Dehalococcoidia > UBA2979 > UBA2979 > JAIBBD01. The sequence continues at coordinate 87,025 of JBFWSN010000008.1, forward strand.
AAGCCATTCCACATCGCGACCAAGACGTTCAGCCACAACATCGACGGCAGTCAGCGCGACGTGGACCGGTCGCTGAGCATGCTCGGCGTCGACCGCATCGACCTCTACCAGTTGCACGACATCTCGACCCGGGCCGCGTGGGACGAAGTGATGGACGAGGACAACGGCGCGCTGGCCGGACTGCAGGTAGCCAGGTACCGAGGGCTCATAGCGCACATCGGCGTGTCCTCGCACGACCTCGACATCCTGCGCCTCGCGATCCTGTCGGGCGCCTTCGATACCGTCATGCTCGAGTACTCCGCGTTCTTCCCGCAGACCTCGGAGCTGATCGACCTTGCCGCGGAGCACGACGTGGGCGTGATCGTGATGCGGCCGCTGGGCGGATCCGGCCGCACGAGCGTGATGCGCGGACGGATGGCCGAGGGCTCCGCGGGCGCGCTGACGCCGGCGAACCTGCTGCGGTACGTGCTGTCGCATCCCGGCGTCTCGACAGCGATCCCGGGCGCCCGCTATCCCTCGCGGATCGAGGAGAACGCGCGAGTCGCCTCGTCCCACACGCCCATGGGGGACGCCGAGCAGCGCGCGCTCGAGGAGGAGGCGCGCGAGCTGTACTGAACCGCGCGGGTCATCACGCCCGCGATTCCGTTATCATCGGGACGCCCTCAGGGCGACGAACGCCACGAATCAGCGCAGGAGGTTGCGATGGTTGCGACTGAACCACAGGGCCAGCAGCTCGTCGGTACACGCCCGATCCGGCCGGACGGTGTGGACAAGGTCACCGGACGGGCGCGGTACGGCAGTGACATCAACCTGCCGGGCATGCTCTACGGCCGGGTGAAGCGCAGCCCGCACGCGCACGCGCGGATCAAGCGCATCGATGCGTCGCGCGCGCTGGCGCTCAAGGGTGTGCATGCCGTGATCACCGCGAAGGACTTTCAGGCCGCCGAGGACGCGGTCACCGAGCTTGGTGAGACCGTCTCGACGGCGAAGTTCCTGCAGGACAATGTCCTCGCCTCGGACAAAGCCCTGTACGTCGGGCACGCGGTGGCGGCCGTGGCCGCGACCGACCCGCACATCGCGGAGGACGCCCTCGATCTGATCGACGTCGAGTACGAGGTGTTGCCGCCGGTCCTCGACGTGCACGAGGCGATGGCTGACGGCGCTCCCCTGCTGCACGAAGCACTGCGCACGGTGGAGATGGCCGGCCTGTTCATGCCCGGCCCCAACCAGGGCGACCGCCCGACGAACGTCGCGAGCCACATCCGATTCGACCGCGGGGATATCGAGGCGGGGTTCGCCGACGCCGACGTCGTCGTCGAGCGCGAGTTCCGCACTGGTGTCGCCCACCAGGGCTATCTTGAGCCGCACAACGGCACGGCGATGTGGAGCGCGGACAACACGCTGACGGTCTGGGTCAGCACGCAGGGCGCGTTCATCGTGCGCGACCAGCTGGCGCAGGTACTGCACCTGCCCGTCGGGCGCATTCGGGTGATCCCGATGGAGATCGGCGGCGGCTTTGGCGGCAAGATCCCGGTCTACATGGAGCCGATGGCTGCGCTTATGTCGCGCCAGACCGGGCGGCCGGTGAAGATGCTGATGAGCCGCCAGGAGGTCTTCGAAGGCACCGGCCCCACCTCCGCGACGTATATCCGCTGCAAGGTCGGCGCGAAGCGGGATGGCACCATCGTCGCGGCTCAGGCGTACCTCGCGTTCGAGGCCGGTGCGTTCCCCGGCTCGCCTGTCGGCGCGGCCGCCGCGTGCATGTTCAGCACCTACGACATCCCCAATCAGCTCATCGATGGCTACGACGTGGTCGTGAACAAGCCGAAGGTGCAGGCGTACCGTGCCCCCGGCTCGCCGCAGGGCGCCTTCGCCATGGAGTCGGTCCTCGACGAGATCGCGGAACGCCTCGAGCTCGACCCGCTCGAGTTCCGGATGCAGAACGCCTCCTCCGAGGGGAGCCGCCGCAGTGACGGAGCGCTGTTCCCCCGCATCGGCGCGAAGGAGGTGATGCAGGCGGCCCTCGACAGTCCGCACTACCGCTCGGAGCTCTCGGGCGAGCACACGGGACGCGGCGTGGCTGTCGGCTTCTGGTTCAACGGGGGCGGCGAGTCCTCGGCGTATGCCGCGGTCAACGCGGACGGCACGGTCTCGCTCACGTCGGGCTCGGTTGACATCGGTGGGCAGCGGGCAGCGCTGGCGATGCAGTTCGCGGAGACCATGGGCATTCCCTACGAGGACGTGCGTTCCTACGTCGCGGACACGGACTCCATCGGGTACACGCGGGCGACGGGCGGCAGCCGCACGACCTTCGCCACCGGCTGGGCCGTACATGAGGCTGCGGCCGACCTGCGCCAGCGGCTCGAGGAGCGGGCTGCCTCGATCTGGGAGGTGGACCGCGAGCACGTCGCCTACGCCGGCGGCCTGATGCGGGGTCCCGAGGGCAAACAGATGACGTTCAGGGAGCTGGCCGCCCAGTTGCCGCACACCGGCGGCATGCTGCAGGGCCACGCCGACGCCGCACCTTCGACCATCGGGCCGGCGTTCGCCTGCCACATCGTGGACCTCAGGGTGGACCCGGACACGTACAAGGTCGAGATCCTGCGCTACACGTCGATCCAGGACGTGGGCAAAGCGATCCACCCCGCATACGTCGAAGGGCAGATCCAGGGCGGCGCGGCGCAGGGCATCGGCATGGCGCTGAACGAGGAGTACCGCTTCGACGCCAACGGGCGGATGTTGAACTCCTCGTTGCTGGACTACCGGATGCCGACCGCCCTCGATGTGCCGATGCTTGAGACCGTGCTGGTGGAAGTGCCGAACCCGGGCCATCCGTACGGCGTACGAGGTGTGGGCGAAGTGCCGATCGTGCCCCCGCTCGCCGCGATCGCGAACGCGCTGACGCACGCGACCGGGACGCGCATCACGAGCCTGCCGGCCTCACCGGACCGGCTGCTCGAATGGGTGGCGGACGAGTCCGTTTAGCGGCATCCTCCGTCGCGGATCGAACGCAACCGCCCTGGGCTACCGGCCCGGGGCGGTTGCTTCATGGCGCGGAGCGACCGGAGGTACCGATGAGCACCGTTAGACGTCGTCGAGTCGTGCTCACCCTCCTCGGGTTGCTGGCCGCGACCACGGCGCTGCTGACGCTCGCGTGCGGCGACGACGACACGGCGACGGCCACCGCCGCCGCGCGCGCGACCTCGACCACCACCTCCGGCTCGGACGCGCCTCGCGTGGTCCGCATCGGCGTAGTGCAGTCGTTCACGGGCGCGGCAGCGATATACGGCAACCCGGTCGTCGAGGGCATCGAACTGGCCGCGAAGGAACTCAACGCCGAGTCCGCATCGACGGGGATACGAGTCGAACTCACGGTCGTGGACGATCGGAGCGCCGCCGGCGACGCGACGACGGCGTTCGCGAGCCTGATCGCCGATGACGTCGACGCGATCATCGGGCCGACGCTGTCGCAGGCCGCGCCCGAGGCGCACCGGCTCGCGCAGGAGGCCGGCGTTCCCGTGCTGGGCGCGACGACAACAGCTCAGGGCATCACCGACGTCGGGGACTTCGTCTTCCGCGTGGCGCTCCCGGAGTCGGTCGTCGTGCCGGCGACGCTCGCGCGCGTCGCGAAAGATACGCCGCTCAACGGGGCCGTGCTCGTCCTCGACAGCTCGGACGCGTTCTCGCGGTCCTCGGCCGCCGCGATGCGTTCGGGCCTCGCGGCGGCCGGCGGCAGCCTGCTGACCGAGATCGACGTCGCGACGGCGGCCATCGACGAGGCGCTCGGGCGCCTGGAGGCGGAGCAGGTCGACGTGTTCCTCGTGACGCCGCTCGTCGAGACCTCGGCGCCGGTGGTGCGAGCGATCCGAGCGGCGGGATTCGAACAGCCAATCGTGGGCGGCAATGGCTTCAACACACCGGACATCGCGCAGCTCGCGGGGACAGCGATCGAGGGAGCGTACGTGGGCGCGGCCTGGAATCCGGGTGTCGGCACGGAGACGAGCCGGGCGTTCGTCCGCGCGTTCTCCGAGGAGTACGGCAGCGCTCCCGACCTCTTTGCCGCACAGGGGTACACGTCCGTGTACCTCGTGGTCGATGCCGCGCGGCGCGCCGGCGCCGCCACGCCGTCATCGCTGCGGGACGCGCTCGCCCAGACGCGCGACCTGGACACTCCGCTGGGGAGCCTGTCGATCTCCGACCGCCGCGAGGCGACGCACTCGTCAGTGATGCAGCGGTACCGGAACGGGCAACTCGTCGTCGTCCCCTAACGCCGGGCTACCGAATCCACCTGGTCGAGGTGTTGGACGGAGTCCGGCTGGGCGTCGCAGACCCGGTAAAGCGCCCGCTGCGTGCAGGTCGTCGCCGCCTGGGCCGCTTGAGTGCAGCCCGATGCCGAGCGCAGGCGCTCGGCATCCGTCGAGCAGAGTATGCTACGGGCGGATGGCGGCATCGATGCGCGCGCAGTTCCTTCGTGATCAACGACCCGTCGCCCTCGCGCCACTCATCCTCGAAGAGGTCGAACCGAGGGCGCCCGGGCCCGGAGAACTGCGCCTGCGCGTCGAGGCATGCGCGGTGTGCCGTACGGATCTCCAGATCGTCGAGGGTGACCTCGATCTGCATCGCGCGCCGGTCATCCCCGGACACCAGGCGGTGGGGACCGTCGAAGCCGTCGGCCTGACCGTCGAGGGCTGGTCACCCGGCGACCGCGCCGGCATCGGCTGGCTCGCGGCAACATGCGGCGTGTGCGAGTACTGCGCGAGTGGCCGGGAGAACCTCTGCGAGGCGGCGACCTTCACCGGCTGGGACTGTGATGGCGGCTATGCTGAGTCGATGACCGTCCGCGCCGCCTTCGCGCTGCGGTTGTCACCGGACATCGAGGCGGCGGCGCTGGCGCCGCTGCTCTGCGGCGGCGTGATCGGCTATCGCTCCTTGCGGGTCTCGGGCGTCCAGCCGGGGCAGCGACTCGGCCTCTACGGGTTCGGCGCCTCGGCGTCGCTGGCGATCCAGGTCGCGGAGCACCAGGGCTGCGAGGTCTTCGTGGTCACCCGCTCGCCGGCGGAGCAGGAACGCGCGATGGCGCTCGGAGCGGCGTGGACTGGCGGCCTCGACGAGCCGCCGCCGAAGCCGCTGCACGCAGCGGTGACGTTCGCCCCGGCGGGCGACGTCGTGATCGCCGCGCTGCGCGCCCTTGCGCCGGGCGGTGCCGTGGCGATCAATGCCATCCACCTCGACCGCATTCCCGAGTTCTCCTATGACTGGCTCTGGCGCGAGCGGAGCCTGCGGAGCGTCGCGAATTACACCCGCGAGGATGCGCGGGAGTTCCTCGAGCTGGCGCGCACCATCCCGCTCCGCACTGAGACGCAGCTCTTCCCCCTCGACGAGGCGAACGAGGCGCTCCAAATGCTCGCGCGCGGCGAGCTGCGCGGGACGGCGGTGCTTACGATGGACGAACGGGGCGTCACGCGATGAAGCGCAGCGCCGGAGGGACCGATGTACGAGAAGATCCTCTACCCGACTGACGGATCCGAGCTGTCGAGGCTGGCGCTGCCGCACGTGGTGGCGATCGCCCGCGCGCTGGGCATCCCCGTGGCCGTGCTTGAGGCCGTGGAGATCGTGACCGAAGCCGACGCGATGACCGTGCCGGAGCGTCGCGAGGAGGCCGAGCGGTGCGTCACCGACATCACGGCGTCACTCGAGGCTCAGGGTGTGACCGTCGCCGGCGCCCGCGTCGTCGAAGGCGACGCCGGGCGCTCGATACTGAACGCGGTGGCTGAGGAGGGCGCCGACCTCGTGATTATGGCGACGCGCGGGAATTCGGGCCTGCGGCGTCTGGCGCTCGGCTCAGTCGCCGAGCACGTCATGACGCGCGCTCCCTGCGCCGTCCTGCTGGTCAGGCCGCCCCATCACGACTGACGAGTCCGCCGCCTGCCTCGTCGAGGTCGTGCATCGGCCCTCGACCCGCCGGCTGCCGTGGGCCGACCCTGGGCTCAATCGGAGGGACGTTGAGGCGGACCGGCGCGCCGGCCGTCAGCGTGACTCGCTCGCCGTGATGGAGTATGTGGAGCGGGTCGCCGGAGCGCAGCTCGTATGACGCCGCCTCCGAAGTGACCCCCACCTCGAGTTCGCGTCCCCGGTAGCAGAGGCGAAACGAGATGCGGACAAGCCCTCGCGGGACGCGCGGAGCGAACGCGAGGCGACCCTCGTGGACGCGCATGCCGCCGAAGCCGGCCACGAGCATCGACCACACGCCCGCCAGCGCCGCGAGGTGCAATCCGTTGCGCGTGTTGTCGTGCAGGTCACCGAGGTCCAGCAGCGCGGTCTCCCGCAGGTACTGGTACGCGAGGTCGAGGTGGCCGACCTCGGCGGCAATGATGCCCTGCGTGACCGCGGAGAGCGAGGAGTCGCGCACCGTGAGCGCCTCGTAGTAGGCGAAGTTGCACCGCTTCTCCTCGAGGGTGAAGGCGTCGCCGCGCAGGTGCATGGCCAGGACGAGGTCGGCCTGCTTGAGCACCTGCTTCCGGTAGAGGTCGAAGTACGGGAAGTGGAGGAACAACGGGTACCGGTCTGGAGGCGTGGCGTCGAAGTCCCAGGTCTCGAGGGTGGTGTAGCCGTCGGACTGGGGATGGACGCCGAGCTCGGGGTCGAAGGGGATGAACATGTCACGCGCCGCCTCGCGCCAGGAGACGATTTCCTCGGGCGTCACCCCAAGGGCCGCCGCCTCGGCCTCGAGGCGCTCGGCGGCATTGGCAGCCGCCCACAGGTTCTTCTCCGCCATCAGGTTCGTGTAGACGTTGTTGTTCTGCAGGGCGCTGTACTCATCGGGGCCGGTCACGCCCGAAATGCGGAACTGACCGAGACGGTCGTGGTGTCCGAGCGCGCGCCAGAGCCGCGCTGTCTCGACGAGCAGCTCGAGTCCAGCCTCGCGCAGGAACGCCTCGTCGCCTGTGGCGTCGAGGTACCAGCTCACGGCGGCCGCGATGTCCGCGTTGACGTGGAAGGCGGCGGTGCCGGCGGGCCAGTACCCGGAGCACTCGGCGCCGGCGATCGTGCGCCAGGGGAAGGTCGCGCCCCCAAGCCCCAGCGCCCGCGCCCGCTGGCGCGCGATCGGCAGTGTCGAGTGACGCCAGCGCAGCGCGTGGGCGGCGACCTCGGGCTTCGTATAGATGAGCGCGGGGAGGACGAACGTCTCGCTGTCCCAGAAGGCGTGGCCGTCGTACCCCTGCCCCGTCAGGCCCTTCGCCGGAATCGCACGCTCCTCCGCCCGGGCGCTCGCCTGCAGCACTTGGAAGAGCGCGAACCGGGCCGCCTGCTCGACGGCCGTGTCGCCCTCCACCTCGATCATGGCGCGCGACCAGAAGTCGTCGAGGTAGGCGCGTTGCTCCTCGAGCAGCCCATCCCAGCCGGAATAGCGGGCGGCCGTTAGCGCCGCGGCCACCTGGTCCTGGAGCGCCTGCCGAGAGCGGACGCCGGACCAGCCGTACGCAAGGAACTTCACCACGCGCAGACGGTCGCCCGGCTGCAGGACCGTGGTCGCCGTCACACGCCCCATGTCGGGCGAGGACTCGGCGACGACCTCGACCTTTCGAGGCGCTTCGATGATGTGGTCCATGGCCGCCGCAACCCGCAGGCCGCTCCCCGCGGTGTGGTGGACGAGCACGACGCGGCCCGGGCCGCGCGACTCGTCGTACTCGCCGACCAGCGGGGAGCGGAGGGCTTCCGCGACGCGGGGGTCGCCCATCGGCGCGGCGAGAGGCTCGTTCGCCACCAGCTCAGACTGCACGACGACGCGCGCGGGCTCGTCCACCGCCTCGACCTCGAAGCTAATCGCGGCGACCGCACGCTGCGTGAAGGAGACGAGTCGCTTCGAGGAGACGCGCACCCGCTGTCCGGCAGGTGACTCCCACTCGACGTCGCGCTGCAGAGTCCCCGCGCGCAGGTCGAGCTCGCGGTCATGCGCGTGGAGCTTGCCGTAGCGGATGTCGAACGGCTCGTCGTCGACGAGCAGACGCATCAGCTTGCCGTTGGTGACGTTGATCAGGGCCTGGCCCGACTCGGGGTACCCGTATCCACCCTCCGCGTAGGGAAGCGGGCGAAGCTCGTAGAAGCCGTTGAGGTATGTCCCGGGGGTGCCCGCCGGCTCGCCCTCATCGAGGTTGCCTCGCAGACCGATGTGACCGTTGGAGAGCGCGAAGATCGATTCGGTCTCCGCGAGCACGCCGAGGTCGATGCCGCACTCGCGGATGCACCACGGGTCGTACGCGAAACATCGATGCGCGATCATGCGGCGCCCAGCAACTCCCCCAGGTCACGTACCACGATATCAGCCCCGTGCCGACGCAATGCGTCCGCCTGGCCGGCACGGTCGACGCCGACGACACACCCGAAGTGGCCGGCACGACCGGCCTCGACGCCCACAAGCGCGTCCTCGAAGACGGCGGCCTGACCGGGCGAGACGGCGAGCGCCTCGGCCGCGGCGAGGAACGCGTCCGGGGCGGGCTTACCCGCCAGGCCGCGCGCCGACGCAACGCGGCCGTCGACAACCACCTCGAACTCGTCGGCGAGGCCCGCGGAGACGAGCACCGGCCTCGCGTTCGCGCTCGAGGAGACGACCGCGCAGCGGAGCCCGTGCGCACGGGCCGCGCGGACGTAGGCGACGGAGCCCGAGTAGGCCGGCACCGCGTGCGCCCTCAGCTCGAGCAGTACGAGCTCGTTCTTGCGCCGTCCGAGGCCGAGCACCGTCGCCATGTCCGCCGTGTCATCGGGCATCCCCTCGGGGAGACTGATGTCCCGACTGGCGAGGAATGCCCGCACGCCGTCGAGGCGGGGGCGGCCGTCGACAGAGCGGCGGTAGTCCTCGACCGGGTCGAATGGAACGAACGGCGAGCCACTGGCCTCCGCGAGGGCGCGGAGCAGCGGGTCGAACGTGGCCTTCCACGCGACGGCGTGCACCGACGCCGTGTCGGTGAGGACGCCATCGAGGTCGAAGAGGCAGGCAGCGATGCCCGCGGGCAAGCCAAGCACGCCTCCACGCTACCACGCGTGGTCACGGGTCACGCCTCCGGCTACCATGACGTGCCGAGGAGGACCTATGCCCCTGTACGAGTACTACTGCCGTAGATGCGATGACCGGTTCGAGCGCCTGCGCCCCGCGGGCGCACGGGACGAGCCCGTGCGCTGTCCGGCCGGACATGCGGACAGCAGGCCCGTCGTCTCGCTGTTCGCCTCGGTCGCCACGATGACGCGGCCGGCGCGAGGCGAGAGCGCGCCCGGGCGCGCGATGGGCGGCGGCTGTGCCTGCGGCGGGGGCGGCTGCGGCTGCGGGCACTGACAGCTCGAACCAGAGTCGCTACATCGCGGGCGCGCCCTCGACGCCGGCGGCCGGCAGCGTTTCGACGCGCTCGACGTTCGTCGGCGGCGTCTCCTCGGCAGGCGGCACCTTCGGCGGCGGCTGACGTGAGACGAGGATGGCGAGCGCTCCGGCGGCGTAGCAGCCCAGGAGCCCGATGAACGCACCCGTGTAGGTGCCGTAGGCGTCGAAGTACCACGCGACGGCGAGCGAGCCAGAGGACCCGAACACGATCCCGAGCGGCACGCCGACGCTGCGCACCGCGCCGATGTAGCGGCGGCCGTAGTAGCGGGCCCAGATGTACTCGCTCAGCGGGATGCCCCCGCCGAACCCGAAGCCCCACAGGAAGAACCCTGCGTACATGGGGACGATGGCCGCGTCCAGGCTCGACGCGATCAGCATGACCAGCGTCCCGAGACCACATGCACAGAACGCGCCGGCGAACAGGACGCGCGTCTCGAAACGCCGGAGCGACCAGCCCCAGACGAACTTCGACAGGAGGTTGGCGAGACCGGCGATCGCGACGCCGAACGACGCCTGTGTCCTCGACAGCCCGGCGTCAGTCATGAACGGGATGCCGTGCGTCAGGACCGCCGTCATCGCCGCCCCGAAGAAGCCCATCCCGATGGTGATGAGCCACACGCCGGGCGTCCGGATCGCTTCAGCACGGGTGTACGAGTTCTGGAAGTCACGCTGCAGCTCGGCCAGCGCCGCGGTGTTCGCCTCGGAAGGTGGATCGTCGTCGCGCCGGCCGTCGGGCAGCAGGCCGTGGTCCTCGGGCTGGCGGCGCATGACCACCGCCACCGGGATGAGCACGACCGCGACGACGAGGCCGAGTACCACATAGCCGTCGCGCCATCCGAGGTGGTCGACGACCTGAGTCATGCCAATCGGCGCGATCAGGCCCGCCATCGAGATCCCGATGGAGCCCATGGCGATCGCCCACCCCCGGCGGATCACGAACCACTTAGAAAGGGTGATGTTCACGACCAGCGGACCGGACAGCGACTGGCCGACGCCGCCCGCGAGCGCCTGGCAGAGGATGAACTGCCACGGCGCATTCACACGCGATACGAGCACGAGCGCCGAGGCGTACACGACACCACCGACCAGCATCAGCGGCCGCGCGCCGTAGCGGTCCACCAGCGGACCGATGAAGAAGCCCATCACGCCGCCGAGCCCGAAGGCGAGCGACCCCGCGAGGGCGAACTGTCCCGCGCTCCAGTCGAGTTCCTCGGTGACCGGCCGGAGGAAGACACCCGCGACCTGCAGCCCGCCGCCCACCGCGGCGAACTGGGCGAGCATCGCTCCGAGGACGATCCACCATCCGTAGTACATGCCGCCCGAGCGACCCGCGGGACTCGCGACCGCCATCGTTCTCCTCGTTCGTTGCTGTCCGTCGGACGCCGAGCGCCGGGCCCCCGATGCCGGCCTTACTGGGACGGCGGATGCGGGGCCGGCCGACGGGTCGCCGCGGATACTGACGCCGCGCTGAATCTTACAGGGTCGCCACACATCACGCGTATTCGTCGGGTACTATTGGGAGACGCCGCACGCATCCGTCGGTCGACGGGCATGCCGGGCGCAGGAGTCGTGGATGGCAACAATCGAATCCGCCCGCGAAAGCGGGCAGGACGCGGCCCGTGTACCCTCAAGCGCGGCAGCCACCTCCGAGGGCGGTCGGCGAGGCTGGGGCGGCACGTTCAGCGCGCTCGCGGAGCGGGACTACGCCGTCTACTTCGTCGGGAACCTCTCGTTCTTTCTCGCGATGCAGATGGACCAGCTGCTGCGAGGGCTCTTCGCGCTCCGCATCACGGACGGCGCATGGGCCCTCGGCGTGGTCTCCGTCGCCAACGCGTTGCCGATGCTGATCGTCGCCCCGTTCGGAGGCGTGATCGCGGACCGCTACAGCAAGAAGAAGCTCCTGCTCTGGACGCAGGGGTTCATCGCAACGATTAACGTGCTGTTCACGGTCCTGATCTTCCTCGACCTCGTCGAGTTCTGGCACCTGCTGGTCGGGGCGTTCCTGCAGGGGATCACGTTCTCGGTGGCGATGCCGGTGCGCAACGCGCTCGTGCCGCAGCTGATCCCGAGGCACAAGCTGATGAACGCCGTGTCCCTGCAGATGGGCGGCATGAACCTGACGCGCATCATCGGGCCGGCCCTCGCGGGACTGCTCGTCGCCCCGCTGGGTATCGGCGCGGTATGGGGCATCGAGGCGGCCCTGTTCGCCACCGCGACGCTCTCGATCCTGCCGCTGCCTTCGCACGGTATGACCGGCCGCGGCGGGGGCGGCGAGGCGATGCTCGGCCAGCTGGCCGGAGGCTTCCGCTACATCGGCCGCGCGCCGCTCATCCGCGTGCTGCTGCTCTCGGCCCTGGTCATGCCGCTGTTCGCGTTCCCCGTGCAGCTCGTGCTGCCGGTGTTCGCCATCAAGGTTTACGACATGGACTCCGGCGCTCTCGGCATCCTCATGGCGTTCGCGGGCATCGGGGGCCTCATCGGCGCGTTGCTCACGGCGAGCCTCGACTCCATCCCGCACAAGGGCCGCATCATGCTCATCGGCGCGTTGCTGCAGGGCGGCGCGTTCATCGCCTTCGCACTCACGCCCTACTTCCCGGTCGCGCTCATACTGCTCGCGGCCGGCAACGTCGGCGGCATGCTCTTCATGACCACCAACAACTCGGTGATCCAGACGCGGGTCCCCGAGGAGTTCCGAGGCCGCGTCATGGCCGTCCTGATGATGTCGTTCGGCGTGATGCCGCTGGGCGTGCTCCCCATGACGATCGCCGCGGACGCCATCGGCGCGCCCGCCGCCGTGGTCATTTCCTCGACGCTGATGATCCTGACGCTGGCGGCGTTCTTCATCTCCAGCAGCCAGTTGCGCACGCTCCAGGTCACGCCCGGGCGCCGTGCCGAGCTGTCCCCGGCACAGGCGGCCGCCCTGGTCGCGCAGGGCAAGATCACCGAGGAGGAGGCCGCGCAGCTCACGGGCCTCGCGGAGGCGCCCGCCGCTGGCGACGCCTGACGCTACGCCGAGCGGCTGCCCAGCAGGAACGATGCGGGCGCCTCGGTCAGCATGCGGTCGATGTCCGCGTCGCCGACGCCGGCACGTTTGAGCGCCGGCACCGCCTCCCGCACGACGTAGGTGTACAACGAGGGCGAGCGGTGCTCGACGTGACCGCCCCAGGGCCAATAGCTCGAAAGGCTGGCCTCCGGGACGTGGTCGTGGCTCAGCATGATGCGCGCGGCATGTCCGGCCGAGCATAGACGCGCGATCGTCTCGATGACGCGCTCCTCCTGCTCGCGGCCCTGGCCGAAGTGGTCGACCGAGAGGTAATGCCCTCGGCCGAGGACGTCCTCGAGGTATGCAATGTCATCGGTGAAGGAGTGGCCGATCGCCGCGAGGTGCGGCGGCAGGCCCTCGTCCGCGAAGACCCGCATCTGCTCCCGACCGATGGTGTACGGGCCGGTGTGGGTCGTTACCGGCACGCCGGTCTGCGTCGCCGCGCGGGCAGCGGCGCGCAACACCCGCTCCTCGATCTCCCTCACGCCCGGCGGGTCGGAGTTCGCGACCTTGATCACACCCGCGCGGCAGTCCGCCTCGCCCACCCCCACCTCGATCTCACGAGTGAAGAGCGTGGCGAGGTCGTCGACGGTCGCCTGCGCGAAGGCGCGTGGGATGTCGAGCCAGATGCCCGTCGCCACCACGACGTTGACGCCCGCACGCTCCGAGGCGAGCCGGACGAGGCCCGCCTCGCGCCCGAGGTCGGGGGTCGTCACGTCGACAATCGTCCGGACGCCGGCCGCTTTCGCCTCTTCAAGCTCCCGCGCGATGTGATCGACCTCGGCCTCGGGGTCGGTCATCCACGCGTACGAGTGGCGAAGGCCCGGAGAGGCGATCAGCAGATGCTCGTGGGAGAGCGTGACACCGAGTTCCCGATGGTCGACCGCCCCAGTTGCAGTCTGCACCTCACCCATCGTTGCCTCCCCGTCCGTGAGCGCTCGACGGTCGCTACGATAGGGCGAGCGAACGAGAATGCAACATCCGCAGTTCCAGGCAGGAGGGACCAATGGCCGAGTGGCCGCGATTCGACGAGGACGGGAAGCGGCTCAACGAGGAGGGCGATCGCTTCCTCAGCGAGCACACCCGTAAGGGCATCCTAATCACGAATGGTCGCGACGGGCGTCCGCACGCCGTCCCGCTCGTCTACTTCCGCGTCGGTGACGACCTGTACATGGCGGGCCGTCGCCGCTCGCAGCGCCTCGCGAACATCGCGCGCGACCCGAAGGTCAGCTTCCTGGTCGAGGACGGCGAGACGATGCCGACCTTCCAGGGCCTGCTCGTGCAGGGGGACGCCGAGGTGATCGGCGACGACGACGAGAAGCTGCGCGTCGCGCGGGCCGCTGCGGAGCAGCGCGGCGAGCCTGAGGACGCCTGGCCGACGACGCCTCCGCCCGGCATGCTCATCCGCGTATCGCCTCGGCGGTACGTCTCCTGGGACAACACGCGCGTGCAGCGCTGAGGCGCAGGACTGCGCGTACACAGAAGAGCCCTCGGGATTTCCGAGGGCTCTTCGTCGTCGCTGCCGTCGCGCCGTGGAAGGGCTAGCCGCGGGGCAGGCCGAGGCCGCGCGTCGCGATGATGTTGCGCTGAATCTCCGAGGTCCCACCGGCGATCGTCGACGGGATGGTGTGGAAGTAGTTCTGGGTGAACCGCGCACCGTACGCGGCACGCGGGTCTTCCGGGTCCCACACCTGCGAGTTCAGGCCGAACACCTTGGTGCCCGTGCGCTGGATTCGCTGGTTCAGCTCGGAGGCGAACATCTTCGAGGTCGACGCCTCGTAGTTCGGGATCAGGCCACGGTTCTGCATCGAGATGATGCGGAACGAGAAGTTGAACCCGACCTCTGTCTCGATGTAGCGGTCGGCCACCTCGAGGCGGACGGAATCGAAGTCCGGACGGCGCTTCTCGGCCTCGGGGCCGCCGCTGGCCGTGTGCTCCAGCATGCGTTCGAGCTCGCGACGCGACTCGACCGCGCCGCTGATGTTGGAGCGCTCGTAGTCGAGGAGCGTCATGCCGACGTACCAGCCGCGGTTCACCTCACCGATGACCTGCGACTGCGGGATGCGCACATCCTCGTAGAACGTCTCGTTCGAGAAGTGCATGCCGCCGCCGCTGATGAGCGGGCGGACGCCGATGCCCGGCGTGTCCATCGAGGACAGCATGAAGGTGATGCCGCGGTGCTTCGGCGCGTCCGGGTCGGTGCGGACGAGCATCCAGATCCAGTTCGCGCGGTGCGCGTTGGAGGTCCAGATCTTCTGACCGTTGACGACCCACTCGTCGCCGTCGCGGACGCCACGCGTCTGCAGCGAGGCGAGGTCAGACCCGGCGCCCGGCTCGGAGTAGCCCTGGCACCAGACCATCTCGCAGGCCAGGGTCGCCGGGAGGAAGCGCTTCTTCTGCTCCTCGGTGCCGTGAGCGATGACGGTCGGGCCGAGCATGGCGACACCCTGGCCGCCCACCTCGGGCGCTCCGGTCTCGGCCATCTCCTGCTTCAGGATGAACTGCTCCATCGAGGACATGCCGGCGCCGCCGTACTCCTTCGGCCAGTGCGGAGCCACCCAGCCACGGTCGGAGACCTTCTTCTCCCACTCGAGCGCCGCGGCCTTGGCCTCCGGCGAACCGAGGAAGCGGTCGGTCTGCCAGCCGCCCTCGCCACCGAGGTCGCCGCCGTTTGCAGCTACGCCCTTGTAGTACTGCGGCAGACCTTCGTCGATGAATTTGCGGACTTCCTCGCGGAATGCCGCTTGCTCTGGCGTGTCGGCCCAGTCCATGGTCACCTCCCTCACGTGCCTGAGTACCCAGGCTCGGTTTGCGTATGTGTTACGGCGGATTCTGCGCCGTGAGGGGCCGCCTCGTCAACGCCTCGGCCGCCTGATTCGGCGGTTTCCTTCACATGCCCTACGCTGTGCGGGACCAGAGGTGAGGAGAGGTGACTTCGATGGAGATACGGCTCGCCACGTCCGCGGACCACGAGACGATCGCGGCGCTCTGGGAGGAGTCCCGCTTGCCTGCCGTCGACATGGAGGAGTGGGACAGTCTGATCGCCAGTCCGAACGCGATGATCCTGCTCGCGGAGCACGAGGGCGCGCTCTCCGGCGCGGTGGTCGCCTCGTTCGACGGCTGGCGCGCGTACATCTACCACATCGCCGTCGTCCCGGGCCGCCGCCGGGCAGGCGTGGCCGCCGATCTCATGCGGGACGCCGAAGCGCGGCTGCGCGCCATCGGGGCCCGCGGCATCCTCACGCTGGTGAACGAGACGAACGCGCCCGGGCTCGCGCTGACGCGTTCGCTCGGCTACGAGGTACAGACGGGCGAACTGGTGCTCGCGAAGGGCTCCGCCGTCCAGCCGTGACGCGTCGTCCGCGCACACGAGGAGGGGCCGCGCGAGCGGCCCCCTCCTCTGATTCGCCGATTGACGCCTACGTGGTCAGCGCGGGCTCGACTGGCTCGGCCGGCGGCATCTCCGCCGTGCCGATGCGTTCCGCGGTCACCTGCCCCTCGATGTAGTCGAGACGGACGGTGTCGCCCTCGTTGTAGAGGCCCTCGAGGAGCGCATCGGACAGCCGGTCCTCAACCTCGTTCTGGATCACGCGGCGCAGCGGCCGCGCACCGAACACCGGGTCGAAGCCCTCGGCCCCGAGGTGGTCGAGGAGCGCCTGCGTCACCTCAAACTCGATGCCCTTGGCCTTCAGGTTCTCGCGCACGTCCTTCAGCTCCAGGCTCACGATCTGGCGGATGTGCTCCTGGCCCAGTGCGTGGAACACCACCGACTGGTCGATGCGGTTGAGGAACTCGGGCCGGAAGACGCGCTTCATCTCCTCGGTGACACGCTGCTTCATGCGGTCGTACTGCTGCTCGGCCGTCTTCGCCTCGTCCTGGGTCGTCGCGAAGCCGACGCGCGAGTCGCGGCGGATCAAGTCGGACCCGACGTTCGAGGTCATGATGATGATGGTGTTCCGGAAGTCGACCTTGCGGCCCTTCGCGTCGGACAGGTGCCCGTCGTCGAAGATCTGCAGCAGCATGTTGAATACGTCCGGGTGCGCCTTCTCGATCTCGTCGAGCAGGATCAAGCAGTAGGAGCGACGCCGCACAAGGTCAGTGAGCTGCCCGCCGTCGTCGTAGCCGACGTAGCCGGGCGGCGACCCCACGAGGCGGGACACCGTGTGCTTTTCCATGAACTCGGACATGTCGAGGCGGACAATGTTGTCCTTCGATCCGAACATGAACTCGGTCAGCATCTCGGCGAGGTAGGTCTTACCGACGCCGGTGGGGCCGAGGAACATGAACGTGCCGATCGGCCGCTTCGGGTCCTTCAGGCCGGCGCGCGCACGACGCACCGCCTTCGCGACGGCCCCGATCGCCTCGTCCTGTCCGATCACGTGGTCCTTGAGGAAGCGCTCCATCTCGAGCAGCCGCGCGGACTCCTCCGACGCGATGCGCGACAGCGGGATGCCCGTCCACATGGAGACGACGTCCCGGATGTCTTCGTCGGTCACGAGCGGCTGGTCGGAGGCGCGTTCCGACTGCACCTCCTCCTCGAGCTCCTCGAGCTTCGTCTGGAGGCGCACTTCGCGCTCACGCAACTCCGCCGCGTATTCGTACTGCTGGTTCGCGATCGCCTGGTCCTTCTCACGGCGCAGCGCCTCGAGGCCCTTCGTCGCGTCGCGGACAGACGGCGGCGTCGAGTAGCGCCGGATCCGCACGCGCGCGGACGCCTCGTCGATGAGGTCGATCGCCTTGTCGGGCAGGAAGCGGTCCGACACGTAGCGCGACGACAGCTCGGCAGCCGCCCGCAGGGCGTCGTCCGAGATCTGCAGCTTGTGGTGCTCCTCGTACGCGCCGCGCACGCCCTTCAGGATCTCTACCGTCTCGTCGACGCTCGGCTCGTCCACGCGGACGGGCTGGAAGCGCCGCTCGAGCGCGGCGTCGCGCTCGATGTGCTTGCGGTACTCATCGAGCGTGGTCGCGCCGATGGCCTGCATCTCACCACGGGCGAGCGCCGGCTTGAGGATGTTCGCGGCGTCGACCGCGCCCTCTGCCGCTCCGGCGCCGACGAGCATGTGCAGCTCGTCGATGAAGAGGATGCAGTTCTTCGAGGAACGGATCTCCTCGATCACCTTCTTCAGCCGCTCCTCGAACTCACCGCGGTACTTCGTGCCCGCGACCAGAGAGCCGATGTCGAGGGTGAGCATCCGCTTGCCGAGCAGGGTGTCTGGCACGTCGCCCGCGATGATGCGGTGCGCCAGCCCCTCCGCGATCGAGGTCTTGCCGACGCCCGGCTCGCCGATCAGCACGGGGTTGTTCTTCGTGCGCCGCGAGAGGATCTGGACCACGCGCTCGATCTCGCGTTCCCGGCCGATCACCGGGTCGAGCTGACCCGCGCGCGCGGCGGCCGTGAGGTCGACCCCGAGCTGGTCGAGCGTGGGGGTGCGCGCCGACTGGCGGCCGCCTGCGGCTGCCGGCTGCGCGCCGCCCTGCGGCTGCGACTGGGCCAGGATGCGTGTGGTCTCCCCGCGCACGCGCTCGAGGTTCACGCCGAGGCTCTCGAGGACGCCGGCGGCAATACCCTCGCCCTCGCGGACGAGGCCCAGAAGTAGGTGCTCGGTGCCGATGTACGAGTGGTTCAGGCGTCGCGCCTCGTCGACCGCCAGCTCGATCACTCGCTTCGCGCGAGGCGTGAGGCCGATCTCGCCGGAGGCGGCGCGATCACCCCGCCCAATGATGAACTCGACCGCCGAGCGGACCTTGTTCAGCTCCACGCCAAGGTTCGAAAGCACCTTCGCGGCCACGCCATCGCCCTCACGGACGAGGCCGAGGAGCAGGTGTTCAGTGCCGATGTAGTTGTGGTTGAACCGCTGCGCTTCTTCCTGCGCGAGCGTTAACACGCGCCGAGCGCGCTCTGTGAATTTGTCGAATCGGTCAGCCATCGGTGACTCCATCCGGTTGCCTATCAAGGCTAACACACGTCTATGCGCCACACGAGGCGGCTCCACAGAGGTGCAACGCCTCACGCCGACCCTGTAACAGAACGTCGTCAGGACGCGAAAACGCGCGCGTGGTCGACCACGCGCGCGCCTTGGATAATCGCCCTCGGACCGATGGCTGGCGGCCCGTTATTCCTCCGCGGCTGCCGCTTCGCTCTCCTCAGCCTGTGCGCGCTCCTGCGCCTGCTGCATGGCGGCCGCCATGGCCGTCATCGGCGGCTCGTCGTCGCGGTCGCGGCGCATCGCCGGCGCGGACTCGCCCCCGTCGTCGCGCGACTCCTCGCGACGCGGCGCCGGCGCCCGGTTCGCGGCCTCCGTACGTCGTCCCTCGAGACGCCCCTCGATGCCGCGGACCTCCTCCGGGAACGCCTCGACCGCGTCCTCGGGCACCGTCATCACGCGGCCCTGGTCATCGAACTGCCAACCCCGCTGCTCGGCTTCCTGCCGCGCATCGCGCAGCGAGAGCCCGAGGCGGTGACGGTCGTGCTCGATGCGGACGATCTTCAGCGGGACGACATCGCCCTCATCAACCACCTCCTGCGGGTGGCTGATTCGGCGGTCGACCAACTCGGAGACGTGCACGAGGCCCTCGACGGGGCCAGGCAGCCGGGTGAAGGCGCCGAACGCGACCAGCTTTGTGACCACGCCAGGCACCACATCGCCGACCGCGTACTTCGCAATCAGGTCCTGCCACTGCTCGGGCGCGGCGCGGCGGATCGACAGGGCGATCTTCTTGGTCTCCTGGTCGACCTTCATGACGTAGACCTTGACCTCTTCGCCGATCTTGAAGCGCTCCTCCGGGTTCGCATTGCGGTCCCAGGAGAGCTCCGAGAGGTGAGCGAGGCCATCGGCGCCACCGAGGTCGACGAAGACACCGAAGTTGCGGATGGAGGTGATGCGGCCGGTCCGGATCTCGCCTTCCTTCAGTTCGTCCAGGAGGCGGTCCTTCTGCTCGGAACGCCACTCCTGGAGAGCGGCGCGCTCGGAAAGGATGGCGCGGTTGCGCCGGCGATTGATCTCGATGACCTTCAGCCGCAAGGTGCGGCCGACCTGCTCGGCCAGCGACTGCGCGCCGTCCGAGCCGGGCTTCGCGCCCACGACCTGCGACATCGGGATGAAGGCGTTCACGCCCTCGACGTTCGCGAGAAGTCCGCCCTTGTTATAGCCGGTTACTTCGCCCTCGAAGATGTCGCCATCCTCGAAGCGCTGCTGGAGGATGCGCCAGCCCTGCTCGCCGCGCGCGCGGTCGATTGAGAGCAGTACCTGGCCCTCGTTGGTCTCCGGCTGCACAACGTACACGAGCACACGCTCGCCCACGCTCAGCTTCGAGGCTGGGTCGGCGCCGAGCGAGTGCATTTCGTTGCTCGGGATGACACCCTCAGACTTCGACCCGATGTCGACCAGGTCGACGAGCACGCCATCCCGTTCGTTCCCCATGACGATGCCTTCGACGACCTCGCCTCGCCGCAGCGAGCGCGGCTCGGGAGCCCCCCCGCTATCGAGGAGCGCCCCCATATCCATGATCTCGTCCTCGATGGGGCGAGCGTTCGGGTCGGTAGAAGTGCTGTTCGTCAAAGTGCCTGGAGCCTCCGAAGGGATTTCTGCCCGCAGTCATGCCAGACGGCCGTTCGGCGAGCGCGGCGCATCATATCACGTGTCATACCGAGGCTGTCACGCGACCGCAGGCTGCCGCCGCGCCTGCGCACAGGTTGGTACCTCGTCACCCGGAGTCGGCGCCGAGGCGCCAGACGCCGGACAGCGAGCGGGCCATTCTGTCTCCGCTCCCTCGCCGCCTCGAGACGAGGCCGCGAGAGCGCTGGTGACAGAATGGCCCTTATAGCCCTGGCGGTGGCCTATTTTCCACACCCGGTTGCCCGGGCAGTATCGTCGGCGCTGCGACGTTTCACTTCCGTGTTCGGGATGAGAACGGGTGGGTCCGCCGCGCTCTAACCACCAAGGAGGGTATTATCGCGTCCTCAAGCGCTCAGTGGCAAGAGCCTATGGCGAATACCTGCCGCATCTTCTCAAAACCCAGCTCCGCGGCCCCTCCGAATGGCCAGAGCGCCCCACCGCGCGCGCCACGATGAGCATGGCGCCACGGCCGTGGAGCAGTTCGGTAGCTCCGGGCGCGAGCCAGTGCTTCCCACCGAGTGCGGCACTGCGCGACGCGCTGACGCCCCCGATGCGTCCGCCACGGCACGCCCACGTCCGGCATCGACACAGCGCGCATCGGTGAGGCCATCTTGTACTGGCGCGCGTGCCCGCGGCCGTCGGTCCGGCATCGGCCCCGGGTTGACGCGCCCCCGCGAGCCCGTCCACTGCGTGACCCGTCAGGTCGACGTTCCCCGGACGGGCGCCCCCCCCCGGGGGGGGCGGACACAAAGAAGCGGAGCCTGACGGCTCCGCTTCATCAGATCTTGGTAGCGGGAGAGGGATTCGAACCCCCGACCTTCGGGTTATGAGCCCGACGAGCTACCGCTGCTCCATCCCGCGACGGTCGTGGCCGTGGCCTCGAGGGCCACGTCACACTGTTCAAGTGTACGGCACCTGCACACAGAATATTGCGCGAGCAGGACAGGCACACCGCGTCTCGGAGAGATCGCGTCAGTATGCCTGACGACGTCGGAAGCGACGTATAAGGTCAAGCCCTCGACCATTAGTACCAGTCAGCTACATGCATTGCTGCACTTCCACCTCTGGCCTATCAAGCGGGTAGTCTGCCCGCGGTCTTACCCGGTTAACCCGGTGGGAGGCCTCATCTTGAAGGCGGCTTCGTGCTTAGATGCTTTCAGCACTTATCCGTTCCGGACTTGGCTACCCGGCAGTGCTCCTGGCGGAACAACCGGCACACCAGAGGTCCGTCCACCCCGGTCCTCTCGTACTAGGGGCAGCTCTCCTCAAGCCTCCTGCGCCCACAGCGGATAGAGACCGAACTGTCTCACGACGTTCTGAACCCAGCTCGCGTACCGCTTTAATGGGCGAACAGCCCAACCCTTGGGACCTGATTCAGCCCCAGGATGCGACGAGCCGACATCGAGGTGCCAAACCCTGCCGTCGATATGGACTCTTGGGCAGGATCAGCCTGTTATCCCCGGGGTAGCTTTTATCCGATAAGCCACGGCCCTTCCACTCGGGACCGTAGGATCACTTTGGCCGACTTTCGTCCCTGCTCGACGTGTCTGTCTCGCAGTCAAGCTCCCTTATGCCAATGCACGCGACGGGTGATTGCCATCCACCCTGAGGGAACCGTTGCGCGCCTCCGTTACCTTTTGGGAGGCGACCGCCCCAGTCAAACTGCCTACCAGGCACTGTCCCCACGCTTGCTCGCAGGTTAGGAGGACAGACATAGAAGAGTGGTATTTCACCGTTGGCTCCCCGCCGCCCAAAAGCGACGGATCACAGCCTCCCACCTATCCTACGCATCTAGGCCCGGCCTCCAGCGCCAAGCTACAGTAAAGCTCCACGGGGTCTTTTTGTCCGGCTGCGGGTAGGCCGCATCTTCACGGCCAGTTCAATTTCGCCGAGTCCTTCGTTGAGACAGCGCCCAGATCGTTACACCATTCGTGCGGGTCGGAACTTACCCGACAAGGAATTTCGCTACCTTAGGACCGTTATAGTTACGGCCGCCGTTCACCGGGGCTTCAGTTCAAGCCTTGCAGCTCTCCCCTTAACCTTCCGGCACTGGGCAGGTGTCAGCCCCTATACATCCACTTACGTGTTAGCAGAGACCTGTGTTTTTGTTAAACAGTCGCCTGGGCCGGCTCACTGCGACCCCCACCCGCTCTGGACGCGAAGTCCTTCACAGACAGGGGTGCTCCTTCTCCCGAAGTTACGGAGCTAGATTGCAGAGTTCCTTAACGAAGGTTCTCTCGTACACCTCACGGTACTTACCGCCGCCCACCAGTGTCGGTTTGCGGTACGGGCACCCACGGTACTAGCAACGAGGCTTTTCTAGCCGGCATGGACTCAACGGAATCGCTTTGACTGACGTCTCCACTTCCCCCGGATCCTCCGCTTAACCTGGAGGTGGATTTGCCTGCCTCCAGACGCCTACGATCCAGGGACGGACCATGTCCAATAGGCCCGCTCCATCTATCCTCCCGGGTCACCCCTTTGCATCAAACGCACCACAGGTGGGGCAGGAATACTAACCTGCTGTCCATCGCCTACGGCTCTCGCCCTCGGCTTAGGCCCGCCTAACCCTACGTGGAATAACCTTGCGTAGGAACCCTTGGGCTTACGGTGTCTCGGTTTCTCACCGAGATGACGCTACTCATGCCGACATTCTCACTTCTGCACGCTCCACCACGGGTCACCCCGGCAGCTTCACTGCCTGCAGAACGCTCCTCTACCGATCACGCTTACGCGCAATCCCCTGGCTTCGGCACCATGCTTGAGCCCCGGTACATTGTCGGCGCCGGATCACTCGACCAGTGAGCTATTACGCACTCTTCAAATGGTGGCTGCTTCTGGGCCAACATCCTGGTTGTCTGTGCGATCCGACATCCTTTGACACTGAGCATGGATTTGGGGGCCTTAGCCGAGGGTCTGGGCTCTTTCCCTTTTGACAACGAAACTTAGCTCCCGCTGTCTCACTCCCGAGCTCTCATGCTGTGGCATTCGCGGTTTGAATGGGGTTGGTAAGCGGTATGCCCCCTAGCCCAATCAGAGCCCTACCTCCACAGCAAAACACTCGAGGCTGCACCTAAATGCATTTCGAGGAGAACCAGCTATCTCCTGGTTCGATTAGCATTTCACCCCTACCCACAGGTCATCCAACTGCTTTGCAACGCAGGAAGGTTCGCGCCTTCACGAGGCTTTACTCTCGCTTCACGCTGCCCATGGGTAGCTCACCAGGTTTCGGGTCGGCGTCCAGCGACTCTCGTCGCCCTATTCAGACTCGCTTTCGCTCCGGCTCCGCGACTCCCGTCGCTTAACCTTGCCACTGAACGCTACTCGTCGGCTCATTCTTCAATAGGCACGCCGTCACCCGGACAAGCCGAGCTCCGACTGCTTGTAGGCACACGGTTTCAGGAACTATTTCACTCCCCTCTCGGGGTGCTTTTCACCTTTCCCTCACGGTACTGGTCCACTATCGGTCATCAAGAGTATTTAGCCTTGGAGAGTGGTCTCCCCAGCTTCCCACGGGATTTCACGTGTCCCGTGGTACTCAGGTACCGGCAGGAGTCAACCAAATTTCGCCTACGGGACTCTCACCCCCTGTGGTGGGCCGTTCCAGGCCATTCGGCTATTCGGTTGATTTCTCACTCCTGTGCGCCGGCCCTACAACCCCGCCCCCGTAGGGACGGTTTGGGCTCCTCCCCGTTCGCTCGCCGCTACTAGGAGAATAATCTCTGTTCCTCCGGGTAATGAGATGTTTCAGTTCCCCGGGTGCCCTCGATCCGGCCTATGTGTTCAGCCGGCCGTGATCCGAGATGAATCGGATCGGGTTACCCCATTCGGAGATCCCCGGTTAAGCTTGCTAGACAGCTAGCCGAGGCTTTTCGCAGTCATGCCACGTCCTTCATCGGCTCTTGACGCCAAGGCATCCACCGTGCGCCCTTAGTAGCTTGACCTTCGTCTAGGCACACTCCGCGATCTCACAATTCGAAGTTCGTCCGAAGACGCTCGACGAGACGCAGTTGTGCTTTTCTATCGCTACTCGCGCAATATTCTGTTGTACAGGTGCCATTCCGTCACCGGAGTGACGTGTGCGGTACGGCCTCGCCGCCGAAGTCGCCTTCGACGGTGTAACGCCGTCCCGTGCCCCCGCAAGCTCGCGCCTAACGGCGCTGCCTCGGGAGGACGGGACGGAGCTTCACGTGACGGCTGACCTTCAGGTCCTCGTCCGGAGACTCCCCGGACGGAGACTCCCCAAGACGAAGACTGCCCAAGACCAAGACTGGTGGAGCCGGGGGGATTCGAACCCCCGACATCCGCCTTGCAAAGGCGGCGCTCTCCCAGCTGAGCTACGGCCCCAGGACGGTCTCAGAGACGGCCCATCGTAGACGCCGGCCCGGGCCCCGCAGGACACGGCCAGGCTGGTGGGCCATCCTGGACTCGAACCAGGGACCTCAGTCTTATCAGGACTGCGCTCTAACCACCTGAGCTAATGGCCCCTCGAGCGCGGCCGCCGAAGGTTCATCGCCGGCGGCACGGGCAGGACGGGTGCGCTCCGCACATTGACAGCTGGATAGCAGACAGAAGCGCTCGCCAGGACTCCACGAGCGAGGTTCCTCGAATGCGCCTTGCGACGCAGTCGGGTAATTACAGCACCGTTCGACGACCCGACCCCCAGGAGGGCCGCGTCGCACGTAACACTACCGATCGACCTGGGAATGACCAAGGCTCCTGCGCACGCCGTGCGCCGAGTTCACTTGGTACCCATTCCTTAGAAAGGAGGTGATCCAGCCGCAGCTTCCGCTACGGCTACCTTGTTACGACTTCGTCCCAGTCGCCAGTCCCACCTTGGGCGTCTGCCTCCTTGCGGTTAGCTCAACGACTTC
>JBFWSN010000009.1:0-92760 GCA_050248355.1 Dehalococcoidia bacterium
GAAGCTCGCGTCTGAGTCAGAGATGATCCTGCGGGCGGCTCGAACCACGACACCCAACGACGATCAACGGTGCCCGTCACGGCCGGGCGGCAAGACCAACTCGGCACCGCCCGGCCGTGACAGGAACGCAGTGAACGAGGTCGAGCGTTCCCGTCTACATCGGAGGCTCACGGCCTTGCGCTTGAGTAGGAATCCACCTCGCCTTGCCTGCCCATTAGCGCTTGAGGCAGCGGATGATCTCTTTCTTGGACATGCCTTGAGCGGTGCGGCGTTCGACGTAGGCGCGGGTGCGTTGGTCCCAGCGCAGTCGGCAGAGCACGACCTGGTAGATCGCGGAGTTGGCGTGGCGGTCGCCGCCGCGGTTGAGTCGGTGGCGGTGGGTGCGCCCGGAGGACGCCGGGAGGGGTGCGACCCCGCAGAGCATGGCGAACGCGGCCTCGGAGCGCAGCCGGTCGGGGTTCTCACCGGCGGTGACCAGCAGCTGGCCGCCGAGGTCGGTGGAGATCCCGTTCAGCGCGACGAGGGCGGGGTTGATCGCCGACACCAGGGGGGTGAGCAGCGTGTCGAGCTCGGTGATCTCAGCGGTGAGCTGCTGGTGGCGTCTGGCCAGGCTGCGTAGGGTGATCAGGACGGCGGTGGCGGGGTCGTCGGCGCGGTCGAGGTCGGGGCGTCGAGCGGCGCAAGTGAGTGACCAGCTCACGGGTGGTCATCTCGCGGAGCCGGGTTCGTAGGGTCTCGGGGGCGGTCACCACCAGCGACTTCATCTGGATCTGGGCCTGGGCGCGGTTGCTGATCGCGCTGCGGCGGGCCACCCGAAGCGTGCGCAGGGCCTCGACTCGTCCGTCGCGCTGTTTGGGGGTGCCGGTGGCGCGTCCGGACAGGACGGCGCGGGCGGCGGCCTCGGCGTCGACCGGGTCGGATTTGCCCTGCCAGCGCCGTGTCTTGCGGTCCGGGCGGTCGACCTCGACCACCTCGACCCCGGCGGTGTGCAGGTACAGGGCGAGGCCGGCGCCGTAGACACCGGTGCCCTCGACCCCGACCCGTGCCAGGTCGCCGTGGCTGCGCAGCCACTCGAGCAGCGTGGCGTAACCGGCCGGGGTGGCCGGGAACTGGTAGTGGCCCAGCATCCGGCCGGTCGGGTCGAGGGCGGCGACGGTGTGGGTGTCCTTGTGGGTGTCGACCCCGCCGGTGATCTGGCAGGTCTGGGGGGCGGGTGCGAGCTGTGCCATCGTGGACATGACCGTCCTGAACTCTTGATCGGGCAGGGCGGCACGCACCAGCCGGGCGAGCGGACAAGACAGTGACGGGTGCCTGCTGGCACAGGCTCCTATGAGGTCACGACGCCGTCTGGTGGGTGCAAGCGAGCCCCGCAGCGGAACGAACGACAGATCCGCTTCAAGACCCGAAGTCAGTCAGAGGCCGGGTCAGAACGACCGCTGCGGGGCACGCCTACATCCTCACTGTCAGAGGTCGAGGCTGGCCCGCAGCGCGACGTCGACGGCGAGCAGCTCGTCGGCGGTGGCGACGCCGACCTGCTCGACGAAGCGCGAGACCAGCGTGCGCTCGATCAGCGTCGCGACCGCCCATCCGCCCGCACTGATTCGCGGCGCGAGAAGCGACTCGGGGTCGGTCTCGACGATCGGCAGGGTGACCACGACGGACGGCAGGGGATCCGCATCCAGCAGCGCCTGAGCGGCGACGATGATCCGCAGTGTCGGCTGCGGCCGCGCGGTGACCGGGGTGTACCGCCAGATCTCGCCTCTGCGCACGCCGCAGAGCGTGTCAGACCGGTTCAGGAGGCCTCGGCGAGGGCCGCCTCACCGTCCTCGACCGCAGCGACGATCTCCGCCGCGTGAGCGGCCTGCCACCCGGGCAGCCCACCGAGCAGCTCCCGCCGCGCGATCTCCTGCAGCACGTCGGCCGCGGCGTCGCCGAGCGAGCGGCGGCCCCGTGCAGCGCAGTGGCGCCGGAGCACCGCAGCGGTCGTGGCATCGACGACAACCTCGAAGCGCTCGGTCTGCTCGGACATGCCGCCGAGGGTACGGCACCGGGTCCTTGAAAGACGAAGGTCACCGTGTCGCACGCCCGCCTGGGCGGAGCCGCCGCCCGGCCACCGCCCGAGGTCAGTGGACCGCCGCCGCCCCAGGCTGGCAGCGCCCGGGCGAAGCGGGTGGGGATACATCAGCGGGTCCAGAGGGGCTCGTGTGTCCGCAGCGGACAACCGCGCGGAGGCACCTGACCAGCGGGTTCGTCGTGGTGTCACACCTTCAGTGATCGGCTTCCCCTCGTGATCCACCTACGGTGCTGCCGTGCTGGAGGGGGTCGTCCACCCCGTTCGGGGATCTCAGGTGGAGAGCGGGGGAAAGTGGCCGGTAACGAGCCGGAGCGCGCGCGCGGCGCGGTGACCGGGAGGCGCGGCGGCGGGCGGCGGGTTGCCGCCGCGGCGGCCATCACGCTGTGCGCGATATTCAGTGCGGCAGCAGGCGGAGCCGCATATTCGCCCACAGCGACGCCGACCGCGACCACCCCGTCCGCCCCGAGCGAGCAGCACCGCGAGTTCATGTTCGAGGTCCTCGCCGTGCGCACGCCCAACCAGGGCGGGCAGACGCTCAACCTGTTCTTCGTCTACCGCTACACCCCGGGCATCGCCGAGCGCGACATCCCGGACTACCGCAAGCTGCGCACCTCGGCGCTGGAGTTCCTGAAGACCGCGGACCTGTCACAGGACCCGTACTGGGAGACGCTCAACCACGAGCTGTGCGGACGGCTGAAGACCGGCTACCCGCTGGCGGCGATCTCCTGCCAGATGCAGGTGGTGGGCAACGACGATCCGAACCACTACGAACCGGGCTACCACTCCAGCGTCGAAACCATCGGCGACATCACCCCGCTGCGGATTCCCGGCCCGGCGGCCGCGTCGTGACGCGAGTGTGCCTGGTGACGCACCGCTTCGGCGGCTACAACGGCGTCGCCCGGGAGGCAGGCAAGTGGTGTGCTGCGTTCGATGAGCTGGGCTGGTCGGTCACCCGTGCGGGCGGTCTGTTCGTCGACACCGCACCCGGCGACGTCGTGGTGCGCGGCATGTGGGCCGACCGGCCCGGCGGGGACCCGCCTCCGGTCGACCACGATTCGATCCGCAGGATGTGTGACACCCACGACCTGGTGGTGCTCGACAACGCGGGCACGCTGTTCAGCGCCCCCGCCGCGTCCCGGGCCTGGGAGGCCCACGCACTCGCCGCAGGGGTGCCGGTCGTGGCGCGCCACCACGACCCACCCTGGCAGGGGGCCCCGCTGCGCCCGGTCACCGACGACGCTGTGCCACTGCACGACCCCCACCACCTGCACGTCGCGATCAACGACCGCACCCGCGCCGACTTCGCCGATCGCTGGCCGCACCTGGTCGACGCCGGCGCCCTGCGGGTGGTGCACAACCGTGTCGATGCCGACGCGCTGCACGGCGGGGACCGGGAACGGACCCGCGCGCAGCGTGGAGTCGGTCCCGACGACGTCCTCGTCGTGCACCCCGCCCGGGCCGACGGGCCGTCGAAGAACATCCCCGCGGGAGTGCGGTTCGCCCGCCGCCTCGCCGGGCAGCTCGACCAGCAGGTGCGGTACTGGCTCACCGACGCGTCCCACATCCCTGCGAGCCCGGTCGCCGCCGCGCTCGCGGCCGCCGATCCGGTGGGCGTGGTCCGCGGCAACATCCCCGACCAGGCCGACCTTTACGCCGCCGCCGACCTCGTCATGCTGTCCTCCACCTGGGAGGGCTGGGGCCTACCGGTGGTGGAGGCCGCCGCTGCCCGCAGGATCGCCGTGGCGGCCCGTTACCCGGTGCTGGCCGAGATCGAGTCCTTCGGGGTAACGACCTACGACCTCGACGCCGTCGACGAGGTCGTCGGCCTCTTGACCCGCCCCGCCGCGCTGGACGACGTCCTCGACGCGAACGAGGCGGCCGTGCGGAAGCATTTCGATCTCGCCTCGCTCCCGGCCACCTTGGCCGACCTCGCCACGACCGCGCGGGAGTTGGCCTCGCGCTGAGGCCGCGCGGCGGTTCAGGACGAGCAGGGTGGGTCGTAGGAGAACGGCAACGCCCGCTCCTCTGGCGCCGCCGGGTAGGCGCCGCGAGTGGTCTCGCACAGCCGTTGCTTCTGCGCGGCGAGGTCGAGGTCCCAGACCAGGACGAGCTGGTCCTCGCCGGCGCTGACGAGTGTGTGCTCGTCACGCCAGAGCACTTTGTTCACCCCGCCGATGTGGCCGGTGAGCGGCACCGCGGCCGCCCCTGGGCCGGTCGGGTCCCGCCACACCCGCACGATCTGGTCGGTGCCGCCGGTGGCCAGCCGGTCGCCGTCGGGGCTCCACGAGAGCGTGCTCGGCGGGGCGTCGAATCCCGTCAGCACCGCACGGTCGGCGGCCGTTCCGCCGCCGGCGCGGTCCCAGAACCGCACGGTGTTGTCGGTGCCGGCGACCGCGAGGGTCTGGCTGTCGGGGCTCAGCGCCGCAGCGAAGATCTGGCCCGCGCCGAACTCGTGCGGCGACCCGAGCGGGGTGATGCACTGCGGGTCGGTGAGGTCCCAGACCTGGGCGGTGCCATCGTTGGAGGTCGTGACGAGGGTGTTCCCGCCGCCGGCGAACAACGCTGAGGTCAGGTAGGAGCGGTGCACCCGGGGCGGGTCGGGCAGTCGGACCGGGTGGGCGCGATCACGGATGTCGAACGCAACGAGGTTCTCCGCGGCGCCGGTGACGAGCGTCTGCCCGCTGGGGCTGATCGCCACCGCGGCCGAGTAGCCGGTCTGCTGCGCGACGGTGGCCAGCAGCGTCACCGCTCCGGTCTCGGTGACGTCCCAGATCCGCAGGGGGAAGTCCCCGCCCTGGGTCGCGAGAGTGTGACCGTCGGCGCTCCAGGCGATCGCCGTCCGGGCGTAGGCGGCGTCACCGATGTCCGGGGGCCCGGTCCGGACCGGGTGCGTCGGGTCGCGCAGGTCCCACAGCCGCACGGTCGTCGTGCCCGCCCCGGTGGCGAGCCATCGACGGTCGGGGCTCAGCGCGATGGCGGAGACCCGCGGGATCCGGTCGGTCAGCACCGTCGAGGGCAGGTCCCACGTCAGGGTGCTGCCGTCCTGTCCGCCGCCGACCAACCGTCCCGCCCCCGGTGCGAGGGAGATCGCGAGCAGGCCGCCGGTCGCGGTGGGCATGGTGCGGACCACCGATGGCAATGCCGGGTTCGCGACGTTCCAGATCCGGGCGGCGCCGTCTTTCGCCGCGGTGATCAGGGTGGATGGGTCACGCCAGGCCATCGACCACACCGTGGCGGTGTGCCCGGCGAGAGGCGCCCCGAGCGGGGCGAGCCCGCCACCCTCGACCGTCCAGAGCCGGACGGTCTTGTCCGCGCTCCCGCTGGCCAGCACGGTCCCGTCGGGGCTCCACGCGAGGCTCTGGATCGGCCCGGAGTGCGCCTCGATCGAACCGACGACCTCGGGGAGCTGCCCCGGGCCGTGCCGCAGCAGCACGAGCCGGCCGTCGTCGCCCGCCACGGCGAACAGGCCGCTTTCTCCGGCGAACGTCACCGCCCGCACGATCCCCCGGCCGGGCAGCGCCACGACCGCGGCGGGGACGAGCGCGGCGTCGTTGCCGCCGGTGAGGATCGACAGGGTGTGGTCGCCGTTGGCCGTGACCAACAGCTGGCCGTCCGGGGACCACGCCAGCTGCGAGATCTCCGCGTGGCCGATCGGGACCGGCTCGGCGGCTGGCTCGACCTGACGCGGGTCGTGGACGTCCCAGAGTCGCACGGTGGCGTCGCTGCCGGCGGAGGCGAGCCGGGGCAGGGAGGGGTGGAACAGCGCGGTGGACAGCCAGCTCGGTCCCGCGACGACCTCGTCGAGCACGGGCGACGCGGGATCGGCGCCGTCGTGGATCTGCACGATCCCGCCTTCGGTCGCCGTCGCCAGGAGGCGCCCGTCGGGGCTGTGGTCCACGAAGTACACCGCCCCGTGCTGCCCGTGCTGCACCACCGGGTGCGGTACGTGCTGGGTCGACAGCACCCGGCCTTCCTCGCGTGGGTCGTCGGGGCGCAGTTCGTGCGCGATCAGCGCGAGCTGCGCGGACAGCGACGGGTCGCTGGAGGCGAACCGGTCGGCGGAGGCGAGCAGGCTCGCGAAGCTCGCGTCGTCCTCGTGGCGAGAGGCGTTGCGCCAGCCTGCCGCCGCGATGAGCGCAATGACCAGGCTGAACGCGGCGAGCGCGGCGATCGCCGACCAGGCGTGGCGGGCGCGGGCCCGCCGACGCGTGCGCTCAGCCCGCTGCTGGTCACGCGCCGCCGCGGCAGCGGCGAGAAAGTCCCGGGCGAGGGCGCTCGGCCCAGGGCCTCCGAGGTCGCCGGAGTCGGCCCAACCCTCGGCGTCGACCAGGTGCTCCCCCCGGTAGAGCCGCGAACTGTCCCGGCCGCGGCCGTCCCAGAGCCGAGCGTCGTCCTCGAGGCGCTGCAGGCCGAGCAGTGCCGCACGATGCTGCTCGATCCGGCCGCGTAGCCGCGGCCACGCCCTCAGCAGCGCCTCGTGGATGATCTGGGCCGTTTCGGCATCGACGCGCACGAGCCGCGCCCGCACCAGCGCCTCCAACGCGCGCCGGGCCGCAGCTGGGTCGGGGGCCTCGTCGACCAGCTCCCGGGTTCCGCGCTGGCGCCGGGAGTCCTGGCTGTGCTCCTCCCCGATCCGGGTCAGCTGCAGCAGCAGGCTCATCGCCGCGTCCTGGGTAGGCGGGTCGAGGTCCGCCAGCGCCCGTTCCGCGGTCTGCGTCACCGCGCCGCGGATTCCGCCGGCACCCCGGTAGCCGGCGAGGGTGAGCCGCCCGCCGGTCCGGTGCTGCCAGGTCGCGCGCAGGGCGTGCGACAGCAGCGGCAGCACCCCGGCCACGGCGTCGGCGTCCTCGCCTGCGCGGACTTCCCGGACACCGGCGTCCTGGATGATCAGCTCCGCGAGAGACGGCTCGAGTCGCAGCCCAGCGGCCTTCGCCGGCTCGGTGATCACGGCGGTGAGCTCCTTGACCGTCATCGGCCGTAGCACCACGTGCCGATGCTGCAAGGCGTCGACCAGGGGCGGATGCTCCAGGCAGTGGCTGTAGAAGTCGGCGCGCAGCCCGACGACCACCACCGCGGGCGGCGCCGGGCCAGCGGCCACCGCGTCGAGTGCGGCGACGAACAGCTGCCGTTCTGCATCCGGGGCCTGCGTGAACAGCTCCTCGAACTGGTCGACGACGAGCAGGATTCGCGCCGCGGGACCGCCACCGGCGAGGGCGGCCGCCTCTGCTCGCAGCCGCTGGCGCAGCTCGCTGAGCGGCGCGGGCCCCGCCTCGGCGGTGAGGACGTGCGCCGACGGCAGGTGCTCGGCCAACGCGGCGAGTGGCGCCGTCCCAGGGGTCAGCTGGATCACCGGCCAGTGCACCGCTTCTGGAATGCCGAGCTGGCCTGCCCGCACCGCCGGGATCAGCCCGGCGGCGAGCAACGAGGACTTTCCCGCCCCGGACGGGGCCACCAGCATGAGCAGTCCGCCGGTATCGACGAGCGCGGCGACCCGCCCGGCCAGTTCGGCGACCGCTCTGGAACGCCCGAAGTAGTAGCCGACGTCGTCGACCTCGAACGGGGCGAGGCCCCGGTACGGGCAGGGCTGCTCGACTCCCCCGCCGTCTGCGCTGACGTCGGCGACGCCGCCTGCGCACGTCGCGTCCGACTTCCCGCCGCGGCGGGCCGACGCGTCCGCGGCCCGTTGCCACAGCAGCCGCCAGCGCTCGGCGTCGTAGAGGCCCTCGACCACCGGCGTCGGCCGTCGCGAGCGCGCGTCGACGAGCAGCGCACCGATCACTGCCGAGACGGGCATGAAGTCACGAGGGACCTGCTTGCCGGTCCTCCAGTCGGAGATGCGCTGCTTCGTGACCGCGGGCCGGCCGGACGGGGCGCGGGTGACGGCGCGGGCCGCCAGACGGTTCTGCGCCTGCCGGGCCAGCGCAGTGTAGGTGGGTCGGCCGGCCTCGACCCACAGCAGCGTGAGCTGCTCGGCGAAGGCCTGCCGCGGGTCGATCTCAGCCACCCGCATCCCCTCCCGCGGGTTCTGTGTGTCCGCAACGGACAACACGGGCTTCCCGCCTGACCAGCACGATTGGACTCCTCGTGTCTCCCGTCTGGTGATCTATGAGGCCCGCGATCGCTACCGTCCTGTCGTCCTCGACCTGATCGAGGCGGGCGGGGTCCGGGCAGCGTACTGATCGAGGAGGAACCGCAGTGGGATCACATACCTTCGCGACAGCTCGGCCGGACGCACCGGACGTGCTCGCCCTGCGCGGCCAACTCCTCGACACCGCCAGCGAGATCGTCCGGATCGCCGCGGCACTCATGAGCCACCCACAGGACATCACCCGCCTCACCGATGCTCATCTCGCCCGCACACGGCGGGTGCTCACCGATGCGCTCGGTGAGGTGGAGCTTCTTGAGCTACGGGCACTCGCCGAGCCCACCCCGCCTGCGGCCTGACCCCGACGCCCGATCGAGCGGTCTGGGTATCCCGGGCCGTGACCGCCCAGAAACATCGCCGCCGCGGCTTCCATGGAACCTGGAAATCGCCTATAGCGGCTACTGTCCGCAGTGAAGGTGGGATCACGCTATCGGTGCCTGGTTCGCGGGTCGTTCTAGTCCTCCATGGGCTGTGTCGGGTAGTTGATCGTTATGGATACGGCAGGCTCGTTCCCGGAACCGCTCTTTGTTGATCACGTTGCAGGCGACACTGACCTCCCCGGCCGTGTCGCCGAGGTCGTTGAGCACCTTGACATCGAATTCGTAGCCGTAGCCCTTGCCATAGACGGACTTCAGGGTCGCCACGAATGTGAGTCGAGCGCCGATGAGGGTTGGCAACAGGTGCCGGGCACTTATGGAGGCCCCTACGACCGTTTGGTTGGGCTTCAGCGCGGCCCGTAGGGGGATGCCGCACGTGAACTCAGCGAATGCGACGAGCTTTGCTGTGGCGAAGACCGGTTCGAGGGTGGCCCACTGAGGCCCTTGCTCCGTGACGATGTCGTCCAGCCCCACCACGTGCATGTAGGTGTAGGTGGTGCCTACGGGATCAAGCAACACGAGATGTCCTCTCCTCTCTCGGGGACGAACGGGCACCCGCGCGTGCCAGGCCCGGACGGCTCACTGAGCTGCCCGCGTGGCCGCTCACCGGGTGGCGTCCACCGGCGCTGGCTGCACGCCGCCACACGGGGCGAGGTCGCGGTGGATCGACAGACCGGCAGCTCGATCCCGCCAGCCGCGGCCGGGAGATGGTGTGCGACGCAGCCGCCCAGTCGCTTCATCTGTACTCCTCTGCATCACGAGCGGCAGTACTAAGAGTATCGTCTTCTCGACATCAACTCATACAGACCAGACCGATCGGGGCGTCCGGGCCCACTGAGCCACCCGTCCCGTTGAGCAGAACCCTCTCGCCGCTGAACCGACACGTCATGTCCATGCCGTTGCTGGTCAGCGCGTTCGCCGATCGGCGCCGCGGCAGTGGCACCGCTCGTGCGCTGGACGCCTCAGGGTCGGCCACCTGCGACAGTGCAGGTAACCAATAGTACCCAGATTGTGAGCAATAAACGTACAACGACACCCGGCCGGTGGAGCTGCGCTGCCCCCGGCCGCGGGCGGGGCCGCCCGACGTCATCCGCCTCACCGATGCTCATCTCGCCCGCACACGTCGGGTGCTCACCGATGCACTCGGTGAGGTGGAGCTGCTTGAGCTACGGGTCCGCCGTGGCACCCCCGCCCGCGGCCTGACCACCGGGCGCCGTTCGAGCGGCCGGGGCATCCCGGTCCGCGACCGCCCGGTACATCGCCTGCCCCGCTTCCGCCCGTGAGGCGGCGAAGCCGAACAGGTCGGTCTCCGGGTCCGCCCGCCATGCGCCCCACCACCAGCGACCTCGCGCCGTGAGGTACGCGATGCGCAGGTCCCATCTCGACCTCACTCCGGCCGCCCGGAGGCGTCGTCCCCGCCCAGAGCCATGCTCGGCGGCGGAGGTCACGGCCGCCGCCCTCGGTTGGCGACGGCCGCGCGTGCAGACTGGTGGATCTGGCAGGGCCAGCTGTAGCGACCGGTCTGGCCACCCGCGGAGCAGACCCGGCACCGACCCGTGCCGTCGTCGGTGTGCTGGGCGAGCAGCGTCGCTGTGGCGGCCGGGTCGCGGGCGAGGAACGTGACGAGCGCCGAGCCCAGCGAGTCAAGAGGCACACGGACAGCGTGTCCCGAATCGATCACGAGCTGAACGGCGCGAACCCGGATCTTCCCGGAGTTACTCGGCGCAACTAGGCGTAATACGCCGGGTCGACGGGTACGGTGCCGTCATGGGACTCGGCGACAACCTGGCGCGGATCCGGACCACGCGCGGCCTCACCCAGCAGGACCTCGCCGCGGGCAGCGGCGTCAGTATCGACACGATCTCCCGGCTGGAGCGCGGCACCCACCACGCCGCCCGCAGGTCCACCCTGCAGGCGCTCTCCCTCGCTCTCGGTGTCGCTCCGGGCCGGCTGCTCGGCGGCGACCCACCCGAGCAGGACACCGCCGCCGCGGAACAGCTGCGGCGGGCGGTGCACGCCCTCGACCTGCCCGACTTCGCCGAACCGACCGATGTCGTCTCGCTGGGCGAGCTGCACGAGGCGGCGTCGACCGCCTGGGCCGACTACCTCGCCGGCCGCCACACCGAGCTGCTCGCCGGGCTGCCCGCGCTCATGGTGGACACCCGCCGCGCCGCCACCGCGCTGGTCGACGACCACCGCGCTGAAGCCGCCGCCCTCCTGGCGACCTCCTACCGGCTCGCGGCAGGCCTGGCCGGCCGCATCGGCCTGGTCGACCTCGCCGCCCACGCCGCGCACCGCGCCTTCGAGGCCGCCCGGCACACCTCGCGCCCCGAGCTCGACGAGGCGGCCGCGCTGCGCTACCTGGCATGGGTCCTGGTCCGCCAAGGCGACCTCGCCGGCGCCGAGCGCATCGCCGTGCACGCCGCCGAGCGGCTCGACGGCGGGCTGCTGGCCCGGCCCGAACCCGACCGCATCGGCGTGTTCGGGTCCCTGATGTTCAACGCCGCATCCGCCGCCGCCCGCGCCGGCAACCCCGCCCGCGCCGACGACCTCCTCAACGTCGCCCGGGCCGCCGCCGTCCGGTCCGGCGTGGACCGATCCGCCGAGACCGGCGTGTTCGGGCCGCGGGTCGCTGCGATGCAAGCGGTCGACCAGGCCGTCCGGACCGACCGCCCCGACCAGGCGCTGGCCCTCGCCTCCCAGGTGCCGGCCGCCACCGGGATCGTGCCGGCGTTCTGGGAAGCCGGGCACCGCATCCATCTGGCCGCCGCATGCGAGGACCTGGAACGCTGGCCCGACGTCCTCGAGCACCTCGAGGCCGCCCGGGCCATCGCCCCGCAATGGTCGCGAGTCCAGCCACTCGGGCACACCGTCGCCGCCCGACTCGTCGAGCAGCGCGGCCGCCGCACCGAGCGCCTCGCCCGCATTGCCGAGCACTACGGCACGCCGGCGGCCGTGTAGGCCTCGACCTGCCGCTGCCACCGGCTGCTCACGATCGGCCGCGGCGGTGTCCACTCACCTGCACCGCAGGCAGCGCCGTCCGCGGCGCGTCACCGGGCCCGTGTCCTGACGACCGGACACCGGCGGGTGCCGGCGTCGCTGGTGGGCGGCTTCGTTGCGGAAGCGGGGTGAGCGCGGCCGCGGCCGCGCTCGGAGCCGCGCCGGTCAGCCGGCCCATCGCCGCGGCGGCATCGCGGACCGCGGTTCGGGCCGCGGCCAGGGCCTCGCCGCCGCGGCGCGGGGGTGCGCCTCCGAGCTCGCGCAGCTGGCCGCCAGCGGCCGCGGCGGCGCGGGTGAGCGCGGCCCGCACCACCAGCTCCGCGGCACGGTAACCCTCGGCGAGGTCGGAGCCGCGCTCGTGCAGCGCGAGCAGCTGTGCGGGGCGCAGCCCGGGGCCGAGGCGCTGGTGGGCGCCCTGGCGTTCGACCTCCGCGGCGAGCAGGACGACGTCGACCGGCTCACCGCGCTGCTGCAGGGCGCGGATGGCGTGCCAGGTCGCGCCGACCTCGGCGGTCACGAAGTCCTCGGGCCGCAGCCGGGCCGCAGCCAGATCCCGCACCGGTGGGCAGAGCAGCGCGGCACCGAGGAGCCGGAGCTCGACCTCCCGCAGCTGCGCGCTGCGCAACGGTGCCCCAGCGTCGGCGGGGGCTCGGCGAGCGGGGGTGCGGCGACCAGCACCGAGGGGCCGGACATCCGGCGAGGCGTCGGGGAGATCCGCAGTGTCCGCCGATACCGACGGGCGCGAGGGATGATCCCGAAGCGACCTGAGTGGTGGCCGCGGCGGGTCCAGCGCGGCCGCGATGGCCGAGCCGGACCGGTCGGCGGCACCGCGGCGTTCGGTCAGCTCGTCGAGGTGCGCGACGACGGCGGCGAGCGCCGCCTGCAGGTGTTCGCCGGCGTCGTCGCTGGGCACATCAACCAGCTCGGCGACGTGCTGCCCGACGCGGGTGCCCAGCTGGTGTAGCCGGCGGCGGATCGACTCGTCGAGCACGATGCGCGCGTAGCGGACGTGCTCGCTGCGTTCGGGCGCGGTGAACGTGCCGTCACCGGCGCGTGGGGTCGCGGGTGTCATCGACAGCAGGCTGTGTAGCGCGAACGGGGTGAGCGGCCCGCTCCCGCCCCGGCCGTCGACGTGCAGGTCGTGGTAGCGGCCGCTGGCCAGCACGCCCGGCAGCGTGCGCAGGTCGACCCGCTGCCCGTCGGCCTGCAGCCCGGTGATCGTCTGGTAGATCGCGGCGTGCGCGGGACGGGCGAAGTCCTCGCCGCCGAGCCATCCTGACACGTCGCGCGCCCGCCGCGGGTCCCACAGCAGCGCACCGAGCAGCGCCCGCTCGGCCAGGTCCGCCGCGCGGGGCTCCTCGTCCACCACCCGCTCCGTCACGGGGCCTCGTCGCCCGGTGCCCGTCCACCGAGCGCGCTGGGCGAGTTCCTGGGCGAGTTCGCGGCGAGGTATCGGGCGTCGAGGTCGGCGAGCTGGGCGGCCAGGGCGCGGGCCGCCGGCACGAAAACCACTTCC
Organism: Dehalococcoidia bacterium; assembly: GCA_050248355.1. Taxonomy (GTDB): domain Bacteria; phylum Chloroflexota; class Dehalococcoidia; order UBA2979; family UBA2979; genus JAIBBD01. The sequence goes on from JBFWSN010000009.1 coordinate 13,113, forward strand.
GTCCCGGCGGATGGGACATGCCACCACCGGCCCTCCAACTCGACCGGGACCGGGAAGCGACCGGGCAGCAGCGGCCGCGCGATGCCGGCGTCGACGAGCTTGCGCATCCGCGTGGTGGCCACCGCGTCGCCTGCGATCCACACCGGGTCGGTGTTCACCGGCCCTCCGGTACTGCGGCGGCCGCACCAGCGTGCCGGCGGACCGGCGGATCTTCTCGCCCAGCTCGCGTGCCTCCCGAAGCGGCACCGCAGCAGGTGTGGTTCTCAGTCATCGACACTCTCCTGCTTGATGTCGGTCCGGCCCGCCGTCCCGGCCACACACCCGCGGCCAGTGTGATCCCCTCGGCCGGCGAACCCCGGCCGACAGCGCGGTCACGGGCTCCTCCGTGGCTGTCGGTGTGGCGTGTTCTGCGGCCCGCCATAGCGGCGCGGCGCCGGGCCGGCGGTGCGGCGTGGGCCTGGCGGCCGTTGGCCCTGACCGGCCGACGGTGCGGTCAGCGCAGCCCGGGCGGCAGCTGCCGCGGAGTGCTCGCCGCCAGCGGCGGCGCGGGCGGTGGCGCGGGCTGCGGCGGCGAGGGTGTCGTCGATGCGGGCCTTGCCACCGGTGTGCAGGTCCTCCCGCTGTGGTGTGCCCGGGTCGTCCGGCGTCTCGCGCCCGCCCGCGGCTGCGCGTTCGTGCTCATCGGCGCGGGCGTCCTCCGCGGTGGCGGTGGCAGCGTGCTGCGCCGCGTCGGTGAGGCTGCCGTCACCGCCGGGGCGCCGGCCCGCCCGGGCCTTCGTGGCGTTCGCCTCGATGACCTCACCGTCAACGACCACCCGGTCCGCGACACGGCGAACGCACGCCTCGAGGTACGCCGCCGGGTGTCTGGCTCGGTCGGTGCCGTCGACGGCGGCCGTGCTCAGCCTGGCGAGCAGGCCCGGCAGGTCCTCCCCGCGGTCGGCCCGCGCCCGAAGGTCCGTCACGAGGTCGCCGTAGCGATCGTCGCCGCGCACCTTCGCCAGGGTCTGCTCCGACAGCACCACCGCCAGCACAGGCGCGACATCGACGTCGTCGAAGTCGGCATCCGGCCCCGTCTGCTGGTCGTTCCCCTGGCGGCGGGCCGTTCGGCGGGCCGCCGCCCGGTCGGCGGCCCGCAGGCACCCGGCGAGCCATGCGGCCGGGTGTCTGGCTCGGTCGGTGCCGTCGACGGCGGCCGTGCTCAGCCTGGCGAGCAGGCCCGGCAGGTCCTCCCCGCGGTCGGCCCGCGTCCGAAGGTCCGTCACGAGGTCGCCGTAGCGATCGTCGCCGCGCACCTTCGCCAGGGTCTGCTCCGACAGCACCACCGCCAGCACGGGCGCGACATCGAGGTCGTCCCCGCTGCCCGCGCGGCGTGTGCCCTGCCAGGCGGGGCGGATCGGCCCGCCGAGGTTCACTACGGCAATCCCGGTCAGCGAGCGGGTGATGTGATCGCTCACGGCCGTGGCCGGGGTCGTCGACCCGGCGCGGTCCACGCAGCGCGGGTCGACCGCGCGGAGCACAGCGACCATCGAGTAGCCCCGCGCCTCCAGCCGCCCCAGCTGGTCGGCCAGCGCCGCGAAATCGGGACGGACTGATCCAGGTTGGGCTTGGCCGCCGGGGCGGGCGGCGCCCCGGCCGTGCACGACCTGCTCGACCGCCCGCGCGTGCCCGGGCCACGCGTCGTGCAGCGCTCGCGCCGCCCGGGCCGCCAGCTGGTCGTCTGGCTCGACCTGGCCGCGGGCGGCCTGGGCCGCCCACCCCGCGGCGGCCTCGGCGACCTGGTGCAGCCGGCCCACCGCGCCCGGGCCGCGGGCAAGTGCCTCCTCGGCCACGGCGCGGGCGGTGTGCTCATCTCGACAACGGACCGCCGCGACCAGGTCACCCCCGTCGGTCTGGGTCTGAGCGACGAGAGCCCACCGGCTGTCGGTGAGCGGGCCGACCGCCACGCGCACCGGTCCGTCCGGACCGGTGTGCTCCTGGTGCTCGGCCTGGGCGACGTCGAACCCGGTGGCCTCGGCGTCGAACAAGGTCCGGACCGGCGGGTCGGACAGGTCCGCCCGCCGCGCCGCCGCCCGGTCGACATCCCGGTCGGCGGCGCTGGTGGCGTCGGGCTCCGCGCGGCCGCCGCCGCGCCCTCGCAGCCTGTGCCCGGCCGTGTATGCGAGCGCCGCGAGCATTCGGGTGATCTCCGGGCCGAGGGTGAGCGTGGGCGGATCCACCGTCTCGGTCATCGGCCGCGCCCCTTGCCTCGCTCGTGGTTGGTCGGGCTCGCGCCGAGCTTGCCCGCCCTCGGCGGCGTCCGCGGTGCCCTCGACGGCCCGCCGACATCGCGGCGCTGGCCAGGCGGGCGCCCGGTGTTGTGACCGGTGGGTGCCCGCTGCTCCCGCAGCAGCGCAGCGCTGCGCCGCGCCGCCGCGGCCTGTGCACCGCGGCGCTGCCGCTCGTGGTGAGCGGCGATCTCCGCGACCAACGCCGCGAACGCCAACACCAGCTCCGACGTCGCGCTCTCCATCCGGCGCCCGCTCAGCCCGCGCACCGCAGCCAGCATCACCGCGGCCCGCCGCAGGTCCGCCCCGAGCGACCCCCACCGCGTCGGCTGCACGACCCCCGGGGAACGGGTCGCCCGGTCGTAGGTGTCGGCAACTGACCACGGCACCGGCGCGTACCCGCGCGCGGTCACCGAACAGATCGCGTGCGCCATGTCCCCGGCGCCGTGCGCGATCCCCCCGACCTCGTCGTCCTGCCCCGCGGCGACGGCGGCCGTCGCGTGCTCGATCGCGGCGATCGCGTTGTCGACCGCCGCGGCCTGCTCCTGCTGCGCGGCAGCACCTCTCCCCCGCATCCCCGCCACCGACGCGTCCACCGCTTGCGTGGTGCCCGCCGCCGTGCCCGCGCCGTCGGCCTGCGGCTGTGCGCCCGCACCCCGGCCCGCGGCAGCGCCCGGGCCCGCGGTGGTGGTGTGCTGCTGGCCCGCCGTCCACCGCTTCACCAGCTGGGGCAGCGACAGGTCCCGAGCCAGGCGCCGGCCCGAGTACCACACCGGCAACCCATCGGCGTTCACGTCGTCGGGAGCCGCCACCGCGTAGCCCACCAGCTGCCCCGGCGGCGCCTCCTTCGGCCGCACCAGCACCCCGAGATCGGCCAGCCGCCGGAAGAACTCCTCTGGGTCCTGCGCCTGCACCGCGGCCACACGCGCCGCGCGGCGCAGCCACACCCGCGGCGCCTCCTCCAACCCGCGCCCGGCTGCCTTCTCCAGCTCCGCCCGGCTTGGCGGTGGCACAGCGGTGCGGTCCGCCGGCGCCGTCGAGGTCAGCCCGAGCCGGGCCTCCGCCGCCTCGCACGCCTCGCGCGCCCGCAGGTAGTCGTTGCGGGGGTGCACCCGCCGCCCGTTGTCGACGCGCACCAACATCGCCGCGACGTGCACGTGGTCGTCGGCGTGCCGGATCGCCACCCACCGGCACGCACCGAGATCCCCACGCGGCGCGATCCCGGTCCGGTGCATCAGGTCCTCCACGACCTCCGCCCACTCCGCATCCGACAGCACCCGATCGTCGGCATGGTTGCGCAGCGAGCAGTGCCACACCGGCCCGCGCGGCACCTTTCCCGAGGCCGGCGAAGCCGGCGGAGTCAACGGCCTCCCCCACCGCACCGCCGGATCGGTCAACGCCGTCGTCAACGCGGACACGTCGAACGTCCCACCCGCCGCCGGGTCCGCCCGCGGCACCGGGACATCCCCGGGCGCCATCCCAGCCCAACTCGCCACCACCCGCTGACCGACGTGCTCGTTGAACCGGCCCGGCCCCATCAAGTAGCGCAGCAGCCCACCCATGTTCCATCCGCGCGAGACCTTCGAGATCACCGCCGCTGCCCCCGCACCTCACCGCGGACGACCCGAAGTCTCGCGTCGAGCTGAACCACAACCCGGTCGACCCGCGCCACCGCCCGCGCCACATGCGCCTGCACAACCGCGGTCGAACCGTGCAGCTCGCCCGTGGAGTTGGCGTGCCTGGCGACATCGTTGAGGTTCCCGCCCACGTTGCGCAGCAGCCGCCGCGCGTCCCCCAGCGCGTCGCGCAGCTCCATGAGCTCCTGCATCTCTGCCCCGGACCCGACCGCGGCGGGCACCCCCGCGTCCGCCACCCGCACCCCGGCGTCGGCCAGCCAGGCACCCAGCGCCAGCGCGTCGCGCGCCGCCGCCGACGTCACCTTCGCCATCTCCAGATCCGAGTACGAGACCGCCACCGTGTGCGGGCGCCCACCCTCCGCCCGCGACCGCCGGTTCGGCCCCGCCATCTCCGCTCGCCTCCCCCACATCACCCCGCCCGCCACCACCGGTGGCCGGCGATCAACAGCGTCGCAGATCGCGGAGCATCCCTCGCATTTTCCAAAGGAAAACGCATATCTTGCTCCGCGCGACATTGGGACGAGGAGGACCGGCTGCGGTCCCCCCGCACCGCCACCCCCCGGCCGAGCGGCGGTGCACCCCACGTTGGCCGGCGGCGGCTGCACGAACGCCTGGTGGGCACGCGTCGCCCACGCCTCACGACCGCTGGCACCCACCGCCATCACCACGCTTGGGTCGGCTCCATGACGACCTCCAGCGCACGCACCTCGCCCAAGGCAATCGCCCGCCAGCTGCTCCAGTCACGCTTCGACGCCGTCGGTGAGCTCGCCGAGGCGAACGCCCGCATCGACGCGAAAACTGAGGCCGTGGCCAAGGCCGAAACGGAGCTGCACGACGCGCGCGCCGCGTACCGGGACAAGTTCGCAGCCGCGGTCAGGGCAGGCTGGACACCCGCTGAGCTGGCCGCGACCGGCAACCCCGCCGAGCGTGGCCAGGACACCCGCCGCCCCCGACGCGCCCTGGCCCGCGGCGCCACCAGCGCAGCCACCGCCGACGCGCGAGCGCAGGCACCGGACCCGATCCACACCCACGAACCCGCCGCGACCGGGCCCAACCAGCGCGCCGACCCCATGCCCGTCGCCGGCGAATAGCGCCGCCCACCCACCGGTCACAACACACGAAACGGCCCCCGCAGTTGCGGGGGCCGTTCTGCGAGCGGCGTGGAGGTTCATACGCCCACCGCCAGAAGGGAGAGCTGGCCTGGGAGCTGCCGAGCCGGTGGACGATCGTCGGTAATGCGCTCGGGGTCGAGGGGTAGCCCGGCGGCCGCACGCACCTGCTGGCGCCACGCCAGGGCCCAGCCGGGGCACCACGAGCACGGCCCAGCGTGCGTGCACGAGGGTGAGCGCACGTTCCGATGGCGGGCACCGCGGGACCAGGCCAGCGTTCTCTAGCCGGTTCGCATCTGCCGACGAGACGGGTGTCAGCCGGGACCGCCGCCGTCAGTGGCTGGGGGCGGTTGTTCACCGTCCCGAAGAGTAGCGAGCTGGGCCGCGATCTTGGCCTCGGCGTTCTCGAGCATGGCGATGGCGCAGTCGACGCAGTAGCTGTACTCACGAGCCACTGCCGCTGGCGGGGTGACGACGAACCGGAGGTCGCCCTTCGGGATCTTGTGTGCCCCGTTGAACCGGCATTCGTTAGCGCGCAGCGAGGTCTTGATCTCGGTCTTCATCACGAGCTCGCGCAGCTTCCCCATCACGCCACCTTCGTCGCGACGTCGTCTTGGACGGCGTCACCGATGTTGTCGAGTTCCGGCAGAACGGTCTCCAGCTCGAGCGTGGTGAGCTCACGGCGTTCGCCCGGCGCGATGCCCAGGAACGTGTTCACTGCCCGGTGAACAGTGATGATCATCGCCTGGTAGTCCGCGGAAGCGCCGGTGCCGCTGCGGACCGCGAACTTGCGCCCGTTGGGATTGAGTCCGAGCGCCTGGCAGATCCGCATGGCCAGCGTGCGCTCCTGCTCATCGAGGCGCCGCTGGAGTCCCCGGCGGCGGACCTGCGGTTGGACGGGCTGCTCGACCGGCCCGGTGGGCTCGTCGGGAGCACGGTTGTCGCGAAGCAGTGTGAGCATCTCCTCATTGAGACCCAGCGACGCCGGGTCGATCCCCTGCGACCGCAGCACCTCCAACGCGCGGGCGGGCCGGTCGTCTTCAGGGATCTCGAGGAACGAGTCGCCGAGGAAGTGATCCAGCGTGAGCTCACCCTTGACCACCATCTCGGGGCGGAGCGTGCGCCGGACACCGTCGCCAGCGTTCGCGGGAGGTGTCTGTTCGCCACTGATCAACCAGGCGTGGATGAGGCGCTGATCGTCCTCGTCGATGCGCTTGAAGTCGTCCCAGAGGCGATCGATGCTGAGCCCGACGTGGCTGACCACGATGCCGCGGTTATCCAGGTGGGCGGGGGCGTCCTGAACGTTGACCCTCATGATCCTGCCGACGAACTGGATGTAGGGGCTCAGCGACTTGTAGGGACGGAAGACCGCCGCGACGGAGAGCGACGGGTGATCGAAGCCCTCGCCGAGCATCTGGACCTGGACGACGACGTCGAGGTCGCGGGTGTCGCGGAGCTTCGCCTTGATGACGGCCTTCTGGGCGTCGGGCATCGCGGAGTAGATCTCCTGCGCGCGCAGACCCCGCTCCTCGTAGAGCTCGCGGATGGCGCGTGCGTGATCGACCGAGCAGGCGACCGCGATGATCTGGTGGTGGTGGCCGCTCTTGCGCAGGTGCTTGAGCCACTCGATCGACCCGTTGACGATGGAGATGTTGCAGGCCTCCGCCAGCGCGACACCCTTGCTGAACCAGGCTTCCTCGCGGAGCGCGAGCACCTCCTCCAGTCGGTGGGTGCGGACCTCGCCGCGATAGGTGAACTCCAGCTCGGCCGGCGCCACGTTCGACGACCGGATGTCCTTGACGTAGCCCTCCCGCATGGCCTGCGCGATCGGGTAGGCGTAGATCATCTCGCCTTCGACGGGGAGGTCGTCGGCGCGGAACGGTGTCGCGGTGACGCTGATGACCCTCGCGTCGGCGAAGTGGTCGAACACGCCCTGCCAGCTGGGCGCTGCGTTGTGATGGCCCTCGTCAACGATGATCATCGAGAAGAAGTCGGCCGGCATACCCTTGAGCCAACGGCCGCCCCCAGCGTTGAGCTGATGGATGTTGGTGACCGTGACGTGGGCATCGTCGAGGTCGCTGTGGTTGCCGGCGCTGTCGAGCACGGCCCTCCACGGCCCGTTGCTGACGTCGTCGATGATGTTGAACCGGGTGTAGGTGCACTTGTCCGGCTTCGTCACGTCGAACGCGTCGGCGAGCTGATCGCAGATGGTGAGGTTGGGTGCGATGACCAGCACCCGCCCCTGCGCGCAGCCGAAGGGCAGCAACGTGATCAGACCCGTCTTCCCGCAGCCGACGGGGATCTGCTCGACCGCCCGCTCGTCGCTGGTGGCGAAGTGCTCGACCGCAGCGGCGTGGCCGAGCCGCTGCGGGTCACGCAGCCTGCTGTTGACCGCGATCCTCACCGGCTGGGCGAAGAACTCAGCGACCTCGGAGTTAGTGATCATGTGTTCCTCTCGTTCAGAGATGCGGCTCGGGCTGGCTGCGGTTCTCCAGCAGCTGACCGAGCAGGTCCTGGATGCCGGAGCGCAGAGCGGGCGGCAGTGACCGGACCGAGAAGTCGCTGAGCGTCCACTCGACGGCATCAGGGTCTGCCGAGCGCAGCGCCTCAATCGCGGCGAGCGACGATTCCGTTTCCCGGATGCCCTGCAGGATCGCCGTGACGATGTCGCGGACCCTCCACCTGTTGTGCTGGTGGCCGAGCTGCACCAGGGAGTGGACGGCGTCGCGCAGCACGTTGATGTCGTCGGTCTCGTTGACGGCATCGCGGGCGAATCGCGCGATGACGTCGCAGAAGTCGAAGCCGAAGCCGGTGCTCGCGACGTGGTCGCTGAAGTGGTGGAAGATCGCGCGGAACCCCTGCTGGTCGGCCGACCAGAGGTAGCTGATGGATCGGCTGCTGATCCAGGGCAGCACCCGGGCGAGCAGCGACATGTCCTCATGGCTGTTCTCGTCGAGCGCGAGCGCCCAGACCGCCATCTCGTCCAGGTCAGCGCTCTTTGCCTTGGGCAGCCGAACTCGTTCCAGCAAGCGCTGCGCGGTGTCCTCCGGGTTCTCCCACGGCGTCGTCGGTGCCGCGACGGCGGCCTCCACCGCCGTGAGGAATTCCTCCACGCTGCGGTAGCGGGCCTCGGGCTTCGTGGCGGTGGCCTTCATGACGACCGGGCGCAGGGGGCCGGGCGGGATGTCGTCGTTGCCTCGAACGTCACCGGCAAGGAGCACCTGCAAGACCTTGCCCAGGCTGAAGATGTCGGCGAGGTGGTTGACGTTGGCGGCGTCCCGCCACTGCTCCGGCGCGGTGAACCAAGGTGTCCCGACACCTCGGAACGTGGACGTGAGGGTGGTCGTGAGCCGTTCGGCCTCGACCGCGAGCCCGAAGTCGGAGATCGCCCAGGAGCCGTCCTCAAGCCTGAGGATGTTGCCGGGCTTGAGGTCCCGGTGGAAGATCGACCGCTCATGGATGTGCGCGAGGCCCGCGCAGACCTGGCGCATGAGGTCGAGGATCAGCGCGTTGTTTCCGCTGATCTCCTCCTCGAACTGGACGAGGCTGCCCTGCGCCAGCGGCATCGCATACCAGATCCCGTCCTCCGCCGTCTGGCCGTGACCGAGGATCGAGACGATGTTCGGGTGCCGGATCGACTCGAGCAGACGCAGCTCCCGCTGGAACCTCCGAATCGCCTCGGGCTCGACCTCGTCGACGTCACGCAGGATCTTGACCGCCACCCCCGTGGCGTGCCGGCCGGTCTGCTTGCGGTCCTGCGCGCGGAAGACGTCGGCGAACCCGCCGTGGCCGATGCGTTCTCCCTCGAGCACGAAGCGATCACCCAGGGTGCGTGCGACCGCCGCGGCGCGAGGACGCCCCGACGAGGATCGCAGGCCCGAGTTGCCCCATGCCTCGATCTGGTCGAGGTCCCAGATCGGTCCCTGCGCGATCTCAGCGATCGCGTCCGGGAAGTCGTTGCGTTCGCGCAGCTTCGCCACTCGCTGCCTGCTGACGCCGAGGATCTCTGCGACCTCGGTGACACCGCCCATTCTCACACACCCTCCAAAGGGTTGTCTCGACGACAACTAAATTAACAGGTGTCATCGCGTCAACACTTTCGGGGGTGCCGCTCCCAACAATCGCCAGGTCAGAGGGCGTATCGAGATCGGTGCCAGCCCGACGGCATCACTCGTCGGTCCGACGACGCGGGCGGAGGGGTGATCGCGGCGCTGCGCCGCCTGCTCGCGCACAGCGTGGTTCTCCAGAGAAGTTCGTTGATCACCAACTGGTGGTACAGCTCGACGAACGTGATGTAGTCGTCGACTGCCCAGCCCCTGCAGGACCGGCATGATCGGGCACGTGTCGTCGGAGTGCCGCGGCCACCGCTCGCGCAGCTCGGCGACGCTCTCTACGGTGCGGGCCTGGTGCTCGGCGATCGTCATCCCGGTGGCCACGAACGCCTTCGGCTCGCACATCCAGTCCTGGGGTGCGGCCCACTCCAGGCAACCGATCTCGCGGTCGAACCGAGCGACATCGCGCACGTACGCCTGGGCCGGCAGCCGCCACCTGCCGTACCCGGTCACCTCGGTGAACCCGCCAGCGCCCATGGCGTTCGCGCGCGGCGGCGCGGCGAGCCGAACGAGCCGGTTTCGCGACACAACAGCGGGACGTCGCACGCCCGCCACAACCAGCTCGGCTCCGGGGTGCCGCGGACCAAGGTCGAGACCCTCGCGGAGCCGTCCCGACTGGACGAGCACCCCGTCACCTGGGGGCGAGGCGCGGGCGCGGCTCGCGCCGGTGCGCGCGAACGCCGTGCTCGGAAGGATGCCTACATGGCTAGTGACCGCCTCAGTGACGCCGAGATCCGCCGCGCTCTCGCTGAGCTGATGACGCTGGAGAACGTCGACGAGGCGCTCGGCTGGCCATCAGGCACGGCGAGCCGCCGCCGCTGGGAGCGTGGCTCGGAGGGCTTACCGCCAGCGGACACCGAGCTTGGCGGGGTTGCGCTGTGGTTCCGGTCGACGATCGAGGGGTGGCGCTCCGCCGCGGCGGAGCCCGTCCCGGAGATCCCCGACGACGCCGACGAGGGACAGGGCGACGCACCGGTAGACGACGGCGCCGTGGGGCACCCAGCCGCCCTGCAGCCGGACGAGCCAGATCCGGTGTCCGACGACGAGCCGGAAGAGACCGGCGACGAGCCGGAAGAGGAGGACGAGCTCGACGACGAGGTCGCGGGCGACGTCGAGGACGAGCCAGACGGCGATGCGACCGTGCCCGCACCTCCCGGTGACGAGCTGGCGGGCACGCCGATCGGCTCGGGCTTCGACGTCGACGTGAGTGAGCCCGTGCTCGCGCGGGTGAAGGGCGAGTGGCGACCCGCGATTGTGGATGCGCGCACCCGCGACACGGTGATGGTGCAGTACAGCGTCGGGACCGGCCCGCTCGGGCAGCGCGTGATCCGGTTGGGCGTCGACGCGGTACGCCGCCTGTAGCCGGGTCAGGCCGCGCGGACCTGGTGCGCGGCCGTACTGTGCGAGTGCTCGGGCCGCCTGGCGTCCCGGACGTGGTGGGTGACTGCATCCCTGCCCGGCCCGAGCAGGGGTGGCCGCCACGCTGACGAAGCGCCGCGGCCGCCCCGGCTTACCGTGGCGGGTAGCGGCGCAGGCGCTGCGACACGGTGCCGGTGGCGAGGTCGCTCGCGCGGGCGATCGCCGCGGCGGGGACGCCGTCGCGGGCCATCAGAGCGCGGGCGCGGTCGACCCAACCGGCGAGGTCGGTGACATCGCCGAGCTCGGCGACTGCTCGGGGGTGAGGTCGACCCGCCGCGCGGCGGTGCGGGCCCGGCGGCCGGCGACGGCCTCGGGTGCCCACTGGCCGGGGCCCATGCGGGCGCGAGCCGCGTCGAGATTGCGGCCGCGGTCGAGGGCGGCGGTGTGCGTGTCGGCGTTGCGCTCCCAGCCAGCGCGCAGGGCCGCCCTCGTGCGGGCGCCGATGAGCGCGGTGCCGGTGGACAGGCCGTGCGTGCGCCGGTAGTCGGCGGCGCGGATCCCGTGCGTGCCGGCGAGGTGGGTGGCCAGGTGCTGCCACCAGCGGCCGCACTCGTGGCACAGCACCCGGCCCTGCTCGTCGCGGTCGAGGATGCCGTAGCGGCCGTGGCCGTCCGGGCCCCCGTAGACGGGCCGGGCGGTCATCGGCGGTGGCGCCGGTGGCGTTCGGCCAGGATCCGGCCTCTCTCGGCCGTGGCGATGGCTTGCGCGGCCGCGATGACCGCGCGGGCGGGCTCGCCGGCCGCGGCGATCCGGGCGACCTCGACGAGCTGGTCGTCGTGCTCGATCTTGTGGCTCCGCCATCCGTACGGGCCATGGAGGCGCCAGCCCGGCCAGGCCAGTGCACCGGCCGCCCCGGCGCGCGGGCGGTGCCACACGGGCAGGTATCCGTCGGGGAGGCGGGCGAGCACGTCGGCCCACGCCTGCGCCTGCTCGCGGGTCGTGAGCATCGACCGCCAGGGCACATGCCGGCCGGCGTTGTGGACCTGCCACCGTGACCCGTGCAGGGTCTGGATCTCGTGGATGGTGGGCGGGGTGCTGGTCATCGTCGCTACTCGATCCCGGCGGCGGTCAGCCAGTCGTAGACCGTCTGCCGGTGCATCCCGACGATCTCGTGGACCACGGTCGGGCGGGCGCCGTCCGCGACGGCCTGCACAGCGGCGGCGCGCAGCGCCTCGCGCGCCTCGGTCGCGGCCTGCTGGGCGGCGTCGTCGCGCGCGCGGGCGGCGCGCAGCGCGGCGAGCGGGTCGCGCCCGGCGATGAGGTCCAGGGCGATGCGGCGGGCCGCGACGGGGTCCTGGTGGGCAGCGGTGCGCGGGGCGATGACGCGGGCGAGTCTGGTCCAGGTCTCCGCGGCGGTGCTGGCCTGGACACCGTCGCCGAGCACGACGTCGACGTCGGGGAGGAGGGCGGCGGCGGCCGCCCGGCGTTGCTCTGCGGGGAGCTGCCGGGCGGCGGTGATGCGCCGCCTGACCTGGGTCAGGGTGGGCATCAGTCCGTCTCGCCGACCATGTCGAGCACGATCTCACGGCGGGCCGCGGCCTGTGTGTAGGTCGGGAGCAGCGCCCCCACGATGGACTCGGCGTGCTCGGCCAGCATCGCGCCGAGCCGGTCGGCGTAGCGGTGCGCGTCATCGGCGGTGCGGACCTGGCGGCCCTGGCGGGTCTCGACGGCCCACCAGGCGATCGCCTCGTCGAGGACGGCGACGATCGCCGCCTCGTGGGTCGGGGCGACGTCGGCGCCGTACACGTCGGACAGCTTGGCCCGCTCGTGCTCGGCGTGGCGGACGGCGTCGGCGAGCGCGGCGGCGCGGATGGAGGCGATGGCAGCGGCAGCGGGGCCAGTCCGCGTCATGTCTGTAACCCTGCCCGACAGAAGCGATACTGCCAAGTCACCCGACAGATTCGGATCTGTCTATCTGGCCGACAGAGGCACACATCCGCTGCCACGCCCGGAGTCCATCGACAACCACGCCGCCACCGGGCGGCGACTGGCCGGCGCGCAGAGCCTCGACGGCGGCGTGGTCGGCACGCAGCTGCCGCAGGTCGATGATCTCGGCGTCCACAGTGTGTCTCCTCGCGTGGGCGGCCGCGGGTGTTACCCGCCGACGGTCTGCTGTCTCGCGCTGGTCAGGTCTTACGGATCACGATCCGTGCCTGCGCGGGGGCGGGGCGGTCGAGGTCGGCGACAAGCTCGCCGTCGACGGTGATCCGCCCAGCCTGCAGATGCTCGGCGATGCGCTCCGCGCTGACCCCTGCCGCGAGCAGGCGGTCACGCACGGTCGAAGTGGTCAGCTCGTCGGTGCTCACACTCGGATCCTCGCCCGCGCCGCCCCGGCAGCGGGCCGTCGACACGGTCCGGGTCGCGCACCACCCGCTCGGCGTCGTAACGTCAGCCATGTCGCGCTTCCCCGCGGCCGTCCACGACGTCGACGCGGGGAGCAGCACATGCCCTTCCAGGACGCGGCCGCCGGCTGCGGCGGCTTCGACCACCCCGGCCAGTACGCACCCCGCCGCTGCGGAGCCAAGCCCACCGTCGTCGGGCTGAAGATGTACCGCGAACGATCCGGCCGACGGCACATCGTCCGCGGCTTTGCCTGCGACCAGCACGTCGACCACTTCGACGTCCACCGCCCGATTGAGGACCGCGACCGGGTCATCCTCGAGCGGCGCCGCGAACGGGAACGCGCCGAACTTGCCGGCCAGACCTGGAATGGCGAGGACGAGGAACCGCTCGCGTGGGGTCGCGACGCCGACGAGCTGCTCGAGCGGGCTCGGGCGTGGATGGCGGCGCGCGACGTCCGGAAGGTCAGCCACGACGCACCCCCGGCGGCTCGATCGGCACGTCGTAGTGGCGCGCGAGTGTAGTCAGCACACTGCACGGCGCCTCGACCACGCTCTCCGGGAGATAGGTGCCCTCCCACTCCCCCGCCCAGCCACCGGCGACGAGGCTGCACGCGTCGCAGCCCCATCCCGTGATCGGGCATTCGTCATCGCCGTGCTCGCAGCCTCTCTCCGCGCAGTCGACGTCGACGAGCGGCGCCGAGGCGTGGGCGGTGATCGCCGCCAGGAGCTGGACGGTGCGCGGATGATCCACCTCGTAGCCGTCGTCATCAGCACAGGCGACGATCCGCTCAGCGAGGGGCCGAACAAGATCCGGCAGTCGAATGATGGCGTCTGTCACCGTGCCCGAGCGGACCGCGGCCCACCACATGCACGCCGCGCAGACGGGCCCGGGGAGGTTCGCCGCCATGTACGGGCCGTACTTCGCCGCCACGCGCACAGGGGCGCCACACGCCGAGTACCTCAACAGCCAGCCCCCGACGGCCGGGGGGCGCACGCTGTCGGCGGCGTGCCAGCGGTTGTTGCCCACGTTCATGCCGACCCCGACCAGCCAGGTCGCAGGGTCGTCAGCGGTCGGCTCGGGGTCCGGGACAGCGGCAGCCACGGTCACGGCCGTCGCCTCCACCAGCGATCGACCGCCTCGTCCAGCTCGCGGTCCAGGTGGGCGTCGACCATGTCCGGGTCCAGCCCACTCTCGATGAGGAAGGCGCGCTGCTCTGCCCGCGACCGCCCGCCTCCCCAGTCCACCCCGTCGGGTTGTCCATCGTGTGTGCGACCGATCTTCGGCATAGCTCAGCTCTCCTGGGTGGTATCGGGGCGGTGGGGCGCGGCGCAGCTGGCAAGCGCTGCAGCCAGTTCGGCGAGCGCGACTGGGGACTCGGCGCCGAGCGCGACAACGTCGTCGGTGAGGGCGAGGAACGCGACGAGATCACCAGTGTGGAAGATCAGCGACGCTTGGTCGGTCCACCTGACGCCGATGGTGATGAGCGTGACGTCACCGCCAGGACCTCCGGCGGTGAGGATGTGGACGTCACCGTCGCCGGCCTGGTCCTCGATGCCGTCGACGAGCAGGTCGCGGCTGAAGAACCAGGTGACTCCACCACAGGTCGGGAAGCTCATCCGCACCGCGTAGGGGTCGTCGCGGTGGTAGCTCCAGGTGACCGAGATCGGGATCCGGGTGCAGCCGCTCTCATGTGCGGCTACGACGGCGGCGATGACGTCGAGTTCGCAGGTCATGCGTATGTCGCTCATCGCTGGGCTCCCTGCTGCGCCCGGCGCCGCTCCCGCTCGCGCCGCCGCTCCCGCTCGGACAACCCGCCCCAGATGCCGAAGCGCTCGTCGCGGTCTAGGGCGTAGGCGAGGCACTCGGCTCGAACATCACAGCTATGGCAGGTGCGCTTGGCATCCCGGACGGAGCCGCCCTTCTCGGGGTAGAACGCCTCCGGATCGGTCTCGGCGCACAGGGCACGCCAGCGCCAGTCGTCGGGGTTCAGCACCTCGGTGAGCAGGCCCGCGAGATCGAGACCGGCAGTCCGCCTCGCGGTCATCGGGTCACCGCCGCGAGCTGGTGCTCGAGTTCGTCGAGTTCACCATGCAGCTCGCCCAGGTCGCGAGCGATGTCCGGGAGGTCGCCCACGTCCTCGCCGATGAGGCGGAGCCGGGCGATCTCTGCCTCCACGGCGGCGGCGATGCGGTCGGTCGTGACGGCCGCCGTGATGAGCCGAGCAGCCACCGGCTGCCGTTGGTGGCGGCCGCGGATGCATGGCGGGGCAGGGATGGTGTGGGACACTTCCGTCTCCGATCTGATGGGTCGGATTGACGGCCCGGGCGGGATCTGTGAGAGGTGAGCGCCCGGGCCGTTCGCCGGTCAATATGCTCGCGCTAACTGGTACCGTACCAGATAGCGTGTCAGCCTGTACTCCCTTCTGGTGCGGGGGTCGCCCGCCACCAGCCGTGTTCGAGACGGCGGGCGAGGCCGAGATCGGCCAGGGCCGAGAGCGCTTTGGACACCGCGGGCGCCTTGAATCCGGTGTGTCGGACGATCTCCCCGCTGCGTTCGTGGCCGGCATGCAACGCTCGCAGGACGGCGAGCTGCTTGCCGGTGAGGATCTCGAGGTCGGGGCCCTCGTCGCGGACCGCCGGCGGCGCGGAGGACGTGTGCAGCTGTCTGAGCGGGATGACGTTGGCGGCGGTCAAGCCGGCGGGAACGGCAAGCCCAGCCAGTTCGGGCAGCGTGGTGGACCGAACCTCTGCGCCGCTAGTTGCGGCACCAACCTGTCCTGCGCGCCACTCGGCGAGGCGCGCGAGGCGGTCGGCGAGCTCGGCTTCGGCGTCGCGGGGAGCGGCGGGGCGTAGCGCGGCGATCGACATGGCGGTGTCGGGGTCGAGAGTGGCAGGGGGGAGATCGGTTGCCCAGTCGGCCATGTCCGGGCTCCAGGCGACTCGCAGCATGGCGAGGCGCCCACTGTTCGTGGCGAAAGCGTAGCCGCCACCAGGCGGAAGGGCCCCGGGCGCGATGGTGAGTCCGTGGACGACGGCCTTCTCGTTCTTGTTGCTGTTGCGGAAGGCGAACAGGTTGCGGGCTGCCAGCATCCCTCGTAGGGCCGTCGAGCTGCCGAAATCGGGCGCGAGGAGCGACTGGGTGCCTGCGAGGACGACAACGCCGTACTTGCGCCCGATGCGCACGACGCGTTCGAGCCGGTGGACGAAGCCGCGCTTCTTGAGCCATTCGTCGGAGGTGAGGCGGTGCAGCTCGTCGAGCACCCAGCAGATGCCGTTGTACGCGGTGCAGGGCCGAAGCTCACGGACCGGGCGCTGGGTGGCGGGATCGGTGATCGGGATCGGTGTCCCGTCCGGGCCAGCCGTCAGAGTTCCCTTGAGCAGGCTGCGGATCTCGATCGCGGCCTCGACACCCTCCAGCTGGGCCAGCACTCGGCGGGGCCCGGCCTCGGGCCAGTTCGCGAGTTCGTTGAGCAGGGGCGAGCTGCCGCCCTCGGGGTCGCCGTCGCCGAACCACACCTGCCATTCGCCCGACGCGCGCAGCGCGAGCGCGATGGACTCGAGGAAGGCGGACTTACCGCTGCCGGGCTCGCCGGTGGCAAGGCCATTGCGGCAGCCGACCGCGTCGTAGGCGTAGTACAGCGCCTCACCGGTTCCGTCGGCGAAGTCGCCGACTGTGATCTGGCCGTCCTGGTAGCGGGGTCCGGTGTAGGGCACGCCGTCGCGCAGCGAGTCGTGGGTGATGACGGTGAGGACGAAGCTGGACTCGTCGTCCTCGGAGGGCTCCAGTAGAAGGGCTCGACCCGGTATCCGGAGTCCGCCAGCGAGTCGGCCTCGGCGGGCGAACACGGCGTCGAAGTCGGTCGAACCGGGCGGAGTCTCGACAATCCACCGGATCGCCCGCGGCAGTTCCTCCCTCCTGGTCAGCTCCCCTCCGGGCAGCACGCCGCCACGGCAGCCGATGTACGTCTCCCACCGCTGTTCGTACATCGCGGCGACGCTCGGAGCGGCTTCGTGGATCGGGGCGATCGTCTGGTCTGGATCGGGGTCGGGGATCTGGTGCTCGCGCATCCATGGTGCGGCGGCGGAAGCGGCGCCTGCGACGAGCAGCGCAGGCATGATCCAGTTGTCCGCACCGACCGCGGCGGCCATCGTGGTCCAGGCCGCCGCGGCGCCGCCGGTTGCCCACCAGTGCCGTCGCCACCGCTCTGCGATTCCGGATCGGTAGCGGATACGGAGGACACCGACGGCGGCCGCGCTGAGAGCTGCGGTGCACAGCGTGCAGGCGACCGTGTCGACAGGACCGGGTGCTGCGACGAGTCCGCCGAGGCCCGTGGCAGCGAAGCCAGCGGCCGCAGTCGCGAGGGTGGCGAGGTAGGGGACGCGCCGTGCTCGGGCCCGGGTCTGGATACGGATGCCCCGCTCCAGGTCGTGTCGCGATTGCACGGTCAGAAGCGCTGGCTGGAGGCTGGAGTTCCGGGTGCACGCCCCGCCGGAGCGGGGCTCCAGCTCATGGGTGTCGCTCAGGATCTCGATCGCGGCCTCGACGTCGACATCGGTCGCGCTGCCGCGCTGTGTGCGCCGCCGGATGGATGCCGGACTGCTGGAGCGGGAGCGCATCAGCTGCCTCTCCTTTGCTTTGTGACCGTGTTGCTCCGGTGCCCCGTTCCGCCTTGGCGCGGTGCCACCGATGTCGTGGACGGGGCTGATCCGCGCGGGGGGGCGGATCGGATGGTGCTCAGCGTGCGGCGAGGTAGGTGTCCTCGACGGTGCCGGACAGTCCGTCGGTTGCGTGGACGACGTCCTGCGTCGCGATCTGCTCCTCGAAGTGGGTCTTGGCCTCCTCTGCGGTGGTGGCGGCGATGCCGAGCTCGTCGTGCAGGCGGGCGAACAGGTCGCACACCGGGCCGCTGACGCCGCGGCTCGTGAGCGTGGTGCTGGACAGCTCGACCTGAGCTGCGAGGTCGTGGAGCAGCTTCGCGGTGGCCTCGGCGAACGCGAGGCCGGCCTGCGGGTCGAGGGTCTCGGCGTTGAGGGTGTCGGTGCTGGTCATGGTCGGGACGTCCCTTCGGATCGGGTGAACGGTGGCGATGGGCGGATCGGCTGGCATGTCGCGGGTTGGCCTCTCCTTCGGCTCGTCGGTACTGCCCCCTGGCGAAGGCGCAGGAGCGGGCGTGTCTGGCCCGGTTGTGGCCGGTGGGTCATCCGTGGCCGTAGTCCCCTGGGATGTCGGCGCGGCGTCGATGACTTCGCCGTCGACCACCTCGCCGGACCGGGGCGCTGTCGTGGAGGGGCGGTGCGGCACGTGGGGGCCGCCCTGGCCGGTCCACGCTCGTCGGGCTGCTCGCGCCATCCGCTGGCGCGGAAGATCGCCCGCAGCTCGCCGTGCGCGATGCCCGCGGCGACGGTCGGTGGCGTCGGCCCAGCAATCGGCCCACCAGTCGCTCATGGCTTGCCGGGCAGGGCCAGGCGGGTTCACTCCCCCGCCGCCGGCGATCCGGTCGGCGATGCGCTGCGCGAGCGCCTCCCCCACGGTCGGCCCTGAGCGCTGTGCCCTGCGTTCCATCGCCTGCTGGTGGCGTTCGCGACGCTCGCGCAGCCGCGGCGGCTCGGTGCCGCGGGCGGCCGCGATGACGTCGGTGACGCCGTACCGCGTGACCACCCATGTCACGATCGCGATCATGAGGAGAGGCTCCATGGCGCTCAGCCCCCCGCGGTGAGCTGGGTGATCGCCACCCCCGTCTGCCCGGCGAGGTCACCGAGGCCGCTGAACAGGGCGGCGAGGACGGGCACTCCGCTGACGACGACGATGGTGGGCAGGGCGAGACCGAGCCAGGGGTGCCAGCGCCGCGGCGATGCGTTGCGGGACCGGGGGATGCCGATGCCCTTCACGACCACCTCCAGGAAGGCGATCAGGGCGATCGCGGAGACGATGGCCAGGGCCGTGCCTCCGAGGAGGGTCGAGCCCGTCCCCCCAGCGAGGCCGAGCAGGCGGCGCAGAGCTCCCTCCGCGACCTGACCGATGAGGCCGCCGATACCCATCCCTGCCACGACGAACAGCGCGGTCGTCGTTCGCTCGGCATCGCGGTGGTAGTAGAGCCAGCCGCCGATCGCCAGAGCGAACACGGCGACAATCCCGAGGCCGATGGAGCCTCCGTACATGGTCATCACGTCCTTTCGTCAGAGGATCCAGCTCAGCGGGGGCCAGTACGGCCACGTCGTCCAATCCGGGACGAGCAGTCGAACGCCGGGGACCGTGTTGAGCGCGGTGAGGATCAAGGTGGTGATCGCGGTGGTACTGATCAGCCGCCCGGGGCGTGCGGCGGCCCAGGCAATGAGGTAGGCGACCGTGGTGAGCGGGATCGCCACGAACAGGACGTAGCCGTGCATGACGTGACGGCGCGCGCCGCGGATGTCCTCGGTCCACTCCCCTGCACGGGCGTAGGCAAGCTGATCGCGCAGGCTGGGCGGTCGCTGGTGGGCGAACCGCAGCTCCGCTGCTGCGGCGCGCCCGTAGGTCCGCAGGATCGCAAGCGCACGGTCGTGTGCCCGCTGATCCTTGCTCTCGGCTGCCGATGGCATCGGAACGGTCGCGAGCTCCGTCCCTGGCTCGGTGGCCATGGTATCGGCCCGGTGATCGGGCTGTGTGGAGACGACGGAGATGACGTCGTCGCCATCCGGGGGGATGTCGTTTCGTGGCATCACCTGCTCCCGGCCGTGTCGCAACGCAGGAGGTAGTGGGCCCGTCCCTCGGCGTTCGCAACCAGCAGCTCGTAGTCGTCGGTGCTGTCGGTGCCGCCGGAAGCGTCCTGCACCATCTCGGTGAAGGTCGGGATGAGGGCGCTCGGGTCGTCGGCCGCCGCGACGACGACGCGGGTGACGCCGACGGCGCTGCCGTTCGGGCCGATGACGGTCAGGCGGAGCGTCTCCGGGTCGCTGGTGGCGGTCACGTCAGCAGCCCCTGTCGGGCAAGCAGGTCGAGCGAGTCCTTGGTGCGTTGGGCCCGCAGCTTGCGGCAGCCGAAGTACCGCGCGATCTGCTCGACGCTGTAGTTCGGGTCGACCTCGCCCTTGGACATGGCTCGCCGGTACCGCTCGAGGAGCACCACGACGTCCGCGATCTCTTCGCCGGTTCGCTCCGGCACGTCCTCATCGAGGGCCGCGTGGGCATTCTCGAAGATCGACTGGAAGAGGTTGTTGAGCATGTGCTGGACGGCGACGGCGGCGGCGACGAGCAGCGGCGGCAGAACGTGCGCGATCAGCTGGCCAGCGTCCCAGCCGTAGCGCAGTCCCCAGGGGATGACGTTGAGCAGGAGGCTGGCCGTCACGAATCCGGCGTCGAGCCAGAGGAACCACTCGGGGTTGCGGCGGTTGTTCTGCACGGCGGTGAACTGGGCGACCAGGCTGACGACCAGCAGGACCGATGCCAGCGGCTCGACCAGGTAGGCCAGCCATGAGCCGTCGTGGCCGACGAGGCCGTCGTGGACGGTGTTGGCCATCCAGGCGATCCCGGCCGCGATGACGCCGGTTGTGCCGCAGGTCAGTCCGACGTAGCGGCGGTAGGTGCTGGCGAGCCTACGGTCCGGATTAAGCAGGCGCTGACGGGCTGCCCGGGCGCGCGCGACCCAACGCTGCTCCCCGCGTTCGCGGCGGGAGAGCCGGACCTGCTCCAGCCCGGCTCGCTGCCGTTCGGCCCGCTGGGCCTCGCGGATCGTGGCGTCGACGCCGCGGTCAGCGGCCCGTTCGTCGGTGGTCAGGGCGAGGGACAGGGCGGGGTCGTGCTGGATCGCGACGAGCCTCTGTGCGCGCTCCACCTCGGCGAGCAGCTGCGCGACCTCGTCACCCGGGACCGCAGCGTGGCCAGCCGGGCTGGGGCGGTGGCCGTTGGTCATGACGGTCATGCCGACCGCCCGATCCAGCTCACGGCCTGCCGATGGCGCCGCATGGCGTCGCGCTCGAGCTTCGTGGTGCCGCCCCAGATCCCCTCTTCGTCACCGTCGAGGGCTTGCCGGAGACATGCGGGACGCTGCGCGCAGCTCGCGCACACCGCCTTGGCTTCGCCGATCTGACGGAGCGAGGGCCCCTCCTCGCTAATGGGGAAGAACAGCTCGGGATCCGCGCTGCACGGGTGTGGCTGGGCGAGTTCGACGGGATGCCGACGCTGGGCCGGCTCCGCGTCGCACATGACTACGCTGGTCATGGGCGTTCTGACTTCCTTGTGAGATGGGTGTGTCAGGACGTTCACCGGGCCTCGGCGGTTGCAGCCGCCGGGGCCCTTCTTGATCCAAGATAGCCGACTAGTCCATCCTAGTCTAGGACTATTCTCCTGATGTCGACTAGTCCTGCGCTCGCGGGGTGGCGGTGCGACCGTCGGCGTCCAACCCGTACCAGCGAAACTGTTCGGCCTCGGTGTGGCGCCCCCGCAGCTCCAGCCACCACGCCAGCTCAAGCGTCGCGGCCAGGTCACCGGCCGCCACGGCCGCACGGTAGGCCTGCTCGGCCTCCTCGTGGCGCCCCCGCTGCTCCAGCCACCGCGCCAGCCTGGACAGCGCGGCCGGGTCACCAGCCGCCACGGCCGCACGGTAGGCCTGCTCGGCCTCCTCGTGGCGCCCCCGCCGCTCCAGCCACCCCCCCAGCCCAGTCAGCGCGCTCGGGTCGCTGGCCGCCGCGGCCGCACGGTAGGCCTGCTCGGCCTCCTCGTGGCGCCCCTGCAGCTCTAGCAGCCCCGCCAGCCTGGACAGCGCGGCCGGGTCACCAGCCGCCGCAGCATCACAGTAGGCCTGCTCGGCCTCCTCGTGGCGCCCCCGCAGCTCTAGCAGCCCCGCCAGCACGGACAGCGCGGCCGGGTCACCAGCCGCCACGGCCGCACGGTAGGCCTGCTCGGCCTCCTCATAGCGCCCCCGCCGCTCCAGCAACCCCCGCCAGCTCCAACAGATCACCCCCGGAGGCCGCACGGTAGGCCTGCTCGGCCTCGTCGTGGCGGCCCCGCCGCTCCAGCCATTCCCCCAGCTCGCCCAGCGCGGCCGGGTCACCGGCAGCTGCGGCCGCACGGTAGGCCTGTTCGGCCTCGTCGTGGCGGCCCCGCTGCTCCAGCCACCGCGCCAGCCCGCGCAGCGCGAACAGGTCATCACCGGCAGCCGCGGCCGCACGGTAGGCCTGCTCGGCCTCCTCGTGGCGCCCCCGCCGCTCCAGCCACCCCCCCAGCCCAGTCAGCGCGCTCGGGTCGCTGGCCGCCGCGGCCGCACGGTAGGCCTTCTCGGTGTAGGTGTAGCGACAGCGGGCGGCGGCGGCGTCAGCAATGGCGATGAGGTCTTCGGGTCGAGTGGTATGGGCTAGCAGGGCATCCCAGGTCTTGTCGGCGACGGGGCGGGTGCGGCGGGTGCGAGTGAGGTGTTGTTCGAGGTAGTCGGCGAGCCCGTAGACGACCGGGCCGTCTGCGGCGTCGGATGCGTCGTCGGTTGGGTCGGGGGCAGTCGTGGCAAGGCTGGGGTCTTCGATCGGGATCAGGGCCTGGATGCCGCGTTCGCCGCGGTCCGGCGCCGTGGGGTCGGGCAGGGTCTGGGTGGCCTGGGTCAGGGCGGTGTCGAACCAGCCGACGGGTATCCGGGCTGAGGCATGGATGTCCCGCCAGGCGGCGAGGGTGAGTGCACGCAGCAGCGGCACCGTCAGGGCGCTCTTGTGGCCGAGGCGGCGGGCGTCGGCGGCGGCGTCGAGCAGCAGCCGGGCAGGGGTGGCGTCACCGGCGTTGGTGTAGTGCTCGAGTAGCTCGTGGGCTCCGGCGAGCGTTTGAGCGAAGCCGAACCGGTTCTGGTCGGCCAGCGCGCGGGTCAACCGGGGATCGGTCTCGGCGAGCCTCTCCGCCTCGGCGCGCTCCCGATCGGTGGTAAGTGTTCGGGGGACCTCGTGCCAGCGCACCCGCTCGCGGCGCTCCTTGAGCAGCTCGCGCGTATCGGAGCGGGACTCGTCGCGGTGGTCGGTCTCCTTCTGAAGTTTGTCCGGCCACAGGGTGCCCACCAGCACCAGCGGCCTGGTGGCGACGGCGAACAGGCGGTCGAGCACAGGAACCGATAGGCCGGTGCCGTTGGAGCCGAGGAAGCCTTGTAGCTCGTTCAGCCATACGACCAGTCGTCGGTCCAGTAGCCCGGTTTCGGGCAGCCCGCGTAGTGCAGCGGCGTCGTGTGGCCGGATCACTGTCCAGCCCGGGCACAGCTGGTGCACCGCCTCGAACAACGACCGAGTCTTACCTGTCGACGACGTCCCACGCAGCACGATCAACGCCCGCAGGTCACCGGCCACAGCCGCCGCGATGTCGCGACGCAGTGCCGCGTCGTGGGCACGTTCGACGTAGGCGGGCGGGACCTGGTCCGGATCGGGATTCGGCGGTGGCTCGGTCGGGTTGAGCCGACGCCCGATCGCGGTGTGCACCACCGCCGCCGACGGCGTGAACTTCTCCATCGGCCACACCGTCAACCCAGCCGCCTCGGCCCGGCCACGCCAGTCGAGCTCCGCGGGGTCCTTCCTGTTCGGGAAGGTGCCGGCGTGCAAGTCCAGTGCCCGTTTCCGCTCGTCGGGCGACGCCTGCATGGCGTCGAGCAGGCAGCGCAGCGTCTCGACCGGTCGCCCCGCCGGCGTGTTCAAGTAGTTCGACACCGTGCTGCGCGAGACGTAGGCCCTCTCGGCGATCTGCTCGTAGCTCAGCCCGCTGTCGGTGTGGAGCTGCTTGAGCAGTGTGACGAGCTTGCCCTCGGCCGTCGGATCAGCGGGCTGCGTGTTTTTCTTCGGGCGCGACGGCACCGCGACAGGCTGCCAGACCTGCGGTCACAGTCGCACCGAAGCACAGCCGCAGGCTTGGATCGCCGTCCATCCAACCGGCAGGCCGGGAACTGTGGACGTGGATCGGCTGACTCATGACCGGCATGCGCTCATCGTCGGCTGCATGCAGCAGGCCGTTGTCCTCTCCCCGATCGGGCTCACCGGGCTCTCCGCCGCGGTCGGCGGACTGCCGCTGTGGGCCGTGCTCGTCGTGCTCGGAGCATCGCTCGTGCTTGCCATCGGGCAGGCCACCGTCACCCAGATCATCCGACTGCGCGCCAGCAACACCCCCAAGCGCGCCCTGCGGCTGCGCGCCCTCGAACTGCAGGCCCGACGCGCCCGCGGGAACGCGAAGCCGCCGGAGGTCGGTCCAGCTGAGACAGCGCCACGGCTCGAGCGCGCGGCGCGTTGCCCCCGGCATGAGCTGGACCCTCGACCAGTCGACACGGCTATTGGTCGTCGGCCCGCAGTTCAGCACTAAGAGCGTCCAACACCGCAGCGAGCGCCGCACCAGTCGTCGCGTGCTTGCGCGCGTCGTCGAGGAACTGCTCGTAGGCCGCGACGTCCTGCTCGGCGGTCACCGTGATCTCCGCTGTCAAGGTCTCGATCTCGACCTCGGCATGGTCGGCGTAGCGCAGGAGCACGAACGAGTGCAGCGGCTTCGCGGCCGCGTCGGCGGCGCGCTCGATCAGGCCGATGGTGATGCTCGGCAGGGTGGCGAGGGTTCGGATGCGGTCGAGCTGGGCGAGAGCGGTGGGGATCGAACCGGGTCGCCATCGCAGCGCGCGTTCGGTGATCAGGAACTCGAAGCTACGAGATGGGTCGAACAGCGCTGCCTGGCTGTCGAGCCGTGCTCGGACCGTCTCGGCGATCGCCTCGGCCGGCACCTGGCTGTGCTCCTCCAGCACGCTGCGCGCGTACTCCGGCGTCTGCAACAGCCCCGGGACCAGCTCGGACTGGTACACGGCGGTCGCGGTCACCTGCGCGGTCCGGCTTGCGCGCCGACGCTGGTCCGCCCCAGGCCCCTGGCGGTGGACCTCCCGCCAGGCGAAGGCCTGGATCTCCAGCCTTCTCGCCTGCTCGACGAGCTCCGCGCTCGCCTCGCTGCCCGGGTCGAAGTGGTTCACCCAGCGCTCGACGTCCTCAGCAGCCGCCGCGGTGACCCCGTTCTCGATCTTCGAGACCTTGCTCTGCGACCAGCCGAGGGCGACACCCAGCTTCGTGGAGCTCACTCCGTTGCTCAGACGCAGCTGCTTGAGAGCGCCGGCGAGTCGCTGGCGCTCCCTCTTCAGCTCGTCATGGGTCAACGGGCCTCACTCACGGTCGTCCTCGGTGCCTCGCGTGGAGCGGGGACCTGCACGAATGCGTCGAACGGCACGGACAGCTCGGTCGCCCGCTGCCGGATCGCGAGGTACGGGATGACGTCGGGTGCTGCGGACACGCCCAGGAAGCGTCCGTCGTCGTCGTAGTGCTGCAGGACCGCGATGCGGTCGTCGAACAGCCAGAAGTCCTGGTGGCTCCACTGCTCGTCGTCGGGCGCCAGCCATCGGCGGTCGAGGATTCGGACCTCCTCCCCCGCCGGGATGTTCTCCTGCGGGTAGCACGTCAGCTCGAACCGGCTGTACGGCGTGATCGGCCAGCCGAGCAGGCGCACCCGTCCGAACGACTTGCCCTCGTCGACCTTGCTGCGGACGTTGGCCAGCCACTCGTCGTCGTCGGGGGTCCGCGGGGTCACCGGGCGGCCGGCGAGGAAGTCATCGAAGTCGTCGTCCTCGCCGGGGATGGCGTACGTGTCTCGCACTTCGAGCTTCCAGGCGTACCGCTGAAAGCTGCGGTAGAGCTGGTCGAGGTCCTCTGGAGTCATGCCACCTTCTCGATCTCGTGATCGGCGAGCACGTCGAGCAGGACGTCGGGCGAGACTTCGACGGCGGCCTCGCCACGTGGCATGGGAAGGCCCAGCACGTCGGGCGTCTCGTGCTTGCCTCGAACGATGCACGAGCCATCTGCGGTCATCGTCGCCTCACCGAACCTCGGCAGGCTCCACGCTCCTGCCCGCCTGCCGATCGAGGCTGCCGCACGACGGATCAGGTCCGCCGGCACCGTGACCGCCCCCGGCTCCAGGACGTATCCCTGCACCACGAGCGTGCCCGCGTCGGTGTCCCAGACCGTCGGGCAGTTCCCGTTCCGGCAGTCCTGGGGTGCAGCCAGTGCGCACACGATCATCGTTCAGCCCCTCGACAGGCGAATGCTAGCGAGTCTGAGACTAAGTCCGACTAGCGCCCTGGACAAGCCGACTAGAGGTTGACGCGGGCTTGCCGAAACCTCGGCGCTCGATCTCAGCGGCTCGCGACGGCCGGCCCTGCTGGGGAGAGAGCCCGTCGCGGCGCGGCCGCGGGTCGCGTGTGCGGGCGCCCGCACGCACGTGCGCCCGCGCGTTGAGGGCGACGCTCGGCGGAAATTGCCGTGGAAATTTCCCGGCACGGGACCTCATCGTGGCGTGTCGGTGACGCGTTCCGAGGGCCTGTCCGGTGCCCTCGGATCTCTTGACCCGAACCCCGCGCCCGTCCCTTCCTCCCCGCTGGCTCGGCGTCCGGCTGACCGACTACTCCCCTGCCGTTGTCGCCGACGTGGGGCACAACCGACCGTCGGGCCGGGCATCGCTCGCACCTGTGGGAGAGCCGACCAACGGCGGCTCGACGCCCTCGCGCGTGCAGAACCCCAGGCTGTGGTGGGCTCCCCCGCCCAGCACCTCGCACCCAGAAAGCGATTGGCCAACGTGGCACCGGACAGGGCGCTCTATCGGGGCGCGCTCTCGCGTTGAGGACCTCGCCGGCCCGGAGATGCCGTTGAGGTTCCCAGCCTCATCGCGACGGCAGCTGGACGCTCGAGACGCCGCCGGCCAGCACCGCTTCCGGGAAGCTTGGATCATGCCGCCAGGCTGACCGCCCGGCCCGCCGCCGCGGCGGCTGCCACTTCCCGCCGGCTACTCCCCCAGACCCAGCTCGACGGCCCCCGCGGCACAAAGCCGGGTCTCGCCCCCGAGGGCCCGGGCTGCCGCCCGGGCAGAGTGCCCGGACCAGCAGCTGCGGCGGCACGTTCGCTTCCCGCCCGCCCATCGCGGCCCGCTGCCTCCCCCGTCGTCGGCTGACGCGCCAAGGACTCCCCTCCGCCACGTACGACCGAGCGGGCGGTCCGGACCCCCCAAAGACGGATCCCGGTGTGGCGGGCTCGGCCGACAGAGCGTGCCGGCCTCATGTGGGTTCGTCGTGCGATAGCGGCTGGAGAGGTGGCGGCACGGTTACCCGCCGGGACCAGCGGAAACCGGCATGCGCATCGCCAGCGCCGGGAAGGCGCCTCGACAGCGCTCGGCGCCGACCGAGAGGCACTGGCTATTGCGGTGTTGACCAGCGCAAACGCCCTGTCGGTTCTCGATGGCCACCGCGACGACGGGCAGGAACTCTGCACTGCGCCGGTCCGCATCTGCGCTGGTCCGAGCGCATGCCGAGGACAGGCTGGGAACCAGCCGTTCTGGAAACCGGGTTTCCACCGCGGCCGCGCCGATCTGACTCGTGGGGCTCGCCCCGTTATCGATGGATTCCGGCTGTCGAGGCGTGTCGCGGACCGAACCGATATCGGTACCAGATACGCTAAGTGGTACTGATTCGTCGAATCGAGAGTGAGAGTCGGGGTGCGTGAATCGGCGCTGGTCGCCCGGTGGGATCCTTCGGTGAGCGCAGAGGTCCTGGTGGTGCACCGCCCGGTGCGATTCGACCTGGAGCAGACGGCGCGCGCGATGCATGCGGTGGTGGATGCCGACTTCGAGCGCCCCAGTAGTCGTCGACGGGTGGGCAGGGCTCGCGTCCGTCACGTGCTTCAGCAGATCGTGCAGGACGGCTGGCCAGCAGGCTTCGCACCGTCACAGGAACGCGTCGACTTCTGGAGAGCGTGGTTGATCAAGAACGGAATCTTCACGGGTGAGGGCAGCCCGTAGCCAATGTCCGACACACGGAGCGGGGCTGAAGCAGCCTCCGAGGGAGGATCCCTTGGCAACCGGGTTTACAGGTGCAGCGCACGCTGCGACGTCGCTGCCCATCGTCACGGCGGTCCTGAACCAGAAGGGCGGCGTCGGGAAGACCGGGCTCACGGTCGGAGTCGGGGGCGCTCTCGTAGAGCGTGGTCGACGTGTCCTGCTCGTTGACCTCGACCCACAGGGTCATCTCACGGCCGAGGCTCTACGGATGGAGGAGGCCGACCCGGACGACCCGAACCTCGCCACCGCGCTCGTCGGCGAATACTCGGGACCGGCAGAAGCGCTGGTCCGGGCCCGTCCTGCACACGTCAGCGGGGGCCGGCTCGACATCATCCCCACCACCGTCGCGATGTTCCTCGTCGTGCGCCAGCTCTACCACGGGCGGGCGCCGGAATTTCGCCTCGCGCGGCTCCTGCAGCAGTTCCCGTCCGGCTCCTACGACCACGTCCTCATCGACTGCCCTCCGTCGCTCGACATCCTCACCGACAACGCTCTCGTGGCCGCGGACGGGCTGTTGATCCCGGTGCAGCCGAACAACACGTCGCTGCGTGCCCTCCGGCTGCTGATCGAGCAGCTCGGTGTCGTCGAGGAGGAGCTGACACTCCCCCGCCGTGAGCTGTATGGCCTGGTCCCGGGCATCTACCGTCGCCCGCTCTCCGCGCTGGCCCGGTACAAGATGCAGCAGCTCGAGGAGTACGGCCGCCCCGACGACCCGCAGGTCGACCCCTTGCCGATCCTCGCGCACCTGCCACTGGCGGCTGTCGTGGAAGAAGCCTGGCTGAACGGCGAGACAGTGGTCGACTACAAGCCCACGGCCCCGATCGCCGATGCCTACCGACGCATCGCGATCCGGCTCGACGTCGCCGCCGGCCTCGCCCCGGTGGCCGAGTGGGACCAGCTACCCGCGCTCGACTCGCTGCTCTCGACAACGACCCTGCACGCACCGGACGGAGCTGATCATGGCGCGTAAGGACATCGCTGCGATGGAGCGAGACAGGCCGTCCGGCTTGCGCGCGGCCCGCGAGGCGATGCGGAGCCGGATGGCACACCCGACCAGGCTCAACCTGGACGAGCTCCAGCCCAATCCGCGCAACCCTCGATACCCCGACGACGACCCGGAGGTGCGCGAGCTCGCTGACACCATGGCTCGTGTCGGCCAGCTGCAGCCAGCCCTGGTGATCACCCGTGACCAGTACGAGTCCGCCTATCCCGGCGACGAGATCGGGTCCGAGCCCTGGGTGGTGGTCGTCGGCAACCGCAGGCTGGCCGCCTCGCGCTTGGCGGGGCGCAGCACGCTCGACGTGCGTGTCGTGGAGGAGCTGCCCAGTTCCGGTGCCGAGGAAGCAATCGAGGACCGTGTCCTCATCGAGAACGTGCAGCGCCAGGATCTGCCGCCGTTGCTGGAGGCCGCGATGCTGCAACGACGACTCGACCGGCCGGGGGAGACGCTGCGGTCCGTAGCTGCGGCAATCGGGAAGACCCACACCTACGTCGCGCAGCGCACCGCCCTGTTGAAGCTGGTTCCCGAGCTTCAGGAGATGCTCCGCGAAGGTCGGCTCGGGATTCGCCAGGCCCGCGTGCTCGGCATCCGGGCCGCGGAGGAGCAGCGTTCGGTCGCTGACCAGATCCGGACGATGGAAGACGACGAGGCGCACGAGTTCCTCGCTGGAATCGGACGCAGTTCAACGGACCGCGCAGGCGACGCGGGGGAGCAGGCCGCTGGTCGTGCTGCGCCGGCCGCCGCGGAGGGCGCCGCCGATGGAAACCCGGTTTCCACCGATGGGGGAGAGGTCGCCCAGCCACAGGACGACGACCGGGAACGCGGTGCGGCTGGAAACCGGGTTTCCAGCCGCAACCGCTCCGGTGCGGCGAGAAATCGCGCCGGGGATTCGGGAGCCGGTCCGGATCTGGAAGCGACGCGGCTGTCCGTGCAGCAGTGGCTGGACAACGCGGCCGGCGCCCTTGACAAGGTCCTGCCCGCCGGCGGAGACGCCGGGATCGGTGGCCAGCTCGCCGAGGTCCGGCAGTTCATTGAGAAGGCACGGGCCGTGCTCGGGCAGCCCGACACAGCCTGACCGGCCGCAGCCCGCACGTCACGACGGGCCACGCCAGCCGTCCCGCCGTTGCCGGGCCTCACTCGCCTCGCGTCAGGCACAGGACGAATCTGTAAACCTGGTTTCCACCGGAACGTCGCACGCGGCGCCTGAACCACCGCGCACCCTCGGCGCGCGACCGCCCGGCACGTCCGCAGAGATGATCTGTCGGGCCTGTCAGCAGCTACCATCGAAATCCGCCGCGCTTCCCCGCGGACCGTCCATGACGCCGAGGTGGGGGAGTAGCACCGTGACCTTCTTGGACGCCGCCGCCGGGTGCGGCGGCGGCGTGGAGCACACCTACTTCGCACCGAGCAGTTGCACGGCGGAGCCGACCTTCGTCGGCCTGAAGATGTACCGCCACCCCTCCGGTCGTCGCCACGTGGTCCGCGGATTCGCCTGCGCCCGCCACGTCGACCACTTCGACGTCGCCCGGCTCATGTGCGAACGCGACCACGTGCTTCTCGAGCTACGGCGGGAGCGACAGCGCGTCGAGCTCGCTGGCCGCCGGTGGGAAGGCGAACGTGAAGGACCGCTCGCATGGGCAGCGAGGCCGACGTATTGCTCACCCGTGCCGCGGAGTGGATCGCAACGCACGGGTCAGACGTCTAGCGCGGGCCGACGTGCGGCTCCTCAGCCCCTGCGCCAGCCCTCGGTCGAGCCAGGGACAAGCCTCCTTGGTGTGCGTCGGCTCCGCGGCCGACGGAGTTGCTCTGCCAGGTCATGCCGCGCGCGGTCACGGGTGGCGGCGCTGCTCGCCGGCAGAAACGCCTGAGCTGCGGAGGCGGCGGCCTTATCGATGCGCTGGGTGAGAGACGCACGTTGGGCAGCGAGGTAGTCGCCACGGACACCGATAACAGCAGGCGGGAGCTCGTGGAGGCGGCCCTGCCACGGGGCGAGGCGATGGCCGAGGACCCGCAGGGGATCACGGGCGCCGCGGAGCGCGTCACCACGGCGTTGCTGGGGGTGGTCCGGGTGTCGCTCGATGGCGTGGAGCACACCAGCGGGGCTGGCTCCGGCCTGCCACCAGCGGTGCAACAGAGCCCGGGCACGCCACAGGGGCACTCCGGATACCCCGGCATCGTCTAGACCAAGTCGTCGGAGCAGGTAGCGGGTCGCTTGGTTGCGTTCGGAGGGAGACTGGGGGATTCGGAACAGAGGCCAGTCGGGCTTTGGGTGAGAGTGATGTTCGAGCCGTCTGCCGTTCAAGGGTTTCTGATCAACCCAAACGCTGGGGGGGTCGCCACTTTCGTCCACAACGACCTCTACGGGCCCCGGACGGGCAGGCGTGAGCGGCTCGGGTGGACGCCTTGTGACCAGCGCATACGTGGGGGTGCGGCCATGGTCGCTGCCGAGGAGCTGAGGGCTGGCACCGGCTTCGACGACGGCCAAGAGGCCAGCGTGGCGGGCCCAGGCGAGGACCCGGGAGACAGTGCGGCCGGCGCGGCCGCCAGCCTCGCCGAGACGAGCGATCGTGACCGCCGTGACGAGTCCCGTGGTCCAGTCCATGCTGCGCACGAGCTGGTGGAGGATCGCGGTCCATGCGGTGCGCCTGTCGCCGCGCCAGTCCTCGCCGTCGATGAGCTCATTGACCAGCTGAAGGGCCTCGCGTTGGCTCTCCACGACCCGCACGCCGGGCTCGAGGAAGTTGCGCCAGCCCGGATGGGGAGCGAACGTACGGGCGGAGAGCCGTTGTACGGCGCGGCGGCGGCCGGTCGCCAGCGCGCGAGCCCGTCGCCGCGCCGCCACCGGGGTAGGCGCACGGCGTGGTCCGACGTACAGCGTTTGTGACGTGTGTGGTGCGTGCGCTTCTGGGCGCAGCAGGGTAAAGTCGGGCACGCGAAAGCGCCCCTTCTCTTGGCGGAGACGGGTTATGGGCTCCGGTGGCGACCGGAGTTCGGCGGCGGGATCGGGCGGCTACCCGATCCCTTCGCAGGCTTACGAGGCGGTCCCTACGGGGACCGCCTCGCGTCGTTTACGAGGCCTTATCGAAAGGCAGCTCCTCCTGCTGGTTGCGTGGTCGGCAGTACGGCGGTACCGGCAGGCCGAGCCGCTCGGACAGCAGCCTTGTCATCATGTCGGCCAGGGATACCCCTTCGGCCGCCGCGAGCTCCAAGACGCGCTGCCGCACCTCCTTCTCGGTCGAGAAGGACGGCATCGTCGCGGCGCCACCGTGCTTCGGGGGACGTCCTCGCCGGCGCGGTGAAGGAGTACTCATGCCGCGGATCATGCCGGGAATGACCGGAGCGACCCGCTCGACACGCCGAATAACTGGACGAGAAACTCACCAGTCACCGTCGCCCACTCCGGTCGCCGGGGGAGAGGGCTCGCGGTCGCTGCATCCCGTTGGCCAGGCCGTGGTCGATGGTGGTGGCGGCCTCGTGCTTGGTGAAGCCAGCGACGCCGACGTGCATGGCGGCCGCGGCGAGGAGGGCCTGCCGGGCGGTGGGCTCGGTGAGGCGGTGGGCTCCGACGAACTCGCCGAGGATGCGGGCGGCTTTGTGGAGCTGGTGGTGGCGGGTGCCGACGGTTGCCTCGCGGAGGTCCGCGAGCTCTGCGGCGACCGCGGCGCGTACGTAGGCGTCGGTGGCGTTGATGCCGGGCGCCGGTCCGGCGGGGGCTGGTGGGCGGGGTGGGGGAGTGAGGCCGTCGCGCAGCCAGCCGGGTAGTGGCGCGACGTCGGTGTCGAGGGCGAGTTGGTAGCAGCCTTCGCGGCGGGCGGAGCCTGCACCGACGACGTAGCCGCCTGCTGCGCGGGTGTCGATGCGCCACCCGAGCCGTCCGGCGGTGTTGCGGAGGCCGAGACCCTCCGGGGCTCTGAAGTATAGGTGTGAGCCGCCAGTAGGCGTACAGATAGTGTAGGTATCTAGGGGCATTGCGATACCGGCTTCCGCGGCTCGCCGAGCGAGGACGTCGTGGCCGTCGCGCGCGCCGGCCCACCGCTCGGGTGGTGGGTGGCCGTGGCTGTCGTCGAGGTCGACGACGACCAGGCGGGAGGGGCCGGTGGCCACCCCGATGTTGTAGGGACAGGCTCTCCACCAGCGGATAAGGGTGTCCGAGTCGCGGGTTGCGGTGTCCTCCCAGCCTTCGATCGCCGGCTTCTTCCCGCGGACGGAGACCGGGAAGATGGCGAAGCCGCGGGATGCCGCGGCGAGCGCGCTGGCGAGCAGCGCGCGGCGGTCCGGCCCGTTCCATGCCATGCCCCAGGCTCCCTGTACGGCGAGATCATCAGCATCAACGTACGAAAGTACCGAAAATCAGATGCTACTTCTATACTCCGCCGCGTGAGGGCTTCGATCTTGGCGGCACTGGCCGCGGTCGGCGCGGTGCTGGTCGTGATGATGCTGCTGCTGGTCGTCGCGCTCGACCCGGGTTCGGGCCGTGCGGGGATGGTGTGTGCCCCGCCCGACGGCGGGCCGGGGGATCCGGTGGCGGGGTTTGCCGGCCCGCAGCTGCAGAACGCGCAGGCGATCGTCGCCGCCGGGATGGAGCTCGGCGTACCCCAGCGCGCTCAGGTGATCGCGGTCGCGACGGCGATGCAGGAGTCGACGCTGAAGGTGTACGCGAACTCGGACGTGCCGGAGTCGCTGCAGCTGCCCCACGAGGCGGTGGGGTCCGACCACGACTCGGTGGGGCTGTTCCAGCAGCGCGCGGGGTGGGGCAGCGTCGCGGACCGGATGGACCCGAAGGCTTCGGCGAAGCTGTTCTACGAGAAGTTGCTCGCCCTGGCGGACTGGGCGTCGATGCCGGTCGCAGCGGCGGCACAGGCCGTTCAGGTGAGCGCGTTCCCCGACGCCTACGCGAAGTGGGAGTCCGCCGCGAACGAGGTCGTCGGCGCGGCGCTGGGCATCGTGTGCACGCCGGGCGCGGTGGGCGGCCCGGACGACCAGCTGGTGCTCGACCGCGCCTTGTCGCAGCTGGGAGTGCCCTACTCGTGGGCAGGCGGGAACGCCGACGGCCCGACGAAGGGCACGACCGGGCGGCTCGGGTTCGACTGCTCGGGGCTGATGGTCTACGCCTTCGCCGGCGCCGACGTCACCGTGCCGCACCAGTCGCGCGCGATCTGGGACGCCTTCGCCCCGCCGATCACCGCACGCTCCGAGCTGCACCCCGGCGACATGGTCTTCTTCTCCGACAACGGCGGCCCGAGCGGCATCCACCACGTCGGGCTCTACCTCGGCGACAACCGGATGGTGCACGCCCCGCGGACCGGGGATGTCGTGAAGATCGTCGAGGACATGTGGGCGTCCCCCCACTGGTCGGGCCAGTTCATCGGCGGCGTGCGTGCGCTGGGTGCACGCCCGACCCAACGCGTATGACCGCCACCGCGGGTGCCCCCGGCTCCGCGGGCCCGCAGGCGCAGGTCGCGGGCTGCCGGGCCAAGCGGCACGGGACTGCGTCGGCCTACACGAAGCACGAATGCCGGTGCCCGAGCGCGTTGGCCGACGTCGCGCGTCGGCGGGCGGTGGAGCGCTCGGCGACGATGACGCTGCCGAGTGCGTTCGTCGACCGCGTCGGCACGGTCCGGCGGCTGCGGGCACTGGCCTGGCTCGGCCACGGCAACCGCACTCTCGCCGCGGCGCTGGGCTGGCCGGTGAAGGCCGTGCACGAGACCCGGGCGGGCTGGCGGCCGGGCCGGATCCGCCGCGATCGCGCGGCCGCGGTCGCGGTCGTCTACACGCGGCTGCGCAAGCTGCCCGGGGTCGAGCCGGAGGCGCGCGAGCTGGCCCGTGCGCGGGGGTGGCTACCGGCAGCGGCCTGGGACGACGACGTGTTCGCGATCGACGACCCGGCCGTCCCCGACGAGCTGGCCGCGGCGACGCTGGGCGCACCGGCCGCGCTGCGCCGGCTCCGCCTCGCCGAGTACCTCGCGGCTGCCCGCCGCGCCGCGCGCCGCGCGGAGCTGGCCTGCGCGCACCTCGCCGCTGCCCGCGAAGCCCGCCACGCGGGGCCAACCTGACCATCCCGCCGCCGCATCGGACACGATCTGGCCGAACTCGGCCCTGGGCCCGCGTGCCGGCCCATCTCTCCCGCGTCCCTGATCGGCGCCCGGCGCACGGGCTGGTGGGGCGAGGCTCAGGTGACGTCCTTGCCCTCCGCCCGGAGCAGGTTGTCGACGATCTCCTGGACCGCGAGCTGCTGGCCGGGGGAGAGCGCGGCGATCTTCCGCTGCAGCTGGGCGGGGTCGTAGGGCGACTCCCGCAACCGAAGGGCCCTGACCAGGGCGGGGACGTCGAGCTCGGGCGGGTTGTCCGAGACCCACCATGTCGGCGGGATGCCGAAGAACCGACCGATCCACTCCAGCTTCGCCAAGCTGGGCGTGCGCTCGCCACGAAGGATCTTCTGCAGGTAGATCGCGGAGATCTCGCCGCCGGACTCGTTGATCCACCGCGCGACCTCGGTCGCTTTGAACGGGCCCCGCCCCGGCAGAACGACGGTGTCGAAGACCCACTGCACCCGTTGCTGGATGAGCGAGCGGCGATCGACCGGCGCCACTGGCGCCCGGACCCGCTCTCGCTGCGGCTCAGTCACGAGCGCGACACCACCCGTGTCCACCACTCACGGTCACCACCGTTCTTCATACCTGACGCACGCGCGCGCTCAGCTCGACTTCGTCCGAGCAAGCCTAGCCGCTATGTACGCGTTCCGGCACACCACGACAGGCAGACGGTATAGCTCCATCTGGCCTATTCGGGTACAGTTCGGCGGGTGATGACGCGCCTTCAGCCGTACAGCACGGCCAAGCTTAGTGAGCTTGACCAGCGGCAACGCGCCTGCTATACGCTTTTCAGGTATCCGATCACCGGTGGTACCGAACCTTTTGTATGTTTAGAGGGCCGAGTCAGCCATACAACATGTCTCGTCGTTGGCGGCTCCGTGAGGACGGCCTGATGCGGTCGCGTCGCGCTGCACCGCGGCGGACCACACCGCCGCCCTGCCCGCCGCCGTGGTGGGCGGGAGCCGACGAGCCGTCGCGGCTTCCGTCCGCGAGCACGCCGCCCGCGGCGGGGACCGGTGCCCTGGTGCCCGCGGCTCCCGCCGCGGTCGGCGATCTCGACGTCCTCTACACACACCGTCCGGCGGCCGCGTTGCCGCGGCCGCGCCCGGTGCTGGCGGTGACCGCTGCGCCCGCCCCGGTGGGCCGCTGGCCGCGGCCGCACCCGGCGACCGGGGGCCCGGCCCCGTCGTGTGCCCCGGCCCCGGGCTCGGCCGGGGCGGGGTCGGCTCGGCCGGTGACGGTGCTCGTGCCACCCCGAACCCCGGTGGTGCACCCGGCACCTGCGGCGGGAGAGGCCCTGTCCCCGCCGGGCCCGGGCCCGGCGGCGCCCCGCCGGCCCCACACGCACCAGCCCCGGCCCGAAGCCGGGGGAGTGCGGGCCTTCGAGGGCCGTGCCGCGCTGATGCCGGCCCGCCCGGGGTGCGGCGAGTCCGGGGGCCGGCACCGCATGCCGGACCCGCCGCCGGGGGAGGAGCCGATCGAGGAACGGGAGGCGGTCGGGTTCGCGATGGCCTTCGCCGCCGACCTGACCTCGTGGTCGCGCGACGATCCCGAGCGGCGCGCGGCTGCGCTGCGCCGCTACCTGCCTCCCGGCGACGAGGGCGCCGTCGGAGCTCCGGGGGTGCCCACCACTCCGGCCCGGCAGCGAGCCGAGATGGTCATCCCGGGTCGGGTCGCCGCGAGCACCCCGCTGCTCGTGATCGTTTCGGTGCAGGTCCGGGTGACCCCCTACGAGCAGCTGCCGGTCTTCACCGGCCCAATCACCCCCACGTCCACGGGGGCGTCCTGCCAGTGGCCCGGGGCGGCGCCCGCGGCGGCCGGGCCGCCCTGGGAGTTCGGCTGGCACCCAGGCCCGTCGGAGTGGATTTCGCTCGATGTCCCCGTCGGCCGGCACGGCAGTGGCCGGCTGGTCGTCGTGGTCGATCTTGACCTACGGAGGAGCTGACGATGCTCGACCCCACGATCGCCGCGGCGGTGGCCGCCATGGCCGCCGCCGTGGTCGGCACGAGCGGTGTCCCCGCCGCCGTACCAGGTCTGCCCCCGCCCACGTGCGAGGAGACAACCCACAGCAGCGCCACGGCCGCCGCCGCCAACCCCGCCGAGGAGGTGGTCGAGAAGATCGGCGCCCTCGTGGCCCAGATCACCGAGCAGGTCCGGGCCGGATACGCCCTCGACGTGCCCTCCGTCGTCGCGGCGCTGGACCGCGCGGGCCTGCCGACCAGCGCCGTCCCCGGCTGCATCCCGGCCCCGTCGACGTCGGCCGGCACGCCGCTGCCAGCCCCCTCCGATCCAGCCACGACCGATCCGTCCGCGGCCGCGGCCACCGCACTGGCCGGACGGATCATCGATGCCCTCGTCGATGCGGGGTTCGTCGTCCACACCCCGTCCAGTGCGCCCACGGGCCCCGCACCGACCGGGCGCGGCGACGACAGCGATCAGCCTGACCAGGAGGACACGGCCGACCAGGGAGACCGAGGTGAGGAGAGCGAGCCCGGCCCGCGCGGGGACAGCGGTGCGGGATCGACCCGCAACGGCGGCGGGTCCGGCACCACCAGCAACGGCACCAACACCGGCGGTGGCTCGACCGTCCCGCGATGGGGCCGGCCCGGCGCGGGTGCTGGCCAGTGGCCCGACGATGCCGCGACCGCTCCGCTGCCCGTACCCGCACCTGACCCGTCGTCGCCGCCCACGGCACCTTGGCTGCCGCCCACGTCCTCGCGCCCCCCGACGGGAACCGAGGCAGAGGAGCCACCGACGACGTCGGGTTCGTCCGCCGCCGCGATCGAGCAGCTGCTCGGCGATCTGGCCACCGCGCTGTCGGCGAGCCCGGACCCGGAGTTGCAGCAGCTCGTCGAGCAGCTGCGCGAGGTGCTCGCCGGCGGGGTCGTCACCGGCCCTCGGCCCGGAGCGGGTGGGCTCCCGAGTTCGTTCACCGACATCCTGCCGCCCACCGTGACGTCGCTGTTCTCCGACGACTTCGAGGGCGGCGACCTGGCCAAGTGGGGGACCTGCCAGGCCGCGGGGATCAACGGCGACTGCGCGGGCCTGTCGGCCGCGGACGGGATGGGCGTCGTCGAGGACCCTCAGCGCGGCCGGGTCGCGCAGTTCTCGGTCGTCGACGGAAAGCAGGCCGAGATGGGCGGCGAACGCTCCGAGGTCCGCGACAGCAACAACCCCGGCACCCTGGTCAAGGAGGGCGACGAACGCTGGTACGCGTGGTCGATGAAGTTCCCCGCCGACTTCCCCGACCCCGACGGCGGCTGGAACATCGTCATGCAGTGGCACGCCGGCGGGGGTTCACCACCGCTCGCCCTCGACATCAGCCGCGGCACCCTCGACATCGGCGGCGACGGGGTGGACGCCCCCCGCGAGACAATCGGGCCGCTCCGCCGCGGCGAATGGATGGACTACGTCCTGCACGTCGGATTCTCCCCGGACAACGGCTTCGTCGAGGCGTGGGAGAACGGCGTGCAGACCGTGCCCCGCACTACCCGACCGACGATGTCGAGCGGCGAGAACTACTTCAAGATGGGTATCTACCGCGACCCGAACGCCACCGGCGACGCCGAGGTCGCGTTCGACGACTTCGCGATCTTCGGTGCCGCCGGCGGGGCGGGGGACGGGGTGGGGGGCGACGCCGCCGTCGAGAAGGGCGACGACACCGGGGACGACACCGGCGGTGGGAAGGACAGCGACGGTGGATCGGCGCCGGGCACGGACGCTCCGAAGGCCGCGAGCACTGGACCGCGGCGGCCACCGCCGGCGCCGCCGGGCCGCACCCTCGCGCCGCCGCCCCCGTCGCCGCCCGCCCCTGCTCCGTCGGGGGTGGAGGTCTGAGCCAGCCCACGACCCCGCCGGCGTCGCGCCGGCCTCCGCTCATCTCCCGTCGACTCCCTTGCCTGTTGGAAGGAGCCCGCAACGTGGCCGCCGAACCCACCCCACTGCACGCGCTGCTGAACCCGCGACCCGTCCCGAACCCCAGCGCACCCTCGCCCTCGCTCCCGCCACCGCCCGCGCCGTCGACGTCGCCGCCGAACGGCACGTCCAGCCCACCAGCGACGACGTCCGCCGCCGCCTCGCAGCTACGCCTGGCATCGCTGTTGGCCGGCTCGGGCGCGGCGGCCGCACCCCCGCACGGCCCGTCCGGGCCGTCGTCGGCATGGCCCCCACCGCCCGCCGCCCCCGCGCCCTCGGTGCGCGGGTCGGAGCGGCCGGCGGACCCGCCGGGCTCGGCCGAGCAGGGCCTGCCGTCCGAGGCTCCGGCCGCCACCGCGGGCCCGCCGCCGCAGCCGCCGCGGGGGATCGGGCCGGTGGCGGCCCCGGCGGCGCAGCTGGTGGTACGCCCGGCGGGGCAGGATGGCGGGCTCGTCCCGACCGCCTCGCCCGGGTACTCGGCGGACCTCACGCACGCCCAGTTGGTGCGGGTCCGCCGCCCGCGGCCCACCGAGGGGTGGCGGGCCGTCCTGTACGCGCTGTCCGCCGGCCTGATCAACGTCGGGCCGTCCGCGCGTGCGCAGCAGCTCGCGCAGCTCCGCACGCTAATCCGGACCCCGCTGCGGGGTGCCGGGCACCGGATCGCCGTGGTCGCCAGCAAGGGCGGCGTCGGGCGTACCACGGTGGCGGCCGGGCTTGCCGCCACGCTGGCCGAGGTGCGCGGCGACCAGGTGGTCGCCGTCGACGCCAGCCCAGAGGCGGGCACGCTCGCCGACCGGCTCGTCGGGCCCGCGCCGGTGACGGTGCGGGAGCTGCTGCGGCGGCTGGCGAACTCCGCCCAACCGCTCACCCTGCCCGAGTTGGACAGCTACATGGGGCTGACCGGGCGGCTGCGGGTCCTCGCCGCGCAGCTCGACCCAACGGCGGACACCAGCCTCGATCCGAGCGAATACCAGCAGGTGATGCAGGTGCTGGGCCGCCACATCGGGATCTCGGTGACCGACTGCAGCACCGGCCCGGCCCATCCCCTCACCACCTCGGTGCTGCAGACCGCGCACTCGCTCATCGTGGTCGGCACGCTGACCGTGGACGGTGCCCGCCGCGCCGCGTACACCCTGGACTGGCTGGCCAACCACGGCCACCAGCAGCTCGCCGCGGACGCTGTCGTCGTCCTGGCCGGCGACCAGCGCAGCCGCGACGTGGACCTCGAGACCGTGCGCGGCCACTTCACCTCGCGCGTGCGAGCCGTGGTCGAGCTCCCCTTCGATCCGCACCTGGTCGCCGGCGACCGGGTCGAGCTGCCGCTGTTGCGTCGGGCCACCGGCGACGCGTTCACTGAGCTGGCGGCCGCCGTGGCCAGCCAGTTCACCACCCAGGCGCGCTGACCTCATCGACCACGACGTCCGGGGCCGCCTGACAACAACGACGCCGGACTGGGCCGGGTCGCGGGCACCCCCTCGCCCGCGCCCACCACCGACCGTGTGCACCCAGCGG
This sequence comes from Dehalococcoidia bacterium, assembly GCA_050248355.1. Classification (GTDB taxonomy): domain Bacteria; phylum Chloroflexota; class Dehalococcoidia; order UBA2979; family UBA2979; genus JAIBBD01. Next base: position 53,353 of record JBFWSN010000009.1, read on the forward strand.
TGCACACGGTCGGTGCGTTCCGAGGGGATGTCGCGCGCGCCGGTTCAGGCGGCGCTGTGCTCGGCGACGAGCTCGGCTGCCGCGGCGCGGGTGGCGGCCAGGTCGAGGTTGCCGTCGCGGTCCCAGCCGGGGTAGAAGCTCGCGGCCGCGCCGCCGACCTCGATCGTGATCGACTCGTGGGGAGAGGTTGCCCCGGCCAGGTCGAGCGCGGCCGCGGCGGCGGCCTGCCAGGCCGCTACCGCGGTGGCGGCCTGGCCCCAGCGGCTGTCGTAGGTGGCGGTGGCGCTCCAGGTGGTCATCGCTGGTGTCCTCTCCGTGGCTGGTTGTGCGGCTGGCTGTGCGGCTGGCTGTGCGGCTGGCTGTGCGACTGGTTGCGGAGCTGCGGGCGCCTCGCGGGCTGCGCCGCCGGGGCGCCGCCGGGCAGGGGCCGGCGGATGCCCAGCGCCGTCGCCCGCCTACGGGCTGGCGGCCCCGCGGTGGTGGGCGTGAGCGCGGCCGCCGCGGTGCGCGCTGCGGCAGCGGGACCGGCGCCGGACCCGGTCCCGGTGTCGGCGATGGCCTCCGGTTCGGTGGGCTCGGCGACATCCTGGCCGATCGGCACGACAATCTGGGCCGGGGTCTGCGCGTCCGCGTGCCCTGCGGGCTGCAGGTACTGCTGCGCGGCCAGGGCGGCGGCGCGGAACGCGGCGGCGCAGCCGCGGAACGCGGGCTGGTCGTAGACGTCGAAGCGCAGCTGGTCGATGCGCACGGCGAGGGCGTCGACGCGTTCCTCGCCCGGTGCGTGGGTGAGCCAGCGGGCTGCGGCCGGCCTGCCGGTGACGTGCACGACGATCGACGGTTCGGCGACGTCGTCGGGCCGGCGTGGCCCGGGGTGGCGGCGGGCGTGGCGGGCCAGCTGCAGCGCGTCCGCGGCCCCGTCCTGCCACACCTGGTTGAACCGGTGGGCCGACTCCCGGTTGTGCAGGTACACCAGCACCCGCCCGATCCTCACGGTCACCGCCGCGGCGTCGGTGCCCGGGTGCTGCACGGTGACCTCGGCGCGCTGGCGACCGGCCATGCTGACGGCGGCGTGTAGGCGCTGCTCGCGCAGGACCTCGCCGGCGGCGGCGAGGTCGGCGGCGGTGGGCGGTGCGTACCAGTTCATCGGGGGCCGACCTTCCTGCTCGGCGGCAGCGCGGGCCGCGGTAGCCGCGGGGCTGCGGATGCGGGCGGCACACCCTTGCCGGGCCTGGCCTCGGCCGCCGGCCCGCGGGTGGGTGGGCTGGTGACCGCCGCTGCGGCGCGCGCGGGGTGGCCCTGCAGCCCCGTGCCCTGCTGGTAGCGGCTGCGGAGCTCCTCCCAGCGGTGGGCCTGCGCGGGGTCGATGAGCGCGGCCGCGTTGATGGCGTGGAGCGCGGTCGCGGAGTCGCCGCGGGCGAACGCGTGCGCGGCTTCGGCCGCTTCCTCGTTCGCGACGGCGGCGAGGATGTCCCCCTGCTCCGCGCCGACGCTGTTCGCCCCGGACGTGTTCGCCCCGGCCGGCGCCGACCCGACGACGGCGCTGGCGGCGGCGACCTCGTGGGCGGTCTGCTGCACACGCAGGCTCAACGAGCACCAGCGGTCCGCCCGGGCGGGATCGATGTGACGGGCCTGCTGGAGCAGGCGCTGGGCGTCCTCGAAGTCCTCCGCGACCAACAGGGTGTGCGCCCGCGAGCCCAGCCGGTTGGCGACCGAGGTGCGCAGTGTGGTGCGGCGGGCGAGCTGGGCGTCGGTCAGCGGTGGGCAGCGGAGCAGCTCGGGGTGGGCGGCGAGATGGTCCGCCAGCCAATCCCACTCCGCGGAGGTGGCGTCGGGCAGGTGTCCCTCGACGATGTAGCGAGCGGCGTTGCTGGCCCCGGGTGTGGGGGAGGCGGGACCACCGTAGAGGGCCGCGTAGTCCTCGGCGAGCTGGACCAGCAGCCGTCGCCGGTCCGGATCGAGCCCTGCTGCGTCCGCATCGGCCGCCGGGTCCGGCTCCGGATCGGGCCCGGCAGCCGGATCCGGCGGCGGCGGCGCAGGGTTCGGCTCGGCCCGTGCACCCGGGGCCGTCGGCTCGCTCGTCTCCACTCGCCCGGTGGGTTCGGGCTCGGTGGGTTCGGGCTCGGTGGGTTCGGGCTCGGTGGGCGCGGCGAGGGCGGCGAGGGCGGTGTCCAGCTCGTCGACGCGGTGCCGCGCCGCGGCGAGGGCGGCGGCCTGGGGGAACGGCCGGTCCGCCTGGTGCTGGGCGCTGGCGATCTCGGCGCGGGAGGTGGCGATCGCGGTGGTGGTCCGTTCGCGGACCTTGTGCAGGTCGGCGACGCGGTTCTCCAGCCGGATGATCAGGGAGGTGGGCGGGGATGTGTCGAGTTCGCCGGCGGAGCCGTCGACGTCGGTGTGCGGCAGGCCGGGGATCTGCAGGTGGTAGCCGTGTTCGGCGTAGGAGCGGGTGACCCGGGCGTCGAAGCGCAGCCCGCCGAGCTCGACCAGGTCGGGCAGGTCCCGCCGGCGCGCCTGCTCGCCCCCCGTGAGCTGCTCCAGCGCGGCGAGTAGCTGCTGGCGCAGGTGCTCGCCGGCGGCGGGGCGGCTGGTGTGCCGCCGCCCCGCGACGGTCATCGCGAAGCGGTCGCCGCGGGTGTCGCGGCGGCGGGTGAGCGCGGTGTCGAGGACGTCGAGCTGTCCCTGCAGCTCGGTGATCTTCCGCTCGTGGGAGGCGGCCAGGTCCCGCAGCCTGCTGCGGCCCTGGGCGTGGCTGCGTTCGAGCCGTTCCAGCCGGGTGAGGTCGGCGTCGGCCTGGGCCTTGTCCAGCAGCAGCGGGTTGCCCGTGGCCAGTGCCTTGACCTCGTTGTAGGACAGCGCGGAGTCGCCGATGTCCTCGATCTCGCGCACGTCCAGCCGCCCGCGCATCACCTGCGCGATGAACTGGGCCTTGCGGGCGACGGTCTGCCACATGAACGCGTCGAAGGAGCGCTCGGTGACGTAGCGGTAGATCTCGACCTCGTCGTACAGGTTGCCCTGCCGCAGGATCCGCCCGTCGCGTTGGCGCAGGTCGGCGGGCCGCCAGGGGCAGTCGATGTGGTGCAGCGCGCGGGCGCGGCGCTGCACGTTGGTGCCCACGCCCATGCGTTCGGTGGAGCCGAGCAGCACCGCGATGCGGCCCTCGCGGGCCGCGGCGAACAGCTCGGCCTTCTCCCGGTCGTTGCGGGCTTCGTGCACGAACCGGACCTGGTCGGCGGGGATGCCGCCGGCGACGAGCAGCTCGCGGAGCGCGTTGTAGACGTTCCACCGGTCCGGGTCGGGGGTGCTGATGTCGCAGAACGCGATCTGCAGCCCGCCGGGTGCCGGGTGCGGTTCGCCGTCGGCACCGGGGAAGCGGTCGCCGCGGTGGGCGGCCCAGATTTCCAGCATCTGCGCGGCGACGCGGTCGATCTTCGATTCGCCGGGTGGGGGTGTCCGCCCGGCCAGGCGCAGGTCCAGGGCCGCCCGGCGCCCGTCGCCGGCGATCTTGAGCATGTTGTCGATGCTGGGGTCGACCTGCCGCGCGGCGACGGCGTCGGCCCGGGCGGCGAGCTCGGCCATCACCTCCTCGAGGTGCCGGGTGCGGGCCACGACGATCGTGTGCGGGTCGCGGGCGCCGTCGCCGGGGCGGGGGACCAGGTCGGGGGTGGGGAGCGCGAGGTCCTCGGCGGTCTTGATGTCGGCGGACAGGTGCCACATGCGCAGCAGCTCGGGCACGTTGTGGAAGCGCGCGAACCGGCTCTTGATCCGGAACCGGCCGCCGTCGGGGGACAGCTCGACCGCGGTGGTGGTCTGGCCGAAGGTGGCGGCCCAGGTGTCGAACTCGAGCACGCCGGCGGCGGCGAGGAGGTCGGGGCGCAGGTAGCGCTGCATGACGTGCGCCTCGGTGATGGAGTTGGCGATGGGGGTGGCGGTGGCCAGGGTCGCCACCCGCTCGCCGTGGCGGCCCCGCAGGTAGTGCAGCTTCATCTCCAGGTCGCTGGCCCGGTTCGAGCCGTCGATCGAGGCGTCGGGGATGTTGCTGGGGGTGCGCAGGTTCTTGTAGAGGTGGGCCTCGTCGACGACGAGGTAGTCGATGCCGACCTGTTCGAAGGTGACGGCCGGGTCGTGGTCGCCGGCGAGCCTCTCGCGGATCCGCTCCTCGACGACGAGCAGCTGGCGCTCCATGCGCTTGAGGGAGAAGCTGCGCTGCTCGGCACCGCGCTGCTGTTCGATGGCGCGGCGGACCATGCAGACCTGGTCGTCGAGGTAGGCGGCTTGCGCCTTCGGGGACATCGGGATCTTCTCGAACGCCCGCTGTGTGATGATCACCGCGTCCCAGTCGCCGGTCGCGATGCGGGCGACGAACGCGCGCCGCCGGTCGCGGGTCAGGTCGTCGCTGGAGCAGTTGAGCAGCTTGGCCTGCGGGTAGAGCTGCAGCCACTCCCGGGAGAACTGCTCGAGCATGTGGTTGGGCACGACGACGGCGGTCTTGTTGACCAGCCCGAGGCGGCGCAGCTCCATCACACCCATGGCCATCTCGGCGGTCTTGCCGGCCCCGACCTCGTGGTAGAGCCCGACAGCGGGTTCGGCGATCATGCGGGCGACCGCGGCGATCTGGTGCGGGAACGGTGTGAAGTCCAGCGCCAGCCCGGGCAGGGACAGCTGCACGTCGTCGTAGCTGCGCAGGACGATCGAGTTGAACTGGTCGTTGTAGGTCCGTGCGAGCGCGGCGGCCCGCGCGGGGTCCTGCCACACCCACTCGGAGAACCGGTCGGCCAGCTCGTCGGCCTTGGCCTGGGCGGCGATGGTCTTGCTCAGGTTCAGTACCCGCCGCGTCGAGGTGCCGCCGCCGGGGAGGTCGTACTCGACCTCGTCGTGCACGGTGACGGGCTGCTGCTGCAGCAGCAGCTGGGCCAGCCGCGGCGCGGGCAGGTCGGGGGTGCCCCACGTGCTGGTCGCCGCGACCGACTGGTCGGCGCCCTTGACCGTCCACACCGCGCCGTAAGGGTGCTCGACGATGATGGAGGCGTCGTCGAGGGTGTCGCGGAGGAACCGGGCGACGACGTCGGCGTCGATCCAGGCGGCGCCGAGCCGGGCGACGATGTCCTCGGGTTGGAGGTCGGCGGGGACGACCTCGGCCAGGGCGGGGATGTTGGGTTCGTAGCGCGGGTCGGTCCGTGAGGCGGTGCGGGCCGCGGCGAGGCGATCGCGCACGTTGCCCGACAGGTACTCCGCGGCCGCGACGAGTCGTCCGTCCTGCTGGGGGTCGTCGAACACCAGGGTGTCCAGTGCGGCGCGGGCCTGCTCGGCGCTGGTGCCGAGCAGCCGCGCGATCTCGTCGAGGTCGACCCGGCCGTGGGTGTCCAGGCAGATCGCCAGCGCGTCGGCGGGGGTGTCGGCGCCCAGCCGCGGCGTGCGGGGCGCGACGACGCGCGTGGTGAAGATGTCGGCCTTGGTGGCGCTTTGCTGGTGCGGGTCGAACAGCTCCAGGGCGTACACGACCGGGGCGTGCGGGTCGGTGCGGAAGCCGCCCTGGTGGGGGCGTTGGCGCGCCAGGCGCTCCTCACCGGTGTCTGGGTCGGTGCGTCCGGTCCGGCGCCAGGTGAACCGGTTGATCGGCCCGAACCGGGCGAGGTAGGTGTCGTAGCGGTCGTTGAGCTCGGCGCGCAGCCGGTCGAGATGTTCCCCGCCGCGCAGCGACTCCGCTTCGGCCTGCAGCAGCTCCAGGGTGCAGTCGCGCAGCCCCAGCAGCGCCGCCAGCTCGGCGGCCTGCGACCGCGGGACCGCGTACGCCGCGGCCACCCCGTTCTCCAGCCGGGTGAACCCGACTCCGCCCCGCGCCCGGTCGGCGGCGTCGGGTTCGGCGACCTGCAGGTAGCCCTCGGCGCGGTCGAGCCGCCGGCCGACCAGCGCGGCCCGCGGCGCCGCGGCGGCGGGCAGCGGGGCGGGGGCGCTGCGCAGCCCGGCCGTGTCGGCGGCAGCGACCAGCCGGTCCACCGCGACCGAGACCGCGGCCGCCACGTCGACGTCGGGCTCGGCGAGCACCGTGAGGTCGTTGCCGGTGAAGGGGCCACGGCCGGGGCTGAGCCGCCCGCACACCATTTCCGGGTGCTCGACGAAGTAGCTGTTGACCCGCACCTGCTCACCGGCCTGCTGCTCGTCGGCCTGCTGCTCGCCTGCGTGCTCGGCGGAGCCCGGTGCGCTGTCCGGGGTGGGGAGGTCGATCAGCTGGGTGCGTTCCCAGCCGGTGTCGGCCGGCTCGCGGCCGGGTTCGCGGCGGCGCAGGACGAGCAGGTCGGTGACGACCCGCGTGCCGGCGGCGCGCAGGTGCGCGGTCTCCGGGAGCCGGATCGCGCCGACGAGGTCGGCCAGCTGCGCCATCTCGCGGCGGGCGGCGGGGTTGGCGGCATCCAGGGTGTAGCGGGAGGTGATCACCGCGACCAGCCCGCCGGGGGCCACCAGGTGCAGCGACTTGATGATGAAGTGGTTGTGGATCGTGTGTCCGCCGCGGTTGTGCACCGGGTCGGTGAGCGCGGCCTTGGCGAACGGGACGTTCCCGACGACCAGGTCGAAGCTGCCGTCGCCGGCGGCGGTGTCGGCGAAGGACTCGCCGAGGATCTGCGCGTGTGGGTGCAGCGCCGCGGCGATCGCCGCGGTGACCGGTTCGACCTCCACGCCGACGATGTGCGCGTCGTCGGGGGCGGCGGCGATGAAGTTGCCGCTGCCGCAGCCCGGTTCGAGGACCCGTCCGCCGGCGAACCCCAGCCGGGCCAGCGCGGCCCACACCTGGCGGACCAGCTCCAGGTCGGTGTAGTGGGCGTTCAAGGTGCTGCGGCGGGCCGCGGCGAGCTCGTCGGCCGAGAGCAGCTCGTCGAGCTGGTCGCGGGCCCAGGTGAACCGGTCGTGGGTGAACACGTCGGGGACCGCTCCCCATCCCGACCAGCGGGCGAGCACGGCCTGCTCACCCGCCGTAGCGGGCCGCTGCTCGCGCTGCAGGCGACGCAGCGTCGCGAGGGCGGCCAGGTTGGCCCGCACCCGGGCCACCGCCCCGGAGGGGGCCAGGTCATCCTGGCTGGCCGGGACGAACCGCGCCCCGCCACCCCGGGCCTCGCCATCGCGGGCTGTGTCCAGATCGGCGGCCGGGGCCGGTGCGGCTACCGGTCGTGCCCGGCCCAGTACGGATGCGTCGGGTCCTCCACGACCGGGATCCAGCTCTCGTCGCTTCCCGCTGGTTGCGTTTCCTGGCCCGCCGTCGGCGGCGCTGCTGTCGGCGCCTCGTCCGGCCCGGGATCGGGAAGGATCAGCTCCCGGACCACCAGCTCGGTCGCCCTCTGCCGGGCCGCGTTGAGCCGGCCGAGCTTGTTCATGTAGGTCTCGCCCGGCGGGTCGCTGTCCGCCAGCTTGTCGGCCAGCTGCTCGATCTGCGCGGCCGCCTGCTCGCCCAGCTCGGTGAAGAACGCCTCCGGATCCGGGATCGCCGCGTAGCGGCCGGGCAGCCGCTGCCGCCAGTGGGTCATCGCCTGCTGTCCGTAGGTGTTCATCTGGCCTCCCAGTTGACCTCTCAGTGTCCTGCGCTTCGTCCGGGTCGGGTTCGCCGCCGAACAGGAACTCGAACGCGAGCTGGTCGTCCGCGGAGCGTTTCGGCGCACGCCGGCGTGGGGTCACCCGCCCTCCCAGGCGCCGCCGCGGCGGCCGGCCTCGGCACGACCACCGCTCCCACCGTCGGGCCCGTCACCCGCCGCCTGGTCCATGTCGGGCCAGCCGTAGTAGCCCGGCGGGGGCGGAATCTGGCCGAGCGTGGCCGCCTCGGTGTGGTCGAGATGTGCGCCTGCGGTGCAGCCGCTGAACGGTCCGTTGTCGGCCATGAGCTGGGCGAGCTGGTGGTCGAGGTGCTCGAAGTAGACGGCCATGGCGCTGCCGGGGCCGGCGGTCACGGCTTCCTCCCAGCACCGGCGGGCGGCCTCGAACCGGGCGATCGCCTCGGGGTGCAGCCACCAGCTCCGGCACCAGTGCGGGTATCCACCGGTCTGCGGGATCCGCCGTTGCAGCAGGTCGGCGACGTTGGTGCGGACCCACCCGACGAGACGGGGCAGATCGAGCCCTCCCGAATCCTCGCCGACGTCCTCGTCACCGCCTGCGGAGACGATGGTCTGGGCTCCGTTGAGGGTGGCGCGGATCTCGTCGAGCACCACGGCGCAGTCGCTGACCTGGTCCTCGACCTCGCGCAGCCGCGCGGTGAGGACGACGTGGTCGCCGCTGAGCCGGTAGACCAGCGCCCGGAGCTCGGCGATCTCGTCCTCGGCTGCGAGGTCCTCGGCTGCGAGGTCCTCGTCGGGCCCGAAGTCCGCATCCGGGTCGGGCGTCGGCACGGTGGTCGGCACGGTGGTCACCGGCCCCGGTGGTGGGTGTTGGCCGACCCGGCACCGGGTGATCGACCCGGCGGCGTCGCGGTGGGCGGCGGGATCTCGGCTCTGGCCTTTCCGGTGCGATGTGCTTTCCGCACGATCTCGGCGACGTCGACGGTGAACACCTCGGCCGCGCGGGCGGCCGGACCGGGCGGTGGTGTGGTGCCTGCACCGGGCAGGGGGGCGACGAGTCTTTCGATCGTGGCGAGCTCGGCGGCGAATTCCGCAGGTGCGACCGCCCGTAGTGCGTGCTGTCGGGCCGTGAAGTCGGCGTACTCGTGTGCGGTGACCCGGGCGCGTTCGGTGTGGACGGCTTCCGCGACCTGCGGGGGATGGGCCCATCCGGTGGGTGTCTGCTCGTTCCAGTAGGCCGCGCCCTTCGGGTTGAGGCCGCGGCGGAACACCGCGATGACGTCGGCGAGCATCTCGTTCTCCAGCCGTGCGGCACCCTCGGGGATGCTCGCGTAGGACTCGGCCGCGTTCTCCGGCCTCGTCAGCCGCCCGACCCCGCGGTCGCGGATCTGGGCGAAGTAGCGGTCGAGGATGCCTTGCCGGCTGAGGCCCTCCGGTACGGCCAGGACGATGACCGCGAGCTGGTAGCCGGCGGCGCGGTAGCTGTGTGCGGTGGCCACGAGGTGGTCGGGATTCTGCGCCGTCTCGTGGACCAGGGCGTTCAGCCGGTGCTCGCGCAGGTAGGTCTGCACCTTGGCCATCCAGGTGCGGCCGTCAGGGCGGATGGCCGCGGCCATCAGCCTGTCGTTCAGCCGCAGGATCTGCTGGTAGCGGGGGTGGTAGGGCTTGTAGATGTCGCTGTCGACCTCGACGAACCCTCCCGGTCCGAAGGCGTCGCGCACTTCGTCGGCGGTGGCCGACTTCCCGGCTCCGGGTTGTCCGATGAGGATGGCCACGACGGGCTGTTCGCGGGCCGGCACCGGCTCCAGCTCGTCGGGCACGATCGCGGTGCGGAAGATGTGCTCGTTCTCCTCCGGGGTGAGCCGGTAGGCCTCGACATCGACGGTGTCGTCGCGGCCGTTCACCGGCGGCCGTGAAGTTCGGACTCGAGCACCGCGAGCCGCGCCGCGTAGGACTCCCGGGCTGCGGTGACACCGTCACGGTCGTAGGAGCGCAGGGCGCGGCGTTCCTCGGCGCAGGCCCGTCGCTCGGTGCGCCAGGCCTGGATCTGCGCGTGGTTGGGGTCAGCGGCCCGCTCCTCGGCGTCGATGAGCGAGGAGTAGCAGCCGATGACGTGGTTGATCGCCTCCTGCGCGGCCTCGAAGGCCGTGGCCGCAGCCGAATCCCAGGTGCGCGGTTGCAGCCGGGCCAGCAGCTCGCCCGCGCCGGCGGGAGGTTGCCCGGGCGCCGCTGTCTCGTCGGTCACCATCAGGTCCCCTTTCCTTGTGTGGTCATCGCCGGCCGCCGGTGGTTGTCGTCTGCTGGGTGAGGAGTTGGGCCAGGGGGTTGTGCGGGCCGAGGTGGGCGATCGCGGCCTGCCGGACCTGCGCGGCGGCCTCGGTGGCCGGGCCGCTGATCGCGTCGGCGTCGGGTTCGGTGTACCAGGGCTGCAGCGCAAGCAGCCCCGGGCGGCGCCCGGCCGCGATCAGCACGGCTGCCGTCTTGGTCAGCGCGGCGATGTCGGCGGCGGACATGATCCGGTCGCGGCGGGTGGAGATGCCGGTCGAACCACCGCCGCGCCCGCTCTGGCTGGTCCAGGTCGGGACGTCGTGCTCGCCGAGCAGCCGGGAGATGTCCTCGCAGGTCGACGCGTCGTGCACACCGGCGCCGATGAGCTTGATGGTGGCGGCCGACCACAGCTTGTCCATGCCGGCCTTGCCCCAGATCGCCACGCCCTGCTGGTAGGACTGCAGGAAGCTGAGGACCTGGATGCTCATCGACCCGAAGTAGGAGTACAGGTCGGGCAGGTTGCGGATGGGGCAGATGTTCGCGGCCTCGTCGAGCACCGCCCGCACCGGCGGGTCGACCCGCCCGCCGGACGCGGTGGCCGCGGCCGCGGCGATGCGCAGCACGTGGTCGACCAGCGCGGCGACGACCGGGGCGCCGGTGCCGGCGCCCTCGCGGGTGAGCAGGTAGAGCGTGTCGTGGGGCATCCGCTGGCCGGTGGTGAAGTCGAACGACCAGCCGACGAGGAACCGCCACGGGTCGAACTCGTCGATCCGGTTGACCCGCGGCGGGCGTCGCCAGGTCGCGGGCGGGGTGACGTAGCGGACGACGGCCTCGGACTCCAGGCAGCGCAGGGCCGTGAGCGCGGTCTCGTACAGCCCGCCGCGCTGGTCGGACGGGGCCTCGATGGTGCCCTGCAGCCCGCGGGCGACGTCGTCCTGCCCGGCACCGCGCAGCAGCTGCACCGGCTCGGTGCTGCGGGTGGCCAGCCACAGCCGCACGTCGCGCAGGCTGCGCTGCGGGCCGGCGAGCGCGGCGGCGAGCACGAGCTGCTGCAGCAGCCGCTCCGCGCCCTGGGTGAAGTAGGGGTCGGCACGCTCACCGGACACGGTCTGGATGAAGTGGTGGGTGAGGTACGCCGCGTCGGACATGTCTCCGATCCCGGCCATCGGGTTCCACCACCAGTCCTGCTCGACCCCGGCGATGCCCTGCGGGTCGAGGGTGAACACCCGCCCGGCGGCGGCGCGCAGACCCACGGTGAGGGTGTAGACGTCGACCTTGTTCGAGGTGACGATCACCGGGCCGGGCGCGGACAGCGCCGCGGGCACGACCACCGCGGAGGTCTTGTTCGACCGCGGCCCGGCGATCATCAGCAGGACGTCCTCCTCGCCGGCATACACCTCGGTGGGATGGACGCGGCCGACCCGGCCGAGCCGCAACCCGAGATCCCGCTGGTCGACCTCGCTGCGCCCGGCCAGCGACGGGCGCAGCGCCACCGCGCGCCGGCGCGCCCCGCGCCCGGACATGTCGGCGTAGTCGCGTCGGCGGGCCAGCGACCGCGCGGGGTCACCGGTCCGGGCCCACCGGCCCATGAACCACCAGATCAGCACGACGACGGCGGCCACCACCATCGCGCCGAGCACGGCGACCGGCCAGAACAGCAGCCGGGAACCGTCCTGGCCGATCAGCGGGTCGAGGCTGCCCGCGCCCGCGGCGGCGAGGGCGGCCCGGGCCAGTGGCGCGCCGAAGCCGGGGACGGCGACCCCGGGCGGGGCCGCCGCGAGCGCCGCCACCCGCACGACCAGCAGCACCACCCCGGACCCGCCGACGGCGGCGAGCAGCGCGAGCGGGGCGGCCGCCTCGTCGAGTCGCAGCGGCGGACCGGGTGGGCGGCTCATCCGCGGCCCCGGCGTCGCCACGCTTGGTCGGTGTCGTAGAGGTCGCGCTCGGTCGGCACCATCGTGAGCGCCACCGGCAGCCCCATCCGCCCCCCACACTTGATCATGTACTTGCCGCGGCCGGGGTGGATGTCGCCGGCCTGCCAGGTCGGCGGGGCCGCCCACGAGCAGACCATCGCCGCCTCCTGGTCGGTCAGCGGGGTGATGGTGCGGATCGCGTCGAGCTCCTTGGCGGCCATCCCGCCGAGCACCAGGACGCCGTTGCGGGCGGCCAGGCCGCGGGCCTTCGCCCGGTCGGCCTCGGTCGGCAGCGCGTCGAGGTCGTCGAGGGAGTGGGTGACCTGCATGGAGATCTCGCCGCGGTGCCGGCCCAGCCGGGTGACCCGGTCCGAGCGTTCCACCAGGCCGGGCGCGACCCGCAGCGCCCGCCACAGCTCGTCCTGGATGCGGATGACGGTGCGCTGGCGCCCGGCGGCGGCGGAGCCGTCGATGACCGCGGCGGCCCACGCCCACGACGAGAGCATCGCGGCGGCGACGACCTCGTCGTCGTCGTCATCGAGCGCGGAGATGTCCAGCGACAGCGCCGGGGTGTTCAGGTCGGCGGTCACCGAGGACGGCTGGTCGAAGATGCCGCGGATGGCGCCGCCGCACAGCAGCCCCAGCGTGTTGAGCAGGTCGCGGGCGTCGCGGCGGAACTCGGTCTCGTTCTCGCACGCCGCGATGGCCAGGAGCTCCGCGGGCGGGTTGGTGAGCACTCGCACGACATCGGGGATGATCGGCTCGGCCTGGGCGGTGGCGGCGAGGTCGAGCGCGACCCCGAGCAGCCGCCGCTCGGTGACCGTGGTCTCCCCGCGCACGATGACCACCAGGGCGTCCAGCAGCGACATCTGCCGCGCGCGGATCTGTTCGAGCAGCCGCGCCCGGTTGTCGCCGCTGGCGGCGGCGACCGCGGCACGCAGCGGCCCGGGGTCGAGCGGGTTGAGCGAGTGCAGGCCGCGCCCGATCTTCCACACGCGCCCGCCGAGGTGCTCGACGAGGCGGGAGTACTCGCCCTTCACGTCGCCGGGGATCACCGCGACACCACCGAACGCGATCAGCCCGGTCATCATCCGCTTGACGATCGTGGACTTGCCGATGCCGGGCTGGCCCTGGATCCACATGCCGGTGTTGGACACCAGCCCGGCCCGCAGCCACTCCGCCGGGTCCAGCCCGACGGGCTCGGCGGTGTGCATGTGCCGGCCGACCGGAACCCCGGCCGGGGTGGAGCCGCTCGACACCGCGAACGGGAACAGCCCGCAGATCTGGGTGGTGGTGCCCTGGAACACGGTGCCGCCCTCGACGTTGGCCGCCCGCCCGCCGCCCGCGACGGGCCATCCCCAGGCGCGGGGAACCGGCCTGTCCCGCACACCGGCACCGGGGTCCGCGGGCCGTGTCGGGCCGTCAGGGACGACTCTCAGCTGCGGCCGCCGCGCCGAGCCGCAGCCGGGGGCGAGGTCGGCACTGGTCCGGGCTGTCTTGCTCACCGCCGGCTCCGGCGGCCCAGCTCGACGGGGTTGACTCCCACCCCGAGTGCGGCGGCGAAGCCGGCGGCCTGCGCCCCGAACAGCCGCCGCAGTCGCAGCTTCGCCTGCCCGGCGCGGCCCTGCAGGTCGGCGACGGCGGCGGGCAGGTGGTCGGCGTCGAGCACCGTGGTGCTGACATAAAGGCAGAACCGGCCCACCCCAGCACCCTCGGCCTCCTCCTGGGCGGCCTGGTGGGCGCGGGCGGCGTCGGCCCTTTCCCGTTCGGTGGGGTCGCGGCGGGTTCGCTGGGCCCAGGCGCGCCGGACCGCGAGGTTGGAGACCTCCCGCTCGACCTCGTCCGCCGCCGCCGCGGCAGCGAAGGGCTCGTAGAGCATCGTCACCCGCCGCGGGTACGGGCCCGCGGACAGCAGCGGGGCCAGCACCCTGGCCAGGACGGCCTGTCGGGGGGCCTCGGCCATGGCGAAGGACACCGAGATCCCGGAGTCGTGCAGCCAGCGGTCCCACTGCTCGCTGGCGCGCACCGGGCCGGCCTCGGTCCAGATCAGCAGCTCGTCGACGTCGCCGTCCGCTCCGGTGAGCGCGCGGGCGACGTCGGGGCGGCTCGCGGGGTCGTAGGCCAGCCGCAGCCGCCCGGTCAGCCAGGCCACGGTGGCCCGCCCGAGCACGGCGACCCCGCAGGAGGCGAGCCCGGCCTCGAGGCTGGGCAGCCACCGGGTGACCTCCGCGACCGCGGCGAGCAGATCCGGGGGCCGGGGAGTCGCCCGGCCCGGGTCGAACGTGATCGACACGTGGGCCTCGACGTCCGAGCTGGTCGTCGGGGTGGCGGCGACCAGGTCGGTCAGCACCGCCACCGCAGCGGGGGGCGCGTCCGGGTCGATCCGGCCACGGATGTAGTTGCCGAGGGTGGATCCGCCCAGCGGTGCGGTGTCCACGGTGATCCCGACATGGCGCACCATCGCGTGGAAGCCCAGGTCGGCGAGGAACCCGCCGAACGCGGCGACCCACGCGTCGGCCTGTTCGCGGTCCGCCAAGTCCAGCCCGACCGGGCTGACCCGGATGACCGCGGTGAGCCAGCCGGTGCGCCGGTCCCACAGCAGTCCCTGCTCACCGCCCCTCCCGTCGTCGGTGCGCAGCGGCACCACCGGCGCGAGCGGGCCGGGCAGGTCCGCGCCGCGCGGGTGCTCGGCCAGCAGCCCGCCCGAGAGCTCGGTCCAGCCGGCCCGGCGGGCCTGCAGGAACCGGGCCCTGCGCAGCACCGCGTCGACAGCCGACTGCCCGTCGACGCGGATGAGCACCGCCGCGGCGAACACCGCGGCCCCGGCGGCCATCACCAGCCCGGCCGTCAGCGCGAAGTTCGCCGTGATGATCGGCACGACCACCGCGGCGAACATGGCCAGGGTCTGGCCCGGGCCGAGCTGGCCGACACCGAAGCCGCGGGCCCGCCGCCAGTTCCCGTAGGTGCGGGGCCCCTCATCAACCGCGCTGGTCATCGTCATCCCTCTCCGGTCATCTTCTTCGCCGCAGCCCCCGGTGCGCGCCGGGCGGCGTCCGCCACGACGACCGTGGCCGCGGCGGGTCCGGCCGCCGCGGCCGCGCCGCCCGCGGCCGCCGCGCCACCACCACCGGCGGCGGCGCCTCCTACGACGCCACTCGTCGGTGCGGCGCCGGTGGGGGCCGTCGACGGTGCCGGGGCCGGGCCGGCGCCGGCCGGCGCGGTCTGCGGGCCGCTTCGGTTCATGGAGTCGGCCTGCTGGTTGGCCGAGCCGCCGCCGCTGATCTGGTTGAGCGCGATCGCGCCCGTCGCGCCGGCAGCCAGGACACCGCCGACGCCGCCGCCCCCGCCGCCGTCGGCGGACGACCACTTGAAGAACCGCAGCATCGCCGGCATCGCCACCGTCGCCAGGACCAGCACCATCAGGCCGGTCATCACCGCCGCGAGGTTGTCGCCCTCGCCCAGCAGCTGGAACCCGATCGCGTAGATCATTGCGGCCATGGGCTTGTAGGCCACGAGCACGACCAGCCACCCCGCGAGCTTCGACATCCACGGTCGGGTGGAGCGGTTCACCGACCCCGACGCCGCGAGCGGGATCATCGTGGCCAGCACCAAGATCCCGGCCTGCCGCACGAACAGCAGCAGGACCTGCAGCGCCGCCAGCGTCAGGATCAGCCCGCCGAAGAAGATCAGCGTGATCGGCTGCGTCTCCAGCAGGACGGTGAAGACCCCCGCCATGCGCTCGCCGAACTTCTCCGCCGCCGGCGCGATGATCGCGGCGGCGAGTTCGTCACTGGCCCGCAGCGCCGCCGCGAGCAGCACCAGGCCCAGGCTGCTGTACAGGGCGTAGCGGACCAGCCCTACAGCGATGTCGACCGCCGGGTCCTTCTTGCGCGAGACCATCATCCGGATCGCCTGCGCGAGCACCGAGATCACCAGCACCAGGACCACGATGGGGCGGGTGTAGGACTGCATGCCCTGCACCGCGGCCGAGTCGGGAGTGATCGCCCACTGCCCCCACCCGTCGTAGCGGAGCCAGAACGTCATCATCCAGGCGAAGAACTCCGCCGCCGACTGGCCGACATGGAACGCGAGGTTCTCCAGAGCGGAGCGGCCCGCGGCAGCGACCGCGTCCGAGCCGAGCTGCCCGAGCCCGTCGGCGACCGCACAGCCCGCGGAGCCGAACATGCCGGCGTCGAGCGCGTCGCACGGATCCGGCGGCGGGGGAGTGGGAGCGAGCGGGACCAGTTCACTCATCGTCGGGCTCCAGCGGGCTGTAGCTGGCCAGCGACTCGATGATCGCCCGCGGCGGCAGCGGGAGCTGAATCTTCCAGTCCCCGTCAACCCACCGCAGCGTGCGGGACAGCTCGACGTACCCGCCCTGCCGTCGCGCGGCCTCGGTCGCCGCCGCCACGGAGATCTGCACCGTGTCACCGCCCGGGTCGCCGTCGACGACCCGGTAGTACAGCTCGCGGCCCACGTCGTCCGGCGACGCGACGGTGCGCACCTCCCGCGAGCGGTCGACCAGCGCGATCCACTCCTCGACGTCGCCGATGCCCTGGCGGCGCGCCGTCTGCTGGTACACCTGCGGCGGCACCCCTGGGACCAGCCGGGCGCTGAGGTGCACCGCCGCCAGCGCAGCACCCAGCTCGTCGTGGGAGAACCCCGCCGCGAGCCCGTCACCCGTGCGCATCGGCCCGTGCCGCACCGACGACGGGACCGGCTGCGACCCGACCACCGTCCAGCTCACCGTGGGCCGCTCCGGCTCGCCCGGCCCAGCGACCCACACCAGCAGCACCACGCCCACCGCCGCCAGCACCCCGACGCCGGCGACCGCGGCCAGCAGCGAACCCCGCGGCCGCCGGGGCGCATCGTCACGAACGATGTAGGACACCGCGCAGCCCTCAGTGGACGAACAGCGAGACGAAGCTGCCGCCCAAGCTCAGCAGCGACAGCCCACCGATGACCCACACGACTCCGCTGAGCCCGTCGCTGGCCAGCTGGTTCCGGTTCCGCCTTCCCACCATGATCTGCATGGCGCAGATGAGGATCCCGACCATGCCGCCCACCAGGCCGAACCACTTCATCCCGCCGATGATGGTGTTCGCCAGGTTCTGCAGCTCAGGGATCGGCACCGCCGGCGGCGGATCGGGCACCGTCGCCACCAGGTCGACCAGGGAGATCATCACGGCATTTCCCTTCACATCGCGAGAGGCCAGGGCCGGGCGGATACCCGGCCCCGCAGTTCGACGTCGGCGCGGGCCGGCCCGCCCCCGCCCACCAGCGCGGCGGTGACAGCGTCAGCCAGGCCGGCGAGCGCATCAGCGAAGCGGCGCAGTTCCCGCGGCGGAGCCCCGGTCGCGAGCACGTCGGCGGCGGCGTCCCAGGGGCGGACGAGGTCACGCAGGCCGGCCACGTAGGGCACGTGCACGACTCCGGCCACGTACGGGTCGACCATCCGCAGGCTGGCGCGCATCGGCGCGGTCAGCGACCCGCCGTCGCCGACGACCGCGAGCACCGCTGTCGATCCGCGCGCCGCGGCGGCCGCGGCGGCCGCCTGCGCCGACGCGAGCGAGGTCATCGTGGAGCGGCAGACCAACACGTGCACCGCGACGTCGCCCCGCCAGACGCGGCCGTCCTCGGCGTGCAGCGCGACCGCGATCGTCGTCGTGCCGACCCCGCCCGCCACACCCGCCACCCGCGGCCGCCCCAGTCGCTGCATCTGTACTCCCAACATCGAAGATCTAGGTACTAAAGTATGACCTTGTTCGACCTTGCGTCTATACAGATCGGAGGATCTGACGATGTGGGTTCCACCGAGTCGCCCGTCCGTGAGCAACGCGCCTTCCGCTGACGATCCACCACGTAGCAGCTCGTTCCTACCGTTGGTGAGCGTGCTCCTGATCGTCGCCGCGGGAGCGGCGATGTTCCTGTACTGGCCTTCCGAGGATCGGGATCCTGGACCAGGACAGGTACCCAACAGTATCGACTCTGGCGACGAAGACCGTACAACATCTCCAGCCGTGAAGGTGGCCGAGCAGTGGCTCACGGCCTCCCGAACGGTCACCCACAACGACCCGCGACCGACCACGTGGATCGAGCGCGCGCTCCCGCTGAGCAGCGGCCCGATGGCCCGCGAGCTCCGCGACGCTCGCGACGGCTCCGCCGGGGCGGACTGGGCCACGTTCGTGAAGCGGCACTGCCGCACCAGCGTCGAGCAGCTGCACGGCCTCATCCCCGACGAGGCCCCGGCCGGCGGGCGAACCGTGTACGTGCAGCTCTCCGGCGAGGTCGTCACCTACTGCGCCAAGACGACGGCGGTGCAGGACCCGCCCCGCGAGCCGGTCGCCGCCACCGTCGAGGTGCTCCAGGCCGAGGACGGCACCTGGCGGGTCAACCGCCGGCTCTACTAACCACCCGCATCACCCCACAGCTGGGGCGCGCGGAAGGACAGCCACAACCCCCCTCGGCGGGAGAACCCGCCAACCCCGTGAGTCCTCACCGTCAGTCGGCGACGGCGCGGATGAGCGCGAGCGCCTCGTCGCCACGCACCGCGGCGTCCCACATACGTGACCACACCCGCAGGTAGACCGCGACGGAGTCCGAGTCGTGGACGTCGTGCGCGCCGTCGATCAGCTCGGCCGCCACATAGGCGGGCCCGCCATCGGCGGGGTGGCGGACCACGAAGTTATGCCACGCCAGTGCCCCAGCGTGGCTGTCGGGGAGCACGGCGAGTTGCACGTGGGGTAGCTGGGCGACAGCCGTGAGCTGGGCAAGCTGCGGGCCGAGCACGCCGGGGGTAGGAGCCCAGGTCAGCAGCCGTTGGGCGATGAGAAACTCGAACTCGCGCTCGCCGCTGTCGTGCAGCACACCTTGGTGCTCGATGCGGGCGGCCAGCGCGGCGTGGTTCACCGCCGGCGCGGGCTGGACGAAGCCGTCGATCGGGCCCAGGTGCGGCATGCGCGGATCCCTCCCACTGTCGGTCGGTCCGATCCGACGACCGGGGAAGCGCGGCAGCTGGCCGATGCCACGGCGTGGGCGTTGGCGTGAAACCCGATCCGCGCCCATGGGGGCGCCGATGCTGGCAGCCTCGACGGCATGCCGACCGTGCCCGAGTACCGCCTGCTTCCCGGCCATCCGATCGAGGTGGAGATCCGCCAGCCCGACGGCGCGCGGGCGATCGCCGTCGGGGTGCTGCACTCCGTCCCGGAGAGTCATACGGGCGGGGTGGCACGGCGTCTCGTCGGGGGCGACGCCCGCGTCCAGGCTCTGCCTGCGACGAAGCAGTAGCGGTCCCGGCTCCGTACCGCGCCAGCCCGCGGATCTCGACCAAGTGCCTCCCGCCCACTCAGGTCCCGTCGAGGTTCCCAGCGCACCGCGTCGGGGCCGCTATGGTGTCGGCGTGTCCACCGATCCGGTCGTCGCTGGCGGTGCGGCGCTCCCGCCGCGGCCGCTGCCTGGCGCGAGCCCGCGCGAGATCCGGGCTGCGTTGCGACCGGAGTACCTCCCCGAGTTCGACCAGGACTACCAGGCCGCGCTCGACGAGGCAGGGCGATCGCTGGATCTGGCCGGTGTGCACGCCGTGCTGGAGCACTGGCGGACCCGGTCCTGGATCACCCGCGACCCCGCGGAGCACCGCCGCCTGGTGCGGCGGGCCAGCCTGCTGCTCACCGGCACCGAACCCGCGGCAGGCGAGTCGGTAGCGGTGACCGAGACCCGGCTGTAGCCGGGTCCGGCCGGCCGCCACGGATGTACAGCGTCGAGACCGACGACGCCGCGCAGGAGCAGGTCGCCGCGCTGCCCGCGCATGCGCTCGCTGCCTACACCGAGCTGCGGGTAGTCCTCGAAACGAGCCCGTGGAGTGGGCGCCCCATACAACCGCGACAACCCGGAAGGCGCGCTGGGGGGCACACCTTCGGCGGCGGCCGCGGCCTGGCCGTGGTCCTCATCCTGGAACGCGAACGCCGCGTCGACATCCTCCAGGTGCAGTGGGTCGAGATCACCTCGTGAGTGCCCGTACGACTGCGGGTGCGCGGACTGGGGCTATCGGCGCGCCCTGCGACAGAAGCGCAGCTGGGCACGGCCAAAGGCCGAGCCCCACCGGCGGCAGCCCATCTAGCAACCGATCACCTCGCTGCCTGCAGGAGACGCCTAGTCGACATCTGCTGCCTGAGGCCCTGGCAGGTTGGCCATCCAGTTCGCGGCGGACTCGTCGCCAGCATCGGCGCGTGCCGCGAGTGCGGCCTGGTCACCGCGCTCGGCGAGCAGGCCGGCCAGCAGACGCGCTGCGTACTCGTCGCCGGCGGCCGCGCGCGCTTCCAGCGCGGCCTGGTCACCGCGCTCGGCGAGCAGGCCGGCCAGCAGACGCGCTGCGTACTCGTCGCCGGCGGCCGCGCGCGCTTCCAGCGCGGCCTGGTCACCGCGCTCGGCGAGCAGATCAGCCAGCAGACCCACGGCGTACCGGTCGCCGGCGTCCGCGCGCTCCGTCAGCGCGGCCTGGTCACCGCGCTCGGCGAGCAGGCCGGCCAGCAGACGCGCTGCGTACTCGTCGCCGGCGGCCGCGCGCTCCGTCAGCGCGGCCTGGTCACCGCGCTCGCCGAGCAGAACGGCCAGCAGACCCACGGCGTACTCGTCGCCGGCGTCCGCGCGCTCCGTCAGCGCGGCCTGGTCACCGCGCTCGGCGAGCAGGCCGGCCAGCCGACGCGCTGCGTACTCGTCGCCGGCGGCCGCGCGCTCCGTCAGCGCGGCCTGGTCACCGCGCTCGCCGAGCAGGCCGGCCAGCAGACCCACGGCGTACTCGTCGCCGGCGTCCGCGCGCTCCGTCAGCGCGGCCTGGTCACCGCGCTCGGCGAGCAGGCCGGCCAGCCGCTCCGCGGCGTACTCGTCGCCGGCGGCCACGCGCGCTTCCAGCGCGGCCTGGTCACCGCGCTCGCCGAGCAGAACGGCCAGCAGACGCGCTGCGTACTCGTCGCCGGCGGCCACGCGCGCTTCCAGCGCGGCCTGGTCACCGCGCTCGGCGAGCAGAACGGCCAGCCGACGCGCTGCGTACTCGTCGCCGGCGGCCGCGCGCTCCGTCAGCGCGGCCTGGTCACCGCGCTCGGCGAGCAGAAGGGCCAGCCGCTCCGCGGCGTACCGGTCGCCAGCGCCCGCACGCTCCGTCAGCGCGGCCCGGTCACCGCGATTGGCGAGCAGAAGGGCCAGCCGCTCCGCGGCGTACCGGTCGCCGGCGTCCGCGCGCTCCGTCAGTGCGGCCTGGTTACCGCGCTCGCCGAGCAGGTCGACCAGCCGACGCGCTGCGTACTCGTCGCCGGCGTCGGCGGCGCGCGCAAGTCCGTTCTCGTCACCAAGCACTGTGAGCAGCTCGGCGTCTAGGCGGCGGCGAACCAGCTCACGGGTGATCTCGGGTTGCCCGTGGCGATGCGCGGCGAGTCCGATCGAGCGGGAGGTTCTCGCGGTGACACGTTCGAGCAGCAGCGGCCACAGCCGCGTATTGATCGCGGGAGCGCCGGGGCGGTCGGCGTGACCGAGGAGGTAGTCGAAGGGCAGGTCCCCGCGGCCGCGGTGGTGAATGAGCAGCCCGACGGCACCAGAGATCCGCCGCCGGGCCCACTCCAGCGCCGCAGCGAATGCTGTCGGGTCGAGATGATCGGTGGGCGGCTGGTAGAGGTGCTGGGCCGCGCGGAGCAGGGGCTCGGGGACGGGTGTGGTGTAGCCGGCGCGGTAGCAGTCGGTCGCGGCGTCGACGATCGCGGCGGCGGTGCGTTCAACGGGGTCGCTGCTGGTGCGGGCCCGGCCGAGCGCGCGCTGCAGTTGCGGGCCGGCGGCCAGCCACTCCGCAATGCCGTACCGGTCGCCGATCTTGGTGAGGGCTTCGCGGATCCATGGGTCGTCCAGCTCGGCGGCACGATCGAGCTCGCGCTTTAGTTCGGCGGGATCGTGAGGGCGGCGCTGCAGCTCAATGCGGTGCTCGGCTCGGTCAAGCAACCGCCATCCCGCACTGCCTTCCAGGGCGCGCTCGGCGTCGGTGCGCAGCGTGGCTAGCAGTACCACCGGCCCCACCGCGACGTCTCGCAACTTCTGCAGCGCCTCGGTTGCGGCTGGCTGCACGAGCAGCTCCTGGGCCTCGTCGAGCCACACCACCACCTGCGCGCCCAGTCCCGGCCCTGCGGTCAGCGCCATCACGTCGTCGGTGGTGCGGGGCAGGACGAGCCGCCAGTGCGGAAGTAGGTCGCGGGCGGCTTCGACGGCCATGCGGGTCTTGCCCGCGCTGGACTCCCCACAGATCACGACCAGCCGCACCGGCGGGTACTCGCCCGCGTCCGCGGCCCGCAACACCGGGCGCAACTGCAGCCGGTCTGCCTCACGCAGCACATAGGTCGGCAGGTGTCCCTCGCGCACCCGAGTGGTGAGGTCGGTGCCGTCGGCGAGCTGAGTGATCGGCGGGTGCACCCCCCACCGCGTCCAGTCCCGGGCATCCCCCACCCGGGCCACACTGCCGGCGCCGTCCGCCGCCGTCCCGTCCACGACTCGGGCACCCGCTGTTCGCCTGGCCCTGCGTTCCTTGCCCGCGTTGCTGTGTAGCAGGCGGAATTGCTCCACCTGCGCGGGCGCGCCGCCGGTGCACAGCGCCACGATCGCGGCTAGCTCGGCCGAGGTGGGGAATCGGGAGCCGTCGGCCAGTGCGGAGATCCGCTGCCCCGGCCGCACCGGCACCGCCTGGCCCAGCCGGTGGCGCACCGCCGTACCCAGCTCGTCCAACGTCACCCCGGCCCGCTCGATCAGCACACGCAACGCGTCCACCAGGGCCGCATGCCGCGGACCCAGATCCTGCCGCCGGGGCTTGCGGAACGGCCCCGTCACCGTGCTGCCCATCCGCAGCTGTCACCAGCGCGGCGATGACAGCCCAGCTCAGCACGACTGCTGTCCGCACACCTCTGCACCCCGGCGACCGCGGCGGGCGAAATGAGTGCCGGCCAGCCCGAACCACGGGTCCACAGCACCCCGGAGCCCACCATGAGCATCCCCACCCCCCTCACCAACCTGCTCAGTGACCGCACCGCGCTCCTGGGCAGCACCGCCGCCGCCCTCGCCGGACTGCCCCCGCACATCATCGCCTGCTACATCCTGGGACGACTGATCCTGCCCGTGCTCCTCATCGCCTACGCCGCCCACGGCGCAACCCCCACCCAACGCATCGCACTCGTGCACGCTTACCTGCTCAACCAGCCCAATCCCGATCATCGGGTACACAACAGCCACCCATGGCGAAAGCGATGAGCTCGCACCCTTTCACCGAGGCGGACGACCTTTCCGCAAGTGGAACGCTGTGCGGCGCTCACGAACGGTCCCGAGTAGAAAGATCAGCAGCGTTCTCGCATAGGACCCCCGTCCTCGTTGCGCCGGTCGATCTCGTGCCCCCCACCGCGCATCTCGGCTCAGTCCTACGCCGCGCGCCGTGCGCCGTCATCGCCGGTGTGGCGGCGACGGCGGGCGTCCCTGTAGACGCGCAGCGCATGGTCGACCTCGGTAACGAGGCTGTCGTCGGTGGTGAGGGCGACCAGCAGGCACGCAGCGTCGCGCGACTCAGCGGCGAGGGCGCGAGCCAGACGGCGAGACCCCCGGCGACGTCGACCGCCCGCGTCGCGCTGCTCGCCCGCATCGCCGCCGACCCGGCCACCTCAAGTCCGAGCACTCCGAATAGCGACGTCGGCGAGTTCATAGGCCGATCCCAGCGAGGACGTTGTCCGACCAGCCATCGACGTCATCGATGTAGCCCAGCAGCACCGTGCTACCGCGTTTCCACCCGCCTTGGTCGGCGATCTTCTCCACAGCCCCGCCGGCCCGCCGCGCCTCCGTGGCCAGGCCCCGCCGGGCGGAGTGACCGGTGAGGTGCGCCTCCACTCCCGCCCGCTTCCCGGCCCGACCGATCGCGGCGGATACGGCGTCGCCGGACATACGGCCGCCGAGATGGCCGTGCCGGCTGACAGTGCGGAACGCGGCACCCTCAGTGATCCCCGAGATCTCCTGCCAGCGCCGCCATGCGAGCACCGGGCAGGTGGCGTCGTGGTCACCGAACTTCACCTTGGGCTTCCGCGCGCCCGTCTTCGACCGGCGGACGTGCACGTACATGCCGGACTCGTGCGGCTCGATGTCGTCGACGTCGAGGAACGCCAGCTCGGACTGCCGCCCGGCGATGGAGAACGCCATGAGCACGAGCGCGATGTCTCGAGCCTTCGCCAGCCCCGGGTACCGCGCGCTGGTGTCGGACCGGATCGACGTGACGATCTTCCGGATGCCGGCGACGGTGAGCGGGGCGGCCTTCCCGCGCCCGGTCGGCTGGCGGTGCTCGATCAGCTTGGCGTGGTAGTCGTCCACCCAGCGGCGGGCGTTCGCCGTGATCCCGCGGGGGTAGTCCAGGCCGTGCTCGCGCCACCCGGCGAGGACACCGGTGAGGCGGCGACGGATCGACTCCGGCGCGGACGGCGTCCGCTGGCCGGAGGTGTCGGGCCAACGGTGCGCAGCCCGCGCATCGACACCGCATCGCCAGCCCCGTGCCGCCACAGCCTGAATGCATTCTCTGCTAGCATCCGCCCGTGGCCCGAATGATCACGCTGCGGCTCTCGGATCAGGCGTATGAGGCGGTCCGCCGCTACGCCGAGGCTGATCAACAGTCGATGAACGCGTGGATCGAAGGCATCCTGGATGTCGAAGACATGCGTCGGCGCTGCGAGGCCCACGGACGGTGGATGGCCGAGCACCCCGAGGCGGGGGCGTTCGCCGAGGCCTGGGCTGATCGCGGCCTCGACGAACTAGCTCGGCGGTGAGCCCCGCGCCGCGCCGCGGCGAGATCTGGACCACCGACGCCGGTGTCGACGTGCTCGTCATCTCCTCGACGGTCTACAACGAGATCCCCACCGAGCCGACCGTCGTCGTAGTACCGGTCTTCGCCAGCGAACCCGACGCCGGCTTCGGCGTCGAGGTCGGCGACGGCTGGGCCGCACCGGGTCTTGTCACCAGCCTGCCGAAGGCCCGACTCGTCGCAGCCCGACGCCAGGTCGACGTTCAGGTCCTCACCGACGTCAACAACATGCTCTTCCGGATCCTCGCCACACCCGACCGCTGACGTTCCCAGCGCCCCACCGCCGCGCGGGCGGCCCGTAGAGACCCGTCCCGATGGGCGAGCTCGGCCCCTCCACCTGGGGGCGGCACGGCGGCGGCGATCGAGCCGGCGCGGCGGAACGGGTTGATGTTGGGCCAGATGAAAGTACGGGCCGACCCAACCCACGGCCAGCAGCCGCTCGTTGTAGGGCCGCAGCCCGGGAGGTTGGTCTGGGCGCAGCGCGCCGCGGACGCGGCAGCCGCTCCCGTCGGCGCGGGCGGCCGCGCGGCCTGCTGTTCTGCCGGTGCTCCGTACTGCTCGTCGTGACCGGGGACGGGGTTCAGCTGGCGGTAACGGGCAGAGAGTGAAGGCGGGCGAACGCGGCGGCGAGCTCCGAGCGCCGAGGGCCAGGACTGCTGGATGCGGACCCAGGTTCGTCGTTAGCCGCGGGTGATGCGGGCGGCGACGTGCAGCAGTCGATAGCGCAACGTCTTCGGTTCGGCCTTCGCGAGCTCGCCGCCGAGTAGGAGGTGTTGGGTCCAGGCGAGCAGGTCAATGGCCAGCGTGACCACGGTCAGCGAGGCGGCGTTGATCGCGAAGGTCCGCGACGGGAAGTGGGCCAGGTCGGTGTCCTTGGCGGTGCGGATGCGGTCTTCGACCCGGGCGTGGGCGCGGTGGCGGGCGTCGAGGGAGGCGAGCTGTCCGGCGCGGGTGTCGGTGGCAAACGCGGTGTAGCGCCAGCCGTCACGGGTCTCCATGAGGACCAGCTGCGCGCCGGGGGCGCCGTCCCGGCGGCCGCCGTAGGCGTCGACCGCGTCTGCCCATACCTGCTTCGGGATCATGGCGATGGCGCAGCGTTCGCGGTCGGTGATCGCCCAGCCGACGGAGTGGTCGCAGACCGCACCCTGTGCGCGCTGGGCGAGGATGTGGGCGAGGAATGAGCTTGACCCCTGGCACCGGACACCTCTCCTGAGGCGGACGCGCTCCGCCGGGAAGGATGTCGTTCGTGCCCGCTCCTCACCCGCCGGAGTTCCGCCGGCGTGCTGTCGACCTTGCCCGTTCGAAGGTCAAGCCCGTCGCGGAGATCGCGAAGGACCTGTCGATTTCGGAGTCGTGTCTGCGGAACTGGCTCGCCCAGGACGACGCCGACACCGGCCGTACTGATTCCCGGCTGTCCAGTGATGAGAAACGTGAACTCGCCGAGCTACGGAAAGAGAAGCGGCGACTTGAGGTCGAAGTCGAGATCCTCAAGCGTGCGGCCGCGTATTTCGCCCGGGAGAACGTCCTCCCAAAGGCGCAGCGCCCCTCTCAATCACCCGGGTCGAGCCCGACGGCTTCTACAAGCGTCTGCTTCCGGCGGCGACACCGGCACGAGTGGCGCCGCTCTCGATCACCAGGCTCGATGGCCGACTGCTGGTATAGGCGTCCGCTCGGTTGCCATTAATGCTGGTACAACCCGCTACGCCGACATTCCAGCATCGGAATGCTCTCCCCAGCGGACTTCGAAGCAGCCCACACCCCACCCGGCCAAGATCACTGACCCCACACCGTCAGTGTCCGGTGCCAGGGGTCAAGCTCAGAACGCTTTGGTGCATCCGGCGGCGTCGGTGCGGATGAGGATCTTCTGGCTGTGGCGGTGGGTGTCGGGGACCTGCGCCAACGCGGCGTCGAGCACGGGTTGCGCGGGCGTGTATGCCGGCCGCGAGCTTAGGCGGCGTGGGGCGGACCGCCACCGCGACAGCCGGGCTGCCCAAATGGTCCAGGCGCGAGCACGTCGTCGGGAGCTGGCGTCCGCTACTCGGCGGGTTGCGTGGTCTCGTTCATCGCGGAGTCCTCGATGCGACCGGTGCTGGTGCGTTTGTGTCCGCACTCGTAGTGCGGGACGAGAGCCTCAAGTCCGGGATCGAGAAGGCCTCTGTTGATGAGGTAGCTGGGAATTTCGTCGGTGTGGCCGCCCCCCGTGCCCCAGATCGCTCTCTGCACCTTCCGCAATGCACTGTCAATCATGTGCGCGCTTTTGCCGAAGCATCTCCCCACTTCTTCACGACTAAGAGGCTCAGCGTCCTCGGGGCTGGAAACGAAGTACTCGCGATAGTAGGCGACTAGCTGTCGCGCGACCATTGGATCTTCGTCGAACAGCGCCACAACTCGGAGATCGCTGTCCGGTAGGCCAGGTTGTGTGATCGCGTTGTCCGAGTCATACACCAGGTGCTCGGTTGGGACGGGACGGGTTTGGGCAGGATCCGATCCCGAGATTGTCAGCAGCGCCACTGGGTACTTAGCAACATTCCAGACGCGCACCTCAACCTCCCCGTCGGGGAGGGCGAAGCTGCATCGGCGTGGAATTTCGTGCTTACGCTTCTCCGCTTTGATCCAAATTTGGAGCTTGGCTTCGGTGGTATCGCTGTCGTTATCGATCCACCAGCTCCCCGCTCGGTACCGCAAACACGGGCAGTGGGGTCGCCGTGAGATCGAGCGGTCCTGTCCATTGCTGACGAACTCGCGGTCGAAGAAGTATGCTCGGTTAGGGTTCGCCTGAATAACTTCATGATGTGGAAGATAGTCGATTACGAGCTGTGCGGGTTCGCGTAGCATAGCTGTCTCCTAGACTCTGTATGCGTAATGGCCGGGCTTTGTGACGTTTGGATCGACTACGAGGTCGACGTCGTCGTCGTGCGGCCTGTTGGTCGGGTGGGATGGCTTAGCCCTGTGGGTTGGCCGGCCGCGGAGGCCCGCAGCGTCAACGATGTCGGCCACGACCACCGTGACATTATCGGGTGCGCCATTCTGCAGCGCCCGGCCAACCAGGGCGGTCGCGCATTCCTGCGGAGGCGCAAATCGCAGCTCGTCGGTGGCACGTCGAAGACCTGCTTCGCCAAGGGCGGCGGCGAGACCATCGCTAGCGAGCAAGTAGCGTTGTCCTGCCTCCGCCTGCTCCTGCCATTCGTCGGCGCGGATGTCGTCTGTCAAGCCAACAGCACGCATGAGCCGGTCGCCGTCAGGATGTGGCTGGCTCCTGGTGCTGGTGGGGTCAGTGCTTGTAGCGATCAGGTCAGCTGCCAGAGTGTGGGGCCGGGTCAAGAAGATCAGCTCTCGGCGCCGCGGACGCTGCAACATCGCGGCTCCATCGCCAACATGAATCCCGTTGATCCAATGCACGGGACCATCGGAGAAAACAACGATCGCGTCCAGCGTGGAGGCCATGCCGCTACTCTGGGCATCGAGTCGTCCTGTTCTGAGCAGTTCGGCGTTAGCTGCGCGGACAGAGTTCGTAAGGTCTGTTCCACAACGTGCCGTCTCCATTGCCTGTACCGTCAGCGTTGCAGCGAGGGCTCCAGCCGGCCGCCCACCGACGCCGTCTGCCAACGCGATGACCCGCTCGCCGAACAGGTAGCGGTCCTCATTTATTTCCCGGTTGCCCGCTGCTGATGCCCCAGCGGAATGCATGAGCAAATTCTCTTTTGCTGGTGCCGCCATGTCGGGAACGGAGACCTTGAGTCGAACCTGGGTGCCGAGCCCAAGCTCGTCTCCATCTCGTAGTAGTCGGACCTCACCTGCAGCGAGTCGGCGCCCGTTGAGATAGGTGCCGTTCCGGGTGTCCTCGGCACTCAGCAGAAGCTGACTTGCCCCATTTGTAATAGTGCAGTGGTGGCTAGACACAGTTCGGACGGGTATGACAACGTCCATCAGATGGCTTCGGCCGATCTTATTCACCGTCAGCCCCAACAAGTAGTTACCAGAAATCCCCGCCACGGCGTTGAGCCACACCAGGTTTGATGCGGTCTCGGAACGGGGCAATGGGTCGACTAGGTAGTGCACGGCTCCGCGGCCCGCCGCAGGGGCAGGCGTGGGAAGTCGGGCCGGATCAGATCCGGCCTCGGTCTCGGGTTCGAGTTCAGGCGCAGGTCTGGTGTCGTCGTCACCATGGTCGAACTCGGCCATGACCGGTTCGTTCGTGATCGGCTCGGTGCGTGATTCGGTCCGCGGTGGAGGCGTGCGTGGGGGCGCGCCGGGCTGGGTCTGCTCCGCGGGCCGCGTAGGTGCCTCGGATGTCCAAGGGGCCGCCGGGGACGTCGGTGCCGCGGCCCGACGTTCGTCGGCGAGCGGAGCATCGATCGCTGGTGTTGCCCGGGCGTCCGGTGTCACTGGTGCGGTGGTGGGAGGGCTGGCCGCATTCGACGCGAAGCCAAGTTGTGCGCCGACTGCGCTTTGCTGGCCCCGTCCGGTGCGCAGAACCGGGAGAAGGTCTCCGAGTAGCAGGCTCGCGGAGAGGGCGGCCCAGACCACCAGCGCAACGGGGTAAGCGGTCAGTGCGTTGGTCAATCCCTGGAGGCGCACGAGTGCGTTGTCGGTTCCGAAGCTCTCCTTGGCGGCCGCGGCTGCGATGTCGTTGTCCAGCGCCAGGTTCTGCTGTTGGGCAGCGCTGCGTGCTTCCTCGACGGCAGCCCGGGCAGCATCTGCTTGCGTTCGCGCCTCTGCCAAGGCCTGTTCGGCGACCAGGGACGCCGGTCCTCGTCCGGGCCGGCGGGTGCTGCCGGTGCCGTTGAGCTCGGCAGTCAATGCGGCTTCCGCAGCGATGACCGCGTCGTTCTTGGCGCGCACGTTCTCCTCCGCATCGGCAAGCGCGTCGGCGATAGCGTCACGGCGCGCGACGAACTCTGGTCGTTGACGAAGCTGCTCAGCGGCAGCGGAATGACTCGCGTTCTGCAGGAGGGTCGACTGCTGCTCAATCTGGGGCTGGAACAGGGCGATGGATACCGGGATCGAGACCGTGGCGGCGAGTAGGAACGCGGCAAGCAATCTCCCGCGGCGGGCGGTGCCCCGGCCGTTCACGAAGTGCCGGTCCATCCGTGGACCCATCGCGCTGATCACTCGGCGGTCAATGAGGAGGGCGATCACTCCGAAGAGCAGTGCGAACACGGCTACGAGAAGCGGTCGGATGGTCGTCACCACCGGCAGTGCCGTCGCCAGGGCGGCCGCGGCGAGGACGCCACCAAGTAGCACCGACAACCCGACGATCATCAAACGTCGTCGGGCGAACTTGTCGGTCACGACTGCGGCAGGCGCGCCGGCGCACCACAGCAGAAATCGGGCCGGCAGTCCTGGCGGTCGCGTCGCGTCGGGCGGCACCGAGGCAGCTGTCGACGAGCCGTAAGCATCCACCGCACTGGGTAGTGCGGGATCGCAGGCGGGGGCGCTGCTCGCCTCCATCTGAGCGTCGTGGCCGTGGGACGCCGGGGACGGTTGCCTGAGCGGCTGCCGCGGCGGCACAGTCCAGATCCACCGGAGTGCTCGGACGAGCGGCCAGGCGATCAGCAGCGCGTACAGAACAACGTTCGATGCACTCATCGCTTGTTCTCCTGCCGTTACTCAGAGGCGGTGGACTGGGTGCCTGGCGACGACGGCGGGGGACCGCCGGGGCTAGGCGGGGGACCGCCGGGGCCGCCGCCCTTCGGCGGGCCACCAGGGCCAGACGGGGGCCAGGGGAGGACAACCTGGTGCTGGCCCACGTAGGAGTCCAGCACATCTCTGGGAATTCGGTTCTCGATCGCGATCAGCGTGTCGAGCGCGTTTTGCACCGCCACGTCGGGCCCGGGCGCACGTCGGGTCGCGTCGATGCTGAGGCCCTGCATGATGAAGTCGTTGAGCGCGCGGGGCAGCCACGGGAGCATCACCGAATTCTGCTCGATGCGTAGGTCCTGCCCGTCTCGCGCGTCGACACTCGCAGCCTCGCTATCGAGCTCGATGTTCTCCTTGCGCAGCTTGGTCTGCTCGGCGATGTCCAGCCGCGCGACGTCGTGGTCGGCGTCGTCCTCAAGCCGCTGGGTCTTGCGTTCGCGTCGGACGCGCTCGGCCTCGGCACCGGCCTCCTGCCGCACCACGAAGTCATGCAGCGACGATCGAGAGCCGACGAGCTTGAACAGGATCGGCGCGAGGTCGATGAGCAGCAGCAGCGCGGTAAAGGCGGCCCAGCGGGCCAAGAGGTACGGTTCCGA
This sequence comes from Dehalococcoidia bacterium, assembly GCA_050248355.1. GTDB lineage: Bacteria > Chloroflexota > Dehalococcoidia > UBA2979 > UBA2979 > JAIBBD01. The sequence goes on from JBFWSN010000009.1 coordinate 84,158, forward strand.
CAGCAACAGAGTGAACAGCGCGCGTTCCCGGGCCAGCGCGCCTGTTCCCGCGGCGATTCCGGCATCACTGTTCGCAATTGCGGCCTGAATGTCGGCCTCAAGCTGTGCTCTGTCTATACGAGCCTGGCTGCGGGCCTGTTCTGCAGCGGTTGTCGCCGTGGTCGCCTCGGTCCGAGCGTTGTCACGAGTCGTGGTCTTCGCATCGCACAGTGCGCCGCAGCCCTCACCTGTGCCGTTACGACCCGCGACCTCGGCATCGAGTTCTGCCTGGGCTACACGCAGCGCTTCGTTCTTTGCCTTCTCGGTGAGTTCCGCGTCGGCCACGGCGCCGTTGATCGCCTTTTCACGCGCTAGGAAGTCTTCGCGAAGCCGGATCTGCGTGCCGGCGGCGGACCTGTCCTCGTTCTGGTTGACGATAAGCTGCTGTTGGATCTCGGGATTGAAGACTGCCAACGTGATCGGACCTGAGATCACGAACGCCAGCACGAGTCCGAGCAGAAACCGTGCCGCGTAGCCGAGGCGCCAGCCCTTGTCTCGCGGTTCGCTCCCGTCATTGGTGGCGTCTAGTCGGCCGTAAGGAACATAGCTCACGAGCCAGCGGTCGATCCAGAATATGAAGGTGGCCCACAGGAGGGCGATCGCGATGTCGCGGAACCAGTTCCCCGGCACCGAAAGCCGCTGGAAAAGCAGCATCCCTACTGCTGCGGCGACCGCAGTCAAGACGACCGAGCCGCCGACGAGCTGGAAGAAGACCCGCTCCTTCTTCAGGCCGCGCATGTGACGTTCTTCGGCGCCGGCGATCCAGAACAACGCTCGTGTCACCCGTGAAGTAGGTGACCCGGGGCTGGGACTCGCGAATCTGGTCCCAGCGTCAGTCCCGCCACCGCCGCCGCCCGCGGAAGCCGGGACTGGCGACATCGGCCCTGGGGAGAAGTGGCCGAATGGAGGTGGTCCGCTGGGGGCCGGCGGGAATGTGGCGGACCGTGTGGGACCGGGAGGCTGCGGACCAGTGCGCGTCGGCCCTGTGGGGGTCATCTGCCGCGTGGGCTGCAGCGGCCCGTGCTGGGCCGGTCGGCGCGGCGGTGGCACCCGCGAGGCGGGCACCGCGCAGGGGGCCGCCATCGTCGGCGCTGCCACGGTCGGGACCGCCACGGTCGGGCTCGGCCGATGCAGGCCGTGCTGTGGCGCTGGAGGTGGCGTAGGCGACGAAGCCTTGGGCGCGGACGGGCCGGCCGAGCTGGGTCCCGGCCAGGTCGGTGGCGGGGGCGGGGGACCACCGGGTGCCGGCGAGCCGTGCGGGGTGGTAGGCACGTCCAGCGGGTCACGGGGATCACTTCCCCGGGGCTGATTCGTCGCCATAGGACTCGCCCCTCTCTAGCGGGGCACCAGCTTGAAGCATGAGCAGCCGATTCCGCATGGTCGGAGGGCGCTGAACCCTCAGAGGATCATTTCCCTGGCTCACCGTCCACTCTGGCCGGGCGACCCTTCTGATCAGCTGGGCCGGACGGAGCTGGAAGGTTCACGATCTTACACCGCTGACATTAGGATCAAGAAGCGCCTGGGGCCCGCCGGATGCGAGCAAGTAGATCAGATCTACGGATAGCTACCCGCCCTAAGTCTACGAAAGCCACAACGCCACGAGTAGCACCAACGCGACAAGACCCACAAGAGCGGCGAGCAAGACAATGCCCATATCGAGGAGTCCGTCGAAGAACGGTTCTGAGAGACGCACGGACGTCACCGAGAACCACAGCACAGTAGAGCCCTTCTGCGCAGCTTGTGCCAGGCGCGAGCGGGGCGAACGTCGCAGGTATCGAGCGGGGACGATAGAAAGTTCCATCAGTCGAGCTATGAGTGCATTCTGTCCGACATCCAGACCGGCGGTGCAGCGACTGACTTCGCGACGAGCGCGGCCCCGGCGGTGGGCAGGCAGATTGCCTGCAGCTCGACCAGTGCCAACGAGGCCAAGGGCGGCGAAACCGCCTGAAAAGATCTCACTCCATGATTTGACCGAGCGAGCCTGTGCGGGCTCCGACTCGGAGCCCCAGCCCCCACTCTCGAGCTTGTTCGGTGGCAAAGCAACACCCGGAATCGGGGCGAGCGGTGTGGACGGCGATAACTCCGAAGGCTGGCTCGGCTCGGTCAAGGCGAAGACGAGAGCGATAAGCGCGGCAGCAAACAGCGACAGCACCGCGACTGTCACCGGCCAGTACTGCTCAACCAGACACCGCTCCGCGGAGGGCGCGGAGGCTGTACTGATGGAATCTCCCGATGCGGTCAGGTAGGGCCTAGCATCATTGCTCGGCATGTCGACTCTCCCAAGAACTCAGCGATGTGCCGGAGTAGAGCGGTTGGGCTCCCGTAGGAGCGGAGCCCCACCCCAATCGGTGAAGGCCGCAGGCACTCCCCGGTAGGGACATCATCGAGGAGTGTCAGCCGAACAAGGGGTCCTGAACCGTCAGTTGGAATCGGGCGGGACCTGCCCGGTAAGCGAGATGGGCGACGAGCGTGTAGCTGGCACGGCGTGCGTCCGCTTCAGTGGCCGGTGAACGTGAAGGCCACCCCGCGTCCCGTCCTCGACCCGCGCGAAGGGGGGACGGCGACCGGCGGAAGCGCGGCTATGGCCCACGCTCGGCGAGCAGCTCGACGCTGACCTCAAGTCGGCAGGCCGTCGCACCTCGTCGACGGTGTAGGTGGTTTCCTGTGTGGCGTAGCGCGGTCGTCCCGGCCGGTGATCAGCGAGAGGTCACAGCCTGGGGGCTCCATGCTCACGGCGATCCGTTCGGTGAGGTAGAGGAGGAAGTAGGGAGCCGCCGATCAGCGAGGTGGGCGGGGGGGCCGAGCGGGAGCTGTGCCCGGGGGGACGATGACGGCACGGTCGCACCGCGCGGGGGAGATCAGAGCGTTGACTGAGGCTGCAGCTGCCCTTGCTCGGGCACTCCTGCGTTCACCGGGAGCTCCAGCCCTGCTCCAGCGCTGAGCCCATCGACCTGCTGCCGTGCCTGACGGTAGGTACACAGGACTCGATCGAGTTCGTCGTCGGTGCCGTCGTCGGTGGTGAGCGCGACGAGCAGGGCTGCTCCACCTCGGGTTTCGTCGACGAGGAGCCGGGCCAGCTGCGGGCACCCTGCGGCCTCAATGGCTCGGGTCACCGCCGCGAGCCGCGTGTCGGCCCGGGTGAGTGCTCGCCGGTCCTCGATGGCGATCGCGCCGCGGCGGGCGGCCTGGGCCCGACGATGCTCGCCGACCAACGCAGCCAGGCGGACACGGGCTCGGTTGTGCTGGTCGATCTCGCTGCCACCGTTGCGCATCCCGGCTCAGTCCTTCGCTGCGCGCCGTGCGCCACCATCGCCGGTGCGGCGGCGACGCGAGGTTGTCGCCGGCGGGCCGTGCTCGGCACCGGGCTGGTGTTGCGCGGCCGCGGTGGCGAGCTCCTCGTCGTGGCGGGCGCGGAGCTCGGCGACTTGTTCGGCATGCCGGGAGCGGAGGTCGGCAAGGCGCTGCTCGCCGTGGGCGATCTCGCGGTCGAGCTGTTCGCGCAGCCCGGCGACCTGGGCGGTGGCGGCGGCGAGGTCGGCGCGGGCGGCGGCGAGTTGCTCACCACGCTGGGCGTGCTCGACGCACAGCGTGTCGAGCTGGCCGGCCTGCCCGGCGATGACGGCCTCATCGCGGGCGGTCTGTTGCTGGGCGGCATCGGCGCGTTCCCGCTGCGCGGACGCCTCGGCCTGCGCAGCGTTGCGCTGCTCGGTGCGGTCCACGACCTCCTGACGGGCGGCCGCGAGCGCGGTGCGCGCGTCGTCGCGTTCGGCGAGCGCGGCGTCGCGGGCGGCGGTGAGCGCGGCGACCTCGGCGGCGAGCTGCTCGACCGAGTCCCGGGCCGCGATGGCTTGCTCGCGCGCGGCGTCGCGGTCGGCCTCGGCAGCAGCGAGCCGGGTGTGCGTCTGCTGCAGGTCCGCGCGCGCGGCGTCGCGGTCGGCGAGGGCCTGGTCGCGCTCCCGCTCGGCGTCGTCCTGCGCGGTGAGGGCCTGCCCGGCAGCCACTTCGGCCGCCGCGGCGGCCGCGCGGGCCTCGCGTGCCTCGCCCTCAGCCGCGCGGGCACGGGAGACAGCGTCCTGCACCGCGGCCTCGGCGGCGTCGATCTGCGTGCGGGCCTCGCGGTGCGCCGCGGCCACCTCCGCCGCAGCAGCGTCGGGATCGGCAGCAGTGGCTGCCGCCTCCTCGAACCGGGCCAGCAGCCCGGCCAGAGCGTCCCGGTGCGCCGCCACCATCGCGGCGACCTCCTCGCGCAGGGCCTCCACGCTCGCCCGGGCCAACGACACCGGCCGGGCCACCGCCGGCTCCGGCACGGAGGGCCCCGATCCAGGAGCAGGCACGGTCAGCTGCCCGGTGTTGACCCGGTAGGCGTTGTAGCGGGTGTGCGCCAGGCCGTCGACGACCTGACCGCAGTACTTCGGCCGCCGTCCAGCGCCGCGCACGTACTCCATCACGCGCGAGCACCCGCCCGGGAACTCACACGTCACCCGGTCCACCTGCACGCTCGCCGGACGCTCTGTCGCCATGTCCACAGGCTACGGGTTACGTATCGTTTTGTCAATTTCGTAGCGTTACAACGCTACGTCACGCTACGTTTTAGGAACAGGATAATGACTGTTATCCTGTAGTCATGAGCGCAGGGGAGAACCCGCCGCCCGCGACAGGCGCCGCGGCACGCCCGGACGACGCGCCCACCCGGCTGACGAGCCGCCGCCGGGCACCGTGCTGGCCCGCCTGGTCGCGGGCGAGATGTCGCACACCCCGGGCCCGGGCGCACCTGCGCGGCGGCCGGGTCTACGTCGACGGCGCCCCGGTCACCGATCCGAGCACACCCGCACCGTGGCCCGCCCCGGTGCTGCGCCCGTGACCGAGCAGACCCGTCCGGCAGCCGACCACGCACCGCCCGGCGAGCTCGCCGTCCCCAGTACGGGCCCGGTCGCGCCGACCGGCGGGATCCCAGCTCGGGCGGCCGCGGTCGCCGCCGGATTCCTGCTCTCCTTGGAGTCCGAGCACACCCGCCGCGGCTACACCCGCGACCTCACCCGATTCTTCGGCTGGTGCACCGCCGCAGGCCTGGACCCACTCGAGGCCCGCCGCGCCCACCTCGACGCCTACCGCCATCAACTCCAGGCATCCGACCCGGACACCGGCCGCACCCGCGCGACCTCCACCGTGGCCCGCGCGCTGTCGGCGGTGTCCGGGTTCTACCGCTACGCCGTGCAGGAGGACGTCCTCGCCCGCTCCCCCGCCGCGGCCCTGCGCCGCCCGAAGGTCACCGAGCAGTCCCAGCAGACCGGGCTCACCCGCGACGAGCTGCGCGCCTTGCTGGCCGCCGCGGCCGCCGACGGCGCCCGCTCGCACGCCCTGATCACCCTGCTCGCACTCAACGGACTGCGCATCGACGAGGCCCTGTCCCGCGACATCGACCACCTCGACCACCAGCGCGGCCACCCCGTGCTGCACCTGCGCCGCAAGGGCGGCTCACACGCCGTGTGCGTGCTCGCCCCACCCACCCTGCGCGCCCTGCAGTCCTACCTCGACGGCCGCGACAGCGGCCCGATCTTCATCACCCGGACCGGCCGCCGCCTCGACGAACCCGCCGCCTGGCGACTCGTCCGCCGACTCGCCCGCCGCGCCGGTCTCCCCGCCGCCGCCCGGCTCAACCCACACAGCTTGCGGCACAGCTTCATCACCGCCGCCCTTGAGGCCGGCGTCTCCCTGCGCGACGTCCAAGACGCCGCAGGACACGCCGACCCGCGCACCACACGCAACTACGACAGAGCCCGGCACAACCTCGACCGCGCCGCCACCTATGCCGTCAGCGCCTACCTCGCCACCAACCTCGCGGACCAGGAGATCATGCTCGAAGACCCCGACTCGCCCGCGTGATCAGTTACCGGATGGTTACACGTAAAGCCACAGCACACTGCCAGCCCGGAGCGGGCGAGTGCCGATCGAGCTCATCCGTCGTCAGCAGTGCTTCATGACAAGCCGCACAAGCTCGTCCACGATCCTCGTGTTCCCCGCAGGGATGTGGCCCCACGTCGGTGAACGCGTAGACGGTCTCGGTCCGCCGCTTCCTCTTCCCGGCCAGGGGCCTGAATGCCCGGCGTCGGGGCGCGAGTCCGGCACCGTACGGTCCGGGCGTGCTGTGGCTGCTTGTGGATACCTCGGTATGGCTAGACCTGGCGCGTAGCAGGGACGGCCAGGCGCTCATCGTTCCGATCCGCGCGCTCACGCACTGGCAGCGGCTGAAGCTGCTGGTCCCGCAGATCGTGATCGACGAGTTCGAGCGCAACCGGCCGATCGCCGAGGCCCGGGTGGCCCAGAGCGTCGCCGACCGTTTCCGCGAGCTACGGCGCGACTTGCACGAGTACGCCGACCCGGAACGGCTTGACGAGTGGCTCGACGAAATGACCCACCAGGTTCCGATGATCAGCGCGATGACGCTGCAGAACTTCCGGGAGATCAGCGAGCTGCTCGCCGCCGGCCAGCGCCTCGAGCCGACCACCGCCGACCACGAGCAGGTCATCCGCCGCGCGCTAGACAAGCGCGCCCCGTTCCACCTGCCGAAGAACAGCGTCGCCGACGCACTGCTGATCGAGCTCTACCGATCGGCCCTCGATCGGTTCGACACCGCCGAGCGGCTGTGCTTCGCGACGGCGAACTACGAGGACTTCTCTGCGTGGAAAGGCGACCGGCGGCGGCCGCACTCCGACTTCGCCGACCTGTTCGATGACAATCGCTCCCGCTACGTCTACGGGGTGGACGGGCTGCGTGCCGTCCTCGCCGCCGACTTCGGCGAGGAGTTCGCCGAGCTCGCCGAGGAGATCCACCTCGGTGCACGAGGAGCCACGAACCTTCGGCGAGATCCTCGACGCCGAGCAGGAGTACTTCGACAAGGTCTGGTACGTCCGCCACCTCATCCACCTCGAGAAGCAAGCGGCCGGCCAGGCCGATCCGCCACCACCGAACATCGACGCCCGGACCTACGCCGCCGCGCGGGCGATCGAGGAACGCTATGGCAAGGACAACGTCGGCCCCTGGGACGACTGGGGTTGGGGCTTCGTCAACGGCAAGCTGTCCGCCCTGCGCTGGGTCCTCGGCAGCGACTGGGACTTCCTGGACACCTGATCATTTGGGCCTGCTGCGGCCCTCGTATCTGCGCTGGGTGTGATCACGGGTAGGTCGGAATTCACCAGTCGGCCCCGGTCGGCTGTCGGATCGTGGTATGGAGCCAGTTCCAGACGTTGATCGTGGCGATCGACAGCAGCAGCGCGGACCGCCTGCAGGTGCTCGCCGACGTCGTCGCTGGGCAACCTACAGCAGCGGCGGGGTGGCGAAGTTGGTTCGGCCTGTCGCGCGTGAACTTGGCGATCCATCACATCTTTCGCGACAGATCCGCGTAGCGTCACTTCATCCGATCGAAAATTCCGTATCCCCTCATGCACTTCACTTCACTATGGCCGTACCCGCCGCAGTTCCTACACTTCTCTTCGAGTGGCTGGTACCGGCCGTTTCCCCGAACTGCAAGCGCAACGACAGCTATTATTGCCCCAGGAAGATAGAGCAGTGGGATATTCAAGACATAGCCCCCCGTGATCAGTAGCACGCCGAGCACTACGCCCACCATATGCCCGCCTCCTCCCGGAGCCCCCAGACCCGCATCGCACCTAGTCGCGCGGCAAAGCGACGCTGGCATTGCTCGGCGGTAGTTCGGAGGTCTGCCCAACGTTTGTCGGCGCGGCGACGAAGAGTCGCTGGACTATTCACCGAGCGGCCAAGGCCTCCGGGCTGGCACCTTCGATTCTTGCTGCACATGGGCACCTTCAGCTGTTCAACACACCTACCGACAATCCCACCGTGAAAGCGCTGGTCTAGATAGACACGAGTCAGGGCCGCGTAAGGTGGGGCGTTTAGGAGTTCGGGACTGCCTGCCCCCAACGACTCAGACTAGGGTGGCGGGGTTCCGCACGGATCTCCCGGGCCACCGGGCGTCTTGTGTGACGGCGGTATCACGTCACCAGGGCCGTAGCCGTATTTGCCGGTCCATGCAGGGGTGGAGCGCGGTCGCGGTCCGTCATACCACGCCTTCACGATCAATAAGACGAATACGGCGATTACGCCGATAGTGCCGAGTATTCCAAATTTATTCTCGATGTATGATCCTAATGTCGTGAATCCAACCAAGCCGATGCAGGCGAGCACAAACCCGTAGGAGCGCCACATCATTGCGAAGAATCCCAAGAAGATGACTAGACTGAGTACAGTCAATCTGATGCCTCCGAACCGAGCACGGCAGCGCTCTCAGTGCGGTACTCGTCGCTGCGGTCGGGGTCGTTACGGTCTACGGCTCAAGGGACCCCCCTCCAACTTGGCCGACGTGCCGGTGTCGCGGTCGGACTCGACAGCAGCGAGCCGGGTATGCGTCTGCTCGGCGTCGTACGCCGGTCCGCGATGAGCTCGACGACGGAGGTCCTCGCGATCGCCGCGCCAGGCGGGCGTCAACCTCGCGGTCCCGGCGCACGACCAGATCCGTTGCATGGTGTTCTCACTCACGCTCACGTCGC
>JBFWSN010000010.1:0-91800 GCA_050248355.1 Dehalococcoidia bacterium
AACATCGTCATGTCGGGCATCGCGCTCGCGACGGTCGTGATCGAGGCGTCGCACACGAGTGGCGCGCGGATGCAGGCCCGCATCGCCCTGGAGCACGGCCGGCCGGTCTTCCTGATGCGGTCGCTGCTCGTGCATGAGTGGGCGCGGGTCTACGCGGATCGACCCGGCACCCACGTGGTCGACTCCGCGTCACAGGTGGCCGAGCAGGTCGAGCGCCTGACCTCGCTCGACGCGCTGTCCGCGTAGAAGCTCGCGCGGATGGCGACCGTCGAGGAGCTGACGGAGCCGTACCGCAACTTCCTCCTGAACCCCCTCCGGCCCACTGACGCGAACGTCTGCGAGATCTGCCTCACGTTCACCGACGGCTACTCGCGGTGCTACCCCTGCGGCCATAGCCAGGTCGTCACGAGGGCGGTGCTTCCCATCTCGTACAGCCCGCACGGGGGCCAGCTCCACACCGTGCTGGCCGGCTACAAGCGGCGGACCGACGAGACGGCGCGGAGGTTCACCCTCCAGCTCGCGGCCGTCCTGTGGCGATTCGTCGGCCTCCACGAGGCGTGCCTCGCTCGCTCCGCCGGGGCCGGGGCCCGCTTCGACATCGTCACGACCGTCCCGTCCGGCGACCCCGCCCGCGACGACGCCCATCCGCTGCGGCACATCGTGGGGTCCGTGGTGGCTCCCACCCGCGATCGCCACGAGCGCCTGCTGCGCCGGTCGGGGACCGAGGTCGATCCACGCACCGTAGACAGCGGCAAGTACAACCCGGCGCGCGACCTCGACGGCGCGTCGGTCCTACTCATCGACGACACATGGACGACCGGAGCGAATGCGCAGAGCGCCGCCGCGGCCCTGGAGCTGGCAGGCGCCGGTCCGATCGGGATCCTCGTCATCGGTCGGCACGTGCGACCCGACTACCAGGACAACGAGGCGCGACTGCGGACCCTTCCCCGCCTCTTCGACTGGGGCATCTGCGCCCTCCACTGACCCCTCGGTCGCTCCTAACCCCCGAGCCGTTCGAGCTCACCCGCGGCGATGAGTGCCTCCCAGTGGCGCTGGACCCGAAGGGGCGTGTCCCCACCGTCCAGGAGCAGGCCGAGCTCGATGTTGAACCACTGGGCGTACTCGGTCAGGTTCGCGCTCGAGACGAGCAGATGCCGGCCGTCTGCGACCGCGCATTTCGCGTGCAGGGCCCCCGGCGTCCCGGCCGGCGTGCGAGGCCGACGGTCCGGCGCCCAGGTGTAGAGCCCGCACACCTGCCCCACCTCCGGGCCGAGCTGCTCTGCCATCTCGAGGGTGACCCTCCCGCCGCTTGCCGCCTCGGACTCCAGGACGAGGTCGACCCGCACGCCTCGTCTGGCCGCCCTCACCAGCCCGTCCGCCACGTCCGGAACCCGGTACACCGCGAAGCTGACGACGATCAGCCGTTCCCTCGCGGCGTTGACGACCTGTAGCAGCGCCTGGTCGGTGCGGCGCGGTATCGCCGCGGCGCTCGTCGGCCCCGTCCAGACGAGGCTGACCCGCCCGGTCGCCTCGTCGCGGGCGGCGGCGCACTCGATCGCGAGCGCCAGCGCGTCGGGCGGGAGCGTCTCGTTCCATGCGTCGAGCAGCGTGCGTACGGTCTCGGCGAAGCCCGGCGCGGGGATGGCCGCCTCGATCGCCGGACGTGCGGCTCCGGCGCGCAGGCGCTCCACCAGCACTCGCCGCGCGGGCGGAGACAGTTCGGCGACCGCCCGGCCGACTGCCGCGACCAAGTCCGGCGCGCTCACCGTTCGCGGCGGGCGAAGAAGCCGCCCGGGGCCACTCCGGGCACGTCGACCAGGACGGCGCGGTCGAGGTAGCGGTTACCGCGCTCGCACGAGGTCTCGGGCGCGAACAGGCACGCGTAGCAGGCCGCCCCGTTCAGGGTCAGGCCTTCGTCGGTGGACAGGCTCTCGCCGCAGAGCGGATCCGAGTCGCAGAGCCCGGCATCGTGCAGCGCTCCGTCCAACAGCCGGCCGAGCGATCGGACGGATCCGAGGGCCACCAGTCCACCGAGGGTTCCCTCGGCCCCCGGCGCCGCCGTGTAGAGCAGGAAGCCCGCCATCGGCCCGCCCTCGTGCTCCGGTCCCACCGCGTAGAGCCGCTCCCGGATCGCCGCCTGCGCGTAGCCGCTCTCCAGGGTGAGGCGACGCATCAGGGCGTGGCTCAGGGTATGGACGAGCACGGCGCGGAGGCCGGGGAAGGGCGATGCGCCGGTCTCGACGCCGCGCCGGGCACACCAGCGCCGGTGCACCTCGGCCAGGGCTGCCGCGCGCGCCCCGGCCCTCTCGATCCACTCGGCGACGCGGTCCTCGGGGAGCTGTATGAAGATCCCCTCGCCGTGCACCTCGGCGGCGGGCAGCCAGGTCGCGGCGTCGCGACCGAGCGAGGTCCAGCCCACCTGGCCGTCCTCCTCACCGGGGGGGTCGACCCGGGTGAAGCCGACGAGCGCCTGCACTTCGCGCAGCCGCTCCACCAGCACCACCCGCGCGATCGAATCGGTGTACGCCCCCGGCACCTCGGTGTCACGGGCGCGGAAGTCGGGGCTCTCCGGACGGTCCGACGCGGTCAGCAGCTCCCACTCGCGCACCCGCAGGTCGCCCGGCTCGCTGCCGACCTCCCCCGCCCGCTGGCGCTCGATTGCCGCCAGCAGGTCCTCGTCGTCCTCGCCCGCCAGATCGCCGAGCTGCCCGATGGCGCGGAACGCGGCCAGCACCTCCGCAGAGGTGACCGAGCGGAGGGTGTCCCAGCGAGCCGCGACGCGCTCGAGCAGGGGATCGGCGTGCTGGGGGACCGACAGCGCCGAGCGCGTGACCGCGAACCACGAGTTCGAGGCGCCCAGCAGCATCGCCCGCATCCGCCGCTCGCACTCGCCGCGGACGCGCAGGTGGGGATGTCCGCCCGAGCAGGCAGGCAGCGCCTGGCGCCCCGCCTCGCCGAAGGCCGCCGCCATCGCCTTCGCCTTCTCGCACTGCTCACAGCGCACGTAGATGCCCGCGATCTCCCCGGTGGGGTCGCGCTCCTCCAGGCGAAGGCTCCACGCGCATGCCACCTCGTCCGCATGGGCGGCGCCGTGGACGTAGGCGACCCAGGGGAAGTCGTCCATGTGCCCGTCCTCGCAGGCCACCACGAACCGGGCGGGCAGGGCGGTGGGCGGGCGCCGCCCGCGCGCGGGCTGGCAGGTGCGGTGGACGAACTCGCTGCGTTCCGGCCGGAAGGGGTTGGTGCGGAGGTCGAACTGGCCTCCCTCGATGGGAGCCAGGCGGCGGCAGACCGGGCACACGAGCCATCGCGGAAACACCGCCACCGGCACGCCGACCCGCCGCGAGGCGTCGAGGGCCGAGCGCGACGGCGGGCCCGTCTCGGCCACGATCGGTGGCGCCATCAGCCGCTGCAGGTGCTCCAGGCCGGGCTCGGTGCGCAGGGTCCTCACCAGACGGGGCTCGTCGATGGTCACGGCGTGGCCGTCCAGACGCCACTCGTCAAGCCCCATCACCATCACCGACAGACGTGGCAGGTCGACGACCGCCCCGACTCCGAAGGTGTGGACCAGCGCGGACGGACGAAGCTCCCCTATGCGGGCGGCTCGTGACCGGGTGCTCACGACGCCGCACCTCGGTCGCTGCCGGGTCCGCCCCCGGACCACAGGCTCTCGTCGCGTAGCACCAGGCCGGCGGTCGGCTCGACGTCCCGAAGCGAGTTGAGGGCGGTGAAGCGCGTCCACGGTCCGGGGCCGGGGGCGCTCAGCAGCCCCACGATGCGGGAGTCGCCCCCGTCGCGGTAGCCGAGCCGACTGCCCTCGCGCGCCAGCCGGTCGGCCTCGGCCCGCCATCGGTCGAGCCGCTGGGCGAGGTGCCGACTCACTTCGTCGGCCGTTGGCCCGGTCGGCACCACGGAACCGGCGCGCTCGACGATCGCCGCGACGACCGCCCGGGTTTGCTCGGAGTCGCGCTCCAGCAGCGCCGCTGCCGCGTTGGGCGCGAGCTCCAGCCCGGACAGGCGCAGCAGCGCGACGAGCAGCGCCGACAGGCCGCGATCGAGGGCCCGCGGCGCGAACGGGGTCACCGACAGGGGCTCGACGTGGCGGTAGAAGTTGCGGTGGTAGTGCGCGAAGCGCGTGTAGTGCGACAGGTCGCGCGGGCGGGCCCAGTTGTAGACCGTGACCACCAGGCCGGGCGTGCGCCGGCCGACGCGGCTGGTCGCCTGGATGTACTCGGCCGTGGTCTTCGGCTGACCGGCCACCACCATCAGGCCGAGGCGCTGCACGTCGACGCCCACCGAGATCATGCTCGTGGCCAGCAGCACGTCGATCGGGCGGGCCGGCGCGTCCCTGTTCCGGGCCCGCCGCGCCGCGTCGTGGGCGGGGTCGAAGCGGCGCTCCATTGCGTCGAGGAGCACCGGGATGTCCGTGGCCGCCAGGCGCGAGGTGAGCTCCTCGATGCTCGTGGCCGCCGCGCCGATGCTGCGCCGAGGGAGGCCGTGGGCGTCCATCCGCTGCAGGCGCGTGCGGACATCGTCCTCGCAGGCCCTGCGCATGCCGGCCAGCTCGCGGATCGAGCCGAAGTAGCCGACCAGCGTCATCCACGCGTCGGCCGCCGCGCCGTACTCGTCGTAGAGCTTCTGCGCTGAGGACAGCAGCGCGACATACACGCGGATCGCCGCCGCCTTCAGCCTCCGCCCCGGGGCGCAGACCCCCAGATACAGGCGCCCCGGCGCGTCGTCGCCGATCGGCAGTTCCCGGGCGAAGAAGCTGTCCTCCACGTTAAGGCCCGGGGGCGGGAACACGGCCACGTCGCGCAGGAACAACGCATGGATCTGCTCGCGGGCGCGGCGGACCGTGGCCGTCGAGGCCACGACCTTCGGCCGCACCGGTCGTCCGTCGAGCTCCCACGTCGCGAGGCCATCGACCGCCGTCTCGTAGAGGCCGACCAGCGTGCCGAGCGGGCCAGAGATCAGGTGCAGCTCGTCCTGGATCACGAGGTCTGGTGGGCGCAGCAACACCCCGCGGTCCACCGTCCGCGCGCGGGGCAGGCTGCCCTTGACCGGATGGGAGTCGGCCTCCGTGAGCCCGGTGGCGCGGTAGCCGTGGCGCTCGCAGCGACCGTCGACCGTGCCGAACAGGGCCTGTGTCGCCGGGTTCCACGGGAGCTGAGCGAGCTTGTCGACCGTCGCGATGAGCATCGCGGGCAGGCGCCGGTAGATCTCCTCGTCGACCGTCATCACGGGGATGCCCTCGTCGGGCGCGATCGCGGGCGTGAAGTCGCACAGCCCGCGCGGGTCGGAGCAGAACGTGAGCACGCGGGCCCGTCCCCGCTCATAGGTCTCGGCCCTCATGTCACGCCCCGCGACGATCGCCTCGCCGCACCAGGGGCAGTGCGAGAGCTGGTCGGGGCGGCCGCCCCCGGTGCGCACATAGCCGTCGCCGTGCTGGTTGCGAAGCGCCTCGGCCGCCTGGTCGACCGTGTTGGGAGTCGTCGCCTGCCCCACCCAGAGCCCGATCCGGAACGGCTCCTCGCCATAGCGCTCGGGGTCCGTGCGCCGCAGCACCTCGCACGCGCACACCAGGGCTGCGGCACGCTGGAACTGCTGCAGCGTCAGCACACGGAGCGTGTAGCGCATGAGCACCGCGACCCCGCTCGGCGAGCGCCCCCCGAGCGGCCCCTGCAGGCGACGCAGCGCCATCGTGTACGCCGCGAGGCCGAGGTACGCCTCGGTCTTCCCGCCACCGGTCGGGAACCAGAGCAGGTCGCAGATCGCCTCGGTGGGGTGACTGCGCTCCTTGTGCAACGGGTCGGTCAGCGCCGGCAGGTTCAGCAGCACGAACGCCAGCTGGAAGGGCCGCCAGGTGCGCTGCTCGGGCGACTCGAAGTCCGACAGCGGGAGGGTTCCCCCGCGCCGGCGGTGCTCGGCCCACAGAGCGTGTGCGCGTTGCATGGCCATCGCCCGGTTGGCGAAGCGGAAGGCGTCACGGGCGGCGGTATCGCGGCGCAGCAGGTCGATGCCGGCGGCGATGCGCGCCCGGGCCCGCTCGGCGTCGGCCAGCGCCGCCTCGGCGGCGTCGGCGTGGCCGGCCAGGTCATCGGCGCCTTCGGCCAGGCGGCGCCGTTGATCGGCGATCCAGTCGGCGTACCCGTCGACGAGGGGCATCAGCATCGCCGGCAGCTCGCCGTCGGCCGCCGCGGCGAGCACCGCCATGTCGCGCTCGGCGGCGCCCAGGCGCGCCCGATCTCCCTCGGGATCGGTCATCGGCACCTCGTGCGCCGGAACGGCGCTCGTGCGGATGGCCCGCACCCGCGAGGCGTCGGACGGGTCGACCTCCTCGTGAACCGCCACGCCGTGCCCCACCGCCTGCTCGCGGCGCCGCCGGTAGGCCAGGGCGAGCGCGCGGTCCTCAGCTGGCTCGTCGCCGTCGGGCGCGCCGTCGGCCGCCACGAACGGGTCGTCGCCGTCGGCGCCGCGCACGCGCAGCTCGGCCTGGAAGAGCCAGGCCGCGTCGCGTCGCGACTCCGGGACGGCCTGGTCGTTGCGCAGGAAGAGCGTCACCGACAGCGTCTCGCCGACTCGGCGCACGAGCGCCTGAACGCGGACGTCGGGCTGCTCGGCCACGGGCACAAGGCGCTGATCGTCTGCGCCGGGATCGAGCGGCAGCTCGACGGACCCCCGGCACGGCACCCGCTGCCACACACGCCCCTCTCCGTCGGGGTTGGGGATGCTCTCGTAGCGCCCCCACGACGCCTCCACCACCAGGCGCGCGCAGTCGCCCCGCACGCGGAACGACATGCCGAAGGAGGAGGGCACGAACGAGCGAGCTGCGGACTGCTCGGCCGGGGCGGTCTCCTCGATGTCGTCGACCCCGCTCACCAGGTCCTCGTCGGCCTCGGGCTCGATCTCGACGCCGTGGGGTGCAAGCGCGCCCACGAGGTAGCGGTCCTGGGGGCGCCGGCCGGGCGGCAGCAGCTCCTCATCGCCGCCCGCGGGCCCCCGGAGCTCCCCCACGACCAGGTCGACGAGTCGTCGCCTCATGTCGGCCGGGTGCGCCGTCGTCAAGACCGGCTCGGAGGGTCGAGGGTCGCTCACGGCAGCGTCTCCCCAGTGACGGGGTGCCGCGGCGGCCCCTGCGCCACGTCCACGAAGCGCATGACGGCACGCGCGCGCGACGGATCGGTGCCGATCCGTACGACCACCTCCTGCCCCGGCTCGAGCGCCCCGAGGTTCGGAGCGTCATGGCAGAACGCCCTCTGCAGCCCGGCGGCGTCGGGGGAGAGGGTGATGAGCGGCGCGCGATCGCGACCATGGGGCGAGACGTCGACGACCTCGGCCACGCACAGCTCGTCGAGGACCGCGACGACCTCCGGGTGGCCCAGCGTCTCCCGCGCCGCGTCGACCACGAGTGGCGCGAAGACCTCCGCGTAGTCGGGGTGCTCACCGATCCACGGCTGCGCGCGCCCGGCGTGGTGCGCTTCGAGGTTGCGCAGGCGCACGAACCCGTGCTCGAAGGCCGCCCCCAGCTTGGTGCCGCGCCGGCTTGCCGCGGGTGCTCCGGCGACCAGCCCTCGCAGGTCGAGCCGCGGCGACCGCGCCACGGCCGGGTCCGCGGCGAGCGTCGCCGCAGCGTGCTCCACGGCGGCCTGGAGACGACCGGTCGCCGGGGCGGCGAGGCGGCCCGACGGCAGGAACGGGGCTTCCGCGGTGCAGAAGCCGAGAAGCGCGACCGCGTCCCCCATCGAGAGCGGCCCCGAACGCAGCGGCCATGAGGGTGCGTTCGGCATCCCGTCCGCCACCCAGCGCGACAGCGCGAGGCCGGCGAGCCGGAACAGCGCCCGCTCGACCGTTGGTCGTGCGGCCTCCAGCGCCTCGCCGTGTCGCCCGGCGTCGACCGCGTCGGTCGCCCGAGTCATGCCGGTCTGCACGCTGGCGCCGTAGGCCGCGATCACGTGGCCTTGCGTCGGCACGCTCGTCATGCGTCGTCGCCGAGCAGGCTCGGCTGGTCCGCGGGAGCGGCGCGCCGCTGCGGGGTGCGCCGCGCGCCCTTCGCGTGTAGGCCCTGGCGCACCTCTTCGGCGTGACGGGCGTGGTTCAGCTCCAGCAGGCGATCGACGACCTCCTCTCGCGCGGCCTCGCCGATCGTGAAGCGGCGGCCGACGCGCGTCTCGTGGAAGCCGTGGTCGAGGACGAGGTCGTCCCACTTGTATGCAGCGGCGACCTCCATGTCGAGCGTCGCCATCAGGCTGCGCAGGCGGACGATGTCGTCGTCGTTCTGCGCCGGGTCGTTGACGCGGTTGGCGAGTGCGGTGAGCCCCTCGTTCCGCGCGCGCGTGCACTCAGCGCGGTAGTCATGGAGCGCTCGTCCCGTCTCGCCCGGTGGCAGCGGATCGGGGAAAGGGAAGGTCTCGAAACAGTCGCTCGGTGTGTAGCGGATTCTCGTCTCGAGCGACGAAGCCTGGCGCCAGACCCAGACCTCGTGGAGGGACGACTGGATTGCCGCGAACTCACCCCAGTCGTCCGCCAAGAACACTCCGAGCGCGTGAGAGAAGACCGTACCCTCGCCCACGCGGACGACGGAGTGATTGCTTGCATGAAGAGTGCGAGCGAAACTCAGGGGGTGCGCCGCCAGCGCCCGCTGTAGGCCCGGCCTGTTCTCTCCATAGATCCACCATCGCTCACGCAGGGACGCCCGGTTCTTCGTTAGACGCTCCGGAAGTACGCGCGTCTCCACAATCTCGAGAGGCTCCTCATAGTCGCGGGCTCGCTCGATTGGCCAGTCGAAGAAGTTGATGACCCAGCGGCTTGGAGACTGGTCAGGCCTGGACTGGACGTCGCTGCCACTGAGATACGGAAAGAGCACATCTCGATTCTCGGCTCGTCGTTCGATGAGTCCTGCCGCCTCCTCCGGCGACAGCACGAAGCCGAGGCCCAACACGATCGAGCCTTGAAAGGAGCGCCCAGCGTTGCGAAGGAGTCGATGTGGCTCGCCTTCAACTCTGCGCCGCGGGGCCAGATGCGGACTGACGCCAAGGACGGCACGGCCATCCAGGAGGACTCTGCCTTTCCAGGAACCGATAGTTAGCCAGACCTGAGCGATCTCGAGGTTTGCCTGCCCTGGCCACGATCGACTCGACTCGGCCCTATTGATGGTGACGCCATGGCTCAGTAGCTGTGCGAGCCCGACCTCGCGAGTGTTCCCCTCTGCGATCGTGTTGGTCGCCAGCAGCGCAAGCGAGCCTGGCGTCTTGAGGAGGCTCGCCCCGCGCAGGAAGAAGTAGGCGCAGAGGTCGGCGCTGCCCCGGGCACCCGCCGCGACCCTCGTCACGAGGTGCTCCCGGTAGGGCGTACCGAAGGCGCCCGTGATGCCCTGCCCGCCGAGGAACGGGGGGTTCCCGACGATCGCGTCGAAGCCGGCGCGGTCGGCGCCGAAGACCTCGGGAAACTCCACGGGCCAGTGGAACGGGCGGAGGTCGTCCTGCATCGGTGCGCGACCGGCGAGCAGCAGCTCCCCGGCGCGCAGGCGCACGCGGGCGAGACCCGTGGCACGACGGCCCGCATCGTCCTCGGCGAGGGCCTCGGCGATGTCGGCTGCGTAGGGCTCCACCAGGTCGTGGGCGTCGGCGGGGCGGCCGTCGAGGGCCGCGATCGACGCGCCCACGACGAGGTCAGCCGCGGCGCGCAGCCCGTCGACCGTGCCGTCCGCCTCGGCGAGCACGGCCTGCTTCTCCTCGATCTGACGCAGGTCGACGGCGTCGGTGGCCGCGATGCCGGTTCGGAGGTCTCGCACTCTCCTGAGCGCCGCGGCGATGCCCTCCCGAGCCGCCTTGCTGACCCACCGGAGGGGCGGGTCCATCGAGAGCGCCTCGATCTCCACAACGTCGGTGATGCCGACCAGCGAGTCCCCACTGCGCAGGGCGTGGTCGAGGAAGGTGAAGGGCCGGTCGCGCCGGAGGGTGGTCAGCCACAGCGACACCTTGGCGATCTCGAGCGCCAGCGGGTTCCTATCGACACCGTAGAGGCAGCGTTCGGCCACCAGTCGTCGGGCGAGCAGCTCACGATCCTCGGCGTCCGACGACAGCTCGGGCGGGCGCTCGGCCGGGTACAGGTCCCACGACTCGACCAGCCGCAGCGCGAGGTAGCGGCAGGCGGCGACGAGGAACGCCCCGGAGCCGACGGCGATGTCGCAGATGCGGAGCGGCAGGAGCTGTGACGGCGGGCGCAGCCGCCATCTCTCCCGCTCCCAGCCCTCGGCGGGCCCCTCGAACACCAGCGGCTCGAGCGCCCCCTCGACGATCGGCTCGGTGAGCGCGCGCGGGGTGTAGTGGCTCTGGAAGGCGCGCCCCCCCGGCCGCTCGGTGACGTAGACCCGGCCGGGCAGGAAGACGAGCGGATCGCCCCGGGAGTCCTCGCGCAGCAGCCCGGCGAACGGGACGACACGGTCGAGGAGGTCGTCGTCGTTGTCGCAGGCGGCGCGCAGGCGCGCGAGTTGCAGGGCGTCGGGCATCCGCGCGAGCGCCGTCATCAGCGCGCTCTCTCTCCGTCCAGTCAGCTCTCGGAGGAGGGCGAGGAGGGCCGGCTCGCCCCGCTCACGCGTCTCCTCCAGGTCGCGCAGCCCGACCTCGGGCTCCTTACGGCCCGAGCCGGCGAGACCGAGTGCGGGTTCGTCGGCGCGGACGGCCCAGTGCTCCAGCAGGCGTTCGTAGACGTGACCGATCTGCTCCACGCCGAGGGCCCGGAACGACAGCGGCCGCCGCTCGCGACCCCCGCCGGGGACCGCGACCTCGAGGGTCTGGAGGTCGTCCAGCACGGCGAAGACGGCGGCGTTCGACACCCGCACGGGGCGATCCGGCGAGCCCTCGAGGAAGGGATACCGCCCCGGATCGAAGAGGCCCCCGCCGTAGCCGGGCAGGCGGATGCGGTCGTGCTCGAGCCCCCCATGGACGGCGCGGAAAGTGGCGAGAAGGCGCGGCCAGGCGTCCATGCGCAGCGCGGCGACGTCGGCCGTGTGGCGCTCGCGGGCCTCCTGCAACCGGGCCCTCATCGGGGTGACCGCGTAGCTCTCGGTCCAGGCCTCCTCCTCGGGCATCAGCCCCTGCGCTTCGGCGGCCAGAAGGAAGATGAGCCGCATCACGCAGGCGACCGCCGCCTCGTAGAGCGTCGGCGGCTCGACCCCCGCCAGCACCAGACCGCCCGAGTCGCGATCGTCGGCATCGATCGCGGCGACGAGCTGCTCGACCGCGCGGCGGGCCTGGTCGCCGAGGGCGTCCGTGACCTCGCGCTCGTCATCGGCCGAGCGGGCGAGCAGGCCCTCGAGGCTGTTGTCGGCGTCCTGGGCGATCACACGCCGAGCGCCGGCGAGGCTCGCGAACGCGCGCAGGGTCACCGGCTCCTCGGGCATCAGCGCCACGTCGAAGGTGGCGAAGGTGGCGCTCCGCTCGCCGGGCGCGTGGACCAGCATCGCGCTCTCGCCGTTGAGCAGCAGGCCGCTCGTCGCGCCCGGCGCTCCCCGCAGCAGCAGCCGCATGCGCTCGGCGTGCGAGGCGCTGAGGCGCCGGTCGGTGAAGGGCCTCTCGAGCGGAGCGCCCGCCGGGGCGACCACCACCAGCAGGGCCGGCGAGTCGTCGGGACGCGCGATCACATAGTCGGGCGCGAGCGTGACGCCGAACTCGGGCAGCGCGGCGGTGGCGCGCGCGATGCGCCCGGGCTCGTCGTGCAGGTCGGCCGCGTCGTAGCCCAGCACCCGCTCGAGCAGGAACCGGATGAAGGCGCGGTGGACCGAGGAGTCGTCGCGGCCGGCGGCATCCCACTCGGAGAGCGCCGTCTCCAGCTCCTTCACCAGTTCTGGCTCGACCGCGTCGAGGCCCTGCGGGAAGGCCTCACCGAGGACCCTGACCGAAAGGAACGGGCCCGAGACCTCCATCAGGCGCAGCCACTCGACGTGGCCGGCGGCCACGGAGCGGCGGCCGACCCTTCGGCGCGGAGGGCTCACCGGTCGGCCAGGGCGGCCGGGAGGCGGTACTCGATCGCGATCGGGAAGACGCGCTCTGTGGGCGTGCGGAAGCGCTCGGCCAGGCGGCGCGCCTCCTCCTCGATCTCCTCGGGGATCCGTCCGAGGCGCGCGCGCAGGAACTCGCGGTCGAGGCCGAGCTGGCGGCGCTCGTCGGCCTCCCACAGCGAGAGCTGCTCGTGCTCGCGGTGGAGCTCGGTTTCGATCTGGGCACGCAGCTCCTCCAGCACGGCGCGCGACCGCTCGACCTCGTCGCGCATGCGACGCTCGATGGTCTCGACCAGGCTGCGCGAGCGGTCGCGGGCGCGACTCACGAGCGCGCCGTCGAGGGCGTCGACCAGATCCGGATGAAGCCGGACGATGCGCGCTTCTGCCGCGTCGGAGACGGGTCGCACGACTGGAAGCGAGAGCAGATCGGCAAGCGCGTTCGGGCTGTCGATTCGCCGTAGCCTGCCCTCGGTGACCAGCCCGCCGGCCTGGATGATCTCCTCGTGCAGCCGGTGACCCTCGGCACCCACCACCACCAGGCGCGCGTAGGCCACGGCCAAGGGAGCGTCGAGCCGCGGGTCGGCGACGACGCCGGCGCTCATCCGCGCGAGGCTGCCCGATCCGCCGTCGGGCGCGAACACCTGGGCGCGCAGCCGCCGGACGGCGGTCTGCACGAGGGGGTGGCCGCCGTGGCAGAGCACCATGTCGTCGCGCCCGCGGGCCACGGTCTCGTCGAAGGTGATCGGCCGCACCGCCCCCGTGTACGGGTGGGCGAGGCCGACGGTGCAGCGGGCCCAGTCGCCGGTGAGCGCGGGCATGGTGAAGGTGCCCTCCTCGCGGGCGGGCGTCAGCGCGGGCTGGCGCGCGAGGCGAAGGCCGACCTCGACGACGGTGCGCACGTGCTCGGGATCGAGGCGCAGCTCGGCCCGGGTCTCGTTGAGGCTGCGCACCATCTGGGCGATCCGCTCGTCGATGCGCTGCTCGAACCGGAGCTGGCGCCGCACCCGCTCGCCGCGGACCTCGGCCGTCCCCGTCTCGAGCCGGCGACGCCGGCCGAGCATGGCCTCGCGGAGCTGGTCGCCGATCACCGGGCCCACGTTGCCGAGCATGTCGCGGATGCTCTCGACCTTGACCGCGACGCGGCGCAGGAACTCGAGCTCGCCGTCCAGGCGGCCCGCCGGCACCTCCTCGAGCCGTCCCAGCTCGCGGTAGCCGGCGGGCACGAAGTGATGGACGAGGACCTCGTCGGCCCGCTGTCCGTGGCGGTCGACGCGCCCGTTGCGCTGCTCCAGCCGGACCGGGTTCCACGGGATCTCGTAGTGGACGACGCGGTAGCAATGACGTTGGAGGTTGATGCCCTCGCTGGCGGCGTCGGTGCCGAGAAGGACGCGCACGGGGGCGTCGGCGGCCTGGAAGGCGGCCTTCACCTGGGCGCGCGCGTCGTCGTCCATCCCGCCCCACAGCAGGGCGACGCGCCCGTCGCGGGTGAGGCCGCGGGCATCGAGCAGCTCGAAGAGCCAGTTCTGGGTGTCGCGGTACTCGGTGAAGACGATCAGGCGCTCGTCGCCCCACCGTCCGTCCGGGCGGCAGACCCGCTCGATCAGCTCGATGAGCGCCTCGGCGCGAGCGTCGGGACGGCCGGCCGCGCGCGTCGCCCAGGCGGCGAGCTCGTCGAGGATCGCGCTCTCGGCCGGGCGCAGCGGCGGCAGCACGCGTGCGGCGGTGCGGTGAGTGAGGTCCTCGGCCTCGTCGCGCTCGGCATCGTCCACGAACGCCTGCTCGACCCGGTCCATGTACTCGCGCAGCACCGCGGGGGCGGAGGCTGCGGGGCGCGAAGAGCGGCCGGTGTCGGCGAGCGTGGCCCGGTGGACCTGCAGGGTGTTGAGGAAGGCTCGTGGCGAGGAGAGCAGCCGCTTCTTCAGCAGCAGGAGCACGAAGTCCCCGGCGGCGCCGTGGCCGCCCGGAGCATCCGTGGTGCGCAGCTCGGCGTAGCGGCGCAGGTCGGCGTGCGCCTGCCGCTCGTCCTCGTCGGCCTCAACCTCGATCTCGACCATCCGCCGCGGTGGGAAGCGCGGCCGGCCGTCGAAGTCGGGGGGCAGCTCCGACTTCAGCCGCCGCACCATGACGCGACGCTTCTGCTCCTCGCTCGGCGGCACGCTGCGGAGGAACCGCTGGGGGTCGAGCATCTCCAGCAGCGCGGTGAAGCTCTCGTCGTGGCCGTTGTGGGGGGTGGCGGTCAGGAAGAGGCGATGCTCGAAGTGGGGGGCGATCTCCCGGATGGTCGCTGTGCGCTGCGAGGGCCGGGCCCAGTGCCCGCCGCCCGACGGGGCGATGTTGTGAGCTTCGTCCACGATCAGTAGGTCCCAGCGGCGGGGCAGCCGGGGCTCGCCGGGCGCGGGGAGCGTCTCGCGGAAGCGGCGCAGCACCCTCTCCTGGCGCAGGTACTCGACCGAGGTGATGAGGCGAGGGAAGTGAGTCCAAGCGTTGGCGTGGATGCCGCCCTCGCGGCGAAGACGCTGCTGGAGCGCCCGATCGACGACCCGGAACTCGAGGCCGAAGCGGTCCTGCATCTCGTCGCGCCACTGCAGGGTGAGGTCGGCCGGAGCCACGATCAGCATCCGCCTGGCGCGGTAGCGCAGCAGCAGCTCCTTGGCGATCAGCCCGGCCTCGATCGTCTTGCCCAGACCGACGTCGTCGGCGATCAGGAGCGCCACCTGCGGCATCTCGATCGCGCGCGCCAAGGGGTCGAGCTGGTAGCCCTCGATGGTGATACCGCTCTGGAAGGGGGCCAGGAGCTGCCCCGGGTTGGTCGCCGAGATCGAGCCCCAGCGCACCGCGTCCAGGAAGGCGGCGAAGAGGGTCGGGTCGTCGAGGTGATCGGGCAGAGGGAACCCCGCGCGGTCGAGCACCCGCGCACCCGGCTCGATCTCCCAGACGACACGGAGCGTCTCGTCGGGCTCGGCGTCGTCCTCGACGCTGCGCAGCGTGACCAGGTTCTGCCGTGGCCGAAGCGGGTCGAGGCTCGGCGCATCGAGGCCGCTCGCCTCGACGTCGGCGACCACCCAGGCGCGGGTCCGCACCTCGACGAGTTGGCCCTGTTCGGGAACCGCGATCGACCCTCCTCCGCTTCGCG
The DNA here is from genome assembly GCA_050248355.1 of Dehalococcoidia bacterium. Taxonomy (GTDB): domain Bacteria; phylum Chloroflexota; class Dehalococcoidia; order UBA2979; family UBA2979; genus JAIBBD01. Next base: position 15,132 of record JBFWSN010000010.1, read on the forward strand.
CCGACGGACGCAAAGCTAGCGGAGGTGCCGGATCCGACCTGCCCCCCGCTCGTGGCGCTCGCCCCCGGCCGGGCGGGCCACCTCCAGCTCCATCACCTCGCGCAGCAGGTCGGCGTGCTCAGACCCCAGCACCTTGCCATGGCGGGCGGTTCGACTCCGCCGCTCACGGCGGGCTCCGAATCTCCGCCCAGCATCGGGGCTCCACCGCGGAAGATATCCCTGGAAACGGCTGGGTCTGCGCAGGGGTGGGCCGTCGTCGGCGCCGGCCGGCTGAACAGCCGTGCGATCGAAACCCCAGGAGGAGGACTCACTTCTGGGAGGGGGAAGCCGAGGATGCGTGGGCGACCCTGAGGACGAGGGAGGACTGATGGTGAAGAGGTTGGCTGTGATGTGCGTTGCCGTCATCGCCATGGCGCTCGTCGCCGGCTGCGGCGGTGGGTCCACGCAAGTCGCGTCCTCTCCCCCGGCAACCACGGCAGCGGCAGCCGCCACGACCGCAACTGTGGCCACCCCGGCGGCGTCGTTCGATCCAGAGAAGGTCCTCCCCGCGTTATCGGAGATGCCGACCGGCTGGGTGAGGGACGAGGATGACGATGACGACAAGGTGCTCTGCGACACGCGCCTATTCGACTCGGCGACCGCTCAGGCCGAGGTGACGTACTCGGATCAGGGCCAGCTTCCGCAGCTTGAGGTGAAGGCTGGATCGTTCTCCCCGAGGGGCGCGGCGGAGGCGATGCGGCAGGGGCGGACGACGTACGACGCCTGCAAGCAGTACGAGAGGGACGGCATCCAGTGGACGGTCAGCCCCGCGTCTTTCCCAGCGCTCGGGGATGACAGCTTCGCCTACCTCGCCACGACCGAAGTGGAGGGGATAGACGTCGCCGCCCTCTTCATCGTGATGCGCTCAGGAGATGGGGTCGTCGGCGTCGCCTATGGGGACTTCGCCTCCGTGGACACGTCCGCGGTCGAGGGCTACGCACGACGTGCGCTCGCACGACTCAAGGAGGCGCAGCAGTAGCCCGCTTGGGGCCGTCGGTCGGAGGGGTCAATCGAGCGGCCCCATATCCGAGGGCGTGGCTACTCCGCCGACGCTGAGTTGAGTTACGCCGAGACTCCCTCGGAGCGACGCCTTGGAGTTCGCGGCGTCATCCCACCACGCCCGTCTCCGGAGAATCTTCAGCGACCGACGGACGACGCGTGTCGGCCCCCGCGCAGAATCGTGAACGCGCCAGGCGCCCTCCGATGTGCGACGTGGGGCCGACTACGGTACGAGCGTGTCCTACGACCGTTCACAGTCGGCCGCGCCCGGTGGGCTCGCGGCCCTCGCTCTGAGCGCCGCGCGTGCGAAGGACGTCGAGCGGGAGGCGCGTCAGCGGCGTGATGCCGCCGTTGTGGGGGCGGTTCGCGCAGGCGCCCGCCTTGATGAGGTTGCGCTCGCCGCGGGTGTTACCAAGGCGGCGGTGTCGGCGACTGCGCGTAAGACCCTGGCCCCGAGGTCCCCACACGGCGGGCCATACCGGCGACGCCGAGGCGTAGAGGCTGCCCTCGCCGCGGTCCGGGAGACGTCACAGGTGGCCGCCGCCGCGACAAAGGACCGGCGACTCGCCGTCGCCGAGCGCGATGCCGCGATCGTCTCCGCGGCCGACGAAGGCCTCGCGGCCAGCTCGATCGCACGGTCCGTCGGAATGGAAACCCAGGTCCTCCACAACCTGATCCGGCGCCGCCGGGTAGAGGCCACGACAAGGCCGCTCGGCACCGTTGCATCGCAGTCAGCGAATGAAGAACCAGACCAAACTATAGATTGACAACACGGCGAGCCTGCGGGTAGGGTCGGCCGCACAACCAAGGAGGCCCGGCGGCGCTACCAACGCCCCGGGCCGTGGCAACCGAAGGGAGACTTCGGATGCGTTTCGACCGTACCAACGGGCGACCGGCCGTGCTCGCGCGCGCCGCCGCGCGCCCACGGGGAAGCGGAGCCGCCGATGCCCGCTGACCTCAACACCGTCGGCCTGGTCGGCCGACTGACCCGCGACCCGGAGCTGCGCTACACCCAGGCGGGTGAGGCGGTCTGCGGCCTGCGGCTGGCCGTCTCGACCCGGACCCGCGCCGACGCGGGCTGGGAGGACCGGCCGAACTTCTTCGACGTCGCCGTGTGGGGCAAGGGCGGGGAGGCCGCCGCCGAGCACCTCACCAAGGGCCGGCGCGTCGGCGTCGCCGGGCGGCTGGTCTGGCGCGAGTGGACGACCGAGGACGGCTCGCGCCGCGAGGCCGTCCAGATCGTCGCCGCTTCGATCCAGTACCTCGACGCGCCGCGCAAGGACGACGCCGCGCCGGAGCCGGTGGGCGCGACCAACCGGAAGGGGGCCGCCAGTGGCAACGACATCCCCTTCTGAGCGACCGCCGCTCGCCCTCGCTCCCGAGCCGATCCTCGAAGAGCCGCCCCGGATCGATGAGGCCGAGGCCGACCGCCTCTACGCCGACGCGATGGCGGCGGCGCGGCGCGCCGCCCGTGTCGCCGCCGACCTGGAGCGCGCCGCCGCCGGTGCCGGTCACCCGGCCTGGAGGGTGGCCGCGACCTCGGCGCGCCGCGCCGAGGCGAGCCTGCGCACGGCCGCCCAGGCGGTCCCGGAGGTCCCACCGGACGCGCCCGCCGATCCACGCCGGGCGATCGTGCTCGGCGACCTCACTATCAACCGGGCCAGGCGCGCCGCCTTCTGGGCCGACACGCCGCTCGCCCTGACCCGCTTGGAGTTCGACCTGCTGGTCGCCCTGGCGGAGCGCCCCGGCGAGGTACTGACCAAGGACGACCTGCTGCGGCGGGTGTGGGGCTACGCCGGGCGGGCCCGCACGCGCACCGTCGACTCCCACGCGTCGCGCCTGCGCCGCAGCCTGTACGCGGCGGGCGCGCCGGGGCCGACGGTCGTGAACGTGTGGGGCATCGGCTACCGCCTCACCATCACCGGCGAACCGGATGCGGCATGAACGGCGCCGACCACCAGGGCGCCGGCCTTCGCGCCGCCGTCCACGCCGCCATCGCGGCGGACGGCCTCGAGGACGCGGTGCGGGCGGTCCTCGAGCGGCGCTTCCCGCCGGAGGGGCCGGGGGCGAGCCTCGACGAGGCCGGGGCCGCCCTCGGGATGAGCCCGGCGATGGTCGCCCACATCGAATTCGCAGCGCTCTGCGCAATCGCCGCCGCGCGCTCCCGCTCGGAAGGAGACCGAACATGAAGACCGACACCACGACGACGACCCTCGCGGTGCTGCCCATCGACGCCATCAGCGTCCGCGAGGGCTGGAACCCGCGCAGCGGCGACGATGAGGTCGAGCACCGGGCGCTCACCGACTCGGTGCGAGCGCAGGGCATCCTGCAGCCGCTTCTCGTCGAGCGCACCGAGGAGGGGGCGGTCCTGCTCGACGGGCACCGACGGCTCGCCGCCGCGCGGGCGGCCGGGATCACCGAAGTCCCGGTGATCGAGCGCACCGGGGAGGACGGCGAGGCGCCCCAGCTCGCCGCCGCCCTCGCCGCCAACATGCGTCGCCGGGGCCTCGACCCGATCGAGGAGGCGCGCGCCTACGAGCGCGCCGCGAAGGCCGGGTGGCCGCAGCGGCGGATCGCCGAGGCGGTCGGCTGCTCGCCGCGCCACGTCTCCCAGCGGCTGCGCCTGCTGCGGCTGCCCGACCGGGTTCAGGAGGCGATCGGCGAAGGGGCGCTGCCGCTCTCGGCCGTGCCCACCGTCGAGACGATCGCCGCCGTCGCGCCCGCCGTCGCCGACGCCCTGGCCGCCTCCCTCGTCGTCGGCAACATCACGGCCGCCGAGGTCAGCGACCATCCCGAGAGCGCGCTCGCCGAACTCGCGCAGACTGAGGATGGCGAGGAGCATCCGACGCTCGTTGCGGTACCCGGCTACCAGGACGTCCGGGCGCTCGCGCTTCCCGCCGACCTCGCGGCGCGCGCCGAGGCGGCCGGAGTCCACGGCGTCAGCTTCTCCGCCGACGACATGGACGCTGCGCGCGCCTTCGGCTGCCTGATCGAGTTCACGAGCGGGGAGGACCGCTACTGGCGCCGGGGCTTCGTGGCCGACGCCGCCTGGGTGGCGGACCGGGTGGCCCTGCATGTCGAGCGGGCCGAGGAGCGGACCCGCGAGCAGGCCGAGCGCAGCCCGACGGGGACCGCGGCGGATGGCCCCGATGCTCCGGGCGACGCGGACCGCCCGAGCGAGTCGGACGAGGATCGGCGCCGCCGGGAGCGCCAGGAGGCCAAGGAGAACCGGCGCGCCGCCCGCCTCGCCAACCTCGACCTCGGACGGCGGGCCCTGCTCGCCTACGACGAGCCCGCCGAGATCACGATGCAGATGGCGCAGGCCGTCGTCCTCGTCGCCCTCCACCACCACGCCCAGGACACCGCCCAGGCGCTTCGCCTCACCCATGAGCGTCTGCAACGCACCGAGACGACGACCACCAAGGCCGGGGCGACCCGCGAGCGGGTCCGGTACCCCGACCGCCACGAGGCGGACGCGGCCCTCGCGGAGTGGATCGAGGGTGCGCGCACGCCGGCCCAGCTGGTCGGGCGCGCGGTGCAGGCCCTGGTCGGGGCCTTCTACGTCGACGAGGAGGCCCTGCCGCAGTCCGAGCGGCGCCCGGCGACCATGCCTGGCCGCTACGGCGGCGGGATCGCGGCGGGGCTCCCGACGGTCATGGACGCCCTCGCCCGCGAGGTGCTCCCCGAGCGCCTCGCGGCACGCCTGCGCGAGTCCCCGGACGCCGGGGCGCTCGCCGCGTAGCGCCCGCGACACCGACCGGGACGGGCGCGGCGCGGGTCAGGGGTCGCGCGCGGCGGGCACCCGTCCCGGTCTTCGATTCGCTGCGCCCTCGCCGGGACGCCGCCGGACCTCTGGAGGGGTCCGGCGGCTGCGCCACCCACTGCGCGAGAGACGGACACCGGCCCCTCCCAGAGGGACGCCCCGACCGGCCAGTCGCCGCAAGCCCCCAAGCCTCGCCGGGGCGAGCCTCAGCGACCGAGAGGACGCCGTTCACGGAGCATCCCGACCGAGCCAGCCGCGCGCCGACCCGATTCGATCAGGAGCCGGGCACCCTTGCATCTATAATGCGGTCCGACGGTGTTGACGTTACGAGCTGCTAAGGGAGCCGACTACTACGAGCGCGCCGAGTTCGCGCGCGACGACTACTACGCTGAGCGCGGGCAGGTGCGCGGGACGTGGGAGGGACGCGGCGCGGAGGCGCTCGGCCTCGCCCACGAGCCGGGGGACGGCGCCCTCGGCGCGCTTCTTGAGGGACGCGATCCCACGAGCGGCGAGGATCTGCCTGGGCGGCGTAACCGCCGCGGGGGCAACGTCGCCTTCGACCTGACGTTCGCCGCCCCCAAGGGGCTGAGCGTGCTGGCCGCGGTCGGCGACGAGGCGGTGCGGGAAGCGATCCTCTCTGCGTACGCCGAGGGGGTGCGCGCGGCGCTCAACTACCTCGAGCGGCGGGGCTGTTTCGTGCGGCGCGGCCACAACGGCATGCGGGTCGTTCGCGGTGAGGGCTTCGTGGGGGCCTTGTACCTGCACGAGATGGCCCGCTCCGGCGATCCGCACCTGCACGCGCACCTGGTGATCGCCAACCGGGTTTGCGGCGAGGACGGGCGCTGGACCGCCCCGGACATGCGGCCGGTGTTCGCCGAGGCCAAGACCGCCGGGTTCATCGCCGAGGCCGTGGCTCGCGCGCGTCTCAGCGAGGCGCTCGGCCTTGAGTGGGAACAGACCGCCAACGGCTCGATCGACCTTGTGGCGGTGCCCGCGTCGGTGCGCGAGCACTTCTCATCGCGCCAAGCGGAGATCGTCGAGCTGGCGCACGCACGTGGCTACTCGGGAGCGGCGGCGATCGAGGCGATCCAGCGTGAGACCCGCGACCGCAAACGCGTCGTCTCCCGCGAGCGCGCGACCGCCGAGTGGCGCGCGCGAGCGGCCGAGCACGGGTTCGGTGACCGGGAGATCGCGCGGACCATTGGCGCAGCGCGGTCGCGCTCGCCGGCGGCGTACATCGAGGGTCTGCGCGAATGCCGACGCCGGATGGAGAACCCCGCCGGGCTTACCCAGCGGGCGTCGTCGTTCACCCGCCGCGAGGTGATCCAGGAGATCGCTGACGCCCACCCGGAGGGCATCGACGCACACGCCCTCGAGCGCCTCGCTGACGACTTCCTCGCCGCGCGCTGTGTGCCTCTCACGTCGGCGGGCGCGGCGGCCGGACGCGGCTACGAGGAGGCGCGCTACACGACCCCCGACATGCTCGACGTCGAGACCCGGCTCATCGACACCGCGTGCGCCGCGCCGATCCACCCGAGGCTGGCGCGTCCTCTGCAGGTAGAGCGCGCGATCGCCGCCAGGCCCTCGCTCGGCGACGACCAGGCGGCAGCCATCCGCCACCTCTGCTCGGGGGAGGCGCGCACGCGGCTGCTGGAGGCGCGCGCCGGCTCCGGCAAAACGTTCACCCTCGACGCCGTGCGGGAGGCCTACGAGTCATCGAGCGTCGCGGTGGTCGGAACCGCCTGGCAAGCCCAAGCGGCCGAGGTCCTCCAGCGCGACGCCGGCATCGCCTCCGAGACGACGGCGCTCATCCTCGAGCGCGCAGCCCGCGGCCAGGAGGCCATCCCCGCGGGCGCGGTCGTCATCTGCGACGAGGCCTCAACCATGCCGACGCGCGCCCTCGAGCGACTCGTCCGAGTGGTGGCTTCGGACGGTGGCCGACTGATCCTCGTCGGCGACAGGGCGCAGCTGCCACCGGTCGACGCCGGCGGCGGCTTCGCCGCCTTCTGCGACCGACTCGGCGCGGTCGAGCTCACCGAGAACCGGCGCCAGCGCACGGATCTGCAGCGAGCCGTCGCCGAGAAACTCGCTGAGGGGCGCGCCGGCGATGCGATCTCCCTCCTCGCCGAACACGACCGCCTGCGGGCATTCGAGGACGGCGCCGACGCCCGACGCGCGCTGATGCACTCGTGGGCCCAAACCTCACTGGCGGATCCCGCCAATGCGGTGATCATCGCCCACGACCGACGCGAGGTGCGCCTGCTGAACGAGATGGCCCGGGCCGAACTCCACCGCGCGGGGCGGTTGTCGGATCGGCGCCTCGTGGCGGAAGGGCGCGAGTGGGCGATCGGCGATCGCCTGCTCTGCAGGCGCAACGACTACCGGCTCGACGTCCGCAACGGCACCCGCGGTCTCGTCATCGGGCTCGACGAGCGTGAGCAGGCGCTGATTCTCTGGACGGACGATGGGCGCGAGGTGGCCCTTCCCGCCGGCTACCTGCGCCACGCCGAGCACGGCTACGCGATGACCGGCCACGTCAGCCAGGGCACGACCGTGGAGCGCACCTACCTGCTCGCGACTCCCGAGCGGGGCGGCAGAGAGTGGGCCTACGTCGCAGGGTCACGCCACCGGATCGATCTCGAGGTCTACGCGATCCACACCAACCCCGGGATGCTCAGGATCGTCCTCGAGCGCGCGTGGTCGCGGACGCATATGAAGACACTCGCGACGGACCTTCGTGTGGGCCGCGATCAAGACCCCGCGGAGGTCATCGCGCCAAGAGCGCTGGTCCGTCCGGGTGACAGCTCCATGCCAGAAGGGCGTGCCGACCGAGAGGCTGCTCCTGATCCTCTGCCCACCGCACCCGCTTCGCCGAATTGTCTGACTTGGCCTCCGCGGACGCGTCCTCGAGAACGCTAGACGAAGACGCCAGCGCGGACCGACGCGCTGGCGCGCAGGAGATCGGCCGGGCTGCGCCGACGTACGTTGACTGCTCGCGACCAGAGGGCTTGCGTTTGCGTACACCGTAATGTATACGGCGTACGCAAATGTCGGTCGAAACCCTCAACCGCGCTGCCGCCTCGCGCCGCGGAAGGCCCGCGAGGCTTTCCAGCGACCAGATCGTGGAGGCAGCTCTCGTCCTTGCGGATGCGGAGGGGCTGCCGGCGGTCTCGATGCGCCGTCTTGCTCGCGAGCTCGATGTCTCACCCATGGCGCTGTACGGCTATTTCGAAGCCAAGCGTGACCTCGTGCGCGGGATGCTCGACGTCGTTTCGCAAGGACTCGAACCTCCCGCAAGCGACGACGATGCGGAGTGGCCCGACCTGCTCACCGGTGTGGGTCGCCGGATGCGCGAGACCATCCTGCTCCACCCCGGTCTCGCCCAACTTTTTGTGACCACGCCCGCTCTCGGCGGTCGGGCGATGCAGGTCGTTGAAGCGATGATCGGGCGACTGAGGGGGCAGGGGCTCCCACCAGACACCGCCGTACGTGCGGTCTACGCGGTGACGACCTATGCGATCGGGTTCGTCGCGCAGGAGGTGCCGAGGATGCAGCGCGACACCCTCGAGACGCGTCAAGCGGCGCTCGAGTCGCTCCCGGAGGAGCGGTTCCCGAATATCGTGGAACTTGCCGAAGTCGCGGCAGGCTACGCGAGTGACGAGCAGTTCGAGGCGGGTTTGATCGCTCTTGTCGACGGCTTCCGGAGCGCTGTGGAGTAGGCGAGCGTCAACGTCCGGGCACGGTCGCTCGGGCGCCGTGGCGGCGGAGGCTAGGTGTGACGACCACACACCCGCACGACACCTGATCGTTCCGTCCCGGTCTTCCCGGAGGGTTGGGGTGCTGCCGCCCGACCCCCAGGTAGACCCGAATGTGTCACACACGCTCTCGGGACGCCCCAACGCAAGCGCCTGTCGCGGGAGAGCCGCTGCGCGACCGTCGCCAAGGTCAGGTTCCACGGCATCAGCGCCGGCCGATGGCGATCAGCCGCGGCGTTCACCGCGACCGTCTACCGCCAGATCGCCCGCCACCACTAACGGGGTGGGCGGCGCTGGGGCAGGGGAGTCCGGTGCCCCTCCACCAGCCACGCCGCGCCAGCACCGAACTCGAGCAGCGGTCATCGATGCCCTGGTCGTGGGACCGCTGCGGGCAACGCCGCCTGGGCGCTGCTGGGGCGCAGGGCCTCCGCCGTCCAAGGTCCCGCATCGACGTGGCTTGTCGCGGGTCCGCGCCCGCCGCGCCCGGAGATGACCCGCTAGGAGCGCCGACGCCGGGAAACTGCCCATGTGGACGTCAACCGAACTTGGGCCGCGTCCGACAAGTCGGCAAGGCGATCCTCAACAACGGGATCCAACGCCCACCAGGGGGCGTCATCACCTGAACGTCGCCGCCCGACGACCACACCGCTCCGCTACTGCGAGGTCCTCACCGGCCAGGGCACCGAGCACTCCTGCGCCTCCCTCGATTGGGCCGTCGCCTAATACGCGAGCCACAACATTCGATCGAGCGGGTCCTCACCGATAGCGGCCACGCCTACCGCCAGCCACGCGTGGGGGCACGCCGCATGTAGACTGGGAAGCCAAATCGGTCATCGGTACCTAGTCTTAAATAGTGGGTCCCATGCGACCGCGATGACGTGAGGCGCCATCACCCCATCCTGGAGCCGAGAGTTGCCGGGGTATGGGCGATCGTCGAAATCCCTTCTGCCGCACGTAGGGCTCCACGAGCGCGGACTCGTGTCGAAGCGGGGCCCGGCGGCGGTGGAACACAGGCGCGCGGCCGCCGAGGCGGGACTGTACGCCGTATACCGTACGACGTACTGACCCAAGATACGCCGTACGGTATACGGCGTACGCAGAAAACACCTGCAAATATGGCAGAAATTCTTGAGAGCACGGGTAGCTCTATGGGTCGCCGCGACGTACGATCCTATCGACGGCGCACCTTGGTGAGTCGTCATCCGACCATCGACAGAAGCAGGGCCACCGCGAAGGCCGGCCAGGACTCGGGGCCGTGGACGTGGAAGGGCGCATCTTTCCCCAAGGACGGCAATGGGGTCGGCGGCAGTGGCTCGGGCAACTCGCACAAGGATGCGGAGAGCGGCCACTGGACCACGACCGGCGAGATGATTCTGACGGACGGTAGGAAGGGGCAGCTCACCGGTGAGTTCGACCTGGCCAGTCGCACCTGGTCAGGAGAGACCGACTGGTCCTAGGCCGGTCCGGAGGGTGACAACCACGGTGCTGGTGGGGCAGGTGGCCTACCAGCACCGTCGGCCCGGCAAGAATGTCGGGCGCATGCGATCCACCCCGTTCGGGTATTCGCTGACCTGATTCTGGAGGATGGACGGTCGAGATGCGCTCTCTCCGCGCCCCGGCCCGGCTCAGGCCAGGCGAATAAAGCGTCGTTGCAGCTGACTCCCTCGCCGCGGGGGCGAGGCTGACAAGCTTTTCATCCGTCCGACGCGCCTCGTGCGCGCCGGGCTGGGCCGGTCCCCACGGCCTTCGGGTCGCGCAGGAGACCGCCCACTGGGGGCCGGAAGGCGTGCTGGCACACCACGCCTTCCGGTCATTCCCGGGCTCAGCCACGCCCGACGGCCTAGTTGAAGGCCACCTAGGACACCCCACCACGTAACGACCCCGCGGGAAGTGCAATGACCTCAGGCAAACCCCCGGCGGGCCCTCGGAAGTCGACACGGCCACGGAAAGTGAGACGGCCGTCGGTCTCCTCGAGGGAGGGCCGGAGCGGGCGGAAGACAGCGCGTCAATACTCGCCTGTTGGGACCGCCGGCTGGCGCGTCCCTCAAAATACTCGGTCGCGCGTCCGACCCCGGAGCCCTCTCGCGACTTGTAGAGGGCACATTCACCCGACGTGCTGTCGCGCCACTCGTGGTTCCGACCCCGGACGGATTGGGCGAACTCGGACTGGCGCATATCGCGGCTCCCGAGCGTCGCGCGGCGGAGCCTTCACAACCGCTTCACCCACGAGGACAGGGTCGCCAGCCCTGGTGACCAAGGTTTCGAGCGTGACCCAGTCCGTCGCAGCCGCGATGTGGGTTACGGTCACCGTGACGTTGAGCGCATCACCGGGACGCACTGGTGCAACCCATCGGAGCGTTTGGGACAGATACTCGGACCCAGGGCCGGGGAGCAGCGTGCCGATGACTCCCGAGATCAGTCCAGCCAGGAGCATGCCGTGGGCCGCACGCCCTCCCCGCTCCCGTAACGATTGAGCCCCTCCTTCGCTTTGAGGGTGGTCATCGTCCACGCCGGCAATGCTCGCGAACATGTCGATATCCTGTCGCGTGATGCGTCGGGTAGCGCTCGCAGCGTCGCCGACATCCATCTGGAGCGTCGTCCGGCCGCGGAGATGAGCGCGGTAGCGGGGGAACCCCGCCTGAGGTGACGAGCCGTCCATTGGCGGTGCTAAAGCAGCGCCGCCGAGCCAGATATTCGCCAGCGATGACCACGCTCGGCACCAAGCGACAGCGAGGTCGGACCATTGGTCAAGGTGAGGGCTCGCCACGTGCACTGATGGCATCCTGTTGCTCCCGAGGAGTCGCCCGCCCATTTCTCGGCCGGAACCGAGGAGCATACCCGAACAGGCCGAAAGACTCAGGCCTCTGCGGCGCAGCATCTTCCCTAGAATCCCTCGCACCCCTCCCGCACTCGACCGAGACGAGCACGAGATGGCCGCCCTCCAATCCGGCAGTGTCGTTGCATCCGCAGCGCTTCGTGAGGAGCGTGTTCTCCAAGCACTAGGCCATCCCCGCTACCGAGGTCAGTCCCTCCCAGTCTGGCGCATAGTGGAAGCCCTGGGAGAGCCCGCAACTTCACGCTTGGTGGTCGCAGTTCTCCATCGCTTGGAACGCCGGGGCATCGTTGCGCGGCGGGGGAGGCCCGGTCAGCTCGAATGGCGAAAGGTGGATGCGGAGGGCCAGCCCGAAAGCATTCCTGGACGCGCCTAACCGTCGTCGAGATCTGGTAAACCCTATCAGGGCGACCTCCCGAGCAGGCCACCGCTCGCCACGCAAAGGGCGATTTCAGCTGCGCGCTCCCGAGACTCAGGGTTTTGCGGCGCGGCTCAGCTTTTCCGCGCTAAGAAGGCGTCAAGTTGTGGGCGTACCTAGATGACCTGAGGACGGGCCTCTTGCCCAATGAGGTGTGGCCTGCGGTGACTGTGCTCGCAAGCACTGCAAGGACTCGCCGCGCGCTTGGTCAGGCCCTTCGCATCGGCCCTACTCCCCGATCCGCGACCCCTCCCTCCAACCCCTCTACTGCCGGGTCTCGAGCCCAACGGCGGAGCCTCAAACTCCGTCCTCTAGCAGCGGGCCGCCCAGAAGCCCACTGAGGCTCAAGAGACGCCGAACCGACGGCGAGGGCGCTACGACCCTGAATTCTTGACTCAGTCCACCAACTTCATCCCGCACGGCGAGCAGCATTCGAAGACCCGTCGAGTCGAGATGGCCGACGCGCGAAAGGTCAAGTACAAGTTCATGGTGAACCGAACAGGCGAACTCGACGAGTCGGTCGTGGATGTCATGTGCGTTCTGCGCTCCGATGTCACCAGCAAGCGCATAGCCGACTTGCGCGTTACTCAAGCGAATCGAGCCGCCTTCGATCCCCGGTGCGATGCCTCGCAGGAGGCTCGTACCCGAGGCACCTTCCCCAGAGCCGGGATCAAGCGTGTGCCCGTCGCTCAAGTGGTCAAACGATGAAAGATGGAGGCCCTCCGTCGCTCGAGTGCATTACGCACGGGTCCGAGGTAGTGCGCGCAAGAGCTGAGGTCCTCGGCGCGGTAAACGCAGACCGCGGCTCTCATCAGGTTGGTCCCAGTCAAGCGGGCTCCGGACGACAGCCATCGACTCACTTGTCGCATCCTCACGGTCGTTAGTCAAGGCCAGGCACGTTTCGATCCCGAAATCGTGCTGGCCTCTGTCGAGACTATCTAGCGTACCCGATCAGACCGTTCAAGTTGCAGGGTCTATCCCGCGCCCAACTGCGGTCTGCGAAGGCAAGAACCCGAGAACTTGCCCCCTTTCGGCCCTGCGCCCACCACTACCACGAAGAGAAGAATGCGCTCGTGTCGGTGGATACTTTTCGACCTGCTGTCTGACGTTCTTGAGGCAGATGGTTCGAGTCTCCATCATGGGTGACTGAAGAGTACCGATCGATCGGGATCTGACTCCAGTTGCCCAACATGACGAGGAAGTCCCTGGTCGCGTCGTCGCGTCATGCGGCGAACCTCTCCCTGGCGCGCTCGTCAGTCTCGGGCGGAGACTGATCCTTGACCAGACCACGGCGACGCGGACGACCCCGCGACCCGACGATCGACGAGCGAGTCTTGCTCGTGGCCCGAGAGCTCGTCGGACTCTACAGCGTTAGCGGGGTGTCGATGTCTGCGATCGCAGATCGAGCCGGCGTCGGTAAGCCAACCATCTACCTCCGGTGGCCGAACGTTAAGGCGGTCGTCCTGGCGGCGTTGGCTTCCCTGCCGAAGAGCCAGACGCCCGACCATCGCAGAGCACTCCGAGATCGGCTGGAGACCGCATTGCGGGATGATCTTCAACTGATGGTGACGGGTGCGGAGGCTCCGTTCTTCCGAGCCGTCATGTTCCACACTGCGGTTGACACCTCGTTCAAGAGTTGTCTGTCTCACGCAGTCCTTAATCCCCGAACCGCCCGCTTGGCGAGTATCGCGGGCGACGGCATCATGGAAGGGACGCTGGCGTCAGGAGTCAACCCGCAAAGGCTCGCGGATGTCTTGATGCTTGCATTGTCGCCAAATCTGTCATGACGAGCCAAGCGGCCCGCACGAAGGAGTTGCCTTTTGAGGCACTGTTATCGGCCATGTCCGCCCGCATGGTTGGATAGAGCGCTTCGGCTTGCCAGAGTGATTTATGGCTAACATGGCGCTCGGGTGCTTCTAGGCGTGATCGCAGAGCGCTCCGGACGACCGCGATCCGAGTCGATCCTGTCGCGGTGCCTTTGGCGGGGGCGGGGGGCCGCAGAAGCCAAGCCCGACTGTCTCGCACGGTCTCGTATCAAACTGGTTGAGCAGGTCTTCGCCTTCGCGCCCAGCCCGGTCCGCCGCTCGTCCCGCTGATCGGAACTGCCAGGCACGAGCGTAGCCATACCGACCGTTCGCACCTATGTGTGATGCCTGGACAGATCGGTGACGACTGCCCTCGGTGAAGGGTATCCTGGCTGTACCTCCAACCCTTCGTGCCGAGGTCGTCCCGTATGGCAGTCCGTGACCTTTCGCTGGACTCTGAACGGTTCATTCAACTGCACCACTTGGAGGGTCTTGAGCGGATCGGCCGGACCTCCCGCTCGCCAGCCACCAGAGGCCGGGTCTCGAGGTTAGCGTCGCCGATAGCTCGAAGCGCAGCCGGCGAAGATGACCGCGCTCCGGTTCCCGGGCGGTCGCCGCCGCCGCCCGCTCGCCGCCCACCGTCGGCCCCTCGCGGCGCCGATCGTCACCCGTCCCGAGGGAGCCGCATGCTGAGCTACGCCTTCACGGAGGAGCAGGTCGACCAGCGGGAGGATCTCCCCCTGGGCGAACTCGCGGACCATCTGGCGAAGGTGAGGCGGAGCGCACGGAGAAGTTCCCCGTCGAGATCCTCCCGATGCTCGGCGAGCTCGGGCTGCTCGGCATCGTCTTCCCCGAGGAGTACGGCGGCATCGGCGCCGACAAGATCACCGAGTGCATCTTCGTGGAGGAGATGGCGAAGGTGTGCGCCGGGATCACCGCCTCGGTGAACGCCCACGCCGACCTCGCCGCCTTCCCCATCTACAAGTTCGGGACCGACGCGCAGCGCGAGAAGTACCTGCCCCGCTCCATCGCCGGGGAGATCATCGGCGCCTACGCCATCACCGAGCCGAACACCGGCTCGGACGCCGCCGGCCTCGCCTCCCGCGCCGAGCGCAAGAACGGCGGCTACGTCCTGAACGGCCGCAAGAACTTCATCACCAACGGCACCATCTGCGACTACTGCCTCGTCGCCGCCTACACCGACCGCTCGAAGCGTGGTGAGGGGATCAGCGTGTTCATCGTCGACCGGGACACCCCCGGCTTCGAGGTGACCCGCAAGCTGGAGAAGATGGGGCACCGCTCAAGCGACACCGCCGAGCTGGTGTTCGAGGACTGCGAGGTCCCGGAGGAGAACCTCCTCGGCGGCAAGGAGGGGGCGTTCGGGGCGCTGATGGAGGCGCTCATCACCGGCCGCGTCTCCCACGGGGTGAAGTCCGCGGCGATCGCCCAGGCGGCGTTCGACGCGGCCCGCCAGTACGCCACCGAGCGGGAGGCGTTCGGCCGCAGCCTCTCCAAGTTCCAGGCGATCCGCTTCAAGCTCGCCGACATGGCCACCCGCATCGAGGCGGCCCGGTCCCTCGCGTACAAGGCGGCGTGGCTGTACTCGACGGGCCAGCCGTGCGTGAAGGAGGCCTCCATGGCGAAGTACTTCAGCGCGGAGGTCGCCGACTACGTCTGCCGTGAGGCGGTGCAGATCCACGGCGGCTACGGCTACATCGTCGAGTACCCGGTGGAGCGGTACTACCGCGACGCGAAGCTCGCCTCCATCACCGAGGGCACCAGCGAGATCCAGCAGCTCATCATCAGCAAGGAGATCGGCCTGTGAGTCCCGAGTCCCGGGTACGTGAGGCTGCGGTCGGGGTTGCGCGTCGGTCGACTAGATGCAACGTCAACCGGTCTCGATCGGGTTCCACTGAAGGCAGTGGGGAAAAGGGCAACGGTGGTACCTTGGCAGATCCGATTGGACTATCCCTACTCGGGTTGTCGCACGAGTTGCGTGCACCGATAGGGGCGATCACTCTCGCGGCGGCGGGTCTGCGTCGGGCCACCGGAGAGATCGAGCGCGACCGGCTACTTGACGGTCTGCTAACCGAGACACTGCGCCTCGAGAAGATTCTCGAGAGTCTGCTCGACGTCTCTCTGCTCCAGACCGGGGAACTTCGCGCGAGACGGGTGGTCTGCCTCCCCGAGCGCCTGCTCGCCGACGCAATCGCCGCCTCAGGTGCCGCCGTCCACGTTGCCCATGTCGAGACGACCGTTGAGCCCGGATGCCCGCAGGTGCTCGCGGACCCGTTCCTCACGGAGCGCATCCTCGTGAACCTGCTGCAGAATGCGGTGCGCCACGGCGCGCCGCCGGTGCGCCTGAACGCGGCTCCCCGAGGTCGCAGCGTTGACCTCGTGGTGAGCGACGCGGGACCTGGGATCGATCCCGGACGTGCGCGGCTGCTGTTCCGGTCCTTCGTGGACTCGTCGGCGACCGGCGGACTCGGCGTCGGCCTCAGGCTTAGCCACTGCCTTGCGAGGGCACAGGGCGCCGAACTGCGAAGGGTCGGCGTACCAAGCGGCGCCTGCTTCGTCTTGAGGATCCCCTCCGTCCTCTCCGACCGCGCGAACACTAGGCGAAGGCCACGAACCAAACGCGCTCGGCCCGCCGAGGGACGTGACGGTGCGGAGCCGGGCGCCACGACCAGCGCTGTCGCAGGGCGGCCTGACATTCACCTCGCGCGGCGCTGCGACCGCGTGTGTGCCGGAAAGGATGAAGCCCTGCGATCGGACGCGGAGGTCCCTTCCGCTGAGCTCTCGTCCGGCGACCCGGATCGGATGGACGTCCGGGTCACGCCGACTGCCGGTTTCGCGATCACGACCACCGGACTCGGTGTCGGGCCCTGATGGAGCGGACGCTTGGTCCCAGCTCCAAGGCGCGTGATCCCAAGCGCCGTCTGTTCGACGAGCGGGTCCTTCTGGTCATGCGGCATCCCCGGTTTCGCGGAGGCTACCTCCCGCTTTGGCGGATCGTCGAAGCCCTCGACGTGCCGTCCACCTCTCAGAGAGTGAGCGTCGCGCTGAGACACCTCGAGTCGGAAGGGCGCGTTGAACGGCGCAAGAGGGCGCGAATCTCTGAGTGGCGCATCGCGGCGCAGATGACCTGGACCGACCTGCAACTCCGAGGAACGTCTAGGGACAGGACCAGATGATGAGAGCCGAGCGGGCTCCCGGGTTCAGGCGCGCGCCCCCGGTGGTTCGTGAGTGACCACCGTCGAGTTCCGGCGGCCACGCACACCGGGGCCACGGCACAGGGCCGCGCCTCACCAAGGTACGGCCCGCCTCCATTCGCCGGCTCGACGCTACATGAAGCGAATCTTCATGACGCTGGGACCAGCGACTCCACGCAGCTCACTTTCATCAAGGAGTTCGAACTGTGATCAGGGTCACGGTGCTCTTCCCTCCGACCGACTGGCCGAGTATCCCGGACATCCGGGCCGCCGCGCGAGGCCTGTCGGACGTAGCTGGCCTCTTGGAGATGCGGATCGCGACGAAGAAGGAGCCCGCGCCTGGCGCCACCTTGGGCGGCCCCGTGGCGGAGATCTCTTTCAGGACCGGAGACAGCATGCGCGAGGCGCTTTCCAGCACGACCTGGGGGCGTTTCCTGGGGAGCGGTGGCGGGGCCGCACCGACGGTCCAGGCCTATGCGCTCGCGGAAGTTGCGCTGTTCGCGCGAGGGGGGGCCCGCCGAGGCACGACTGACGTTGACGTCGCCGCGGAAGAGGCGAGCGGGG
The DNA here is from genome assembly GCA_050248355.1 of Dehalococcoidia bacterium. Classification (GTDB taxonomy): domain Bacteria; phylum Chloroflexota; class Dehalococcoidia; order UBA2979; family UBA2979; genus JAIBBD01. The sequence goes on from JBFWSN010000010.1 coordinate 32,520, forward strand.
GTGCAGAACCCGATCCGCTCTCAGCCGAGATGGTGCTGCCGCTCTCGCGCCCACCCATCGCAGATCTCGACCCTCCACCGAAGGAAGCCGCATGACGACTACGGCGCAACCTGCCATGCGCAAGCTCCTCCCACCGCCTGCGCCGCGTCGAAGTACGGCCGGGCCCGGCCGTCCGCTGGGGGACGCAACCCGCTAGGAACTGAAGGTCACAGGTTCGAACCTCGCTGGCGCACCTCGCGAAGGACCCCAAGTGTAGTTCCTTCAGGTCTCCCGCCGGGTCAGGGTCGAGGCTCAGGTGGTCGTCATGCCACGTCTGTCCCACGGGCCGATTGCTCGTCGCGCCGATGACGCGGACCTCCAGTGCCGCGCCGCGGTCTCGTGTCGAGCGCCTTTGTAGAGCGGACCGTCAGCGCTGCAGCGCGAGCCCGCTCATGGCCTTGGTGCGGCCCCGCCCACGACGGAGGTTCGACTGGCTAGCGAGCGTCATTGGTTCAACCGATCCGTCGATGCCGGAGGCATGACGCCGAGTCTCACGCCCGGCGGCCGAAGCGCCACCGAGAGGGGGTCAGCTTCCGTCCCGCAGCCCGCGTTCCAGCGCCTCGATTAGCCGTGGCCGCAGTTCGGCCGCCGGGATGATCGCGTGGACCGAGCCGACCTTCAGGGCGCGCTCGACGCTATGAATGCCGTCGAACTCGGCGGCCACCTGACCGAGCTTCTCGGAGCGAACCGCGGCGCGAACGTCTTCCAACTCGGCCCGCAGGCGCGGCCGGTCGGCGTCCTTTGCGTCGGCCAGTGCGGCCTGGAGGTCGGCCACCCGCGGGTCGGCCTCGGTGCGGGCGGCGACGTCGCCGGCGAACACCACCGCCGCCGCCGGGGCGCCTCCTATGACGGACGCGTAGGAGCCCTCCACCGCCAGCACCTCCATCCGGTCGTTCAGCGCCGCGGAGAAGACGACGAACGCGCCGCCGTGGTACCGCGAGACGACGCAGAACACGATCGGCCCGTCGAAGTTCACGACGGCGCGGCCGATCTCGGCGCCGTACTCGAGCTGCCCCTTGCGCAGCGACTCCGGTGAGCCGTCGAAGCCCGACAGGTTGGCGAGCACCACGACCGGGCGGTTGCCGCTGGCGGCGTTCAGTGCGCGCGCCACCTTCTTGGACGACAGCGGGAAGAGGGTGCCGGCCGTCCACTGGTCCGGCCCGTCGGCGGGCAGGAAGCGGTGGCGCTGGATGGGGCGGGACTCGATCCCGATCACCGACGACGGGATGCCCCCGAGGTGGGCGTCATAGACCACGGCGGTCTCGGCGTCGGCCATCGTCGCCCACCGTTCCAGGGGCGGGTGGTCCTGGTCGATCACCGCGTTCATGAGGGAACGCACGTCGAAGGCCTTCTTGCGCTCGGGGTTGGCGTCGGAGGAGAAGATCTCTCCGACCGTCGTGAAGGTGGTGCCGGGGCCAGCGTGCGAGGCGTCTCGAACGTCGCGCTCGACCGGGTCGTCAGTCGGGGTCCGGCGCGGGCCCGCCTCGCCCGGCGCGACGTAGCTATGGGCGTAGTGGGCCATCAGCACGTCTCGCGCGCCGGCGAGGTCGGGGGCCCAGTACTGCGCCTGCCCGTTGGGCCCCATGATCCGGTCGTAACCGCCGATTCCGAAGTTGTCCTCGGCGGACACCCCGCCGGAGTAGTCGAGGGCCTGCTTGCCGGTGAGCACCATCGCGCTGTCGGGCGTCATCACCAGGATGCCTCGGGTGTGCATCAGCATCGTGGCCTCGGCGTTCCAGTACGGCTGGGCGCCGACGTTGATGCCCGCCACCACGATGTTCACCTCGCCTCCGTCCTGGGTGAACGTGATCAGCCGCCGCAGGACGCGCGAAACCCAGTCCATATTCTCGGTGCCGCTGTCGCGCGAGATCTTTGCGCCAGAAGAGATCGCGAACCACTCCACGGGGACGCCCAACTCGTCGGCCAGGTCGAGCGCCGCCAGGATCCGGCTGCACTCTGGCTCCGAGACCGAGCCCAGCGACCGCGTCGGGTCGCCGAGCAGCGCCACGCGCATCACGCCCTCGGGGTGCTTGTCGGTGGCGGTGCGCACTACGCCCACGACAATGCCCGCACGGTTGCCGCCGGGGTCGCGGTCGACCGGCACGAGGCCGCCATCGTCGTCCAGGTCGTGCTCCGCGAAGTGGCCGTCGGCGCCCGCCAGGATGCGGGTGAGCTCGTACGGGTAAACGGTGCCGCGGCGGCGGGCCGCCTGCACCCGCGCCGCGTAGTCGCCGGCCGGCGTGAGCGGCTCGGTGGGCGCGTCGGTGAGGCGCACCGAGACGCCGGCGCCCGGCTGGTACGCCAGCCGCAATGCCATCTCCTGAATCGCGCCGTCGGCCCCGTCCGCGCTGGAGAAGCAGAGGAGCACCTCCTCCAGGCCCAGCCCCACCGTCATTGGCGCCAGCCGCCCGGCGGTGGCGGTCAGCTCATGGAGCGGCACGTCGACCGTCGGCCAGATGTACAGCAGTACCCGGTTCGCCTCGGGGCGGCCGCGCGCGGGCCGGACAGCTTGGCACCGCCGGATCCCCTCCAGACAGCCCGCCAGAATGTGCTCCACCTCGGGCAGCGCGACGAGCGCCCCGTCGGCCGTCCGCAGGGGCGTCAGGTCGCGCACCTCCGCCAAGGCCATGAAGCGCTCGTCCTTCGGGTTGCCGGGCGCGGTGCAGTGGAAGAGGTAGGTGTCCTCGTCGGCCGCCGGCGCCCGCTCGACGTCGAAGGCCGACAGGCGCCAGAACCGGAGTCGGCGGGCGATCATGGGGTGCAGTCCGCGCACCACCCGCTCCTCGGCCAGGAGGCCCCGCTCGCCGGGCCGGAACGTGAACTGGGCGGTCGCGCCGCCGGGGTAGGCGACCGCGACGGCCAGGCGGCGCAGCGTGTCGGGCAGGTCGGCGGCCGCGATCCGCTGCTCGATGCAGGCGGCGAGGGCGTCGGGGTCGGAGGGCGCGTCTCCCGTGAGGTAAAGGTCGACGACGCTCCCGTCGGCCTCCGTCGGCTCGTCCAGGTAGCCGCCGACGGCGGCGAGCACCGCGCTCAGGTCGTCCAGGCGGCCGAGCGACGTGACCAGGCGGACGTCCCGGCCCGTGCGGCTGTAGACGGCGCACGCCAGGTCGCGGCCGTCGCGTCGCACGATCCGCAGGTCGCGGAGTTCGCGGATCTTGTAGTACCGCCGGGTGAGGATCTCGAGCATCGGCTCGCCGAGCGCGATCCCGCCGGCGGTCCGCTCCGCCAGGATCGGCAGCAGCGGCTGCGAGGTCGCGACCACCGCGTCCACCAGCGCCGCAGCGCCGGGATCGCCGGGCGCCGCCGCGATCTGGGTCAGCTGGTCGCGCACGCGCCGGTGCACCCGCTCGCGGGCCGCGGTGATGAGGGGCCGGTCGAAGGCGGCGTAGCGGGCGCTCCGCGCCAGCTCGCCGATCCGCGGGTGCCGTAGCTCGGTAGCGGCGACCAGCCGATCGAGGGTCTCGCGCAGTGCCTTGCGCTGGGGCGCCGGCAGGGTGTCTGCGTCGTGGAGGCGGCCGTCGAGCAGGCCCGCCACCGCCGGGAACTGCTCGTTGACGCGCTCTTGGGCCAGGAACATCCGGTAGGCGGCCTCGGCCAGTTCGTGGGTGCGCTCCAGGCCGTCGATGCCGTAGTGGCGCAGCGCCCGTTCCAGCGAGCGCTGGAGCGCCTGAGGTATGCCCTCGCGGTCAGCGTCGAGCGAGCGCAGGTAGCCGTGAAAGTGCTCGCGCGGGCTGTGGACCGTCTCCTCTCTCTCCTCCTCGCCCGCGGGCGGCCGCGCCCGCGAGAGCTCGGCCATGTCGGCGAACACCCCGAGGGCGCCCAACTCGCCGGCGAGCAGGGCCGGGTCGTCGGGTGGCAGCGCGGCGCGCACCTGCTCAAGCCGCACCACGAGCTCGCGGGCTTCGGCGGCGCTCACGTCGTAGCCCAGCAGCAGCGCGCGGATCGCGTCGAGGATCTCCGCCGCCCGGTCGCGTGGATCGTCGTCGCCGCCGGCGTCCGCGACGTCGAACGCCACTCGGTCGCCTGCGCCGTCGCCGCCCTCCGTCTCGGCCGACGCCTCGACCCGCAGCAGGGGGGCGCCGGCGTCGACCTGCACGTTGCCGGCCACGAGGATCTCGGTGACGAGCCCGTCGAACGGCGCGGTGACGGTGGTTTCCATCTTCATGCTCTCGAGCACCACGACGGGCGCCCCCGCCGCCACCGTGTCCCCCACGGCCGCCGTGACCGCCACCACGAGCGACGGCGCGGGGGCGCGCACCAGCCCGCCCTCGTCGCGCGAGACGCGATGGGCGACGCCGTCGACCTCCAGCAGGTGGTCGGGCGGGTGCGTGACCGAGACGACCCGGTGCTCGCGGCCGTTGACCCGGAGGCGCGACTCGAAGCGGCCGAGGCGCTCCACCTCCACCTCGACCGGCCCCTCCGGGACGGTCACGCGGTAGCGCCCCGGGGCGGTGCGGGCGACCGTCAGGCGGTAGCCCTCGCCGCGGTGGCGCAGCTCCATCGTCCGCTGGACGTCGTGGCTCGTCTTGGGCCGGCCGCGGCGCGCCGACGCGTAGAAGCGGCCCCGCTCGATGGTCTCCTCGGCCGCGTCGGCGTCGATCGCGGCGGCGATGATGGCGACGTCCGCGTTGCGGTCCGTCAGCAGCCCGCCCTCGGCGGCGAGGCGGTCGAGCCAGCCGGTGTCGGCCGTGCCGTCCAGGACCTCGTCGCGGCCCAGCAGGTCGATGAGGAAGGCGCGGTTGGTGGCGCCGCCGCGCACCACGACGCGCATCTCCTCCAGCGCGCGTCGCAGCCGGGCGAGCGCCTCGCGCCGATCGGAGCCCCACGCGATGACCTTCGCGATCATCGAGTCGTACTCGGGCGGGATGGCGTCGCCCTCGGAGATCCCCGTGTCGACGCGGATCCCCGGCCCCGTCGGCAGGCTCAGCATATCGACCGTGCCCGGCGCCGGGGCGAACCCGCGCTCGGCGTCCTCGGCGTTGACCCGGGCCTCCACGGCGTGGCCGCGGGCCGGGGGCGGCTCGCCCTCGAGGCGTCCACCCGTGGCGATGTAGAGCTGCAGCTTGACCAGGTCGAGCCCGGTGGTCTCCTCCGTGACGGGGTGCTCCACCTGCAGGCGGGTGTTGACCTCCAGGAACGCGAGGGCCCGCTCCGCCGGCTGGTAGAGGAACTCGACGGTCGCGACGTTGCGGTAGCCCGACGCGAGCAGGAGCTCCACGGACGAGCGGCGCAGTGTCTCCTCCAGGTCCGGCGGGAGCACCGGCGACGCCGACTCCTCGATGAGCTTCTGGCTGCGCCGCTGGACCGAGCAGTCGCGCACCCCGATGGCCCAGCCGCCGCCCTGCCCGTCGGCGACCGCCTGCACCTCGACGTGGCGCGCGCCGCGCACCAGGCGCTCCATGAGGACGCTCGCGTCGCCGAACGACCGCAGCGCCTCGTCGCGGGCCCGCTGGAGGGCCGACGGGAGCTCCGCCGCGTCCTCGACGATCCGGATCCCGCGGCCGCCGCCGCCTGCCGCGGCCTTGATCATGAGCGGGAAGCCGATGGCCCCGGCGTGGGCGAACGCCTCCTCGTCGGTGGTCACCGGCCCGCGGCTCCACTGCGCCACGGGGACGCCGACCTCCTCCGCCAGCAGCTTGGCGGCGATCTTGTCGCCCAGCCGGCGCATCGCGTCGGGCGGAGGCCCGATGAACGTGACGCCGATGCGTTCGCACAGTTCGGCGAACGCGGGGTCCTCGGCGACGAAGCCCCAGCCGACCCAGGCGAAGTCGGCTCCGCACGCGCGCAGAGCATGCTCCAGCCCCGCGTGGTCGATGTAGGGGTTGCCGGCGGATCCGCGGCCGATGATCACGCCCTCGTCTGCCTCGCGGACGAACGTCGCGTGCGCCTCCTCGGCGGTGTGGAGCGCCACGGTTCGCAGGGCCCAGCCCCGCTCGTGGTTGAGCTCACGCGCGGCGTGGATCAGCCGACGGGCCGGCTCTCCCCTGTTGACGATCGCGATCCGTGCGTCCACCGACGCGACGCTAACCGGCGCCCCGCACCCCCGCTACTTGGCGCGCGCCACCTAGGGCGTCTGCGTCCCTACCGTGTCCCGAGATCCTCGGCTAGCGTCAAGCTCCGAGCGTCATTTGGATCGCGGGAGCGTACGTTGGGAAAGCCGTTCGTCATCAACCGGCACGGGCGCCTCGTCTTCCCGTCGAACTTCCTCGCCGACCTCGACTTCACCGCGATCGAGACCGAGGACCAGCTGTCGGCCGTGGTGCGCCGCGACTTCGAGGCCAAGGCCCCGACGGGCGAGGAAATCATGGCCAAGGCCACCGACGGGGGCTACGCGAGCCGGTTCCACCTGCTCCGCGACCTAGCGCTGAACCTGTTCTGGGCCAACCGGTACGCCATGACGATGTACGAGAAGCGACCCACCCGCTGGCGGGACGTGCCGCGCACCCGCGACGACATGTACCTCCCGATCCTCGAGCCCTGGAAGGACGGCGACCGCAAGGTGGAGGCCGTCGCCGCCTGCTACCCGACGCTGCCGGCGGCCTTCGACGAGGAGGCCGAGGACCGCATCCACGCGGTGCTCTTCGACGTGTACCGCAACAAGCTGCACCACGCGTCGGAGCTCTCGGCGATCAAGCTGACGGTGCAGGAGGTGCTGGCCGCCGACGACCTCGCGCGCACGTACTGCCTGGCCACGTACGACCCCGACTACCCGGTCTACGGCTACGACGAGATCCTCGACTGCTCGGAGGAGCACCCCGAGCTCGAGGCCCTGATGCGCATGGCCATGGTGATGCACAACCAGTATCCCTGGGACCGCGGGGCGATGCGGCTGAAGCCGCTGCGCCAGATCGACCCCGACGAGTTCGTGGTCGTCTTCCACCCGCGCAACCGCGAGGTGAGCGAGTTCATCCGCCGCGAGCGGACGTCGCGGGCCCGGGTGCGCCCGCGGTCGGGGCCGCCCGAGCGGGCGACCCCGCCGGAGGCGCCGGTGCCGCCGGTGGTGGTGGCCGAGCGCTTCGCGGTGAAGCCGGCGATCGAGTCGCTCGCGGTGAACAAGGGCGAGCGGATCTGCGAGAACGAGGACCTCATAAGGAACACGGCGTTCAGCTGGTCGCACATGACCGCGGACGACATCCGCGAGAAGACGGGCATCGAGTCGCGCATCTACACGGAGCACGACCTCGACGAGCTCGCCCTGCACGCCGCCGTCCGGGCCCTCGAGGGGTCGGGCCGCAGCCCCGAGGAGATCGGCGCGGTCATCTTCTGCTCGTGCACCAGCACCCGGCTGCTGCCGTCGGTGGCGACCTGGATCTCCGGCCAGCTCGGGATCTTCCAGACCCACGTGTCCTTCGACCTCGTGGCCGCCTGCGCGGGGTTCCCGTACGGGATCGGCGAGGCGGTGCGGCTGCTCCAGGACATCCGCCGCCCGGTTCTGCTGGTGTGCGCGGAGAAGTTCTCGGACAAGATCGGGAGCGTCCGCCCGTCGCGGATGATCTTCGGAGACGGGGCGTCGGCGATGGTCATCGCTCCGGCCGGCGAGGGCGAGGCCGGCGACGTCGAGGTGGTCCAGACGTACGCGAGCGGGCCCGCCAGCCAGGTGAACTCGATCATCTGGCCCAACCCCGAGTTCGACAACGACGTCACCGTGTGGGGGCCGGAGGTGAAGGCGCTGGTCGAGCGCTACCTGGTCCAGATGATGGGCGAGCTGCGTGAGCTGCCGCACCCGGCCGGGGGGGACGGGGCGCTGGTCGACGCGATCGACCTGGTCGTGCCGCACCAGGCCAACCGGACGATGGTCGTCGACCTCGCCGGCCAGGCCGGGATCCCCGAGGACAGCCTCTACTTCAACATCGACCGCGTCGGCAACGTCTCGGCGGCGAGCATCCCGATCGCCATCTACGACGCCGTGGTCGAGGGCGTCATCGACCGGCGGATGCGGATCTTCGCCCCGGGGTTCGGGGCGGGCGCGGTGGCGGGCTACGCGGTTCTTTGGATCGACCCCCGGATCATCGTCCGCGAGGAGGGGGACGCCGGCGACGAGGGGGCGGTCGCGGCGGCCACCGACGGCGGCGCCGGCCGGGCGCACACCACCACGGTCGACGACGTGCGGGACGCCTTCAACTGACGCCGGCCGGCCCCGTCACGGGGCCGCGCGGGCTACTCGGGGGCGAAGCTCCGCAGCACGGCGAGGAGCGCCTCCCGCTGGGCCGCGGTGAGGCCCGGGTCGGCGCGGATGGCCTCCTCCGCCATGCCGGCGGCGGCCCCCGCGCCGGGCGCCGGCGCGTCGGCCAGCAGCCCGGCCTGGGCCAGCAGCGTCTCCGCCGGGATGCCGAGCGCCCGCGCGACCTGCGTCACCACCCTCATGGACGGCTGGTGCAGGCCGCGCTCGAGCTGGCTCAGATACGCGTTGGAGATGTCACTCATGGCCGCAAGCTCGCGGAGCGAGAGCTTCGCGAGCTTGCGTTGGGCGTGGATGAGCTGGCCGAGCGCCTCGACCTGCCCGCTCCAGGGATCCTGCGCCATTCCGGGAGGCGCGGGAGGGCTGCTACGCCTTCGCCGAGACCGGGACCTCGACCGGGGTGGTCTTGATCGCGGGGGCCGTGGCGGCGACGAGCTTCTCGGCGAAGTCGCGCTGGGCGGCCAGCACCTTGCCGGCGAAGTCGAACTGGACGGCGACGATCTCCTTGGCGGTCGGGAGGGAGCTGGCGACCGGGATGGCCGGCAGGTCCTGCACCGCGCCCTCGACGGCCTTCGCCCACGTGTCGACCGCGTCGATGACGGCGGCCTGGCTCTGGGTGATGGCGGAGAGGGTCTTCTCCTGGGCGGTCGTCGCGTACTCGATGGCGGGAGAGGGCATCTGGCGCCTCCTGGGGCGAGAGGGTGTTCCCTGACTGGTGCGTACTATACTACGCACTGCGTACTTCGGCAAGCAGCGGTCGGGACCTGACCCTCCGGGCGGCGCGCCCGCTCACTTCTCCAGTACGTAGGTCCCGGGGGCGTCCCCGACGGGCGTGTGCGCGCGGCTCCCCATCTTCGGGGGCGCGACCATGTCGCCGGAGCGGGCGCCGATCCACTCGGCCCAGTCCTCCCACCACGAGCCCTCGTGGAGGGCCGACGCGGCGAACCACTCCGCGGAGTCCGCCGGGGTGGGGTCCCCGGTGCGGAACCAGGCCTTGGGGCTGGGCGGGTTGACGATCCCCGCGATGTGCCCGGCCGAGCTGAGGACGTAGCGGACGTCCGCGTTCGGGAGCACCTGCGTGGTGAGGTAGCTGCCCTCCCACGGGGCGATGTGGTCCTCGATGGCCCCCACGACGTAGTGGTCGCCGCGGACCGACCCGAGGTCGAGGCGCGTGCCGGCGAGCTCCATCGTGCCGCCAGACAGCTCGTTGCCGAGGTAGCAGGAGCGCAGGTAGAACGAGTGCATGTTCGCGGGCATCCGCGTGCTGTCGCCGTTCCAGGCCAGGATGTCGAACGGCGCCGGGTCGTCCCCCATGAGCCAGTTGTTGACCGCGTAGTTCCAGACCAGGTCGTTCGAGCGCATGAACGTGAACATGCCCATCATCTCGGCGGCCTCGAGGTAGCCGCGCTCGGCCATGCGCTTCTCCAGCCGCTCCACGGAGGCCTGGTCGGTGAACGCGCCCAGCCGCCCGGGCTTGCTGAAGTCCACCAGGGTGTTGAGCAGGGTGGTGGACGCGATCCGGTCCTCGCCGCGCGCCGCGAGGTACGCCTCGAGCGCCGCCGTGAGGGTCCCGCCGAGGCAGAGCCCGACGATGTTGGCCCGCTCCGCGCCGGTGATGTCGCGGATGACGTCGAGGGCCGCGATCGGGCCGCTCAGGAGGTAGTCGTCAAGCCGGACGTCGCGGTCCGCCGCGTCGGGGTTGTGGTAGCTGATCGCGAACACGGTGTGGCCGTGCTCGACCGCCCACTGCACGAAGCTGCGCCCGGGCGCGAGGTCCATGATGTAGTACTTGTTGATCCACGGCGGGCTCATGAGGAGCGGCGTCGCGTGCACGGTCTCCGTGGCCGGGGCGTACTGGATCAGCTCCATCAGGTCGTTGCGGTGCACGACCTTCCCCGGGGTGACGGCCAGGTCGCGGCCGACGGCGAACGCGTCGGGATCGATCTGGCGCGGCATGCCCTTGTTGTTGGCCAGGTCGTCGGCGAACGTCCTCATCCCGCGGGCCAGGCTGGCGCCGCCGGTGTCGAGGGCGCGCTTGATCGCCGCCGGGTTGGTCCAGAACAGGTTGGTCGGGGCGAGAGCGTCCATGACCGCGTCGCTCACGAAGCCCAGCCGCTCGTCGGTGACGGGGTCCGCCACCGACGCGTCGCGCAGGTCGGCCACCAGGCGGCCGGCCAGCAGGTAGGCCTGGAGGATCCCGAAGAAGGCGGGGTTCTCCGTCCACGCGGGGTCGCGGAACCGGCGGTCCTTGCGCCCCGGCTGGACCGGGCCCGCGTTCTCCTCGCCGCCGGCGCGGTCCACCACCGCGGACGTCGCCTCGAGCATCCCGCTCCAGTAGCGCTCCCAGGCCTCGCCGACGCCCTGCGGGTTGGCGAGGGCCGCGGAGGCGGCCGCGCTCCACGCCTCGGCGACGCCGAGTGGGTCGAGGGCGCCGAACGACGCGAACGCGTCCGTCTCGGGCTCGGGCCGGGGCTCGGGGGCCGGCTCCTCCGCCTTCTTCCTCGGTGGGGTCACGGGGTCCTCCCCTCGTCGCTCGCGGCCCACTCCAGCGGGCCGGCGCTCCATCCGCAACCGTGGCGCATGGCGGTGTCGACGTCGCCGGCGGCGGCCACGTCCTCGTCGATGCAGCGGCGGGCCTCGTCCAGGGCGGCGGCGTAGTAGCGCTGCGCCACCTCCCGGCCCGCGTCGTCCGGCTCGGCCTGGGGCGCGGCGCCGTCGAAGAAGCCGGCGCCGGACTTGGCGCCGAGGCGCCCGGCATCGACCCGCCGGGCGATCTCGCCGGCGTCGTCGAAGCGGTCGCCGTACGCCTCGCTGAGGTCGCGCTGGATGTGGCCCAGCGTGTCCAGGCCGATCAGGTCGCCGAGCGCGAAGGGCCCCATCGGCGCCGGCCCGCCGGCCACCGTGGCGGCGTCGGCCGCCTCCATGTCGGCGCCGAGCTCCGCCGCGCGCCGGTACGCCTCGGCGAGCGCGCGCACCAGGACCCGGTTGACCAGGAACCCCGGGCACTCGCGCACGCGGACCGGCACCTTGCCGAGGGACGACGCGAGCGTCTCGGCGGCGGCCATCGTGGCGTCGCTGGTGGTCGCGCCGCGGATCACCTCCACGAGCTTCATCACGCTCGCCGGGTTGAAGAAGTGGAGGCCCACCACGAGCTCGGGGCGGCCGGTCTCGGCCGCCATCTCGCTGATCGAGAGCCCCGAGGTGTTCGAGGCCAGGAGGGCGTGCCCGGGCAGCGCGGCGTCCAGGCGGCGGAACACCTGGCGCTTGACGTCCATGATCTCGGGCACGGCCTCGATCGCCAGATCGCAGTCGGCGAGCGCCGCGTCGTCGGTCGCGGTGACGACGCGCGCCAGGATCGCCTGCGCCTCGTCCTCGGTCATGCGCCCGCGGGCCACGCGCCGCGCGCCGATGGACGCCACGTGGGCCATCCCCCGCTCGAGCGCCGCCGGGTCGGAGTCGAAGAGCACCACGTCGACGCCGCCGGCGGCGGCGGCCTGAGCGATCTCGCTGCCCATCACGCCCGCGCCCAGCACCGCCATCCGCCGGATCACGCGCCACCCCGCTGCGGCATGACGAGGGCCTCGCCGGTCAGCACGACGTCCTCACCGCGGGTGACGACCGTGTCCAGCACGATGCGCTTCTTCTCGGCGACGATCTCCCGGACCGTGACGGTGGCGGTCAGGGCCTCGCCGGGCTTCACCGGCGCCAGCCACTTGAGCGTCTGCGACATGTAGATCGCGCCCGGCCCGGGCAGCTTGGTGCCCAGCACCGCCGAGATGAGACCCGCGGTGAGGACCCCGTGCACCACCCGCCCCCCGAACATCGAGGCCTCGGCCCAGGCGGCGTCGACGTGCGCGGGGTTGTCGTCGCCCGAGACCCGCGCGAACGCGTCGATGTCGTCCTGCGTGAAGGTGCGCTCGATCTGGGCGCTGTCGCCCACGGCGAGCTGGTCGATCGTCAGGCCGGGACCGTAGGTCGGGAACGCGTCGGGCAAGGGGTGAACCTCCGGGATCGGCGCCCCCGCGGATGCGCGGGCGCGCGGGCGTGTCAGTCGGAGCGGGCGTCCAGCCAGTCGGTGATCCGCGGCCAGAGCATGTCGCGGGCGCCGGATCCGGCGAGGAGACCGACGTGGCCCGCCGGGAGCTCCTCGTACTCGCGGTCGGCGCTGCCGACGAGGTCGACCAGCGGGCGGGCCATCGCGGGCGGGACGATGTGGTCCTTCTCGCCCGCGACCGCGAGCACGGGGACGACGATCTCGCCGAGGCGGACGTCGCGCCCACCGATGCGCAGGCGGTCGCGCGCCAGCAGGTTCTGCTGGTAGAAGAGCTCGATCCACTGCACGAACGCGGCGCCCGGGAACGGGACGGGGTCGTTGACCCACTGGTTCATGGCGCGCCAGGGCGTCATGTCGCGGCCCGCGGCGATGCGCTCGAGCATCGCCAGGTGCACCTCGACGAAGTTGGCGACCGGCCGCAGGAGCTTGGTGCCGAGGTCGACCAGGGACGCGGTCACGTTCCCGAGCGCGTCGACGAGCGCGCCGGCGTCGAAGTGCCGGGGGTCGGCCCACATCGCGTGCGCACCGGGGACCGAGAAGTCGATCGGCGTGGTCAGGGCGACCAGGTTGCGGAGCCCGTCGGGGTGCAGGGCGGCGTGGATCGCCCCCATGGTCCCGCCCATGCAGTAGCCGACCAGGCTGTAGTCGTCCCCCGCGCCGGCGCGCCCCATCCGCTCGACGGCCTTCGGGAGGTGCTCGCCGATGAGCTCGTCGAACGTGGTGCCGCGGTCCTCCGCGCCCGGCCGCCCCCAGTCGAGGAGGAACACGTCGTAGCCCTGGCCCAGCAGGTGGCGGACGAAGCTGTTGTCGGGCCGCAGGTCCAGGATGTAGGGCCGGTTGATGAGCGCGTAGACCAGCAGCACCGGCGTCGAGTGGGCCCGCGGCGCGAGCGGGCGGTAGCGGTACAGGGTCGTCTTGTTGCGCGTCCAGACGACGTCCCGCGGGGTCGTCCCCGTGGGCACGGCGACCGGCGCGTGGTGAGCCGGCGCGGCGGCCTCCACGGCCATCCGGGCCTAGCCCTCGCCGGGCGGCGGGGTGCGGCGGCGGGCGGTGCGCTTCGGCGAGGGCGCGGCGGGCTTCGCCGTGGCCCGTGCGGCGGGCTTCCCCGCGGCGGGACGCTTCGACGCCGCGGGCGGCGAGAAGTCCGGCTCAGCGGAGGCCGGCGCGGGGGTGGCAAGCAACTGGCCAACAACGCCCTCGAGGGTCTCAAGGCGGGCTGCCACGGATGCCCCGTGTGCACTGAGCGTCGTCTCGAGCGTCGCGATCCCGTCGGCGATCTCATCGACCTTACGTTCGACGTTGATCACGAGCTCAGACGTGGCTGCCAGATCCTCGGTGGTCGCGATTTGGAGAGCCTCTGCGGTCGCCCTCGACGCGGCGCGAAGCGCCTGCTGCTGCTGCGCGTAGAGCGCGAGCAACTGGCCCGAGGCGGCGGCGAAGGTCTCGGTCCCGGCCATTTCCTGCATAGCAGCCGCCCAGCGTTCCATGAGATCGGCGCGTGCCGTCTGCTGATCTACGAAAGCGGACAGGAACCGTTCCGACGTCGCCGCGAACGCCTCCGTACCCCCCGCCTCCCCGAGCGCGCTGCTCCAGAGCTCCATAAGCGTTGCGTAGGTCTCGGTAGGCGACCAAGAGCCGCTATGGGCACCCGACGTCACCGCACCCTCCGCGCGGGAGTGGACTTGTTCTCGGCCTCATGCATCGCCGCGGCTCCGTTCGTTCGGCCGTTTCCGTTCCCATTGGTCGGGTCGCCCTCCTCGCCGGGCGAGGGGGAGTCGGACTCGCCGACGCCTCCTGCAGTGGCCCAGGGGTAGAGCGTGAAGAACTGGTTCAACATCATCTGATAGCCGCGCAGCGAAGCGGCGCACGTCTCGAGGTACACGCGCCCGGCGTCCGTCAGCGAGTAGAGGCGACGAGCGGGGCCCGCCTTTGACGTGTCCCAGCCCGAGATCACCAGACCATCCTTCTCGAGTTGGCGGAGGGTGCGATAGACGCTGCCGCGGTCGAGGGTCTCGAAGCCGAAGTTCGACATACGGCGGATCAGCTCATAGCCATGGCTCTGCCATTGCTCGAGCGCGAGCAGGAGGAACGGCTGGAGCCACGATCGCGGCTGCTCGGCCCGCCGCTGACCGTGCGGGGCTGCCCGCGGGTCCGGAGGTTGTTCGTTGCTCATAGGGGCGTATTCCACCTATCATCACGTCCGATGTCAACCTACGCCGGGTTCCTCCGGGACGCTCGGCCCACTTCGATCACGGAGATCACCTTGTCCATCGTCGTTGACCGCTACGAGGCGGTCACCGTGCTGACCCTCGACCGGATCGAAGCGCTGAACGCGCTGTCGCCGGCGATGCTCGACGCCCTTCGCGAAGCGCTGCTACGGGTCGATGCTGATCAACGCCAGCGTGCCATCGTCCTGACAGGGGCAGGACCCAAGGCATTCTGCGCAGGCGCGGACATCGGCCACATGCGCCGGGCGACCGCGGCCGAAGCCCTCGACTTCGCACGACGCGGCCAGGGTCTCACTAACATGATCGAGTCGCTCGCGACGCCGGTGGTCGCCGCGGTCAACGGCTTTGCTCTCGGGGGCGGCTGCGAGATTGCCTTGTCCTGCGACGTGCGCCTCGCAGCGGATACCGCCCGTTTCGGCCAGCCCGAGGTCAGCCTCGGCGTCATCCCCGGCTGGGGCGGCACGCAGCGCCTCGCCCGGGCCACCTCCATTGGCTTCGCGAAGGATCTGATTCTCTCCGGACGTCTCGTCGGGGCTGATGAAGCTTTGCGCGCCGGGCTGATCTCTCAGGTCCATCCCCACGACGAACTGCTCGACGCGGCGGTGATGTTCGCCGCCCAGATCGCCTCTCGTCCGAGCGGCGCCGTCGCCGCGGCGAAGCGGCTCTGCAACCTCGCGCTCGCCGGAGAATCCCCCGGCCCCTACGCGCGGGAGGCGGATGGTTTTGCGTATGCCTTCACCACCGAAGACCAGCGTGAGGGGATGGACGCCTTCTTCGAGAAGCGCCCGCCGCGGTTCGCCGGCCACGCCGAGTCAGCTGGCCGATGAGCGCGGCCGCGTTCGTCGCCGAGGCCGTCCGGACCCCGATCGGCCGCCGCAAGGGGATGCTCGCCGGGTGGCACCCGGCCGATCTGCTCTCCGAGGTGCTGAGGGACGTCGTGGCGCGCGCCGGGATCGACCCCGCGGAGATCGACGACGTCATCGTGGGCTGTCTCGATCAGGTCGGCGAACAGGGCGCCAACGTCGCCCGCAGCGCCGTCCTCGCCGCTGGCTTCCCGGAGACGGTCCCGGCGGTGACCGTGGACCGTCAGTGCGGCAGCTCCCAGCAGGCCGCCCACTTCGCCGCGCAGGGCGTGATGGCCGGCGTGTACGACGTCGTCATCGCAGCGGGCGTCGAGTCGATGACCCGCGTCCCGATGTGGGCGAACGTGCCCGACCCGTCGGAGGCCTACGGACTGCGGCTCCGCGAGCGGTACGGGATGTCCGCGCACTTCTTCGTGGATCAGGGCGAGTCCGGCGAGATGATGGCCGACCGCTTCGAGCTGACCCGCGAGGAGCTCGACGCGTTCGCGGTTAGGTCCCACCAGCGGGCCGCCGCCGCGACCGAGGCGGGCCGCTTCCGCGACGAGATCGTGCCGGTGCGCGCCGCGCGCGACGGCGACGAGTGGCTAGCCGACGCGGACGAGGGCATCCGCCCCGGCACGACCATGGAGTCCCTCGCCAGCCTCCGGACGGTGTTCCGCGAGGACGGGCGCCTCACCGCCGCCACGTCGTCCCAGCTGAGCGACGGCGCGGCCGCCGTGCTGATCGTCTCGGAGGAGGCGGCAGGCCGGCTCGGCCTGACGCCCCTCGCTCGTTTCCACACCTTCGCCCTCGCCGGCGTCGACCCCATCGAGGGTCTCTCCGGCCCTATCCCCAGCACGCAGCGGGCGCTCGAGCGCGCTGGCCTCCACGTCGATGACATCGGCCTCTTCGAGGTGAGCGAGGCCTTCGCCTCCGTCCCCCTCGCCTGGGGACGCGCCCTCGGCGCGGACATGGACCGGGTGAACGTCAACGGCGGCGCCATCTCCCTCGGCCACCCGCTCGGGTGCAGCGGCGCGCGACTCATGACCACGCTGGTGCACGAGATGCGTCGGCGCGGCACGCGCTACGGCCTTCAGACGATGTGCGAGGGAGGCGGCATGGGAAACGCCACGATTCTCCAGCTGGTCTAGGGACTCCCGGAGCCATGTGACGACTGCGCGGGCGGCGTTGCGCCCACCACCACCGGTTAGGTCGTTTCGGCCGACCGGAGGTGGCTCAGGGGCAGGTCACCATCCTCGCGTCTGGCGACTGAACCTGAGCTGAAGCTTGAGCCCGTAGTGAGAAGTACAGGCTGAACCCGTGTCCCGCAACGATGGAGATCGATCGTCCTGACAATCCAGGCGAGACAGGCGGCTCTTGGCGGCGCTGCGGGATGGAGGTTGCCGTTCGGGCGGAGGGAAGGACACACGCGCCGAGGGGCGCGGCTTGATCAGTCTTGCGGTGGGCGGTCTTGGCCACATACTCGGTCGTCCTCATCTTCGGTCGCGAGCGCCGCGTGGATGTCAGCAAGTTCGCGCATCGCTTCTGCCCAGTTCCTTGCCGCTTTGGCCCGATCTGCCTCCTGATCGATCTTCAACGGGCGCTCGGATCTGCTCCGCGAGACGTCTTCGTCCGCTAGTTCGTCGAGCGCCTCGCACCAGAGCGCCACTGCGGTCTGCCGAGCCTTCTCGGCGGCCCACCCGTCACTCGGCCTCATGACGAGCCCCGAGCCATACCTGAGAGTGCGGCCACTCCGCCCCCGTCAGGCCTACTCACCTGTGCGCACGCCGGCGATGCGACGATCTCGGACGTTCCACTCAGCGACCGTCGTGACGCTCGCAGCACATGCTCCGGGCTTCTATGCCTCGTAGCGGAACGAGACATTCAGTCTGACCCGGAACGTTGCGATGTCGCCATCTTCGATCGTCACGTCCTGCTTGACCACCTCGCCGACGCGAAGGTCGCGAAGTCTCGCACCCGCGGTCTTGATCGCTGTCCTCGCCGCATCCTCCCAGGACTCCGTGCTCGTTCCGACAATCTCGTTCACGACGTAAACACTTCCGGACGCCACGCTGGTCTCCCCTCAGCAGGTCGGGAAAGGTCGCGGACAACGCTGCCTCAACCCCACGAATGCCGCAAGGCTCAGCCCGCCTGAATGGGCCAAACTGACGGACCTCCGATCATCTAGGTGGAGCGCCCTCCTAGGTGTCTCGCGCAGCTCGTCGGTCGACGACGCTCTCGGTTCCTGGGGCTTACGCGGCGATCGGCTCGGTGAAGCCTGCGAGGGGACGCGATCCCGCTCGCGGCGGCCCTACCTCGTCACCAGCCCGACCTGGAGACGCCCTCGATGGAGGCCATCCTCCGCCAGCAAGGAACCGTACGATGCCGCGGCATGAGCCACGATCTACTCGTCCTCGGAGAGCGGCCAGACCACAGGCCTGGCAAGAAAGCGGTCCTTTGGCGAGTGCCGTTCGCTGGCTGGGACGTTGAACATGCGTTCCTCGTTCAAGAGCCCTGCCGGCCAACCCAATGGGCAGTCATCAGCGAAGACTCGCGACTCACGCTCCGCGTCGGCCGTTGCGACGGCGAACTGCTGCCGACCGGTGCAAAGTTTCGTCTCGTCGTCTCAGGATCAGGACCGATTCGGTCGTAGGGTCACCTCGCCATCACACGGCGCGGACACCGGAGGGTCAGCCTCGGAGCCTGGCTTGGCGCGGGTCTCATCCCGAGACTCCACCAATGCCCTTGCCTTCAGGGCAACCGCGGCTCGGCACGCTGAGGCTGAGGCCCCTCTCCAATCGTGGTGACCTCCCGGGCTGCAACGGTCGTTTGTCGGTGCCGCCTGAATACTGACCCCCGCGCGCCGGTCGAAAACTGACCCCGGCGAGGGACGCGCACCTGCCGGAGGAAGCCTGGCTCGGAGGATGGATGCCGAGCCAGGAGGGGGTCGTGGTCGAGGTGGAGCAGTGGGCCGAGATCCGCCGCATGCACACGATCGAGCGCCTGTCGATCAAGGAGATCCACCGGCGCACCGGCCGCAGCCGGGTGACGATCCGTCGGGCGCTGCGCGCCGAGGAGCCGCCGCGCTACGAGCGCGGCCCCGTGGAGTCGAAGCTCGATCCCCACAAGGAGGAGATCCACCGCCTTCTCGCCGCCGAGCCGAAGATGCCCGGCACCCGCATCCGCGAGCTGATCGAGGGGTCCGGCTACGAGGGCGGGCGCACGATCCTCGATGACTACCTGCGCGAGATGCGCCCGCTGTTCGTGCCGGCCCGGACCTTCGGGCGCACCAGTTACCGCCCCGGCGAGATCGGCCAGTTCGACCTCTGGGAGCCGAGCCGGCCGATCCCGGTCGGCTGTGGCCAGGAGCGCCGCGGCTGGGTGGTGGTGGCCTGCCTGGGCTACTCGCGCGCCGGCGCCGGGGCGCTCATCTTCAGTAAGCGCGCCGAGGACATCCTCTGGGGGATAGGGCGCTGCCTGTGGAGGCTCGGCGGCCTGCCGGGCACGCTGGTGTGGGACAGGGAGGGAGCCCTGCACGCCGGAGGCGGCCGGCCGAGCGAGGCCTTTGCCGCCTTCTGCGGGCAGCTGCGGGTCGGCTGGAGGTTCTGCGCGCCGGCCGACCCCCAGGCCAAGGGCGTCGTCGAGCGCCTGCAGGGCTACATGCGCACCAGCTTCGAGCCGGGGCGCGTGTTCGCCAACGAAATCGACTTCGCCACGCAGCTCGAGGCGTGGTTCGAAGCGGCCAACGCGCGCACCCACCGCGCCCTGCGCTTCCGCCCGGCCGAGCGGCTCGGCGACGATCTCGCCGCGATGGCGCCGCTGCCCGGCGATCCGCCTGATGTCGATCGGCGGATCGTGCTGCGCGTGCCACCGGATCCCTACGTGCGCGTCGACACCAACGACTACTCGCTCGACCCCCGCTTTGTCGGCCGGCGGGTCGAGGCACGGATCGGCCAGCGCGAGATCACCGCGGTGGTGCTCGACACGGGCGAGATCGCCGCGGCCCACCGGCGAAGCTTCGCCCGCCACCGCACGATCACCGACCTCGCCCACGCCCGCGCGCTGCGCCAGGGCCGCGAGGCCCCCGGCGAGCCGCAGGTCGAGCGCCGGCCGCTTGACCGCTATGACGCCCTGATCCCGGCATGAGCGCCACCGCCGAGCTCGCCCACCTGTTCCGGGCCCTGAAGGCCCCGGCCGCCGCGCGCTCGCTGCCCAGGCTGGCCGAGCGGGCACGCGCCGAGGAGTGGAGCTACGAGCGCTTCGCCGAGGCCCTGCTCGCCGCCGAGGTGGCCTCGCGCGATGCCTCAGGCGGCGAGCTGCGCATCCGGGCGGCGAAGTTCCCGGCGCGCAAGAGCCTCGAGGAGTTCGACTTCTCCTTCGCCCGCAGCCTCAAGAAGGCCGCCGTGCTGCATCTGGCCCAGCTCGACTTCCTCCACGCCCGCGAGAACGTCGTGCTGCTGGGCCCGCCGGGCACCGGCAAGACCCACCTGGCGGTCGCGATCTCGATCCGCGCCTGCCTGGCCGGCCAGCGCGTTCTGTTCGCCACGGCCACCGAGTGGGTGGCCCGCCTGGCCGATGCCCAGCGGGCCGGACGCCCGGCCGAGGAGATCACCCGCCTCCAGAGGATCCCGCTGATCGTGGTCGACGAGGTCGGCTACATCCCCTTCGATCCGGCCGCCGCCAACCTGATCTTCCAGCTGGTGTCGGCGCGCTATGAGCGGGCGTCTGTGGTCGTGACCTCGAACAAGCCCTTTTCGGCCTGGGGTGAGATCTTCGGCGACGAGGTGGTGGCGGCGGCGATGATCGACCGCCTCGTGCACCACGCCGAGATCCTCTCCTTGAAGGGCGACAGCTACCGCCTGCGCGACAAGGAGATCGCGACGAGGCCCCGGCCGGCGCTCATCGACGAGCGCTGATCCGGGCCTTCGGCCCGGCCGCCGGGCCACGCCTGCTTTGGCCGGGAGCGTCGCGGCCCGGCGGACCGAAGGGGGTCAGTTTTCGACCGGCAGAAGGGGGTCAGTATTCAGGCGGCACCGACACCGCGCCCCTCCACCGATCGTCGCCAACGCGGGCGTCGCCGACGGGCGTCCGCGCGTGGGGCGCCGAGTCGACGATGGGGGTCAAACCACCTCGCGCACTTCGCCCCCACCGGTCTGCTGGTGCCCGCGCTGCTCCGCACGGCCGCGCCGTGACGAGGGGTGGGAGGCGTACCGGGCGCCGAAGCTCGCCAACCTGCTGTTCGCGATCGAGCTCGAGCGCCGGTGCGCGGCCGCCGGCGCGGCGCTCGTCAGCGTGGCGGCCCATCCTGGCCTGGCGTCCACCGGGCTCGGCCACCCGGGCGCGGGGCCGGCGGGCCTCGCCCTGGCGGTGTTGCTGCGCGTGCGCGGCCAGACCCCGGCCGGCGGCGCGCGGCCGGTGCTGTTCGCGGCCACC
This sequence comes from Dehalococcoidia bacterium, assembly GCA_050248355.1. Classification (GTDB taxonomy): domain Bacteria; phylum Chloroflexota; class Dehalococcoidia; order UBA2979; family UBA2979; genus JAIBBD01. The sequence goes on from JBFWSN010000010.1 coordinate 53,295, forward strand.
GATCCCGGCGTGGTGCCCGGCGCCCTCTACGGGCCGGACGGCCCCGGCGGGCTCGCGGGGGCGCCGCGGCTGGAGATCCCCGCCCCGCGGGCGCTCGACCCCGGCAGCGCCCGGCGCCTGTGGGAGGCGTCCGAGCGGATGACCGGGGTGAGCTTCGCCCTCTGAAGGCCGCTACTTGGCGGCGAGGACGTCGGCCGGAAGGATCTCCGGCGGGCTCGCCAGCAGGCGGTCGGCGTTGGCCATCAGGGCCTCGGCGATCGGGCCGGAGAGGTGGGCCTGGCGCTCGGCGTCGGCCGGGAAGGCGTCGACGATCCAGAACGTCACGTCGTCGGTCCGGAGGGCGTACCAGACCGTGGTGCCCGGCTCGGCCTCGGCGAGGGGCAGCGCGCCCGCCAGGAAGGACCCGACCTCATCGGCGGTCTCGGGCTTGGCGGTGAGCTTGACGACGAGTGCGACGGTGACCATGGGTGCTCCCTGCTCGGTGAATGCGTCTGTCGGAGAAGCGTGGCCCCTCGCGGGCACCCCGTCGAGTGGCGTTCCCGCCCATTTTGGTACCGTTTGCGCCATGCGAATCGCGCTCGTCGCCACGGACGGTTGCTTCGGCGTGGGGGTCGTCTCGATGCTCGACCTGCTGGGCACCGCCGACGCCCTTCGCGCCGAGCTCGACCCGGCGATACCGCCCATCGAGGTGGCGGTGGCCGGGGCCGGGCCGCGGGTCACGAGCGGATCCGGCGTCGTGCTGCCGGTCTCGGCGTCCCTCGCCGACCTGGGGGACTTCGATCTTGTGACGGTCTGCGCGCTCGGCACGCTGAGCACCGCCGCCACCCTCGACGCCCTGGCGCGCCCCGACGTGCGGCGGGTGATGGAGGCCGCGACCGCCGCGGCGGGCCGCGGCGTGAGGATCGCCGGGGCCTGCACCGGCTCGTTCGCCCTCGCCGAGGCCGGGCTGCTGGATGGCGGGCGGGCGACGACGACCTGGTGGCTCGGTCCCGGCTTCCGCGCCCGCTACCCCGCCGTGCAACTCGACCTCGACGCGATGGTGGTCGCCGACGAGCGCGCCATCACGGCCGGCGCCGCCTTCGGCCACATCGACCTCGCCATGGCGCTGGTGCGGCAGACCAGCCCGGCGCTCGCGGACCTCGTCAGCCGGCTGCTGCTGGTGGACGAGCGCCCCTCGCAGAGCGCCTACCTCGCGCTGGACCACCTGGAGCACGACGACGCCCTGGTGCGGGCCTTCGAGAACCACGTGCGCGCCCACCTGGCGGAGCCGATGGACATCGCGGCGGCGGCGCGGGCGATCGGCACCAGCCGGCGTACCCTCGAGCGGCGCGTGGCCGCCATGCTCGGCCTGACCCCCCTCGCCCTGGTGCAGCGCCTGCGCGTGGAGCGCGCGGCCTACCTGCAGACCACCACCGGCCAGGGCGCCGACCGCATCGCCCCGCAGGTCGGGTTCGCCAACGGCTCCACCCTGCGAGCGCTGATGCGCCGCGCGGGGCGAGGGTCCGGGTGTCCGATGCCCCCGGACTCACGACGGGCCGCAGCGCGACCACGCACGGCACTACATCCGTATCCCTATTAGGATGATGGCGTGACGACGCCCGACAGTTGCGACCTGCTGTGCCTCGACCTCCCGAAAGCTGAGGCCCTCCGTGCTGCCCGCCTGGACCCACAGGCGCTGAGGGCAGCAGCCGAGCGGGCGAAGGCGCTGGGCGATCCAACCCGACTGCAAGTCGCGCTTGCGCTGCGCGATGGGGGCGAGCTCTGCGTCTGCGATCTGGCCTGGGTGTGCGAGCGCTCCGACAAGCTCGTCTCCCACCACGCGCGGGCTCTTCGTGTGGCGGGCCTCGTGGAGTCCCGTCGCGAGGGGAAGATGATCATGTACCTCCTCACGCTATCGGGCAGGGCCCTTCTGGAGGCGGTCCTCCCGGCCGCGGTGACGAGGTCGGCTACATCCCCTTCGATCCGGCCGCCGCCAACCTGATCTTCCAGCTGGTGTCGGCGCGCTATGAGCGGGCGTCTGTGGTCGTGACCTCGAACAAGCCCTTTTCGGCCTGGGGTGAGATCTTCGGCGACGAGGTGGTGGCGGCGGCGATGATCGACCGCCTCGTGCACCACGCCGAGATCCTCTCCTTGAAGGGCGACAGCTACCGCCTGCGCGACAAGGAGATCGCGACGAGGCCCCGGCCGGCGCTCATCGACGAGCGCTGATCCGGGCCTTCGGCCCGGCCGCCGGGCCACGCCTGCTTTGGCCGGGAGCGTCGCGGCCCGGCGGACCGAAGGGGGTCAGTTTTCGACCGGCAGAAGGGGGTCAGTTTTCGACCGGCATTGACAGTCGTTCACGATGCAGTTCGGCTTGCCCCGGGGCGGGGGGTTGCCTTCGGACTAGGTTCACATGCGCCGCTCGTCGCGTGTCGCCCGATTCCTTGTCAGGACCGGGCGTCACAGCGGCGGGGGCCCTGTCAGGGCCCGGCGTCAGTCCCTCGCGCGCCGCCCGCTACTCGGTGGGCTTGCGGCTGATCAGCATGTTCCACTGACCCTTCTGGACGACCTTGTCCTCCTGGTTGAGGACCTCGATCTCGTAGAGGCACCACCCCTGCTTGGGGTTCTTGTGCTCCGACTTCTCGCCGATCGTCCGCTTCACCCGGATGGTGTCGCCGAAGAAGACGGGGGCGCGGAACGCCCACTCCTTCAGGCCCACGAAGGCGGCGGTCGCGATCTTCGGCTCCATCTTCTCCACTTGGAGGCCGGTCGCGACGGAGGTCACCAGCATGCCGTGGGCGACGCGCTTGCCGAAGACGGACTCCGACGCGCGCACCTCGTCGATGTGGAACCAGTTGAAGTCCCCGGAGACGCCGCAGAAGTTCACGACGTCGGCCTCGGTGATGGTGCGGTTCAGCGACACCGCCTCGTCACCCGGGTTCAGCTCCTCCCAGAACAGACGCTCAGCCACGCGGCAACTCCCCCTGTGATTTGGGTCCTCTGACGGGGCCGAACCATACGGACAGACCGCGCCCACGGGCGAGACCTGAGCGGCCCGGGGCGCCGCGGCGTCTTCTTCTGACGGCCCAACAATCCGAGGGGGTCTCAGCGCATCACGATTGAGCCGCGCTTGTGGGTAACCTCGGCAGCGCCGCACTGCGGGTGGGACGGACATCGTCCCTCGAGCGATGTCGCCCCTCGGTCAACTCGTTCCGGGAACAGGTGCGCTGCTCGGCTTGTTCCGCGCCGGAACTGCCGCAGAGAACGCCGCTGAGGCGCTGAAGTCCTCCCCGTCTGAGGCTGCTTTCACCGCCGTCGCCGGCGTGTCGGCGCCGAACCAGGCAGACGACCGGTCGTGTGGCCCCAAACCATCCTCCCGGACGCGTGTCCGGGGCGGTAGATCGCCGCTGTTCCCAGCGGTGCCGCTCGCGCCCACGAACGCACCAGCCTGGCAAGCCTCCACCCAGAGACGAGCTTTCGCGCTCGGCCCAACCGACAAGCCACTCACCGCGCTATTCGAGATCTCCGTCTGACGACGGGGCCTGCCGACCCGGCCCTGGCCAGGCGATCCTCTCAGGGCGTTGCCGCCTGCTTGATCATCCGCCGATCGGCTGCTTTCCGGTCTGCAACTCTGCCACCAAGGTCGCCCGCTCCTTCCGGGAGAGGCCGTCCACGAGCACCCGAACCTCTTCGGCTGCTCGAAGAAAGGCCCGCGTCGCATCTGATCCAGCCGTTGCCGGGGGCACGCCCACGACCCGGGTGCCCCACCGGGCGACGCTCGACTCTGACCGCGCGAACCCGCCAGGGGCTACCCCCGTGGCCATCGCCCCCAAGAGTGGCACGAAGTGAGTCTCACCCCAGCCGCCCTTTGCTGAGAGCACGTCGTTGATTGTGCGCGTGAGCGTGCTGTGCTCAAGCCAGTCGGCGAAAGGTGCACCTTCTGGCGGCAACAGAAGGAGCGTGGGCTTCGACGTGATCTGGTCGCCTACCCTGGACGTCCGCCTGATGCAGTCGTGAACCATCAACTGCAGCTCGAGGAAGAGGGTTGTCTCGTCCTTCTCCCGGCCTCCGACCTTATTGCCGCGCTGCCAGCAGATATACCACCAAGCCATCCCGTACTGGCCCACCGCGACGTTCGCGAGGAGCTTGTCCGAGAGCTTCTGGTCCAGTTGTCCGGCGTTGTACGCGCCCGCCATCTCTTCGAAGAAGTTGACGAAGTGCTTGAGATCGTTCCGACAAGGAGGCGGGGCGCCGCTCACGCAGGCGAGGCTGGCTTCTTCGGAGTGGGAGGCTGCGTCGTGCGTCCAGATCCGCTCGACACAGGCTGCTGGCCCCGGCACCGTGAGGAATCCAAGAGCCTTGGAGGATTGGGCGAGGAAATCGCGCTCCTTGTAGCGCCCGAGAAGGTCGGCCGCTCGATCGATCTTATGCTGTCGCTCAGCCTGTCGAAGCTGTGCCACGATGATGATGGCCGAAATCGCGGCTGCTACGAGCGCACCGACCTGGGCCCAGTCCGCGACGTCTGATGCGGTGATCGTGGATGGGCGCTCCCGAATGTCGAGCGTCACCCCTTGACTCGTCGGGCCGGGTCCCTCTCGTGCCCCCGAGACCCGGGTGGCGAAGGTCGTAAGCGCAGCGGGTCCCCCTATCCCCGCCTGGGGCGGTGCATCGCACCGCTCCGCGCACGATCTCCGTTTGGACGTGCTCGGGCACCTCCCAGGACCAGGTCGCCTGTTCACCAGAGGCCAGTACCGCGGACGAGCGCACTGGGCCGAGGTTCAGCACGCAGACGGCTGCGTCGTGGGCCCGAGCCCGTATATGAGCGTCGACCCCCTCGGTAGCCGTACCGGGTGGGGGTTGGACGGTGACCCCGGGTGCGGCGACTCCAGCGGTCCCGGACTGGCCGGCGCCGGGAGAGACAGGCCCAACCCCGAGCAGAGTGGCGGCGGCACACAGTACGGCGCTCGTGAGCGCTGTCCTGCTCGTTAATGCGCGAGGTGGCACGAGCCGATCAGATGAGTGGTACCCTCCCACGTCGAGGAGGTCGAAGTGATCGACATCATCACCACCACCGTGTAGCGGGGTTCCGGCAGGCTCCTGTGATTGCCCCGGGAGCCTATCCGGAGAGTCGGGAATGGGGTCGCGACGCCGGCCCCCTGGTAGCTCTCAGCGAGGCCAGGGGCGAGGCAATGAAGCACGCTCCAGCAGTTCCCTCAGCGCCAGGGAGCGGTAGGCCGACTCCTACCGGAGCCATCGGGGATCAGGCACCATTCTCCTCGGCCCCTTTCACCTCATTGGCTCCACCCAGTGTGCGGGCGGTCGATGGGGGATCCGTCTTGGATGGGCCGAACACGTGCTCGGGCTTCGAAAGGTTGTCGATGGTGCAGCGGGCGGGAGCGCTGTCGCCGAAGGAACGGGAGGTCCTGGAGGCCGCCGCGCTTGCGGTCGTTGCGCAGCGACCTTGCGCTGTTCGACGTTGCCTGGCCGTCTCCGATGGAGGCTCGCACGTCGTGTCTCCGCTTGGCCCGGCGACGGAGCACTCTTGAGTCGGCTCGACCGTCCCCGCCTTCCCTGCCCGAGTTGGAATCGGCGAGTCCGAGGAATGCTTGTCCGCGGTCCGTCGGTTGACCGACCTGTTCGCCGCAGCAGAGCGACGACAGGTGACGTCGCTTCTGGTGAGTATGAGCGGATCAGGCTGGGGGACGAGGAGCGTGCCGCCCCATCCTTGTCGCCTTGCCGCGCGCCGTGCTGAAGCGACTCGCCTGTGCGCTGCGAGGTCACCGGTGGCGCGTATCCCACGAAGTGGTAGGCCCCTTCCTGCCTCGACGGGAGAGTGAATGCACGCGCTGCGGTCGCCGCTTGCGTCGCCGTGGGCGGCGGCCTGGTCTCAGCTAGTCCGCGTTGTACGTCGAAGCCAAAGGCCCTCTCGCCGTCGCTGTGCCTGGACCCAGTCCTAGACGATCCCGCTGCGAGAAAACGTGCTCCTCACCAGAATCGGTCAAAACCCCTTCGCCTGGATCGGGGTGGAGCAAGGCCCTCAGCGTGGAGCGCGGGGGGAGTCGACTATCGGCGCGGCTTGAAGTACCCAGGCCCGGCGACGCTCGGTCCGTAGCCGTGTTTGACGGGCTCCCAGCATGCCTTCCAGCCCGCTGCCCGACCTATCTTCGCCTTGGCAACTAGATGGTTGCGGACTCTAGAGGCGGCGCTCCGTTGGGCTGGTTGACTCGCACCACAAGCGGGCACGAGGGTTCTCCGGGTGATCAACACGGTTCTCCGACCTGAGGGCATGCACGAACGCTCAGAGCCTTTCCCGACGTCCGATGCGGCCGCCGAAGTGCTCGGATTCGATCGCTTCCTCGCGTCGCTTCGAGACGTCCCGCTGCTCACAGCCGCAGAGGAGGTAGGTCTCGCCCGCCGCATCGAAGCGGGGGATGCGGATGCGCGCGAACGACTCATCGAGTCGAATCTGCGTCTCGTGGTGTCGATCGCGAAAGGCCACCGCGGTCGCGGGCTCCCCCTCCCGGACCTTGTGCAGGACGGCACCATCGGCCTCATCAGGGCCGCGGATCGCTTCAACTGGAGAGCTCGTTGCCGCTTCACAACCTACGCCACGTATTGGATCCGCCAGTCCATCAGGCGTGGGATCGCATGCACTGCCATGACCGTCCGGGCGCCCTCGGACATCGTCGAGCTCGGTCCCATCGTGGGTCGCATCGAACAGCAGCTCACGCAGCGACTGGGACGCGAGCCGACGGTCGAGGAAATCGGTGAGGAGACCGGCCTTGGACCCCAGACCGTCGCTCGCGTCGCGCTCAGCCGTCTGGCGCCTGTCTCGCTGTTTGCCCCGTCGGGGGTCGGTGAACGAGAGCTTGTCGACATCATCCCGGATGACGACGAGCTTCCCCTCGAAACCGTCGGTGAGCGGGCATGGGCGGAACGGATCGTGACCCGGGCGATCAGGGACCTCCCCGAGCGTGAACGCGCAGTGCTCGAGATGCGCTACCTCAGCGGCCCGTCCCCAAAGACCATGACGGACGTCGGACGAAGCCTGGGTGTCTCCCGTCACACCATTCGCGAGATCGAAGCGCGCGCCTTCGAGAAGCTCGCCAAGCGCGCCGATGTGCAGCGGCTCGGGCCAGCGGAATGAGGAGCGGGTTGTATCGGGGATCCCCATCCTGACCAAATTGCGGACCGCTGCGTCGTCCCGAGGCCAGGCCGAAGAAACCGTTCCACCGGGCGTCCGTGTGTCGACACCCCGCTGAGCCCGGCTCCGGCGCCGGCCTTCGAGGCAAGCTCGCAGCAACCGGGCACATTCCTGTTGTCCAAGCCCGCCGACGCCCGATCCCGGAGGCAAGTCCGCATGATGATCACCGAGCGCAGCAAGAGCGTCATCCCGTTCCGACCCGGTGACGCGAAGCGCGTCGGAGAGGGCTGCTTCTACCTCGACATGATCGTGTGGCTGAACGGCGACCGCGTGGAGATGGGGGACCGTGTCGGCTTCAACTACGGCTGCTATGTCAACGGCTACGGCGGCCTGGTCATCGGCGACCGCTCGATCTTCGGGCCGTACACGATGATCCACACCGCCAACCACGAGACCGACCTCGAGTCGCCGATCCAGGACCAGGGGTGGACGACCCGGCCGGTGACCGTGGGCCCGGACTGCTGGATCGGGATGGGGGTCAGCATCCTGCCGGGCGTCACGATCGGGCAGGGCTGCATCATCGGCGCGGGCAGCGTCGTGGCGAAGGACATGCCCGACTACAGCATCTCCGTGGGGAACCCGGCCAGGCCGATCCGCAACCGCCGGGAGCCGCGCGGGTGAGGGTCCTCTTCCTCCAGCGACAGCCGTGCATCCGCACACTGAAGTACGCCATCGGACTGCGCGGCCGGGGGGCGGACGTGACCCTCGGCTTCGCGTATCAGGGCCGCACTCTTACTGAGTGGTATGGCTCCGGTGACGACCTCTTTGAGGCCTGGTGGCAGCTGGCGGCCGATGACCCGGCGAGCGGGCTCGCTGCTGCGCTCGCAGAGTTCCGCCCCGACGTGATCCACAGCCACAACCTGCCCGATTCCCTGACGGTGCTCGCGCTCGAAGTGACCGGGGGTCGTATCCCGGTGATCCACGACTCCCACGATCTGCAGAGCCTGCGCAGCACCCCTTACGAGGATGGCTTCGACGACCCTGAGGATCCCGAGGAACTCGAGTCGGAGGCTGTCGAGGGCTGCGCAGCCCTTGTGGCGGTATCGCAGGAGATGCTCGACGCGATCGCCGCCCGCCATCGTCTTCCCGAACGGACCCTGCTCTTCGCAAACTACGCGCTTGCCCGCGACCTGACCTCCGCCCCGCAGCGCGGCCGGAGATATGGCGAGTCCTTGCGGGTCGTCTATCAGGGCAGCCTCTCGACCAACGGCAGCCACTATGACCTTCGGGACGGTTTCGCCGCGTTGGCCGCCGCGGACCTGGATCTCGACGTCTTTCCGAACCGCGATGCACCGGCCTACCGCGAACTCGCAATGGGGACACGAGGCATGCGCCTGATGGACAGGCTGGAACCCGAGGTTCTGCTCCGTCGCCTGCCTGCTTACGACGTCGGGTGGGCCGTCTTCAACCCGCGTCTCAACGCCGCCCACCTCGACACCGCCCTGCCCAACAAGGCCTTCGAGTATCTCGCCTCCGGCATCCCGATCGCAGCCGGTCCGCACGCCGCATTGCGGCGGCTCGTCGAGGAGAATGGGGTCGGCGTCGTCGTCGAGCAACTCGCGGCTCTTCCTGGAGTGCTCCTCGACGCGCCCCTCACCGAGATCCGCGCCCGGACGCTCGACATGCGCTCCCAGTTCACTGTCGAGGGTCACGTCGGCGAGCTGGTCGACCTCTACTCGGAGGTCGCAGCGATTCCCGTCCGCGTCTGACCGGAGACATCGTCTCCGCCACCGCTCGTCTGGTCCGCCCTGCCGAGCCACTCTTCGGGCGTGGCCATTCGGGTTCGCCTGAGCCCCGCGAGGGCGCCGACGGCCGCGCTCGCAATTCGTGCCGTTGATCAAAGAGTCCGCACCAGGACGCAGGTGTTCTCGCCCGTCATCGGCCGCGCGTGGGCTACGTGGGCGTACTCGTTGAGGGAAGCGGCCGGGCGTCCCAGAGGCTAGCGGTCCATAGAGAGCGCCGACTCCAGCGCTGCTGCGATCGGGTGAGTTGTCTTGGCCGACGCGAGTGTCCGGGGGGCAACATCGGCCCATCCTGTGACGTACGGCACCGCTTGGCGTTTGGGAATCAAGCCCAATCCCTGCCAGGGCGATGTGCGCTGCAGTCTCGGCGACCAGCTCAGCCCCGGCCCGCCCTAGCACGTCGGAGCGCGCCCCGTGGACGTGGGCCAGCTCGTGGACGAGAACGGCGACCTGCCCGCTTGGCGCGAGCGTCGATGCGAGGACGATGACGTGGTGACGGTGGTCGACGTACCCCTGGGATCGCCCAGGCATGACGTCGTGCCGCTCCACCCGATAGCCGGCGGGCCCCCCGCAGCCTCCTCCAAGTGCCGGAGCAGGTGAGCGTGGGAACGTCTCGTCAGCGGTACGATCGCCGATGGCTCGGGCAGGGGTGGCCCCTCGGTCTGAGAGATGTCGAACACAGGCACCCGCACGAACCTGCGGACCCCGGCGGTCTCCTCGCCGGTCGCCTCGTCTCGCTCGCGCCGCACCGAGGGAGCGTGACGCCCGAGAGCGATCCAGCGCCGGTAGCTGGCGACGGTCGTCGCGTCGGGCCGCTGGGAGGATCAAGAGCGTGTTCGTGAGCGAATAGCCGCGAAGCAGCGCCGCGCCCGGGCGAAGCGCTGCCAGCCCTCCGAGCTCCGGAGGTCCTCGCAGGGCGCCTCGAAGCGGACGCGGGCGTCTTCGCGGCGCGCCTCGGCCCGGCCACGGCTGCTCTCGGGTGGCGGGTCGGTCAACCAGTCGTCCCAGCAGTTCTGGCCGCCCGGCGTAGGGCCCGCTCGCGGTACCAGGGTCGAAGCGACAGGCGCGCCGGCGGTAGGTGCCCGTAGACGAGGATCGCCTGCCCGGGCGGGGTCCCGCGAACGGCGTCGGCGGGTGCCAGCCGGGTCTGGCGAGTCCCCCGGGTGCGGCTGGCCGATCCGCGCTCGCCCCTGGTGTGGCTCTCGTAGCCGACCTCCTCTTCGCCGAGCGCCCGCCCGAGGTAGTCGAGGGTGCGTGCGTCGCTGATGCCGGAGAGGAAGAGCTTGGCGCGGTGGTTGGCGAGGATGGTGTCGGCGGCCTCGCCGTAGCGCCTCCGGGCCTGGGCGAGGTCCTGGAAGACGCTGACGACCTGGAGGCCCTGGCCGGCGGCGGTCGCGGCGATCTGGGGGAGGTTGCGGATCGGGGCGGTGTTGGCTGCCTCGTCGAGTACCAGCAGCAGCGAGGGCTGACAGGGGTGCCCGGCGGCGGCCCGGTTGTAGGCGGCGTCGACCATGTGCTCGATGAGCCCGGCGAAGAGGGGGGCGAGGCGCTCCTGATCTTTGGCGGGAGCGACCACGTAGAGGGTGCTCTGTCGGTCTAAGACCGCCTCGGGATCGATCTGCGGCAGAGCGGTGCTCTGGAGGACGGCCGGGTCTGAGAAGGGGGCGAGCACGGCTTCGGCGGTCGCGTAGACGGATGAGAGGGTCCGTTCCTCCCGACGGCACGTCGCGGTGAAGGCGGCGTGGGCGTCCGGCTCGCCGAGCTCCACGAGGAGGTCGCTGACCGCCGTCTGGTCACCTGAGTCGAGCCAGCCGACCACATCCCGCATCGAGCCGCCGTTGCGGCCGGCGGCCGCAAGGAGGAGCGGTGCGATCAGCTTGGCCGCGAGCTGCAGCCAGAACTCCGCGTCGCGCCCGCCGGCGGCCGCCTGTGCGCTGGTGAGGTTGTACGCCATCCGGCGTGCGTCGGGCCATTCGGCGCATGAGGCGACCGGGTCCCATCCGACGAGCCCCTCATCGTCGTCGAGGTGGGCGGCGCCGGTGGGGTCGTAGATGAGCACTGGGCCGCGGGCGCAGCGCGCGGTGAGGGTGTGGTCGAGGAGATCCCGCTTGACTGACACGGCGACGACCGGCCCAGCAGCCTCGAGGATCGCGGGGATCGCCAGTCCGGCGGTCTTGCCGGACTGGCTCGGGCCGATGACGAGGGTGCTGGCTCGTGCTTCGGTCGCCACGAGGGCGGCTCCGATCCGGCCGAGGGTGAGCCGGCCGGGCTGGGGGCGCCTGATGATCAGGCCGCGGAGGTCGCTGGGCCGCGCCCAGCGCGCACCCTCACCCCGCCGACGAGACCCCACCTGCAGACCAGCTCCGCGAGCCAGGGCCATGCCTGTCACGGCCGTTATCGACAGGGCTGTCATGACGAGGGTGAGTGCTCCGTAGAAGCCGACCGGGCCCGGCAGTCGCGCCCGGTCGGGTGCGGGCCAGGCCGAGCGGGGGTCCGCGAGGCGTTCGGGGAGGCGGGCGAGCACGCCGGGCATCTCCGCGAGCCCGGCCTCGGGCGCGCCCGATCCGAAGACCGCCCCTGCGAGATAGGCGACGCCCCACAGGAGGCCGCCGGTGACCATGACCGCCGCTACGGCGATCAGTCCGAGGGTCACCCAGGGGTCCTCGGGCGCGCGGAGGGAGGGCGGCGGTGTCACCGACTCGCTCCGGCGCCACCGCGTCGGGCCCTGGGCCGGACCGCAGGGCGGCGTTCCTGGGCCCGGTGGCGCCGCTCGGCCTCGAGCTCGGGCCGAGCACGTTCGAGCGCGCGTTCCACTTGGCCGAGGACTTCGGAGAGGCGCGGCAGGGCGTCGGCCGCGATGTCGGTGGAGAAGCCGACCGCCCGCATGCCCTCGAGGCCGGCTATAGCGCGTGAGAGGTCGCGGACGGCGAGGCAGAAGCGGTTGTCGAGCCGGGCGGACCCCTGGAAGCCGGCGACCAGCTCTGCCGCGGCCCGTGCCCGGCGGGGCAGCTCGGCCTCCTCGGCGCGGGGTAGGAGGGGGTCGCCGATTGGGGCGGGTCGCGGTTTGGCGGGGGCGGACGCCGGGGCGGTGTCGTCGCTCATTCTGGGTCTCCTGGGTCGGGGGTGGGCGGGGCGGTGGCGCGCATGCGGTCGTCGGTGTCGACGAGCGCCCATTCAGCGCGTGAGAGGCGGTGGTCGACGAGGAACGAGCGGCTGCCGACCTTCCAGAGCGCCGCGCCCCGCCAGAGGCCGGCGACGTGGTCGGCCTCGGTCGCCGACAGGCCGACGAGCTCGCGTGTGGCGGCGAGATCGGCGGGGCTCTGGCGCAGGACCACCCGCGTCTCGGAGTCGGAGAGGAGGCCCTCGGCGATCCGGGTTTCGCGGGATCCCTCGGCTCCGGCGCTGCGCAGGTCGGAGAGACGGTGGACGACCAAGATGTTGGCGACGCCGTAGGCGCGGGCGAGCTTCCAGGAGCGCTGCAGGAAGGCGGCGGTGGCCGGGTCGGCGAGGACCGCCCAGCCCTCGTCGAGCACGACCAGGCGCTTGACACCGTCGGCCCGTGCGAGCCGCCCCGACAGCCAGGCGCTGACGCAGACCATCAGGATCCCCTGGGCCGGCGACCCGTGCAGGGCGGACAGGTCGAACACCACGACGGGCGTGTCGAGATCGACGTCGGCGGTGGTGGGACCGTCGAACATGCCGGCGAGGTCGCCCTCGCAGAGCCGCCGCAGCTCGAGGGCGCAGGCCCGGCCCTCGGCGGCGAGCCCGGCCACATCAGTGCCGATCGCCGCCGCGGGCTCGGGTGCGGGGTGAAGGAGGTGGTGCTGAACCGCGGGCAGGGTCGGCGGCTCCCTGGCAGCGGCGGCGCGGTAGGCGACGTCGAGGGCGGTGTGCTCCTGCGGGCCGAGGTCGCGGCGCAGCGACGCCGAGACGAGGGCGGCCAGCAGCGCAACGCGCTCCTCACGGCCGCCAGCCGCGTCGAGGGGGTTGAGGCGCACCCGCCCGCCTGGCACGAGCCGGATCGGGTGGGCGCCGAACCAGGCGGCGAGGGGGCCGTACTCCCCCTTGGGGTCGATCACGATCGACCGGCGCCCGAACACCGCCTGGCGGGCGAGGTAGGTCTTGACCAGCGCCGACTTGCCGAGGCCGACCTGTCCTGCGACGAGCGCCGAGGGGTTGGTGATCACCCCCTGCTCGTAGAGGACGAAGGGGTCGAAGCAGAAGGCGGCCCCCGAGTAGACCTCGCGGCCGATGTAGACGCCGCGTCCCCCGAGGCCGCCCTCACCCATGAATGGGTAGGCGGCCTGCAGGTGGGCGCTGGTGGCGCGGTGGGCGCGAGCTCGGGCGCGGGTCCTCATCGAAGCCCCCGGCAGAGGGGGAGGGTGTAGGTGAACGCGACCGCTTGCTCGCCCCACATCGGCCGCAGCTCCAACCGGGACCCTTGGGCCTGGTGCTCGACGTCGGCGACCGCCCCCTCAAGTTCCTCTGCAGAGCGCGCCGAGACGGTGACGTACCCGGAGAAGCGGCATCCCGCGTGGCCGGAGGCTGTCTCGTCCTCCTCATCCAGGAGGGCCTCCTGGCGGCGCCGGCGACGCGCCGTGGCCGAGAAGCCGAGGCGGGAGCGCAGCTCCTCGTCGGACGCTGCCCCGGTGCGGGCGTTCTCGGCCTGGCGGATGGCCCGGGCGGGATCGAGCGCCTCGATCGTAACGGCCACCGTCCGCCAGGCGGTGGTCGTGAGGATCAGCGGCATGAGGAAGTCGGCGCCGACGTCGACGCGCGGCCACTCGGAGATCCAGTAGGTGGCGTGGATCGCCCCGTCGGTGCGGTAGGAGCGCCACCCCTCCTCCGCGGCCATCGGCCCGGCCGCGGAGGGTGGGATGCCCACCCACCCGTCGCCATCGGCAGCACGGGCGTCGAGGGCGGGGCGGGCATCGGGGTCGAAGCCGAGGCGGATGGCGCGGGCGACCTGCCCGGGCGAGAGCAGACCCCGCACCGGCACCTCCGCTGAGCGCAGCCGCTCCGCCAGACCGGCGAGCTCGCGGAGCAGCACGGCGCAGCCGCCGGCGTCCCCGCCGCCCGCCCGTCGCACGGCACGGCCCGCGCGCCGTCCGTCGATCTGCAGACAGAGGAACGTCTCGTGACGCCGTGCCGGCGTGCCGGCAGTGGCGATCAGGTCGAGGTAGGAGTGGACGGCCGGGTCCGCCGGGTCGAGCCCGAGGCCGTCGCGCAGATGGCGGCCGAGGGCGTCCGGGGGTTCTGCGGCCGTCCGCTCGATCCATTGAAACCGCGAGACGGGACTCGCCGGGGTGGCGAACCCGGCGAGCACCGACCCCCAGCGCGCGACTCGCCGTTCCTTGTCGGCGAGGTCGAGCAGCGCGAACGCGCCCGGCTCGACCGCGACCACCGCCGTCCAGGTCGGCCCGTCACGTACCACCCCCACCTCACCCCCCGCCGTCGCGGCCGACAGGATTCGCACACCCCTGAGGGCCTCCGGCAGGGACGCGCCGCCCGCCGGGTGGCCGCGACCCGGGCTGGCGGACCGGTGGAGAAGGCGCCCCGACAGGCGCCGAGCCACGAACCCCCCGGTGATCCCGCCCCAGGCGACCGGCGGCCGGCCGCCGAAGGATGTGAGGGCCGCCGCCGCGCCCCCCGCCGCCACCGCGAGGCCGACCAGCGCGCCCGCCGGGCCGGGGGCGACGTTCAGGGACAGCACCAGGCCGAGGAGGCCGCCGGCGATGCAGGCGACCTGCCCCCAGGTGAAGCCGCCGAGGGCGCCTCCCGCCTCGAGCGGCCCGAACCGGAACCGCTCGGGGTCACGCCCCATGGCCGCCCCGGGCGGGCCGCGTGGGAAGAATCGGCGGCGGGGTGCGCGGACGGCGCCGACCCGTCACGCCCGGCTCAGGGTCCGCGCCCGAGCCGGATGAGGCGGCCCGGCGCTCCCCCGCCGCCGGACCCGCCGCCGGGCCCGCCGTCATTCCGGCGACCACGGTGCGCGCCGTCATGGGCGCCGATCCCGGCTGGTTGGCGGCGCCCACGCCACCGGCCCCACCGGGCGGTCCCCAAGCCCCCGGCGCGGCGAGCGCCATACCCCCGCCGCCCGGGCCGGGACCGCCGCGCGGACCGACGGCACCCGGGCCGCCCCGGCCGAGCGCCCGCGCGGCCCCGCCTCCGGCGCCGAAGGCGATCCGGGTGCGGGCGACGTTCCACGCCAGCGCCGCGCCGGTTGCCCCCGCGAGGGCGTGCCGCGACTCGCGCTGCGGCCCGGCGGCCTCGGACACCAGCGGAAGCAGCGAGCAGAGCACGAATGGCGAGAAGGCGGCGAGCATGAACATGCCCGCCCCCGCCAGAACCGCGCTCGGCGAGTCACCCGACGAGAACGCCGACAACCCCAGCGACAGGGTCGCGACGATCACCAGCTTCGACAGCACCGCCGCCACCAGCAGCTGCACCAGGCGCCGGATCCACCCCGATGTCGCCGGCCAGATCATCGCCGCCAGAAACAGCGGCAGGAACACCACCGCGATGTAGATCGCCGCCGCCCGCAGCACCAGCTCGATCCACACGAACACCGCCGCGATTGCCATGAACAGCGCGAGCACGAAGGAGGCGAACAGGGGAATCCCAGACCCGGGCAGGCTGACCGCCGACAGCCCTTGAGCAAGGGAGCCGGTGTCCTCCGCGATCCCCGCCGTCAGCTCGGCCGACAGGGCGTCGGTCACGGCGAGGGCCGTCTGGGTGACCGCGACCGCGAGCCCCGTGAGGAGCATCGCGGCCGGCAGATGCAAGAGAGCCGCGCGTACGAGGAGCCTTGGATCTTGGCGAAGAAGTGCCTGCAGCACACTGAGTAAGAGGAGCGGCAGCAGCAGAATCGCCCCCACCCCGAACATGAAGCCGTAGTGCTCGGCGAACCAGGCTGCCCCCAGATCCACCCGGGTCGTGTCGTCGATCGCCTCTGCCACCTGTTCCAGGAGCCAGGCCGCGCCGTCGCCCACCCATCCGGTGAGGGTCCCGAGGATCGCCTCGCCGGCCGCGTCCGCCCCCGCCCCCGCGACGGCGCCGACGACATCCCCGACGGCGCTGCACCCCTGGTCGATCAGGGGAACGTTGCAGGGGGTCGGGATCGCCTCCGCACGCGGGGGCTGGGGGGCGAGCAGGACGAGCGTTGCGAGGGCGGCGACGAGCGCCGCAGCGACACGCCGTCTCATCGCGTGAAGGGCGCGACGCCGTCGAGCCGGGCGAGGAACACCTCTGGCGACGTCGCGGTCGCGGCATTGGTCACCGTGGGGCCAGGGCCGGGCTCGTCCGAGGTGAAGCCCGCGACCCGCCAGCCTCCCCGTATCCAGATCAGATCGGCGCGGCTAATCGACCACGACGCGACGACCCGCCCACCGGGCGCTCCGATCAGGAGCACCTGCCAGACGGCGACCCGCGCCCGCGTCGGCGAGAAGCTCTCGACGCGATGGCCAAGCGGCACCAGGCGCAGCAACACCCGCGAGGCCTCGCCGCCGCCGAGCTCGCGAGCCATGTGGTCGTACCCGCGGTCGAAGAGGTCGGCGAGCTCGGCGGCGTAGGCGGGCTCCGCCACTTGGCCGGCCACGACGCGCCGCCGGGCGGGGGCGAAAAGCAACTCGGGACGCGCGAGCGCCGTCATCGCCGACGCGGCCGCCGCGATTGCGCCCGAGCGGGTGCGAGCCCCGGTGCCCGAAGCGGGCGTGGTCGGCGGGGCAGGAGGCACGGATGCAGGCGTGAGGTCACGCGCGGCGGTCCTGTCGGTGCTCGCAGTCCAGCGGCCGACCGCGAGGCCGATGGCGAGCAGGAGCACGGCCACGCCGACGAGCGCGAGGCGACCCCGCGGTCGGGGCTCAGACCCCATGTGCGCCGAAAGGCGTCGCGTACGAAGGCACCGAGCTACCGACGGCCGACGTTGTAGAAGAAGTTGACGAGCTGGGGCGCCATACCGACCAGGAGCGCGGCGCCGAAGCCGAGCAGGACGCCGCGACGGCCGGCCGAGGCCGCCCCATGGTGGTTCGAGTGGCTGCCCCAGGCCCACGCGACTGCTGCGACCACGAGCGCTGCGAGCACCAGGATCAACGACCAGCTGTAGAGGCCGTTCACCAGCCCCTGCAGCTTGTCCTGGCCGGGCAGCCCTCCCGGGTCGGGCTGGGCCGAGACCTGAAGGCCTATGGCGCTCGGAACACCCACAGCCGCCCTCCGTCCATAGCGTCAACTGAAAATGACTGCGTATGAGTATCGGTCGGGGAAGACGTACCGTCAAGTGGAAGCGTGTCCGTATTGTGCCTAGACGGAGTGCGCTGGCCGGTGTCCAGCTCAGGAACGGCCAGCCAACAGGCCCCGGCGGCGTCTGCCCTCGGCGCACGGGTCAGTGGCGCGAGTCCCTCCGGCTGTCGGAGGCCACCTTCGGATGGCAGCCCACACGGCGCGCCGATTCGACAGCGATGGCGCCGACTACCTCGGCCCGCCTCGAGAGCTGGAAATTCATATGCAGGCGCGGCGGTTGACGTGGGGTACGTACCATAATTACATTGACCCAATGTCAATTCGGATAGGAGGTACGCAAATGGAGTCGTCGATCGTCGAGCAGGCCCTGTCGGACTACGACGCCGAGGTCGCCGAGGCACGGGAGCGCCTTCACCAGGCGCTGTTCGGGCACGCTACGGCGCCACCGAGAGACGTCCGGCCCCTCGAGGGCGAGTGGGAGTTCGTGGAGGAGCGGTCCGGCGAGCGGTACCCGTGGCCGTCGGGCACTGACAACTACGACCGGTTCTGGGTGTACCGGGCCCCGGATGGCCGGCTCTTCGCAACCGGGATCGTCCCCAAGGGGTACCAGGGTCGCGACTTCTGGATGACCTTCTACCTCGGCTCCGGAGGCGGGTCGAAACGGCCGGTCGTGCTGTTCGTGGCCACGGACGACCACGCCGACACCGGGGAGGCGGCGGCGATCATTCGCGGCAAGGGCTCTACCGGCAAGGCGATGTTCGGGATGGACGATCCCCTGCCGGAGGTCTACGAGCACGGGTTCGACATCCAGCTCTACAAGGACCGAGTGACCTCGGAGACCGGCTACAGCTACAACAAGGCCGGGGTCATCGTGAAGGCCGACGACCACGTCGGGATGCTCCGGCACGCCCAGGCCCAGGTGGACCTGCGCGGCCTGTACCCCGAGACCGCATAGCCGGACCCCGATGTGTCGACGCGGCGGAGGGCCTGGGTCGGGAAGACCGCGAGCCCTCCGCCATTCGGGGGCGCCTCGCAGCGAACGAATGCAAGGTTCAGGCTGGCGTCAGGTCTGGGATGACGCTACCGCGGCCGCGAAGCAAAGGGCGCGGAGATCGCCAAGCCCGACGAGGGCGATCTGTGGGAGCCTGGCCTCAGATGAGTTGGCGCGCGAACCGACTACCGCCCACCAGCGCTTCTTCGACGAGCTGTCGGGCGGAGACCGCCGTCAGCTCTGGGCGCGCGACACCCGGCTTCCCCCCGACGCGGATTTGGTCTACCTCGACGTCGGTGAGGCTCCGCGGTACCGCCGGGAGGGTCTCGTCCCCAACCACATGCTCTGCCCCATGCCCGGATGTCCGTGCCCTCGGTTCAAGACGGCCAGGGGAGGGAGCAAGCGAGATGGCTTTGTCCACGAGTTCGAACCAGAACTCGATCACCACGGGCCAGTCGCGGCATGCATCCACGCGGCAAGCCTCATTCTGCAATGGGCCCGGCAAGCGGGGCGCCTCGCGACCCGTGAGGAAGCGCCGGCGGCTCATGCCGTCGGTGTCACGGCGAGCAGTGAGGGGGGCGATGCCGTCCATCTCGTCTTCGTGGCAGATCAACTGACGGCGCCAGAGATCGACGGGGTCGTGGCGAGGGCCCGCAACGCTGGCGCGACCATCTGCTGGTTTCTCTGGAACCGCCGGCCCCTGCTGGACGCAGCGACCGCGACTGAGCGTCGCCCGCTGGCGGTCTGGACCGGGCACGCCCAGAAGCTCGCACGATATGGGCGAGTGGTATGGCTGAGCCCGGATCGGCGCGTTGTGGCTATGCCGGCCGGACCATCCCGAGGTCAACGCTGGACGGAGGTCTTGGTGACGCCCCTGCTCGACTGCCAGATGGGATCGGCAGGGCCTCTGGCACCCGGGATGGACTCGGTACCTGACCCTCAGCGTGAACACCCGTCGCCTGCGCGACGGATGTCGTCCCCGCGTCGGACGCCTTCCCAGAAGGTCCGCACGCTCTGCCGTCAGGCCCGGGTGAGGGACATCGCGATCATGACCCTCCATGGTTGGCTCGTCGCAGAGGTCCGAGAGGCGCTCGGAGGTGACGTCAACGTGCGGCATGTCGGAGTGCCGAGCAACGCCGGGCTCGATCAACGCCTGGGAGAACTCGCCGCATCTCTCCGCGGAGTCGACCTGTTGGTCGCGGTCGAACTGCCGGAGAGAGCAGAGGGCGTCCACCGTCTAACGCTGCCCTGCGCGCGCTGTCGGGTCGACATCGGCCGTCTCGACGCCGTCCTTCTTGAGGTGGAGAAGTTCGCGGCAGCGCGTGCCGAGAAGCGTCGATGGGATTGGTAGGCGCGCGCTGCTGATTGATGATCAGCGGATCGAGGTCCGGAAGCGTGCGGCGACGACGGGGCTGAACGGCCAACCCTTTTCCCTCGGCACCACGACTCGCATTCGAACCGAGTAGCCCCCGCCGGCAGCGCTCACGCGATAGCGGAGAGCGAACTTCCCCCGCCGGTCGGCACGAGTCGTCACCAGCGGTCGCCATTCGGCGCCGCGACGCCACTGGAGCTCGACCGTCTTCCCGGCGACCCGGGCGCGCGGACGGATCACGCCGGCGACCCGGAGCGTCTCGCCGGGCCGCAGCTGTTGGCCGCGAACGCGGACTCGGACCAGCGGGCGGATCGCGACCTCGGCGAGCCCCACCACGAGGGGGCGGCCGAGTGCGACGGCCCGCCATGTGCCGGGGACGGTCGGTCGGATGCGGAAGGTGAAGCGTCCCCGACGGTCGGTCAGTGTCGTCGCCTGGGTCCGGCGCAGGGGATCGAGCAGGTACACGGTCGCCCCGCGCAGTCCCCGGCCGTTCCGGTGGAAGAAGCGCCCGGAGAGGGCCATCGGCCGGCTCCAGGTCGCGACGATGATCGGCGCGAGCTGGCCGCCGGACTGCGCGTATCGGCGCGCCCGCGGTGAGCGAAGGCCCTTACTCTGGATCGTGGCGAAGTTGGGAAGCGGAGCGCCACTCGCCTCGATCAGCCCAGGTTCTCCGAGCTCGGGGCCGGCGTACGTCCCCGCGGGGGGAAGGGCCACGGCTCCGGGCGGCTGGCGGGTGATCGGCGGCGTGAGGACGGTTCGGACGTTTCCGGCCGCATCCTCCGCCCGAAGCAGAAGCCGGGTCGTCTCCCCGGGCGCGAGGTAGTCGGCGAGGACCACCTCGGTCGTGCTCGATCCGGCGGCGGTGCCGGAGGCGATCGCCGCGGCGCCCGGCTCGGGCGGCGCCAGCGACCACCGGACGATGCCGCTCGTCGCATCGGACAGGCTCACGCCTATGCGCGCGCGGTCGCTGCCGAGGTACGCGACGGTCGCCTGAGCGGTGGGGGCGGTCCGATCGATCCGCAGGGTTGCGGCTTGGGCGCCGGCGCCGGGGGTGCCGTCGCCGTCAACCTCGAGCCGCAGCGTGTGGCTGCCGTCGGGGACGTCTCCCAGCGGCAGGTCGACGGTGTGCGTGCCCGCGCCCGGTGCGCCGGACCAGCCAGCCCGGCCGTCCACCAGAAGTCGTTGACCCCTGATGCCGTCCGAGCCGAGGTTGTCGCTCGCGATCCACACGATCCGGGTGCTCGCATCGCGGATCCAACCCTCTGGCGCCCCGACGAGCTGAGCCGTCGGCGCCTGGAAGTCGCGGACGAGGATCGCCAGGTTGAGGATCGCCCAGACCCTGTTCGGCTGCTTCCGCGTCTCGGTCTGGAGGAGCCGCAGCGAGAGGGTCTGTCCGCCCCGGGACACCAGGTAGGCCTTCGGGGCGGCCGGTGATCGCGGTATGTCGGACTCGGCCACCCCCCAGGCGAGCGCGCCGTCGGCGAGGACCTGAAGCGCCATGGAGGTCGCCGTCTCGTGGTAGCGGAGCGCGCTGAACGTGATCGCCTCGATCGCCGTGCCGCCGTAGGGGGTGCGCATGTCGATCTGCCACTTGGTGCCGGCGAAGACGGGGTCGTGGGGCGGGCAGGTGATCCCGAAGCCGGAGCCCGAGAACTGGCTAGAGCACTGCCCGTCAGGGGCGACATGGGACACGATGGTCTCCGGGCCCAGCCGGTAGAGGCTTCCGTCGGTTCCGAGGGCTGGCCCGGCGAGGCAGAGGACCGCGAGACCGGCGCCGCTGAGAGCGAGCAATCGTCTCACGACGTCGCGCCCCCGTTGTTCCAGGGGCCGGGCTCGAACTCCCGAACCGGACCGGGTACGTCCGCCCACGGGTCGCTCGGCGGGCTCGCAGCCCGCACGGCCGGGCTCGACACCGGCGTCGGCGCCGGGGAAGGGGTGCGGGCGGCAGCCTCTCCACGGCGCTTCTCTCGTGTCTCGGCTCGGCGCGCCGCAGAGCGCCGTTCCGCGGCGATGCGAAGTTGCTGACGCCGCTGGGAGACCTTCACCGCGTGCGCGAGATCTGCGGTCCAGCTCGTGTCGACGGCGAGCGCCGGCGGACCATCGCTCGGCGGCGACGACGCCAGCCCTCCCTCGTCGGTGCCGCCGCCGCCGGGCAGCCCGATCGCCACTGCCGTCACGGAGACGAGGATCATGCTCCCAACGACGCCCGCGCCAGCGCCGGCCCGCGAGCGAAGAGCGACGCGAATCCGTCCGCCGCGCACGCGAGGTGCATCGGAACCCGAGCCGGGCGGCTCCGTCTCGGGCTCGTCGTTGTCCGCCACCGAGGGTAGGGGGACGAGGACACTCTCGTCGTCGAGCGTGAAGCCCGGCAGCGGAAGCATGTCGACCGGCTCAGTCGGCCAGATCGCCGAGTTGCCCTGCTCCTCGTCCGGCGCCGGTGCGTCGAAGAGCCAGCCGAGCCCGAGCGCCGTATCGTCACCGGCAGGAGTTGGATCGGTCGGGGCGTCGCTCACCGCGGACCTCGGCAGGGGATGGACGGGCCGATCCATCATCAATCCGTGTCACACTTGACGTCAAGTGTGTCGGGGGTGATATTCCTATACCGATGACGAGCATCGACACTCGAAATCGTGTCGTAGCGTCAGCGACGGCTCTCGATTTGGGAGAAGCTACGCCCGATGAGCGCTCCGCCGCCACGCGACGTCCTAACGCTGCCCGAGGTGGCCGAGTGGCTCGGCTTGCACCCCAACAGCGTCCACCGGGCCGCCCGCTCGGGTCGTCTTCCCGCTCGGCGGGTCGGGAAGGAGTGGCGGTTCCTCACCGATGCGGTCGCCGCCCGCTGGACGCCCGGCCGACGCCTTCGCGGCGCGCCGCCCCCAGGGGCGCTCCACCAGCCCGCGGTTCCCGAGGCGCCCGTCGCCCTCACCGCCCAGGAGGCGGCGGACTTTCTCCGCGTCGAGCTGCACACGATCTACCACGAGGCGATGGCCGACCGGCTGCCCGCCTGGAAGGAGGGCAAGGAGTGGCGCACCTCCGAGGGCGCCCTCCGGGAATATCTGCGTTCGGATCCCGACTCGGCCACCCGCTACATCAAGGAGCGGGACCCTCGGCGCACCGCGTAGAAGCGGGGCAACGGCTGTGACCGGCCCCACCCCGGAGCCGCTCGCCGAGATGTACCGGGTCCGCGCGCTGGAGCAGGCCCTCCAGATTCTCTCCGCCCTCGAGGAGGAGCCCGAGCTGACCCTGCCCGAGATCGGCGCGCGGCTCGGAACCCAGACCCCGAACGCCCACAAGCTCGTCCTGCACCTTGTGGAGGCCGGCCTGGTCGAGGCGAGCCCTCTCACCAAGCGCTACCGGCTGGCTCCCAGGCGCCTCGGCGAGCTTTCGGCGCGGGCGCTCGCCGGCCTGAATCCGTGGGAGGCTCTGCGGCCGGTGGTCCCCGGGTTGAAGGAATCGACGGGGATGCCGGGACTGATCGCGGTCCTCTCTGGTGGGCGGGCGATCTACGTCGAGCAGTTCCGCGGCCCCGAGAGGGCGCTCGGGCGGGCCTTTCCCGCGCATGCGACCGCCCTCGGCAAGGCGATCCTCGCCTTCCTCCCCGCGCCGACGCGCGAGGCCGTGCTCGCAGAGCTCGTCCTCGACCCCTGGACGCCGAGCACGATCACCGATGGCGAGCGCCTTCGCGAGGAACTCGCCGTCGCCGCAGAATGCGGCTACGCGCTTGAGGAGGGCGAATTGGACGGACCCCGGCGATCCATCGGTGCCCCCGTTCGTGACCACACCGGGGCCGTGATCGCCGCCATCGGCGTCGGTGGCGCAAAGGCGACCCTGCCGCGGGCCAAGACCGCAGCAATCGCCGGGATCGTGGTCGCCGAGGCCGAGCGGGTGTCGGCCGCCCTCGGCGCCAGTCCCGTCCCCGCCCCGCCCGCCCGCACGCTCACGGTCGAGGTGCTCGGAGCGGTGGAGCCTCCCGTGCCCCCGCCGACCACCGGCCCGGAGGTCAAGGCACCGACGCCCCGTGCTCGCCGCTCACCGCGCGCCAAGCGCGGCTTCGGAAAGGGTCCATGAACACCGCCGTCGCCCAGAGGCTGCCCCTCCTTCGCCTCGGCGTTGCGGCCCTGGCCGGCGTGATGACGCTCATCGTGGCGCTTCCCCTCCTGGCGCTCCTGGCCCTCGCGGGGGGCTGGTCCAGCTCCGCCCGGGCGGCCACCTCGCCCGTGGACGCCGCGGCGCTCGACGATTGGATGGCCGACGAGGTCCCCGGCTCACCGCTCGTCGGGCTCGGTCCGGTGTTCGTCACGGAGGGCGTGCGCAACGGCATCGACCCGCGCGCGCTGGTCGCGATTGCCCGCCACGAGTCCGTGCTCGGCACCGCGGGATCGGGCGTCGGGATTCACAACGCCTTCGGATGGGGACCCGCGATCCCGTTCCGCTCGTGGGAGGCGAACATCGCCACCGTCGCGCGGGGCCTCGCACGGAACTACGTCGGCCGCGGGCACGCGACCCTCGCCGAGATCCAGCCGATCTGGGCGCCCGTCGGGGCGGCAAACGATCCGGGCGACCTGAACTCGGCGTGGCTCGACGCGGTCGGGCGTACCTATGCCGACCTCGGTGGCGATCCGGCGCACCCGATCACCCTCGAGGCGCAGGGCGCCCTCGGCGGCGGGCCTACCATCGGGACCGCCGGCCTCGCGACCCCGACCGGCGGCCTCGGCACCCTCGGCGGCCGGCCGGGCGAGGGGACCCACTCATACGCCGCGTATCCCGACAACTGGCAGTCGGACCACGCCGTTGACATCGGCCTGCCGTTCGGCTCGCCGCTGTACGCGATCGATGCCGGAGTGATCGTGCGCGTCGGCGGCAAGCCCGGTGACTTCTCGGGCCGCTTCGGGGGCGCCCAGCTGACGATCGAGTCGTCCGACGACGCCTACTACTACGCTCACCTCTCGGGGATCGTCGTCCGCGACGGACAGCGCGTCGCCCTCGGTCAGCTCATCGGCTTCTCCGGTGCCGCGAACGGCGTCGAGCACCTTCACCTCGGCGTCAGGCGACGCGATCCCATCGCCGTGGCGGGAGTCGGGTGACCATGGCCGACTCGGGACCGAGCCTGCGGGTCGTGAACGGCCCGCCTCGTCTCGGGCTCACCCTCGACGAGGCCGCTGCCGCAGTGGGCGTCTCGCGCGACACGTTCGACCGGCACATCCGCGATGAGCTCCGGATCGTCAGACGGGGACGCTGCCTGATCGTTCCGGTGGCGGAGATCGAGCGGTGGCTCGAGCGCGAGGCGGCGCGGTGGTCGGCGTGAGCGCGGCGGTACCGCTCACCCGTGAGGACCTCGTCTCGGCCTGGATCGACTTTCGGCGGTACGCGGATAAGCACCCTGACCTACGCGACTTCCATCGCCGCAGGTACTCCGCGATGGCCACAGCGGTCGGCGTCGACCTGGAGGCCCCGCCGCAGCAACGCGCTCCTGATCCGCCGTGGTTGCTCGATGACCTCTCAGAACTGCAGACGACGCATCCGCTGCCTCGTCACACCACGCCCCTCGTGCGTCTGCTGAACCGGACGGTCGAGTACCTCCTCGCGAGCGGATCCCCGTTCGACGGGTACCTGGAGGCCCCGCCCGACATCGCAGTCCTCTACCAGCGCCGCGGCCACGGCTTCTACGAGGCGCAGTTCATGAGAACGCGGGCCTGCCGCGCGCTGCTTTTCGACCTGGTCGAGCTGATCTGGGGACTTGGACCGGAGGCCGCAGTCGATCGGTCGGCGTTGCGCGTCGCCGGCTTCGATCCGGACGAGCGGGCGCCCGAGCCGGAGGACTACCTGTGACAGGTGAGTACTGGGACGAGCGTGTCCGCACTGCGACGCGGGCGGTCGGCTCGGTCGCTATGGCGGTGGCCTCCTCCGATTGCCTGCGCCTGACGCGAGAGCGGCCCTTCGAGGAGGCGCTCGCGAGGGAGCTCGACAAGGTGCTGACCGATGGGCTCGTCGCTCGGACCGGCGGAACACCCGGTCTGCCGGATTTTCCCGCGCTTGGCACGTACGACGTGTCCGTTGATCGCCGCGAGACCGAGGGCTACGAGGTTGTGGTCGAGGTCAAGTGGTGGGGGCCTCCTGGCGTCCGGAATCGCGTCGCCCCGAAGCGCAACGAGACGCTCTGGGACATCCTCAAGATCGCCTGCTCGGTGAACGCCGGCCGGATCGACTTCGGCTATCTGGTGATCCTCGCGCCCGATGCGGCCATGACCCAGGAGCACGTCTATTCGCGCCTCTGCAGCTCGGGCGGGATCTGGGAGACGGCGCACCTCTGCGCTGCGCCTGAGCGTCCGATGCGCTACTTCGATGGGCGCCACTTCGGGGTCACCCGGGTCCCGTCAGGCGTCCGCATCCGGCTCATTGAGACCGTGACTTTCGAGGATCCGTGTCACGACGAGGGCTGGAGCCTGCGGGCCCTCTCGGTCGAGCCCGATGGCTCCGTGATCACGTTGCCTAACGCACTGGTCGACCCCTCGACTTCTCCTCGCGCCTGATGGGACGCGCGACGCAGGGCATCGAGGTCCGGCACCGCAAGGCGTGCGAGCCGCGCGCCGGCAAGCGCTGCTCATGCAGGCCGACCTACCGCGCCCGGGTCTGGAGCCCCGCGGACGGTCGCGAGATCCTGCGGTCCTTCCCGACGCTCGCCGCCGCGCGGTCATGGCGCGCCGAGGCCACGACCGCGGTACGCCGTGGATCGCTCGGCGCGGGGCGCTCGATCACCGTGCGCGAGGCGGCCGAGGCGCTCATCGCCGGCATGCGCGAGGGATCGGTGCGCAACCGCTCGGGCGACCCCTACAAGCCGAGCGTCGTCAGGTCTTACCGCCGCTCGCTCGACGGTCACGTCCTGCCGGACCTCGGCGCCATGCGACTGACCACCGTCCGACGCGCCGACGTGCAGAGGTTGTGCGACCGGATGGTCGCCAACGGCCTCTCTCCCTCGACCGTGCGCAACGCGATCCTCCCCCTGCGGGTCATCTACCGGCGAGCGCTTCGCTCAGGAGACGTGCCCGCGAGCCCGCTCGACCATCTCGACCTGCCCGCGGTCCGGGGGACGCGCGACAGGATCGCCTCGCCCGCTGAGGCGCTCGCGCTCGTCGCCGCGCTCCAGGAGCGGGACCGGGCGATCTGGGCGACCGCGCTCTACGCCGGGCTGCGCCTCGGCGAGATGAAGGCTCTCCGCGTCGGTGACATCGACCTGGACCGGGGCATCATCTCCGTCGAGCGCTCGTGGGACCCGGTCGAGGGTGTCGTCGAGACCAAGAGTCGCAGCGGCCGGCGGCGGGTCCCGATCGTGGACGAACTGCGCGCGCATCTGGCCGAGCACCTGCTGCGGACCGGTCGACGCGATGGGCTCGTCTTCGGGCGGGACGCTGCTCGCCCCTTCGCCTACGAGTCGGTCTTGAAGCGGGCGAGGCGCGCGTGGGCCGACGCTGGCCTCGACCCCATCGGCCTCCATGAGTGCCGCCACACCTTCGCCTCGATCTGCATCGCGGCGGGGGTGAACGCGCGTGGACTCATGGCCTATCTGGGCCACGCCTCCATCCAGATGACCTTCGATCGCTACGGCCACCTCATGCCCGGCAACGAGAGCGAGGCCGCCGAGCTGCTGAACGCGTACCTCAGACGGGCCGCGGGATCCTCGGGAACGCCGGGGGCATCGTGATCTCGGCGCGGATCCACGGGAGAGAGATGGGAGAGTGCGCCGCTCCCGTCAGCGGTTCTGAGCGGTCCCATGCGGTTCGAGGACCGGGCCTCGCTGGTGGGGAAACGACCTGCTCGGAGCGGCAATCGGAGTGGATCAACGGAGGGGGTGGGATTCGAACCCACGAGCCGGCTTGCACCGGCCAACGGTTTTCAAGACCGTCGCATTCGACCGCTCTGCCACCCCTCCGCGGGCGTGACCCCGGCCACGATACGGGCCGGGCGGAGCGGGGCGGTCAGCCGGTGGCGGGCACCCGGCGGGGCCGGTCCGGGGCGACGCGGGCCAGGGCCTCGACGGCGGGGCTCCAGAACTGGGTGCCGGCCGAGGCGCGGCACTCGTCCAGGGCGTCGTCGGCGTCGAGCCGGCGGCGGTAGCTGCGGGCGGCGGTCATCGCGTCGAAGGCGTCGGCGACCGCCAGGATGCGGGCGCCCTCCGGGATCGCCGCCTCCGTGAGGCCGTCCGGGTAGCCGGTGCCGTCCACCCGCTCGTGGTGCCAGCGGATCCAGCCCACCTGCTCCTCCGTCAGCGCGCCGGCCACGATGCGGGCGCCCGCGGCGGCGTGCGCCTCGATGAGCGCGCGCTCCTGCGGGGTCAGCGGCCCCGGCTTCAGCAGCACCTCGTCCGGCACGCCGATCTTCCCGATGTCGTGGACCAGGGCGGCCTCGTGCAGCATCGCGGCCTGCGGATCCGGCCAGCCCAGGTCGCGGGCGATCGCGACGGCCAGGTCGGCGACGCGCTCGGAGTGCTCGTGCGTGTGCGGGTCGCGCGCGTCCACCGTCAGGGCCAGGGCGCGGACCGTGGCGAGGCTCTGCTCGCGCACCGCCGAGCGGGCCATCTCCTCCGCCGTGAGCGCCGTCACCACCGCGGGGCTGTACCGGAACGTGACGCCGCGCCCGTTGCGCTTCGCCCAGTAGAGCGCCCCGTCGGCCAGTCGCACCAGCTCCGGGCCGCCGAGGGGCGGCGCCACGTGCTCCAGGTCGCAGACGCCGGCGGAGAAGTTGAGCCGGCCGGCGCGCGGCACGGGCGAGGCGAGCAGCAGGCGGCGGGCCCGCTCCGTCGCCTGCCACGCCTCCAGCGCGCTCGTCTCCGGGAGGACCCAGCCGAACTCCTCCCCGCCGATCCGGGCGAGCGTGTCGCCGGGGCGCACCACGTCGCGCAGCGTGTCGGCGACGTGCATCAGGGCGCGGTCGCCGGTCGGGTGGCCGTAGGTGTCGTTCACCAGCTTGAAGTGGTCGAGGTCGAGCACCACCACCGACAGGTCGCGGCCGTGCCGGCGGGCGCGCTCCACCTCGGCCGCCAGCCGCTCGTGGAACTCGCGGTGGTTCGGCAGGTTCGTGAGGGGGTCGGTGGTGGCGCGCAGGTGCAGCCCCGCCAGGGCGCGCTCCTTCTCGTGGAAGGTCAGCGCGAACCGGGCCAGCCCCAGCAGCAGCGCGCCGACGGCGAGCAGCGCCGCCACCGGCGACACCTCCACCAGCTCACCCGCCACCAGGACCGCCAGCGCCAGCAGCCCGCCGCCGGCGGGGATCGCGATCTGGCGCAGCCCCCGCGCGCTGGCCGGAACCGTGGCGGGATGCTCCATCCAGGCGGCCAGCGCGATCACGATGGTCGCGGCCGGCCAGAGTGCGTCGAGCACCGTGCCGTCCGGCCACGCGCCCTGCGCGTACAGCGCCAGGTAGACGCTGTCGGCGACCGCCGACAGGCCGATCCCGATGCCCAGCACCAGCAGCGGCTTGTCGGCCCGGCCGCACACCGACAGGCCCAGGGCGACGAGCGCCAGAAGGGCGATGTCACCGACGGGGTACGCCAGGTTGACGCTCGTGGCGAGCGTCCCTCCCGACGCCGTGTCGGCGACCGGCTGCACCACCGCCGCCACGCCCACCGCCGCCGTCGCGAGGCCGGCGATCACTCCGTCGAGCCAGACCGCGGCGCTCAGCCCGCGCGAGCGCGCGGCGATCAGGATCACCAGGGCGGCCGCCGCCGGCGGGTAGAACGCCAGCCACCCGACGTCGGCGATCGACGGCACGGGCAGGTGCGGGTCGGCCGTGTAGATCATGTCCCCCGCGGTCCATGCGAGGAGCGCGACGCACAGCAGCCCCCACACCAGCCGGTGGTGGGGGCGCAGGAAGGCGCGCAGCCCCAGCGCGAGCGCGCACGCCAGCTCCGCGGCGTTCGTCAGCCACAGGTCGGCGGGCGCGGGCACGGCCGTGGCCGCGACGACCGCGACGACCGCCGCGGCGACGATGCCCGCACGCGTGCGGGTGGAGACGGACCCCATGACAGTGGTTTCGGCATCGGACCGTCCCGACTTTCCCGCCCGGGCGCCGCGGGCGCCCGGCCGTCGGCGCGGCGACCGCTACAGTACGGCCGCCCGGGAGAGGTGGCCGAGTGGCTGAAGGCAACCGCCTGCTAAGCGGTTAATCGGGGTCAACCTGATTCGAGGGTTCGAATCCCTCCCTCTCCGTTCATCCGAGTGCTGCACCGAGCACGACGCCCGACTGCGGACCCGTGCCGCGCCGGTCGCACCGGGCGGGAATCGGTGCTGCCTGGCCGGTCCTGCCGGGCTCCCGGGCTTAGAATCGGCAGCGAGTCCGCGCAACCCTCGTCGCCGGGCGGCCACATGACCAGCCACAGCGGAGGTGCAGCAGTGAGCAACGCCTCGTCGCAGCCGCACGCGGGCACCAGCTCACCGCTCGTGCGCCAGATCAATGACGGGAACTGGCTCGCCCGGGAGGAGGCCGAGTCGCTTCGGGCCGAGCTGTTCTTCCATCGCGCGGTCCACGCGTACGTGACGATGCTTCCCGCGCTGAACGTGATCGGCATGCGCGACGGCTCCGAGGCGGCCTTCGGCCGGGGCTACCACGTGCTGCCCGTCTGGAAGGACCGGATGGACAGCCGCACGTGGGTGCCGACGCCGAACGCCGACGTCATCTACGCGATGAACTACCTCGACCTGGAGCAGACCGGGCCGCTGGTGGTGAACGCGCCGGCCAACGTGATCGGCATGTTCACCGACTTCTTCCAGCGCACGATCACCGACGTCGGCGCCATCGGACCGGACCGCGCCCGCGGCGGGCTCTACCTGCTTCTTCCGCCCGGCTATGACGGCCACGTTCCGAACGGCTACTACACCTTCACCTCCACGACCTACAACGTCTTCCTGTTCTTCCGCACGATCATGGGACGCGGGGAGGGCAAACCGGATCCGTCGGCCGGCGTCGCCGTCGCCGAACAGACGCGCATCTTCCCCCTGTGGGAGGAGGAGAAGGACGTGCCGGCGATGGAGTTCCCGAATGCCAGCGGTGTCCGCGTGAACATGATGTACCCCACGGACTTCGCCTACTGGACCAAGCTGAAGCAGTTCGTCGATGACGAGCCCGTGAGCGCCATCGATCCCGAGCTGCGGGGCGTGCTCGCTTCGATCGGGATCATCAAGGACCATCCGTTCGAGCCCACCGACTGGCAGCGGGCGGAGCTCGAGCGGGCCGTCGAGACGGCACCGCGGATGATCCTCGCGATCACCCAGCTCGGCCGAGACGACAAGCGCAATTACTACTACGAGGACCGACAGTGGGAGGTCGCCTGGGCAGGCGCCACCGCCGAGTGGATGCAGGAGACGTACCTCGACGTCAACGCGCGCTCGCGCTTCTTCCAGTACGCCTACTCGTCGGCCCCTGCGATGAACATGCACACGACGGGCGCCGGGTCGAAGTACCCCTACGCGATCCGCGACGCCGACGGCGAGTTCCTCGAGGGCGCGCGAACCTACCGGCTCCGCCTGCCCGCCGATCCACCGGCCGGCCTGTTCTGGGCGGTCACCGCCTACAACGTCACCGACGGGACGATGCCGGAGACCGAGCAGCTGCTCCCATCCACGAACGGCTACTACGACGTCCCGCAGAACGACGACGGCTCGATCGACGTCTGGTTTGGCCCCGGCCAACCCGACGGCGTTGCCGACTCGGCGTTCATCCAGACCATCCCCGACCGTCACTTCGTCGTCTGCCTACGCCTCTACGGCACGGGCGTGGAGTTCTATGACCAGACCTGGAAGCCCGACGACCTCGTCAAGGTCGGCTGACGCCGGGCAGGACGTCGAGAGGGGTTCAGGTTCAACTTCAGTCGCGCGAGGCGTTCATGGCCTGACTGCGCTCCGGCCCCACGAGGAAGGCGCGTGATGAGGATCGTCGTCGTGCACGGGGCGTGCGTGAAGGACGGATGGCGGGCGCCCGGCCGGCGACCTGCTGGCCGAGCGGGGCCTCGCCACCCAGGCGCCCGCCCTGCCGAGCTGCGGCGAGACGGGTGTGCCGCTACCTGCCCGAGGTGGGCGGAGCCTCTCGTCGTTCGGCGGGCACGCGCCGCCCCGGTTCCTCGACGTCGATCCGGTGGGCGGCACCTTCACCGTCCGGGCGGACGCGCTGGCCGGGACGTTCCCCCAGGACTGCGACACGGAGATCCAGCGGGAGGCCGCCGACCGGACGGCGCGCCAGAGCCTGGCGGTCCTCGGGGGGCCGGTGCGCGCGGCGGCCTGGCAGCACGTGCCCTCGACGTACCTCGTGCGGGACCTGATCCTGGCGCTCGCCGCCGGGGACGGCGGCTGACCCGCCCGTCCTAGGCCTCGATCGCGCGGCGGAGCCGGGCGGCCATCACCTTCATCACGTTCTCCGCGAAGAACGGCGTCTCGGCCACCAGGCGGCGGAAGGCGCGGCGGTCGATCACGGCGAGCTCGACGTCGGTGACCGCGGTGGCGGTGGCGCTGCGGGCCTCCGACTCGATGATCGCCATCTCGCCGAACATCGCGCCCTCCTCCAGGCGCTCCACCTCGCGGCCCTCGAGGACGATCGCCACCGTGCCCGAGCGGACGACGTAGGCCTGCTCGGCGCGGTCGCCCTGCGTGAAGATCACGTCGCCGGCGGGGTGGCGCGCGAAGTCGTCGACGTGACGGAAGATCTCGAAGCGGTTGGGCGACTCGGTCGTACCCATGGCAGCCCTCCCGGGCACGCGGCGGACGGACCCGGCGAGCGTATCCCGGCGGGGCCGGACCCCAGGACGCGTCGACACGGGTCTGAAACACGGCGGTACTCGACTTTCGGCGGATGGACAGCCGCGCCGGGACTGCCATACCGTGGCGAGCCGCCGGATCTCCCGCCCACGGACCGGGCGCCCCTGCATAAAGGACGAATTCGTGACGTCTTCCGCGGAAACCGTAATCCGCCGTCGCTGGCGGCGGCTCGCGATCACATCGGCGATCGTCGTGATGACCCTCGTCGGCGTCAGCGCGGCGCTCGCCGGCGGCTCATCGTCGTCGAACAAGCCGTACAGCGCGTTCATCTCCGCGCCGCCGTCAGCCACGGCGACGACCACCTCGGCGACCACCTCCGTCGGCAGCACCGCCACGGTCGGGATCCGCCTGCGCAACGACACCAAGACCCAGAAGCTCGGCTCGGCCAACATCACGCTGCCCAGCGGCATGACCGTCCAGGCGGGCTCCGTGGTGCTGGTGACGCCGAGCGGCGGCACCGCGACGCTCGCGGGCAGCGTCATCAAGCTCCGCGACCTGTACGTGAAGCCCGGCGACTCGGCGTTCGTCCGGTTCGCCGCGGTCGTGCCGTGCACGGCCTCCGGGTCGAGCTACCAGTTCGGGATCGCCGCCAAGCAGTCCAACGACTTCAACGGCTACGGGAATGACCTGACCCTGGTCACGCCGCCCCCGGTGCTGTCGGGCGTCGGCTCCTGCGTGCCGTGCCCGAGCGGCCAGTGCAGCGCCACCACGTCGACGACCGCATCGACGGCGTCCGTGTCGGGCCTCGCGTCCGCCGGCGACCGCCTGCGGGTGAGCCTCGGCGCCCCCGACGCGCCCGCCGTGGACTGCGCCGCGTACACCGAGACCACCGAGACCGTCGCGTTCGACCTCACCAACAGCGTGGGCGGCTCCACCGGCGGCCTCAAGACGGTGAAGCTGCAGATCAAGAACCCGACGAAGGCCGCCAACCTCTACAAGATCTGCTTCCAGGCCGGCGATGCGTCGCCGCCGGTGATCCTGCCGGCGTGCAAGTGCGGCAAGTACGGCTCCACGCCCAGCAACGCGCCGTGCGCCCAGCCCGCGGAGTTGAAGAAGGGCGTCGTGACCCTCACGGCGATCACGCCCGCAGGGGACCCCTGGATCAAGGGCTGATCCCGCTCCGGCTGCCGGCCTCCCGCACGGGAGGCCGGCACGCCTCGGGCCGTGGACACGGGCCGTCCGGGGTGACACCGTCGCGCCGTGCACCGCGCCCCCACCGCCGCCCGCGCGGCAGCTGACGACCGGGCGGGGGGCGGCGGCTCGTCGCGCCGCCGTGCGACGGTCCTCTTCTCCGACCTGAAGGGTTCCACCGCCCTGGGGGAACGGCTCGACCCCGAGTCGCTCCGGGAGGTGCTGGGGCGCTACTTCGACGAGATGCGCGCCGTGCTCGAGGCCCACGGCGGCCGGGTGGAGAAGGTGGTCGGCGACGCGATCATCGCCGTCTTCGGGCTCGACGGCGCCCTGGACGACCACGCCGGCCGGGCGGTGGAGGCGGCCGACGAGACGCGGCGGGTGCTGGCCACGCTCAACGACCGGCTCGAGCGCCGGTGGGGGGTGCGGCTCGTGAACCGCACCGGCGTCTGCACGGGCGAGGTCTTGGTGGGGGAGGCCGCGGGCGACCGCTGGATCGCGGGCGACGCCATGGACCTGGCGGGGCGCCTGGAGGCCGCCGCGCCGCCGCTGGAGGTGCTGCTGGCGGAGCCCACCCGCGCGGAGGTGGCGGGCCGCGTGGAGGTGGCCCCCGAGGGGGACGTGTACGCCTCCGCGGTCGGCGCGGTCCCCGCGTACCGGCTGGTCGCGGTCACCGACCCGCTGCCGCCGTGGACGGCGTCCGCCGGGGACGGCGCGTCCGCCGCGGCCGGGCGCGAGACCCGCCGCACCGTCACGATCGTGTTCGCCGACGCGCGGCCCGTCGCCGCCGCCGGGGCCGACCCGCCGCCCGAGGCCCTCCACGAGGCCATGGGCCGCCACTTCGCGCTGGCGCGCGCCATCCTGGAGCAGCACGGCGCCGTGGTCGAGTCGTACATGGGCGACGCGGTGATGGCCGTGTTCGGCATCGACCGCCGCCGCGAGGACGACGCCCTGCGGGCCGTCCGCGCCGCGTGGGAGCTGCGGGGGATCGCCCCCGCCGACGACCTGGGCGTGGAGGTGGAGCAGCGCATCGGGGTCAACACCGGCCACCTGGTGGCGGGCGACGCGTCGCTGCGCCAGCGGATGGTGACCGGGGACGCCGTGAACGTGGCGGCGCGGTTCGAGCAGGCCGCCGCGCCGGGCGAGGTGATCATCGGCCGCGAGACGGCGATGCTCGCCGGCGGCGCCGTCGGCACGGAGGAGCTCGCGCCCCTCGACCTGAAGGGCAAGGCCGAGCCCGTCCCCGCGTATCGCGTCGCCTGGGTGTCGGCCGCGCCGCCGCCGGTGCGCATGGACACGCCGATGGTGGGGCGCGAGGCCGAGCTGGCCGCGCTGCGTCGGTCGCTGCGCGACGCCGTCGCCACCCGCACCCCGCGGCTCGCGCTGCTGACCGGCGACGCGGGGGTGGGCAAGAGCCGGCTGGCCGACGCGATCGCCGAGTCGGCCGCCGCCGACGGGGCCCAGGTGCTGCGCGGCCGGTGCCTGTCGTACGGCCAGGGCATCACCTTCTGGCCGATCCTGGAGGTCGTCCACCAAGCGGCCGGCGTCGGCGCGGACGACTCGGTGGCCGAGGTGCGCGCCCGCATCGCGGCCGCGGCGGGCGACGCCAGCGTGGAGGAGCGGATCGCGTCGCTGGTCGGGGTGTCGGACACCGTGTTCCCCCTGCCCGAGTTGTTCTGGGCGGTGCGCGGGTTCGTGGAGCAGCTGGCGCGGCGCGGCCCGCTGGTGGTGCGGATCGACGACCTCCACTGGGCGGAGGACACCCTGCTGGACCTGCTCGACCACCTGGTGGAGGGCGACGCCGCCGTCCTGCTGGTCGGCACCGCCCGCGCCGAGCTGCGCGGGCGGCGGCCCGAGCTGGCCGACGGCCACGGCCGCCTGGACCTGGTGCTGGGGCCGCTCCCGCCCGAGCAGGCGGCCGGGCTGCTCGACGGGCTCATCGGCGGCGAGCTGCCGCAGGCCGCCCGCGACCGGATCGTGCACGCCGCCGCCGGCAACCCGCTGTTCGTGGAGCAGCTGCTGTCGATGCTGGTGGACACGGGGCGGATCGCCCGGTCGGGCGGGCGCTGGCGGGTGCAGGGCGACCTGAGCGACCTGACGGTCCCGCCGTCGGTGGAGGCGGTGGTCGCCGCCCGCGTCGACGAGCTGCCCGACGCCCAGCGGGCGGTGCTGGAGCCGGCGTCGGTGGCGGGCGAGGAGTTCGCGTCGGCGGCCGTCCGGGCGCTCGCCGCCGACGAGGTGCGGGAGGCCGTGCCCGAGCACCTGCGCGCGCTCGCCGGCCGGCAGATGGTGGAGGCGCTGGTGGAGCCCGACGGGGCGGCGGACCACCGTTTCGCCCACCCGATGATCCGGGACGTCACGTACGGCGGGCTCCTGAAGCGCACCCGCGCCGACCTGCACGAGCGCCTGGTGCGGTGGGCCGAGTCGGCCGACCTGGCCCGCGAGCGCAGCGTCGAGATGGAGGAGGTGCTCGGCTACCACCTGGAGCAGGCGCACCGGCTCCGCATCGACCTGGAGCCGCTCGACGGCCACGGCCTGGATCTGGGGCGCCGCGCCGCCGACCGCCTGGGCGCGGCGGGCCGGCGCGCGCTGGAGCGCGGGGACATGCCGGCGGCGGCGAACCTGCTGAGGCGGGCCGCGGGCGTGCTGCCCGAGGACCCCACGCCCGCGGCGCGGCTGCTGGTCGACGCCGGGCTGGCCGAGATGGAGTCGGGGCGGCTCGAGGACTCCGACGCCGTGCTGGGGCGCGCCGCCGAGCTGGCGTCCGGCGCGGGCGCGCCGGGGCTCGCGGCGGTGGCGCGGCTGGAGCGCACCCGCCTCGCGTACCTCACCGGCGGGGGGCCGGGCGACGACGAGGTGGCCGCCCAGGCGCAAGGGGCGATCGACGACTTCGCCGCCGCCCACGACGACGAGGGGCAGGCGACGGCGTGGCGCCTGCTGCTGAACGTGCGCCTCACCGGCTGCCGCTTCGAGGAGGCCGAGACCGCGGCCGGCCAGATCGTCGTCCACGCCACCCGGGCGGGGAACCGGCTGCTGGTCAACCGGATGCTCCCGGTCATCGCCCAGCTGAGCCTGCGCGGCCCGATGCCGGCGCTCGACGCGATGGTGCGGTGCCGGCAGATCCTGGGCGACGTCGCCGGTGACCGGCAGGCCGAGGCGGTGGCGCGGCGGGCGCTGTCGCACCTGCGCGGGATGTGGGGCGAGCTCGACGACGCCCGCGCCGAGCTGCGGCGCTGCCGGGCCGACCTGGAGGAGCTGGGCTGGGTGCTCGACGCGGCCCTCGTCTGCCTGGACGCGGCGCCCGTCGCCCTGCTCGCCGACGACCCGGCGGGAGCGGAGGCCGAGCTGCAGTGGGCGTTCGACACGCTCGACGCGATGGGCGAGCGCAACTACGTGTCGACGGTGTCCGCGCTCCTCGGTGAGGCACGGTACCGCGCGGGGCGGCTGCGGGAGGCCGAGGAGGCGGTGGCGTTCAGCCGCGAGGTGGCCGCCGAGGGCGACGTCGCGACGCACATCATCTGGCGCTCGGTGCACGGCAAGCTGCGGGCGCGCCACGGCGACCCGGCCGGGGTGGCGAGCTGCCGCGCGGCGGTGGCGCTTGCGGAGGGCACCGACGACCTGATCGCCCGGGCCGACGCCCTCGCCGACCTGGCCGAGGCCCTCGGGGTGTCGGGGGACGCCGACGGCGAGCGCGCGACGCTGCGGCGGGCGCTGGAGCTGTACGAGCAGAAGGGCAGCCTGGTGGCGGTGCGGCGTGTCGCGCAGCGGCTGTCGGCCACCGCCTGACCGGCACCGCCGGACCGCTACACGTCGATGACGGCGCCCTCGGTCGCGGCGTCGACGGGCATGGCGGCCTTGGCGCGGGCCCGCGCGAGCAGCGCGTCGAGCGCGTCGTCGTCGCGGGTGGGGTCGTGGTGGAACAGCAGCAGCCGCCCGGCGCCGGCGCGCTCGGCGAGGGCGACGGAGTACTCGAACGCGGAGTGCCCGAACGCCGCCCGCGCCGGCAGCTCCTCGGCGGTGTACTGGGCGTCGTGGATGAGCAGGTCGACGCCGTCGGCCAGCTCCAGCACGGCGGGGTGCAGCTCGCCGACGCCGTGGTCGCCGGGGCCGGCGAAGTGGGGCGCGTGGTCGGGGATGAACGCGATCGACCGCCCGTCGCCGTCGACCCGGAGCCCCATGGTGCGCCCACCGCCGTGCGGCACCTCCCGGGCGGTGATGCGGAACCCGCCCGCCTCGAACCCGCCCTCGTCGTAGGCGCCGAAGCTCCAGTCGCCGCGCAGCCCGGCGGGCCCGATGGGGAAGTGCGGAGGCGACATCGCGCGCCCCAGCAGCTCGGCGGCGGGGACGCCCTGCTCGGGCAGCAGGAGCTCGACGGCGGCGTCGTCGCGGTCGCCGGGGCCGAAGAAGGGGAGGCCGTGGGTGTGGTCCCAGTGGAGGTGGGTGAGCACCATCGCGCCGCGGAACGACGCGTCCCCCAC
Organism: Dehalococcoidia bacterium; assembly: GCA_050248355.1. GTDB lineage: Bacteria > Chloroflexota > Dehalococcoidia > UBA2979 > UBA2979 > JAIBBD01. Next base: position 91,227 of record JBFWSN010000010.1, read on the forward strand.
CAGGCCGGCGAAGTTCCGCAGTCCGGTGCCGGCGTCGAGGATCAGCCGGGGCGCGCCGCCGTTCCCGACGGCGAGTGAGGTGGTCTCCCCGCCGTAGCGGACGGTCCCGGGACCGGGGCTGGGCGTGGACCCGCGGGACCCGCAGACGGTGATGCGCATGGGCACGGCCCCACCCTACGGACCGCCGGACCCTCCCTGCTAACCTCCGTCGTCGCGCGCCAGTAGCTCAGTCGGATAGAGCGTCGGTCTACGAAACCGAAGGTCACAGGTTCGAATCCTGTCTGGCGCATCACCAGGTAGGGACTGGCGTTAGCCCAGACTCCCGGCAAGTAACGGGAATATGCCCCGTTGCCCGCCGGTGACCGCGGCTGCCCGTACTTGACCCTGCCGGCAGGGTCTCAGCAGGGTCGCAGGGTCATTCCAGGGTCAGAACTCGCCTCCTGCCTTGTGGGGTCGCCCCGCTTTGACGGACAGTTTTCCTAGGCTGCCGACTCTCGTGCGGCCTCGAACTGGGCGGGGCTGAGGTACCCGAGGGCCGAGTGGCGCCGGCGCGGGTTGTACCAGCCCTCGATGT
>JBFWSN010000011.1:0-87833 GCA_050248355.1 Dehalococcoidia bacterium
AACACCTCGATGGCAGCGCGGAAGAGCTGGTCCACCACGTCGCGGCTGCTGTCGCGGCCCGGGCGCCACGGGCCGCCCACGGTAGTGAGGATGACGTCGGTGGAGTGCGAGCCCGCGATCACCTCGAAGAGGCGGCGCGTCAGTTCGGGCTCGCTGACGAAGTCGAGGGGATGGTCACGGCCGAATGTGACGTCCACCGGGTTGCGGACGCTCGTGCCGGCCACGGGGACGAACTCGCGCAGCTCGGCCTGCACCTCCTCGGGGAGCGGCGGCAGCGTCAGGCCGACGAGGGCGAGCTGGTCCGAGGAGAGCACGGCGAACCCGCCGCCGGCGCCGATCAGGGCCACGTTCGGGCCCTTCACGTCGCGCACCGAGGTGGTGACCATCGTCGCGAGGTCGAGCAGCTCGTCCATGCTCTCCGCGCGCCAGGCGCCCGCCTGACGACACATCGCGTCGAAGATCTCGATGGAGCCGGCGAGCGAGCCGGTGTGCGAGTGTGCGGCGCGTGCGCCGTCCGAGGTGATACCGCCCTTGAGGATGATGGTCGGCTTCTCTACCGCCACCTGCTTCAGGCGCTCGAAGAAGACGCGCGCGTCCTGTACTCCCTCCATGTACCCGACGACGTATTCGGTCTGCGGATCCGCGAGCGCGTAGTCGAGCAGCTCGTGAGCGCGCACATCGGCGCCGTTCCCGAATGAGACACCCTTCGAGAAGCGGAGGCCGCGCTCCCCGAGGCTGCGCAGGATCGTGTTCGCGTTTGCGCCGGACTGGGACAGCATGAAGACGTTGCCCGGGTCCTCGGGGAGCATCGGCATGAAGGACAGGCCCACGCCGGGGACGTAGAGACCCATGCAGTTGGGGCCGATAAAGCGCACGCCGGCGGCCTTCACCTTCTCGATGATCTCGCGCTCCGCCTCGATGAGCTCAAGCTCGCCGGTCTCGGCGAGGCCGGCGGTGAAGGAGTGGATGGAGCGCACGCCCTTCTGGATGCACTGGTCGACGAGCTCGGCGAGGCCGGCGGCGGGGATCTGCGAGATGACGTGGTCGACGGGGTCCGGGCAGTCGAGGACGCTCGGGTAGCACTTGATGCCCAGCACCTCGTCCATCTTCGGGTTGACCGGGTAGAGGTACTCCTTCGGGTAGCCCTGCATGACGAGAGCGTTGAGGAAGATGCCGCCCATGCGGCCCTCGGGGTCGGCGCGCGAGGAGACGCCGACAACGGCGACGCCGCGCGGGTGGAAGATCGGGTCGAGAGGGTGGGAGCTGCGAGGCAGCGAGTCGGAGGCGCCGGCTTCGGAAGTCGTTTCGGTGGTGATGGCCGGCTCCGTTTCACTCATCGTCAGCATCTCCATGCTCGATGTGGATCGTATTTCGACGCAGTCTAGCTACGAAATCCGGCAGGCGCAGTCCTGCAGCCGGGCGGCCCGGCGGGCAACGAGCGAGGCGGCCGTGGGGCCGCCCCGCGGGTTCCTCTTCGGGCTAGCCGCGCGGGAGGCCGAGGCCGCGCGTGGCGATGATGTTGCGCTGAATCTCGCTCGAACCGCCGGCGATGGTGCCGACGACCGAGCTGACGTAGGTCTGCGTATGCCGGGCGTGCAGCGGCGAGAGCGCGTCAGTGCCCGACCACAGGTTGCCGTACAGGCCGAAGACCTTGGTGCCCGTGCGGGAGAGCCGCTGCGAAAGCTCCGAGGAGTACATCTTGCCCATGGACGCTTCGTAGTTGGGCACGAGGCCGTTCGCCTGCATCGAGGCGATGCGCAGCGAGAGGTTGTTGTTCACCTCGATCTCGACGGCGCGCTCTGCGACTTCACGGCGGAGCAGGCCGATGCGGTTCGGGGTGCCGTCCGCGTCGTGGACGTGGTCGATCATCTCCTCGAGCGCCTTGCGCTGGTGGATGGCGCCGGCGATCGACGAGCGCTCGAAGTCGAGGAGCGTCATGCCGACGTACCAGCCGCGGTTCTCCTCGCCGACGACCTGGTCGACCGGGACGCGGACATCCTCGTAGAACGTCTCGTTGGTGGCGTGCTGCCAGCCCATGGAGATGATCGGCCGCACCTGGATGCCTGGCGTCTTCATGTCGACCATGAGGAACGTGATGCCGCGGTGCTTCGGCGCGTCGGGGTCGGTACGCACGAGCATGAAGATCCAGTTGGACTTGTGGCCCGTCGACGTCCAGAGCTTCTGGCCGTTGATGACGTACTCGTCGCCGTCCTTGACGGCGCGGCACTGCAGCGAGGCGAGGTCGGAGCCGGCGCCGGGCTCGGAGTAGCCCTGTGCCCAGAGGTACTCACCGGAGAGCGTGGGCGGGAGGAACTTCTTCTTCTGCTCCTCGGTGCCGTGGACGAGCAGGGTGGGGCCGAGCATGGGGATGCCGTTGCCGCCGCCCACTTCGGGCGCGTCCGCCTCGGCGAACTCCTGCTTCATGACGAACTGCTCGAGGGTGGTGAGACCGCCCCCGCCATACTCGCTGGGCCAGCCGGGGGCGGCCCAGCCGCGCTCGGCGAGGGCGCCCGCCCACTCCTTCGCGGCGGCCTGCGCCTCATCGCTGCCGTGGACCATGTCCCACTGCCAGTCGTTCTCCGGCGCCTCGAGCTTGGCGAGCCGGTGCTCGTCGGTGCGGTAGTAGGCCGGCAACCGTTCGTGGATGTAGCCCCGCACGCGCTCGCGGAAGGATGCCTGCTCTGGAGAGTCGTTCCAGTCCATTTCGTACTCCTTTCAGCGCCGGGTATGCCGACGCTCGTCGCGCCTCTACGCCGTCCCGCCTCGATGGCCGGCCGGCGTTTCAGTATCTCCTCGGCGGTGCCCCGAGGGCACCGCTAGAGGTTGTGCTCCGCCACCACGTCGCCGTCGTACAGGATCGAGCCGTTCAGTTTCGTCGGCGGCTGCTCGCAGATCCAGACGGCGGCCTTGCCCATGCTGTCAGCAGACTCGAACTCCTGAATCGGGTTCTGTGGGTCGTTCTGGAAGAACATCAGGCCGGGGGTCTTCACGCCGCCCTGCGGGGCGAGGACGTTGACCGAAATGCCGTCCTTCTGCAACAGGCGGCCCTGCGACTGTGAGAAGTGCTCGATGAAGGATTTCTCCGGGCCGTAGAAGATGTCGACCGGGGGTGGAGCCTCCTCGTAGGGGCCGGGGCCGGGGAAGATGGCGCCTCGCGAGGAGAGATTGATGATGCGTCCGCCGCCCTGGGCTTTCATGTGCGGGACCGCCGCCTTCATCGTGAGGATGTAGCCACGGACGTTGACTTCCCACGCGAGGTTGATGTGCCTCGGCTGCACCGCGTAGAGGTCGCCCGGCACGAAGATGGCGGCATTGTTGACGAGGATGTCGATGCGGCCCCACTCGTCAACGACCTTCTGGACGGCCGCCTCGATGCTTTCTGGGTCGCGCATATTGAGGACGACCGGGATGGCCTCGCCGCCGGCGTCTCGGATCTCCTGCACGACGGAGTGGATCGTGCCGGGCAGCCGGGGGTCCGTGGCTTCCTCGGTGCGGGCGGCGACGCCGACCTTCGCGCCAGCCCTCGCGAGGTGCTTTGCGATGTCCGCGCCGATGCCTCGGCTGGCGCCCGCCACGAGCGCTACCTGTCCGTCCAGTGACATGCGTCCCTCCCTCGTCCGTTGTTGCTCATCAGTGCGGTGAGTGTTGTGTGCGGGTTCCAGCTAGCACCGATGTGGGAGGCCCGTCAAGCGGTCTGGCTGTCGGGGGCGGTCGCGGCCTGGAGTATGTCCTCCGTCTCATGATGCTGCCGCGCCGGCTCCGGGACGGTCCGAATCGCGATGAGGCTCAGCAGGAGGATGGCCGCGAGGACCGTATATGCGAGGTCGAGTCCGTCGCCGACATCGCTCGCGCGCGAAGCAATCAGGATCACGAACGCGATCCCGATCGTGCCGCCGAGGTTCATGAACATGCCTCGCAGTCCCGTGATCGAGGCGATGCGGTCGGGGGCGAGGTCGATGCCAGCGTTGCTCATCGATGGGTTGGCGATGCCGAAGAAGACGCCGGCGCTGCCGACGACGATGAGCAGCCACACGAAATTCGGAATGACCATCCCACCGATCGACGGCTCGTGGAGGCCTCGCCCGAGGATCACGAGCGTCACGACGAGCCCGAGCATGCCGATGAGCATGGGCTTGCGGAAGCCGGTGCGATGGAGGAAGTAGGCGGCGATGGACGAGGACAGCACCATCACGGCGGCGCGGGGCGAGAGCAACGCGCCGCTCGAGGCGACCGACAGGCCGTAGGCGTTCTGGGCGTAGTACGGAATCGTCGAGGCGACCCCGATCCAGCTCATGCCGAAGCTGAACGAGAGCACGTTGAGGGAGGCGAATTCCCGTCGCGAGAGGAGGTCGAGGTCGATGATCGGCGTCGGTGTCCGGCGTTCGTGGCGTACGAGGATCCCCAGCGCGCCGACCGAGACCGCGAGGGAGACGGCGACCAGCAGGGCGTCGGGGGAGCCCTCGCGGCGGCCGAGCTCGGTGAGAGCGAAGATGAACGACGTTACGGAGAGCGCGAGCAGGCCGATGCCGGCCCCGTCGATGCGCCCGGACTGCGGGCGGCGGCCGGTGTCGGGAAGCATCGCGAGCGCCATCGCGGCCACGGCGATGCCCAGGGGGACGTTGAAGCCGAACGTCCAGCGCCAGCCGAAGTGGTCGACAATGAGGCCGCCGACGACGGGGCCGAGCACGGCGCCGAACGGCATGAGGGACGAGTAGTAGCCAATGGCGCGCATGCGCCCGCGGCCATAGACGTGCCCGAGGAGGCTCGTGCCCGCGGGCTGGAGGCCGCCGCCGACGGCGCCCTGGAGCGCGCGGGCCGCGATGAGCAGGTAGACGTTCGGCGCCACGGCGCAGGCGAGCGACGCCAGCCCGAACAGGCCGAAGCCGACTGCAAAGACGTTTCGCGCTCCGAACCGCTCGGCGATGCGGCCGACGACCGGCATCGCCACGACCTGCCCGATCATGAAGATGGTCAGCACCCAGCCGCTCCAGCGCAGCGGCGCATCGAGATCCGTCGTCAGGTCTCCGATGGACACCGAGACCATCCCGAACTGCATGATGTACGCCAGCATCGAGACGGAAAGCAGGGCGAAGACGACGTGCCGGCCGGGCAGCGGATGATCCTGCATCGTGACGGTGGGGCTGGGCGAAGCCATGTCTTCGTTTCCACGCGCTTCGTGCGCGGCGACTCGTCCCGTGCGGGGCGGAAGAGATACTTCAGCCTAGCTGAACGATACGGCAGTCGACCAGTATTCGCGTGAACACATTCGTCGTGGGGATTAGGGCCCGGCTGCCCGCTGCACCTCGACGTCCCGCCGCGGGTTGCGCGGCAGGTTCACCAGCAGCGCCGCGAGGATGCCGAGCACGGCGACGGCGATGAGCGCGCCGTTGTAGTCCCCCGCGACATCGAAGTAGAACGACACGAGCAGCGGGCCGCCCGCCGAGACGAGGAGGGAGAACGGGAGCCCGGCGCTGCGGACCGCGCCGAGGTAGCGGCGTCCGAAGAAGGTGGCCCAGACGACTTCTTGAAGCGGGATCATGCCGCCCCACCCGAAGCCGAGCAGCAGCCACGAGGCGTACACGATGGGCGTGGCATGGGCATTCACGCTCAGCACGATGCCGAGGATCGCGACGGCGTTCAGGACGAAGCCGATCGCGGCAAGGCGGTTCGCGGGCGCCTTATCGACGAGGTAGCCCCAGAACGGCTTCGTGAGCATCGAGGGAATCGAGGTCAGGACGATCATGAAGGAGGCGACGCCGCGGCTGTAGCCGGCATCCGTCATGAAGGGGATGCCCTGGATGACCGGCACGATGATCGCGAGCCCGCCAAAGCCGAAGGCGGCGACGATCAGGTAGAACGCCGGCGTCGCGATGGCCTGCCGGCGGGTCAGCGACGTGGCGAACTCCGCCTGCGCGGCGTGGGCGGCGCCCCTCGCCACTTCCGCGGACGAGCGGCCGTCGGGGTGCAGGCCGTAGTCCTCGGGCGCGCGGCGCATCAGCATCGCGACGGGGTACAGGAGCACGGCCGAGGCGATGGCGAGCGCGAGCCATGCGCCACGCCAGCCCCAGGCGCTGACCGCGGCGGTCGTCGCGGGCGGGTAGACGATGCCGGCGAAGGAGACGCCCATCGAGGCGACGGCGATGGCGCGGCCTCGGCGCTCGACGAACCACTTGGAGAGTGTGACGTTGACGACGAGGTTGCCGGCGAGCGCCCCGCCCGCGGTGACGAGCAGACCGTTGAGGATGATCCACTGCCAGAGGGCATGGATCTGGGTGTGTCCGGTGAGCGCGAGCACGAGCACCGTGGTGCCGACCAGCACCGGGCGGCGTCCCCCGTGGCGGTCGACGTACGCGCCGATGAAGAAGCCGGCGAAGGCCAGCACGAACTGGCCGAGCGTGAGCGCGAGGGTGAATTCGGCGCGGTTCCAGCCGAACTCGTCGGTCATCGGCTTCAGGAACACGCCCGGCACGTAGTTCATCGAGCCGACCGTCGCGAACTGTCCGACGGCGGCGGCGAAGATGAGCCAGTAGCCGTAGTAGATGCGCGAACGTTGCGTCGCGCTTTCCTCGACGGCCGCGACCGATGCCGGAGCCAGCTCTTCCACGTGCCATGTCTCCCTCGCCCGGGGGCGGGCGCGGTGCTCGACGTTCAGGGGGATCGGGTCACGAGGATTATGGCGCGGTCCATGCTCAGGCGCGCGGGGGCGGGGTCAGGCCTCGCTCCTGTGCAGACGGCGGCTCAGGAATCTGTCGTGAGCGGCGTATCGGGGCGGTTGGCCCACTCGTTCATCGAGCCGTCGTAGTTGCTGGCGGCCTCGTTCCCGAGGAGCCGCAGGACGAAGGCGCCGAAGGCAGCGCGGATGCCGAGCTCGCAGTACGTCACGGTGGGCGCGGCGGGGTCGATGCCGGCCCCACGGAGCATCGCCTCGATCTCCTCGCGGGGGCGGAACCGTCGTGCGGGCGGGCCCTGCATCAGGCCGCGCCACTCGAGGTGCTTCGCGCCGGGCACGTGTCCGCCTCGCTGGTTGCCGCGCAACTCCGCGCCGGTCCATTCGGGGGCGCTACGAACATCCCAGATCTGGGGCGCCTGGCCACCCTCGACGGCTGACTTCAGCTCGTCGAGGGCGCACACGGCGGTCGAGTCGGGTTGCGCGGTGTAACGCCCACGCTCCGGCCTCGGCACGAGCGAGGTGAGGGGGCGGCCCTCGTCCAGCCAGGCATTGAAGCCACCGTCGATGACGCGGAGGTCGCGGTGTCCGTAGTAGTCGAACGCCCACCACACGCGCGCCGCGTGGAGCGAGGCATTGTCGTCGTAGATGACGATCGGCGTGTCATTCGAGACGCCGAGCGAGGCGGCTAGCTCCTCGAACTCAGCGGGTGGCATCACGTGTCCGCGGTCGTCCCGCGCCTTCAGGTAGGGGTGCGGCACCCCGACGGCGCCGGGGATGTGCGCGCGGCGGTACGCGACCGCCTCGCCCGCGTCGATGAGCACGAAATCCCGTCCAGCGCCGTCGAGGCTGGCGGCGAGCCAATCCGTCGAGGCGAGCAGGTCCCAGCCAGCGGCCATCCTGCGCTCCTTGTCAGGCCGTCTCGGCCGCGGCGCGGGCGACGGCGCGGTAGGCGCGGTCGAATGAGCCGTCGCGGTCGCCGTCGACGACGATCGGCATCGCAAGGACCTCGCCCATGCCGTCGGCGAGCAGCTGCTTCATGCGGGCGACGACCTGGTCTTCGTTGCCCCAGACGACGAGTGCGTCGAGGAGGTCGTCGCCGACCTGGCCCATCTCCTGCGGCACGCCCGCTTGCTCGTACATCGCGCGGTAGAACGGGATGTTGCTGTAGTTCGAGATCTGGCGCGCGGCGCCCGCCTTCACCGCCTCACGGTCCTCGGTGATCGCGATGGGGGTGTGGGCGATGAGCGGCGGAGCGGGCCGGCCGGCCGCCTCGGCGCCACGGCGCAGGGCGGGAAGCGCCTGTTCTAGGAGATAGCCCGCCGGGCACTGCCACGAGATGGCGCCATCGGCCAGCTCGCCGCACGCCTCGAATGAGCCGGGGCGGAGCGCCGAGGCGAGCAACGGCGTCTCGACTGGCCGGGCCAGGCGGGCCTCGATCGTCACGTGCTCGCCCTGGAAGCTGACGGCACCCTCATGGAGGAGCGCACGCAGGGCGATGAGGTACTCCTTCAGCTCGGTCAGCGGCTTGCGCCAGTCGACCCCGAAGGCGCGCATAGCCGGCTCATGGCTCGGACCGATGCCGAGGCGGAATCGCCCAGGCGCGAGCGACTCGATGGCGATCGTCTGCTGCGCGAGCACGACCGGGTGCCGCAGCCACGTCGGCACGATGCAGGAGCCCATGACGATGCGGTCGGTGACGGTCGCGGCGCCCGCGAACACTGTGAGGGCGTCGGGCGCCGTGCCGCCCGTGGTCATCCAGGCGTTCGGGATGCCCATCGCCTCGGCTGAGCGGATGCGCTCGACGGCCTCGGCGGCGTTGAAGGCGTTGATGAGGACGCCCACGCGTCCGGCCATGGTGTGATCCCCTCGGTTGCGGCTAGGCGGTGTAGGCGTCGCGGGCGGCGTGCGCGCACTCGCCGTCCTGCTCGTCGGTGGCCCCGCTGCACCCGATGCCCGCGATGACCACGCCGTCCTCGCGGAGCGTCGTGACGCTGCCCATCGGCATCACGGGGCGGGTGTGGAGGCCGGAGATGGCCGCGAGCATAGCCGGCTGCATCTGCTGCAGGTCCGGGCCGTCACGGCGCAGCAGCGCCGCGGTGAACGCCTTCGCCTGTGACACCTCGACGGAGATCCAGTGCGCACCTTCCATGCGCCCGAAGGCGAAGAGGCGGCCATCGGCGTCCACGATCGCCGTGGAGACGGCGACGCCGAGTTCGCGCGCCCTGTCCTGGCTCGCCCGGATCATCTGCTGGGCAACCTCGGGAGTTAGCGGCATCGTGTGTTCCTTTCCGGCGCGGCCTGGTGGCGGGCACAGTTATACCACCTCGCGCCCCGCCGACGCGGGCGGGACCGCGACGGGGCGCCCCGCGCCTACCGTCTGCGAAGCGCGACTACACGCGTTATCATGGCCCGCACTCAGGCGGCACGCGGAGGCGGCCATGGCCGGTGGAGCGCTCGAGGGCATCGTCGTACTCGACCTGACGCAGGGGGTCGCGGGACCGTACGCGACAAAGTACTTCTCCGACTACGGCGCCGAGGTCATCAAGATCGAACGGCCGGGGCACGGCGACCCCGCGCGCCGTCTCGGCCCGTTCCCCGGCGACGAACCGCACCTCGAGCGCAGTGGCATGTTCCTGCACCTGAACACGGGGAAGCGCAGCGTCACACTCGACCTGCGTACGGCGAGCGGGCGGCGCCTGCTCCGCCAGCTGGCGCAGCAGGCGGACCTCGTGTTCGAGAGCTTTCGGCCCGGCACACTGGCGCGGCTGGGCCTCGATGACGCGACGCTGGCGCGGCTGAACCCTCGCGCGGCGCTGGTGCAGCTCTCGAACTACGGGCAGACGGGACCCTACCGGGACTTCGAGGCCGACGACTTCCTCGCGTACGCCTCGGGTGGGGTGTTTCGCGTGACCGGCGATCCCGAGCGACCACCGATCCGGCTCGGCCTATACGCGCCGTTGTTCCTCGTCGGTGTGGTGGCGGCGGGCCTCGCCATGGGGGCGTTCTTTGGCTCGCGGCGCGACGGAGCGGGAGAGCGGGTGGACATCTCGATGATGGAGGTGCTGGCGTCCTCGATGGACCGAGGCGGTCCGAACCTCGTGGCGTACCAGTACAGCGGCGAGCTCACGACCACGCGCGAGCGCATGGGCCGGCTGAGCGCGTTGCCGAACGGCATCTATCCGTGCGCCGATGGGTACGTCCACGTGAGCACCCAGACGGCGTGGTGGTCGCGGCTGTGCCGCACCATCGGGCGGCCGGAGCTGGCCGACGATGACCATTACGTCTCACGGTTCACGGACTTCGAGGCAGCGCCCGAGTTCGACGCTCTGATCTACCCCTGGTTCCTCGAGCGCACGAAGCAGGAAATCATGGTCGCCGCCCAGGCCGAGGGCTGGCCCGCGAGCGCTATCAACTCCATGGACGACGTGTTTCGCGACCCGCACTTCCGAGCGCGGGAGTTCTTCCGCTCCGTCGAGCATCCGCTCGCGGGAACGCTCGAGTTGCCGGGGCCGCCGTTCCGCATGCTCGGTACACCGGCCGAGATCCGTCGCGCGCCGCTGCTGGGCGAACACACCGCCGAGGTGCTGCGATCGCGCCTCGGATATTCCGCCGAGCAGATTGTGCGGTTGCACCAGGGCGGGGTGATCTGAGGAGGCCTGCGATGAGCGAGTCCGAGCGTCGACTTCCCCTCGAGGGGGTGCGGGTGCTGGCGCAGGCGATCGTGTGGGCGGGGCCGTTCGCGACGCTCATCCTCGCGGACCTCGGCGCTGAGGTGATCGAGGTGGAGTCGATCCAGCACCTCAATCCGACGCGCACGAATTACCGGCACCTGCCGCCGGCGCTGCTGGCAGGCCGCATCGGGACCAACTACGTAGACCGCGACGGCAGCGAGGGGTTCTGGAACCGCCAGTCGTACTTCAACTATGGCAAACGGGGCTGCAAGTCGGTCACGCTCAACCTGCGGAGCGAGCGGGGCCGCGAGCTGTTCTACGAGCTCGTGCGGACGGCGGATGTCTTCATCGAGAACAACGCCGCCAACGTGGCGGAGCACCTCCACGTCGACTACCCGACGCTGTCGAGCATCAACCCACGGCTGATCATGGTGCGCTTCCCGGGCTTCGGTACCGTAGGGCCGTACCGGCACTTCAAGGGCTACGGCACGATCATGGAGGCCGTCGCCGGTCACACCGCGATCCGGGGCTATGAGGACAGCGACCCCTCGATGACGCCGAACTCGCTGCACGGCGACCCCAACGCGGGCGCGAACGTCGCGTTCGCGGTGCAGGCGGCGCTGTACGCCCGCGAGCGGACGGGGCAGGGGCAGGAGATCGACCTGTCGCAGGCGGAAGCGGTGCTGGGCCACCTCGCGCATGCGTTCATGGACTACTCGATGAATGGGCGCGTGCAGGGCCACTGGGGCAACCGCCACCCTTCGATGGCGCCATACGGCGTGTATCGATGCGCCGGGAGCGACCGCTGGATCGCCATTGCCGTGCCGAGCGACGAAGCATTCGCGGCGTTGTGCGGGGTGATGGGAGAGCCCGGCCTGGCGGAGGACGCGCGGTATGCCACGGTCGTCGAACGGTACGAGCATCGAGCGGATCTCGATGCGGCCATCGAGGCGTGGACGTGCCGCCGCGACGCACGGGAGGCGATGGCAACGCTGCAGGCAGCGGCTGTGCCGGCGGCCGAGCTGACGCACCAGGAGGAACTGACCGAGCACCCGCAGCTGGCCGAACGCGGGTTCTTCCAGCGAATCACGCACCCGGCAGCCGGCACCCACCGGTACCCCGGCCCGATGGGTCACTTCGCGCGAAATTCGCTGACGCCGGTGCGCGGTCCTGCGCCCACTCTGGGTCAGCACAACCGCGATGTGCTGTGCGGCATCCTCGGGCTGTCGGACGAGGAGTACCAGGCCCTCGAGGAGGAGCAGGTGATCGGCACGACGTACCTCGATACGGCCACGACGTAGCCGCTACGCGGGTGGCTCGGGTGCATCGCGCCACATCAGCCACAGCGAGGGGCCTCGGCGGCCGAGGTCGAGCCGTTCGACGACGCGGAATCCGTGCTTCACGTACAGCGGGACGTTGCGGGCTTTCGAGCTCTCGAGGTAAGCGGGCAGGCGGTCGCGGTCGCACGCCTCGAGGCCCGCGCGGATCAGCGCGGATCCGACGCCTCGCCCCTGGTGCTCGGGCTCGACCCCGACGAGGTAGAGGTAGCGGTGTGGCTCGCGGGGGTAGCGCGCCTCGGTGGCCCGGATGAGGTCCCACAGCCGGCGTAGCCGGAGCGGTCCTGTGTAGCGCGCGAGGGCGGGCATGGCTCGCAGGAGCCCCGCCAACGGTGAGGGCTGCGCCCCGGGCGCGGGGCGCCAGAGCGCAGCGCCAGCCCCGCCGGTGGCGAGGTACACCTCAGCGGAGTCGAGGTAGTCCCCAACCTCGTGGCGGAAGTGATCCTGCAGCAGGTCGAGCGGAAAGTGCTCACGCATGAACCACAGATATACGGGGTCGTCCGCGAACGCCCGGGCGAGGATGGCTGCCACGGCGTCCGCATCGGCCGTGGAGGCGCGGCGCAACAGCTCGTTCGAGTCCATAGGGCGATCCTACTCGTCGGCGGCGCCGACGAGGGCCTCGATCGCCTGCAGGTACGACTGCGGACGGCGGTCGAGCGGGAATCGACGTGATGGGTCGCGGCAGACCTGCGGGTCGCGCAGCGTTTCGAGGAGGAGGCGGGTCTTGCGTCTCGGAAGACGCGCGAGGGTCCAGGCGGCGTGCTCGCCGATTGCCTCGCCGCGTCCCGGCAGCGGCAGGTACAACCGGCGACTGCGCCTCGCTCCGCCCCACGCGCGTACGACCGCCCCGAACGTCGTGCGCTCGGAGCCGCACACGTCGAAGGAGCGCCCGTCGTACTCGGCGTTCAGGCAGGCGAGGCGGATCGCCTCCGTGACGTCGGCGAGCGCCACGGGTTCGACGGGCACGCGACGCCAGGCGAAAAGCGGGACCACGGGCGAGCGGTCGACGAGGCGGCGCATCATCTCGAAGAGCGTGCCGCCCCGTCCCACGACCAGCGACGAGCGAAGGATGACCGTACGCAGCCCGGATTGGCGGACGGCCAGCTCGACGGCCCAGCGGCCGAGGAGGTAGCGCGACAGCGAGGCCTCGGAAGCGCCGACGCAGCCGAGGAACACCACGCGCCGCACCCCCGCCAGCCGCGCGGCGAGCATCGCGTTCTGCACCGCCTCGAGGTCGCTCGCGATGACATCGCCTGGACGGTCGACGGTGTGGACGAGGTAGACGAGCGTTTCGACGCCCTGCATCGCCTCATGCAGACCGCGGCGAGAGATCAGGTCGGCGGTGACGGCCTCGTGGCCGTGGTCGCGCAGGCGGACGGCATCGAACTCGGAGCGTACGAGCGCGCGGACGGGGGCAGCGTTGCCGCCGTCCGCCGCGAACTCCTCGAGCAGCGCGCGGCCGACAAAGCCCGAGGCGCCCGCGACGAGGATCACCGGGCGCCTCGCATCCCTCGCTAGATGGTCACGGCTCCGCGCTCGGCGCCGGACACGTCGCGCGCGTACTTCGCGAACACGCCGGCGGTGTAGCGCGGGGCGGGAGGAGTCCATGCTGCCAGTCGTGCCTGGATCTCATCGTCGCTCAGTTCCACGTCAAGCCGGCGCGCCTCGATGTCGAAGCTCACGATGTCACCCTCGCGGAGGGCCGCGATCGGCCCGCCAACGAATGCCTCGGGCGCGACGTGGCCGGCCATGAGGCCGCGCGTCGCGCCGGAGAAGCGGCCGTCGGTGAGCAAGGCGACGCTCTCGCCGAGTCCCTCGCCGACGAGCGCGGCGGTGACGCCGAGCATCTCGCGCATGCCGGGGCCGCCCTTCGGGCCCTCGTAGCGGATAACGACCACATCGCCGGGGTTGATGCGGCGGTCGGTCACCGCCTGGAAGGCGTCCTCCTCGCGGTCGAAGACGCGCGCGGGGCCGCGATGCTGCATGCGCTCGTGACCCGCCACCTTCACCACGCAGCCCTCCGGCGCGAGCTTGCCCTTGAGGATGACGAGGCCGCCGGTCGCCTTGAGCGCCTGCTCGACGGGCACGATCACGTCCTGGCCGGGCTCTTCGGCGGCGTCCGCGCATTCCTCGGCAATGGTGCGGCCGCTGACCGTCATCGTGTCGCCGTGGAGCTTCCCGGCGTCAAGCAATCGCTTCGCGAGGAGCGGTGTGCCGCCGGCGCGGTCCATGTCGAGTGCGACATAACGGCCGCCCGGCCGGAGGTCGCCGATGAGCGGCGTCTGCTCGCTGATGCGGTCGAAGTCATCGATGTCGAGCGGGATGCCGGCCTCGTGGGCGATGGCGAGGAGATGCAGCACGACGTTCGTCGAACCGCCTGTCGAGGCGGCGGCGATGATGCCGTTCTCGATCGCCTTGCGGTCGACGATGTCGCGCGGGAGCTGCCCCCGGCGCAGGACGTCCATGACGAGTTCGCCGGCGCGGCGGCCGACATCGTCCTTTCGCGGGTCGGTGGCGCCGGACGAAGCGGACCCGAAGGGCGACAGCCCGATGAACTCGGTGACGATGGCCATCGTGTTGGCCGTGTACTGCGCGCCGCACGCGCCGGCGCCAGGGCACGCGGCGTCCTCGATGGCGGTCAGCTGGGCGTCCGTGATGGAGCCGGCGGCGTGTTGCCCCACGCCCTCGAACACATCCTGGATGGTGATGTCGTGGCCCTCGTACCGTCCGGGCGCGATCGAGCCGCTGTACAGGACGAGACCGGGGATGTTCAGCCGCAGGAGCGCCATGCTCGCCGCCGGGAT
This sequence comes from Dehalococcoidia bacterium, assembly GCA_050248355.1. Classification (GTDB taxonomy): domain Bacteria; phylum Chloroflexota; class Dehalococcoidia; order UBA2979; family UBA2979; genus JAIBBD01. The sequence goes on from JBFWSN010000011.1 coordinate 14,483, forward strand.
GGTCTTGTCGCAGCCGACGATGACGACCGCGGCATCGAACGAGTAGCCAACGCCACACAGCTCGATCGAGTCGGTGATGACCTCGCGGCTGATGAGGGAGGCCTTCATTCCCTCGGTGCCCATCGAGATGCCGTCGCTGATGGAGACGGTGTTGACCTCCATCGGTGTGCCGCCGGCGGCGCGGATGCCAGCCATGACCTGCTGCGCGAGGGCGCGCTGGCTGAAGTTGCACGGCATCGTGCCGATCCACTCGTGGGCGACCATGACGAGGGGCTTCCTGAGGTCGTCTGCGGTGAGGCCGATGGACTTGAAGTAGGAGCGGGCGGGAGCGCGACCGGGGCCGTCGACAAGCGTGTGGCTGCGGTGACGGGGGTCGAACGGCATATGTGGCTCCTCTACGCGGTTCAGGGCGATCCGCGGAATTGTACCAAGGGTGGCGGTTCGCTCATCGTCGCTCGAGAGGACTCGTGCTCAAAACGCAGATGTGTATGATGCACCGGGCGAATGCATCCGAGGAGGCTGTTGTGTACGAGAAGATCCTGCTGACCCACGACGGCTCCGATCTGGCCGGCCAGGCGATCAATCACGCGTCGATTCTCGCCAAGGCGACGGGCGCCGAGGTGATCGTGCTGCAGGTGGTGGACTCGGTTGCGCAGCTGATGGCGCAGATGACGACGGGCACCATCGAGCCGTTGCCCGCAGGCCCGCTGACTGCGGAGATCGCGCAGGAATCCGTGAGCGGACAGCATGAACTGGCCGAGCAGAACCTCGGCCACGTGCGGGACGCGCTCATGGCTCAGGGTGTCGAGAAGGTAAGCATGGTGGTCGTCGAAGGGCGGCCAGAGGACGCTATCGTCCAGGCGGTGCAGGACCTCGGGGCGGATCTCGTGGTCATCTCGACGCACGGCCGCACGGGCTTCCGACGTGCCGTGATGGGCTCGGTCGCAGACCACGTGATCCGCAACACCCCGGGCGCGCCGGTCCTCGTCGTCCACCTCGACTAGCAGCCTGCCGCGACGCGGCGACGGACGCCCCGGCGCGTTCGAGGTGCGTCTTACGTCGACGGGTCATCCGGGCCGGGAATAGGCATCTCCTTCGAGTGGCCGTTCGAGCCAGGGCAGAAGTGCGGCTGGCCGGCGTCGGGCATCGGCCTCCCACATAAGGGGCACAGCGGCCGTCCCGCGGCGACCACGCCGGCGATGAGCCGGACCAGGTTGAGGGCGTCGGTGCGTCCGATTTCCATGCGGAACGTTGGCGTGTCGCCACGCTCGAGGCCCGACTGGTCGTCGGCAAGAAGGGCGAGACGCTCTGTTTCCGGGTCGAAGTCGAGCCCGAGCCGCACGACCTGCATGTCGACCTCGGGGTCATTGACGAACGACCCCAGCGAAGGCGCCTGCCCCGCGGGATCGCCCCGATGTTGCGAACGCTCGGCGAGGACCTGCGAAATCGCGCGGCCCAGCGTGGCGAGCTGCTCCTTCTCGAGCCAGAGCGCCGCGTAGTTCGTTCCCGATCGGGCGCGCAGACGAAAGGTCCGGTGGCCAGGCTCGCCGATCGCCTCGGCGTCCACGGCGTCCACGAGGCCAAAGTCGATCAACGGGCACCTCCTCAGGTGGGCGGAGCGTAGGGAGGCCTCACGTCGAGGTCAACCGAATCGAAGTTCGCCCCCGTTTGGCGCGGGCCTACTATCTCGATCATGCGTATCGGAAGACGCGCCCTGCTGCACTCCGCGTTCGTCGCGCTGGCGGGCGCGCCGCTGGCCTGCGCCGCGGACCGTGTCGACGTGCGCGTCGAGCCGGTGCCGTCGCCCCCCGTGGCACGTACGCGGGAGCCGGCCACCCTCGCTCCCGTCACGCCCTCGCCACCCGCACCGGTGGAGCTGCGGGTCGGGGCCGTGGGCGACCTCATGCTGGCGCGCGACATCACGGCGCTCATGCAGCAGCACGGGCCCGCCTATCCTTTCGAGCGCGTAAGCCCGCTGCTGGAGGGCCTCGACTACCTGATCGGCAACATGGAGGGCACCTTCACCACGCGGGGCTCGCCGCTGCCCAAGACATACACATTTCGCACGCCGCCGGAACTCGCGGCGGGGCTCGCGACGGCGGGCTTTGACCTCGTGACACTCGGAAACAACCACGCGGCCGACTTCGGGGCGGTGAGTCTCGAGGACACGCTGAGCGTGCTCGGGCGTGCAGGCATCGCCTCGGTCGGCGCCGGCACAAGCGAGGAGGCTGCCCGCGCGCCGTACATGGTGGCTATGGGTGGCCAGCGCCTTGGCGTCCTGAGCTACTGCGGTGTGGGCGAGTCCGCCTTCGCGGGGGCCGGGCCAGGCGTTGCCCTCGCAGACCCTGAGATCGTGCACGCGGACGCCAGCCACGTGGCGCCCGAAGTGGACCACCTGCTCGTCTGCATGCACGCGGGCGTCGAGTACGTCCGCGAGCCGACGGCGCTGCAGCGCGACGTGGCGCACGCGGCGATCGAGGCGGGGGCGACAGCGGTGATCGGCTCACACCCGCACGTGCTGCAGGGCGTGGAGTGGTACCGGGAGCGTCCAATCCTCTACAGCCTCGGGAACTTCGTGTTCGACCTCGACCCCGACGACCTCGCGACGCTCGGGAGCCCGCCGTTCGAGACGGCGGTCGCGGTGTTGACGCTTCGGCGAGGGGCGCGTCCGGGGCTCGAGTTCCGTCCGGCATTCATCGACCCGCTCGAGAACCGGCCGCGGCCGGCGACCGCCGCGGAGGCGGTGCGCATCCTCGGAGCACTCCAGGAGATCGAGGCGTAGCGTCAGGGGAGCGCGAGGAACGCGTCCGAGATCTGGGACTGAACGCCCGCGTTTGTCGTCTCGGGAAACACCAGCATCACGTTGACGTTGAAGTACACGACCGCGGCGCCCTCAGCGCAGTTCCCGTTCTGATACTGCGGCCGCCCCGCGCCCACCGCCCAGTCACGCGAAAACGCGGCTGCGTCCGGATAGACGAGCAGGACGATGCGTTGCTCCGCCCCGTTCACGGACACCCGGTACGACTTCGGGGTGGTGCCGGGGTTGTCGCACGCGAACGGGTCGCCGGCCGCGTTGGCGGCGAGCCCTCGTGAGCGGAGGGCCACGAGGATCGCTGCCTCGCTGTAGGGCGTGCCGGGCAGGGGCTGCGCCGTTGCGGCCGCAGGAGTCGGCGATGTCGTCGGCGACGCCCCATCGCCGGAGCCGGTCCCGGTGGCAAGGGGCGTGCCGAGGGCGGGCGCCTGGCCGCCGCTCTGGTCCGTGCCTGCGGCGCCGTCCCCATCGCCGCCACCGATGGCGGAGACCGCGATCACCACGAGGAGCAGGAACGCCGCGGCGGCGATACCGGCGACGATGAGCGTCCGCCTCGCGTCGAGGTCGTATTGTTCACGCACGTATGCTGAGCCGCGGCGGGTCTGATACGAGACGAAGGCTGCGGTCCGGCTCGCGTACTCCGCGACGGTCGTACGAGCATTCCTCGTCCGTGGCGAGCGGTAGGCGGCGACGACGCCGTCGCGAGCGCGTGCCGCTGCCGTCCGTGACCAGGCGGTGGCCCGTGCGCCGGCGGTCGAGGCGGCAGCGGCGGCTCCCCCGGCGGCGCGCTGCGCGGTCGCTCCGGCCGAGGCAGTGCGCTCGGAGGTGCGGCGGGGCGGCCTCGGGGGGCGCGGCGGCGCGGCCGGCTCGCGGACGGCTGCCGTCCGTTCCTCGAGTGGCGCGGCGGTGCGGGCCGGGGCGGGCTGGGGCACTGCCACCGGCTTGCCTGCCGGCGCCTGAGCGGCAGCCGGCGAGGCGCCGGGCTCGGGCGCCGGGCGTGAGGCAGGCATCGCGGGCCGCTCGGGCGAACGATAGACGCGCGGTGGCGGAGCCCGCCGTGGACCGCGTGGGGCGAGTCGCTGCACGGGATGAGGCGGGAGCGGGCGACCGCGACGGTACCCGGGCGGGTACCCGCGTCGTTGTGAGTCGCGAATGACCGCAGCCACGAGGCCGATGGCGACCGTCGCGAGCACGAAGACGAGCAGCGGGATCAGGAGCGACCTTCTTTCACCTGCCCACAGATTCTACACACGCGCCATCGCCGTCCGTCGACATTCATCGGTCGCGCACCGCACGGTTAGATTCGTGGCGAATCCGCGACGAAACGCCCGTCCGGCGGGCAGTTTTTCGCGGTTTTGCCACCGGATCGCCCTTGAGCCGGCCGGAAATTCGTCGCAGGAGCGACCGGAGCGGCCCAGAGAGGGGTGGCAAGTATCCAAAACCGCCGCTAGGATATCCACACTGCGTCGGGTCTGCGGGGTCCCTCGACGCGCTGGCAGGAGCGGAGACCGGGACCCATGAGCAGACGGCAACCGCCGCCCCGACTGCTGAGCGGCATTCTCGTCCTCGTCGCGATCAGTACCGCGGCCGCATTCATCGCAGGCCCTCGTGCGGACGCCACCGCGACCTACGGGCCCCTGATCACGCAGGCACTCAAATACGACGGCACTCGCGGCGGCGAGTGCTATATGTTCATGCAAAAGGTGGTCAAGGAGGTCACTGGCCGTCTGATCAGTGGCGACTACCGTCAGAGCTACCTCAACGCGGGGGCCGTCGAGGTTCCGATTGCCCAGGCACAGAGCGGCGACATCATCCAGCTGGTCGACGACAAAAACACCGCGGCGAGTGCCAACTACGCCGGGCTCCACACGGCGCTCATCATGGACGTGCATGGCGGCGGGAAGTTCAAGGTTATCGACTCGAACTATCTCTTCGACGGCATCGTGCGCGTACATGACGACTACTCGCCGCAGGAGTCCGCCGCCCGCTACAAGAACATCTCGGTGCACGTCTGGCGGGTGCCGGAGGGCAAGGTGACGCCGACCGCGACCGTGAATGGCGCGAAGACCACCGCGACCGCGAGCGCCACGCCCAAGCCGGCAGAGATGCCGGCGCCGCGGGACACCAAGCTCGCGCCTGGGACGACCGCGGCGATCGCCGCGGACGGCGACTGCCTGCGCATCCGCGACGAGGCCGGGCTGGCGGGCAAGGAAGTGGTGTGCGCGCCCACCGGCGCCACAGTCAAGATCCTCGAAGGCACCGAGGAGAAGGACGGCTACCGCTGGCAGCTCGTGCAGTTCGGGTCCGTGGTTGGATGGGCCGCGGACATGTACCTGCAGCCGGTATCGGGTGTGCTCACCGCCGCCTCGACCGACACGAGCGCGCAGTCGCCGGCCGCGAGTGAGCTCGATGCCGCGGCGACCGCCGAGGAAGAGGCGGAGCCGGATGCTCCGGCGGCGATCATGAGCGGCGAGGCCCCGGCAGACGCGGGCGGCTACGCGCTGTTCGTCTTCGGAGGCGGCACTTACGACGACCTCCTGGCGGCGGCCGGCTGCCCGAAGGAGACTGCGTCGTTCTGGGCCACCTCGGGCGACGGGCAGTTCTCGTGGTACATCCCGGCGGTCACCGTCGCGGCAGTGAACGCCGCGTGGGACGACCTGTTCAGCGGCGAGATCCCGACCGGGACGCCGCTGATGGGGCGCTGCGCCTAGCCGCTTAGCCGCTCAGCCGTCGGTCGGCAGCACCGCCTCGATATCGTCCAGGTGCGTGCCCTCGTGGCGCGGGCCTGCACGATGGATGAACTCGGCGACAGTCAGCTCGCCGGGTGCGAACGCGACGACGAGGCGCCGCTCGAGGACGTCGTCGTCAACCTGATCGAAGTCATCCAGAGCCTGCCGATGCCCGTCGAGCGTCTCGCGGATGAGTGCGTCCACGTCCAGGTGGGCCCGGTCGCTCACCTGCTCCGCATTGATCTCGTGAATGTCGCGGATGGGCTGCGGGTTTCCCGCCGCATCCGTGGATTGATTCAGACGCTGGAGCGTCCTCGGGATCGGGTTCCCGCGGGCCGCAATGTGGCTCATGGCGTCGCGGACGCGCCACTCGCCGGAGGTGAGCGGCGTGTCCGCCGCTGCGCGGATACGCGGCGCCAGTGCCCGCAGCCGGGCATCCGCGGCTCTGATCGCATCCACGATCTCATCTCGGGTCACGGTCCACCTCGTCCTTCGCGGTCATGCCGGGCCTCCAGGAGGCGCGCATGCGCATCATACTGTGCGAGCGAGGCGGAGACGGGAGCGGCGATGTCCGCCGGCACACACCGGATCGAGTCGCTGAACGCGGTCACGCTGGGCGTAGCAGACATGGCGCGCGCTGCCGCGTTCTATGCGGCGGCTGGCTTTGAGCGGGAGTATGGCGGCGCGGACGCGGAGTTCACCTCGTACCGGCTGGGGCCCAACCACCTCAACCTTATGCGCGTGCCGCTCGGCGAGCAGCACGGCTCGTGGGGTCGCGTCGTCGTGTACGTGGCGGATGTCGATGCGACATACGCGCATATGGTGGCGGCGGGACTGACACCCGAATTTGCGCCGCGGGACGCCAACTGGGGCGAGCGCTATTTCCACCTGCGTGACCCGGACGGGCACGAGTTGAGCTTCGCGCGGCTTCTTGTTGAGACCGACTGACATCGCGCGTTAGGCGTCCGGGGCGCTCATCTCGACGAGCTTCGCGACCGTATTCAGATTCCGCGCGGTGCCGGGCCGGGCTGCCGCGATACTCAGCTTCGAGTTGCCCATCCCATCGCGGTAGTGGACGTAGATCTCGCGGTCCGCGAGCACGATCTCTTCGGTCGTGCGGCCGGAGATGCGCTCCGGCGCGTCGCGGGGCAGCGGATCGTTGAGGAAGGTCACGAGCACACGGTTCGGCATGGCACGGGGGAACGGGTTCGCGGCGCCGACCGAGGTCAGTTCATCGGCGGTGCGGACCACGACGCCCACGGGCGTTCCCGCGTATCCCGCGAGTCGCTCCTCGAGCCGGCGGCGGGCGTCCTCGATGGGCAGGTCGCTTCGGAAGACGACGTTGCCGCTTGCGATGTACGTGCGGACCGCCTCGAAGCCCGCAGCCTCACAGAGGGCGCGCAGGTCGGTCATCGGCAGCTTGCCGGTGCCACCGACGTTCACAGCACGGAGGAGGCCCACGTACGTCGGCATCAGCGAGGAGTGTACGGGGCGTCGCGTGCTTCGTGGATCGTTCGTGCGTTTTCCGCCGCCGAGGGCTGTCCTCGGACGGTACAGTGAGCCGGTGACGGGGATGAACGGCGTCATCGACCCGGCAGGCGGCCTGCGCCGACTGGCGCTGCACGCGTCGCATGCGCGGGCGGGTGCGCGGTTCGCGCCGTTCGCCGGCTGGGAGATGCCGCTGCAGTATCGGGGCATCGTCGCGGAGCACGAGGCGGTCCGGTCCGGCGCGGGCGTGTTCGATGTCTCCCATCTCGGCAGGGTCTGGCTCCGCGGCCACGAGGCCGGCGCGCGCCTGCGTTCGCTCACGACCTTCGATGTCACGGGCCTCGAGGCGGGTCAGGCGCACTACTCGCTGTACTGCAACGAGGCGGGCGGAATCGAGGACGATATCTTCGTCTACCGCGTCGAGGCGCTCCGCTGGCTCGTCGCCCACAACGCCGCCAACGCGGCGGCGGACCTCGGGCGGGTGCGAGGCGCCCTCGGCGGCGCCGCAGCCGAGGAGGCGACGGGCGCCACGGTGATGCTCGCGGTGCAGGGCCCGCGCGCCCCGGAAGTGCTGACGGCGCTCGCCGGCGAGGCCTACGCCTCGTTGCGGACGCACGAGTGTGTCGAGGCGCCGTGGCGAGGCGCCTCGTTGCTGGTGGCGCGGACGGGGTATACGGGCGAGGACGGCGGTGAGGTTGTGGCGCCGGTCGACGTCGCGGAAGCGCTGTGGGACGCATGCCTCGACCTCGGGGCCACGCCGGCGGGCCTCGGGGCGCGCGACACGCTGCGGCTCGAGGCGGCGCTGCCGTTGCACGGCAGTGACATCGACGCGACCACTAACCCATACGAGGCAGGCCTCGGCTTCGCGGTCAGCCTCGACGATGGAGCGCCGTTTATCGGCCGCGACGTGCTGGCGAGGCTCGCCACGGGCACGCGGGAGCGACGGCTGGCGTGCATCCGCGCGGACGAGCGAGGGGCCGTGTTCCGCCACGGAGCCGCTGTCCTCGATGCTGAAGGACGGATGCTCTCAGAACTCACGAGCGGCGCGTACAGCCCATCATTGCGCGTCTCCATCGGGATGGCCTACCTTCCTGCTGCGCTGGCGACCCCGGGCACCCGCCTGGCAGTCGACGTCCGAGGCCAGCCCGTGGCCGCCGAGGTCGTGCGCCGTCCGTTCTACCGCGCGACGGTACGCAAGGGAGCGTAGATGGAGATCCGCGACGGCCTGCGCTACACCCGCGAGCACGAGTGGATCCGCCTCGACGGGGACGAGGGAGTGATCGGCATCTCCGACTACGCGCAGGACGAACTGGGCGACGTGGTCTACGTCGCGCTGCCCGCCCTCGGCACGCGGCTCGTGGCCGGGCAACGATTCGGGGAGATTGAGTCGGTGAAGACGGTGTCGGAGCTGTTCGCACCCGCGACGGGCGAGGTCACCGCAGTCAACGAGGCGCTCGAGGAGCACCCGGAGCTGGTGAACGAGTCGCCCTACGACGACGGCTGGCTCGTCCGCATCGTCCTGACCGACCTAACGCAGCTCGAGGAGTTGCTCGACGCCGAGGCGTACGGGGCCGAGCTGCCCGCGGCGGGCTGACCGACGTGAGCGGCGGCGCCCCTCACCCCTACGTCCCCAACACCGATGCCGACCGCGCCGCCATCCTCAACCGGCTCGGGCTGACCTCGTCCGAGGAGCTCTTCGCCGACCTGCCCGAAGCGCATCGCGACCCGGCGATCGAACTGCCGGACGCGCTGACGGAGCCGGAGCTGCTGCGACACCTGCGGCTGCAGGCCGCGCAGAACCGTGACGGTGGCGACCGCCCGAGCTTCCTCGGCGCGGGTGCGTACCGCCGGTCCGTGCCGAGCATTGTGCCGTACCTCGTCAGCCGGTCCGAGTTCATGACGGCCTACACGCCGTACCAGCCCGAGATCAGCCAGGGCACGCTGCAGAGCGCGTTCGAGTTTCAGAGCGTGGTCTGCGAGCTGACCGGCCTCGACGTGTCCAACACGGGGCTCTACGACGGCGCCAGCGCGACCGCCGAGGCGTGCCTGCTTGCGGCGCGGGTCACGGGGCGTTCAGCGGTCGCACTGTTGGAGCCGGTGCACCCGGGCATCCTCGATGTGGTGCGCACCTACGCCTACGGCGCGAACCTGCGCGTCGACATCGTGCTCGAAACCGCCGCGATCCGCGACGAGCATGCCTGCCTCGTCGTGCAGCAACCGGACTTCCTCGGCACGATCGTCGACGTTGAGACGGCCGCCGAGGCGGCGCACGGCGCCGGTGCGCTCTGCGTCGTGAACGCCGACCCGTTCGCCCTCGGTATGCTGCGCGCGCCGGGCGACGCGGGCGCGGACGTTGTGACCGGGGAAGGGCGCGACCTCGCGGGCGGGCCGCAGTTCGGTGGCCCGTCGCTCGGCCTGTTCGCGGCGCGCAGCCAGTACCTGCGTCAGATGCCGGGTCGCATCGTCGGGCGGACGAAGGAGCTGCGCGGCCCTCGAGCCACGGATGGCGGCTTGCTGCCCCCGCGCACCGGTTACGTGCTCACGCTGCAGGCGCGGGAGCAGTTCATCCGGCGAGAGCGCGCGACGTCGAACTTGTCGACGGCGCAGGCGCTCGTCGCGCTCGCGTTCACGATCGCGGTGCAGGCGCTCGGGCCCCGCGGGCTGCGCGAGGCCGCCGAGCTGTGCTACCAGCGCGCGCACGACGCCGCGCGCCGCATCGAGGAGCTGCCCGGCTTCGAGGTGCCGGTGCGCGGGCCCTGGTTCCAGGAGTTCCTCGTGCGCGGCCCGCTGCCAGCGTCGGAGCTGCGGCGACGCCTCACCGACCTCGGCATCGCGGGCGGCCTCGACGTCTCCTTGCGGACGGAACCCGAGGCGCGACAGGCGCTCCTCTGCTGCGTGACCGACGCGACACCCCCTGAGCACATCGATGCGCTCGTCGAGGCGCTGCGTGACATCGGCGGCGCCGCGTGAAGGGACCGCCGTCGGAAGACTTCGGGGCGCGGCTTTCCTTCGATCGCTCGGAGCCCGGGCGCCGCGCCGTCGACGTGCCCCGCTGGGACGGTGAGCGCAGCGCGTTGCCAGACGCTCGGCTCCTGCGCGACGGCGTGCGGCTGCCCGAGCTGAGCCAGCCTGGCCTCGTGCGCTACTACACCGCGCTCTCGCAGCGGAACTATGGCGTGGACTCCGGAACGTACCCCCTCGGATCGTGCACGATGAAGTACAACCCGAAGGTGAACGAGGCGATCGCGGCGCTGCCGGGTTTCGCCGAGGCACATCCGCTCTCGCCGGCCGAGGACGTGCAGGGCTCCCTCGAATTGCTGCACGCGCTGCAGCGGGCGCTCGGGGAGGTCACCGGGATGGCCGCCTCGAGCCTCGCCCCCGCGGCCGGAGCGCAGGGCGAGCTGGCCGGCATCCTGATGGTGAAGCGCGCACTCGAGGAGCGCGGCGACCTCGATCGGCGGCGGCGCGTGCTCGTCCCAGACTCGGCGCACGGTACCAACCCGGCGACGGCTGCCATGGCCGGATTCGAGGTGACGCAGATTCCGACCCAGAGCGACGGGTCGATGGACGACGGCGTCCTCGCGCGTGAGCTGGACGGCACCGTCGCCGCGCTCATGGTCACCGTGCCGAACACCCTCGGACTGTGGGAGCACGGCATCGAGGACATCGCGCGCCAGGCGCACGAGGCCGGGGCGCTGATGTATGGCGACGGCGCCAATCTCAATGCGGTCCTCGGGCGGGTGCGCTTCGGCGACCTCGGCTTCGATGTGGTGCATTTGAATCTGCACAAGTCGTTCAGCACGCCCCATGGCGGCGGCGGTCCCGGCGCCGGGCCCGTGTGCTGCACGGCCGAACTCGCGCCGTACCTGCCCGCGCCGGTCATCGAGGCGCGCGAGGGCGCGTTCGTCCTCGCGAGGCCGGAGCGGAGCATCGGGCAACTGCAGCAGTTCCACGGCAGTACCGGCGTCCTGCTGCGGGCATACGCCTACATCCGTGCGCTGGGCCTCGAAGGGTTGCGTGCGGTGTCCGAGAACGCGGTGCTGAACGCCAACTACCTGTGGAGCCTCGTGCGGGAGCACTACGACCTGCCGTACGGGGGCCCGGTGCTGCATGAGGTGGTGTTCTCGGGGAGCCGCCAGCGCCGCGAGCACGGCGTGCGGACGTACGACATCGCCAAGCGGCTGATCGACTACGGATTCCACCCGCCGACGGTGTATTTCCCGCTCATCGTCGACGAAGCGCTCATGATCGAACCGACCGAGACCGAGTCGCGCGAGTCAGTCGAGGCGCTCGCGGCCGCCCTCGTGGCGATCGGCGAGGAAGCCGCGACGCAGCCCGAGCGGTTGCACGAGGCGCCCGTGAGCGCGCCCATTGGCCGCCTTGACGAGGCGACGGCAGCGCGACGCCCGGTGCTGCGCTGGCAGCCGCCTGAGGGGTGAGCGGCGCCTGCCCCTCACGCGCATACTGGACTGAGCATGACCGGTCTGATCGAACCGTACCGCCCCGGCCTCGTGCGCTACGACGAGGCGTTCGCGTGGCAGCAGGCGCGCGCGGAGGCGGTGCGCGCTGGCGCGGCCCGCGAGGCGCTGGCCATGCTGCGGCACCCGCCTGTGTACACGCTCGGCATGCGCGGCGAGCGCCGGCACGTCCTCGTGACGCCCGAGGCGCTGGCGGAGCGCGGCGCTGATCTCGTGGCGACGGATCGTGGCGGCGACGTCACGTTCCACGGGCCCGGCCAGCTCGTCGCGTACCCGATCCTCGACCTGCGGCGGCGCGGGCTCGGTCCGGCGACGTTCGTGCGCATGCTGGAGGCGGTGCTCATCGAGACGCTGGCGAGGTTCGACATCGAGGCGGGGCGCGTGGCCGGCCGCCCGGGCGTGTGGGTCCGGGGAGCGAAGGCCGCCGCGCTCGGGGTGCGCGTGCGGGGCGGCGTGAGCACACACGGCGTCGCGCTCAACGTCTCGACCGACCTCGCGTGGTTCGATGCGATCGTCCCGTGCGGCATCGCCGATGCGGGTGTGACCTCGATGGAGCGGCTGCTGGGCGTCGCGCCGCCGCACGAAACTGTCGAGGATGCGTTCATCGAGGCGTTCGCGCGCGTGTTCGAAGTGCGGGTGGCGCACCTCGATGCAGCGGAGGTGGCGTGATGGTGGTCGAACGGAAGCCCGAGTGGATCCGCGCCCGCTTCCCCGGCGGCGAGCGGTTCATGGAGGTGAAGCGGCTGCTGCGCGAGGAGGGCCTGCACTCCGTCTGCGAGGAGGCGCGCTGCCCGAACATCGGTGAGTGCTTCAACGCTGGCACGGCGACGTTCATGATCCTCGGCGACGTTTGCACGCGGGCGTGCGGCTTCTGCGACGTCACTTCCGGGCGCCCGACGGGCCTTGACCTGCTCGAACCGCTGCGGCTCGCCGCCGCCGTCGAGCGCCTCCGCCTCGACTACGCTGTGATCACGTCGGTGAACCGCGACGACCTGCCGGACGGCGGCGCGAGCATCTTCGCGGGCTGCATCCGCGCCATCCGCCAGCGCTCACCGCAGACCGAGGTCGAGGTGCTGATCCCGGACTTCGAGGGGAACGCGGACGCGCTCCGTGCCGTGGTGGAGGCCGGGCCCGTCGTGCTGAACCACAACACGGAGACCGTGCCGAGGCTGTACCGCCGTGTGCGGCCGAAGGCGGTGTACGCGCGCTCCCTCGAGCTGCTCCGCCGCGTCAAACAGACTGACCCGCAGATGACGACGAAGTCCGGCATCATGGTCGGCCTCGGCGAGACCTTCGAGGAAGTCGTCGCGACGATGTCCGACCTGCACGAGCACGGCTGCGACCTGCTGACGGTCGGCCAGTACCTGCGACCGTCCTTGAAGCACCTGCCCGTGGAGCGCTACTGGCACCCGGACGAGTTCGCCGCGCTCACGAAGGAGGGAGAGCGCCTCGGCTTCCGGCATGTCGAGGCGGGCCCGCTCGTGCGGTCGTCGTATCACGCGGGGGAGCAGAGCCGGGCGGCGCTCGCCGCGCACTAGCGTTCGAGGCGGGCCCGCAGCCGTCTGAGGTCGCCGCGCAGGTTGCGCCCAACCTCGATCGCCATCAGCGGGTGGACGAGCCGCGCGAGGCCGCCCGGGCCGCCTTCGACGCGCAGCGCCACGCGGGAGCCACCGTCCGCCGGGGTCACCTCGTACGTCACGCGCATCGGGAACGGCGCCTCGACGGAACGCATGCGCAGCAGGCGGCCGGGCTCGTGGTGCTCGACCTCGAGGACGTAGTGAATGCGGCGGCCCATGAACTTCGCGATGCGTTTCACCTGCGTGCCGGCGGCGATCGGGCCGGACGGGGGCACTACCTCGACGAGACCGCCGATCCATTCGGGGTCGTTCCGAGGGTCGGCGAGATAGGCCGCCACCGCCTCGGGTGGCCGGGCGATCGTGTTCGTGACCGTGACGTCGATGGCCATCGTTGCCCTCCGAATGCACATTTTAGCGAAGAGTGAATCATAATCGAGATGCCCCGGCGATTCAATGATGGCTAAAATGTAGCCATGGACGACCTCGCCATCATCGCGGAGCCGAGGCGGCGCGAGATCCTGCGGCTCGTCTGGGGCCGCGAGCTTCCCGCGGGCGCGATCGCGGAGGCGATGCCCGTGACGTTCGGCGCGGTATCGCAGCACCTCGGCGTGCTCAGCCGGGCGGGGCTGGTGGAGCTGCGCCGCGAGGGACGTCGGCATTACTACCGCGCGAACCGGGCGCGCCTCGGGCCGCTCGCGGCGATGCTCGAAGCGATGTGGGCCAGCAGCCTCGACCGCCTGGACGCGGCGATCGAGGAGGAGCGGGGCTCCTCGTGAGCGAGCGGGTGGTCGTCGAGCGGTGGCTGGCGGCGCCACCCGAGCGGGTGTGGAGCTACTTCACGGACGGCGACCTGTGGGCGCGCTGGCAGGGCACGGCGGCGTCGGTCGATCCGCGCCCCGGAGGGGCGATCGTGCTCGCGATGGGCCGCGACGCCGCCGTCGCGGGCGCCCGAGGCGAGTTCGTGCTCCTCGAACGTCCGACTCGCCTCGTGTTCACCTGGGGCTGGGTCGACGCGCCATTTGGCGACGTGCCGCCCGGCAGCACGACCGTCGAGGTCGACCTGGTCGCCGAGGCGGGCGGCACGCGGCTGCGCCTGACGCACACCGGCCTGCCCGAAGGCCTCGATGGTGTGCACAACGAGGGCTGGCGGCTGTACCTCGGGCGGCTTGCGACCGTCCTCGAGGGCGGCGAGCCCGGGCCGGACCCGTCGCTGGCGGATTAGCCCCGTGTCTGCCGTCCGAGGTAGTGCGGGGAGTGGCCGAAGTACAGGCTGGCCGCCTCCATCAGCGTCTCCGCGAGCGTCGGGTGGGCGTGCACCGCGAGGTGGAGGTCCGACACCCGGACGCCCATCTCGATGGCCATCACGGCCTCGCCCATCAGCTCGCCCGCGCCGTGGCCCGTGATGCCGATGCCGAGGACACGCTCAGTGCTCGGCTCGATGACGAGCTTTGTCACGCCCTCGCGCGTCCCCATCGTGGTCGCGCGGCCCGAGGCGGCCCACGGGAAGCGCGAGACGGCGATGTCGATGCCGCGGTCGATCGCCTGTGCCTCCGTAAGGCCGCACCAGGCGACTTCGGGGTCGGTGAAGACGACGGCGGGGATGGCCGCCGGCTCGAAGGCGACGGGTATGCCCGCGATCGCCTCGGCGGCGACGCGGCCCTCGTGCGTGGCCTTGTGGGCGAGCATCGGTTCGCCGGTGACGTCGCCGATCGCGAAGATCGAGGGCTCGTCGGTCCGGCGAGCGCCGTCAACACGGATGAAGCCACGCTCGTCCAGGCGCACCTGCGTGTTCTCGAGGCCCAGGCGCTGCGTGTTGGGCGTGCGGCCCACGGCGATCAGCACACGGCTGAAGTCGTGGTCGTCGGGCTCGCCTTCGCCCTGGAACGTCGCGCGGACGGCGCCCTCGACCTCCTCGAGGGCGGAGACGCGCGTGTTCAGAAAGATGTCGCGGAACTCGCGCTTCAGGCGCCGCTGCAGCGGCTCGACGAGGTCACGGTCGGCGCCCGGCAGCAGCCCGTTCGTCATCTCGACCACCGTGACCTGCGAACCCAGGGCGGAATACACCGTGCCCAGTTCGAGGCCGATGTAGCCGCCGCCCACGATGAGCAGCGTGTCGGGCACGTCCTCGATCTCGAGGGCCGCCTCGGAGTCCATCACGCGCGGTGAGTCGAGGCGCAGCACCTGCGGGATCGCGCTCAGTGAGCCGGTGGCGATGATGGCGTAGTCGAACTCGACCTCGCTGATCTCGCCGTCGCTGCGCACGCGCAGGCGGTCGGGGCCCTCGAAGTAGCCGCGGCCCTGCATGTAGGTCACCTGGCGCCCGCGCGCGATCTGGCCGAGGCCGCGCGTGAGCTTGTCGACGACGCCCTGCTTCCACTCGCGCAACTTCGGCAGGTCGAGCTTCGGCTCGCCGAAGCTCACGCCCCACTCGCCGGAGGCGCGTGTCTCGTGAATCAGGCTCGCGACGTGCAGCAGCGCCTTCGAGGGGATGCAGCCGCGGTACAGGCAGACGCCGCCCGGCTGCGGGGCGTCGTCGACCAGGGTGACGTCCATCCCGAGATCGGCCGCATGGAATGCCGCGGCGTAGCCTCCCGGCCCGGCGCCCAGCACGACGACCCGCGGTCGCTCCTCCGAGGTCATGGGCCTAGCCTTCCATCGCGACGATCAGGGGCTCGCGGATCGCGTCGGAGATCCAGTTGAGGAAGCGGGCGCCGTCCGCGCCGTCGATGACGCGGTGGTCGATCGAGAGCGAGAGCGGCAAATGGAGCCGCGGCGTCCACTGGCCGTCGACCCACACGGGTGTCTGCTCGGCGCGCCCGACGCCGAGGATGGCGACCTCGGGCCAGTTCACCAGCGGCGTGAAGTGCCCCGTCCCGAGGCTGCCGAGGTTGGAGATGGTGAACGTCGCGCCGCGCATCTCCTCGAGGGTGAGCTTGTTCTCGCGCGCCCGTTCCGCGATGCCTGCCATCTCGACCGCAAGCTCGATGATGTTCTTGTCGTCCACGCCCCGGATGACGGGCACGGCGAGGCCGCGCTCTGTATCGACCGCCATGCCGATGTCGTAGTAGCGCTTGAGGATCAGCTCGTTGGTCTCGACGTCGAGACTGGAGTTGAAGTGCGGGTTCGCCTTCAGGGCCGCGGCGACGATCTTCAGCAGGACGACCGAGATGGTGAGGTTACCCCCAGCCTCGCGAGCCCGCTCGCGGTAACGTCGGCGCAGGTCCTCCAGCTCGGTGATGTCCGCGGTCTGGAAGAGCGTGACGTACGGGATCTGCTCCCATGACGTTGTCATGTTGCGTGCGACCGTGCGCCGGAACCGGGACAGCGGCTCGCGGTCGATCGGGCCGAACTGCGCGAAGTCCGGCAGCGGCGGGGTGGCGTGGCCCTGGGCCGTCGCCTCGCCCGGCGTCGAGGCCGGTGTGGCGGCGGGCTGGGGGGCGGCCTCGCGCGAGCGCGCGTGGCGCTTCACGTCCTCCTCATCGATGCGGCCACCCGGACCCGAGCCGTGCACCTCACGGATGTCGACACCGATCTGGCGCGCGAACTGCCGCACCGAGGGCGCCGCGAAGACGGGCGCGCCATCGGACGCGGGCGCGTCGGCGGGCGTTGAGGACCGCGCGGGCTGAGGAGGCGCCGGGGGTGCCTCCTCGCGAGGCCGCTCGAGTGTCAGCTCCGCGGCCGTCTCCTCGACCGGAGCGACCTCCGGCTGCGGGGACGCGGCGGCCGGTGCCGGATCCTGCTGAGGTGCTGCCGCCGGCTGCGGCGTGGGGGTCGTGTCGGATCCAGATGCGGGTTCCGCCGATGGCGTATCGGCGTTCGGCATCTCGGAAAGCGGTGCCGGCTCCGGCACCGGGGGGGCGGGGACGGGGGCCGTCTCGACGGCGATCAGCGGCTGGCCGGGGCGCACGGTTTGGCCCGGCGCCACGTGCACCTTCGTGACGCGGCCGGCGATGCCGGACGGCACGTCGATCGTCGCCTTCTCGGTTTCGATCGTGACCAGCGGCTGGTCAATAGCGATGGTGTCGCCCTCACGGACGAACACGGTGAGGATGTCCGCCTCATCGATGCCCTCCCCGAGGTCCGGCAGTGCGAAGTCCTGGCTCATGCCGCGCCTTTCATGCTCGCCGTCAGCGGTGTGCGGGATTGGGCCGCTCGGTGTCGATCCGCAGACGCGCCGCGGCCTCGCGCACCGTGGCCTGCGGGACCGCCTCCTCCCGAGCGAGCGCGGAGAGTGCCGCATGCGCGATGTGGCGCGCGTCGACCTCGAAGAAGTCTCGCAGCTCGGAGCGCGTCGCGCTGCGCCCGAAGCCGTCGGTGCCGAGCGATATCAGGGGCGCTGGAATCCACTTCGCGAGGCCGTCCGGGAGCGCCTTCATGTAGTCGGACGCGGCCACCACCACGCCGGCGCCGCCTTCGAGACAGGCGGTCACATAGGGGACACGCGGAGGCTGATCCGGGTGGAGCACGTTCCAGCGCTCGACGTCGAGCGCCTCGCGCCGCAACTCCGTCCACGAGGTGACCGACCAGACCTCGGCGGCCACGCCGAAGTCCGCGAGCAAGGCCTGGGCTCGGACGGCCTCGTTGAGGATGGCGCCGCCCGCGAGCAGGCGCACGACGGGGCGGTTCCCTGCCTCGTCGGACGAGCGAAAACGGTACAGGCCGCGGATGATCCCCTCGCGGACGCCGTCGCCCTCCGGCATGGGGGGCTGCTCGTAGGGCTCGTTGCCCACAGTGATGTAGTACATGACGTCCTCGTTGTGGACGTGCATGCGTTCGATGCCGTCGCGGACGATCTCCGCCAGCTCGTAGGCGTAAGCGGGGTCGTAACTCACGAGGTTGGGGACGGTGGAGGCGAGCAGGTGGCTGTGGCCGTCCTGGTGCTGCAGGCCTTCGCCGGGGAGCGTGGTGCGCCCGGAGGTCCCGCCGATGAGGAAGCCTCGCGTCCGGGCGTCGCCGGCCGCCCACACGAAGTCGCCGATGCGCTGCAGGCCGAACATTGAGTAGTAGATGAAGAACGGCAACATCGCCCGCCCGTACGAGGAGAGCGCCGTGCCAGCCGAGAAGAACGAGCTGACGGAGCCTGCCTCGGTGATGCCCTCTTCGAGGATCTGCCCGTCTTTCGACTCTTTGTAGAAGAGCAGGTTCTGCGCGTCGACGGGCTCGTACAGCTGGCCCATCGAGGCGTAGATGCCGAACTCACGGAACATCGGCTCCATACCGAACGTGCGCGCCTCGTCGGGGACGATCGGTACGACCCGAGAGCCGATGTTCGAGTCGCGCAACAGCTTCGTCAGAATGCGGACGAACACCATGGTCGTGGACGCCTCACGGCCGGCGGAGCCGGTGCGGAATTCGTCCCAGAGTTCGGGCGCCGGGGGCTGCAGGTCGCTCGTCGCGATCCGGCGCCGAGGGACGGGTCCGCCGAGGGCGCGCCGCCGTTCCCGCAGGTACTCGACCTCGATGGAGTCCTCGGCCGGACGATAGAGGGGCGCGCCGACGACCTCGTCGTCCGAGAGCGGGATTGACAGGCGGTCGCGGAAGGCGAGCAGCTCTTCCTCGTTCAGGGCCTTCTGCTGGTGGGTGATGTTCTTGCCCTCGCCCGCTTCGCCGAGGCCGTAACCCTTGATCGTGCGCGCAAGGATGACGGTGGGCGCACCTCGATGGCGCATCGCCGCGTGGTACGCGGCATATACCTTTTCGGGGTCGTGGCCGCCGAGGCGCATGCGCCACAGCTCGTCGTCGGAAAGGTGGTCGACCATGCGCTTGAGGCGCGGGTCGGCGCCCCAAAAGCGCTCTCGGATGTACGCGCCACCGGCGACGGAATACTTCTGGTACTCGCCGTCGACGACCTCGCCCATGCGGCGCGTGAGCAGCCCCTCGTTGTCCCGCGCGAGCAGCGGGTCCCATTCACTGCCCCACAGCACCTTGATGACGTTCCAGCCGACGCCTCGGAAGACGGCCTCCAGCTCCTGGATGATCTGGCCGTTACCTCGGACGGGGCCGTCGAGGCGCTGCAAGTTGCAGTTCACGACGAAGATGAGGTTGTCGAGCCGCTCCCGGGCCGCCAGGCTGATGGCGCCGAGCGCCTCGGGCTCGTCGGTCTCCCCGTCACCCAGGAACGCCCATACCTTGCGGTCGGACGGCTCGAGGATGCCGCGGTCCTCGAGGTAGCGCATGAAGCGCGCCTGGTACATCGCCATGAGCGGCCCGAGGCCCATAGAGACGGTCGGGAACTGCCAGAAGTCGGGCATGAGCCACGGATGCGGGTAGGATGACAGTCCACCCGTCTCGGCGAACTCGCGCCGGAAGTGGTGCACCTGCTGCGCGTCCAGTCGCCGCTCGAGGTACGCGCGGGCGTAGATACCCGGCGAGGCGTGGCCCTGGATGAACAACAGGTCGCCACCCGTCGGGTGGTCGAGACCGCGCACGAAGTGGTTGAACGCCACCTCGTACAGCGTCGCGGCGGAGGCGTAGGTGGAGATGTGCCCGCCGATGCCGTGCTCCCGCTGGTTCGCTTCGACGACCATAGCCATCGCGTTCCAACGGATGACGTTCTTGATGCGGAGCTCCAGGTCACGGTTGCCGGGGTAGGGCGGCTGTTTCTCGATCGGGACAGTGTTCACGTAAGGCGTCGTCGAGGTGACGGGAAGGCCCGCGCCCGACCGTTGCGCCTCCACCTGCAGCGAGCGCAGGAGCGCGCTCGTGCGGCCCGGGCCGGCGCGACGCATGACATCGCGCAGCGACTCGATCCAGTCCTGCGTCTCTAGGCGGTCAAGCTCCGCTCGGGCGGCGGTGGGATCGAGGTCGGTGGTCATCGTCAGTGTGTCCCTTGTGTACGCCGTCCATGGTAGGCCGGGCCGGGAGCGGGCGCAGGACGGGCGGCTACCTCGTAGCCAGCTCGGCGTACCTGAAGCATGAGACCTCGTGATCGTTAACGAATCCTGCAGCTTGCATGAAGGCGTAGCAGATGGTGGGACCCACGAAGCGAAAGCCGCGCGTTCGCAGGTCACGGCTCAGCGCGCGCGACTGCTCGGTCTCCGCGGGCAGTTCAGCGAGCGAGGCGAAGCGGTTCTGGCGTGGCGCGCCTCCGACGAAGCCCCAGAGGTACGCGTCGAACGTCCCGTGCTCGGGGAGCAGGTCGAGGAGTGCGCGCGCGTTGCCGATCGTCGAGTCGACCTTCGCGCGGTTACGGATGATGCCTGCGTCCGCCAGCAGGCGTGCACGGTCCTCGTCGCCGTAGGCGGCGATCCGCTCAGCGTCGAACCCCTCAAAGGCGCGGCGGTAGCTGTCGCGACGGCGGAGCACCGTCTGCCAGGAAAGGCCGGCCTGCGCGCCCTCGAGTGTCAGCAACTCGAAAAGCGCACGGTCGTCATGGAGTGGCACGCCCCACTCCTCGTCGTGGTAGGCGGTCATCAGCGGGTCGTTGCCGCCCGCCCACGCGCACCGCGTGGCTTCGTCCAGGGCGGCCATCGTCAGTCCTCGATCCTGGGTTCGCGCAGCGTGACGAGGAGCAATAGCGCCAGCGCGCCGAACAACGCCCCGATGACGACGAACCCGAGCGCGAGCGAAACTGCCGCGAAGGCCGCTGCCCCCATCGGCCCGACGAGGAACGCCGCGGCCTGCGCGCTGCCCGCGAGGCCGAATCCGGTGCCCCGACGGTCTCTGGGCACGTTCGCCGCGATCAGGGTATTCGTCGCGGGCAGCATCATCGCCTGGACGAGCGAGATCAGCGAGAAGCCCACGATGAACATCGTGACACCGTGTGCGCCCGCGAGCAGGAGATGCGCCACCCCGGCGACGGCGCTGCCAACGATGAGCGAGGCGCGCAGCCGGCCCGTGCCGACGAAGCCCTGCCCCACGAGCGCGACACCCGCGACGGACGCAATCCCGCCGAAGGTGAACGCCAGGCCGGTCGCCCCGGCGACGTCCTCGGTGCCCTGAATGTCCTGCAGCGCGATCGGCGTCAGCAACCGCACGAGCTGATTGAGCGCGAAGACGAGGAAGAACAGGAATAGCGCCAGGTAGAATTGTCCCGAAAGCTCCCTCCAGAACGAGGTCCCTCGTTCCTCGGCGGGCGCGTCCTTCGCGCGGCGCGCTGCGACCCGGTCGGGAGGCACGACGAACAAAACCACGATGGCCGACAGCGCGGGCATGATCGAGGCAGCGACGATCGCCCCGCGGTAGTCGAAGAGCACCGCGAGGCCCGCGCCGATGGCGGGGCCGACGGTGCTGCCCAGGTACTGCGCCCCGTTCACGATGCCGAGCGAGCGGCTGATCTGCGTGTCAGGAACGCTGACCGTCGTGAGGGCGACGGCGGCGGGGATGTAGCCGGAGAAGAGCCCCTGGCAGGCGAACGCGACCGAGATGTGCCAGGGCTCGCGCGCGAACATCAGGATCAGCGTCGTGATGCTGGCGAAGAAGAGCGCGCGTACGAACATGAGCTTGCGCCCGAAGCGGTCGGCCGCCACGCCCCAGACCGGCCCGCTCACCACGCGAGCGAGTCCGAGCGTGGTGCTCCCAATGGCGACCCAGAACACGGCATCCGCCTCGCTGGCGGCGCCCAGCTCCTTCGCATACAACGGCAGGAAAGGGATCCAGAAAAACGTCGAGAGGCTGGCGATGCCGACACCGGCGGCGATGCTCAGCGTGGTCCCGAGGACACCGAACCGTCCATGCGGCGAGTCCTCCGAGGGTTCGGGGGCGGCGGGCCGGGCAGCGGATGAGGCGGCTTCGACGGCGTGGCTCCCCTCGATCCAGATGACGCGTGCGGAGCATCTCGCCGCCGCGCGCGGGCCGCAAGCGCACACGTGATGTGCGACGTACGCTGAACAACCACCCAGTGGCCAAGGAGGACCGTGTGCACCTCGACCTGATCGAGATCGTGAAGTGGGCAGGCTATGTGGGGCTCTTCGCGATCGTCTTCGCGGAGACGGGTCTGCTGTTCGGGTTCTTTCTCCCGGGCGACTCGCTCTTGATCACGGCCGGGGTGCTCGCGACGGACAAGTTCCCCGAACATCAGCTCTCGCTGGCCGTGCTGATCCCGCTGCTCATTGTCGCCGCGATCGCGGGCGACGCCACGGGATACGTCATCGGAAGACAGATGGGGCCGCGGCTCTTCGTGCGTGACGACGCGCGCTTCTTCCGGCGCAAGCATCTCATCCGCGCAGGCGAGTTCTATGAGAGGCACGGCGGAAAGACGATCGTGCTGGCGCGCTTCCTGGCCATCATCCGCACGTTCGCGCCAACAGTAGCGGGAGCAGCCGGAATGAAGTGGAGCACCTTCACGTTCTACAACGTGATGGGTGGCGTTGGGTGGGTCGTGTCGATGGTGCTACTGGGGTACTTCGTTGGGGAGGCCATCCCGAACCTGGACGCGTTCTTCTTCGGCATCCTGGCTGTGGTGATCGGGGTTTCACTGGCGCCGGCGGCGATCCACCTCTGGCGCGAGCGGGCGGCGACCCGCCGTACCGGCTGAGCCGAGTCGGCAGGAGGCCCGGAGAACGCCGGGCCGCTACTGATGCTCCGAAGGGGTGGGGTGGTGCTGCCACTCGCAGTCGCGGCACACGAAGCGCTCGCAACCTGCGCAGGACTGGACCGTGGCGGTGCCACAGTGGATGCACGCGCCGACGCGGGTGGTAAGCCGGTAGGTTGCCATGTTCGGATGGTACCGCTTCTGACGGCGTGCTGCTGAAGCGGCTACAGCCAGACCCAGCTGTCATACGCGAAGCTGGCGACGAGCATCGCCACGGTCGCGGCCATCAACGTGAGTGCCAGGCCCCAGACGAAGACCTGGTTCACGGGGTTGATCCGCGTCCGTCGCCCGCGAACGCCCCCGATCGACAGCGACCCGGCCGTCCGGTGGTAACCGGCGCGCTCGCCGCCGCGGAAGGCGATGCTCGCGAGGAGCACCATGAGCAAGAGGAACGGGACCGCGACGATGAACGCAATCACCTCGATCACTGGCACTGAGAGCCCCCACTTCCGTCGAAGTCGACCGGCGCAATCATATCGGCGCCTCTATGCACGGTGAAGCGCTGCTATGCTCGCCGGGCGGTGGAGGACGGACGATGACCGAGCTGCACGCGGGCCGGCTCCTCGTGGCAACGCCCCTGCTCGACGATCCGAATTTTCGGCGCACGGTGGTGCTGCTGTGCTCGCACGACGCGCACGGAGCGTTCGGCCTCGTCCTGAACCGGCCGCTCGAGGCCGCCGTGGTCGACCTGGCGCCGGAATGGCGCGGCTTCGTGACCGCTCCGCCGGTGCTCTTCGCGGGCGGGCCGGTCGACCGCGCCCAGGCCTTCGCGCTCGGATGGAGCGCCCGCACGCGAGGCGAGTCGTGGTGGACGCCGATCGGCGGCGGCGTGGGGCTGCTCAGCCTCGAGGGGGAACCCGACGCGCTCGAGGACATCGAGCAAGTCCGTCTCTTCGCCGGTTACGCGGGCTGGGGCGCGGGCCAGCTCGAGGGAGAGGTCTCCGAGGAAGCCTGGTTCGTCGTCGACGCGGCGCCGGGAGACGCCTTCAGCGCGCGGCCAGCACGCCTCTGGCACGAGGTGCTTGGGCGGCAGCGAGGCGAGCTGCGACTGTTCGCGCACTTCCCACCGGACCCGCGGCTGAACTGAGTACCACCTGCTCTGTCAGTACAGTCGCGTGAGGCTCAGGACGTTGCTGTAGTCATCGGTCCACAGGCGCGGCGCGCGGGCGTTCTCGGGCCATGGCTCCAGCCGTGTGGCGACGTCGGGTGTGTCGAGGAACGCGCGATTGTCCGTCACGAGCACCCACACGCTTGCGAGGACGCCCTCCCCGTCCCCCTCGAGACCGGACACCCAGTGCGCCTGCTTCCCGTTGCGAGCCGCGGCCGCGCGCACGACCGGGCTCAGGTCCACGTGGCGGTTCGAGATGTTGATCGCCAGCACCCCGTCCGGCTTGAGGACGCTCCAGTAGAGGTCGAACGCCTCTTTCGTGAGCAGGTGCACTGGAATGGCGTCGCTCGTAAACGCGTCGAGGACCAGCACGTCGAACGCGAGTTCCGCGCCGTGCTCGACCTGCCGCTCGAGGACGGTGCGGCCATCTCCGTGCAGGACGTGGACGTGCGCGCCGCGCTCCCGGGCGTCCGCGAGGTACGTGAAGTGCTCCTCGGCCAGGCGCGTCACCATCGGGTTGATCTCGTAGAAGCGCCACTCGTCATCGGGACGGGCGTACGCGCCGAGCATCCCGGCGCCGAGGCCGATCACGCCCACGGACAGTTCGGGGTCGGGCTTCACGTAGTTGCGCAGCGTCACGCCGACGCCGCTGTTCGGGCCGTAGTAGGCGCCCACGACCGTGCGCTTCTCCGGCTGGGTGTACTGGAACCCGTGCAGGATGCGGCCATGCTCCATGACCACCATCCGCGCGTCCGGGAACTCCCGGTTGAACTCGAACACCCGCACCGAGCCGTAGAAGTTGCGGTCG
This sequence comes from Dehalococcoidia bacterium, assembly GCA_050248355.1. Lineage (GTDB taxonomy): Bacteria > Chloroflexota > Dehalococcoidia > UBA2979 > UBA2979 > JAIBBD01. The sequence continues at coordinate 39,015 of JBFWSN010000011.1, forward strand.
CGCGCGAGGACATCGCGGCCGGCTCGCTGCACGTCACGCGCGAGGAAGGCCGCGAGCATCGCGACGCCGGCCAGAGCCGCGCCACCCGCCCCCAGCACCAGGCGTCGCGGCGGGGCGGGGCTGGCCTCGTCCCCGCTGCGCTCGCGGTGGAACAGCTCGAGCGCACGGGCGCCAAGGACCAGCACCGGGGTGAGCGCCAGCGTGAGGTGGTACTCCCAGTAGCCCCGGAAGATCACGGGCGCGACGAGGGCCACGAAGACGCCCCCGAGCGCACCCCCGACGGCCACCGCCAGGTAGAACGCGGTCAGATGACGGGCGGCCGGTCGCAGCCGCACCAGCTCGCCGTGCAACGCGAAGCAGCACATGAACAACGCGAACGAGTACAGGAGGACCTGCCATAGCACCTCGAAGCCGACCTTGTTCATCACGTAGACGCCTGCGGCGAGACCGAGCGCGAGCAGCAGCGAATCACGGGAAGGGCGGTAGGCGCGCTCATCGCCGAAGCAGAGGATGAACGTCACGAGGTACAACGAGAGCGGCACGACCCAGAGCAACGGGATCGCGGCGACGTCCTGGGTGAGCTGATTCGTCGTCGCAATGAGCAACGCGGATGCGCATGCCGGCAGCAGCAACCAGAGCGCGACGCCCGAAGCGGTGATCGATGTGCCGGGCAACCCCTCGGCGGTATCGATGGGTTGCTCCGGCGCCGAGGCTCCGCGTCGGCTCGAGCGGATGAAGCCCAGCGCGAGGGTCCCGCAGAGCAGCACAAACAGGACATAACTGCCCGACCACAGCCATGCTTGCGCGCGCAGCCCGAGGAAGCGCTCGAAGAGGACCGGGTAGGACAGCAGCGCGAGCAACGAGCCGGCATTCGAGAGGGCGTAGAGGCGGTAGGGGGATGTCGTCGGGTGGTCGTGCGCGAACCAGCGTTGGATGAGCGGCGCTGTCGAGGAGAGCAGGAGGTAGGGCGCGCCCACGGCCACCGCGAGCACGAGCAGGATGCGCCATGTCGGGTCCCCGGTGTCGTCGCCGCGCAGCGACTCCCGAGGAATGATGGGCAGGGCGGCGACGGCGAGGATCAGCAGGACGAGGTGCACGAGGCCCTGCCGGCCCGGCGACAGCCGGTCGGAGACGAAGTGCGCGTATGCGTACCCCCCGATCAGGGCGACCTGGAAGAAGAGCATCGTGGTCGTCCAGACGGCGGAACCGCCCCCGAACCACGGGAGGATGTACTTTCCGATGAGCGGCTGCACCTGGAAGAGCAAGAAGGCGCTGAGGAACGTCGTCGCGGCGTAGAGGGCGACCGGAAAGCGGCCGCGCGCAAGAGGCGCCTCGACCCTCGCGCTGGGCTCGGATGGAGTGCGCATCCCGTCTTCGACGGCCGTCATCGCTGCCTCGATGTCACACCCACGGCGCTATGGTACGGGCGCGCCCGCAGGGCGGCGATTCGTTGAGGCTGACGGTCATGCGTGGTTGAATGCCGCCTGCGAAAGCGCATACGGTCGCGGGCGCGTACGGTACCTCAAGCCGCTCCCACGCAGCCGGCGACGCCCGAGGGGCAGCGATGCAGAGCCCGCCCGCCTTCATTGACCGCCATCGGATGGGAAGGATGCCGCGCCTCCATGCGTCAGATCGGTGAGCCGTCGGCCATCGAGTCGGAGGAGGCGGCCGCCGAGGAACAACTCGTCCCAGCGGACCACCTCTATCTGCTCGGTGCGGTGGCGGCGGTGGCACTCGGCGTCGGCATCCGCGCCGCGCACGTCTTCGCGACGAACTTCCCGCTCAACGACGGCGGGCTCTTCTACCAGATGGCGCGCGACCTGCAGGCGAACGACTACCGGCTGCCTGAGACGACGGCGTACAACTTCGCCTCGCTGCCGTTCACGTATCCGCCGCTCGGGCTCTACGTCTCCGCATTGCTCGACGGCATCACGCCATTCAGCCTGCTGGACCTCTTTCGGCTGCTTCCGCTCTTGTACACCTCGCTGTCGATCGTGGCCTTCTTCTTTCTCGCGCGGCGGATCCTCGATTCGCGTTCGGCGGTTGTGGCGGCCACGTTCGCGTTCGCGCTGGTCCCGAGGAGCTACACGTGGTTGCTGATGGGCGGTGGCGTCACCCGCGGCCTGGGGCTGTTGATGGCCATCATCGCGCTCCACGAGGTGCATCGCACATTCACGACCTTCAAGATGCGCTACGCGTTCAGCGCCGCCGTCTTCAGCGGCCTGACTGTGCTGAGCCACCTGGAGACCGGCTGGTTTCTCGCGTTCAGCATCGCGGTGTTCTTCCTGTTCTTCGGGAAGGAGCGTCACTCGGTCACCAGCGCCGTGGTCGTGGCGGGTTCGACCCTGCTCGTGACCCTGCCCTGGCTGCTCGCGGTGCTCGGCGCGCACGGCAGCGAGCCGTTCTTCTCCGCGAACAGCTCGGGCGGCTCCGTCTTCTCGGGCGGAGCCGTCACGGAGTACGCGCTGACTTCCCTGGCGCGCTTGATCTCGACGAGCGAGCCGTACTTCCCGCTGATTGGAATGCTCGGGGTCGTCGGACTGCTTCCGGCGCTCAAGTACCGGCTCTTCGCGCTGCCCGTGTGGTGGGCGGCCACCATCCTCCTCGATGTGCGCGCGTTCCCAACCTTCACGACGCTCCCGATCGCGTTGCTGGCAGGCATGGCGGTGAGCGACGTCGTCATCCCGATGCTCGCCCGGGGCCGGGAACGCTGGGCGGATCTGACGCTCGTCGGCCGCGGGAACGGCGCGTCCGAGCCGCGCGGCGTGCGCTACGTCTCGTGGCCGGGCTGGACGCTCGTGGCTGTCCTGGGACTGATGGTCGTCTACGCCCTCGTGGGGTCGATGCTGCGAAAGCCGGGGCTGGGCGGCGAGGGCGAGTACCTCGTGAGCCTGTCTGAAGGGCAGCGCACCGCCATGCACTGGATCGAGGAACGGACCCCGGCCGGGAGCGCATTCCTGGTTATCCCGCGCGGCCCCTGGCAGGTGGACAAAGAGGCGGAGTGGTTTCCGGTGCTCGCCGACCGCGAAAGCGTTGCCACGGTGCAGGGCACGGAGTGGCTTCCGGACGGTGGATTCGACCTGGCCGTTGCTGCCTTCGACCGTGTGTGGGACTGCGGCTTCCAGGGGTCGGAATGTCTCGCCCGGTGGGCGGAGGCGAGCGGCACCATGTTCGACTACGTGTACCTCACGCGGAGTGACCGCTTCCAGTGCTGTGGCACGCTCATCGGATCGCTCGAAGAGGATGAAGACTACGAGAAGGTCTACGAGGGCCCGGGCGGTACCGTCTTCCGCGTCACGGGCGACCTGCTGGACGGCGCCGACGCCGAGGAGGATGACGCCAGTTCCTGAGCTCCGGCGTTAGACTCGGTGCGTTTCCGACCGCTCGAGCGAGGAGGCCCCGGATGTACGATCCCGTCGCAGCCGCGCGCGCGTTGCAGCCGCGCATTCGCGAGGTAGCCAACCAGATCGAGGAGCAGCGCCGCCTGCCGATGGACCTCGTCGACGCGATGCGTGACGCGGGCCTCTTTCACATGACGATCCCCGCGTCGATAGGCGGGCATGAAGCGAATCCGGTCGCGGCGGCGCGCGCCGTGGAGGAGATCGCCTGCGCCGACGGTTCCGCTGGCTGGTGCGTGATGCTCGCGGCGCAGTCGACCGGCTTCGCGGGCTTGATGACGGAGGCTGAGGCGCGGGAGGTGTTCGGCAACGGCGGCATCATCGCAGGCACGGCCAGGCCCATCGGGCGCGCAGTTGCCGTACACGAGCCCGCCGAGGGGTATCGCGTCTCCGGCCGCTGGCCGTTCGCCAGCGGGTCCAGCCACGCCGACTGGTTCATGGGCGAATGCGTTGTCTACGACGGTGAGGCGGTACGCCTCGACGAGCAGGGCAACCAGGTCACTCGCGCGGTGTTCATGCCTCGGTCCGAGGTGACGACGTATGACACGTGGCACACGACGGGGCTTCGAGGCACGGCGAGCAACGACTTCTCCGTCGAGGATGCCTTCGTGCCGGCGGAGCGGGGCTTCCAGATGCTCGTCGTGGAGCCGCAGCACCCATGGGTGCTGTACCAGTACCCGCAGTTGTTGTTCATGAACCACGGCAGTCATGCGATCGGGCTGGCGCGCGCGGCACTCGAGGCCGCCACCGAGGTCGCGCGGACGAAGCGCGGCTGGGGCGACCAGCCGCTCCGCGATGTACTGCGTGTGCAGTCAGTGATCGCAGAAGCGACGGCGCTAGTCGAGTCGGCTCGGTACTACCTCTATGCGACCGGTGATGAGCTGTGGGCGGCTGCGCAGGCGGGCGTCGATGACACGACCCTGCTGCGGTCCCGCGTACGTCTGGCGGCGAGCCACGTGGCGCGCTCCAGTACAGAGGCGATCGACCTGTTGCACGCGACGATGGGGACGAGCGCGGTCTTCGTCTCAAACCCGATCGAGCGGGTGTTCCGCGACATGCACACGGCCGCCGCGCACGTGATGATCGGCCAGCTCACGTACCAGGCAGCGGGGCGCGTCGAGCTGGGGATGGAGCCCGACTTCCCGTTCTTCTAGCCGAGCGGTCGCTCGCGGCCGATGAACGCGAGGCACGTGCCGTACTCGGTCTCCGCTGAGCGTCCGCGGAACGACCAGACATCGGCGCCTCCGCATCGCGTGCAGATCCCTGACACCTCGACGGAGCCAACACCGGCGGCGCGCAGCTGTCGCGCGTTCGCGGCCCAGAGGTCGAACCGCCCGCCTGCGACGAGGTCATCGCTGCCGGGACCGAGGCGCTCGCGCACGAGCTGCGCGCGCTCGTCGTCGATCGTGTAGCAGCACGGACCGATCGAGGGCCCGAGCGCCGCCGCCATCTCACCCGTGCGCACGCCGCCAGCCGCCATCGCCTCGATGAGGTGACGGGTGACGCCGAGGGACGTGCCGCGCCAGCCCGCGTGCGCCACGCCGATGGCATTCCCGGCTGCGTCGGCCACGAGCACGGGCACGCAGTCGGCCGCCACGACTCCCAGCAGCAGGCCCCGGCGGGTGGTCCACAACGCATCAGCCTCGGGCCACTCGGGGGGGACATCCTCGACTTGCACGACTTCCGCGCCGTGTACTTGCTTCGCGCGTGCAACACCGGGGAAGCCCAGGCGTTCGGCCACCGCATCGCGGTTGCGTCGCTGCACCTCGCGAGGCGTGGTGGTGTCGCCCATCGTGCCGAAGGTGCGTGTCGTGAAGCCGGCCACCAGTCCCATCGAGGAGAGCATCGGCGAACGGAGCAGCCCGCGCTCCTCGTCCCAGGTCCGCACGCGAATCGCCTCGACCGTCACCCGGACACGGTATCGCATCGTGGCGAGCGCTGCGGCCCGCGGGCGCTAGAATCGCTCGGAGCGATGAGACGGACGCGGACGGGAGCGATCATGCCGGACGACATCGAGCGGCTGCTGGCGGAGCTGTCGGAGGCGCCGGGCCCGTCCGGCTTCGAGGGGTCGGTGCGCGCTGTGGTGCGCCGCGAGCTGGCGCCGCTGGCCGACGAGGTGGAGACGGACGGCCTTGGCTCGCTCATCGCCCGTCTCGGCGACCCGGCGGGCCGGCCGCGCGTGATGCTGAGCGCGCACATGGACGAGCTGGGCCTGATGGTCCGGCGCATCACCTCGGACGGATATCTGATGTTCCAGCCGCTGGGCGGCTGGCTGGACCAGGCGCTCATCAACCAGCGCTGGCACATCCTCACGAGCCGCGGGCCCGTGCTCGGGGTCACCGGCATCAAGACAGTGCACGTGATGAAACCGGACGAGCGCGAGCGCGTATTCAAGCGCGACGGGATGTTCATCGATGTCGGGGCCCGTGACCGTGCGGACGCCGAGGAACGCCTCGGTATCCGTCCCGGCGATCCGGTCGCGCCCGAGAGCCCGTTCGCGCCGCTCGCCGGCGGGGATCTGTACCTCGGCAAGGCCTGGGACGACCGAGCCGGTGTGGGCGTGCTCATCGAGGTGCTGCGCCGCCTGCGGGAACAGCCCGGACCGAGCACGGTGTTCGCCGTGGCGACCGTGCAGGAAGAGGTGGGCCTGCGCGGGGCAGGTACGAGCGCGAACCGCGTCGCGCCCGACATCGGCGTCAACCTCGAATCGGGCGTGGCGGGCGACTATCCCGGCATCTCGGAGGACGAGGCGCAGGAGCGGCTGGGCGGCGGGCCCGCGATCTTCCTCCACGACAGCTCGATGCTGCCGAACCTGAAGCTGCGCGACCTGGCGATCAAGGTGGCGGCGGACCTCGGGATCGAGCTGCAGTTCAACGTGCTCACCGGCTACGGGCAGGATGGCGCGGCGATGCAGCAGGCGTATGCCGGGGCTCCGGTCATGAACGTGACCGTCCCCACGCGCTACCTGCACAGCCACAACAGCGTCATCCATCGCGGCGACTTCCTCGGCGCCGTGGCGCTGGTCACGGAGCTGGTGCGGCGGCTCGATGCGGCGACGGTGGACGAGATCCGCCGCTTCGACTGAGCGGTTCTGGCCACACCCCGAAGCGTGGACTGGGCGGCGAGGCTCGCGTACGATTTGCGCGATACAGCGCGGCTTTCTGTCTCGAGAGGTGAGCGCCATGGCGTTCGTGATCACGCAGCCCTGCATCGACACCCAGGATCAGGCCTGTGTCGAGGTCTGCCCGGTCGACTGCATCCACTTCGAAGAGGGTGCGGACCGGATGCTGTACATCAACCCCCTCGAGTGCATCGACTGCGGGGCGTGCCAGCCCGCGTGCCCGGTGCAGGCCATCTTCCCCGAAGGTGACGTGCCCTCCGACCAGGCGCCGTTCATCGAGATCAACTCACAGTGGTACCAGGACGCCGCGGCGGCTCGCGCGAAGGTCGCCCCGATGTCGGGCGGCGGAGGCGCTGCTGTCCCCGCCGCGGCCCCCGCCGCCGAAGACGGCGCTGAGGCTCCGGCCGCCGCCCCTGCTGCCGCTGCTGCCCCGGCGGCCGCTGCTGCACCGGTTGCCGCTGCCGCGGCGCCGTCCCGCCCCTCCCGCGAGGAACTCGGCGGCTACAAGTACGGAGAGAACGGCGTCGAGGGGAAGTGCGCTGTCTGCGGCCAATATGTGGTCAAGGGCGGAGTGAAGTTCCGCGCGAAGTCCGTGCTGTGCCCCGAGGACGCCGACAAGATGTCACGCCTCGAGCGGACGTTCGGCCTCCCCGGAGGCCGGCGCTAGCCGCTCTGGCTCTCGGCCGGCGCCGACGCAGCCTCGATCGGCGACGCCGCGGCCTCCGTCAGGTGGCATCGCTCGTTGAGTCCAACGACCGCCCAGCGGTCGCCGTCCCGCACCTCGACCACACTCAATGACGCGAGGTCCACGCGAAAGCCGCGCCAGGCACTCAATGGCACACCGAGGGCGTGACAGAGCAGCGTCCGTAACGCGAGGTTATGCGACACCACCGCGATGTCCTGCCCTCGATGGCGGTCGACGATCTCCCTCGCCGCCGCGACCATGCGGCCCTGGGCCTGCCGGAGCGACTCGCCGCCGGGGATCGGCACGTCGACGCCTGAGTCCTCGCGCCAGCTGGCGATGAAGGCGGCGTAGCGCTCGCGCATCTCCTCCCCGGTCATGCCGTCGAGGTCGCCGTGATCCACCTCGGACAGGCGCTCGTCGACGATGACATCCAGGCCCAGCGGCGTGGCGATGGCATGGGCCGTCCCCCTCGCGCGCGAGGACGGGCTTGCGTAGACGGCGGAAGGCGTGAGCGCGGCCACGACGGCGCCGACCGCCGCGGCCTGCGCGCGGCCGGTGTCGTTCAGCGGCACGTCGCGGCGGCCCTGGGTGCGCCCTGCGGCGTTGCCGTCGGTCTCGCCGTGCCGCACGAGGTAGAGCCGGGTCACTTCCTCCGGCGACGGTCCGCTGGTCATTCGAAGCGTCCTCGTTCCCGCCACGCGCGGATCGCGACCAGCGGCCGGTCGACCTCGAGCGCCGTCCGCGACAGCTTCGCCTCGCAACCGGCGACGTCGAGGGCGGCGAGCACCGAAGCCGGGCGTACGGAGCGCTGCTGAGACAGCGCCAGGCGCATCTCGAGGACGGCGCCTCCCGCGGTCGATGACGCTCGGAGGCCGTAAACGAGCGGTCGCAGGTCGAAGCGCCGGGTGCGTTCGCCGCGCTGCTCCTCCCAGTCGAGAGATCGGAGGGCCAACAGGGCCGACGCGCGCTCCTCGAGGTCATGCGGCTGGAGCGGTCCCTCGAAGGTCGCGCGGTAACAGGCAGCGCGCACGGACGCGCCGAGCGAGGGAAGGCGTTCTCCGATCTCCTCGGCGTGGCACGGTTCGAGGCCGCCGGGCAGCGTTGCTGACAGACGCGTGACGACCACCTGCGGGTCGGCCGGCGCCGCCAGCACCGCGTCGACGAGCTCCGCCTCGCCGGTCGTGTCGTGAGGCAACGGCGGTCCCGTCTCGATACGCGCGCGCTTCGAGCCCTCGGGCCGGGCCAGCGGCAGTCCGGCGCGCTCGAAGGCGTCGTGCCACGTCCGACCGAGGTTCCCGAGCGGCCGCTCAGAGGACAGGAAGTTGCGATAGGTCACGCGCAGGCGCTGAAATGGCACAAGACTCCTCGGTCGGCGGGACGCGCGAAGTCCCGCGCGAACGAGTCGATCATGCCGCACGAGCGAGCGCGTGGGGAAGAGCGCGGGCCTGCGGCAAGTCGGCGCGGGCCCGCCCCGCGCCGACCATGTGAAAAGCAGGTTATCAAGAGGCGATCGTCCCGCCGTGGCATTTCGCACGCTGGTGAGTTGCGCTATCGTCAGCCGGTGCATGCGTCGTCGTGCGGCGGCACGGCGCAGGAGGACGTCACACATGCGCCAGGTCCGGCTCATCGAGTCAGGCCAGCCCACTCGCTGGCTCCTGCTGCTCATCGTACTCGCCTCGATGGCGCTCGCTGCCTACCCGCTGTTCTTCAGCCCGCCAAGCGCGTACAGCGTCGGCGGCGGCTGTAACGAGCCTACCCCGGATGCGGTCGTGGACTTCGTGGAGGGGGAGGCAGAGTACACCGTGCCCGAGCCTGGGCTGTTCGTCGAGGCGATCTGCATCGGGTACGGCGAGGGGCACAGCGAGAGCGAGTTCTACAGTGACGCCGAGGTGGAGGGATACGACAGTTGCCTGGACTCCGAAGGGATCGGCGGTCCTAGCGTCACCGTCAGCCTCACCGACATCGAACTCTGCTTCGCCGAGCACATCGATATCTACCTGGGCGACGAGGAGGCGACGGCCACTCCCACTCCGACGCCCACTCTCACGCCAACCCCGACACCGGAGCTGTGCAGCGATGCTTCTGCCACGCTCGCGGTCGGCGGCGCCGGCCAGGCGACGTACCTAGCTCCCCCCGGGTTCCGCGTGACGGCGGTCTGCGCCTCGTTCACAGCGGATGACTTCGAGGGAGAGTCTGAGGGAGGCGAGGACCACACCGGGCCGTTGACGAACGGGCTGCATGCGGGCGGATGTCTCCTCGTTGGCGGTGTCGGCACCGGCATCGTGTCGGCGTTCCTGCTGCCGCAGGAGGGGTGCCCGGACGGCATCGACCACCTCGATGTCTATCAGGCGCCCATTCCACCCACTCCGACGCCCACCGCAACGGTGCCGATCCCCACGCAGCCGCCGGCGACCGCCACGCCAACGCCGACGGCGACGGCGACACCGACCGCCACGGTTTCCGCTCCGCCGACCCCGACGGCGACCCCCACTCCGACGCCTACGCCCACTCCCGCACCTACACCCACACCCACTGCCGCGGCGACTTCGACGGCCACGCCGCCGGTCTCTCCGGCGAGCGGGACCCCGCCCGCGGACCCCCCGACGGGCGACACCCCCACGGGCGATACACCGACCGGTGGCGGCGGCGCGCCGGGCGGCTCGCTTCCGCCCGGAGGCACGGGCGGTTCCGCGGGTGCGCCCGGGGGCGGGATCGTCGGTGTGCCCGGCCAGGCCGGCACCGCGACGCCCACGTCGACCGTGACAGCGACGGCGACACCGACCCGCACGCCCACACCCACGCCGACGCCGACGCGCACCGTGACTCCGACTCCGACCGCTACGCCCGCGCCGACATCGAGTCCGACCGTCGAGGCGACGGGGAGCAGCTTCCGTCCCGCGTTCGCGATGTCCGCGCGTGACGCCGGCGACACCAGCGGCAACGCCGAGGTCGTGTTCACCAACCTCTTGCTGGCTGCCCTGCTGGTACTGCTGATCCTCTTCGACGCCTCGATCATCAACTCGACGGTCGAGGAGAACCACGAATTCTTCGAGCCGTGGCTCGACCGCGTGACCGGCCCCGCACGAGGGCTCTTCGAGCAACTCGGCTTCGCGGTGCAGCAGGTGGCGGGGAACTGGTCACTGGAGCGCCTCACGAGGTACTCGTTGCTCCTCGGGCTGACGAGCCTCGTCTACGCCATGCTGGACCCGGACTTCGGACTGAATCAGTCGACGGCTGTGCTCATGCTGAGCCTCATCATCGGAATTGGCCTGATCACCGTGACGTTCGACGGCGCCCAGGTCTGGCTGGCGCGGCGGCGGTTCGGACTCGCGGCCGGCATCATGTTCTTCCCCTTCGCGGTCATCCTGGCCATCGGGTCCGTCCTTATCTCGCGGCTGTTCGACGTGCATCCCGGCATCATCTACGGGTTCGTCGCCGCGGCTGCGCTGTTACCCGGCCAGGAAGCCTCCCGGTCGGAGGACGGCCAGCTCGTGTACATCCCGATGCTCGTCGTGTTCGCGTTCAGCCTCGTGAGCTGGTTGCTGGTGTCGCCGTTCCGGGCATGGGCGGAGGATGGCAGCTTCTTCGGGGCGTTGTTCGAGTCCGTCGCGGTCGCCATGTTCGTCGGCGGCGTCCAAGGCCTGCTGTTCACGCTCGTGCCGATCGAGTTCATGGACGGGCAGAAGGTCTGGAAGTGGAGCCGGCTCGCCTGGTTCTCGATCACGTTGCCGGTCGCGTTCGTATTCCTGCACGTGCTCATGAACCCGCAGGGCGACTTTGGGTCGCCGATCGAGGAGACGAGCCTTCGAGCGCTCTTCATCCTCTGTATCGCGATCTGGCTCGCGACCGCCGCGGTCTGGCTCTACTTTCGGCAGCGCCGCGCAAGGATGCAGTCGGTCTGACCCGGCCGCAGGCCCGATCGTCGGTCGTCGGGCAGGAGCGGCCTAGCCGCGGCCCCAGTGTGTGCGCACTGCTTCGAGGAGGATTGCAGCTGCTGCTCGCGGGTCCTGGCGGCGGGCCGCGACCTCGTCGACCAGCGTCTCAAGGATGCCCTCGCCCTGCGCTGTCTCCAGCGCTTGGCGATGCAGCGCGGCGCGCGCCAGGGAGACGATCTGCGCCTCCGCGAGCGTCTTGCGCTCCTGGTCCGCATGTCCCGAGGTGCGCAGGTAGTCCTGGTGCGCATCGATCTTGTCGACCAGCGCGTCGAGGCCCTCGTTGTGGCGGGCCACGGTCATCAGGATGGGCGGCTCCCAGGCGCGCGGCGGCGCGATGGCGAGCAGCGCGCGCAACTGCATCGCCGCCGTCTCGGCGCCGGCGATGTCTGCCTTGTTCACGACCATCACCTGCGCGATCTCCATCAGCCCGGCCTTCATCGACTGCACGTCGTCGCCGCCCGCGGGCGTCGTGACGAGGACGGTGGTCTGAGTGGCCGTGGCAACTTCCACCTCGTCCTGGCCCGCGCCTACTGTCTCGACGATCACCACGTCGTAACCGGCGGCGTCCATGACGTCGACGACGCCGGACGCCGTCTCGGCGAGGCCGCCGAGGTTGCCTCGGGACGCCATGGAGCGCATGAACACGCCGCCGTCGGCGGTCAGGTCCTGCATGCGGATGCGGTCGCCGAGGATGGCGCCGTGCGAAAACGGCGAGGAGGGGTCGACGGCGACGATGCCCACCGTACGGCCTCGGCGGCGCTCTTCGCGCGCCAGCGCGGCCACGAGCGTGGACTTGCCGACGCCCGCTGAGCCGGTCACGCCGATGGTCTGCGCGCGCCCGGTCCTCGCGTAGAGGCCGGCGAGGATTGCGCGTCCGGCGGCGTTGTCCGCCTCAACGTGCGTGATCGCGCGCGCGAGGGCGCGGCGGTCGCCGCCGGCGACCCGCTCGATGAGTTCGGTGGGTTCCAAGCTACTGCTTCTCGGTCACGTTCTCGCGCAGGAACGCGATGATGTCGTTCGTGTCCGTGCCGGGCCCGAAGACGCCTTGGAAGCCCATCTCCTGGATGGCTGGGATGTCACCCTCGGGGATGATGCCGCCGCAGAAGAGCAGCACATCGTCCACGCCGCGCCGCTGGAGCTCGGCGATCACGCGCGGGAACAGCTCGAGGTGCGCGCCGGAGAGGATCGACAGCCCGACGACGTCGACATCCTCCTGGAGGGCGGCCTCGGCGATCATCTCGGGCGTCTGGCGGATGCCGGTGTAGATGACCTCCATACCGGCGTCTCGCAGGGCCCGCGCGACGACCTTCGCTCCGCGGTCGTGCCCGTCGAGGCCGGGCTTTGCGATGAGGACGCGCAGCGTCCGCTGTTCCGTGGTCATGCTCGTGCTCCTGTCGCCTCTGTCTCGCTCGACCGGGTCGAGATTACCGCGTGTATGAGATGAGCTGAATGGCCATGCCGAAGGCCGCGCTCGCGGGGACCGACGACATGCGCGCGTTCGGCAGCAGCGAGGGAGCAGCGTCCGGCATCTCGATGCCCGCCGCGCGGTAGCGCGCAATCTCCGCGTCGAGGTCCTGCACCTCGATCGCGACCATCGGCACCGCGCCCTGTCCCTGCTCGGCGATCTGCTGCGCGATCGGTGCGTCCGGCGTCGCGGGTGAGAGCAGCTCGATGGTGCACTGGCCGCACGGCACTTGGTCGATGAGCGTGCCGTTGAACGGCCCCAGGCGGCCAGCGACGCGCACGCCGAGGACGCGCTCCCACGACGCCGCCAGGGCGGCCGGGTCGCTGGTCCGCACCGCGAGGTGGTCGAACCCCTTCGCAGAGGAGACGTGCGTCCCCGCCGGCGGCTCGGCCAGCTCCACGAGCACGCCGTTCATCGAGCGCGGGTGGATGAACGCCACCTGTCCCGCCAGCCCGCGGCGGGCCGCCTGGTCGATCAGCTCCACCTCGAGACCCTTGATGCGCGCGAGCTCGCCGTCGATGTTGTCCGTGGCGAAGCAGTAGTGGTGCAGCGTCGGCCCGCGGCTTTCGAGGAAGCGCGCGACGCCGGTGTCGTCGCGCACCGGCTGGATGAGCTCGATCTCGTTCTCGCCGACCTCGAGCAGGACGCCGCGCACGCCCTGCTCCTCAATTACCTCGTCTCCAGTCACGGTCAGGCCCATCGTGTCGCGGTAGAAGGTGAGCGCTGCGTCGGCGTCCGGAACGACGACGGCCACGTGGTGCAGGCGGCTAATCACGGCAACTCCACTCTAGAACCGGCCTGTCGTCAGACGCCTCGCGAGCGTCTCCAGGCCGCAATCTGCTCGATGTGTTCGCGGTCGTGCGATGCCGCGTCCGCCAGCCGGCGGGCGGTCTTGCCCTCAGCGTAGCGGTCGGGCTCGAGCACGCGCAGGCCGCGGACCGCAGCGTCGTGCCGCTCCCGGGCGGCGCGCAGACGGACCATGGTCCGCTCCCAGTTGTCGCCCGCGGCCTCCTGCTGGCGGCGCGCGTTGAACGCGTCCAGGTCGTCGTCCTCGAAGTCCGGCACCTTCGGGCGCTCGCCGCGCGCCATCAGTTCGAGGGCGTGCGCGTAGCCGTCCTGCCACGCCGCGATGTTCACGATCACGTCCTTCACGGACCATCCGTCGATCGTTGGCTCGAGGCGCAGCGGCGCCGGGATCGCGTCGACCACCTCGAGCAGTTCGGCCCGAGCGCGCGCGTTCTCCTCCACGATGCCGTCGAGGACGTCCGGCATCAGATCGTGAGTACTTCCTGGTACTCGCCCCATTCCTGGCGCAGGACGTCGCAGATCTCGCCGAGCGTCGTGTAGCACTCCACGGCTTCGATGAGCAGCGGCATCATGTTCTCGTCGGTGTGTGCTGCGGCACGGATCTTGGCAAGCGCTTCTTCGACGGCCGTGTTATCGCGCCGCTCGCGCAACGCTTGCAGCCGGTCCACCTGCCGCCTCGCGAGCGCGGGGTCAACGCGCATGATTTCGGGGACGTGCACCGCCTCCGTCTGGAACTGGTTCACACCGACGACCACGCGCTCCTTGGTCTCCGTCATGCGCTGTAGGCGGTAGGCCGACTCCTGGATCTCGCGCTGCTGGAAGCCCTGCTCGATGCAGGCGAGAGCGCCGCCCATGTCCTCGATGCGCGCAAGGTACTGGTTCGCCTCTTCTTCGACACGGTCGGTGAGCGACTCGATGTAGTACGAGCCCGCGAGCGGGTCGATGACGTCCGCGACGCCGGTCTCGTAACCGATCACCTGCTGCGTGCGCAGCGCGATCTCTACGGCCTCCTCGGTGGGCAGCGCCAGCGCCTCGTCCCACGAGTTCGTGTGCAACGACTGCGTGCCGCCGAGGACCGCGGACATCGCCTGGAAGGCGGTGCGGATGACGTTGTTCAGCGGCTGTTGCGCCGTCAGCGTCGCGCCGCCGGTTTGCGTGTGGAAGCGCAGCATCTGCGAGCGCGGATTCGTCGACCCGTAGCGCTCCTTCACAATGCGCGCCCACATCCGCCTCGAGGCGCGGAACTTCGCGACTTCCTCGAGGAAGTTCGAGTGGCAGGCCCAGAAAAACGAAAGCCGGGGCGCGATGTCATCGATGCTCAAGCCCGCCGCCAGGGCGGCGTCGCAGTACTCGATTGCGTCCGCGAACGTGAACGCGAGTTCCTGTGCGGCGGTGCATCCCGCCTCGCGCATGTGGTAGCCCGAGATGGAGATCGTGTTCCACTCGGGCAGGTTGTCCTTGCACCACGCAAAGACATCGGTGACGAGGCGGAGCGAGGGGCGCGGCGGGAAGATGTATGTTCCACGCGCGATGTACTCCTTGAGGATGTCGTGCTGGATCGTGCCGCCGACGTTGTTCAGGTCCGCGCCCTGCTTCTTCGCGGCCGCCACGTAGAGCGCGAGCAGGATCGAGCCCGTCGCATTGATGGTCATCGAGGTCGTGACCTTGTCGAGCGGCAGGCCCTCCGTCAGCGTCTCGATGTCCTCGAGCGAGGAGATGGCGACGCCGACCTTGCCGACTTCGCCCTCCGCCTCCGGGGCGTCCGAGTCGTACCCGATTTGCGTCGGGAGGTCGAACGCGACGGAGAGGCCGGTCTGGCCCTGCGAGAGCAGGAAGTGATAGCGGCGGTTGGACTCCTCGGCGTCGCCGAATCCGGCGTACTGGCGCATGGTCCAGAGGCGGCCGCGGTACATCGTCGGCTGCACCCCGCGAGTGAAGGGGTATTCCGAGGGATAGCCAAGTTTTTCGAAGTAGTTCCACTCGGCGAGGTCTTCGGGCCCGTAGAGCGGGGCGACCTCCGCACCGGATGAGGATTCAAAGCGCGGCTGGCGCTCTTTGGCGCGCTCGGTCGCCTTCTGGTATGTCGTTTCGAGCCATTCGTGCTGACTGTGGCTTGCCACGTAGCCCCCCTGCTCGTGCATGGCCGTGCGGAAGCGCTGCCGGGTCGGGCGGCGCCTGCGAATCATACCAACCGTCCGCACTTGCGAGCAGCACGCGAGGAGGCGCGGTTGACACGACGCGGCGGCGTGGTGGGCGATAGAGGGCTCGAACCTCTGACCTTCCGGGTGTAAACCGGACGCTCTGACCAGCTGAGCTAATCGCCCGCGAGGGCGTTCCCCTCCTCCTCGATGCTAGGGCGGCGGCGAAGAGGGGACAACCTTGCGTCGGCGGACGGACCGACGCCGCGGGCGCTCTGTCGGATCAGGACGGGGGCCGGCATCGACCGGAGCCTACAGTGGAATGAGGCGCTGAGGCGGGGCGAGCGCCGCCCTCCTTCGCTTTGCAGCCCGCGCACGCAACATCGCGCCCGACGGCAGTCTTGCGTACGCGCGCGGTGACGGAAACGATCGACGGATGAACGAGCTCAATGAGTGGATGGAACCGCCGCACGAGCCAGACCGACCGGTCGAGGAGCCCCACGACCACACCGTCCCGGAAGAGCGATTCTTCTCCGGACCGCAGAGCCGCTGGTCGGAGCTGTCATGGGCGATCCGCGTGTTCTGGGAGTTCATCCAGGGATTCCGGTCGCTGCACTTCGTGGGGCCTTGTGTGACCGTCTTCGGCTCCGCCCGCTACTCCGCGGGACATCCCTACTACGAGCTGGCGAGGGAGGTCGGACGGCAGCTGTCTCGTGCCGGCTTCTCGGTGATGACGGGCGGCGGGCCGGGCATCATGGAGGCGGCCAACCGGGGCGCGCGCGAAGGCGGTGGCCCCAGCATCGGATGCAACATCCGGCTTCCGCACGAGCAGGCGCCCAACCCCTACCTGGACACCTGGATCGAGTTCGACCACTTCTTCGCGCGCAAGGTCATGCTCGTGAAGTACTCCTATGCGTTCGTGGTCATGCCCGGCGGCTTTGGGACGCTCGATGAGGCCGCCGAGGCCATGACGCTGATCCAGACGAAGAAGATCGAGGACTTCCCCGTGATCTTCATGGGCACGCAGTACTGGGAGCCATTCCGCCAGTTCGTGCGGCAGAGCTTGCTCGGTCAGCTCACCATCGACCCCGAAGACGTCGACCGCGTGCTCTTCACCGATTCCCCCGAAGTGGCCGTCGAGGCGATCCGACGAGCGGCGATTGAGAAGTTTGGACTTCGCTACGGGCCGTCACGTCCGCGCCGCCGGTGGTGGCTCGGTGAGTTCGGCGTCAGGCGCCCGAGGAGCCTCGCGAGGTCGACGCGGCCGGTCCCGCCACGTTCGTGACCGTTGGGCCCTCGCCAGTGCGCACGATCACCAGCTCGCTGCGCTGCTGCGACGGGTTGCCCTCGCGGTGCACAGCGCCCGCGGGCACATACACGAAGTCGCCCGCCCCGGCCTCGATAATCTGCGTGCCGTCCGGGCCCGCCTCCATCCGCAGCGCGCCAGAGGCGACGTAGATCACGGTCTCGTAGTCGCCGTGGTGGTGCCAGCCGGACGTCATGCCGGGTTCCGTGAGTGTGACACCCGACCAGAGCCGATCGGTGACGTGCGCCGCCTCGCGAATCATGCCCGGCGTTGTATCCCCCTCCGCTCGCTGCGAGGGCGTGACGTGCGTCAGGAGATCATCCCCGGCCATCTCGTGCCTCCCCACCATCCGGTCCCGCGCCGGACCCGCGTCCGCGGAAACCCCCGAAGCGCAGCACCCAGGCGAGGTAGCCGAGGATGAGCGCCCCCTCGAAGCCGGAACGCACCGCGTGCCCCGCCCACTCCTCGATCAGATTGCCGCCCAGCCAGAGGTTGACGACGAGCGCGGTCAGCACGAGAAGATGTTTCCCGAAGCCCATACGCCCAGCCTACAGGAGCGATACACGGTCGACGACCCGGCGCCCTTCCCCGAGGGCGATACGTTCTCAGCGGCCCTCGATGGCCTGAGCCTGGCCGAAATCGAGGAGGCGGCCGGCGAGCTGCACCGTCGCATCGCCGAGGCGCTGCGAGACCTCGGTGAGCGGCGGTCCGACCGTGGTGGCCGCGACAGTCCGCGGGCGCGCGTTGCTTCGCTGGCCGTGCGCACTGAGATCGCCGCCGTCGTGCTCGCCGGTGCCGCGGCAGCCTCCGAGGTGACCGTGCCACGGCTCGAGGTGCACCCGTCGGCAATCGCGGCGGTAATGTACGCCGCGCCAACCCTCCCGGCGCTCCTCGGGCGCTTGGAGCAGGACCGCCGCCTGCTCGCGTCGCTGGCGCGCGCCATCGAGTCGCGCCTCGATGAGGAGTGGACGTCGCCGTGGGGGCGCATGTCGTTGCGGCACCTGGTCACGGACGTCGCGATCGTGCGGCCGGCGAAGGTGGCGATGGACCTCGATATCCTCGCCGGGCAGGCCGAGGTCTAGGGCGCGCTAGCGCCGTCCGCCAGCTCTCCCCGGAAGACGGTCACCGCCTGGCCGCCAAGGATCACCCGGTCGCCCTCGAGGCGGACGCGGATCACCCCGCCCCGCGCGGAGACCTGCATCGCCGTCAGTTCGCTCCGTTCGAGGTGTTGCGCCCAGTAGGGGCCTAGCGCGCAATGCGCCGACCCGGTCACGGGATCCTCGTCGATCCCCACCGCGGGCGCGAAGAACCTCGATACGAAGTCGAACCCCTCGGCATCAGCGCGACTCGTCACCATCACGCCGCGGCAGTGCAACTGACGCAGCCCCGTCATGTCCGGCTGCAGGTTGCGCACCGTCTCCTCGGAGTCGACCTCGACGAGGAAGTCGAACTCGGAGCGGCCGGCCCAGCGCGCCTCGACGCCGAGCGCGGCCTCGAGGCCCGGCACCGCGTCGACCGCTCCGGCGGGCGTCGCCGGGAAGTCGAGCTCGATCCAGTCGCCCACAAGGCGCGCCGTGAGACGGCCGCTGTTCGTCTCGAACACCGCCGGGGCGGCGGGGGGAAGGTGGCCGTCCTCCCACAGCACATGCGCGCTCGCGAGCGTCGCGTGTCCGCAGAGGTCCACCTCCACGGCCGGCGTGAACCAGCGCAGTGCGAACGCCTCGCCGTCTCGATACAGGAAGGCGGTCTCCGAGAGGTTCATCTCCCGCGCGACGGCCTGCATCCACTCCTCGGTCGCCGCCGCGTCCAGGATGCACACCGCCGCCGGGTTCCCTCGAAAGGGAGCGCTGGTGAACGCGTCCACCTGGACGATGCGCTGGCCCACGCTATCGCCTCGCAGCGGGCACGACCCGCGCGACGACAGACTTGAACGCGGGCGTCTTCGAGCGCGGGTCGATGCGGCGCGGGACGAGCACGTTCGCCTCCGGGTAGTACATCGCGAGGTTGCCGGGAGCGATGTCGACGACCGCGACCACGGCGCGCATCTTGCCGGCATCGGTCTGCACGGACACGGCATCCCCTTCCGACAGCCGGAGGCGATCCGCATCCGAGGCCGCCATCATCACGACATCGCGCCGGGTGTTGCCTCGGTAGAGGTCTTCCTCGTCATACACGACGCTGTTGAACTGGCCTTCCGAACGGAGCGTCATGAGGCGGAACTCGTCGGGGCCCACCTCGAAGTCCGGCAGGGCCGTGACCCGGAAGTGCGCCTTCGCGTCGGGGCGGGCGGTCGCCGGCTCATGGAAGCGCCGGCCGCGTACGTGGAACTCACCCCCGGCCCCCTCGATGAGGCCGATCGGGTCGTAGCCGGGCACCACGCGCGAGATCGCCTCGCGGAGCGCGGCATGCGAGCGCAGACGCGCCCACTCGAAGCGGCCCGGCGGCAGGATCTGCTCCGCCAGCGAGGCGATGACGTCGACCTCGGAGCGGAGCTCGCCGCGGACCGCAGGCGTTCCGCCAGCGGACAGGCGGACGTAGTTGAACATCGACTCCTGTGTCGTCGGCTGCGGTTCCTCGTCCCGCGCGAGGACGGGCAGGACCAGCGAGGTGCGCCCGCGCCCGTGGACGTGCCCCTCGTTGAGCTTCGTCGTCAGCGCGATGGTCGTCCCGATGTTGCGCAGCGCGCGACCGGCCCAGTCGCGGTCGGGGTTGCTCGCGAACAGGTTCCCGCCGAGAAGCACCGCGGCGTCCATCGCGCCGCGCTCCGCCGCCTCCATGCACGCGAACGTGTCGAGCCCGGGCTCCGGATCCACCTCGATGTCGTACGCCCGCTCGAGGGCACGCGCGAACGCGTCCCGGAGGGCGGGCGCGACGCCCATCGAACCCACCCCCTGGACGTTCGAGTGCCCACGGATCGGCAGCAGGCCGCAGCCGGGGTGACCGAACCAGCCGAGCGCGAGCGCGAGGTTGGCCAGCGCCTGCACGTTGTCCACGCCGTGCGCGTGGTGCGTCAGGCCCATCGCCCACATGAAGATGCCGCGCCGCGACTCCACCATGAGCCGCACCGTCTCGTCGATCTGCGCGCGCGGCACTCCGCACGCGGCGAGCAGCGTGTCCCATGACGCGGCCTCGACGTCCTCGCGCACAGCCTGCCAGTGCTCCGTGTGCGCCTCGATGAACGGGCGATCCTCGCCGCGGGCCTCGATCACTCCCTTGAGCAGCGCCTTCAACAGCGCGATGTCTGAGCCCACGTGCGGTTGCAGATAGAGGTCGGACACCTTCGATCCGAAGGCGAGACTGCGGATCTGCGAGGGGATGCGGAAGCGCACCAGACCCAGCTCCCTGAGCGGGTTGACCACCACGACGCGACCGCCGCGTTTGCGCATCGCGACGAGTTGCGTAATGAGCCGCGGGTGGTTGCTGGCCGGATTCGCACCGACGACGAGCGCGAAGTCGGCATGCTCGAGGTCTTCGAGCGTGACACTCGCGGTGCCGGAACCGTACACGTCGGTGAGGGCGACGCCGGAGGCCTGGTGGCAGTAGTACGAGCAGTTGTTGATGTTGGACGTGCCGTAGGCGCGCCCCACGAGCTGCAGCAGAAACGCCGCCTCATTGCTCGACCGGCCCGAGGCGTAGAGGAAGATCCGTCGCGGGTCTGCGGCGCGAATGGCGTCGCCCGCGCGGTCGAGCGCCTCGTCCCAGCCAATGCGGCGGTAGTGCGTGTCGCCCGCCTCCGCGAGGATCGGGAACGCCAACCGGCCGGCGCGTTCCAACTCGGCCGAGGACATGAACCGCATTTGCGCAAGCGGCGTCCGCGCGAAGAATTCCTCCGCGATCGTCCCCTGCATGTCGGCGGCCTGCGCCTGCACGGACTTCTTGCAGAACTCCGGGAAGTGGCCGGCCTCGTTAACCATGCCGCCGTGCTGGCCCCCCATGCCGAGGGCGCACGTCTTGCACGCGTTACGCGACCGCATCCGCCCGACGAACCCGAGCGGATTGCCGGACTGGAACGCTTTGCGCGCCGTATAGACAATCGCCGGGAAGCCGCCGGCGGCGCTCACTCGGGGCTTGGCCATGTGAGCCAGCCTAGGCCCCGTCCGCAACCGCGACAAGCACGCGAGGTCCTCGAATGCCCCGAAGTGCCGCGATCGTCCTCGCCGGAGGCCGCTCCCACCGCATGGGGCGGGACAAGGCCGCCATCGTGCTTGCCGGCCGCACGCTGTTGCAGCGCGCCATCGACGCCGTCGAAGACGTCGTTGATGAAGTTGTCATCGTCGGGGCGCCCGGTCGGGCGCTGCCCGCTGTGGCGTCGAGGCGTCCGCTGCGCCTGGTGTCGGATCACGTGGAAGGCGCGGGGCCCCTGGCGGGGCTGCTCTCCGGTCTCGCGGCGACCGAGGCGGAGCGCTGCCTCGTCGTGGGGTGCGACCAGCCGGCCCTCGCGCCGCCGCTGCTGGGCTTGCTCCTTGGCTGTCTCGACGCATCGAGGAGCGCGACGCCCGTGATCGACGGGCGGCCGCAGCCGCTGGTCAGCGCTCTGCGCGCGGATCTGCTTCCTGACCTCAAAGCGGTGTTCGCGCGTGGCGAACGCGCCCTGCGCGCCCTGACGCGGGTGGACGGCGCCGAGCTCATCCCTGAGGAGGTGTGGCGCGCGGCCGACCCCCACGCGCGCTCGTTCGTCGGGGTAAACACCCCCGAGGAGCTGGCTCGCGCCGAGGTGCTGCTCGCGGCTGACTAGAGCGTCAGCAGCCCCCGGCGCGCCGCCGTTGTCACCGCCTCGGTGCGCGAAGAGGCGTCGAGCTTCGCGAGCACCGACCCCACATGGAACTTCACCGTGTGTTCGCTGATCCCCAGCCTCAGGGCGATCGCCTTGTTCGGCAGCCCGAGGGCGAGCCAGCCCAGCACGTCCAGTTCCCGAGGCGTCAACAGGCCGGCCCCCTCTGTCGCCTCGCGTCTGTCATCTGCCTGTCCGCCCGGGTTTCGAAGGGCGCCGGGCTCCATGACGACATAACCGGCGGCGACGGCATGGAGGACGGCGGCCAGCTCGGCCTCACCGGTCGAGCGCCACACCCAGCCGCGCCCTTCGCGGCTCTCGACGATCGCCGCGGGTGGGGCGAGTTCCTCGGGCGCCATGAGGACCACCGGCACGTCCAGTGCGTCCGCGAGCCCGCTGACCTCGATGGCTACCTCGGCGCTCGCCACGTCCGCGACGAGGACATCGAAGGCTGTCTCGACAGCGTCGAGCGCCGCGAGCGAGGAGACCTCGCACGGAGCAAGGCCTGCCCCGCGCAGCAGCCCGGCGATGCCGGCGCGCAGCGCGGGGTAGGCCGCCCAGACCACGACTCGTAATGGCTCTGTGGCCATCGACGCTGCTCCGCTACTCGCGCGCTCCCAGCGTGACGGACAACTCATGTGCCGCACCGCCTCGGATCAACTGTAGGCGCACCGCTGCGCCGACGCGCTCCGGCGTCAGCGCCCGCTGCAGGTCGTCGGCGTCGCGCACCGGCGCGTCCTCGATGCCGACGAGGATGTCGCCCACCAGGAGGCCGCCCTGTGCCGCGGGCGTTCCGGCCTCGACGCCCACGATGAGCAGGCCCTCGGCCTGTCCGGCCGCCGACGCCGCCGGCTCCGCGAGCGCGACCGGCTGGCTCGCGATGCCGAGGTAGGCACGGCGCACACGACCATGCGTCTTGAGCAGCTCGACCGTGCGCGTCACGGATGCCGCGTCAACGGTGAAGCCCTGACCGAACGCGCCGCGCGCGAAGCGGAATGCCCGTGGCCCGCCGATGAGCGACACGTTGATCCCCAGTACCCGTCCCTCGATGTCCACGAGCGGGCCGCCCGAGAAGCCCGGGAAGAACGTGACGTCTGTGCGCAGGTACCCCTCGAGGCGGGCGGGCGCCCGCCCGTGTGCGCGCCGGCCGCGGCCATCCGCGGGCCCGGCGATCGCGCTGATGATCCCGAGCGATGCCTGTGGACCCGCCGCGCTCGGCCGCGCGACGGCGAGGGCGAGATGACCGACCTTCGCCGAGCCCTCGGGCGCCAGTGCCGCGGTCGGGACGCCCCCCTCGATGCGAAGCAGCGCGAGGTCTGAGGACGGGTCGCGTCCGACGAGCTGCGCCGCGATCTCGCTGCCGTCAGGGAGGCCGATGGTGATGTCATCCTCGAACTCGATCGCGTGGTCCGCCGTCACCACCAGGCCGTCGTCCGACCATACGACCCCGCTCGCGGGGACGTGGCGTCGCGCCGCCACGAGTACGGTCGAGGCGGCGGCGCGTTCCACCGCCGTCGCCAGGCCGTTGGAGAAGACGCCGAGTTCGATGTGCTGCTCGTCTGTCATGTGGTGCTCCTGATCCGCGCATCCTGCGCTGCAACCAGCATCGAGGCCCATCGCCGGCCTCGGATCGCCCGATCGGGCAGGGCCGCCACCGGTGCTTTGGGCGGGCGGGCGTCCTCAATGCGGACGGCGCAGGTACGATGAGCATGCACGCTCTCTCGCGGTGATCGGACGTCGTCGTGTTCCCCATCCGGGACCTCAACCCCACGCGCGTGTTTCCTCTCATCACGCTGCTGCTCATCGCCGCGAACGGGCTGGTCTATTTCTTCTGGCAGCCACACAGCGGCCCCGAGGGGGTGTCGTTCCTCTACGAGCATGCTGCCATCGCCTGCGAGGTGACGACGGGGAAGCCGCTCACGGTTCCCGAGTTCCAGCTCGAAACGTGCCGGCAGGACTCCGTCGGCCCGGCGATCTTCCCCGAGAAGTCAGTCGAGCTGTCTTTGTTCGTCTCGATGTTCCTGCACGGCAGCGTGTTCCACCTGCTGACGAACATGTGGTTCCTCTGGCTCTTCGGGAACAACATCGAGGAAGCCTATGGGGCGGTCGCGTTCCTCGCCGTCTACCTGCTCGCCGGCCTCGCCGCGACGATCGGATTCATCGCGCTCAACCCGGAGGGCGTGACACCGCTGATCGGGGCGTCGGGCGCGATCGCCGGCGTGCTCGGCGCGTACCTCGTCCTGTTCCCACGACGGTGGGTGATCTCGCTGGTCGTCATCACGTTGCTGCCGATCCCCGCCGTCGTGTTCCTCGGCCTCTGGTTCGCGACGCAGTTCCTGGTCAATGACCCCGGCGTGGCCTGGGAAGCGCACGTGATTGGCTTCCTCGCGGGCACCGCGCTGACCCTGCTATTCCGAGGGCCCCTGCTCGGGCGGATCGAACGAATCCACCGGAGGCGCCCGCCTGTCTGGTCGTAGGTCCGATGGCTACCGCTGCCCGATGAGGCGCAGCGCAATCGCCTCGGCCAGGCATCCTCGACGCAGCTCCTCGAGGTCCTGGCTCTCGTCCGGCGCGTGCCAGCGGCTGTACGGCTCGCCGACGCCCGTGAGGAGCACGCTCGCCCGTGGGAAGCGCTCGGCGAGCGCCGCCACGAGGGGGATCGTCCCGCCGACCCCGATGTCGATCGCCGGGCGTCCCCACGCGGCGGCGAGGCCGGCATGGAACGCCTCGTAGCTGCGCCCCTTCTCGGTCAGCTCGAACGGCTCCGCCCGCGCGCCGGGCGTGAAACGCAGCTCCGCCCCCCATGGCACGCGAGCGCGCAGGTGTGCCTCGAGGGCGGCCATCGCGCGATCGGGGACATCCCCCGGCGCGAGGCGCACGCTGATCTTCGCGCGCGCAACCGGGACGAGCTGGTTAATCGCCTCCGCCACCGGCGGCGCGTCAATCGCGAGCACGGAGATTGCCGGCTGCATCCAGATGCGGGAGGTCAGCGTCCCCTCGCCCACGAACTGGACGCCACTCGCTGCGCCCGCCTGCTCACGCAGCTCGTCCTCCGTGAGGTCGAGCGGGTCCGCATCCCTCGACACGAGTCCCTCGACCGCCGGCCGGCCTCGGTCGTCGTGCAGCGTCGCGAGGAGGCGGGTGAGGACGGTCAGCGCGTCGACGAGAGGTCCGCCGAACATGCCGCTGTGCACCCCATGGCTCGCGGTACGGATTTCGACCGTGCAGTCGACGAGCCCTCGGAGCGAGGTCGTCAGCGATGGCTGTCCGAGGCGCCAGTTCGCTGAGTCGCCGATCACGATGGTGTCTGCCGCCAGAGCGTCCCCGTACCGGGCGAGGAAGTCGGTCATGTGGAGCGACCCGATCTCCTCCTCGCCTTCGATGATGACCTTGACGTTGAGCGGCATCGCGTCACGAAGCGCGGTAATCGCCGCGACGTGCACCATGAGCCCCGCCTTATCGTCGGACGCGCCGCGGCCGTAGAGCCGTCCGTTTCGCTCGACGGGCTCGAACGGGGGCGACGTCCAGTCGGCGGGGTCGCCGGGCGGCTGGACATCGTGATGTGCGTAGAGGAGCACCGTGGGCGAGCCGGCCGGACCGGCAACCTCGCCAAAGACGGCGGGATGCGCTCCCTCGATCTCGAGCAGGCGGACATCTCGCAGTCCGGCCTCCTCGAGGAGGCTCGCGCTCGCCTCGGCGGAGGCGCGGACCGGGGCGGGGTCGAAGTCAGGCGCGCTCACCGAAGGGATCGCTACGAGACGCTCGAGGCCCGCGCGGACCCGCGGGAAGATCTGGTCGACCGTCGACCGCAGGTCCTCGTACATGCGCCACCGCCTCACAGCGCCCGCTCGGCGCGCCGATATCTGAGACGAACTCGGAGGGCGGGTCGCGGAGCGGCCTGCCCTCCGAGGGTTCCTCGACTGCGGCTACCTGGCGAGCTTCGGCGCAGGCGTCTCGCCGCGCACGACTCGCTTGAAGCCCTCGCTGGCAACGAACCGCGGGACCTTCGTCGCCGCGACCTTCAAGGCCTCGCCGGTGCGCGGGTTCCGAGCCATGCGCGCCTTGCGGGAGACGCGGCTGAACTTGCCGAGGCCGGGGTAGGAGATGTCTTTGCCCGTCTTCACGGACGCCTGGACGACGTCACGGAAGCCGTTTAATACGACCTCCACGTCCTTGGGCGTGGTCCCCGCGTTCTTGGCGACCTGCGCGATCAACTCTGCCTTCGTCACGTTGCACTCCTTCGTGCGTCCACATGCGCCGTTTCGTCGAGGAGCCTGCCCGGCACTTGCGGCTCAGGGGTAATGCTAAAGCGCTGCGCTGGTTACTGGAAAGTCCCTGAGCCTACTTTTTCCGGGCATCGTAAGGGTTTCGTCGGCGATCGCGCCTCGAACGCGGCCTGCGGGCTCAGGTTTGGCCCCAGCGACCGGCGCACCCTGTGGATATTTGCCTGCACCCCGGCGCTCTGGTACGGTCACGTCGGCGGGGACATAAGGAACATCGACGATGCGTCTCCCCGCGCTTCGCTTGCCCGCGTTCGGCCCGGTCCACATGGTGCTGGCGGTCGCCGCGCTCCTCCTCGGTCTCTTCGTGTACGCCGCCGCACAAACGGCGACGCAGACCTACCGCCTCCACGATGAGCGGCGCGAGCTGGCCCAGGAGGTCGAGACGCTGCGGCATCAGAAGGCCGAACTCGAGGGCCTCCGCGAGTACCTGGCGTCCGATGAGTACGTGGAGTCCGTCGCGCGCACCCAATTCGGACTTGTGCGTCCCGGCGAGACAGCCGTTGTGGTCGACTCACCGGCCGAGCCCACCCCGACCCGCACCGCCGGCGAGCGCTGGTGGGAGTCGTTGTTCTCGAGGTAGCAGCGTCGCCTGTCCGCCTCGCGGTACGCTGGCGCCATGACTGACGGGCTTCCTCGCACCCGCCTGACTGCGGCCTTCGAGCGTCGCGTTGCGGCGGTCGTGAGCGCGGCCGTCGTCGCGGATGTTCCGGTGGTGGTTGCCTGTTCCGGAGGTCCCGACTCGACTGCCGCCCTCCTGGCCACCGCGCGGGTGGATCCCGCCCGCCGGGTCGTCGCGGCCTACTTCGACCACGGCATGCGGCTGCGCGCGGAGATCGAGGCCGACCGCGCGTTCGTCGAGGGTCTCGCGGGGTCCGTCGGCGCGGAGTTCGCCCTCGGCGTGGCCGGCGAGTCGCCGCCCACGTCCGAGGCCGGCGCGCGCGACGCTCGCTACCGGTGGCTCGCCGCCGTCTGCGTCGAGGCGGGCGCCACCCACGCGATCACCGGCCACACGCTGGACGACCAGGCGGAGACGGTGCTGCTGCGCCTGACGCGGGGCGCGGGACTGAGTGGCGTCACGGCCATGGAGGCCGAGGCAACGTGGCCAGTGCCGGGTGGGCCGGGGCTGCGGCTGCTTCGGCCGTTGCTCACGGTCCGGCGCCCCGAGGTCGTCGCGTACCTCGACGCTCTCGGCATCACGCCCCGGTTCGACGCCACGAATGAGCTGGTGACGTTCCACCGCAACCGCGTGCGGCATCGAGTGCTGCCGGAGCTGCGCGCCATCAACCCACGCGTCGACCAGGCGCTGGTGCGCTTCGCGGCGCTGGCGCGTCGCGACGACGCCGCGCTCGAGGAGTGGGCCCGGCGGGAGTTCGAATCTGTCGTTACGGTGGAGGGCGGAGCGGCACGGCTCGCCCGCCGTGAACTACGCGCGCTGCCGGACGCCATCGCGTCCCGTGTGCTGCGTCGCGCGGCGGCCAGCGTCGGGCTGCGGCCCGACGGCGACCAGGTCGAGGCGATGCTGCGGCTGACGCGGAGGCGCGGTGCCCGCCTCTCGCTCGCCGGCGGGTCGTTCGAGGTGGAGTCGGAGGCGGCGGTGCTGCGGCGGATCGCCGGCGCCCTTGGCGACGGGGCCGCCTAGCCGGTCCGCCGGTCGATGTCGCGCAGCGGCCGGCCGGTGCTCAACGGCACGTCGTAGCCGGCGAGCAGGTGCCACTCGGGATGGATCTCGGGGATGCGCCACGCCGGGTCCGCCCGCCAGTCCACAAGCGAGCCGTCGAAGGGGAAGCGGCGCGCCTCAACGTCCGCGATCGCCTGGCGCCCGTGCTCGTAGATGTCGTCGAACTCCTCGCGCGTGTACACGCCGGCGGCGATCCACTGCTCCACGAGGTGCTCGTCCTTCCACCGCCACTGGAGGTCGGGCGACACGACGACGTCGAGCACGTCGTCCGTGGTGTCTACACCGATGGCCGTCCTCGCGTACGGCGCCTCGAGGTTCACGTACCAGCCGAGGAAACGCCGCTCGGGCGGCGGCGCCCAGAACTGCCATACCGAGTACCCGCGCTCCGGCTGCAACAGCCTCAGGACAGGCAGCCGCCACTCCTCTGGCGCGATCGTGCGCGTGCGGTCGGCAAGGTCGACGCGGTGCGTCGAGGTGCCCACGGGCATCCAGAGCGCGAGCAGGTCGTCGCGGTCCTCGGCCACCGTGTACGGATACCCGACCAGCAGGCCGGCGCGCCCGGGCACGGCGAGGTCCGAGTGCCCTACGTAGCGGAGCGTGACCTCGTCTCCGGCTTCCCAGCGCTCCACTCGCGGCTCCTACCGACCGGTCCCGCGCACGAGCACGACGCCGACGAGCAGCGCGGCGACCCCGGCGGCACGCGTGACGTTGAGCGTGTGCACGGGGTTCCCAAAGGCGCCGATCTGGTCCAACACCAGTGCACCGACGAGCTGCCCGGCGATCGTGGCGCTCAGGAACAGCGCGATGCCGAGCTTGGGCGTCAAGGCCGCGGCGCCCACGATGAACGCCAGCCCGAAGAACCCGACGATGAGGTAGTAGGGTTCGAGCCCACGCACCGTGAACACGAGCGCCACCGCCGCCAGCGCCGCGACACCCAGTTGTACGGCCGCGCGGTCCAGCGGCGACGGCAACGCGGGCGCATCGCCTCGCAGGTCGCGGATCGCGAGGATCACCGCCACGCCAACGACCGTCGCGAGGATCGACTGCCATCCGGCCTCCGTGGGGCCGCGTTGCCGTCCGAGGGCGCCGAGCATCGCCGTCTGTACGGCGGCGCCACCGCCGATCACCAGCGCGAGCGCGAGGGGAAACGCCTGTGTCATCGATGCGGCCTCTTTCGGTCTTGCGCAGCTCTCGCGGCGCGGCCCAGCATAGTTGACGCGTGCCGGTGTGAGGCGGATTGTGCGCGCCATGACGACATCGAACGGTCCACGCGTAGGCCTCATCACCGACCCGACTCACGTCGCCCACGAGCGTGTGGGGCACACCGAGCGTCCCGAGCGGCTGCTCGCCATCATGCAGCATCTCGAGCAGACCGGACTGCTGGGACGGATGCAGCAGCTCGCGGCCCGCGAAGCGACGGACGAGGAACTGCTCGCCGTCCACGACCAGTCCGTCCTCGATGTCGTGCTCGAGCATTCGAGGCAGCGCGGCGGTGGATGGATCGACCTCGACACGTACGTACTGCCTCAGTCGCCCGCGATCGCGCGGCGGGCCGCCGGCGCCGCGGTGGACGCGACGCTCGCGGTGGTGCGCGGCGACCTCTCGAGCGCCTTCGTGGCGACCCGCCCGCCGGGGCACCACGCCACGCACAGTGCCTCGATGGGGTTCTGCCTGTTCAACGGCATCGCGGTGGCCGCCGCGGCGGCGCTCCGCTCTGGTATCGAGCGGCTCGCGATCGTCGACTGGGACGTGCACCACGGCAACGGCACGCAGGCCATCTTCAACGCGGACCCGCGCGTCCTGTACGTGAGCACGCACGCGTCACCGTTCTATCCGGGCACCGGTGACATCGGGGAGATCGGCGCGGGCGACGCCCGAGGGACGAAGGTGAACATCCCGCTTCCGCACGGCACGGGCGACCGGGGCTTCATCGACGCTTACGAGCGGGTGGCCGTGCCGATGATGGAGCGCTTCGAGCCGCAACTCGTGCTGGTCTCCAGCGGGTGGGATTCGCACTACCGCGATCCCCTTGGGACGCTGAACGTCTCCACGTCCGCGTACACGGGTGCCGCGCGGGCCGTTATCGACGCCGCCGCACGGCTGTGCGGCGGGCGCGTGGTCGCGGTTCTCGAAGGCGGGTATGACACGCACGCGCTCGCGTGGAGTGCGGCGGGGCTCGTGGAACTGCTGCTGGGCGAGGAGCCGACGCCGGATCCTGACCCCAATGCTGCCCCGGCCGGACCGGATGTGACGCCGCTGATCGAGGCGGTGCGGGGCGCGTTCGGGTTGCGGTAGCCGCCGGAGAGTCCGGCGGCGCCCTATCGAGCTAGTAGCAGCCCCAGGCGCCCCAGCCCTGCCGCAGGTACACCTCGTACGCCTGCGCGAGCTGCGCGACCGGGTCGGCGGGGACTGCCCCATGCAGCCACGGCGCCACCTGCATCAAGCCCACGTACCCCGCAGGGCTCACGGCAGCCGGGTTGCCGCTCGACTCGCACAGGATGATCCGCTCGACGGTGGGCCACGTCTCGCGGGGCCAGGGGCTTTGCGCGAGGATCGCCTCGATGGCCGGGATCGAGACGCTCGTGCGCGGGGCTGCGGTGACGACCGCCTCCGGGGTGAGGGCAGACACCGTGGCGGCGGGCGTTGACTGCTGCAGCGCCGAAGAGATGACGGCCTGGCCGAATGCCGCTTCGGTGGGGGACGGGGGGCCGGCCGTGGCAGGCGCGCTCACGTTGCTCTCGAGGGTGGGTGGGGCAACCGCGGCGAGCCCCGGGGCTTCCGGAGTGGGCGTCGTTTCATCCTGACTGGCGGACGCCTCCGCGGGGACGACGAACACGCTGCGCATGGCATCGATCGACGTCGAGGCCGCCGGGGAGACGCCGGCGTCGCTCGTGGTCGCGCCCGATGAGCCGGTCGGGAAGAAGGCGACCGCGCCCGCGACGACGAGCGCTATCCCGGCAACGCCGAGGCTGTGGCGCACGCCGCGCGCCAGCACTGCTGTCAGTACACCCGCCACGAGGCGGTACTATGGCGGGCCTCCGGCGCCGTGGGGAACCCCTGAAACACAGCAAATTTCGGCGTGCGCGGCCGACTCCCGGCGTTATGTGGACACGCGGGCGGGTGGCGACCGCTCCCTCGCCGACATGCTCAGGGTGAGCCCGTCGCATCCGCGCATACGCGCGAGAAGCCCGTCGTGGCGCGGGAATGTACTCGCGAAAAGCCGCCTGTACGCGCCTGCACGGTCTTTTAGAAACTAGTTACTTCGTTTTATCGGAGCAATGGCCCGAGAATCACGAACGTAGTCGAAAACCTGACCAAATCTTCGGAGCTACTCGAGTGCCCCACGGTGCCGCAGCGTGTCGGAGCGGTTGCACGCGGGGCACTGGTCCGGCAATTCCTCACGCGGCACTTCCGTACGCTCCGAGGAAACGAAGAGCCAGATGTCGTCGCGGAGGCGCAGGTTCGCGGACGGCTGCCCCGGCAGCCCGCGTGCGCCGGGGCGGCGCTCCTCCTCGACGCGGCGTGCGATCTCCGCGGGCGACATCGGCTCGAGATTGCGTACGAGGACCTCGCGCCCGCAGTGGCCGCACCGGTAGACGTCGACTGACATCCTATGAGTCTAGCCGGTCGTCGATACCCCCGCGGCACGGTCGGGCAGCAGGTCGACGAACACCTCGTTCGCGAGCAGCTGCCCCCGAGAGGTGAGCCGGAGGCGGTCGCCTGTCCGCTCCAGCAGCCCGGTCGCCAGGTGACGGGCGATCGCGTCGCCGAACGTAGCCTCCGGCGCGAGGCCGAACCGCTCCTCGAACTCCCGTAGTGCGACGCCTTCGATCAGGCGCAGCCCGAGGATCATCGCGTCCGAGCGCAGCAGGGTTTCGTCCGGCGTTTCGCCGCCGTGGATCTGCTGGAGGGCGCCGCCCCCCGTCGCCCGCCGCTCCTCGTACGAGGCGTTCACGAGTTCGACGTAGCGGTTCGGCGCGTCGACGTTAGCGAACCGCTGGCCCGCGAAGAACGAGTGCGCGCCGGCGCCGATCCCCAGATAGGGTTCAGCCCGCCAGTAGACGAGGTTGTGCCGGCATTCACGACCGGGGAGCGCCCAGTTCGAGAGTTCGTATTGACGGTAGCCGGCCTCGGCGAGGTAGCTGCGCGTCCACTCGTACTGGTCGGCGACCACGTCCGGGTCCGGAGCCTCGAGCTGTCCCTTCGCGACCTGGTAGTACAACGCCGTGCCCGGCTCAACGGTGAGCGCGTAGCAGGAGAGGTGCTCAGGCCGCATCGCGACCGCGCGCTGCAGCGTCTCCTGCCAGCGCTGCAGCGGCTGGTCGATGAGGCCGAAGATGAGGTCGAGGTTGAGGTTCGCGAAGCCGGCGGCACGCGCTGCCTCGACCGCCTCGATGGCCCGCTCGGCGCTGTGGATGCGGTCGAGGAGCCGCAGCTCGTCGTCATGCAGCGATTGCACGCCGATGGAGAGCCGGTTCAGGCCCAGCCCGCGCAGCCCCTCGAGGTGCTCCAGTGTCAGCTCGCCGGGGTTCGCTTCCAGTGTCCATTCGCTGTCAGCGGCGACCTCGTAGCGGTCGCGCACGGCACGGACAATCGCGTCGAGGTCCTCGATCGAGGACAGCGAGGGCGTGCCCCCGCCGAAGAAGACGCTTCGCACCTCGAACTCCCGCGCAGCGGGCGCCCAGAGTTCGAGCTCGTGGATGAGGGCAGGTGTGTAATCCGGCACGAGGTGGTCAAGCCCCGCGTACGAGTTGAAGTCGCAGTAACCGCATTTGGCGGTGCAGAAGGGGATGTGCAGGTACAGCGCGAGGCCGGGCCGTGGGGAGGTCACGTGCTCAGCGTACAGGCGGCGCGCGGCCGGGGCCACCGAGGTGCGCGTGGGAGGGGTTTGTGGCCGCACGTTGCTCGGTGAGCGGACGTCGTTCGTCCACGTCCCCCGCTCTTCCGGGACGGGTTCGAGCTGTCTTACGGGTTCTGGTGCGCTGCTAATGGCGCGGACACGGTGGTCAGGCGCGGCGATGTCGTCCTGGGGAGCTTCAGCGTTTGTTGGTCGCGCGGCGACCGGCTGGTCGCCGCGTTCGTTCTGGACCGCCTCGACGAGGAGCGCGCGCTGGCACCGGCGCTCATCAGCGGTTCGAAGCCGCTGCCCCCGTCGATGCGTTCGTAGCGCTCGCCGCCGTGATGTTATCGACGCGGCGCGCCTGGACGACGTCGCGGTCGAGGTAGTCCCCGTACCCGGTTTCGTTGTAGACGATCCGTCCGCCGCACGTAATGAGGGTGATCCACTCCTCACCCTCCGGGCGGGTGCTCGGCCAGATCACCTCGCCCATCGGGATCGAGTTCACGTCGTAGCGGATGTTGGTCATCACCTCGTAGCGGTACTCGATGCCGTTGTCCATCGTGACGATGATCTCGTCGCCGGGCACGGCAAGGTGCAGCGAGTAGAAGGGGCCTCGACTGCGGTTCCACGTCTCGTGCGCGGAGAACACCGCGTTTTCTCCGAAGCCGGGCTTGGAGTACTCGGGATACCAGCCGACCGCATACACTCCGTCGCTCGGCTCCTGCATCTCGTTGTTCACCACGTACACTTGCTCGATGTAGTGGTCGATGCCCAGGCGGGGCGCCGATAGGCGCACGATCGCCCCGTCGTACGGCGGTGGGGTCGGCTCGGGAGTCGGCGAGGGCGTCGGCGTCGGTGTCGGTGTTCGGGTAGGCGTCGGCGTGGCGGTAGAGGTCGCGATCCGCACGTCCTCAACTCGGGCGGGGGGCTCGTCCGACCCGCCACCGAAGAGCGCGAACGCGACACCGCCGGTAGAGAGCAGCACGACCAGCGCGATCGCGCCGGCGATCAGCTGCCGGCGCCGGTCCGCAAGCAACGATTCCAGCATCATCCAACCTGCCTGCCGAGGGAGCTTACCGCGAATTGCCCGGTTACCCGGGCGCTCATCCAATCCTAGCAGAGGCCTCAGCTCACGGTCTTCGGCTCGAATGGCGCAAGAGCCATTCGTAACGGCTCGCGCGGAAAAAGGAACTCATCGGCGCCTCAATACTTGCATTCACGATACGAACGGGTAGTGTTCGCGAGGCCTGACGTAGTCCCACCCAGATCAGGAGGATAGACGAGATGTCAGTACACAGGTTGGCGAAATCCCTCGGAATGGTCGCTGCAGCCGCGGTCCTGCTGGTCCCGGCCGTCTGGGCAGCGCGGCCCGCGGCCGCCGAGGACGGGCCAACGATCGCCGTCGGAAGCGGCGAGACCGGTTACGCCGTGAACCTGTTCGGGGCCCCGGAGATCACTGTCGTCAAGGGCACGACGGTCACCTTCGAGGCAGGCTGGCTCGAGCCGCACACCGTCACCTTCCCCGGCACCCAGGCGATTCCGTCCCCGGAAGACCCGAACGCGGCGGTACCGACCCACCCCGGCCAGGTCGTCGAGTACGACGGCACGCAGTTCGTGAACTCGGGCTTCATCGCCAGCGGCGGCACGTTTGGCGAGAACAAATCGTTCCAGATCACGTTCGCCAAGCAGGGGTCGTTCCCGTACGTCTGCATCATCCACCCTGGCATGGAGGGCACCGTCAACGTGATCGGCGGCGGCTCAGTGACCTCGCAGGGAGCGATCGACGCCGCGTCGACGACGCGCTTCGCGTCCGCCCTGACCGCGTTGAAGGCTGAGGCGAAGAAGCTCGCCGAGAAGCAGGTGACGAAGGTCGCCAACGCAGACGGCACCACCACCTGGCGCGTGAACACGGTCGGCGGAATCGTGCCGCCCTCCGATGTCCAGCAGTTCTTCCCGCCGGCCATGAACCTCCAGGAAGGTGACACCGTCGTCTGGGAGAGCTCGGTCCCGACGCCGCACACGGTGACGTTCCTCGGCGGTGCCGACCTCGGCAAGATCATCGCCGAGGGCCCCCCGGACATCCTCGCAAATCCGAAGATCCTGCTGCCGACGCAGGCGCCTGCCGCCGGTTACGACGGCAACGGGTACATCAACTCCGGGGTCCTCGGCATTACCGGGTTCCCCGCCGGTACCTCTTACTCGGTCAAGTTCAGCAAGGCCGGTTCGTACTCGTACTTCTGCATCCTGCACGTCGAGCAGGGCATGGGTGGCGTCGTGAACGTATCCGCGAAGTCGGCGCCGTCCCAGGCGAACCCGGCCGCCACGGCATCGACGACGCCTGCCCCACCGAAGACGGGCAGCGGCGACCTCGTCGCGGATGGCGACGCTCCATTCATCGGACTCATGCTCGCGGGCTTCGCGGTCGCGTTGCTTGCCGGCGTACGCCTGGTGACG
Organism: Dehalococcoidia bacterium; assembly: GCA_050248355.1. GTDB lineage: Bacteria > Chloroflexota > Dehalococcoidia > UBA2979 > UBA2979 > JAIBBD01. The sequence goes on from JBFWSN010000011.1 coordinate 73,896, forward strand.
AGGCGCTCGGCGCGCTAGTCACAGATTGAAGGCGCGGGCCCGCCCATCGTCCGGGCCCGCGCCGTCCCACCGCGCCTCATCGTCTCGAGGGAGTCCGTTCGTGCTCCGGTTGCGCATGCTCACGCTTGGATTCGTGGCGATTGCCAACCTCGCTGTCCTCGCCTGCGGCGACGACGATGCCCCTGAGGCCACCCCCACCGCGACAGCTGAAGTGCAGCGCCCGCTGCCCACCGCGACCGCCACCCTGACGCCGACCGCCACAGCCACGCCTGCCTCGACGCCTGCCGCCACGCTCACAGCGGCGCCCACCGAGGAGGCGCCCGCGCCGGCCGCTACAGCGGTCGTCACGCAGGCTCCCGTCGTGGAAGCGACGCAGGCGCCCCAGCCGCAGTCCACGCAGGCCCCGCCGCCCCCGCCGCCCCCGCCGCCCATTGCAACCGAGCCGCCTCCGCCCCCTCCCGCCGCGACGGAGCCGCCGCCGGTCGCGACGGAGCCGCCTCCCCCGGCGCCTCCGACGACCGTAAGCGTCAGCATCAACAACCTCGCGTTCATCCCCGGGAACGTCGTGGTGACCGCAGGGAGCACCGTCGTGTGGTCGAACCGGGACCAGTTCCCCCATGACGTGACCTCGAGCGGCGGGCAGTTCGCGTCGAGCACGTTGCAGCGGGGGGATTCGTTCAGCGCCACCTTCGCGACGCCCGGCTCATACGGCTACATCTGCACCATCCACCCCTTCATGGCGGCGACCGTCGTCGTCAATTGATCCCCGCGCAACCTCCCCATGGCCGCTTCGGCTAGTCTGTAGCCGCAACGACGGACCGAGGGGGTGCTGGATGGAGCCGATCAACGACGTGATGGAGCTGTTCCGCCACCAGCGCGCGGTGCGCGCGTGGTCGGATCAGCCGGTGTCGGAGGAAGCGCTCCGACAAGTCCTCGAGGCCGCCATCCGCGGCCCTTCCGGCTCGAACTCGCAGCCGTGGCGTTTCATCGTCATCCGCGACCAGGCCGTGAAGGACGAGGTCAGCGCGCTCTACGAGGAGGCAATGGCCGAGCAGTACCAGGGCGCGGAGCCCGACCGCGCGCGTGACCGCCAGACGCTCGCCGACGCCCCGGTACTCATCGTCCCGCTCGTGCGCGTGCCCCGGAGCGGGCGCGCCGGCTTCCAGACCGGCGCCTCGATCTACCCCGCCTGCCAGAACCTCATGCTCGCCGCGCGCTCGCTGGGCCTCGGCACTGTGCTCAGCACGCTGCACCGGCTGCGCAGGGACCAGATCCACGAGGTGCTGCGCATTCCCGAGGGCTGGGAGAGCGCCGCGATCATCCCCCTCGGCTACCCGGACCGGAAGTACGGCCCCAACCGCCGCCGCCCGGTCGAGGAGTTCATCGTCCACGACCGCTTCCCGGAGGCGGAGGCCTCGTAGGGCCCGTGCCGAACCGGGTACCCTGATCGCGCAGCACGAGGGAGGACGCGCATGGAGCTACCGGACCAGCGATCGATCGACAAGATGTGGAAGTACGCGGAGAAGTTCGCGGAGAAGTCCGGGACTCACCTTCACCCCGACCGCAGCATCACGGAGGCCGTCGTCCTCGGCCTCGCCCACAACGTCGACGAGTACGGCCGCCCGATCTGCCCCTGCAACTTCTACCCGACGAAGGACGAGGACGGGAACTGGCCCGAGGGCCTCTACCTGCCTCGCGAGGAGGAAGCGAAGCGCCGCACGTGGATCTGCGCCTGTGACGAGATGCAGAAGTTCAAGTACTGTCACTGCCTCCTCTTCGTGAACGAGGACGGCCTCCCCATCACCGAGTACCTCCCCGAGGACCACGAGGGCCGCGAGATCTACGGCCTGATCGAGGACCCGACTCCGGACAAGGGCCGCGCCCTCGGCCGTATCGAGGAGGCGCGCCGGGCGGAGGCCGCCGGGGAGTAGGCCGGACAAGGAGCGGGCTGGCTCGAGAGTTGGGTCCGCTCGGCCGCTACGCGTAACGCGGGGGCTGTCGCGTATCCCAGCGCGCCCATCGCTCCTTCAGGAACTGGAAGTTCTCCATGTACCGCGCCCCGTAGCGCGTCGTGTTGTCACGGCGGGCGTGGATATACCGATGCGTTCGCTCCCACGTGTCAGACAACAGGATGCCGCCTTGATCGAACAGGATATCCTCGCTGAGCGCCTTCCTGCGGACGAGAACGCCGACGAACTCGTAATAGCTCCACAGAAGTTCGCAGTGCTCCCGCATCTCCACCTGCCTTTCAAACTCCTCCGGCGTCAAGTGGCTTAGGCGGTCGGCTTCGGGTGACCGAACCCAGCTCACTGCGGCGCGGAATTCGTCCGAGCTGCGACGTTCCAACAACGACAGCGCGATCGTTACATCCTGTGCGTGCCGGATCCCGCGCAACTGCCACACGAGCAGCAGGATGCCGAGCACGGCGGCGCCTGCGGCCACCGCCGAGGCGATATCCCCTACGTCCTGCCAGGTCATTCGACCTCCGTCGACCAGCCGGATCCCGAACGTAATACAGCACTCTGCGCCGCTCGCGCCATACCTCGAGCCACCTCCTTGCGTTGCCCGCCTCATAAGCCCGTGCGACACTCGCTCGCATCCAGACAGCGGCGAGCGAGGGAGTGCGCGACGTGATGCGGACGCATCGCTGCGGTGAGTTGCGGGCCGGGGACGCCGGGCAGGCGGTCACCCTCGCCGGCTGGGTGCACCGCCGTCGCGACCACGGCGGGCTCATCTTCATCGACCTCCGTGACGCGTCGGGCCTCGTGCAGGTGGTCTTCAACCCGCAGGTTGCGCCCGAGCCCTCCGCGGTCGCCGCTGAGGTACGCACCGAGTACGTCCTGCTCGTCGAGGGCGAGGTTCAGCCTCGGCGCCCCGGCACCGAGAACGCCGACCTCCCAACTGGCGCCATCGAGGTCGTCGCCGCCCGCGTGGAGGTGCTCAATCCGGCGGAGACGCCGCCGTTCCCGGTGAACCAGGACACGCCCGTCGACGAGCTGACGCGGCTGCGCTACCGCTACCTGGACCTGCGCCGCGAGCGCATGGCCGCCAACTTGCGGCTGCGCCACCGTGTCGTGAAGTTCATGCGCGACTACCTCGACGGCCGCGACTTCATCGAGGTGGAGACGCCTGTGCTTAACCTCGCCACCCCCGAGGGCGCGCGCGACTACCTCGTGCCGAGCCGGGTGCACCCTGGCAGCTTCTATGCGCTCCCACAGTCCCCGCAGCAGTGGAAGCAGCTGCTGATGGTCGCCGGCTTCGAGCGGTACTTCCAGATCGCGCGCTGCTACCGCGATGAGGACCTGCGCGCCGACCGCCAGCCCGAGTTCACGCAGCTCGACCTCGAGATGTCGTTCGTCGAGGAAGAGGACATCCTCGCGCTCATCGAAGGCCTCTACACGGAACTCGCGGCGGACGTCGGCCCGCAGTTCGAGGTACCGAGCCCGTTCCTGCGGCTTACCTACCAGGAGGCGATGGAGCGCTACGGGTCGGACAAGCCCGACCTGCGCTACGGCCTCGAGATCGCGGACCTCACCTCCTTGGTCGCGGACACCGAGTTCGCCGTGTTCCGCAGCGCCATCGAGGCGGGAGGCCGCATCCGCGGCATCGCGGTGCCCGGTGGCGCCGACACGCCGCGCCGCGGCCTCGACGCGCTGACCGAGCTGGCGCGGGAGAGCGGTGCCGGCGGCCTCGTCACCGTGGCGTTCAGCGGCGAGGGTTCGCTCCACGGACTGACGGCCGAGGACGTGCGGTCGCCCGTCGCTCGCTTCTTCACGCCGGACCAGTTCGCGGCGCTGGGACGCGCCTGCGGCGCCGCTCGAGGCGACCTCCTGCTGATCGCCGCTGACCGCGACGCCGTCACCTCGCGCGTCCTCGACGTGCTGCGCCGGCGCATCGCCGAGGACCGCAACCTCGCCGACCCCGGCCGGCTCGTCTTCGCCTTCGTCACCCAGTTCCCCATGTTCGAATGGGACGAGGAGGAGCAGCGCTGGAGCGCCGTCCACCATCTGTTCACCAGCCCCTTCGAGGAGGATGTCGAACTCATCGACAGCGACCCGGGAGCCGTTCGCTCGCATGCGTACGACATCGTGTGCAACGGGCAGGAGATTGGATCCGGCTCGATCCGGATCCACCGGCGCGAGTTGCTATCGCGCGTCCTCGCGCGCCTCGGCATGGCCGAGGAGGAGGCGACGGCCAAGTTCGGCCACATGCTGGAGGCGTTCACGTTCGGCGCGCCGCCCCACGGCGGCATCGCGCCCGGCATCGACCGCACGGTGGCGCTCTTCGCCGGCGAACGCGACATCCGAGAGGTGATCGCGTTCCCGAAGACCAAGTCGGCCTCCGACCCGATGACCGGGGCGCCCGCGCCCGTCAGCGAGCGACAACTGCGCGATGTGCACATCGCGCTCGACGTACGGGCAGCGAGGTCCTGAGCGGCAAGCTCCAGCGAGCCTGTATGATGCGGAGAACCGCTAGACCCCCCACCGTCGTAGATCGTCACAGTAGAGAAGCGGAGCCGGTCGATGGGCGGTAATAACCGCATCCTTGCAATTCTGCTCGGGGTGCTGGCGGGTCTGGTGCTGATCGTCGGAGGGCTGTCGGGCCTCCTGCTGCTCAGCGGCGGCGGCGATGACGCGGACTCCGCGGGTGATGGCGGCGGCTCGGGCGGAGACGGCTCGAGTACCGCGGCCACGAGCGGTCGCCTCCGCCTCGGCGGCTCCGACCCCATCTCGCTCGACCCCGCCCTCGCAGGCGACGCCGGCTCCGCCACGTACATCGTGGAGATCTTCAGCGGCCTCATGACCCTGAACGAGGACCTCGAGATCGTTGAGGACCTCGCCGAGTCATTCGAGGTCAGCGCGGACGCGAAGACATACACCTTCAAGCTGCGCAGCAATGCGTTCTTCCACAACGGCCGGCAGGTCGAGGCCTCCGACGTGAAATGCTCGATGGAGCGCGCCGCATCCCGTCAGCTGGGCTCCAGCACCGCCGCGGCCTACCTGAACGACATCGTTGGGGCGCGCGAGATGCTCGCCGGCACGGCGGACGAGATCAGCGGCGTCGAGGTCGTCGATGACCGCACCGTCCGCATCACGATCGACCAGCCCAAGCCGTACTTCCTCGCGAAACTGACCTACCCGACCGCCTTCGTGATCGACTGCCAGCAGGCTGAGTCGAACCCCCGCAACTGGACGCGGCAGCCCAACGGCACGGGCCCCTACAAGCTCCGCGAGTGGCGCCTCGGTGAGCGCATCGTGCTCGAGGCCAACACGCGCTACCACCTCGGCGCGCCGAAGGTGCAGCAGGTGGTGTACGAACTCGCCGGGGGCTCGCTGCTCACCCGCTTCGAGAACGACGAGCTCGACGTCGCGGGCGTCTCCGTCAACGACATTGACCGCGTGCGCGACCAGAACAATCCGCTGAACAAGCTCTACGTCACCACGCCCGAGTTCTCGATCGCGTACATCGCGTTCGGGACCACGACGCCGCCGTTCGATGACGTGAACGTGCGCCGAGCCTTCGGCCTCGCCATCGACCGCCAGCGCATCGCTGAGGTCACGTTCTCCGGCATGTTGATGCCCGCCACGGGCGTCCTCCAGCCACAGCTTCCCGGCTACACGCCCGACGACAAGACCCTGAAGTACGACCCGGAAGCGGCGAAGCAGGCCCTTGCCGCCTCGAAGTACGCGGGGAACATGCCCGCCATCACGCTCACCGAGATCGGCGGCGGCGCCGAAGGCAGCGTCGACACCCAGGCGTTCATCGAGCAGTGGAAGAACGTCCTCGGGGTGGACGTGCAGATCCGTCAGTCCGACGCCGCCACCTTCTTCGCCGACGTCGACGCGGGCCGGCTCCAGATGTTCAGCAGCGGCTGGATCATGGACTACCCCGATCCGGAGAACATCCTCGACCTGAAGTTCCACTCAAAGTCCTCGCTGAACGACATCGAGTACTCGAACCCGCAGCTCGACGGACTGCTCGAGCGAGCCCGTGTTGAGCGCGACCCCGCGGCCCGCATCAAGCTCTACCAGGACGCGGAGAAGCTCATCCTTGGCGATGCGGCCATCCTGCCGCTGTACTTCTCGCAGAACCACGTCGTCGTGAACCAGGCTGTCCAGGGCTGGATCGAGCCGCCGATGATCATCCCGCGGCTGCGGTACGTGTCGCTGGAGCGGTAGGAGACGGCTCGTGGCCGGCTATATCATCCGCCGGCTCCTGTGGCTCCCAGTCACGCTGCTCGCGGTGTCGTTCCTGACGTTCGCCATCGCGCGGTTCGGCCCGGGCGACCCGGTCACGGTGGCCGCGGGGCAGATCCGCGACCAGGAAGTGCTGGCGCAGATCCGGGCGGAACGAGGCCTCGACGGCTCGATCTTCGAGCAGTACGGCCGCTGGGTGAACCGGGCCGTGCGAGGCGACTTCGGTGAGTCGTTCCAGCAGCGAGGCTACACAGTGCGGGAGATCATCTTCCCGAAGATGTGGGTGTCCGCGCAGCTGGGTCTGGTAGCGCTCTTCATCGTCTTCGGGCTTGGCATCCCGCTCGGGCTGCTCGCTGCGTGGCTCCACGGGACGTGGCTGGATCCGTTCATCATCTCGATTCTGCTGTTCCTACGCGCGCTGCCGGTCATCGTCGTGATCCCGCCGCTGATCTGGCTGTTTGCCGTGCGTACGGACATCCTTCCGGTCGGTGGCTGGGACGGCGTCTTCGACATCTGGTGGATAGCGGGTGTGATCGCCGTGCCCATCCCCGACCCGCACCTCTACATCCCGCTCGTCGCGCTCACGCTCCCCGGGTTCGCCGGCGTCGCCCGCCTCGTACGCGTGACCGCCCTCGAGGTCTACACCGAGGATTACGTGCGCACTGCCCGCGCGAAGGGCATCCCCGAGTCGCGCGTCGCCACCAGGCACGTGCTCCCGAACTCGCTGTTGCCGATCGTGACCGTGGTGGGCTTCGCCCTCGTCGGGATCGTCGAAGGGGCGTTCTTTACCGAGACGCTGCTGGGTATCCCGGGCATCGGACGGCTGACGTTCGAGGCGGTGGGCAGCCGCGACTACGACGTCATCCTCGCGACGACGGTCATTGTCGCCTTCCTGTTCGTCGTCATGAACCTGGTCGTGGAGATCGTGTACTCGTGGATCGACCCGCGGGTGCGCCTCGGAGGATCGGCCGTCGTATGAGCGTCGCAGCCGGTCCGTATCAGGCAGAGGTGACTGCGGTCGAGCAATACGAACGCCAGGCCGCCCGCAATCCGTGGCTGCTGCTCTGGGACCGGCTGCGCAAGAAGCGCCTCGCGATGCTGTCCCTCGCCATTGTCATCGTCATCTACGGCGCCGGGATCACCGCCCCGCTGATCGCGCCGTACTCCTACACCGAACAGAACCTCGAGCGTGGCCTCGAGGGGCCGAGCGCCGACCACTGGTTCGGCACCGACCGCCTGGGCCGCGACATGTTCAGCCGCGTGCTCTACTCGGCGCGCACGACGCTCATCGTCACGGCCGCCGTCGTCCTCAGTGGCACCCTCGTGCTCGGAAACTTCCTCGGGCTGCTGGCCGGCTACCGAGGCGGTTGGGTGGACAGCCTGATCATGCGCATCGGCGACGTGTTCGCCTCGTTGCCGGGCTTGCCGATGCTGATCCTGCTGAACGCCACGCTGCTGCCGCGCGTCCTGCAGCTTGTCGGGTGGTTCGAGGACAACACACCCGTGAGCGGTCTATCGAGTTCGGGCACCGCCTCCTATTTCACCGTCTTCGGCGCCCTCGCCCTGTTCTCCTGGGTCGGGACCGCGAGGCTCATCCGCGCGCAGGTGCTGCAACTCCGCGAACGGGACTTCATCCTCGCCGCGCAGGCCACGGGCGGCAGCACGATCCACATCATCTGGCGGCACCTGCTCCCCAACGTGTCCTTCCTCATCATCCTCGAGATCTCGGCGGTCCTCGGTGCGGTCGCCGGCTCCGAGATTCTCCTGACCTGGTTCGGCGTCGGCGTCCAGCCGCCGAACCCCTCGTTTGGCGCGATGCTCTTCGAGGGCTCGGGGGCGCGCACGTTCCAGTCGCATCCGCATCTGCTCCTCGTCCCCGCCGCCGTGGTGACCTCGTTGATGTTCGCCTTCGCGCTGCTGGGAGACGCGCTCAACGACGCCGTTCGCGGCCGCTGAGGCCGCCAGCCGGAGACCGTGCGCAGCGCTCGCGCGTCCGCTGCGTGAGAATGCGACCATGCGTTTCGACATCCTGACGCTGTTTCCCGGCATGTTCGCGGGACCCCTCGACGAGTCGATCATGAGGCGCGCGCGTGACGCAGGCCTGATCGACGTCGTGCTCCACGACCTCCGCGACTGGGCGACCGACCGCCACCGCACGGTCGACGATTACCCGTTCGGCGGCGGCGCCGGCATGGTGATGAAGCCGGAGCCGCTCTTCGCTGCTATCGAGGCACTGCAGCCGCTCGCGGACGCGCCCGGGACCGTGGTGCTGCTGACTCCGCAGGGCCGCCCCCTCACCCGCGCCCTCGTTGCCGAGCTCGCTGCTCACCCACGCCTGCTCCTCGTCTGCGGCCGCTACGAGGGCATCGACGAGCGTGTGCGCGCGCACCTCGTGGACATCGAGGTCAGCGTCGGCGATGTGGTCGTATCGGGCGGCGAGCTACCGGCGATGCTGCTGCTCGACGCGGTCGCGCGGCAGGTGCCGGGCGTCCTCGGGAGCGAGGCTTCGCTTGAGGAGGAGTCGTTCGAGGGCGGTCTGCTCGAGTACCCGCAGTACACTCGCCCGGCGGAGTTCCGGGGCTGGCCGGTGCCTGAAGTGCTCCTCTCTGGGCATCACGCCGAGATCGCGAAGTGGCGCCGGAGGCAGCGCCTCCTCCGGACGCGCGTCCGGCGTCCCGACCTCCTCGCCACCGCCGACCTCACCGAGGCGGAACGCGCCTGGCTGGCCGGACTCGACGCAACGGATTCCGAGCCGGTAGACTGACCGTCTGCGGCTTCCGCCCCGATTCGGCATCACTCGCACACGAGGATTCGCATGTCCATCGATTTGAGTACGCTCGCGCCCCCGCGCAACGAGACCATCCCCGAGTTCAACCCCGGTGACACCGTCAAGGTGCATGTGCGTGTCGTCGAGGGGAACCGCGAGCGCGTGCAGGCGTTCGAGGGCGTCGTCATCCGCCTGCGCAGTGGTCCGGCCGGCGACTTCACGGTCCGCCGCATCGCCTCGAACCGTGTCGGCGTCGAGCGAACGTTCCCCTTCAATGGCTCCCGCATCGACAAGGTCGAGGTGCTGCGCCGCGGGCGTGTGCGCCGCGCAAAGCTGTACTACCTGCGTGGCCGCACGGGCCGAGCCGCGCGCATTAAGGAAGCCGCTCGTACGACGAGCTGACGCCGGCCGACGACACCGATGACGAAGCCCGCCGCGAGGCGGGCTTCGCTGCGTCCGCGTGGCATCGAGGCGCTCAGCCCTGTTAGGCGGCGCCGTCGGCGGCTACGAGGGCCAGCGGGCGGGTCACGACCAGGCGGAAGCGTCCACGGCCCGTCTTCTCCATCCGGATCACGCTGCCGCAGCGCTCGTCGAGCCGCTTGCGCAGCAGGATCAGCCGCGCTTCGAGGTTGTCTTTCAGGTCCGGGAGCGCCAGCGTGTGGTCGAGGCGGATCTCCCGGTTGCTGAACTCCACCCGCCGCTCGTCCTGGTATTCGCGCAGCAGCCGCCACAGGATGCCGCCGGCGACGCCCTTAATCAGGTACTCGTTGTCGAGGAAGATGCTCTCGTCGTCGGGGTAGTACTTGACCTGCACCGGTTGCTCGTCACTCGACGCCTCGACAGCCGCGGTCGCGCGCTCGATCCCGCCGAGTGCCTCCATCGCCAGTGCGACCTGGCTCGCGAGCATCCCGACCAGCCACTCGTCCTGCGCTGTGAACGCCCCTGCTCGTTCGCTCTGCATGACGAGCACCCCCACCAGTTCGCGGCGCACGAGCATCGGCGTCACAAGCTGGCTTTGGACGGCCGGCAGCCCGGGAAGCGGGATCGTCGTGTCTCGTGGCGCGTGCTCTCCCGACGCGGACATCTGCGCCGCTCGCGAGTACGCGAGGTCGCGCGCCATGTTCGTCACGCGCACGGACTGCCGCCGTGCGGCCGCCAGCCCGATGATGCCCTCGCCCACGGCCACTTCGGAGCCGGCGCCCGAGGAGCTATAGCCCGCACTCGCGACGGTGTAGAGCCGCTGCCCGCTCTCGTCGGCCAGCATCACGAAGGCATGCGTGAAGCCCAGCAGCTCCTCGCACGCCTGCAGCGTGGCGTGCAGTAGCTCCTCGAGGTCGTCCGCGTCCCCGACGACCCGCGAGAACGCCTCCGCCTTCTCGAGGTCGGGCGTCCGCGGCGGAAGCGGCTCGGGAAAGTCACAGGGCGCCATGACACAGCTGAGCACGCGGCAGATGTCCACGCCCTTCAGCTTGAAGACGTTCGCCATGCCGTGCTGCGCCGCCACCGCATCTAGGTGGGTTCGCATCCGCTCGAAGACCGGCCCCTCGGTTTCCGTGTGCGTGTACTCCAGATCGAGCGTGAACATGCGCCCGGTCTCGGGCTCGACGAGCCCGACCTCTGCCAGTGGGTTCACGATCGTGTTGTGATCGGTCTTCTTGAAGAACTGCCGCGAAAGCGCGACGTGCTCATCGTCAATCCGATGGACGATTGAGAGGTAGGTGACATTCGGGGTCCCGTCGGAGTCGACCGTGGCGATCGCGGCCGGGATCACCCCGTCGAAGCAGGTGGGGATGTCTCGAAGTCGCACCTCCTCCCCGAGCGCCGTCACAGCGGGCGTCCCGCGTCCGGCCCGGGCGTCTGGTCGAATGCTTGCTCGACGGCGAAGTCGACGCGCACCACGTCCTCGGTCCACATGTTGCGCGACAGCGCCGGCGGGTCGCCGATGAGCGCGGTGGAGACCATGAACGCCTCGCGGTGCAGGCGTACCCAGTTCCGGTCGCCCTCGTCCGGCTGCAGCACGACCCCGGTCGCCGTGCCCTTGAGCTGGATCGACCGGTACGACACGGGGTCGCCAATTGTCATCGCGATCTGTTTCGTGGTGGTGAGGTCGTCCAGCGTTGGTCCGCTGCGTGCGCGATCGATGAAGACCGACGCGGTCACGCCGTTGGGGGCGATGCGCGGACCCCATGCGGTGTTCAGGTGCGGACGGCCGCTCGCGTCCGCCGTCGCCACCGAGACGGCGACCCCGGACTCGATCAACTCACGTAGCTCCTCACGGACGACGTACATGTTCACCACTCGTCAGGCGGGCATCAGTCGGGATGCGTGAAGCGCTGCGAACACCCCGCGGGGCGAGCTTTAGGGATCTTATCGGATCCGTTTAGTGTTCGTGTAGGAAGCGGTAGTGAGCATTTAGGAACCGCTCGCGGCCTGCTTCGCGATGCTCTCTGTACAGCAACACGCGCTCGAAGCGCGCATCCGAAGGAGAGCACAGCCATGGTCACCATCGAACGATTCGCCGGTATCAGCAGCGAGAGCATCGCCGCCTTCCGATGCACCATCGAGGGCGAAGTCATCACCCCCGAAGACGGGGCGTACGGCTCCGCTCGCCAGCTCTGGAACGCCGCGTTCCAGAAGTTCCCCGGGGTCATCGTCCGCGCCGCCACGACGGAGGACGTGGTGCGGGCGATCCACTTCGCGGACGAGCACCAGGCGCCCATCGCCGTGCGCAGCGGTGGTCACAGCCTTGCGGGCCTCAGCTCCAATGACGGCGGCGTGGTCATCGACCTCTCGCGGATGGACGCCGTCGAGGTCGACCCGGACACGCGACAGGCCTGGGTGCAGCCCGGCGTTACCTCCGAGGTGCTCGCCGCCGCCACCCTGCCGCACGGCCTCGTCCTGACGACCGGTGACGCCCCGACCGTGGGCATCGGCGGCCTGACGCTCGGCGGCGGTATCGGGTGGTTCGTGCGCAAGCACGGCCTCACGATCGACCACCTCCTCGAGGTGGAGGTCGTGATGGCCGACGGGCGCGTGCTTGTGGCCAACCAGCGTGAGCACGCTGACCTCTTCTGGGCGGTGCGCGGGGGTGGTGGGAACTTCGGCATCGTCACCCGCTATCACTTCCGCCTCAACCAGACCGGGCCGGTGCTCGTCGGCGCGATCCTCCTGCCGATGACCCCCGAAGCGGTCCGCGGGTACGTCGGCGTCGCGACAGCCGCCCCCGACGAGCTGAGCACGCAGCTCATCCTCGCGTCCGCGCCGCCGGCGCCGTTCGTGCCGCAGGATGTCGTCGGCACGCCGGTTGCCATGGTCGTCGCCTGCTGGTCCGGCGATCACGACGAGGGCCGCGCGGTGCTTGCCCGCTTTTCGGAGCTCGCCGGCGGGCCGCTGGTCGAGCTGGTCGAGGCCATGCCGTACGCCGCGATGTTCGAGCTGATGCGCGAGCCCACGCGCCCCGGGCTGTACGGGTCCGTCCGCTCCTCGTTCCTGCGGAGCATCGAGGACGGGCTGATCGAAGCCATGCTGACCGAGCTGCCGCCCGGAGAGTCGATCGCGCAGATTCGCGTCCTCGGTGGTGCGATGGCCCGCGTGTCGCCCGAGGCGACCGCGTTCGCGCACCGCGACAAGCCGTACCTGCTGCTCTTCGCCGGCAGCGGGGTGGACGAACGTGACGGCGCCGAAGCGGCCGCATGGGTCGAGCGCGCGTGGACCCGCAGCGAGACGTGGGCCGACGGCGCGTATGTGAACTTCCTCAGCGACCGCGACGCGGGTGCGCGTGTCCACGAGGCCTACCCCGCCGCCACCTACCAGCGCCTCGCCGACGTCAAGTCCAGGTATGACCCGGACAACCGCTTCCGAGGCAATCAGAACGTCCGCCCCTCGTAGCGCTGCTCTGCACAGGACGCGAAGCGGGCCCGTCGAGGGCCGCTTCGCGTCTCACCGTCGGTGCTGTCTCGATCCCACTATGATGCGCCCCATTACGAACGCACGAGGGGAGACGGCGATGACGATGGCAGGCGCGCTGCCCGAGGTTCTGACATTCGAGCGGCTCGATGAGCGGCGCTTCCGCTTCGGGAGCGTCGACGCCGAGGGCCGTGATGTCGTGTTCGGCGGCCAGCTGCTTGCGCAGATGATCACGGCCTCCGGCACCCTCGCGGGGGGCAAGGAAGTGAAGACCATCCACGCCGTCTTCGTCCGCCCGGGCACCATCACCCAGCCGATCGACGTCGAAGTGACTCCGGTGAACGCCGGCCGCACGTTCGCCACCGACACCGTGACGGTGTGGCAGGGCGACCGCCTCTGCGCGCGCGCGCAGGTGCTGCTCCATGCGCCTGAGCCGGACCTCATCCGCAGCGAGCTGGCGATGCCCGACGAAGCTGCGCCCGAGGATGGCACGCCCTCGCGCGCCTTCGTCTTCCCCGGCGCGGAGATGCGAGTCGTGCGCGGCACCGGCGACAGCTCGCCCGGTCCGGCCGAGCTCTCCTTCTGGACGCGCTACCCCGACGCCCCCGACGGCCAGCTCGCCAGCCAGGCCATCCTCTCGTGGGCCACAAACGGCCTTCTCATCGGCACAGCCATGAAGCCGCATGGGCTCAACCTCGCGGATGCGCACCGCTCGATCTCGACCGGCGTCATCAGCAACACACTCACGTTCCATGACGTCTTCGATGCACGCGACTGGCTGCTGCTGACACACGACGTCCCGTACGCCGGCCGCGGCCGGGTCTACGGTCGAGGACACGTGTTCACCCGCGACGGCCACATCGTTGCGTCGTTCGTGCAGGACAGCATGGTCCGAGGGATCCCCGAGGGCGCCGCCCTCGATGGCCGCACGGCAATGTAGTCCGCTCACACATCGAGGCGCTCGATCTGCGCGGCCAGTTGCAGCCGTTGGAGTTCCGATGATTCCGTCGCCTCATCGGAGCGTCTGGGGAGCGCCAGACGGAGGAGCAACGGGGCGGCCAGGGTCGT
>JBFWSN010000012.1:0-75094 GCA_050248355.1 Dehalococcoidia bacterium
GCTGGCTGTAGAACCCGTCCGGGTTCATGAGGCCGTTCTTGCGCTGCTCCACGATGAACGGCGCCATCATGTCGTGGTTCTTGCCGTACTTGTTGCAGTACTCCTCGAAGATGAAGGCCGTCCCGGCGCATGCCGGGGCGCCCCAGAGGCCACCGTACTTCTGGGGCCCGGAGAGCGTGTCGCTCGCGGCAGCTCCCTGGCCGACGTAGTAGCGGCCGGCGAGGTTGTGCCAGCCACGGATGACGAGGCAGGTGTGGGTGAGACCCCGTGCGACGGCCTCGGCGGCGGTGGTGAAGGACACGGACATGCATCCGCGGCCTTCCATCTTGAACTGAACGTTGGTCAGCTCAGGCATGTTCAGGAGGATCCAGTCGATGTCCCCGCGGGTGATGCCCGCCTGGGGGAAGTCGACCATCTTGAAGACCTGGTCCCAGCCTTCCGGGGGCGGGGTGTTGGGGTCGTTGCTGACGCCGGTCGTGGACTCCGGGGTGATGACGATGCCGTCGATCTCGGAGGGGGAGATGCCCGCGTCCTCGATCGCCCTCTTGATGGCGATGAGGGTAAGGGCGCCCATGCTGGTCTCGGGCTTCTCGTCCCAGCGGCGCGCCGTGGGGGAGGTGCCGACGCCGGTGGCGGCGACCTTGCCGCGGCCGTGCCAGGTGCCGAGGCCCTCGCGGTTGCGGTGCCACGCGTTCGGGGTCATCGGATGCGATGCCATTAGTTGTCCTTTCGGTGTCCCTGTCTGGTGCGAGCGCGCCCGAGGGCTAGCTCACGACCCTCCACTCGGGGATCTTCTGTCCGGTGGCCGGCGTGGTCTCGAAGATCACTTCGACCTGGGCGCCGATCGGCACCTGCTCGACCGGTGTACCGGGGAGGTGGGAGAACATGATGACCTCAGGCTCCTCCTCCAGAGAGATCGTGGCGACGTTGAAGGGCTGGTCCGGGATGAGGACCGACACGGGAGTGTCGTAGACGACGACGCGGCTCTGGATCCGTCCGCGGCCGCTGACCTGCCTCCACTCGATGCCTGCATTGAGGCAGCCTCCGCAGGCGGCCCGCGGCGGGAACTGGTACCGGCTGCAGGCGGGGCAGTACTGGATGACGAGCTTGTCCTCGTTGCAGGCGTCGTAGAACGGCTTGTCCAGCGCGTCAGGGATCGGTGACTGTTTCGGCAAATCGATTCTCCAAACTATCGTCGACGGATGAGCAGGATGGGATTTCCCAGTCAGCCTCCTTCCACGTCACGGGTCATCGTTCGGTCGAGCGTCGAGGCGGCGTAGTCGGTTGGGCGGACGTGGGCGGTGGGGGACGCCGGGTCGACCAGCGTCGACCGGGGCCCACCCCTGTCGTCGGGAGCGGACACCATCGAGTCCCCCTCCACCGTTGCGATGACGCCCAACCGGCGCCTCCTGCATTACGGTTGCCTGAACATACCAGCCGACGGCGAATGCCGCGCGATCGATAACGGCGGTAATGTTACCTCAGAACACGTGCGGTGACAGCACGTCCGTGAAGCGAATCGCTGGGCCGCGCCCGGATCGTGGCGGCGGCGAGCGGGGACGAGTGCGGTTGTGTCCGCCGTTTCAGGTCAGCCGGCGCAGGACTCGCGGTGGGAGCAGCCAGCGCAGGACGGCGGCGCTGCCGGGAGCGGGCGCGGCGACCTCGATGTGGGCGACGGAGCCCTTCTTCATGTCGATGGCCAGACGCATGCCGTCGCCGCCGAGCAGCCATGCGGCGAGGCCGCTCAGGTGTGGCTCGTGGCCGACGAGCGCGGCTCCGCGCGCCGTCGGATGTTCCGCGACGGCCGCGAGCACGCCGCCGTAGTCGGCGCTCATGAGCGGGAGGCAGGACTCGGGCGCGGGCCAGCGGGCCTCTTCGTGGAGGATGTGCGCGGTTGCCCACGCGCGCGCGTGCGGACTGCTCAGGACGAGGTCTACCTGCGGCACAAGGAGGCGGAGACCCGCGGCTGCCCGCTGGAATCGCGCGGCGCCCTCGGGGGTGAGCGGTCGGTCGGCGTCGACCGGCCAGGCGACCGGGTCGCGATCCGCGGCTGCCGCGTGCCGGACGAGGTAGAGGTCCAAGAGCGCGTTCCCCCCTCGAGCGCTGCGTGCGGACGTTTGATCTGGCGTTAACGGCCCGTCCGTACACTCGATAATATGGCGAACGAGGCGGCTGCACCGCTGGCCGACGATCTCCTCAAGCGCGTTGAGGCGCTGCGGAACCGCGTGCGAGCGTCAGGGAACCTGCTGCTCGAGCGCTGGCGTCCGCTCATTGAGCGGCGAGAGTACCTGCCGAGCGCCCAGAACCTCGCGTACTACCTGGCGATGCGCCAGGAGGACCTGCGTCCCCTGCAGCTGGAGCTCATCCCGTGGGCGCTGTCGTCGCTGGGGCGGAGCGAGGCCCACGTCATCGAGACGCTCGACAACCTGGTGGCGGTCCTGCGGACGTTGAGTGGGGACCAGCCGCGCGCCCTGGCGCACGCCCCGGAGACGTTCTTCGTTGGCGACCAGTGGCTGGCCTCGGAAGCCGAGCGCGTACTGGGGCCGGTATCGGGGACGCGTCGTGTCCGGGTGATGGCGACGTTCCCGACCGAAGCGGCGACCGACTACGAGCTCGTGCGGTCGTGGGTCGACGCCGGTCTGAACATCGCGCGCATCAACTGCGCTCACGACTCGTCCGCGGAATGGGCGGCGATGGTGGCGCATGTGCGGCGGGCGGAGGCGGACCTCGGACGGCGCTGCCTGATCGAGTTCGACCTCGCGGGTCCGAAGGTGCGGATCGACCAGACGAGCTTCACGAAGCATCGCTTCGTGCGCGGCGACCGCCTGCTGCTCGTCCGAGGGACGCCGAAGAAGGGACGCCGGTTCCCGCGGCAGGTCAGCTGCACGGCGCCCGAAGTGCTCGACCGGCTCCGCCCGGGCGACCGGATCTGGATCGACGATGGAGTCATCGGCGGGCGGGTGGAAGCGCTGGGGCCGAAGGGCGTTGAGGTCTGCATCGAGCAGGCGAGCCCGCGCGGCGAGCGCATCCAGATCGACAAAGGGCTGAACTTTCCTGATACGCCGTTCGAGCGGCCGGCGCTGACGGCGAAGGACCTCGCTGACCTCGACTTCGTCGTGGAACACGCGGACCTGATCGCGTACTCGTTCGTGCAGACGCCGGCGGACGTCGACCGTCTGCTGAGTGAGATCGAGCAGCGCGTCGAAGATCCGGAGCGGCGGTCGCACATCGGGATCGTCGAGAAGATCGAGACGGCGACGGCGGTGCGGAACCTGCCCTCGCTGATCGTGGCGGCGGCCGGCCGTCAGCCGCTGGCGGTCATGATCGCCCGAGGCGACCTGGCGGTGGAGGTGGGATTCGAGCGGCTGGCGGAGCTGCAGGAGGAGATCCTCTGGATCTGTGAAGCGGGCCACGTGCCTGTGATCTGGGCTACCCAGGTCCTCGACCAGCTGGCGAGGACGGGCGTGCCGACACGCTCCGAGGTCACTGACGCGGCGGCCGCCGAGCGCGCGGAGTGCGTGATGTTGAACAAGGGTCCGCACCTGGCGGACGCAATCGGGATGCTCGACGACGTGCTGCGACGGATGGAAGCGCACCAGTTCAAGAAGCGGACGGAGTTGCGCGCGCTCGCGTCCTGGCCCGTCGCCTAGCGTCCCTGGACTGAATATGGAAGGGGTGGTGCTGTGCCGGAGCAGATCAGAGTTGCCATCAACGGATACGGGGTCATCGGCAAGCGCGTCGCGGACGCGGTGCGGATGCAATCGGACATGGAGCTGGCGGGCGTGAGCGACCGCCGGCCCGACTACCGGATTGAATCGGGGGTGGTGCGCGGGCTTCCGTTCTTCGTTTCCGACGCCGCGTTGATCGAGGACTTCCGGTCGGCCGGGATCGAGCCGGCGGGGACGCTCGACGACCTGCTGGCGCAGGCGGACGTGGTGGTGGACTGCACGCCGAAGGGCGTGCCCGCCGCGAACCTCCCTCGATACCGAGCGGCGGGGGTGAAGGTCATCGTGCAGGGCGGCGAGGCGCATGCGTTCGCGGGGCACTCGTTCGTCGCGCAGGCGAACTACGCCGAGGCGCTGGGCCGCGAGATGACACGGGTGGTCTCCTGCAACACGACCAGCGTGGTGCGCACGCTCGGAGCGTTGCGTGAGGCGGGCCTGCTTGCACGAGCACGCGGCGTCCTGATCCGTCGCGCGACGGACCCGTGGGAGTCGCACGAGTCGGGCATCATGGACACGCTCGTGCCGGAACGTCACATCCCGAGCCATCAGGGCCCGGACGCGAAGGATGTGCTGGCCGACCTCGATGTCGTGACGATGGCGGTGAAGGCCGCGCACACGCACGGACACCTGCACTACTGGTTCGTGGAGATGACCCGGGAGGCGACGAGAGACGAGGTAGTGGAGGCGTTCCGGAGGACGCCCCGGATCGCCTTCGTGCGGGAGTCCGACGGGATCGTGGCGTTGAACAGCACCCAGGAGCTGATGCGCGACCTGGGGCGGCCCCGCGGCGACATGTGGGAAGTCGCGCTGTGGGAGGACATTCTGTCGGTGTCCGGCCGGGAGCTGTACTACACGTACGAGGTGGACAACGAGGCGATCGTCGTCCCGGAGAACATTGACGCGATCCGCGCGCTCATGGGAACCGTTACGGACGCGGAGACCTCGATGCGGATGACCGATGAGTCGCTGGGCATGGCTCGTGAGTTCCTGCGGCCGCTGGCGGAGAGCCGGGTGGCGCAGGCGTAGCGCACGGCCCCGTTCGGGCGAGTTAGCGGATGCGCTCGCCCGACACGGCATCGAAGAGACAGGCGCGGCCGGGGGCCGGTCGCACCGCGATCGGATCTCCGAGCGCGATCTTGCAGGCGGGATCCAGACGCACCGTGAGCGACTGGGCCTCGTTCTTCAACGTGACGTACTGATCGCTGCCCATCGTCTCCACGTGCTCGACGAGGCCCGCCAGGGCGCCGGGTGTCCCCGCGGGCACAGGGCGGCGCTCGAAATGCTCGGGGCGGATGCCGAGGACGGCCTGACCGCCGAGGACGCCATCACCGAGCTCGGCCAGGGGGACGTGCCCCGCGGCGCTGGCATGCGTCGCGGCCTCGGCTGCGGCGTCGAGCGTGATGGCTCCCGGCAGGAGGTTCATCGAAGGCGACCCGATGAACGTCGCCACGAAGGTATTCGCCGGCGCCTCGTATAGCGCCTGGGGCGTGTCGACCTGCTGGAGCACACCGCGGTTCATGACGGCGATCCGCGTCCCCATGGTCATGGCCTCGACCTGGTCGTGCGTCACGTAAATGAACGTGGTCCGCAACTGACGGTGGAGTGCGGCGATCTCCGCGCGCATCCGCAGCCTGAGGTGGGCATCGAGGTTGCTCAGCGGCTCATCCATCAAGAAGACGCGGGGCCGGCGGACGATCGCCCGGCCGAGGGCAACGCGCTGGCGCTGCCCGCCGGACAATTCCTTTGGCTTCCGCTCGAGCAGTTCTGTGATGCCGAGCATCTCGGTGGCGTCCCGAACGCGGGCCTCGATCTCGGCACGCGGGGTCCTGCGCTGCTTGAGTCCGAAGGCGAGGTTCTCGCGGACGGACATCTGGGGGTAGAGCGCGTAGCTCTGGAACACCATGGCGATGTCGCGGTCGCGTGGGTGGACGCCGTTGACGAGCGCTCCGTCGATGTAGATCTCCCCGGACGTCGGCTCCTCGAGGCCGGCGACCATCCGCAGGGCGGTTGTCTTGCCGCAGCCTGATGGGCCGACGAGCACCAGGAACTCGCCTTCCTCCGTGTGCAACGAGAGGCTCGACACCGCGTCGACGTCTCTGAAGCGCTTCGAGACATCGCGGAACTCGACACCTACGGTGGCCATCGCGTGCTCCTCAAGGGGCAGGCCGGGACGTAACGACGTCCCGGCCTGCTGCCTCGTCTATGCGGAGAGCTTGGGCTTGACGTCCTGCTCGTACGCCTTCTTCAGCTGGGCAGCGACATCCGGCCAGACGGCCTTCGCGTCCTCGTTGTTGAGGAGCATGCGCTCAAGGCCCTTGCCGAGGATCGCGTCACCGCCGGGGATGTAGACGCGAGCCGAGTCCTGCGGCTGCGTCTTCGGAAGCTGGTCGATGGCGGTCTTGAACTGCGGCTTCTCCTTGAGGAAGTCGGCCATGGGACCAGTGATCGCCGACTTGCGCACGGGCATGTAGCCGACGTTCTGCGAGTAGTAGGCCGTGCTGTCGGGCTCACCGAGGAACTTCAGGAAGGTCATCGCGGCGACCTTGTTGGCGTCGGGGATGGCCTCGGGGATCGCGAGGCCAGCGCCCCCGGTCGGGCAGCCGAACTGCTTCACGATCGGGTAGAAGGCGGTACCGACGGGGAACTTCGCGTCGCGGAGCACGCCAGCGAGGCCGCCGGTCGAGGACAGGATCGAGGCGGTCTGGCCGGCGATGAAGTCGGCGGTCTCGCTGTTCGCGGTGACGTTCGCGTACTTCTTGCCAAAGACCTGGTCGCGGACGTAGTTGCCAGCGGCGATCGCCTCGGGAGTGTCGAGGGTGATGTTGAACTTCTCGTCGCTGTAGTGGCCGCCGTACTGCCAGATGATGCCCTGGAAGGTCCAGGCGATGTAGGAGTCACCCTTGACATGCGTGAAGGCGAACTGGTTGGCGCCGGCCTTCGCCTGCAGCTTGGCGCCCCACTCGTCCATTTCGCTCCAGGTCTGCGGTCCCCGGTCCGGCAGCCCTGCTTCCGCCCACTTGTCCTTGTTGTAGTAGAAAAGAGGCGTGGAACGGGCGAACGGCATCGCCCACTGCTTGCCCTGGTACTTGTAGTCGTTGATGAGGGTGTCCTGGTAGTCCGACACCTCGAGCTTGACTTCGCTGATCAGGTCGTCGAGTGGAGCGATCGTCTTCGCGAGGTAGTACTTGAACCACCACACATCCGACAGCATGACGACGTCCGGGACCTGGCGGGCGGCGAGTCCGGCGTTGAACTTCTCGGAGACTTCGGCGTAGTTCGCTCCAGCGGTCACCAGGTTGACCTTGATGTCGGGGTACTTCGCCTGGAAGCGCTTAATGAGCTCTTCTTCGACGGCCTTTGAGTTCGCGGGGTGGACGCTCCAGTACGAGATCTGGGCGGCGGGCTTCACCCCCGAGAACTTCGAGGACGTGGTCGAAGCGGTCGCGGTGCCGCTCCCGCCGGACGCCTGAGCGGTGGCCGTGCTGGATGAGTCCTCGTCGTCTTCGCTACAGCCGACGAGGGCGGCGGCAGCCAGGCCTCCGGCCAGAGCAAACAGGCTTCTGCGTGACAGCGTCTCCATGTGATCCCTCCAGTGCATCTGATTGCTGGTGGCAACGCGGGCGCGTGAGGGGCTACCCCTTGACGGATCCCGCGGTCAACCCTTCGACGACATGACGCTGCGCCCAGAGGAACAGGGCGAGCACCGGGACGATGACGAGGACAGCGCCCGCCATGACGACGCCCCATTCCGTCTGGCCCTCGGAGTTCTGGAGCTGCGTCAGGCCGAGGGGGAGCGTCCGCGTGGAGTCGCTGGTGGCGACGATGAGCGGCCAGAAGTACTCGTTCCACTTGGCGACGACGGTGATCAGCGCGAACGCCACGAGCGTCGGCCGCGACATGGGGAGGACGATGCTCCAGAGCATGCGGAGGTGGCCGGCGCCGTCGATTCGAGCGGCCTCGATCACTTCGCGCGGGAGCGTCAGGAAGTGCTGGCGCATGAGGAACGTGCCGAAGGCGACGCCCGCGCCGGGGATGATGATCCCCTGATAGGTGTCGACCCAACCGAGGTCGGAAATGAGCACGAAGTTGGGGATGACGGTGACTTCCTCGGGCACCATCAGGGCGGCGAGGACGAAGAGGAAGACCAGGTTCTTACGAGGGAAATTGAGGAAGGCGAGCGCGTACGCGGTCAGCACCCCGTTCACCACCTTGAGCGCGCTCGCGATGGAGGTGATGACCAGGCTATTGACGAAGTAGTGGTCGAGGGGGACGGCCGTCCACGCCTCGCGGTAGTTGCTCCATCGCAGCTCGGTGGGGATCCAGGAGACGGGCACGGTGTAGATTTCCGCGCGCGTCTTGAAGGAGGCGAGGAACATCCAGACGAGCGGCGCGCCGATGACCAGGAGCACCGCCGTCAGCCCGAAGTAGGCGAGCGACCGGCGCGCCCAGGCGCGCCCACCGGTCCGTGTCACCGATGCGACTTTCGTCAATGGTTCGGCCGTCGTCGTCATCGGGTGCGGCTCATGAGTAGTGCACCCGTCGCTCGATGAAGCGGATCTGGAGCCAGGTGATTCCGAGGAGGAACACGAACAGCACGCAGGCGACCGTGGACGCGTCGCCGACGCGGAAGTTGACGAATCCTTCCTCGTAGATCTGGTAGACCATCGTCTTTGTGGAGTCGAGCGGGCCTCCTCTGGTCATGACACGGATGACGTCGAAGACCTGCATCGAGCTCAGGAACAGCGTGACGAGGAGAAAGAAGGTCATGGGTGAGAGGTGCGGCAGGACGACGTGCCGGAAGCGGTTCCAGCTACCGGCGCCGTCCACCTTGGCAGCTTCGTAGAGGTCGGAGGGGATGGCCTGGAGGCCTGCAAGGTATACGACCGTGGCGTATCCGAGGTGCTTCCAGACGAACACGATCATGATCATGGGCATGGCGAAGTTCGGGTCGTTGTACCAGTTGGGGGAGTCGATGCCGAGTCTGGCGAGGACGGCCGAGACTAAGCCGAAGCGCGGGTCGAAGACGAATAGCCATACGATGCCGATAGCCGCGGCGCTCACGACATAGGGAGCGAAGAGGATCGTCCGGGCCTGGTTCCTGCCGAACAGACGCTCGTTCAGCAGCAGCGCCAGTGCCATACCGATGACGATCGTGCCGGCGACCGTGGTCAGCGAGAAGAACAGCGTGTTGCGAATGATGTAGCGGTTCGTCTCGTTGGAAAGATAGTCGCGGTAGTTATCGAGTCCGACGGATGTCTTGACAGGAGAGATCAGGTCCCAGTCGTACAGGGAGAGGCGCACGGTCTCCGCGAGCGGACGATAGACGAAGACGAGCAACAGGAGGAGATTCGGAGCAACGAATAAGAGGAACAAACCATACTCGGAGGTCTTCGATCGTCTCTTCGACATCGCATCGATGAGTGCAGCCATCGAAGTGAGACTGGGCGCGCCGGGTTAAGTGGCCGCTAACAGCGCGCTAGCATCTTGCTATCGTTTCGATCCGTGAGCTCGCCGTTGGCCGGCGCGGCAGCGTCAGACCTCGATGCGGTGCTCCTTCGCGGTCAGCCAGTGGTCGCGCGCCGCCACGCCGATGTCAGGGTGGTCGGTGAAGAAGCCGTCGATTCCCAGCGCGAGGAGCCGCCTCGCCTCGCCCTCGAGGTCGCCCGGCGCGCGCGCGTAGTCGTGGACAGCTTCCTCGGCCGCGTCCGGGCCCGGCGGGAGGCCTCTTCGGTCGGGGTGCGGGAGGAAGTAGTTCTCACGGCGCAGGGTCCACGCGTGCACGAGGAGCCCGGCGCGGTGCGCCGTCTCTACGAGCGCGCTGGGTGTGAGGGCGGCGCTGCCGTCCCCGGGGACGACGAGTTCCTTCCATACTCCGACGCCGTCTGCGTACGAGGCGACTGCGTCGAGGCCGTCGCGCGTGATGAGGTCGCCGTACGTTCTCGCATCACCCCCATCCGCCAGGTCGAAGGGGCGGTGCGTGGCGTCCTCGACGAGCTGGATGAGGGGGACGAGTGTCCGCTCTCTGAGCCAGCGCAGGTTTCCGACCTCGAAGGACTGGATGAACACCGGGGAGTCGCTTCGGTCGTAGCCGTAGTGGTGCAGGATCTCGAGCAGGGGTTCTTCGAGCGGCAGGCCGAGGCGGCGGAAGTACGTGGGGTGCTTGGTCTCCGGGTAGATGCCGATGGCCCGTCCGTGCGCGGCCTCCTCGCGACGCACGAGCTCGATGATCTCGCGCAGCGTTGGGATGCGGCCGAGCGTGAGGTCGCGCGAATCCTCGATGTCGCTCGTGCAGGCGGCGTCGTTGCCCGGGCGGAAGGCCGGCAAGCGCTCGACCGCCCGGAGCGACTGGATTTCATCGAGGGTGAAGTCTTCGGTGAACCAACCTGTAACCGTGACGCCGTCGATGACGCGAGTGGCGCGGCGCGACGCGAACTCGGCGCGACGGCCGACGTCCGTCGTCTCCGCGATGTTGTTCTCATGGCGGGCGATGAGGACGCCGTCCCGGGTCGACACGAGGTCCGGCTCGATGTAGTCAGCGCCCATGCGAATCGCAAGCCGGTACGAGGCCAGCGTGTGCTCCGGCCGGTACCCACTCGCCCCTCGGTGGGCGATGACGATCGGGCGAGTCAGGCTGGGGGACATGGTCACTTCCTCGGCTCGCGTGGACCCGTACGGAGTGCGGGCCGTGTCATGGTCGGGTCATGGCGAAGTGTGGCGGCTCGTCCGCACGGTCAGAGCCATCGGTTGCGACGAAAGACGTAGGCGAGGACGGCCGCGGACACGGCCATAGTGCCAAGGGCGAAGGGGTACCCGAGCTGCCAGCCGAGCTCGGGCATGCGCTCGAAGTTCATGCCGTAGATTCCGGCGATGAGTGTGCATACGACGAGGATGACGCTGGCGCTGGTGAAGCGGCGAAGCGTCGCGTTGAGGTCGTTGGTGAGGCGCGCCTGATAGAGGTCGAGCACGTCCTGCAGGAGCTCCTTTTCGCTGTCGGTGAGGGCGAGCACGCGGTCGAATTCGTCGCGCAGTTCGCCGACGCCGCGACGGCTTTCCGCGCTGGCGCCGGCAAGGGCATCGCTCATCCGCTGGTAGAGCTGACGGCCGTTGAGGGTCGTGCTGCGGATGACGCCGAGGTTGAGCCGCAGCCGGAACAACTGGTCGAGCATCGCATCGGCATCTCCCTGTGACTCACGTGCGGAGCGGCGCTCGAAGGTGAGGACGCTCTGGGCGATGGTCGAGACGAGATCCTCGAAGGCCTCGATCTGGCCGCTCACGATCGCGCTGGCGAGGTCACCCGGCGTCGCGGGGCGCAACCGACCGGCTGCGAGCCGTTCGACGATGGGGCGAATCTCGTCGACGCCGAAGTGATAGCTGACGTGGGATGAGAGCGGACCGTGGATGGTGACGAGGAACCGGTGTCCGACGAACTGGTTGAACTGGACCGGCTCCAGCGTGCCGTCGTTGAGAGGCCGAAGGGTGTGCTGCGCGACGAACACGTGATCCTCGTAGACGTGGAATCTGGGCACGGACACGCCCTCCCGGCACTCGAGGAGTGCTCGGGGATGGAGACCGACCAGGCGCTCGAGGCTGAACGCCGCATCGCGGTCGCAGCGAGTGACGTCGATCCAGACGAACCCGTCGTCGCGGGCGAGCAGGGCGGGCACATCGTCCCACGTGGCTGCGGTCGCCATCCCGGATGCGACCCAGCGCACGTCGAATACGGGCGCGCCCCCGGCGGTCCAGGTGGTTGCCGACGCAGTGCGTCTGTTCATCCGAAGGAAGCTAGCCGCCGGCCGCCGCCGCCGCAAGCTGCCCGTGGACGAAATTCCGCCCCGTTGTGGGCGTCACGCTCGGTGTTTACGCAGAGATAACGCGCCGATAGTCGGGCCGATCCGAGGCGGACGTACGCTCACGCGGAGCGGAGGGGGTACGGCCGCGACGGGGCGGGGGAGAGGGACGAGCCACAGGTTGGCCACTGACACACTGGGTGTGCTGTTCGTGACGCGAAAATTCCCGCCGAGCCGGGGCGGGATGGAGGAGTTCTCACATCGACTGCTGACGTGCTATTCGGGCCCCAGTCACCGGCTTGCCCTGACGGGGAGTCAGTGGCAGTTGCCGTGGTTCCTCCTGCGCGCGCTGGCATTTGCACGGCGCCACCGGGACAGCATCGAGCTGGTGCATCTCGGGGACGGTCTGCTCACAGTCTTCGCGGGGCTCTTCCGGAGACTCTCGAACGCGCCGGTCTCGGCCACACTGCATGGGCGCGACGTGGAGCGTCGCTACGTCGTGTACCGGACGCTCCTGCGCCGCGGGTTACGCGCGATCGATGGGCCGCTGGTCGCAGTCAGCTCGTACACGGCCGGGCGGGTCGAAGCGCTGTTCGGGCGAGCGCCGGTCGTGGTGCATAACGGCGTGAACGCATCACGGTTCCAGCCGTCGATGACGGGAGGCACTCGCGATGAGCGCCGGGTGCGCCTCGGCCTGTCCCCGTCGTCGCCGGTGATCGTGACAGTCGGCCGACTGGAGCGCCGGAAGGGCGTGTGCTGGTTCATCGAGGAGGTGCTGCCGCGGCTTCCCGAGGACGTGACGTACGTCGTGGTCGGTGACGGGCCGTACCGCCGGGAGGTTGCCCGCGCGGCGGCCGGTCGCCCAAACGTGCGGCTCCTCGGTTCGCTTGCGGACGAGCAGGTGGGGCTGCTGTTCTCCTGTGCGGATCTCTTCGTTGCGCCGAACGTGTTCATCCCTCGCGACCCGGAAGGCTACGGGATCGCGCCGGCGGAGGCCGCGGCGGTCGGTGTGCCGGTGCTCGTGGCGGACCTCGAGGGGCTGCGCGACATGGCGCGCGAATGCGGCATCCGCACGGCGCCCTCCGGCGACGCGAGCGGATGGGTTGCGGCTGTCAACGCCGCGCTGGCGGATCCGCGCTCAGCCCTCGCGAGCCGGCCTCCCCGCACGTGGGAAGTGGTGGCGGACCACTACGAGCGCCTCTTCCGGAGCGCGCTGACCGCTGAAACTTCGGCGTAGCTCGTTTCCTGCTGCCGTCCGACCTCGTAACGGTCAGGTGAGCAGGCGCCCGCCATCGACAACGAACGCGGCGCCGGTCACGTACGCGCTGAGCGGCGTGGCGAGGACGAGGGTCATGAGGGCGATGTCATCGGGCTCACCCCAGCGACCGAGTGGGACCCGCGCGAGGAACTGGCTGAGGAGGTCCGACGGGATGCTCCCCTGAGCCGCCTGCACCCCCTCGGTGGTGATGCCGCCCGGCGCGATCAGGTTGATGCGGATATCGTGCGGCGCGAGTTCAAGCGCCAGGCTGCGGGTGAGCATCAGCAACCCGCCCTTGGAGGCGTCGTACGCCGCGAGGCCCGGGTTCGAGGGGTGGAGCGAGTCGATCGACCCGATGTTGACGACCGTGGCCGGCGCGCCCCGCTGGACGGCGGCTTTCGCGAAGGCCTGTGTGAGCACGAAGACGCCGCGGAGGTTGACCGCGATGACGCGGTCCCAGTCCTCGACGGTCATCTCGAGGGCAGGCCGGAAGGGGTAGATGCCGGCGTTGTTCACCAGGATGTCCGCGCCGCCGCGGACATCGAGGGCGTCGACGACGCTGTGGAGGCTGGCCACGTCTGACATGTCCGCCCGCACGAAGGTGGCACCGATCTCAGTCGCGGCGGCCTGTCCGGCCTCCGCATCGATGTCGGCGATCACGACGGCTGCGCCGGCCTCGGCGAAGCGCTCCGCGATCCCGCGTCCGATTCCCATCGCGCCGCCCGTTACGAGGACGGTCTTGCCATCGAGGCGGAGGATCTCATTGAGCGGTTGTCGTGGCATGGCTGCTCTCTCTGTCGGAATACGGGTACATCGCCGGGTGCCTGGAGCGTGTTCGATGCTCTCGGTGGCGGGTTAATGATCGATTAAGCGTCGCCCGGGTTGCTCCTCGCGTCCCGGCGGCCAGTTTAGCGCGATGGAAAGTACGCATGCCGCGCCCGTCGCAAGGCTGGTGGGAGATGGCGGCGGCCCGGCGGGACGGCCGGTGGCGCCCCCGGGAGGATTCGAACCTCCGACCGATGGATTAGAAGTCCAGCGCTCTGTCCACTGAGCTACGGGGGCGGCTGGGCGGATCGTATCAGGGGGCTCCGTCGGTCGGGCGGACCATGCGGGAGCGGAGGTTGCGGCGGGCGTCCTCGATGGCGTCGTAGATCGCGTCGAAGTCGGGCTGCTGACGACGCCGAAACATGACGGCGTTACCGTTGCGGACGGCCTCGTCGACACGTGCTCGGGGGCCGCCGCCGAAGTGGGTGAACTGGATGTAGCCGTGGGTGATCAGGCCTGCGTCTCGGTACTGGATCGAGGCGATGTCCCCGAGGTAGATCTCCCTGCAGCGCATCATGTCCGGGTTGACGAGGGACAGCGTGCCTTTGACCCAGATGCGCACGGTGTCGCCGTCCAGCTCGACGAGCCCGTTGACCCCATCCGCGGTGAGCTGCTCGGTCATCACGCCGCCTCTGCACGATCACCTCGACAGGCGGACGAATCGTAGCAGATCGTGGAAGCGGCGCCGTGCGAGCGCGAAGAGGCTAGTCCGCGGACCTGAAGCGGGCGATGAGCCCGGCGGTCGAGCTGTCGTAGGCATCCAGGCTGGCGTCGCCTCGAAGGGCGGGGAGGATCCGGCCGGCGATCTCCTTACCAAGCTCGACGCCCCACTGGTCGAACGGATCGATGCCCCAGAGGACGCCCTCGACGTACACCCTGTGCTCGTACAGGGCGACGAGCTTGCCCAGCGCGGCCGGGGTGAGCTGGTCGAGGAGCAGGACCGACGACGGGCGGTTGCCCTCGCTGCCCTGATGGGGCACGAGGCGCTCCGGGACGCCGCGCTCGCGGAGCTGGTCCTCCGTGCGGCCAAAGGCGAGCGCCGAGGCCTGCGCGAGGAGGTTGGCCGTCAGCAGGTCGTGATGGTCGCCGAGCTCCTCGACGGGGTGCCGGAAGCCGATGAAGTCGACCGGGACGAGTTTTGTGCCCTGATGTAGGAGTTGGAAGAACGAATGCTGGCTGTTCGTGCCGGGCTCGCCCCAGACGACAGGTCCGGTCTGGTAGGGGACTGCTTGCCCCTCGACGGTAACGCGCTTGCCGTTGCTCTCCATGGTGAGCTGTTGGAGGTACGCCGGGAACGAGGCGAGGTACTGGGCGTACGGCATGACTCCGTAGCTCTCGGCGGCGAAGCAGTTGTTGTACCACAGCGTCAGCAACGCCATCAGGACCGGGATGTTGCCCTCGAAGGGCGCGGTCCGGACGTGCTCGTCCACGGCATGGAAGCCCGCCAGCAGTTCGCGGAAGTGGTCCGGGCCGATGGCGAGCATCAGCGAGAGGCCGACGGCTGAGTCCATCGAGTAGCGTCCGCCGACCCAGTCCCAGAAGCCGAACATGTTCTCCGGGTCGATGCCGAACGTGCGTACCGCCGCCTCGTTGGTGGAGACGGCGACGAAGTGCCTCGACGTCGCCGCCGGGTCGCCGAGGGCCGCCAGGAGCCAGTCCCGCGCGGTGCGCGCATTCGTCATCGTCTCGAGCGTGGTGAACGTCTTCGAGCAGACGATGAATAGCGTCTCTGCAGGGTCGAGACCGCGTGTTGCCTCGATGAAGTCCGCGCCGTCGACGTTGGAGAGGAAGCGGACGGTGAGGGCGGGGTCGGCGTACGGGCGCAGCGCCTCGACCGCCATCCGGGGTCCGAGGTCCGAGCCGCCGATGCCGATGTTAAGGACGTTACGGATGGGTCGGCCGGAGTGACCTCGCCACGACCCGTCGCGGACGCGGTCCGCGAACGTCGACATGCGATCGAGCACCTCGTGCACGGCAGGCACGACATTTTCGCCGCCGACGGCGATCGATGCGTCCCGGGGGGCGCGCAGGGCTACGTGCAGGGCTGGGCGCTCCTCGGTCATGTTGATCACGTCGCCGCGGAACATCGCCTCGATGTGTCCGCGGAGGTCGCACGCCTCCGCGAGGGCGACGAGGAGGCGCACGGTCTCCGGAGTGATGCGGTGCTTCGAGTAGTCGAGGACGATGCCTTCGGCCTCGGCCGTGAAGCGGCGCGCGCGGTCGGGATCGGCGGCGAACAGGTCACGCAGGTGGAGGTCGCGCACGTCCTCGAAGTGCCGCTGGAGCGCCAGCCACTCGGGACGTTCGGTGAGCAGAGGGCGCGGCATCACGGACTCCGATCGATGGGCCGCGATGCGGTCGCCGGTTCGGGGCGGATCCGGAGGACGAAGTCGCCGAGGTCGGCGACGCGAGTCACGCCCGCCGCGAACGGCAAGCCGCGGTTGCGCGGCCAGTCTCGCAAGTAGACGCGAGTCTGCGAGCGCTGCGCGAGCAGCTGGGCGGTACGCCCGTCGTCGTCGACGTGCTCGGACGCCTCGAGGCGCGCGATCATGCGCAGCTTGAAGTGCGCGCTGCGGAGGCCAGTGTCGTTGATGACGATACGGTCGATGTGCCGGTCGAGGCCGTAGCGACGGAGCCAGGCTCGAGGATCGGTGCGGCGGCCGGTGAGGATGACGACCTCGCGGATCGCATGGAGCTGATCGAGGGCCGCGTCGATACCGGGGAGCGGACGGCGGAAGTTGAAGCGGAGGTAGTCAGCCGGGCGCGAGAACCAGCGGGGCGGCACGCGCGCCGGCACCGGGGCGGCGTCGGGGTCGACGAACTGGCGGCTGATGCCGATGTTCCAGCCGAGGATGGGGCGGCAGATGACGCCGTCGAAGTCGAGGGTCGTGACCGGGCGTCCCGTCATACCTGGATCGGCGGCGGCGGGGGCGGCCCGGGCGGGGTGCCGGGGGGCTGGGGTTCGGGCGCTTCCGGGGACGTGAAGCGCGGCTGCTCGATCAGTCCGGCGTCGCGATGGCGCTCGAGGGCGTGGTAGTAGGCGTCGAGGCGGTCCTCGACGCGCCGGAAGACGGTGCCTTCGGGGTAGCGGCCATCCCCATCGCGTGCCCCGGCCGTTACCCCGGTGAGAATCTCGATGCCCTGCTCGATTGTCTCGACCGACCAGACGTGGAACCGGCCCTGCTCGATGGCGGCGGCGACCTCAGGGCGGAGGACCACGTTCGGGACATTGGCGGCGGGGATCATCACGCCCTGGGTGCCATCGAGGCCGCGCGCGCGGCAGACCTCGTAGAAGCCCTCGATTTTATGCGTCGCGCCGCCGATGGGTTGGATCTCGCCGCGCTGGTTCACCGAGCCGGTGACGGCGATCGACTGCGAGATCGGGACTCCGGAGAGCGCCGAGAGGATGGCGTAGACCTCGGTGGAGGACGCGGAGTCGCCATCGATGTCGCCGTAGAGCTGCTCGAAGGTCAGGCTGGCGTGAAGGGAGAGCGCGTTCTGCTGCCCGAAGCGCTCCGCGAGGAAGCCGCGGAGGATCATGAAGCCCTTGTTGTGGATGCGGCCGGCCATGTCTGCCTCGCGCTCCACGTTCACGATGGTGCCGCGTCCCGCGGCGGTGACGCAGGTGATGCGGGAGGGACGGCCGAAGACCGTGTCGCCGAGGTCGTAGACAGAGAGGGCGTTGATCTGGCCGACAGCCTCGCCGCTCGTGTCGATGAACAACGTGCCGTTGTCGATCATCATCTGAATGCGGTCGCGGAGGAGGGAAGAGCGGTACTCCAGCTCCTCGAGGGCGCGTTCGACGTGCTTCGCCTCGATCATCGCCGAACCGTCCTGCGCGGCCCAAAACTCGGACTGTCGCACGAGGTCCGTGAAGGCGCCGATATTGGCGGAGAGGCGGCGCTGATCCTCGGCGAGCCGCGACGAGTGCTCGATCAGGCGCGCCATGCCCGACGCGCTGACGCAGCGCATGCCGCCGCTGTCGCACTGAGCGCGTGTCACGGAGGCGAGGCCGAGCATGTTCTCGTGATTGCGAGGGAAGTCCGGCTCGAAGTCGGCCTTCACGCGGAAGAGCTCTCGGAAGTCCGGGTCGAGGCGATAGAGGGCGGAGAAGAGGGCGGCATCCCCGGTCAACGCGACCTTGGTCTTGAGCGGCATCGCCTCTGGTCGGAGCCCGCTCGTCGCGACGAGGCCGAGCGTCTCGGGCAGCGTCTCGATGGCGATGGCGCCGGCAGCGAGGGCGCGCTTGAGGCCGTCGTAGGCATTCGGGTTCTGCAGCAGGTCGCGCACGCGGAGGATCATGAAGCCGCCGCTGGCGAGGGCCAGCGAGCCCGGCTTGATCATGCGGTGGTTCGTCGTCATGGTGCCGAACTGGCCGAAGTACTCAATGCGGCCGATGAGGTTGTAGTAGGTCGGGTGACGCTCGACAACGACGGGCGCGCCCGCGTTGGGGTCCCTCGAAACGAACACGTTTACCTCGTAGCGGGCGAGGATCGCTTCGCGGGCCTGCTGCGGCGACGGCGCGCCCGGCATCATCGGTGCCGCCTGGGCGCGCAGGCGCTCCTGCTCGTGGACGAGGTCTGAGCTGACATCGATCAGGAAGCGGCGGACCTCCGGGTTCTCGCCCCAGCGCTGGACGAGGTCCGAGAGATGGGCGGCTACCGCGCCAGTCGCCACTTCGGCGTCCAGACGCTGCAGCTGGTCCTGGGCCGCGCGCTCGAGCGAGCGCATTGAGAGCATCGCGTCGCCGACGATTTCCTCGAGCTGGCGAGCGGACTCCTGGATGCCGTCCTTCTGCTCCTGGGGGAGGGCCTCGTACTCCTCGTCGGTGACGGGCTTGCCGTTGATGAGCGGCGCCGAGGTGATGCCGGACGGGGTCATCGCGAGCGCGAACCCCTTGCGCTCGGCCTGCCCGCGCAGGTCATCGAGGAGCGTCGTGCGCCTCGCGTCCAGTTCGCGGCCGATCTCCTGGCGCTGGCGCGCGTAGCTATCGGAATCGAAGACGCGCTGCAGTTCGTCGGCGGCAAGGTGGACAGCGCGGTCGGTTGCCTCGGCGAACGCGCGCCCCTCGCCGGGCGGGAGGGAGATGCCCACGGGGCGGTCGCTGTCCTGGAAGTTGTAGACGTAGACCCAGTCTGGCGGCGTCGGCAGGCTCAGGGCTCGCTGGCGCAGGAACGCCTCGACGATGGTCGCCTTGCCGATGCCCTCCGGGCCCGAGGCATAGAGGTTGTAGCCGAGCGCGCCGAGGCCGAGGGCGAACTCGATGGCGCGCACGGCGCGCTCCTGGCCGAAGACCGCGTCCAGAGGGTGAATGTCCTGCGTGCTATGAAAGGGGAGTTCGGCCGGGTCACAGCGCGCGGTCAGGCGCTCGATCTCGACACGGCGAGTCGTGCGGAGGTCGGTCATCGGCCGGCGGCTCCTGTTCCAGCGATCCGTCGCTCCTGGCGTTGGACACCAAGAGCCTGATCGTACACCGCGAGGGAGGACAGCCGTCCCCACGAGAGCCCGTGATAGCATCGGGCGCATTGTCGTGAGCGCGATTGCGGGAGGAAGTATGCGCGCAGCGGTCGTTACGAGCCCCGGCGGGCCGGAGGTGTTCGCCATCCAGGAGATCGAGGACCCTCGTCCCGGGCCCGAGGAGGCGCTGGTCGCGGTGGAAGCGACCGCGCTCAACCGCGCCGACCTGCTGCAGCGGCGCGGGCGGTACCCGGTGCCGGTCGGCATTCGCGGTGATGTCCCGGGCCTCGAGGTGGCCGGCACAGTCATCGAGGTCGGCGAGCGGGTGACGGCCTTCCAGGCGGGAAACCGGGTGATGGCGCTCCTCGGGGGCGGCGGGTACGCCTCCCGCGTCGCGGTGCATGAGCGGATGCTCATGGCGGTACCGGACGGGATGACGTTCGAACAGGCGGCGTCGATTCCGGAGGTGTTTCTGACGGCGTTCGACGCGATGTTCCTCCAGTGCGGGCTGCAGCCCGGCGAGCGGTTCCTCGTGCACGCGGCAGGGTCGGGCGTCGGCACGGCGGCGATCCAGATGGCCTCCGCGGTGGGGTGCGAGACGTTCGGCACGGCGGGCAGCGACGACAAGCTGGCGAAGGCTGGAGAACTGGGACTGGATGTCGGCGTGAACTACCGGACGGCCGACTTCGCGGAAGTCGTCGCCGAGCGGACGGGGGGGCGCGGCGTCGACGTCATCCTCGACGTGATCGGGGCGGAGTACTGGGCGCGCAACCTGCAGTCGCTCGCGCTGCGCGGCCGGATGGTCCTGGTAGGGACGATGAGCGGGTCGAAGCTCGAGGTGGACCTCGGGGCGCTCATGTCGAAGCGGCTGCGGGTGCATGGGACGATGCTGCGTTCGCGTTCTCTGGAGGAGAAAGCAACGCTGACGCAGGAGTTTGCGAGGCGGATGCTGCCGTTATTCGCCTCGGGACGCCTGGCGGCGGTCATAGATGCCGTGTACCCGCTGGAGGAGGTTGCAGAGGCGCACCGGCACATGGAGGCGAACGCGAACTTCGGGAAGATCGTGCTGCGGGTGGGGGGCGGCGGCTGACCATAACGAGGCCGCGAAAAAATAGTCGCCGCGCATCTAGGCGTGGAGTCCCGCGATGTGTATAAAGAGGGGCGGGAATAACGGTCAGCATCACGAGTCCCCTCATCCGACCCCTGAGTGGGGCGAACAGAGGACTCAGTGGAAAGGACGTGAGGATGGACCTGGGACTGACTGAGACGCAGGAGCTGCTCAAGAACGCAGCACGGGAGTTCCTCGAGAACGAGTGCCCCGAGTCGCACGTTCGCGAGATGGAAGAGGACCCGCAGGGGTACTCCCCGCAGCTGTGGGGCAAGATGGCCGAGCAGGGCTGGCAGGGGCTGATGATCCCCGAAGAGTACGGCGGCGCCGGCCTCGACTTCCTGGACCTGTGCGTCCTGCTCGAAGAGTTCGGGCGTGCGCTGGTCCCCGGCCCGTTCCTTTCGACCGTCCTCGGCGGCGTGGTGCCGCTGCTGACCGCCGGCTCTGAGGCGCAGAAGCAGGAGTTCCTGCCGAAGATTGCCTCGGGCGAGGCCATCTTCACGCTGGCGCTGACCGAGCCGTCCGCCCGCTTCGACGAGCAGGGTGTGCAGGCGCAGGCCACGGTGTCCGGCGACCAGGTCACCATCAACGGCACGAAGCTGTTCGTGCCGGACGCAAACGTCGCGACCCACATGGTCGTTGCGGCCCGTTCGGGCAGCGGCGTCACGCTGGCAATCGTCCCGACGAACCAGTCGGGCGTGCAGGTCCGCCAGCTGCTGACCATCGCCCGCGACAAGCAGTGCGAGGTCGTGCTGAACAATGCTACGGGTCAGCTCCTCGGCCAGGACGGCCAGGGCTGGGGCGCGGTGCAGGAGATCCTCAACCGCTACGCGGTCGGCGAGTGCGCGTACCTCGTGGGCCTGGCGCAGATGGACTTCGAGATCTCCGTTGACTACGCCAAGGAGCGCGTGCAGTTCGGCCGGCCGATCGGCTCGTTCCAGGCGATCCAGCACAAGTGCGCCGACATGGTCACTGACGTGGACGGCTCGCGGTTCATCATGTACAAGGCCGCCTGGTCGCTGAACACGAACCAGGATGACCAGCAGATGGCCGTGAACATGGCGAAGGCGTGGACGTCCGAGGCGACTCGGCGCGTCGTGGCGCACGGCCAGCAGATCCATGGTGGTATCGGCTTCACCAAGGACTACAAGATCCAGCTGTTCTACCGCCGCCAGAAGCGCTCTGAGCTGGCGTGGGGCGACGGCGACCACCACCGCGAGCTGGTGGCGCAGCAGCTCGGCATCTAGTCCCGCCCTCCAAGTCCAACGCAACGGGCCGCCCGAAAGGGCGGCCCGTTCGCTTGCCTCGCGCGCTTCGCTATTCGGGGACGACGGCGATGGCGTCCATCTCGACGAGAAAGGCCGGGTGCGCGAGGGCGGCGACGAACAGGCTGGTGATCGCGGGCGGATTGGGCCTCGTGCCCCACTCTTCCTGGGCGACGGCGAATCCCGGGGCCAGCGGCTGGCCGGCGACGATGTAGACGTTCCATTTCACGATGTGCTCCAGGCCGGCGCCGGCGGCGGCGAGCGTCCGCTTGAGGTTCGCGAACACCTGACGCGTCTGCGTCTCGATGTCGTCGCCGACGATGTTGCCCCCCGCGTCGACCGCGTTCTGGCCGCCGACGTAGACGGTGCGGTGCGGCCCTGAGACGGCGACCCCCTGACTGAAGGCGGGGTTTCGATGCATGCCTTCGGGGTTCAGGTGTTCGACGGGCGTCATGGCATCCTCCTTCGGCGAGCCGGGTGTGCTGCCAGTATCGCCCGCGGCCTGATTCGGAAGACGGAAGGAGGCGGGACGGGCGTTCGCCCGGGGGAGTGCTTTGCTTCCGGCCTCGAAGACAGGCCTAGCGGTTGACGGCGCCGCTCAGGACGACGAGGGGACCGATCGTCGTCGCTCCGCCGGCCGGGACGACAGAGACGGACACGCGGAGGGGCGGTCCGATGTTGGTGGCCGGGCGCACGACCGTCTGGGCTGCCCCGCGCTCGTCGGGGAGGAACGTGCCGGCGGAGACCAGCGACTCGCCGTCGTCGACCCAGACCTGGTAGACGCTGTCGAGCGGCAGGTCGGGCAAGCTCCTGGCGAGGAGGACTCCGGCGCCGGTGGCGGCGCTCCAGAGGAAGCGCGCACTGGCGCCGTGTCCGGCCGACGTGGCCTCGAGGTCGGACATCTCCGCGCGGGGGTCGGCGCTGATGGCGATCACCACCTCCTGGTCGGCGACCGCCGTCTGGAGCTGCTGCCGAAGGTCCTCGGAGGCCTGCATGGAGACGCCCGCCGAGGCGAGCTGCTGGATCTGCTTCGCGCTGGCCTCGACGACCGCCGCGAGCGTGGCATTGTTGTCCGCCTGGCGGTCGATGGCGCGCTGGAGGTTGATGCCCCACATGAGGACGAGGCCGGCGAAGCCGGCGGCCGCGGTGGCCGCGAACGGCCTCCACGAGCGCAGCCAGCCACCGCGCTCGGGGCCGGCGAGGCTGGCGCGGCGAGCGGCGCGCAGGACCCTCTCTCGGAGTGAGGGGTCGGCGCGCCGGAGCGGGGCGCTGACGGCGATCAGGTCGACCATCTCGTAGTACGCCGCGAGGTCCGCGGCAGCCGCGCCGTCGGTGCGCACGAGCTGCTCCACTGCGGCGGCATCCGGGGCGCTCAGCGTCCCGAGGGCGTATGCCGCCAGTAGCTCCTCGCGCTCCTCGGGCGTCATCGTGCGGGCTCCTGCTTGAAGTCATTCAGCTCGCCCCGCAGCTTGTTCATCGCGAGGCGGACGCGGGTCTTCACGGTGCCGAGGGGGAGGCCGGTGCGCTCCGCGATCTCGACCTGTGTAAGGCCGCTGAAGTAGGCGAGTTCGATGACCTGTCGCTGAGCCGGTGGGAGGCTCTGCATGGCGGCGCGTACCTTCCAGCGCAATTCGGACAGGGCGAGCGCGAGCTGCGGATCGTCCCGGCCGTCGGTGTCGGTCCGGTCTGGCAGCGGGTCGTCGGCCGTGTCCTCGGTGCGAATGCGGCGCGCCAGCTTGCGGCGTTCGTCGATCGCGCGGTTGCGCGTCACGGACATCAGCCAGCTGAGGAGTCTGCCGCGGCTCGGGTCGAAGGACTGAGGCCGCCGCCAGAGACGAAGGAACACCTCCTGCGTCACGTCTTCAGCGAGCTGGCGGTCGTAGAGGACGCGCAGGCTCACCGAGTACACCAGAGTCGAGTAGCGGTCGTACAGCACTTCGAGGGCCGAGATGTCGCCTGCGGTGAGGCTGGCGATCAGCTCGTCGTCGGTGGCTTCAAGCCGCTCTACACCTGATACGTGCGGGAACCGTCCACGGATTGGCAGAGGTCCAGGGTCGACCAAGGGAACGCCCCCCAAATCCCTCAGGCGCCTTGTGGAAGCGGTGATTCTATTCTACGACCGATGTGATGGCCAGCGGCGGCGGGTGGCCTCAGACCGCGTTTCCGGTGGCGAAGAGGAGGCCGCGGGCGAGGACTTCGCCAGCGAGGACCGCGCCGGTTGCGATGTACAGCAGGCCGGTGGCGGACATCATGCCTCGGATGGAGGCCGCCTGCCACGCGAGGTACGAGAGCACGAGCGGGAAGAGCAGGCCAACGGCGACCCGTAGCCAGAAGGCGGGGTTGGCGCCGAGGGAGACGCCGAACGCGGACTCCGTCAACGGCTCCTCGCGTACCGGCGCGATCACGCCGACGAGCACGAGCAGCAACTGGATGCCGACGACGACCACTACGAGCAGGGACATCTGCTCGAGTGGCTCCTTCGGCAGGCCCGAGTTCGTCAGGTACCAGTGACCCCATGACATCGCCATCAGCGAGCCGCCGAGGGCGAGCGCCGCCACGACCATGCTGGCGAGGATGCCCGCGTAGGACCAGGCCGGCGGGGCGACGAGGCCGGCCAGCAGGACGAGCACGCCGACGCCGACCGCGATGCCGGCCGCACCGAGGGCAAGGCCTACGTCCCGGCGGCCGGCGAAGGCGGCGACCATGTAGGCGGCCGACACCGCGAGGAACGCCGCGAGCGTCCAGCGGAAGGGGGTGAACCAGCCCGTGCTGAAGAAGTAGCCATCGATTTCGCTCCGGACGTGGACTCCGAAGGCGACGAGGACCGCGAGGAGCGCCGTAGGGACGACGACCATCGCTCCCATCTGGACATAACCGCGCGTCACCATCCGGCGCTTGTCGAAGAGGACGGTCACGACGAGCGACCCGACGGCGAGCTCGACGAGCAGGATCAGGAGGGTGTAGGGGAGGGAATCAGCGCTCACGCGAGCCGGATCGTAGGGGAGGTCGTCCGCGGGGGTCAACGCGCGCGCACGCCGATGCTCGAGCGGGTGAAGCCGGCGTTGACACGCCCGAGTCGTGGCAACGACGATCCCACGGATGGCATACGTGACGCGGCAGTATGGCTCGAACGCGCGCTGGCTGACGAAGGCGCTTCGCGAGGTGCCGCACGAGATCCACGAATTGCTCACCAGCATGGACGAGCAGGAGTTGCGCTGGCGTCCGTCCGAGAGCGAATGGTGCGCGAAGGAAGTGGCGGCGTTCCTCCTCGAAAGTGAGCGAGAGGACCTGCGCGCCGTTGAGGCGATCGTGCGTCGGGATGGCGCGCCCATCGAGGAGCGTCGCGCGCACCTCGCGCCGGGCGAGCGCGACTATCGGGACGCGTCGATCGACGCGCTCATGTGGGACTTCATCTCCGAGCGAGAGTCGCTGCTGTGGACACTGGAATGGAGCGACGCCTGGGAACGCGCCGGCGAACACCCGTACCGTGGCCGGGTTACGCTGCTCCAGTACCTCCACGAGGTGAATGAGCGCGACCTCGAGGCCGCCTGGCAACTGCGGCGACTCCACGACACCCTCGGAGTGGGAGCAGGTCGCCGCCGTCGCTAGCGCGGTGGGCGCACTACAACGTGTCCGGGCGCGGGGCCTATACTTGAAGGACTATCCAACCGGCTGCCGCGCCATCGCGAGAGCGCATGCAACGCGCCTTTTCGGTGTGTCTGGCAGCTTCCCAGAGGTCCGAGTGACTCGGTGGTAACGGTACCGGCACTTCCGGAAGTCGCGGCGCAGATTGCCGAGGCCCGCGCGCGGTCCGGCAGCGGCCGTTTTATCGGCGTGCGCCTGCCGCCGTCCTTCGAGCCGGCCGACCTGCTGTCCGACCCTGTGGCGAACCATGTCGTGGCGTCGTACGAGCGGCCGGACCGTGGACTGTCGCTCGTCGCTGTCGGCGAGGCCGGGCGCGTAGAGGCGCGGCCGGGGGAGCGCCCGCAGGCGCTGCGCGAGCGGGTGGCGGCGCTCCTCGGTGCCGCCGACGACCTGGCGGGCGCCGAGTTGAGGCCTCGGCTCCTCGGAGGCTTCGCGTTCGATACGGGAGGGACTCCCGGGGGGCCGTGGAGCGGATTCGCGCCGGGCTGGCTGGTGCTGCCTCAACTGCTCTTCGTACGGGACGGCGGCGTTACCGGCGTTGTGGTCGCTCCGGGGGCGGGTGGCGACGACGCGCGCGCCCTGCTGCAGGTTTCGGGCGACCCAGGCGCACGTTGTACGGGGACGGTCGAGGTCGTGCGGGACGTCGACCGCGCCGCGTGGCTCCGCAGCGTCGGGGAAGTCGCTTCGGAGATCCGCGCCGGGCGGTACGAGAAGGTGGTCCTGGCGTCGAGCCGCGAGATCGCTTCGAGCGCCCGGCTGGACATCGGGGGCGCGCTCGACCGTCTGCGCCGCGGCTACCCGCACTGTCACCTGTTCACGATGAGCACGGCCGACGCGACATTCCTCGGAGCCACGCCGGAGTTGCTCGTGAGTTTGCGCCAGGGTGTGGTCTCAGCGCTGGGACTGGCCGGGTCGGCGCCGCGGGGTGAGGACGAGGCCGAGGACGAGCGGCTCGGGCGCGCGCTCCTGAGCAGCCAGAAGAACCGTGTGGAGCACGAGATCGTGGTGCGCACGTTGCGCGAGGACCTGCGTCCGGTCACAAGCGACCTCGAGGCGGCCGGGGAGCCGGGTCTGCTCCGGCTCCCGAACATCCAGCACCTGGCGACGGATGTGTCCGGGCGGGCCCTCGCGGGCGTGGATATCCTGGAACTTGTGGGACGGCTGCATCCGCGGCCGGCCGTGTGCGGCTGGCCGACGGAGACAGCGATCGAGGTCATCCGCCGCCACGAGACGTTCGACCGCGGGTGGTACGCCGGGCTCGTCGGCTGGATCGACGCCGCAGGCGAAGGTGAGTTCGCGGCCGCGCTGCGGTCGGCGCTGGTGCGTGGGGAGCGGGCATGGTTGTTCGCGGGCGCCGGCATCATGGGCGACTCAGAGCCCGAGGCTGAGCTCGCCGAGATCGAATGGAAGTTCGCGCCGTTGAGCGCCGCGCTCGCCGGCGGCAGCCCGCCGAGCAGGTGAGCCGGGGATGACCGCTTCCTCCGCCGCCGTGGCCGAGCAGGCTGTCCGCGTGTTCACACGCCAGCTGCGGCGCAGCGGCGTACAGCACGTCGTGATCGCTCCCGGGTCGCGGTCGACGCCGTTGACGCTGGCGTTCGCGCGCGACGAGGGGTTCCGCCCATGGTTGCACCTCGACGAGCGCTCCGCGGGGTACTTCGCGCTGGGGCTGGCGCGCCAGCTGCGGGCGCCGGTGGCGCTCGTCTGCACTTCGGGGACCGCGGCGGCTAACTTCATGCCGGCGGTTGTCGAGGCGTACCTCTCGCGGGTGCCGCTGGTGGTGCTGACGGCCGACCGGCCGCCCGAGCTATACGACGTGGGCGCCAACCAGACGATTGACCAGGGCCGGCTGTTCGGGACGCACGTGAAGTGGAACGCGACGATGCCGATCGCGG
The DNA here is from genome assembly GCA_050248355.1 of Dehalococcoidia bacterium. Taxonomy (GTDB): domain Bacteria; phylum Chloroflexota; class Dehalococcoidia; order UBA2979; family UBA2979; genus JAIBBD01. The sequence goes on from JBFWSN010000012.1 coordinate 26,963, forward strand.
ACGGGAGCGAGGCGCTGCTGCGCCACGTCGCGGCCGTCGGGGCGCGGGCCGTCGCGGCCGCGGAGTCGGCGCCGGCGGGCCCGGTGCACGTCAACGTGCCGTTTCGTGAGCCCCTGCTCGACGGGTCGCCGCCGTTGCCGCTGCCGGGCGGCGAGGAACTCGCCGTCACGCGACCCGAGGCGGCACGGCCGTCGACGGACGCGCTGGCCCGCCTGATCCCGCTCTGCCTCGGGCGGGGCGTCATTGTGTGCGGGCCGGAAGCCTACGGACTGCCCGCCGAGGGGATCGCCGACCTCGCGCGGGTGCTGGGGTGGCCCGTGTTGGCCGACCCGCTGTCCGGTGTCCGCGCCGGGCGGCACCGCCAGGGACACATCGTCGAGGCGTACGAGGCGCTGCTGCGCGTGCCGGAGTTCGTGCGGGCCACTCAGCCAGCGGTGGTGCTCCGCTTCGGGGCCATGCCCACCTCGAAGCCGCTCATGCAGTACATGGCCGGCCTGCGCGACGCGACGCAGGTGATCGTGGACGCTGCGGGCGGGTGGCGGGACGCGGACGCGAGCGGCTCGATCCACGTGCAGGCGGATGCGGCAGCGTTCTGTGCACACCTCGGCGCAGCGATGGCGCGGCGGAGGCCGATGGTCGGCACGGGCGCCGCGGACGATCCGATGCGTGGCGCGGCGCCGCCGCCGGACCAGGACTGGCTGGACCTCTGGATGAGCGCGAACCGTGCGACGCGGCTCGCGCTGCGGCAGGCCGTCGACGCGATTGACGAGCCGTTCGAGGGACGCGTGCCGGTGGAGCTCGCCTCGGCGTTGCCGGGGGGCTCGACGCTCGTCGTCGGCAATTCGATGCCGGTCCGCGACATGGATGCGTTCTTCCCGCTGGTGCCGCGCGACGTGCGCGTGGTGGGGACGCGGGGCGCGTCCGGCATCGACGGTGTCGTCTCGACGGCGGCCGGCGCGGCTGCCGCGGGGGCGGGGCCGGTCGTGCTGACGATCGGCGACCTGTCGTTCTTCCACGACCTCAACGGACTCTGGGCGCTGAAGCGCCACAGCCTCTCGCTGACCGTCGTGCTGGTGAACAACGATGGCGGGGGCATCTTCCACTTCCTGCCCCAGGCCGAGGCTGCTCCCGATCAGTTCGAGGAATGGTTCGGAACTCCGCACGGCCTTGAGTTTCGGGGCGCCGTCGAGATGCACGGCGGGCGGTTCGAGTCGATCGAGGCGACCCGCGGCTGGGAGGCCCTACTCCGGGCCGCGATGGCGCGGAAGGGCCTGACGGTCCTCGAGCTGCGGACTGAGCGGACCAGGAACGTCGTGTTGCACCGCCAGGTGTGGGCGCACGTGGCGAAGGCGGTGCGCGCCTCGCTCGAGGCTTCACGAGCGGCGGGCGTGCTCTCGTGACGCGGGTCGACGTTGGCGGGTTGTGGCTGAACGTCGAGGTGCGCGGTGAGGGACCGCCGGTCGTGCTGCTGCATGGCTTCACGGGCTCCGCCGCGGGCTGGGACGTGACCGCGGCGGCGCTCGATCCGGAGTGCACGACGGTCGCCATCGACATCGTGGGCCACGGGAAGTCCGACGCGCCGGCTTCGACCGAGCGCTACGCCATGGCGCGGGTGGTGGACGACCTCGTCCACACGCTGCGCCTGGCCGGATACGAACGGGCAGCCTGGTTTGGCTACTCGATGGGCGCGCGCACCGCGCTCCAGGTGGCCGCGCAGCGTCCCGACGCCGTATCGGCGCTCGTGCTCGAGAGCGGGAGCCCCGGGCTGGCGACGCCCGAGGAACGCGAGGCGCGCGTGCAGTCGGACGAGGCGCTGGCGGAGCGCATCGAGCGCGAGGGTGTCGAGGCGTTCGTCCGCTACTGGGAGGCGATCCCACTGTTCGCGACGCAGTCCGCTGAGCTGCGGGACGCCCTTCGCCCGGGCCGCCTCGGGTGCGCGCCAACCGGACTGGCGAACTCGCTGCGAGGGATGGGCACAGGTGCGCAGCCGGCGCTCCACGAGCGGCTGAGCGCCCTCGCGATGCCCTCGCTGATCGTCGTCGGTGAGCTGGACGCCAAGTTCGTCGACATCGGGCGGGAGATGGCGCGTGCGCTGCCGGACGCTACGATGCAGGTCATCGAGGATGCCGGGCACGCCGCACACCTCGAACAGCCCGAAGCGGTGCATGCAGCCGTACTGGGGTTCCTGAGACGAGTCCAGGGGAGTGCGGGAGCGCAGGCGCCAGCCGGTGCGGGGGGATGAGATGACCACAGGCAGGCAGGCATGACGCACTCGAGCCCGGCGAGGCCGGGGGCGCTTCGCACGTGGATCCTCGCAATCCGGCCACCGACGCTGACCGCGGCCGTGGCGCCGGTGGTCGTGGGTTCGGCGGTGGCCGTGCGCGAACACGCGTTCGCCGCGGGCCCGGCGCTGGCCGCGCTGATCGGGGCACTGGCGATCCAGGCGGGGGCGAACCTCGCGAACGACCTGTCGGACTTCCGCCGCGGCGCCGACACGGTGCACCGCCTCGGGCCGCCGCGCGTGACGCAGCGCGGCCTGCTCTCGGAACGCCAGGTCGCCGGGGGCGTGGTGGCAGCGTTCCTGTTTGCCACGGTCATGGGGCTATACCTGACGTGGGTCGCGGGCTGGCCGGTGATCGCCATCGGACTGGCCTCGATGGCGGCGGCCGTGGCGTACACGGGCGGGCCGTGGCCGTTCGGGTATCGCGCGCTGGGGGAGCTGTTCACGTTCCTCTTCTTCGGCGTCGTCGCGGTCGTCGGGACGTACTACGTGCAGGCGCAGGAACTGACCGGCTCGGCGCTGGCGGCGTCGGTGCCGGTGGGCTTCACGGTGACCGCGATCCTGGTGGTCAACAACGTCCGCGACATCGACACGGACCGCGCTGCCGGTAAGCGGACGCTGGCGGTCGTGCTCGGGCGGGAGCGGGCGCGCATCTTCTTCGTCGGGATCGTCGCGGCCGCATACCTCGCCGCGACGGCGCTCTGGGTCTTCGGCGACTTCCCGTGGTGGACGCTACTGGCGTGGCTGAGCGCTCCGCTCGCGGTCGCCCCGGCCGAGGCAGTGCTGTCGCGCGTCGACGGCCCCTCGCTCAACCTCGCATTGAAGGCGACGGCGCGGTTGCACCTCGTGTTTGCCCTCCTGATGTCCATCGGGCTCACGGCCAGCCGGGTGGCCGGGGTCTGACAGCGCCATGAGCGACGCGGGGCGGCCTGTCCGCCTCGTTGGTTTGCGGTGGCGTCCGTTCCGGCTGCCACTACGCCACCGGTTCGAGGCGGCGCACGGGGCGCTTGCCGACCGCGCAGGCGTGCTGATCGAGGTGCGCGCAGCCGACGGCGTCGCCGGCATCGGGGAAGCGTCGCCGATGCCCTCCCTGGGTGACGGCGCGGTCGCGGATGTGCTCGCTCTCCTGGAGGACCGCGCCGCGGCGATGATGCGGTCGCCGGACGAGGCCCTGGCCGCGCTGACGGGATCGATGGCCGCACCGGGAGCCGCAGCGCTCGCCTGCGCGCTCGACACCGCGATGCTGGACCTCGAGGGGCAGCGCGGGGGTGTGCCCGCCGCCAGGCTGCTCTGTGAACGGCCCTTGCAGGCGACGCACGTGAACGCGGTGGTCGGCAGCGGCGGCGTCGACGAGACCCTTGCCTTTGCGGCGGAAGCCGTTGTCGCGGGCTACTCGGTGCTCAAGATGAAGGTCGCGGCGGGCGACCTCGGGGCAGACGTGGCGCGCGTGGCGGCGGTGCGGCAGGCGTATCCGGAGGTGCGAGTGCGGCTCGACGCGAACGGGGCGTGGACGGAGCGACAGGCCGCCCAGGCGCTGGAAGCTCTCGGTGCCCTCGATGTCGAGCTGGTGGAACAGCCGGTGCGTGCGAGCGCGGTGCGGGCGCTCCAGCGCCTGCACCGTCGCGGGCTTGCGCCGCTGGCGGCGGACGAGGCTGTCAGCGACCCCGAGGCGCTCAAACCCCTCATCGAGCAGCGCGCGGTCGACTTCCTGGTGCTGAAGCCGATGCGGATCGGCGGACCGCGGCGCAGCCTCGACATCGCCCGGAGGGCCGCGGAGCGGGGGATCCCCTCGTTCGTCACGACGACCTTCGACTCGAGCATCGGGACGGCGACCGCGCTGCAGCTCGCTGCGGCGCTGGGGGCGGGGCGTCCCGCCGACGGGCTCTCGACGGGCGACCATCTTGCGGACGACCTCGTGACCCGGCCGCTCCGCCCGCGTCGGGGACGACTGCGGGTGCCGGTCCGGTCGGGCATCGGGGTCGAGCTGCGTCCGGCCGCGGTCGACCGCCTCGCGACCGGGCCATGGGCCGAGGTGCGCGGCAGGCGCCGTTGACGCTGTTTGGGACCGCTCGCCAGAATGGGGGAGCGCATCGGCGCGCGACCACCCGACCGTTAGCGGGCAGGACACGACCATCAGCGAGACGACCGCCATCGACGCCACCGACCCCTCCTCCGCGGCCCCTGACGCGGGGCGCTGGTACCTGGACCTCCACTCCCACTCCGCCGACGCGTCGGACGACGCCGGTGGGACCGTCGAGGGGTACCTCAAGTGGATCGTCGCGCGGCGGAAGCGCGGGTTTCGCATCGACGGCTTCGTGCTGACCGAGCACCGGGAGTTCGACCCCACGGTGGACTACTCGGAACTGGCGGAGCAGTACGGCGTCACGGTGTTGCGCGGCGCGGAGCTGGAGACGGACATCGGGCACGTCCTGGTGTATGGGGTGAGCGCGGAGCTGGCGCGGCGGTTCGACTTCACCTCGGTGTCGTTGCCACATCGTGAGCTGTTCCAGGTGGCGCGGGAGACGGGCGGGTTCGCCGTCGGCGCGCACGCCGGCCGCCCTCGGATCGGGCTGGCGCACTACGTGCACGAGCATGGGCTGACGCCCGACGGGATCGAGGTCGTCGAGCAGCTGAACGGCGGCAGCTCGTCCGCGGAGAACGACCGCGCGCTCGAACTGGCCGAGGAGTACGGCTTCCGCTGCGTCGGAGGGTCGGACGCGCACTTCGTGAGCGCTATCGGGCGCTGCCTGACGGCGTTCCGGCGGCCGGTGACCTCGATCGAGGCGCTCGTCGAGGAACTGGCGGGAGGCGACTACTTCCCGGTCACCGTCGAGCAGACACAGCGGGTGGACGCGGGGTAGTGAGCGGCGCCGAACCGGCGTTCGAGTACGACCACGACATCATCGGCGTGGAGTTCCAGGTCGGGCAGGCGACGATCACGAGGGAGCACATCGCGCGCTACTGCGCGGCGGTAGGAGAGACGAACCCGCTCTACCTCGATGAGGCGGCCGCCGCACGCGGCCCGTACGGCGCGATCGTCGCGCCGCCGAGCATCCTCAGCGCGCTGCTGATGGAGCCCCGGCCCGACCCTGACGTGCGCTTCGGCAACACCTCGTACGCGGCCGGCACGCGGTTCGAGTACTTTGAGCCCGTGCGGGCGGGCGACACCATCAGGGTCAGCGCCCTCGTCAAGGAGGTCTACGCGAAGACCGGCCGCTCCGGGACGATGGTGTTCGCGGTGTACCAGTCGCGGTACCGCAACCAGCACGACGCGGAGGTCGCCTTCGAGGAGTTCGCGCGCGTCTTCCGGCAGGCGTAGATGGACGAGCGGTACTTCGAGGACGTGGGGCCGGGCGACGAGATCGATGTGCCGTGGGACGCGACGCCCGAGGCGGTAGCGGAGTTCATGGCGACGCGGCGCCTCGCCTCGGGCGTACCACCGATTGAGGACGGGCCGGAGCAAGTACGGCCGGGGTTCGAGCGTCCGATCGTGCCCGGATCGATGAGCCTCGCGGTGCTGAGCCGCCTGGTGACGGACTGGATGGGGCCGCACGGGCGTCTGCGCAGCATCTCGGCGAGTTACCGCCGGCCGGTGTACCGGGACGACCGGCTGCGCGCGCTCGCGCTCGTGACGGATACCGAGGAGCGCCCGGAGGGTGGCGGCCTCGTGAAGCTCGATGTGTACATCGAGAACGAGCGTGGGGAGCGCCCGCTGCAGGGCGTGGCGCTGGTGGAGCTGCCGGGGCGGGCGTGACCTCGTAGTCCGGGACTAACTGGCGGTCAGAGGTCCAGACGGTGTCGATCCAAGGCCGCTCGACACGTCGATTGATCGAAGCTGCGACAGATCCGACATAACTTCGTTGACACCAGCAAGTTGAATGAACAATCATTCTGCTCGGTGAATGACCGTTCATTTTGTTGCGGGTAAATCGAGGAGCGGCATGAGCAGGATGCCCGAAGCCTACGTGGCGGCGCGGACGACTGAGATCCGGGACGCCGCGATGCGCGTCTTCGTCCGTAAGGGCATCGACGCTGCGACGATGCAGGACATCGCCGGCGAGGCCGGGATGAGCGCGGGCGCCATTTATCGCTACTTCCCCGGGAAGGAGCAGCTCGTCCAGGCCGTCTTCGATTACTGCCGCGAGGAGAACCGCGCGCTGTTCGAGGACGGACGGGAGCAGGGACTGTCGCCGCTCGACGCGCTGCTCGGCGTTGGGCGCACGGTGTGGGACGAGTTCGGCGACCCGACGGCGCGCGACCGATTCGCGGTGCGACTGGCGGCCACGCTGGCGGGCAGCCAGCAGGACGACCCGCTGGGCAGTGAGATGCGCCGTATGCACGCGGAAGTCCTGGGCCGGATCGATGAAGCCGTGCGGCAGGTGCAGGAGGCAGGTCAGCTACGACAGGACATCGATGCGGGTTCGCTCGCGCTGACGATCCTCTCCTGCGTGCAGGGCCTGCGGATGCTTTTCGTCGAATTTGACGAGGAGATCGACACGGAGGGCGTATACGGGATTCTGACGCAGATGCTGCGCGGCTTCATGCCTGTTCAGGAGGAGGACTAGGATGGCATCGCCGTTATCGACCCGCGGCCTGGCGACGGTCACCGCCCGCCGGCCGTGGCTGACCTTGCTGGCTTGGGTGATCGGGCTTGGTGCGCTGGCGACCGTCGCCTTCAGCATGGGCAGCGTGTTCACCAGCGAAATCGAGTTCACGAACAACGAAGAGGCGCAGGTCGCGAAGAACCAGCTCGAGGCCGTGCGCGGGAAAGAGCCCCTGTTCGAGCAGGTCGTGGTGCAATCGGCGGATCTGACCGTCGACGACCCGCGATTCGAGACGTTCGTCGCGAGCCTGCTGACCGACCTGCGCTCGCTCGAGGGCGACGTGGAGTTCGGCACGAGCTTCTACGAGTCGGACGACCCTTCCCTCGTGTCAGAGGACCGGCACACGACGCTGGTCCCCGTGAAGCTCGTGGGGGACATCGACTCGGTGGGCGACCACATCGACCCCCTCATCGAGACGCTGCATGAGCGCAACGGGCAGGACGGCTTCACGGTCGTCACCGCAGGTTTCGCGAGCATCAACCACACCTTCGAGACGATCGCGGAAAGCGACCTCGCGGCCGAGCAGCAGGCGATGCCGATTGCGCTGATCGTCCTCGTGCTAGTGTTCGGGGCGGTCGTGGCTGCGATCGTCCCGATCGTGCTGGCGCTGGTGGCGATCCTGCTGGCGCTGGCGCTGGCGGCGCTGCTCAGCAACGCGTTCCCCGTGTCGATCTTCATCACCAACATGATCTTCATGATCGGGCTAGCGCTGGGGATCGACTACACGCTCTTCATCGTCGAGCGGTTCCGCGAGGAGCGGCGGCACGGTCGTGAGAAGCTCGAGGCGATCGCGGTCGCGGGCGACACGGCGGGGCGCGCGGTCCTGTTCTCCGGACTGACGGTGATCATCTCGTTGCTCGGCATGCTGATCGTGCCGACGAACATCTTCCGCTCGCTGGGGACGGGCGCGATCTTCGCGGCCGTAGCGTCGCTGTTGATCTGCCTCACCCTGCTGCCGGCGGTGCTGAGCATCCTCGGCGACAACGTGAACCGGCTCACGGTGCCCTTCATGCGCGAGCGCGGTCAGCACCTGGATGACGGCACGGGCATCTGGGCGGCGATGTCGCGTTTCGTGATGGGACACGCCGTTGTGGGCGTGGTGGCGGCCTCGGCGTTCCTCGTCCTGCTCGTCGCCCCGTACTTCGGCATCAACCTCGGTGCGGCGGGTGCGAGCACGTTCCCGCACGAGACGGACGCGTACAAGGCGTTCGAGATCCTGAACACCGAGTTCTCCGTCGGACAGTCGATCAAGACGGAGATCGTCGTGACGGCGGACGACGTCACGAGCGGTCCGGTCGCCGGGGCCATCCAGCAGCTCGAGGCCCGCATCGCCGACCCGAGTGACGAGATCCTGCCGGCGCCCGGCCCTACCGACGGCCCCAGCGCGGACGGCAAGCTCTACCTCATCTCGGTTGCGCTGCCGGGCGACTCGGCGAGCGACGAGGCCCTCGATGCGTTGAAGGTACTCCGCAATGACATGGTCCCGGCGGCGTTCGCCGGCGTCGACGCCGAGGTCAACGTCGGCGGTCAGACCGCGCTCAACGCGGACTTCTTTGCCCAGGTCGACCGCTACACGCCGATCGTGTTCGTGTTCGTCCTCGGCCTGAGCTTCCTGCTGCTGCTGATGGTGTTCCGCTCGATCATCGTCCCGGTGAAGGCGATCATCATGAACCTGCTGTCGGTGGGAGCCGCGTACGGGATGCTGGTGCTCATCTTCCAGCGGGGCGTGGGGGCCGACCTGTTTGGCTTCCAGCAGGTTGACACCATCGAAGCGTGGGTCCCGCTGTTCCTGTTCATGATCCTGTTCGGGCTCTCGATGGACTATCACGTCTTCCTGCTGAGCCGCATCCGCGAGCGGTACGACCACACGCACGACAACGCGGGTTCGGTGGCGTTCGGGCTGCGGTCGACCGCGAACATCATCACCGGAGCGGCGCTCATCATGATCGTCGTCTTCGGCGGGTTCGCCTTGGGCGACCTGGTCATGTTCCAGCAGTTCGGGTTCGGACTTGCCTTCGCGGTGCTGCTGGATGCGACGGTGGTGCGGCTGATCCTCGTGCCCTCGGCGATGGAGCTGCTGGGCGACCGCAACTGGTACCTGCCGTCGTGGCTCCACTGGCTGCCCGACCTGCGGGTGGAGGGGCCGGCCACGGCGCCCCAGTCGCCTGCGATGGCAGCCGGCGACGAGTAGGCGAGGCCTCGGGAAGTAGCGAAGGGGGAGGCCGCGGCCTCCCCTCTTCATATGATCTGCCGAGCTTGGTGGAGGGGCGGACCCCCCTCGATCGCTACGAGGCGTTCTCGAGTTCCGCGCAGCTGACGGCGGTGCCGACGCTGTCGCTCGTGCCGGTGTGGATGACGAGGAAGTGCGGCTCGTCGGCGAAGTGGCTGAGGGCCAGCGAAATGAAGCTCGTCTCAGAGGTGAAGTTCGCGCCGGCGGCCTGGAATGCCGTCAGGGGACCATGGCGCTCACCGGCGCCCTCGCAGCTGCCGTGGTAGATGTAGGCCACGTACTGACTGCCGGAGAGCCCCGTGACGGAGACCGTGACTTTCGTGCCGGGGCTGCCCGACACGAGCTGCGCGGTCCCTGAGATGCCGCTGCCACCGATGGCCTCCATGGGGCCTTCGATCGAGGTGACTTCCGCCGCGGCCGTGCGCACGGGCGCCGCGCCGCCGCCCCCTCCGCTGGTGGTGGTCGTGGCACGGGTGGTCACCGGTTCCCGCTTCTCGCATGCGATCGCGCCCAGGGCCGCGACGAGCACGAGCAGCCCTACACCCAAGATCCGCATGTTCCGTTGCACGATCGCAGCCCCTTCCCCCGGCGAGACCACCGAGGTGTCCCGCCCCCCAATGGCGATGCGGCAGACTAGCACACGCCAGCCGCAAATTCATCGATCCCATTCTGCAACGAATCCTGCGATCGTGAGGTTCCCGGCGCTTCGGGGGTGCCGGTCAGCGGACGAGCGAGATGAGCACCGTGAGCGTCAGCATGCTCGCCAGCGTTGTCGCCACGACGGCGCGGGTGACGAAGACGGGCGCCGCGCGGAACTCGGTGGCGAGGATCGTGGCGACGACGGCGGTGGGCATGGCGGCCAGCACGACGAGGGTGCCGCGCGTGTCGCCTCGCAGGCCGAGCGCGGTGCCGGCGGCCCAGGCAGCGGTCGGCGCCACGAGGAAGCGGGTCGCCACGACCATGGCCGTGTCCAGCAGGTGGTCGAGGCCGGCGGCCTGGCGCAACTGGAGACCGAGGACGACGAGCATCGCGGGCACGGCCGCCGCGGCGAGGCTCTCCGCCGGCGCATCGATCGTGGTGGGCAGCTCGATTCCGAAGATGTTCAGGGCGATCCCGGCCGCGGCGGCATAGAGCACGGGATAACGGAACGGGGCTCGGAATGCGTCGACGCGAGTACCCGAGGCCATCGAGGCCACGAAGATGCCGACCGTGTACGTCAGGACCGCACCGGCGACGAAGTTCATCACGGCGATGTCGAGGCCCGGCTGTCCGAAGGCGAGCAAGGCGACCGGCAGGCCCATGTTCCCGAGGTTGGGCGTAATCACCGTGAGCGCGAACCCCGCTCGGAACGCCTGGTCGTGGCGCGCGAGGACGGACCACCCGGTGGCCACGGCGTAGGTGGCGACATAGGTGGCGGCGAGCACGCCAACGATGCGGATTGAAACCGCCCCGGAGACCTCGGTGGTCGCGAGGGAGTGGAAGACCAGTGCGGGGGAGAACAGATAGAAGACGAGCACCGAAATTGGCGCCACCGGGACGTCCTGCCAGCGGCCGACGAGGCCGCCGGCGATCGCGACCAGCGCGACCGGCAAGACCACGTCCAGGAACACCTCGAGCACGGCGAACCGTCACTTCCCCGGGGCGCGCGGAGCCGTGTCGTGACGCCCGCGACGCGAGCGCCATGGTACGAGTCGCGGGTCTCTGGCGGCAGCGTGATGAAGTCGGCGCGTTTCGATGCGCGGCCTTCATCCTGCCGTGACGATGCCAGGGGCGCGGGCACATACGCTGCTGACAGGCGGAGAGGGAGGGACGCGTATGGCTACGACGCTCCTCATACTGCTGGGCCTGGGGTTGATCGTCGGGACCGCTGTCTGGGTCGTGTATGGAGGCGGGTTTCGCTCGGGCGCGTCGGGACATCCGGATGGCCAGTGGGGCGGATCCGGTCAGCGCATCAGCGGAGGGATCAGCCCCCCGTTCCTGCTCATCTCGTCGCTGCTGAGCATCGCCGTTGTCCTGATGGTGGTGGCAGCCCTCATGGCGGCGGTCTGAGTTCCGCGCTACTGCTCCGAGGTCGGCGGTGGGGGCGGAGGCGGTGAGCCCGGTGGCCCGTCCACGCCGACGAGGTGTTTGCGAATGAACTCGTCGAGAAGGGCGTAGAGCCGCGGCCCCTGGCCCTCGAATGAGTGGCCGGTGTCCTCGACGATCACCATCTCCTTCGGCTCGTTCGCGCGCTGGTACACATCGTCCGAGGCCAGCGGCGGCAGGACGTCGTCGTTGGCCCCGTGGATGAGCAGCAGCGGCTTATGCATCTCCTCGACGCCCTGCGTCCCATAGCGCTGCGGCGCAATGGCGACCACGGCGCGGATGAAGGGCGAGATCGTGCCCGCGCGCACCGCGATCGCGCCGGCATACGAGTGCCCCACGACGACGGCGGTCTCGGCGCCGATGCCCTTCAGGAATGAGCAGGCCGCGATGGTGTCGAGCAGGCCGTCGGTGAACTCGCCGGCGACTCGTGGGCGCAGGCGCAGCGAGCTGATGCCGCATTCCTCCGCGAGCGCTTCGCTCAGCTCGCGATAGACGCCTTGCGCGCCCTCGTCGCCGATGAAGATCACGCACGCAGTGCGCCCCTGCACTGGCACGAACACCGCCTCGAAGTCGCCGTGGTTCGTCTGGATCGTGACGATGAACTGGCCGGGCACGCTGCTCAGCTGCGCCGTGACGTTCTTGATCGAGACGACGACCTCGGAGGGGTTCTCGGGCTCGGTGGTCACGCGCGACGGCCCTGACGTGCGGACGTCGTGGCGGTGCAGGGCATGGGCGTGGCTCCTCGTTGCGGCATCCGTGCAGTGTAGTACGTTGCGCAGCGGGGCGCGGGAACCTCGAGGCGAGGTCGGACGTTGTCGTGTGAGGAGGCCCGCCCCCGTGCGCCTATCGCTCCATCGCCTGTCCGGCCTCGACCGCCGCGTGCTCGTGTTGTGGGGGGCGGCCGCGGTCGCCGCGCCGATCCTCGTGACGGCCATGGTGATGTCTTCGCGAGCCGGCGGAGAGCCGCCGGACGAGGAAACGCCCGCCGCCGCGCCGACGGCGACATCGACGCCGACGTTCGTGTTGCCGCCGCTCCCCGCGGGGTGCTCCTTCATCCAGATGTTCCATCCAGGGCCCGGGCCGACCGTCGCGGTGGGCGAGGCGATCACGGTCACGGTCGAGGCGCAGGACTGCGTGCGCCGTGCGTGGGACGACGTGCCAGCGGAGCGGATCGAGGTCGCGCTGGCCCTCGATCTGGACGAGCCTGACGCGCCAGCGGAGCTGCTGGTGCCGCTGCGGCGCTCCGACGCGCCGGGCGTGCTGCGCTGGAGCGGGACGGTGACGTACCCGCTTGCGGGCAACTGGCACGGGCAGTTGCGGATCGCGGGCGAGGCTGTGGAGACGGGGCCGCTCGTGTGGGCGGTGACAAGCGAGTCCGGCCTCGTCGCGAGGCCCGGGCTGCCGGTGCCTGCGATCGAGCACGAACTCGCGGTGCTTGGCATCGACCGGCCGGCCGATGCTGTGCGGTGGGACGCCCTCGAGAGCTGGGGGATGGCGTGGATTCCCGGGGCGAGGGCGGGCGAGCCCGCCCGCGTCGTCTGGGTGGAGTCTCGCGAGGGCAGCGAGTGGGTGGTCGCCGGCGACCCAACGACCGGCCTGGTGACGCCGTTGTTCGAGGTCGAGATGCCGGTATCGCTGCACGGCGCCCCGGACGGACGCGCGTTCGTCGCGATCGACCGGCTCTACGACGTGCCGAAGCGAGTCCGGTTCTACGACGCCGAGCGGGCGAAGCTGGTCGAGGTCGGGACGAGCCGTCTCGACACGGGGCCGGTCAGCTGGGCGCCGGACTCCAGCGTCGTCCTCATCGGTGGCGAGCGCACGATGCTGCTGGCGAGCGATGGCGCTCCGCTCCCGCTCGATGTGGAGCTGCCGCTCCAGAGCGCGGCTTGGGCGCCGGACTCGACGTGGGCGATCGCGGTCCTGCAGGCACGCCCGAGCGAGGGCTCCGCGCCGAGGAACGAGGTCGTCCGGATCAACGTTGGATCGGCGGTCGCACCGCCCCTCCTCGATGCGGTCGCTGGGGGCCGAGTGCAAGCCCCGCCCGGGTCCGTGATCTCGCCGGACGGAGGTCAGTTCGCGCTGGCGTGGTGGGACCCGGCTGAGCCGGGCGGGAAGATCTCCGTGTTCGACCGCGACGAGGCGCTCCCGCTCCGCCCCGAAGGCGGAGTGGTCGCCTCCTACCCGATGCCGGACGCCTCGGCGCAGGTGCAGTGGCTGACCTCGCTGTCATGGTCGCCCGACGGAGAGTCACTGATCCTGTCGCGCTTCGAGACGACGGACGGGCAGATCTACCCGCCCGGGACGAGCATCGAGGTCGTGGATGTGCGGACAAAGACGGTGCGGCTCACCGTCGAGCCGGCGGACGGGCACTACGCGTACGGGCCGATGTGGGTCTCGGCGGACGGGCGCGCCCTGTTCAAGCAGTGGCAGAGCTGTGTGGGTTGCGACGGCGGCCAGAGCGGGATCGACGTGATCGACCTCGAGAGCGGCGCGATCGTGCGGACGGTCGATGGTGGCAGGAGCCTCGGGGCGGTCGACGGCGTACGGTACCTGCTGTCCTCGCCCGAGGGGCTGTTGAGCGTACGCGGGCTCGAGGCGCCTCGGGTGCTCGCCGCCGGGAAATGGGGCGCTGCGACGGCGTTCACGGTCGCGCCGTCGCCGGACGGGAACCGGATCGCAGTGCGTCAGACCTCCGGGCGGATGAGCCCGGTGGTGGCGGTCGCGCCGGACGGATTGGCGCAGACGGTGCTCGGGTATGTGCGTCCCGAGGCGCAGCTCGCGACCGTCCGGGACGCCGCGACGGCGCTCGTGCTCGACCAGGGCGCCGGGTGGGCGTGGGCCTCGCTGCCGGACGGAGCGGTCACGCCGTTGCCGCAACAGACGGAGCCGGTCCGTGAGACGGCGCTCGCGACGGCGGGCGCGATCTCGCCGAACGGCTCGGTCGCGGGGTACTGGGTGCCGGGCGCCGAGAAGCCGGACGTGTCGCTGCACCTCCTCGACGTCGATACAGGGCAGGTTGTCCCCGCGGTCGCGACGAGCGAGCAGACCAAGGGCCTGCACCTGACGATGTCTCCCGACGGCTCGCGGGTCCTGTTCCCGGACGGCGACGCGTTCGTGACGGTCGATGTACCCGCGCAGACCGTCCATCGCTTCCCGTACGCAGACCTCGGGCCGGTCACTGTCGGGCGCACGTCGCGGGCGACGCACGGCCCGGGCGGCACGTTCGAGGTCGTCGTGGGGGACAGGCTGTGGCGCCTCGATCCCGTGTCCGGCGACGTCGAGGTGGTCACCGACCGGCGGCCCTCGCCCGGCGGGTGGGGAAGCGAAGTCACGCTCAGCCGCTCACCGGACGGCCTGCGGCTCGTGGCGCTGACCGTCTTCGGGCTGTTCGAGTTGCAGGCGGATGGATCCTGGCGGGTGCTGACCGGGGTGGGGATGGATCAGACAGGCGTCCGGCCCGATACCTCATCGGTCGTGTGGTCGCCGGACTCGAAGCAGGTGGCGTACATCGGCAGCGACGACCACGGGATGGTGGTCGTGGGGCTCGACGGGTCGGGGGCGTACGAGCTGGTGACCCGGCCGCTGGGACGTCAGATCAAGCTGCTCGGCTGGCTGCCGGACGGGCACATCGTGTACGCCATGATCACCAGCGGCCTGTAGCGACTCCGTTTCCGCGGGCCCGCTCGGACCTCGCGTGACTGTGGGGACGGCTTGGCAGCGTTCGCGGGCAATGACAGCGGTCGTGTTGAAGGGGAAGCGAAGAGGCGGGCCTCCCGGGCCCGCCTCTTCGCTGTTCGTGCGAACTGCTGGAGGGCCTAGCGGCCCTTCCAGTTCGGGAGGCGCTTCTCAGCGAAGGCCTTGGGGCCCTCGAGGCGGTCTTCCGAAGCGTTCGTGATCTCGTTGTAGGGCTCCGCCAGGAACTGCGAGTACTCAGGCGGAACGTTGCGGCCGATGCGGACGATGCGGCGGATGGCCTGCACCGCGAGCGGGGCACCGAGGAGGATCTCGTCGGCGACGGCGTTGACTTCCTTGATGAGGGCCTCGCGGTCCGGGACCAGCTTCTGGATGAGGCCGATCTGGTAGGCGCGTTGCGAGTCCATGTGGCCGCCGCCGAGCTGGATGAGCATCGCCTCGCCCATGGGGATCATGCGCGAGAGGTTGTTCAGGCCGGGGCCGGCGAGGAGGCTGCGTCGGGGCTCGGGCAGACCGAACTTCGACTGCTCGGTGGCGATGCGGATGTCGCACATGATGCTGATCTCGAAGCCGCCGGCGAGGCACCAGCCGTCGATGGCCGCGATGATCGGCTTCCGGGACTGGTGGATGGCGCCGAACATGCCGTCGGGCGAGAGGAAGCTCTGACCGGGGAGGGGCTTGCGAGCGGTGCTCGGGCCGGCCTGGTCGCGCTGGGTCATCGCCTTGAGGTCGGCGCCGGCGCAGAAGGCGCGACCGCCCTCGCCGATGATGATGCCGACGAGGATGTCGTCGTCGTCGTTCAACTCCTCGATGCCGTCGAGGACGCCGGCCGAGAGGTCGCTGTTGATCGCGTTCATCGCCTCGGGACGGTTCAGGTGGATCCAGGCTTTGCGCCCGTCCTTCGTGTACTGAACCGCCGGATTCGGAGTGAATGCCATGCTCGTCCTTCCCCCTACTGATGCCCGTTGATACGGCCAGCCGGCCTCGGTGGCCGGGCTGCAGAGCGAGGCGAAACGGAGGCAGGGGCTAGGCGATCCCGGATCGGTCCGTTGTGCCCTGCGACCGCCTCCCGCGAAGCGGACTCGCGTGTCGTGGCCGCGAGCACTGTAGCATCGCGTGCGTGGTCGCGACACCGGGGGCGCGGCGAGCGCGGACGGAGGAGACGATGCCGGAGACGAGGCTGGACGGGCGGGTCGCGGTGGTGACTGGCGCGGGTCGCGGCATCGGGCGGGCGACGGCGCTCAAGCTCGCGGAGTTGGGGGCGAGCGTGGTGGTGAACGACCTCGGCGCGGCGCTCGATGGGCTTGGCGCGGACGATGCGCCGGCGGCGGTGGTGGCGCGCGAGATCGAGGTGGCCGGCGGTACGGCTGTGGCGAACTTCGACTCCGTGTCGGAATTCGAATCGGCGGGGCGCATCATCCAGACAGCCATCGACGCGTTCGGACGCATCGACATCCTCGTGAACAACGCCGGCATCGTCGCCGGCGCGCCGATCTGGGAGATGAGTCCGGATCTGTTCGCCCGCGTCGTGGGCGTGCACCTGTTCGGGACGTTCAACTGCACCCGCCACGCGTGCGTGCATATGAAGGAGCAGGGCTGGGGCCGCATCGTCAACCTCGTATCGAGGGCAGGTCTTGTCGGGGCGCCGGGCAGCGCCGGCTATGGATCGGGCAAGGGGGGCATCTTCGGCTTCACGAACGTCGTCGCGAGGGACCTCGCGCCGTTCGGGATCAACGTGAACGCGGTGAACCCGGCAGCGACGCTCACGAGGATGGTAGAGGGCAGCCCGGGGGCGGCGGCGGTGGCGCAGTCACCGGACGACGTGGCGGTGCTGATCGCGTCCCTGTGCACCGACGCGGCCACGGTGACGGGCCAGACGTTCCTCGCGCAGCACGGTGCGGTGGGCTGGTTCCCTTCGTTCACGGCGGAGAAGACGCTGGTCAAGGACGGGACGTTTACCGTCGAGGAGCTGGCGGCGGGCCTCGGACGGCTCGACATCCCCCCGCTGCCGGTGCTGTACGCGCCCCCGTCCGAAGACTGATTGGAGTGATGCTCCTTGGGTCGCTTCGGGGAGCAGGAGGTCGACTGATGCCTGAAATGGCGCCGAACTACGCGCTGCTCGACCTTGTGGGTGCGGGCGGAATGATGTTCTATCCGCGGCCGGATCCGAGCTCGCCGCCGCCCGGCGCCTCGGACCTGGCGATCGAGGTGGGACCAGACGCCACGGTGAACGCCCGGCTCTACGCGTTCGATGCATCGCTGCCGACCATTCTGTACTTCCACGGGAACGGCGAGGTTGCCGGCGACCATGACGCGCTTGCCCCGCTCTACCGGCAGGCCGGGGCGAACCTGTTCGTCGCGGAGTTTCGAGGCTACGGACGGAGCACGGGACGGCCCAGCGTCGAGCACCTCGTGTCCGACGCGCATCCCGTGACCGCGTTCTTCCACGCGCACCTCGACGGGCTGGGGTTCAGCGAGCGGCGCTTCGTCATGGGACGGAGCCTCGGCACGCACCCGGCGCTCGAGGTGGCGGCGCACGTCTCGGAGCGCATCGGCGGTCTGATCGTGGAGAGCGGGGCGGGCGGGCTGCGGCGGATGCTCCAGCGCTTTGGTTTCGACGTGGAGAGTGGCGAGGGTGCTGCGCTCGTCGCCGCGCACGAGGCGAAGATCCGCTCGATCCAGATGCCGCTCCTCGTGATCCACGGCGAGTGGGACGAGTTGATCCCCCTGCAGCAGGCCGTCGACCTGTACGAGATGCTCGCGCACGTCGAGCGTGAGCTGCTCATCATCCCCGGAGCAGGCCACAACGACCTCCTGTGGGCCGGCCTGCAGGACTACTTCGAGGCGATCCAGCACTTCGTCGGCCGGTGAGTGCCCTACTCGCTGGTGATCTGGCCGTGATAGCTGCAGAAGTTCGGGGAGCTCTCGTTCGCCTGCTCGAGGGTCGAGCGCCGGATCGCATCCTCGAGGACCAGTCGCCCCTCGTCAGCCGCGCCGTACTGGCCGGCGATCGCTTCGGCGAGCGTGGGCACCTCGATGATGGGACGCTCGCAGAGGTCACAGTGCTCGAGGGATCCGAACTGCTCGGCGAGTGCGTATGACAGCAGCCCGCCCTCCTCGACGCTCTGGGAGAGGCCTTTCACGAGCTCACCGAAGGAGTCGGGAAGGCTGGGTGTCTCGCTGAGTTCGGCTTGGGTCTCGGGGCGTTCGGCCTCGGACTGACGCGTGTAGAGGGGCGTGGCGTCCGGCGACGGGATGTCCGCACCATCGTTCGAGTCGGCGGACTGCGTTTCTCGCTTGAGCGGGACCTCGCGCTCGTTCATGGGTCACCTCCTCCTGGCGGCACCGACGATACGGTCCGGCGCCTTGCGGTTCTGTGACGCCCGCCTGCCACAGATCACGGACGGGTCAAAGGCGCCACGACTGGCACGGCGGTGATACCCGTCGCGAGGCGCGCTAACACGGGGGTGGCATGCCGCTGCGTACCGTGGTCGCACCACTAGGCGGACGTACGAGAGGGTCGGGATGGTCAGCATCGGCTACGCACTATCGAGCGAGGAGCACCCGGCCCGAGACCTGGTTGCGCATGCGACGCAGGCCGAGGCGGCCGGCTTCTCGTTCGCGCTGATCTCGGATCACTTCCATCCATGGGTCGAGCGGCAGGGGCACAGCCCGTTCGTCTGGTCCGTGCTCGGGGCGATCGCCATGGCGACGGACCGCCTCCAGGTCGGCACGGGTGTGACGTGCCCGACGGTGCGCATCCATCCCGCGATCGTCGCGCAGGCGGCGGCGACCGTCTCGACGATGATGCCGGGACGCTTCTTCCTCGGCGTCGGCACCGGCGAAAACCTGAACGAGCACGTCCTGGGGGACCACTGGCCAACGACGGAGATCCGGCAGGAGATGCTGCGCGAGGCGGTCGACGTGATGCGCGAGTTGTGGCAGGGGTCGTTGACCAGCAGGTACGGGGAGTACTACGTCGTCGAGCAGGCCAAGCTCTATACCGTTCCGGACGTGCCGCCACCGATCTACGTCGCGGCGAGCGGCATGGGGTCGGCCGCGCTCGCGGGCGACATCGGCGACGGGCTGTGCTCGACGGCGCCTTCCGCGGAGGTCGTGGAAGCGTTCGAGCGTGCCGGCGGCGAGGGTAAGCCGCGCATCGCGATGGCACACGTGTCCTGGGCCGAGTCCGAAGAGGCGGGACTGCGGACGGCGCATGAGTGGTGGCCGAACTCCGCGCTCGGCGGGGCGCTGGGGCAGGAGCTGCGCTCGCCGTTCGACTTCGAGGCTGCGACCGCGCTCGTCCGACCGGACGACCTCGCGGGCTCGCTGCCATGCGGACCGGAACCAGCGCCGATCCTCGACGAGATCAGGAAGTTCGTCGAGGCGGGTTACGACTATGTCTACCTCCACCAGGTGGGCCCCGAGCAGGAGCGGTTCATCGACTTCTGCGCGCGAGAGGTTCTGCCACGGCTCCACCTTGAGCCAGCGCGGCTCTGCGGCCGCGGCGACTAGCGGGCCGTGAGGGTTCTGCAAGCATGGCCGCCCGTGGCGTTATGCCCGCCGGTGATACGTCTGGCTACGCTCCAGTTCCAGGCCCGCCCAAGAGGAGCCGCCACTATGCCACCGGCAGCGCTGAACGCTCACGCCCGTATGCTCGACATCCTCGATCGCACCGTCGCCCTCGTCCTCGCGGGGGGGCACGGAAAGCGGCTGCGGCCGCTCACCGAGCGGCGCGCGAAGCCAGCGTTGCACTTCGGCGGCACCTATCGGGTCATCGACTTCACGCTCAGCAACTGTGTGAACTCGGGGCTGACGAGGGTCGGCGTGTTGACGCAGTACCTGCCGCATGAGCTGCATCAGCACCTTGGCGGTGGCGCGCCGTGGGGATTCCATGCGCCCGGGGCTGTCCTCACGGTGCTGCAGCCGTACGTGACGGACGAGTCCAGCAACTGGTACCAGGGCAGCGCGGACGCGGTGCACCGGAACATCGACCGTCTGGTCTCTCCGGGGACGGCGGCCGTGGTGATCCTCGCGAGCGACCAGGTGTACGCAATGGACTACCGGGAGCTGCTGGCGACCCACATCGAGGCGGACGCGGACGTGACGGTGAGCGTCGCGGATGTCCCGCTGCACGAGGCGTCCCGCTACGGCCTCGTCACGACCGATGCCACGGGGCGGGTCGTCCGCTTCGAGGAGAAGCCGGAGCGGCCTCGCTCCACGCTGGCCTCGATGGGCATCTACGTCTTCAATCCCGACTACCTTGCGCGCGCGCTGGACGCCGACGCGCGTGACGAGGGCAGCGCGCACGACTTCGGAGGGGACATCCTCCCGCGGGCGATTGCGGACGGCGCGCGAGTCTACGGCCATCGGTTCCGCGGTTACTGGCGCGACATCGGAACCATCGAGGCGTACTGGAAGTCCCACATGGAACTGCTCGACGAGCCGTCTCGCGTCCCGCTGCGGACGCCGGGTCGAGCGATCCTCACGCGAACGGACCCCCATCCGCCCGCAGTGATCGCCGGGTCGGCGGCGGTACAGCAGGCGTTCGTATCTCCCGGCGTCACGATCCGCGGGACGGTGCGCAACTCCGTCCTGTCCCCGGGCGTCGTCGTCGAGCCGGGCGCCCTGGTCCACGACTCGGTGCTGCTGCCCGGGGTGCGCGTAGGCGCGGGCGCGTTCGTGCATCGGGCAGTGGTCGACCAGAACGCCGTGATCGGCGTCGCGGCGCGTGTGGGCGACCGCTGGTTCGAGACGCCGGACCAGGACGTGGCCGAGCCGCGGGTGACGGTGATCGGCGAGTCGAGTTGGATTCCGGACGGTTCGGTGGTCGAGCCCTCGGATGTCGTCGCGCCATTCAGCGGGCGCAACGCCGGTCCTCCGACTGTGACGGCGCGGGACGATCTCCACGGCGGGCGAGCGACGGGCGTCGAGCGCCGCGCGCTCACGACCATCCCCGGGCGCTGAAGCGCCGGGGTGTGAGCACACGCGGCTGGAACGCTACACTCGGAGTATGGTCCGCGGGAGCGAGTACGCACCGGCGTCTACGGCGCCATCCGACCATTCCGCGGTCCTGCCGATCGATTCCCTTCCCTCGGCGCTGGTGGAGTTTGAGACCATCCGAGCCCGTATCGACGGCTTCATCCCCGTCCTCTGCCTCGACTTCGACGGCACGCTGTCCCCGATCGTCGACGACCCCGCGTCGGCGCGCCTCCTTGACGGCGTGGAGCACGTGCTCGAGCGGCTTGTCCAACTCGTGCCCATCCTCGTGTTGAGCGGCCGCGATGCATACGACGTCCGCGAGCGGGTGGGCATCGACGGCGTCCTGTACGCCGGCAGCCACGGGTTCGACGTCCTCGAAGCCGACGGCCATCACGAGCCCAACGCCGAGGCGGTGGCGTATCTGCCGCACCTCGACGCCCTCGAGGCGCGGCTGCGCGCGGAGACGGCGAGCGTCGTCGGCGCGGAGGTCGACCGCAAGCGGTTCGGCGTGGCCGTACACGACCGTCGAGTCGCCGAGGAGGACTTCGACCGACTGTGGGCTACGGTGAATTCAGCCGAGCAAGCGTTTCCGATGCTCCGCCCCATGCGCGGCAAACGCGTCACCGAGTTCCTGCCCGAAATCGACTGGAACAAGGGACGGGCGCTCCTCTGGCTGCTGGGCCGGGCCGGATACCGGTCTGACCTCGCGGTGCCGGTGTGCATCGGCGATGACGTGACGGACGAGGATGCCCTGCGAGTCGTACGTGGGATTGGTGTCGGCGTCGTCGTCGGCGCGGGCAGCCGGCCCTCCGCCGCGACGTACGCGCTGCGCGATCCAGGCGAGGTGCTGGTGTTCCTCGGACGCCTGGCGGCGTTCCTCGAAGCTCGCGAACCGCACGACGACGCGCCGCCCGCGTCATGAAGGCGCGCTTCCCGAGTTGACGGCGCCCCGGCTCGTCGTCGTGTCGAATCGCGTCCCCGCCGCGGGCAGTGCGCGCGCGAGTGTCGGCGGCCTAGTGGCCGCGCTGCGCCCGGCGATCGAGGAGCGCGGCGGCGTGTGGTTCGGCTGGAGCGGGGTTGCGGACGACGACCCCGTCCGTCTCACGCGCCGCGACGAGGGCACGATCGAGTTCGTGACCTGCGACCTGACGTCAGCTGAGGTGGCGGGCTACTACGAGGGCTTCTGCAACCGTACGCTGTGGCCGCTGATGCACGGCCTGGTGGACCGCGCCGAGGTCCGCGCGGACGACTACGCAGCCTGGCGCGCTGTGAACGCGCGGTTCGCCGCGCTCCTCGCGCCGATGCTGCGCCCGTCCGACCTCGTGTGGGTGCACGACTATCACCTGGTGCCGCTCGGCATCGAGCTGCGCGCGGCGGGGTGGCGCGGGCGCACCGGCTACTTCCACCACATTCCGATTCCCGAGCGGCGCGAGTGGGCGTCGATCCCGCAGCATGGCGAGGTTGCCGCGTGCCTCGCGGCGTACGACCTTGTGGGGGTGCAGACGGCGCGTGACGCGAGCCGGCTGCGGTCGTACCTCGATCCGGGAGCCGGGGAGCGAGTGCGCGCGTTTCCGATCGGCATCGACCCGGAGCGGATGCAGCGGCTTGCCGGTCAGCATCCGGGCGACCCGTTCGAGGCGCGAGGAGGTCGGCAGGTGCTGCTCGGCCTCGACCGCCTCGACTATACGAAGGGCATCCCCGACCGGCTGCGCGCCTTCGAGCGGTTGCTTGAGCGGCGGCCTTCGCTACGAGACGAGGCCCTGCTCGTGCAGTGGTCCGCGCCGTCGCGCGAGGGGATTCCGGACTACCGCGCCGAGCGGCTGCTGGTCGACGGCCTCGTCGCCCGCCTGAGCGGGCTGGCCAGCCCGTCGCCCGTTGAGGCGCGGAACGAGGTGCTGCCCGCCGAGACGGTCGCCGCCGCGCTGCGAGACGCCGAGGTCTGCCTCGTCACGTCACGTTCGGACGGCATGAACCTCGTGGCGAAGGAGTACGTCGCCGTGCAGCGTCCCGAATCGCCAGGCGTGCTGGTCCTCACGGATGGCTGCGGGGCGGCCGAGGAACTGCGGGAGGCGCTGATCGTGCCGAGCGGCGACCTCGACGGGATCGCGGAAGCGATGGAGCGGGCGCTCGAGATGCCGCTCGATGAGCGGCGAGCGCGCTGGCGGGGCCTGTCCGAGCGGGTGGATGCGGGGCACGTCTCCGGATGGTCGCGTCGCTACCTCGACGCGCTCGTGGGTGGGGCGTGACGGGGGTGCCTCAGCCGGCCGCGAACTCGTCTTCCCAGTAGGCGAACGCTCCGAGGAGCCCGACGGCCTGGCCGAGCTCCGCCAGGACGACATCCTCCGGACGCAGTCCCAGCAGCGGAGAGCGGCCCTCCTCGATGCGCTGTCGCACCGGACCGAGGAGCAAGTCGCCCGCTCCTGACATGCCGCCGCCGATGACCACACGCTCGGGGCCGAAGAGCAACACCATGTTGAGCACGCCGATCCCGAGCGCGTCAGCAGCATCGTGGAACAGGCGCGCCGCTTCCGGGTCCCCGGAGGCGGCCCTCGTGGCCACGACCTCCGCCGGCATGCCAGCGCGGAGCGCGAGCGCCGTGCCCGATGCCAGCTCCTCGACGGTTTCGCCCGTCGTCCGGTCGATGATGGAGTGCCCGATCTCGGCGATGGAGCGGTGGGAGCGCACGAGGCGCCCGCGGAGCACCACGCCCGCGCCCACCCCGGTGCTGCATGTGACATACACGAGGTCGTCGACACCGCGTCCCGCGCCGTGACGATGCTCGCCCAGCGCGGCGAAGTCGGCGTCGTTCCCGAAGACGACCTCGAGGCGGGTAGCGTGCGAGAGCGCGGGGCCGTCGATGCTCCCCCAGGCCGGGAGATTGGGTAACGTGACCGTCCGGTTCGACCGGTAGTCGACCCAGCCGGGCACGCCGACGACCGCACGGGTGGCCTGGAGTCCCTCACGTTCGGCGGCTGTGCGGGCCTCGACCAGGGCGGCCGCGAGGGCAGCAGGGTCTGCGGCGGGTGTGGGCGTGATCGCGCGGAAGCGCTCGTTGCCGGCGGCGTCGAAGACGGCGGCGCGCAGACGCGTACCGCCGAGGTCAACGGCCACCATCGCGTCGGGACACGACACCGGGGGCATCGAGCGCCTCCTGCTACGGGCTCGCGGGTTCGAGCAGCGCGACCGGAAGTGTGCCAAGAACGGCGCTGAGGGGCAGCATACCGCCGGCGCCTGTCGCGGTCGGGCGGTGGACGGCGCCTGTGAGCGCGTCCTCCAGCGGCATCGTGAGCTCCGCGGGGAGCAGGAGCGCCGTCTCGGCCCAGTCCGGCGGGTCGCCAGCCGCGCTCTCCAGGCCGGCGGGGTGCAGGGTCACCGCTGCGACCGCCCAGCGGTCATCGAGGCGGCGGGCGAACGCGAGCGCGTGCGCAGCATGCGGGCCCCGCACGTCGAGCGGCCGGTACAAGCCGGTGATGAACAGCGGATGCAGCTCTCGCCGCCGCCGGAGCGAGCGAGCGAGGACGTAGAGCTTCACCTCGTCTGCGGCTCCACTCCTCATGAGCCTCTCGACGTCGGCCCGGCGGGCCGACGAGCCGGCGGGGGTGTCTGCGAGGAGGGGGTCGAGGCGCGCGAGGACGGCGGCGCGCGCGGAATAGTCGACGGCGCGTCGATTGTCCGGGTCGACGAGGCTGTCGTCTCGAAACTCGGCGCCCTGGTAGGTGTCCGGCACGCCCGGAGCGCACACGCGGAGGAGCACCTGGGCGAGCGTGTTGCCCAGCCCGTGCCGCGCGAGGCGCGACAGCCATCCACGCGGTTCCACCGGCAGGCGTTGCATCGCCTCGACGGCCGCCGCGGCGTACGCCTCGAGCGACGACTCGTACGCGGCGTCGGGTGCGTCCCACGAGGTACGCTCGGCGGCCTCGCGGGCCGACTTCACCAGGTAGGCGGCGAGGCGGTCCGTGAGGCGCTCTGCCTCGGGCCCGGCCTCCTCGGGCCACATCGCCGCCAGCGTCTGCGCGGCGCGGTAGCCTTCGAGGGCAGCGGGCGCGGGGCCCGCGGCCGCGTGGAACGCGCCGAGGAACGCGGCCCACTCCCGCGGCAGCTCCGACAGGGCACCGAGCCGTGCGCGCACGTCTTCGCCGCGCTTGTGGTCGTGCGTCGCCGTGGCCAGCATCGAGGCTGGCCAGCGGCGGGCGCGCTCAGAGTTCCGGGCGTGGAAGCCCGCGGCGTCCACGCGCAGTTGCACCGGGTCGCCGCCCACCTCGTCTAGTGACAGCAGGGGGATATAGCGGTAGAAAGCGCTGTCCTCGATCGCTTTGGCGGCGACGGCCGGCATGAGCTGCTGGAGCCGCATGACGGCGATCCGCGCACCCGGCTGGGGGCGGGCGAGGACCGCGGCAGCACTCGTCAGCGTGCCGGCATCGACCTTGGGGTGCCGGAGGCGGGCCCGACGCGTCGCTTCCTTGATCACGGCGTTGGCACCGGGGTCGATCTCCGCCTCGGTGTGATAGGTGCGGTAGACGGGCAAGCACGCGAGCAGCGCGCGGATGGCGGCGCTGAACGCCTCGAGCGCGGGCTGCGGCCCGAGCGCGCGGTGCAATTGCCGTGCGGCCCGCTGCAGCGGGCCGGCGAGCGAGCCATCGAGGATGCGCAGCCGCGACTCGTGGGCGAGGTCGTCGTACGGCGTGTCGCGGCCCGTGTCGCGGACGTACACGGCCTCGATCGCCTCGCGCTGCGCATCGTCGGTCTGCAGGGCGGCGACATCCGCCATGAACTCGTAGCCCGTCGTGCCTTCGATGGGCCAGCCCTCGGGAAGACGCTCGTCGGGGCCGAGGATCTTCTCCGCGACGATGTAGGCGTCCGCTCCGAGGAGCGCCCGCAGCCGCCGGAAGTACTCGGTCGGGTCGGAGAGGCCGTCCGCGTGGTCGACGCGCACGCCGGCGATCATGCCCTCGGCGGCCAGTTGCCCGAAGAGGGCGTGGGTCCCGGTGAACACATCGAAGTCCTCGACACGGACGCCGACCAGCTCGTCGATGGTGAAGAAGCGGCGGTAGTCGACGTGGGACTTCGCTGCGCGCCAGTAGTCGAGGACATAATGCTGCGCCTCGAGGAGCGAGCGGAGCCCCTCAGTCGAGGATGACGCCTCGGTGCCGGGCGCCAGGGGGAAACGGCGCTCGAAATAGCGGATCCAGGTACCGCCGGCGTCGTGATCGACGGTGAGTTCGCCGCGCGCGAGGACCGTCTCGAGGTCGTCACCCAGGACGGGGAGCAGGACTTTCCCCCGATGCGCCACCTCGTCGCGGGCCTCCCAGTCGATGTCGAACCAGTGCGCGAACGGGGATCCCCTGCCGAGGCGGAGCACGTCGGCCCAGCGCCAGTTCTCGTGCGATGTCGACATGTGGTTGGGGACGATGTCTAGGATCAGGCCGAGTCCGCGCGCCCCGGCGGCGCTCGCCAGTGCGCGCAGCCCGTCCTCGCCCCCGAGCTCGGGGTTCACGCGCGATGGGTCGATGACGTCGTAGCCGTGCGTACTGCCCGGCACTGCGGCGGTGACGGGCGAGAGGTACAGGTGCGTGATGCCGAGGTCCGCGAAATAGTCGAGGTGCCCTTCCGCGTCGCGGAAGGTGAAGTCTGGATGCAGCTGCAGGCGGTACGTGCTGGCAGGGACGTTCCGCGGCAAGCGCGGCATCACGGAGGATCGAGGCGGAAGAGCACCGCTCCGGGGCGTGCGAAGGTGCAGCGGCCGGTACTCAGGTCGACCTCGATCGGCGTGGGGTCGTCGGCGAACGCGGCGTCCTCCGAGGTCAGTACCGGTGTCCATCGTCCGTTCGACAGCTCGGGCAGTTCGAGGGTCGCGGCGTCTCCACGGAGCCGCGCGACGAGGAGCATAGCCGCACCGCCGCTCCACCGCTCGAGGGCGATGGTGTCCTCGTCAACGGGGCGGGCGCGCTGCGTGGCGTCCTCGGTCCAGCGAAGCGCGGGCTCGTCGCGGCGGAGCTGGAGCAGGCGGCGATGCCACGCGAGGACGCCCGCGTGAGGCGGACGCTCGCGCTGGTCCCAGTCGAGCTTGCTGCGCTCGAACGTCGCCGGAGACTGCGGGTCGGGGATGCGGTCGCGGGTGGCTTCGTCCCGAAATGCTGCCCAGGCGCGAAACTCGGATCGCCGGCCCTCGGTGACCGCCCGCCCCAGCTCCTCGTTGTGGTCCGTGAAGAATTGGAACGGCGCCGAGGCGGCCCACTCCTGACCCATGAAGAGCATCGGGGTGGCCGCGGAGAGGAGCAGCACCGCCGTGGCGGTGCGGACGGCGTGGAGGCGTGCGGTCGCAGTGAGGCGATCGCCGAAGGGTCGGTTTCCCACCTGGTCGTGGTTCTGGAGGCAATGCACGAAGTGCGGCAGCGCGAGGTCGCCGGGATCCGTGCCCCGTGGCTCGCCCCAGTACGGCGCGTGCTGTCCCACATAGAGCCAGCCCCGCTCAAGACAGGTCGCGAGGTCGTCGGCGGCGCCCCGGTAGTCCTGGTAGTAGCCCTCGTTGTCTCCCGCGACGATGCGGCGCACCTCGTGGTGGAGGTCGTCGGCGAGCACCGCGTCGAGGTCGTAGCCGCCGCGCTCCGGGGGAAGCAGGAGGGTGTCGAGGTTGCGGTGATCCTCGGCGATCACGAGGGGGCGGTGCCGCGTTGAGACGGCCGAGTGCACGGCGTTCGCGTAGTCGATGAGGAAGTGGCGCGGCCCGGCGTCGATGAGCGCATGGGTCGAGTCGAGGCGGAACCCGTCGACGTGGTACTCGTGCAGCCAGTGGAGCGCGCTCTCGATGAAGTAGGCGCGTACGGCCTCGCTGCCTGCGCCATCGAGGTTGATCGCCGAACCCCAGAGCGTCTGGTGGTTCGGGTTGAAGTACTGCTCGCTGAACGCTGCGTGGTACGCGCCGTCCGGGCCGAAGTGGTTGTAGACGACGTCGAGGATGACCGCCATGCCGAGCGCGTGGGCGCGGTCGACGAAGGCCCGCAGGTCCTCGGGGCGCCCGTAGCAGCGTGCCGGCGCGAACAGGGCGACGCCGTCGTAGCCCCAGCCGCGGTTGCCCGCGAAGTCGGCCACAGGCAGCAACTGCACGGCCGTGACGCCGAGGTCGGCGACCGCGGGCAGGGCCTCCCTCGCGGCGGCGAACGTGCCCTGCGGCGTGAACGTGCCGACGTGCAGCTCGTAGGTCACGAGTGTGGCGAGCGGCAGGCCCTGCCATGCCGTGTCGGTCCACTGGAACGCGGGATCGATCACCTCGGAGGGACCGTGGACACCGTCCGGCTGGAATCGGGAGCAGGGGTCCGGGTAGGGGCCGTGGCCGTCGAGGAGATACGAGTAGCGCGTGCCGGGCGCGAGACCGGCGACGTGGACGCTGTGGTACCCGTCATCCGCCGGTTGGAGCGCGACCTGCGCGCCCGCGCCCTCGCCCTCGACTCGTAGCTCGACGCGCGTGGCGGTGGGCGCCCACACCCGGAACCGCACGCCATCACCCTCGGGCCACGCGCCGAGGCGTTGAATCCACGTCATGCGGTGGCGGATTCCGGATCGGCGTTGAAGCTCAGTGACGCATCGACCTCGAACGTCTCACCCGGGCCGAGGCGCAGCGGCCAGCTGAACAGGCATGCCAGCGACTGCGGGATCTCCTCGAAGCCTGCTTCCGACTGCGAGACGGTCGCGATCGGGCGTACATCGATGTCGGCGTCGCGGCTCACGGTCATGTGTACAGAGATACCACGGCCCGCCAGCCCGACCGTCGCCTCGACGGCCCGGCGCACGGTGCCGCCCCGCTGGAGCGTATGCGTGCGCTCGCCGAGGTGGACTTCGCCGCGCGGGTACTCGTCGAAGAACAGGCCGAGGTTGTGCTCGACGGCGAACCGCGCGTGGACCCCGCCCTCGACCCCAGTGAGGCGGTAGCGGGCGTGGAGTGTCCGTCCGTCCCCCTCGAAAGCGAGCACCTTCTCGATGCGCACGATGCCTCCGGGCGCGGCCGCCGTGCGGCTGAGGCTGATCTCGGGGCGGCCGTCGCGCCGGCGGGTGCGCATGTCATACGTGCGGCCCGTGAAGTCACCCTGATCGATCACCGGCAGGCTGCGCGGTGGGGGGCCGCCCGGGGGGAGTAGGCGATCGAGGAAACAGCCGCGCCGCCCTCGGTCGTACGGGTAAGGCGCCCGGTCGCCTTCCTCGTGATACGCCTCGGGGCGGCGGGCGAGCGTGTCGACGATGTTTACGGCGGCGGCGCGATCGGACAACTCGACCACCGAGCCGCCGTCGGCCGGCGCGACACACGCCGTCAGCGCCTGACTCGACAGGAGCGCCTCCTCGACGCCGTCGGCATCGAGGTCGAAGACGCGGAGCGGGGCGACGGCCACGCCCTCCGCCTCGAGTGCGCGCTCGGCGCGCAGGAGCGAACGGAACAGCGCCTGCCGCAACAGCGCCAGGTACGTGCCGCCGAAGAGGCCGTGCCAGTAGGCGCAGTTCGCCTGTGCGCGATACAGGTGGAACACAGCCGGTGCGAGTTCCGCGTCGGGTCGCACGGAGCGTGCGGGGTGTCGCCTCGCGACCCGCGCGCTGACGTCCAGCATCCGCTTGTGGATGTGGTTCGACTCCGGGTACTTCGCCAGGAACTGGAAGTAGGTGCCGGATCGGAGCTGAGGACGGACCTCGTCCCACAGCCCGTTCGATTCGAGGTGGGCCTGCGTGGCCCGCGCCCGCCGTTGCCCCTCGGGGGGCAGCGACCAGCGCAGCATCTCGGGGTAGCTGCCATCGGGGAGGTACACGCGTGGGCCCGGCGGCAGCGCCGCCACCGCCTGGCCGAGCGGCGCCGTCTCCACCTCGGAAAGCGCGGTCAGGCCCTCGAAGAAGTCGCGCAGCCATCCCTGGCGATACACGGCGTCGAACGTGCCCGGCCACATGCCGAACTTCTCGATGTCGTCGGCGAAGGTCAGGAGCGGGACGCCCCGAGCGGCGTGCCGGCGCAGCGTCGCAAGCACCTCCGGCACGGGCCGCCAGGGAATGCTCATGCGGAGTTCCTCGACGGCGGGGACGACGGCGACTGCCTTGCCCTGGTACTCGGTGCGGAACGGCCCCGTCAGATCCTCGAGGGCCAGGCCCGCGGACAGGAAGTGGAGGTCGTCGAGCGGCATCACGCCGATGCCACCGTCATGCAGAGAGGCGGCGATCTCCTGCATCCAGATGCGCTCGGTCAGCCAACCCGTGTGCGTGTCGACACCGAAAAGCCGTCGGAGCATGGCGCGGTGCGCGAGCAGCTGGTTGACCCGGTCGCCCTGCGGCAGCAGCGCGAGGACAGGCTCGAAGAGGCCGGCCGCCGCCGGCTCGACCTGGTCCCGGGCGACGAGGCGCTGCAGCACCTCGATGACGCGCGGGTCGTTCCGCTCGAGCCACTCGAGGAGGCTGCCAGAGAAGTGGACCGTCACGCGGACGGCCGGAAACTCCTCGAGCAGCTCGAAAAACGGCAGGTAGCACTGCGCGACGCCGCGCTGGAACACCGAGTCGAAGTTACCGGGCGGCTGGTGGCCGTGCACGACGATGCTGAAGCGCGTCATCCGCGGTCGCCCTGCGAGACCGGCTGCAGGATCAGCACACCAAGCGGCGGCAGGGTCAGGTCGATCGACTGGGGATGCCCGTGCATGGGGTGAGCGGCCGCCTGGAAGCGCGCAGCGACCGGATAGCCGCTCCCGCCCCATCGGGCCTCGTCGCTGTTCAGGAGCACTTCCCAGTCGCCCGGGAGCGGGCTGCCAATGCGGTAGCCCGGGCGAGGGACGGGCGTGAAGTTGCACACGATGAGTACGGCGCGGGCGGCGCCCTTCGACTTGCGCAGGAAGCTCACCACGGCGTGGGCGCTGTCCGTCGCGTCGATCCAGGAGAAGCCCTCGCCCTCACCGTCGAGTTCGTAGAGGGCGGGCTCAGAGCCGTACAGCTCGTTCAGGGCTCGCACCCACTGCTGGAGCCCTCGATGGCGGTCGTATTGCAGCAGGTCCCAGTCGAGGTCGCGGGACTCCTGCCACTCCGACCACTGCCCGAACTCGGAGCCCATAAAGAGCAGCTTCTTCCCCGGGTGGCCGTACTGGTAGCCGTAGAGCAGGCGCAGGTTGGCGAACTTCTGCCAGTCGTCGCCCGGCATCTTCGCGAGCATGGAGCCCTTGCCGTGCACCACCTCGTCATGTGAGTAGACGAGGACGAAGTCCTCGTTGAAGGCGTAGAGCAGCCCGAACGTGAGGTTGTTGAGGTGATGCCCGCGATGCACGGGGTCGCGGGCCATAAACTCGAGCGTGTCGTGCATCCACCCCATGTTCCATTTGAAGCCGAAGCCGAGTCCGCCGACGTCGGTGGGGCGGGAGACGAGCGGCCACGCCGTCGACTCCTCGGCGATGGTCACGACGCCCGGCTGGTACCGGTAGACGGTCTCGTTGAAGCGCTGCAGGAAGCGCACCGCGTCGAGGTCGTTGCGCCCGCCCTCGGGGTGGGGCATCCACTCGCCTTCCTTGCGCGAGTAGTCGCGGTAGAGCATCGAAGCGACGGCGTCCACCCGCAGGCCGTCGATGTGATACCGGCGCAACCAGAACAGCGCGCTCGTGATGAGGAAGTTCGAGACCTCGCGGCGTCCATGGTTGAAGGTGGAAGTGCCCCAGTCCGGGTGGTCGCGGAGCTGCGGGTCGGCGTGCTCGTAGAGGTACGTGCCATCGAACCGCGCGAGCCCATGGCCGTCAGTCGGGAAGTGGCCCGGCACCCAGTCGAGGATGACGCCCAGGCCGGCCCGGTGCAGGGTGTCGACGAAGAACATGAAGTCGTCCGGCGTCCCAAAGCGGCTCGTCGGCGCGAAGAAACCGAGCGGCTGGTAGCCCCACGAAGCGTCGAATGGGTGCTCGGTGACGGGCAGCAACTCCACGTGCGTGTATCCGAGGTTGCTCACGTAGTCCGCGAGGCGCGGGGCGAGTTCGCGGTAGGTGAGCCAGCGGTCCTCCTCCTCGCGCAGGCGCATCCAGGAGCCGAGATGTACCTCGTAGATGGCGATTGGCGCCTCGCGGGAGTGCGTGGCCGCCCGGCGTCCGACCCATGCGGCGTCGCCCCAGCGGTACTGATCGAGATCCCAGACGACCGAGGCGCTCCGCGGTCGCTGCTCCGAGAAGAAGGCGTAGGGGTCGGCCTTCTGTACCGTGGCACCGTCCGCCTGCACCACGGAGAACTTGTACAGGTCCCCCGGGTACACCCCCGCAACGAACCCTTCCCAGATGCCCGCCTCCGGCCGCAGATGCAGCGGGTGGGCATCCGGTTGCCAGCCATTGAAGTCACCAATGACCGACACAGCGCGCGCGTTGGGCGCCCACACGGCAAAGACCGTCCCGGTCTCGCTCTCGATGGTGACAGGGTGCGCCCCCAGGCGGTCGTACGCTTCGAGGTGGGTGCCCTCGGCGAGCAAGTGCAGATCGTAGTCAGTGAGCCATCGGACGGGCTCGCGGTGGGCGCCCGTCATGAGGCGCTCGATCCGAGCAGGTCCGCGGCGGCGCGGAGCGGGATGCTGATCCAGTCGGGACGGTTCGCCAGTTCGTACTCCAGTTCGTGCAGCGCTTTGTCGAGGAGATGGAGCCGCAGCAGCGCATCGAAGCGCTCAGGGTCTTCCGGCAGCAGTCCGGCCCCCTCCACGACCGCGCGATAGGTGTCGAGGAACGCGGCGCCCGCTTCTCGTACCCAGCGTGCCGTCGCCGGCTCGAGGGAGGCGACGAGGGCCTCGGTGGTGGGCATTTCGCGAGACCGTTCGCGCATGGCGAACGTCGCAGCGTAGTCGAAGGAGCGCAGCATGCCGGCAACGTCCGTGAGGGCAGAAGCCTTAGCGCGCCGCTCTTCCAGCGACAGGCCGACTTCCCCCTCGAAGTCCACGATATAGAAGTCGTTGAGCGCCCATAGCACCTGACCGAGATGGTAGTCCCCGTGGCAACGGATCTTGTGCCCGAGGGGTGCGCGTCCGCGTGGCAGACGCGGTCGCCATCCGCCACGGCGGGCTGCCGCCGCGCGCAGCACGTCGACCGCGTCCCCTTCCGCGGTCGCGAGGTCAGGGCGGACGCGGTCGAGGGCGGACGCGAGCGCACGCAGACGGCGGGTGATGCGGTTCGCGACGACGTCGACGTCGTCGGCCTCGAGGGGTTCGGGGCGGAACGACTCGAGGCCGCGTTCGTCCGCGAGGGCGAGGTGCATTTCGGCCGTGCGCTGACCCAGGACGCGCGCCGACTCCACGTAGTTCGGGTCGAGCGGCTCGTCGCGCACCTCGGGGATAGCATCCGCGGCGGCGAGGAAGCGCGCGAGCTCGGCAACGGTGTAGCCCCAGCCGTCGCGCTGGTTCCAGACGAGCTCGTGCGCGATGGCGAGCGTCGAGCGATCTCCCTCGCGCGGCGCATACTCGAACGTCCCGGCCAGGCGCGGAGCGCGGTCGAAGCCAACGAGTTCGAAGTGGCGTCCCGCTTCGACCTCGGGATGAGGACCTGGCGTGATACGGCGAAACAGCTTGAGGATGACCTGCTCGCCGATGCGGACGGACGTGTTGCTCTGTTCGCCGGACATGGTCTGCACGGCGGGCCGCGTCTCGAGCGCGTCGAACAGCTCGTCGAACGCGCGCGCCGGCTCTGCCCGTAGCTGGCCGTGCCGGCCGCGGATGGTGCGGCCCTCCCGCAGCATCGACACCAGCTGGCGCACGACCTCGGGCGAGGCAAGGCCGTCGTAGAGCACGCCGCGGCCGCGGGGGCCGGAGACCGAACTGAGCACGGCCGCCGCCGACTCGTCACGGACGCGACGCGCGGCCTGCCCGAGCGCGATCGCGAGCGGCAGCGCGTAGGTCTCGGAATCGCCGCCGACGTACGTCACATCGACGAGCGCGAGCCACGAGGGAGCGGCGCCCGCCGTGAGCGGGAGCGCGTCCGCGAGGCGGACCTCCGCGATCGTGCGGTCCTTGCCACCGAACCAGCGCTGCGGTGGCATTGAGCGCGGCAGCACCTCTTCCTCGAGCGTCCGCAGCGCTTCGCCTCGGAAGACGGCATCCCAGTCGCCGTCCACTCCGATGTCGACGCCGCCTTCGGGTTCAGCGGTAACGACGATCGGCTCCGACTGCGGGACGAGGTCGAACCAGTAGAAGGCATGCGGGCCCAGCGACAGGAAGTACGGCTGGTCGGTGACGATGGGGAAGGCGCCGCCGCCGATGACCTCGATGGGCTGGCAACCGCCGTACGCGCTCAGGTCGAGCGTGACGGGTTGCACGAAGCGCGAGAGGTTCGCCACGATCAACACGACTTCGCCCTCGTAGTGGCGGAGGTAGGCGAGGACGTGGCGGTTCTCCGGGTGCAGGAAGTGCAGCGAACCGGAGCCGAAGATGCGGCGGCGTTGCTTGCGCACGGCGATCATGCGCCGCATCCAGTTCAGCAGCGACGATGGGCTGCGCTCCTGTGCCTCGACGCTCACGGCCTGGTAGCCGTACTGCGGGTCCGTGTTCACCGGAAGGTAGAGCCGCGCCGAGTCGGCGGTAGAGAAGCCGGCGTTGCGGTCCGCCGACCACTGCATCGGTGTGCGGACGCCGTCCCGGTCGCCGAGATAGATGTTGTCGCCCATCCCAATCTCGTCCCCGTAGTAGAGGACCGGCGTTCCCGGGAGCGTGAAGAGGAGGCAGTGCAACAGCTCGATGGCGCGCCGGTTGTTATTCAGCAGCGGGCTCAGCCGGCGCCCGATGCCGAGGTTGCGGCGCATCTGCATGTCCGCGGCGTACACCGAGTACATGTAGTCGCGCTCCTCGGCTGTGACCATCTCGAGCGTCAGCTCATCGTGGTTGCGGAGGAACAGGCACCACTGGCAGTTCTGCGGGATCTCCGGTGTCTGCGCGAGGATGTCGACGATCGGGTGACGGTCTTCCTGCCGCAGCGCCATGAACATGCGCGGCATGAGCGGAAAGTGGTAGGCCATGTGGCATTCGTCGCCCTCGCCGAAATAGGCGACGACGTCGGCCGGCCACTGGTTCGCCTCCGCGAGGAATGCTCGGCCCGGGTAGCGCGCGTCGACCAGGCTGCGCCACTGGCGCAGGAGTGTGTGCGTCTCCGGGAGGTTCTCGTTGTTCGTGCCGTCACGCTCGAAGAGGTAGGGAATGGCGTCGAGGCGCAGCCCGTCCACCTGGCGGTCGTACCAGAACCGCATGAGGTTCTCGACAGCGCGGCGCGTCCGCGGACTGTCGAAGTTGAGGTCTGGCTGATGCGAGAAGAAGCGGTGCCAGTAGAACTGGCCGGCGATCGGGTCCCACGCCCAGTTCGAGGTCTCGGTGTCCGTGAATATGATCCGGGTCTCCGGCCACTTCTGGTCGCTGTCGCTCCAGACGTACATGTCTCGGAGCGCCGAGCCGCGCGGGGCGCGTCGCGCGCGCTGGAACCAGGGGTGTTGATCCGACGTGTGGTTGACCACCAGCTCGGTGATCACGCGGATCCCGCGCTCGTGGGCCTCGCGGATGAAGCGGTTGAAGTCGGACATCGTGCCGAGGCTCGGGTGGATCGAGGTGTAGTCGGAGACGTCGTAGCCGCCGTCGCGGAGCGGGGACTGCATGAACGGCAGCAACCACAGGCAATCGACGCCCAGGCGTTCGAGGTACTCGAGCTTCGAGGTCAGGCCGCGGAAGTCGCCGATGCCGTCGCCGTTACTGTCGAAGAACGCGCGGACGGGGATCTCGTACACGACGGCGTGCTTGTACCAGAGCGGGTCGTCCTCGAGCGGACTCATCGGGGCTCCTCGGGGGTTCCTGGCAGGGCGAAGATGGCGGCAGGCATGACCTCGGGGTCGAGGCGGACGTGATTCCATTCGCCGGTCCATGTCTGGCTGACGCCGGAGAGGACGTCCTCCACCACGAACGGTGTGTCCGGCGAGAGGCCGAGCCCCGTGAGGGGCAGACCGAACCAGGCGTCGCGCGGCGTGGTCACGTCGAGGTTCACGACGATCAGCATGTCGGGGCCGCCAAGCGGCGGCCGCTTGATGCACGCGACCACCTGGTCGTCATCGGTCGGCAGGAACCACAGCCGGTGGTTGAACTGCAGCGCCTCGTACTCGCGGCGGAGCGCATTCAGCCTCGCGATCGTCGGCTTGATGTTGCCCGGCGCATCCCAGTCGCGTGGTTTGACCTCGTACTTCTCCGAGTGCAGGTACTCCTCGGTCCCCTCGACCGCGACGTTCTCGCAGAGCTCGAAGCCGCTGTAGATGCCGTACGACGGCCCGAGGGTCGCAGCGAGCACGAGCCGTACGAGGAACGCTGGCCTGCCGCCCTCCTGGAGGTACGCGTGCAGGATGTCCGGGGTGTTGGTGAACAGATTGGGACGAAAGAAGTCGCGCAGCGGGGGCTGTGTGAGCTCGGTGAAAAACTGCTCGACCTGCGCCTTCGTGTTGCGCCAGGTGAAGTAGGTGTACGACTGGCTGAACCCGAGCTTCGTGAGCGACTGCTGGACCTTCGGCCGGGTGAACGCCTCGGACAGGAAGATCACGTCCGGATGTGTCTCGTGGACGCCGGCGATGAGCCATTGCCAGAAACGGAAGGGCTTCGTGTGGGGGTTGTCGACGCGGAAGATGCGGACCCCGTGGCCGATCCAGAACTCGACGACCTTCCGCACCTCGAGCCAGAGCGCGGCCCAGTCCTCGGTGTCGAAGTTCAACGGGTAGATGTCCTGGTACTGCTTAGGCGGGTTCTCCGCGTAGCGGATGCTGCCGTCCGGGCGGTGGCGGAACCACTCGGGATGTTCGCGCACCCACGGATGGTCGGGTGAGCACTGAAGTGCGAGATCGAGCGCAACATCGAGGTTGTGGCGTCCGGCTTCCTCGACGAAGCGGTCGAAGTCCTCGACGGTCCCGAGTTCGTGATGGACGGCCATGTGTCCGCCGTCGGGCGAGCCGATGCCCCATGGAGATCCGGGATCGCCGGGCGCTGCTACCAGCGCGTTGTTGCGGCCCTTCCGGGCGGTGGTCCCGATCGGGTGGATGGGTGGCAGGTAGACCACGTCGAACCCCATCGCCGCGATGTCCGGGAGGCGGCCGGCCGCCTCGGCGAACGTGGCGCTTTGCAGGGGGTCGGTGCCGGCCGAGCGAGGGAAGAACTCGTACCAGGCCCCGAACCGGGCACGCTGCGGCTCCACTATCAGACGGAGTGGCGGGTGTTCTGAGGCGCCGTCCCTGGGGTCGTGCGTCTCGGCGAGCGTCGCGAGGAGCGGGTCGAGCGCGGCCTCGATGCGCTCGGCGTAGTCGGTGCCGTCCCCATCGAGCCGGGCGGCGAAGCGCTGCAGTGAGCGCGCCGCGTCCCCATCGGCACGCTCCGCGAAGCCGCGCACGAGCGCCGCGCCCTCGAGGAGCTCCGCGGTAACCTCCCACTCGGCGGTGATGCGCTTCTCGAGGTCGGCCCGCCACGTCGCGAAGCGGTCGACCCAGCCCAGAACGGTGAACTCCATCTCACCCGGCGGCCCCGCCTGGAAGCGGCCTTCCCATTCGTCGCTCACGGTCAGGCGGAGCGGCGCCTCGCGCCATTCGCGCTCACCCGCGTTCCGGTAACGGGCGACGGCGCGCAGGACATCGTGGCCGTCCGCGAGCACGTGGGCGTGCACGAACACCGGGTCTCCGGCAGCCGCCTTCGCGGGGTAGCGACCCTCGTCCACGCTCGGGAAGACGGCATCGACGATCACCCGCGAGGGACGCTCGGGTCCGAGGCGTCGAAGCAGGTCCTGCGGTCGCGGCAGTTTCATGCGGTCATCCCTTTCGGCGTCCGAGCCGGAGCACCGCCAGCGAACGGGGCTGCAGCGGGTACGGGTCGAGATCGGCGCGGCGCGGGGCGCTGCCCTCGGCTGTATCGACCAGGCGGTGCCACCTTGACCCACGGCGGCGGGCCGGCAGTACGAAGTCGACACTCGCGTCCGAGGCGTTCAGCAGGACGAGGAGCGTCGTCGCGGAGTGTGACGACCCGTCGCCGGCGGGACGTGCCAGTGCATCCCCATTCAGCAGCAGGCCGAACGCGCGGCGGCTCTGGTCGCCCCACAGCTCGCCGTCGATCTCTCCGCCCTCCGGGAGGAGCCAGAGCGCCGGGTGCTGCTCGGTGCTGCCGCCGTTTCGGTTTTCGAGGAAGCGCCGCTGGCGCAGCACCGGATGGTCCGTGCGCAGCCGGATCATCGTCCGCGTGAAGCGCAGGAGTTCCTCCTGCCAGTGTTCGAGGCGCCAGTCGGTCCAGCTCACCTCGTTGTCCTGGCAGTAGGCGTTGTTGTTCCCGCGCTGGGTGCGCCCGAACTCGTCCCCCGCCAGTAGCATCGGCACGCCCTGCGAGAGGAACAGGGTGGCGATGAAGTTCCGCATCTGGCGGCGTCTGATATCGAGGACCGCCGGCTCCGCCGTCTCGCCCTCGACACCGCAGTTCCAGCTCAGGTTCTCGTCACTGCCGTCACGGTTTTCCTCGCCGTTGGCCTCGTTGTGCTTGCGGTCGTACGAGACCAGGTCGCGGAGCGTGAAGCCGTCATGCGCCGTGACGAAG
Source organism: Dehalococcoidia bacterium (assembly GCA_050248355.1). Classification (GTDB taxonomy): domain Bacteria; phylum Chloroflexota; class Dehalococcoidia; order UBA2979; family UBA2979; genus JAIBBD01. The sequence goes on from JBFWSN010000012.1 coordinate 65,383, forward strand.
TTGATGCTCGCGAAGGGCCGCCGGCCGTTGACCGCGTACAGGTCACTGCTGCCCGCGAGGCGGGTCGCCATCTCGGGCACCTGGCCACCATCGCCACGCCAGAAGCGGCGGACGGTGTCGCGGTACTTGCCGTTCCACTCGGCCCATTCCGGCGGGAAGTTGCCGACCTGGTAGCCGCCTTCGCCGAGATCCCATGGCTCCGCGATCAGCTTCACGCGTGAGAGCACCGGGTCCTGACCGATGATGTCGAAGAAGGAGCTCAGCCGGTCGACATCGTACAACTCGCGGGCCAGCGCGCTCGCGAGGTCGAACCGGAAGCCGTCGACATGCATGTCGAGGACCCAGTAGCGCAGGCTGTCCATCACCAGTTGCAGCGCCCGCGGGTGCTGCATGTTCATCGTGTTGCCGGTGCCGGTGAAGTCCATGTAGGCGCGGCGGTTGTCGGGCCGCAGCCGGTAGAACGACGCGTTGTCGATGCCGCGCAGCGAGATCGTGGGGCCGCGTTCGTCCCCCTCCGACGTGTGGTTGTAGACGACGTCGAGGATGACCTCGATGCCGGCGGCGTGGAGCGTGCGCACCATCACCTTGAACTCATCGACGGCGTCGACGCCGCGTCCGGTCGTCGCGTACCGGGCGTCGGGGGCGAAGTAGGAAAGGGTGTTGTATCCCCAGTAGTTCTTCAGTCCCCGTTCGATGACCGAACGCTCATCCATGTGCTGGTGCACCGGCATCAGCTCGACGGCGGTGACCCCGAGGTCTTTGAGGTAGCGCACGACGGGCGCAGACGCGAGGCCGGCGTACGTCCCTCGGAGGCGCTCGGGGACATCGGGGTGCAGGCGCGTGAAGCCGCCCACGTGCAGCTCATAGATCACGGTCTCGCTCCTTGGCGTACCGAGGAGGCGGTCGGGCCCCCACGTGAACGCCGGGTCGACGACGACCGCGAGCGGCGCCGAGGCAGCACTGTCCGCGTCACTGTAGGAGAGATCGAGGTCCGGATGGTCGGGGCGGTACCCGAGCAGCGAATCGTTCCAGACGTTCGCGCGCTCCACCGCCCGGGCGTACGGGTCGAGGAGCACCTTCGTGGGATTGAACCGGTGGCCACCGGCCGGGTCGTGCGGCCCCGAGACGCGGTATCCGTACAGTTGCCCTGGTCGCACGTCGGGAAGGTAGCAGTGCCACACGCCGCCCTCACGCTCCGTGAGGCGGATCCGATCCTGCTCGGCCTCGGAGGTGACCGAGTCGAACAGGCAGAGGTCGACTGCGGTCGCGTGCTCGGAAAACAGGGCGAAGTTCACGCCCGCTCCATCCCACGTCGCGCCGAGGGGAAACGGGCGGCCGGGATGCACGCGCGAGGTGGAGCGCAGCCCCATCATGGCGCCGCTCCAGCCTCGGACGGTCGTGCGGAGACGGTACTCCGGGCGGGCCCTCGTATGCCCCATATGTACGCAAACAGGGACGCATCGGTGCCCGTAGAGTCCACGCCGCCCAGTGTACGCGGGTGCGCGATGGCTGGGCTGCAACGCGCGGCGGTTTGTCCGATCGTAGTCGCGCGCCGTGTCGCGCACCTCGAAGCCCCGTCGCGGGGATGAAGATGAAGGAGCCCGCTGCCTCACCGCAGGGACCGGCCTGGCTGTCTATGATGCGGCGGTGACTGGCTCGGCGAGAGCGCGATACGTGCGGGTGGCCGTCAACAGCGGGCGCCCAAGCCCCATGACGTTCACGTACCGGGTGCCCCCCGGACGCCAGGTCCGGCCCGGCGAGGTCGTGCACGTGCCTTGGGGGGCGCGGACGCTGCAGGGCGTAGTGACGGACGGCCCTACCGACCTGCCCGGCTACTCGGGCGAGACACGGGAGCTGGAGCCTCCCGTCGAAGGGGCCGCGCGCATCGACCGGTCGCGCCTGGAGCTGGCGGGCTGGCTCGCTGACTACTACCTTGCGCCTCCCTGGGATGCGGTGGCGCTGATGCTGCCGCCCGGCGCCGGCGAGGCGCCTCGCACGGCGCTCGTACGAGGCGGGGCCGCTCCTGCGGAGGCGCTGTCGGAGCGGCAACAGCGCCTGTACGACCTGCTGAGCGGGACTCCGACGGCGGTCGAGGACCTGCGCGAGGTCATCGGTGCGCGCGGCTTCGACGCCGCGATGAACGCACTCGTGCGGCGCGGGCTGGCGGAGCGGCGCTACTCGCTGACGCGTCCGCGCGGACGCGCTCGCGTCGTCGAAGTCGTGCGACTGGCCGTTGGCGCTGACGCGGCGAGCGGGTACGCGGCCGGCATTACGGGCCGTCGCGCGTCGAGGCGGGCGCGCGCGCTGCGGGCGCTCCTCGAGATGACCGGTGCTCGGCCGTTCGACGAGGTGGCGCGGATCGCGAGGGGGGCGCCCGCCGTCGAGACGTTGATCGCCGAGGGCGCGCTCGCGCGGGAGGGCGGAGACGTGCGCCTCGCCATCGACCGCGACGAGGCAGAGCGGCTGGCACGGGCGCTCACGCGGACGCGCGCGGAAGCCGCGGCAGCCGCGCTCCTCGAAACGCTGGCCGCGGGGCCTGAGGAGCGCATCCCCGTCACCGAACTGGCGCGCCGGTTCGGCGACGGCGCGCGGGAAGGCCTCGAGGCGCTGCGCGCGGCCGGCGTCGTGGCGGTCGAGGAGGAACTACAGCGCCGCGACCCGCTGCGCAACGTGCTCGTCGCCGAACGTGGCGCGGTGGAGCTGGTGGCTGAACAACGAGAGGCGGCGGCAGCCGTACGTGCGGCTATCGACCGCGCGGACGGGACGCGGATCCTCCTGCAGGGGGTTACGGGCAGCGGCAAGACCGAGGTATACCTCGATGCGCTCCGGCATGCGGTCGAGCGTGGCAGGCGCGGCCTCGTGCTGGTGCCCGAGATCGCGCTGACGCCGCAGACGGTGCGCCGTTTTCTCGAGCGGTTCCCGGGGCGGGTCGGCGTCCTGCACTCAGGGCTCAGCCTGGGGGAGGCGTACGACGAGTGGCACGCGACCGCCCGCGGCGACTACGACGTGGTGATCGGCTCGCGGTCCGCGGTGTTCGCGCCGCAGCCCGACCTGGGTCTCATCGTCGTCGACGAAGCGCACGAGTGGACGTTCAAGCAGCAGGAGCCGTCGCCGCGCTATGACGCGCGGACGGTCGCCGCACGCCTCGGCGAGCTGGCGGGCGCCGCGGTGATCTATGGCACGGCGACGCCGGACGCGGAGCAGTGGTTCGCCGCCGCCGAGGGCGACATGCTCCGCCTCGACCTGCCGAGGCGTCTGCGGCCGGTGCCGCAGCCCGGAGGCGGGACATGGCTCTGGCCCGCCGAAGAACTCCCGGAGATCGAGGTGGTGGACGTCCGCGGGGCGCGCTCGCTGTTCTCGGAAGAGCTGCTGCGCGCGCTGGGGGAGACGCTGGACCGTGACGAGCAGGCGATCCTCTTCCTGAACCGGCGCGGCCTCTTCGGGCACTTGCTGTGCCCCAACGGCCACACGCCGCTATGTCCCTCGTGCGACGTGTCGCTGTCGCTGCATGACCCGCCGGGCCGGCTTGTCTGCCACCAGTGCAATCGCTCGCGGCCGCTGCAGTCGCGCTGCCGCGAGTGCAGCGGGGCGCTGCGGCCGGCTCGCGCGGGGACACAGCGCGTCGAGCAGGAGGTGCGCCGCCTCTTCCCCGCCGCGCGCGTCGAGCGGTGGGACCGCGACAGCGTACGCACGGCGGACCAGCACGAGGCGATCCTCGGGCGGTTCATGCGCCACGAGGCGGACGTGCTCGTGGGGACGCAGATGGTCGCGAAAGGCCTCGACCTCCCGCTCGTGACGCTGGTCGGGGTGGTGATGGCGGACTACTCGCTGTGGGCGGGCGGCTTCCGCGCGCGAGAGCACACGTTCCAGCTGCTATCTCAGGTGGCCGGGCGGGCCGGCCGCGCCGACCGCCTCGGGCGCGTCATCATCCAGACGCTGTCGCCGGACGACCGGGCCATCGAGGCCGCCGCGACCAACGATGTCGACGGCTTCTTCGAGGACGAACTGCCCTGGCGGCGCGAGCACCGGTACCCGCCGTTCGTGCGCCTCGTGCGGTTGCAGTTCGCCCACGCGCGTCAGGAGTACGCCCTCGAGGAGGCGGTCCGCGTGCGGCAGGAGCTCCGCCGGCTGGCGGCGGGCCTGCCGGACATCGACGTCCTGGGGCCGACGCCGCCGCAGATCGCGCGAGTGCGCGGACGGTACCGCTGGGGACTGCTGCTGAAGGGGATCGACCCGGCCGCGCTGGTCCGCCAGATCGAGTTGCCGCCCGGCTGGGTCGTCGACGTCGACCCAGCGGCAGTGACATAAGTCAACGCAGACGCACTACCAGCTTGCCGATGGTGCGGCCCGCCTGCAGCTCGCGCAGCGCCTCGGGGGCCTCATCGAGGGTCAGCACGCGCGAGACGAGCGGACGCAGGCGGCCCTCGATGGTCATGCGCAGCAGCTCGCCGAGCGCCGCGCGTACTCGCTCCGGCTGGTGCCGGCGAAACTGACCGATGCTGAAGCCGAGCGCCGAAGCGTCCTTTACCAGCAGGTGATTCGCGGGGATCTGAGGCACGCTGCCGCTGGCAAAGCCCACCAGGAGAATGCGCCCGCCAGGGTTGATGGCGTGCATCGCGGCATCGAAGAGGTCACCTCCCACCGGGTCGTACACGACGTCGGCGCCGGCCGCGAGCTCCCCGATGCGCGCCGCCACGTCCTCCTCGGTGTAGGCGATCGCGTCGTCCGCCCCACGCTCGAGGGCCGTCGCGAGCTTGTCGCGCGAGGAGGCGACGGCGACCACACGCGCGCCAAGTCCGTGGCCCACCTCGACGGCGGTAAGACCCACGCCGCCCGAGGCGCCGAACACCGCGAGCACTTCGCCCGCGCGCAGGCGCGCCCGCTCGACGAGCGCGAGGTATGAGGTGAGGTACGCGACGGGGATGGCGGAGGCGGTCACATCGTCGATCCCGTCGGGCACGGCCACGACATCGAGGGCGCGCGCCACCGCCTCCTCCGCGAAGCCGCCGTGGTCGAGCAGCGCGACGACGCGCTCGCCCGGCAGGACGTGCTGGACGCCGGGCGCCACCTCGAGGACCGTGCCCGCAGCCTCGAGGCCGGGCGCGAACGGCAGGTCCGGCCGCTCCTGATAGCGGCCGCGCACCAGCAACGTGTCCGCGAAGTTCATCGCGGCCGTGTGCACCTCGATGCGCACGCCGTCGGGCGGGAGCGGCGGGGGCGGGACGTCCTCGACACGCAGGCCGTCGATGCCGTCTTCGAGGGAGCGACAGAGCAGCGCGCGCATGAGGGGATGGTAGCGCCTCAGGCGTCGCGACGGAGGAGCAGGAGCGACCCGAGCGCGGCGGTGACCAGAGCCCATTCGCGGCGCGGGGCTCCGTCTGGCGCGACAGAGGAATCACGCTGCATCCGTCGAGTCTACGTCCGACGGCCACGCCGGAGACGCTTCCGGGGATGTGACCTACAATCGAGGTCGTGACCGTACGTCCCATCCGGTATCTCGGCGATCCGGTGCTCCGACAACCCGCGAAGAAGGTGCGTCAGGTGGATGACTCCATCCGCCGGCTCATCGTGGACATGATCGAGTCGATGTACGCCGCGCAGGGCGTCGGGCTCGCCGCGCCGCAGATCGGTGTGCCCTTGCGGGTGATCGTCCTCGGGATGCCGGATGAGGAGCCCTTCGCGCTCATCAACCCGGTGATTGTGAAGCGGAACGGGTCGCGTCGCCTTGAGGGCGAAGGATGCTTATCGGTGCCCGGTTACCGTGCGTCCGGGATCACGCGCTCGGAGAAAGTCGTGGTGCGGGGGCTCGACGAGCGGGGCAAGGAAGTGCGGATGCGCGCCGAGGACAGCCTCCTGGCGCAGGCGTTCGAGCACGAGGTCGACCACATCAACGGCACGCTGTACGTCGACCGCCTCGACAGCATGTCGGACTTGTTGAAGCTCGAAGGCACGGACTGGGTGCAGGCGCGGCCGGCATCCGAGCCCGCGGCCGTGGGCGGCGAAGACTCGCCGTGACCGAGTTCATCTTCCTTGCGCTTCTCATCTTCCTCGCGTTCTATTTCATCCTGCTGCGTCCGGTGATCGAGCAACAGAAGCGCCGCCGTCGCGACATCTCGTCGCTGGACGTTGGTGACGAGGTGCTGACGACCGGCGGGTTCTACGCGGTCATCCGTGACATCCGGACGCAGGACCGGGGCCCGCTCGAGCTGACCCTCGAAGCGGCGCCCGGCGTGATGCTGCGCGCTACCGCCGACGCGGTGGCGTCGGTTTCGAAGCGCGCATCGGACGACCCGGAGCGGGCGAGGGATGCGGGGAAGGCGAGCGCAAACTGATGCCGATGCGCGCACATCTCTGGCCGCTGGCGATCATCGCCGCACTCTCCATCGGCGCCCTCATCATCGTCTGGCCCAGCGAGCCCGACCGCTGGCTGCCGTCCGCGGTGCCGTGGCCTTCGGGCAAGGGCATCACCATCGGCGACTTCGAGCGCAAGACGATGCGCCTCGGCCTCGACCTCCAGGGAGGCACCCGTCTCCTGCTCGACGCATCGCTGCCCGAGGGCACGGAGGGCGACGTCGGTGACGCGATGGATGGCACCATCCGGGTGCTTCGCAAGCGCGTCGACGCATCCGGTGTCGCGGAGGCCGAGATCACCCGCCAGGGCGACTCCAATATCTCGGTGCAGTTGCCCGGCCTGACCCCGGAAGAGGCTCGTGACCTGTTGGGCCGCACGGCGCTGCTCCAGTTCTGCGAGCAGGGTCCGTCCCCGTACCCCGACCTGGCACAGCCGTGCGACGATTCGGGGCAGTGGTTCCAGGCGATGGGCGAACTCGATGGGACGCCGACCGCGCTGACCTCGCGCTTCCTGAAGCCCAACGCGTTCGTCGGCGCCGACCCGGTCGGCAGTCCGGTCGTGCAGTTCGAGTGGAACGGCGACGGCAGCCAGCTATCGAGGCAGATCACCTCGCGCCTCATCGGCCAGCCGCTCGGCATCTTTCTGGACAATGAGTCACTGGCGACGCCGAACGTGAACGCTGTGATTGAGGAGCAGGGCACGATCACGGGCCTGCCGCTCTCGACGCAGGACGGGCGCACAGGCGCGCGCGACCTGGTGGTCCAGCTGAACTCCGGCGCGCTGCCGGTGCAGCTGACGGTGTTGCAGGAGCAGAACGTCGACGCAACCCTCGGTGACGACGCCGTCCGGCAGTCCGTTGTGGCGGGCCAGATCGGCCTGCTGATCGTGATCCTCTTCATGGTGCTGTACTACCGCGTGCCGGGCATCCTGGCCTCGGTGGCGCTGGTCGTGTACACGCTGCTCGCGCTGGCGATCTTCAAACTCATTCCGGTGACGATGACGCTCGCCGGGATCGGCGCGTTCGTGCTATCCGTCGGCATGGCGGTGGACGCGAACATCCTCGTCTTCGAGCGACTGAAAGAGGAGATGCGCGAGGGCCGCTCGTACGCCGCGGCCATCGAGGCGGGCTTCGCGCGCGCCTGGCCCTCCATCCGCGACTCGAACGTCACGACGCTGATCACGACGTTGATCCTGTACGTCCTGGGCGGTGGGCTCACGATTCCCGGCCTGGGCGCCTTCGAAGCGCCCCTGGTGCAGGGCTTCGCCCTGACGCTGGCGGTCGGCGTTCTTGTGTCGATGTTCTCCGCGATCTTCGTAACGCGGACGCTGATGCGTCTGCTCATCGGGACCTCGATCTCGCGGCAGTCGGAATGGCTGGGCGCGGACATGCGGCCGATCGGGGAGCCGTCCCCGGCAGGGGGAGACGGATGAAGACGATCGACCTGGTATCGATCCGAAAATGGCTGTTCCTCGGCAGCGGCCTCACCGCCGTACTGGGGCTGATCCTGCTCGCCATCCCGCCTGCGCTGAAGCCGGGCATCGAGTTCACGTCCGGCAGCAGCATGCTCATCCGGTTCACGAACCCGGTGAGCCAGTCCGACCTGCGCGATGAGTTCTCGAACCTCGGTCATCCAGAGGCCCGCATCCAGTCAACGGGCGCAAACGAGTTCCTGATCCGCACGAAGACGCTCGATGTCCCGGCCGGGAGCTTCGGTGACACCGAGCCCACTCCGACGCCGACCGCGACGGCGACCGCAACGCCCGAGGTAGGCATCGGGACGCTGGTGGTCGGCCGCGAGGGATCTACGGGCGCCGTGGCGCTGCGAGCCGTGCAGGGCGGCGACCCATGCCGGCTCGGCATCGAAGCGGGCACCGTCCCCAGCGGCACTGAGGCGCGGGTGCTGGAGCAGCACACGACCTGCCCGGACGGCGCGGTGTACCGGGTGCAGGCCGGCGATGTCACGGGTTACATCGCCGCCTCGGACACCCGCGGCTTCACGCCGCTCGCGACGCCGACCCCGGTCGCGACCGGGACCCCCGCCGCGTCCCCCACGCCCGGCGCTACCGGAGAGGCCACGCCTGTGGCCACGCCGCGCCCGCGGGCGCCGGGTGAGCGCGGTGACATCGAGGACGCCCTGCAGGCCCGCTTCGGTGACTTCGAGGTCCCGGAGTTCTCGACTGTGTCGCCGGTGGTCTCCGAGGCCGCCGTGCGCAACGCCACCGTGGCCGTCGTGGTCGCGTCGGCGTTCATCCTCGGCTACATCGCCTTCGCCTTCTCGACGGTGCCGAAGCCATTCCGCTACGCGACCTGTGCGATCGTGGCGACACTGCACGACGTGATCATTGTCCTTGGCGTGTTCTCGCTGTTCGGGAAGCTGTTTGGGCTTGAAGTGAACCTCATGTTCGTCACGGGCCTGCTGACCGTGATCGGCTTCTCGGTGCACGACACGATCGTCGTGTTCGACCGCATCCGCGAGAACGTGCGCCTGGCGCCGAACGCACGGTTAGAGGAGAACGTAAACGCCGCGCTCGTCCAGACGATGGGGCGGTCGCTCAATACCTCGATCACCGTGCTGCTGACGGTACTGACGATGATGCTGCTGGGCGGGTCGACGATCCGGGAGTTCCTCCTGGTGCTGCTGGTCGGCATCCTGTCCGGCGTCTACTCGAGCGTGGGCATCGCCGCGCAGCTGCTCGTCTCGTGGGAGAACGGGGACTTCGAGCGCCTGTGGGGCCGTGTGCGAGGGCGCCGCGAGGCCACGGCGGGCTAGCGGCGCCCCCGGGCGCGACGGTCCTCAGGCCGAGGGCGCCCTCAATTACGACGCAACGGATCGGGCAGTTGACCCTTGTAGCGAGAGTGCGTATTGTTACTGGACTGAGACGCGCCCAATGCGTTGGGGCGATACCGGCGGCAGAGCCTTGAGGGGCGGGCCCGCCGGTTGACATTGTCCAGTCATCTGGATACGCTCTCTGGACGCCACTCGAGATTCGAGTTGGCATGCACATTTACATCTGGATAGCAGACAGAAGCAGTAACAGGATTCCCGTCAATCCTGGACAGGCTGCCGAGCCCTCGGCGCGCGGTCACGCGTGGCGGGGTTGAGGTGTCCTGTCCGGTAACGATTGATCGACTCTTCACCGGCGTGTCACCTGTGACGCGGCCGGTTTTCATTGGAGAGTTTGATCCTGGCTCAGGATAAACGCTGGCGGCGTGCCTTATGCATGCAAGTCGTACGTGAGGCCGGCTTCGGCCGGTTGAAAGTGGCGAACGGGTGAGTAACACGTAGGAACCTGCCCGGAAGTGGGGGATAACTCCGCGAAAGCGGGGCTAATACCGCATGTGGTCGCAAGACCAAAGCT